>NZ_JARHTQ010000009.1 GCF_029223525.1 Streptantibioticus ferralitis | reverse complement strand
TCCCACACCGCCCGTTCGTGTATCACATTCCCGGGGATCCTGGCCCCGCCGTAGGAGGACTCCCGGGCGGAGGGGGTGGGCGGGAGCCCGCCACCCCCCGGCCGGTTCGCTCCCCCCCCCCCCCCGCCGTGGGGCGGGGGGGGGGGGGGTAAACCCGCCCACCAATTCCGGGCCGGGGGGTGGGGTGGGAGAAGCCACCGCTCCACGGCGAACCGCGACCACGCGGGCGGCGCCAGGCCACAAGCGCCAGCAGGCGCAACGCCTCACCCAGAGGCAGACCCGTCTGCCTCGTACAGCTCGAACCAGATCGACTTCCCCTGCCCGCGCGGCGAAACCCCCCACGCGTCGGCCAACTTGCCCATCAACAGCAACCCCCGCCCCGACGAGGCCATTTCGCCCGGCGTCCGGCGGTGCGGCATGTTGTCGCTGGGGTCGGCGACCTCGATGCGCAGCCGCCGGGAGCCCGGACGGCCCAGCACCTCCGCCGACAGCAGCGCGTCGCCCTCGGTGTGCACCAGGACGTTGGTCAGCATTTCGGAGACCATGAGCACGGCCGCGTCCACCTGCTCCGGTTCCTTCCAGTCGTGCAGTACCGTCCGCACCTCGTGCCGGGCACTCCTGATCTGCTGCGGTGCGTCCTGGGCGACGGTCAGCACGGTCCGGCGCGGCGGGTGGGCGAGGCCTTCTTCGGCCGCGCCTCTGCGGAGCAGCAGCAGGGCCATGTCGTCCTCCCGCCGGTCGGCCAGCGGACCGGTCGTGTGGTGGGACGGCGGGCCGTGGACGGCCGCCACCAGGGCGTCCGCGAGCGCCTCCAGATCGTCGGCCTGGACCTTGTACAGCACGTCGGTCAACCGCTGCCAGCCGCTGTCGAGGTCATGGCCCCCGGTCTCGATCAGCCCGTCGGTGCAGACCAGCAGCACCTCGCCGGGGTCGAGGGCGAGGCTGGTGGTGGGGTAGTCGGCGTCCGGGTCGATGCCGAGCGGCAGGCCGCCGGGGGTGTGCCGGACGATCGTCGTGCCGTCGCCCAGCCGGATCGCCGGGTCCGGGTGGCCGGCCCGGGCGACGTCGATGAGGCCGGTCGCCGGGTCGACTTCCAGATACAGGCAGGTCGCGAAGCGCCATCCGGCGCCGTACGGATCGTCGTCCCCGTCCGCGTCTCCCGCGCAGAGCCCGGCGAAGAACCGGGAGGCCCGGGACAGCACCGCGTCCGGACGGTGCCCCTCCGACGCGTACGCCCGCAGGGCGATGCGCAGTTGTCCCATCAGCCCGGCGGCGCGTACGTCATGACCCTGGACGTCGCCGATCACCAGCGCGGTGCGGCCGGACGGCAGGTCGATCACGTCGTACCAGTCACCGCCGACCTGCAGGCCACCGCCGGTCGGCACGTACCGCGCGGCCAGCGTCATCCCGGCGATCTCCCGCTTGTGGGTGGGCAGCATGGTGCGCTGCAGGCCGTCGGAGAGCGCCCGCTCGGACTCCTGGAGGTGGGCCCGTGACAGCGCCTGGGCGAGCATGCGCGCCACCGTGGTCAGCACCGAGCGCTCGTCCGGGGTGAAGCCCACCGGCTCGCGGAACGCGGCCAGCCAGGCGCCGATGGTCCGGCCCGCGACGACCAGTGGCAGGAACGCCCAGGAGGACCGGTTCAGCGGTTCGACCAGCGGCCAGATGGCCGGGAAGCGGTCACGGTACGACTCCGGCGAGGGCAGATAGACGGGCCGACCGGTACGGGTCACCACGGCGGCCGGGTAGTCGGTCTCCAGCGGCATCTCCAGAAAGGGGCGCTCATGGCCCTGCCGGTGTCCGTGGTGCCCGATGATCATCAGCCGGTCGCCCTCGACGGCGAAGACCGCCAGGCCGTCCGGCGAGAAGCCCGGCATCGACAGCGAGGCGGCGACCCGCAGCACCTCGGCGGTGCTGTTCGCCTCGGCCAGCGCGCGCCCGGCGTCCAGCAGAAACGCCTCGCGGGAGCGCCGTCCGGCGCCCGAGACCTGCGAGGGTCGGCCGCGCTCGGGCAGTTCGAACAGCGTGCCCAGCACCGTGGACGACTCGCCGCCGGCGTCCGGTACCGAGTGCAGCCGGGTGTGCAGCCTGCGCAGCACGGTGCCGTCGTCCGCGACGACCCGCACCCGGGCGTCCGCGACGGCGTTCTCGGCGAGGCCGAGCGAGACGGCGGCGTTCAGGTCGATGTAGTCCTCGGGATCCAGACAGGCCCGCACCACGGCCGCGTGGACGGTGCGGCTGCCGGGCGGCAGCCCGAGCAACTCGACAGCGGCGTCGTCCAGGGTGACGGTTCCTGAACTGTTGTCCCAACGCCACAGGCCGGTACCGACGACGGACAGCACGTCCTCGGCCCGGAGCGGCTGGGTGGCGCCATCCGTTCGCATCGTCCCTACTGTAGTGAAATGTCCAGCCTCCGGCGCGGTTCAGGCGTACGGGGGCCGGGCCCCGGACCTTCATTTGGTGGCTGCGCCCCAGGCCCTGGCGGGGCTTCGCCCCCGAGCCCCCGCGGGTGCGGGACTGCCTCCGGCGTGGTTGGGGTCGGGGGTCGCAGCCCTCCGATCTTGATCCGGGCCCACGGGAGGCGGCTGGGCGTGTATATGCCAAGAGTTGACGCGGGGCGTCACGGTACCCTTTGGGGAGCCTGCTGTGTTTTTCCCGGGGGCTGACCCCGAACCCCAGACTTGGATGGACGATGCATCGGTACCGGTCCCACACCTGCGGCGAGCTTCGCGCCGCTGACGTCGACAAAGAGGTGCGCCTGTCCGGTTGGCTGCACAACCGGCGCGATCTGGGCGGCATCCTCTTCGTCGATCTGCGGGATCACTACGGCCTGGTGCAGCTAGTCGCCCGTCCGGGCACCCCGGCGTACGAGGCGCTGGACCGGCAGACCAAGGAGTCCGTGCTCCGTGTCGACGGCCGGGTGCTGGCCCGTGGCACGGAGAACGTCAACCCCGAGTTGCCGACCGGTGAGATCGAGGTCGAGGTCACCGAGGTGGAGGTGCTCGGCGCCGCCGACCCGCTGCCGTTCCCGGTCTTCCCCGAGGACAACGCCAACGAGGAGGCGCGGCTCACCAACCGCTTCCTCGACCTGCGCCGCCAGCGGATGCACCGCAACATCATGCTGCGCTCCCAGGTCATCGCCTTCCTCCGCAAGGAGATGACCGCCCTCGGCTTCACCGAGATGGCGACCCCGATCCTGTCCGCGACCTCCCCCGAGGGCGCTCGCGACTTCCTGGTCCCGTCCCGCGTCCACCCCGGGAAGTTCTACGCGCTGCCGCAGGCCCCGCAGCAGTTCAAGCAGCTGCTGATGATCGCGGGCTTCGACCGCTACTTCCAGATCGCGCCGTGCTTCCGCGACGAGGACAGCCGCGCCGACCGCTCGCCGGGCGAGTTCTACCAGCTCGACGTCGAGATGAGCTTCGTCGAGCAGGAGGACGTCTTCGGCGTCATCGAGACGGTGATGACCGACCTGTTCGAGAAGTTCGGCGGCGGTCGCCATGTCACCTCGCCGTTCCCGCGCGTCCCGTTCCGCGAGGCGATGCTCAAGTACGGCTCCGACAAGCCGGACCTGCGCGCCGAGCTCGAACTGGTCGACGTCTCCGACGTCTTCGCCGACTCCGGCTTCAAGGCCTTCGCGGGCAAGCACGTACGAGCCCTGGCGGTGCCGGACACCGCGGGCCAGCCGCGCAAGTTCTTCGACCAGATGGGCGAGTTCGCGGTCGAGCAGGGCGCGAAGGGCCTGGCCTGGATCCGGATCGGTGAGAACAACGAACTCACCGGCCCGATCGCCAAGTTCCTCACCGAGGACGACACCAAGGCTCTGGTCGAGGCCGTCGACGGCAAGCCCGGCACCGCCGTCTTCTTCGGCGCCGGCGAGTTCGACGAGGTCTCCAAGATCATGGGAGCGGTCCGCGTCGAGGCCGCCAAGCGGTCCGGCCACTTCACCGAGGACGTCTTCCGCTTCTGCTGGATCGTGGACTTCCCGATGTTCGAGCGGAACGAGGACACCGGCCAGATCGAGTTCAGCCACAACCCGTTCTCCATGCCGCAGGGCGGCCTTGAGGCGCTGCGGACCAAGGACCCGCTGTCCATCCTGGCCTGGCAGTACGACATCGTCTGCAACGGCGTCGAGCTGTCCTCGGGCGCGATCCGGAACCACGAACCGGACGTGATGTACGAGGCGTTCGAGATCGCGGGCTACTCGCGGGAGACGGTGGAGAAGGAGTTCGGCGGCATGCTGCGCGCCTTCCACTACGGCGCTCCGCCGCACGGTGGCATCGCTCCGGGTGTGGACCGCATGGTGATGCTGCTCGCCGACGAGCCCAACATCCGCGAGACGATCGCCTTCCCGCTCAACCAGACCGCCCAGGACCTGTTGATGGGCGCCCCGAGCGAGGTCGACGAGGCCCGGCTGCGTGAACTGCATCTCAGCCTCCGTAGGCCGCAGGCCAAGCCAACAACGGACAAGTAACGCATAAAACGCAAAAGGCCCCGGAACTGCCTTGGTTCCGGGGCCTTTTCGTGCGCTGGCCCATACCCGGGGCGTACAACCTCTGGAAACGTCTACTAAGGTTCGCCTAAGCTAAGTCGCCGTTCGGGTGTACTAGCGCGATTTCCTGATTTTCGTACAGCGCCGGGAAGGGCCCCGGGGAGGACACCGACCATGTGGGACGACTCGTTTCCCAGCTTTCTGATCGGCCTCAGGGAAGGACTTGAGGCCGGTCTGATCGTCTCCATCCTCGTCGCCACCCTCGTGCGCGCCGACCAGAAATCCCGTCTACCGCAGGTGTGGACGGGCGTACTGGGCGCGGTCGCCCTGTCCATGAGCTTCGGCGCGGTGCTCACCTTCACCGCCGCCAATCTCTCCGCCACCTCGCAGGAGGCCTTCGGCGGCACGTTGAGCGTCATTGCCGTCGCCTTCGTCACCGCGATGGTGTTCTGGATGCGCCGCTCCGCGCGCAACCTGTCCGGCGAGATCCGCGAGAAGGTCACCAGCGCGCTCACCATGGGCGCGGGCATGCTGGTCGTCACCTCGTTCCTCGCGGTGGGCCGCGAGGGTCTTGAGACGGCGCTGTTCCTGTGGACGACCGCACGAGCCGCGGGCGAGTCGACAGGCCCGATGATCGGCGCGGCGGTCGGCCTGGTGCTGGCGGCCGGGCTCTGCTGGGGCCTGTACCGCCGGGTGTTGAAGATCAACCTCACCAGGTTCTTCACCTACACCGGCATCGTCCTGATCGTCATCGCCTCCGGCGTCCTCGGCTACGGTCTGCGCGATCTGCAGGAGGGCGGGGTACTGCCCGGCGCGACCTCGTTCGCCGTCCACCTGAGCCAGAGCGTGGACGCCAGCTCGTGGTGGGGCACCCTGCTGCAGGGTGTCTTCAACCTCACCCCGCAGATGACGTGGCTGCAGACCGGTGCGTACGCCGTTTACCTCGTCGTCGTGATGACGCTCTTCGTCCGGGGCCTGCGAGCGGCCAAGCCGCAGCAGGCGACGGCGGCTGCCGCGAAGACCGGGGCGGTCACGGCGGAGGCCGCCAACGCGGACTCCAAGCAGGCCGGGACCGCGACCACCGAGGCGGTCAGCGCCGAAGCCGCTGCCGCGCAGTCCCAGCGGACGGAATCCGCCGACGTGGCCCAGGAGAAGACCGAATCCACCGAAGCGGCGCCCGAGAAGGCCGAAGCCGGTGCCCCGGAGCCGGGGCAGCCGCGGGCGCAGGAAGCCGAAGAGCCCGCGCCGCAGGCGCGCAAGCGGCCCGCCTGGGTGGTGCCCGTCGCGGTGGTCGCGGTTCCGGTCGTGGTCGCCGGAGGCGTCATCGCACTGTCCGGCTCCAAGCCCAACGAGGCGCAGACCATCGCCGTCTCCGAGACCGACTGCGGCAAGGGCTTCAAGGCACCCAAGCCGGGGCGCCAGAGCTTCCAGATGCACAACACCGGTAACAAGACCTCCGAGGTCTACCTCATCGACCCGTCGAGCAACGCGGTCTACGGGGAGATCGAGGGCCTCGCGCCCGGCACCACCCGCGATCTGATCGCCACCGTCGGCAGCGGCTCGTACGCCTGGCGCTGTGTGCCGACCGGCGGCAAGGTCACCACCTCCGCGGCCATCCAGGTCAGCGGCGGCGGCAACGTCACCGCCGTCACCCCGGTCTCCGAGGAGGACCTGGCGCCCGCCCTCGCCGCCTACAAGTCCTATGTGAACAAGGGCCTGGCCACTCTTGTCGCCCAGACCCAGACCCTGCAGAACGACATCAAGAACAACGACCTGGACACCGCCAGGAAGGACTGGCTGACCGCGCACGTGACGTACTCCTCGCTCGGCGCGGCCTACGGAACGTTCCAGGACTTCGACAAGAAGATCAACGGGCGGTCCGACGGCCTGCCGCAGGGCGGGAACGACCCGGGCTTCACCGGCTTCCACAAGATCGAGTACCAGCTGTGGCACGGCGCCCCGGCCTCCGACGTCCAGGGCGGCGCCGACCAACTCGTCAAGGACGCCCAGGGGTTGCAGAAGGCCTTCCCCACCCAGGACTTCGACGTCGCCGACCTGCCGCTTCGTACCCACGAGATCCTGGAGAACACCCTCCAGTTCGAGCTGACCTCGGACACCGACGAGGGCAGCGGTACGAACCTGGCGACCGCCAACGCCAACCTCGCCGGTACCGGTGAACTCCTCGACGTACTGCGCCCGTTGATCGCCAAGCGCTCGCCGCACCTGCTCGGCACCGTCGACGCCGACATCGCGCGGGTTCAAAAGCTCCTGGACGCGCAGCACAACGGCGACAGCTGGACCCCGGTCGAGAAGCTCGACCAGACCGCCCGCGCCACGCTCAGCGGCGCCACCGGCCAGCTCCTTGAGGACCTGTCCCCGATCCCCGACCTCCTCGAGATCCGGAAGTCTGCCTGATGTCCTGCCCTGTGAATCACGAAGCCATGACCGCCGCCGCGCAGGGCGGTTGCCCCGCGGGCCACGGGCGCCGTTCGTTCATGAAGACGGCGCTGGGTGCGGGCGCGGCCGGTGCCGTGCTCGCCGGTGGCAGCGTCGCGCTCAGCTCGGGCCGGGCCTCGGCCGCCGCGGACGGCACCACGGAGCAGGGTGCGCCGATCACCAGCCGTGCGTCCGCCGTCGACTTCCACGGTGCGTACCAGGCGGGCATCGTCACCCCGCAGCCGACGGCCGCCACCTTCGTCTCCTTCAACGTCATCGCCCAGAACCGCAAGGATCTGGCGGACCTGCTGAAGACGATCAGCGACCGGGCGCGCTTCCTGACGGCGGGCGGCACCCCGGTCGACCTCGGCGTGGGCGCGCCGCCGTCCGACAACGGCATCCTGGGCCCGGTCGTCCCGGCCGACGCGCTCACCATCACCCTCGGCGTCGGCTCCTCGCTGTTCGACGACCGCTTCGGTCTGGCCAAGGCCAAGCCGCGCAGGCTGACGCCGATGCGGACCTTCCCCAACGACAACCTGAACCCGGCCGAGTGCCATGGCGACCTGTCGCTGCAGATCTGCGCGGGCAGCCAGGACACGGTGCTGCACGCACTGCGCGACATCGCCAAGCACACCCGTGGCGCGATGCAGATCAAGTGGAAGATCGACGGTTTCCAGAGCGCCCCGCGGCCAACCGGCGCCCAGCGCAACCTCCTTGGCTTCAAGGACGGCATCGCCAATCCGGATGTCAAGTCCCCCCGCGAGTTGGACCATCTGGTCTGGGTGACCGACTCCAGCGGCGAGCCTTCCTGGGCGGTCGGCGGCAGTTACCAGGTGATACGCATCATCCGCATGCTCGTTGAGTTCTGGGACCGTGTCTCGCTCACCGAGCAGGAGAAGATGTTCGGCCGCCGCAAGGACACCGGAGCGCCACTGGACGGCGCCGACGAGACCGACATCCCGGACTACGCCAAGGACCCGCAGGGCAACGCGATCCGGCTCGACGCGCACATCCGGCTCGCCAACCCGCGCACCGCGAAGTCCGACGACTCCCGCATCCTGCGCCGCGGTTTCAACTACGACCGGGGCATCGACAACGTAGGCAACCTCGACATGGGCCTGGTCTTCTGCTGCTACCAGCAGGACGTCATCCGCCAGTTCGAGGCCACCCAGACGCGGCTCATCGATGAGCCGCTGGTCGACTACATCTCCCCGACGGGCGGCGGTTACTTCTTCTGCCTGCCCGGCGTGAAGGACGACAAGGACTGGCTCGGCCGCGGATTGCTCGCCGGCTAGCCGCCTGGGCTTGTGGCGGATCCGGCTGCGGCCGGACCGGCGATCCCGAACCCGCCGCAACCCACGCCCCCGAAGATCCGCCCGAAGAACATCCGCCGCGAAGGCACAAGGCCCCGGAACCGCAACGGTTCCGGGGCCCGCGTACGCGTCGCGCTACGCGCTTTCTCAGGCGTTCTCCTCCGAGCCGCCGAAGCGCTCACGGTAGGACTCCAGGTCCTCCTCGGTGATCTTGGCGAACAGCACCGGAGGAACCGTGAAAGGCGTTCCGGCCGGGACCGCGTCCAGGGCGCGGGCCTGGTCCGCGGTGACCCAGCGCGCGTCGTCGCCCGGCAGGTCGAACGCCTCGCGCATGGCCCGCGCCGATGCCGGGATGAAGGGCTCGGAGATCACCGAGTACAGGCGGATCAGGTTCATCGCGGTGCGCAGGGTGAGCGCCGCGCCCTCCTGGTTGGTCTTGATCTCCAGCCAGGGGGCCTTCTCCTCCAGGTACGAGTTGCCCGCGCTCCACAGCGCGCGCAGCGCCTGCGCGGCCTTGCGGAACTGCATCGCCTCCAAGTGGCTCTCGTACTCGGCCAGCAGCTCGGCGATCTGCTCGCCGAGCTTGGCCTCCGCCTCGCCCGCCTCCCGGCCCGCCGGGACCTCGTCGCCGAACCGCTTGCGGGAGAAGGACAGCACGCGGTTGACGAAGTTGCCGAGCGTGTCGGCCAGGTCCTTGTTGACGGAGGAGGTGAACAACTCCCAGGTGAAGCTGGTGTCGTCGGACTCCGGCGCGTTCGCCATCAGGAAGTAGCGCCAGTAGTCGGCGGGCAACAGCTCAAGCGCCGCGTCGGTGAATACACCGCGCCGCTGGCTGGTGGAGAACTTGCCGCCGTAGTAGTTCAGCCAGTTGAAGGCCTTGACGTAGTCGACCTTCTTCCACGGCTCACGGGTGCCGAGCTGGGTGGCCGGGAACATCACCGTGTGGAACGGGACGTTGTCCTTCGCCATGAACTCGGTGTAGCGGACGGTGCGGTCGGCCTCGTACCACCACGACTTCCAGTCGCGGTTCTCCGGGTCGGCGTCCGCCCACTCCTTCGTGGCGCCGATGTACTCGATCGGGGCGTCGAACCAGACGTAGAAGACCTTGCCCTCGGCCGCCAACTCCGGCCAGGAGTCGGCCGGTACCGGCACGCCCCACTCCAGGTCGCGGGTGATCGCCCGGTCCTGCAGGCCCTCGGTCAGCCACTTGTGGGCGATCGACGAGGCCAGCGTCGGCCACTCCTTGCTGCCGTTGCTGTCCAGCCAGCCCTCGACCTCGGGCTGCAGCTTGGACTGCAGCAGGAACAGGTGCTTGGTCTCGCGGACCTCCAGACGGCTGCTGCCGCTGATCGCCGAGCGTGCGTCGATCAGGTCCGTCGGGTCCAGCACCCGGGTGCAGTTCTCGCACTGGTCGCCGCGTGCCTTGTCATAGCCGCAGTGCGGGCAGGTGCCGACGATGTAGCGGTCCGGGAGGAAGCGCTCGTCGTCGAGCGAGTACACCTGGCGGATCGCGCGCTCCTCGATGAAGCCGTTCTCCTTCAGGCGGCGCGCGAAGTGCTGGGTGATGTCGCGGTTCTCCGCGGAGGAGCTGCGACCGAAGTAGTCGAAGGACAGCTCGAAGCCGTCGTAGATCGCCTTCTGTGCGTCGTGCTGCTGCGCACAGAAGGTGTCCACCGGCAGCCCGGCTTCCTTGGCGGCGAGTTCGGCCGGTGTGCCGTGCTCGTCGGTGGCGCAGATGTAGAGCACGTCATGACCGCGCTGGCGCAGATACCGTGCGTACACATCCGCGGGAAGCATGGACCCGACCATGTTGCCCAGGTGCTTGATGCCATTGATGTACGGCAGGGCGCTGGTGATCAGGTGTCGGGCCATTGCTTGGAGCTCCCAAGTCGCTACGTGGCGTGAGGATTTCGTCTACGGACTGTAGACATCGTATAGGAACAGCGATGACCGTCCCTTCGCTGTTTCCCCAGGGTGGACGGCCGATTCCCGCCGCACGCCAAGCGCTGCCCGGTGGAGCATCGAGCGTATGGATACCAAGGAGATCACCGGATACCGGATCCGCGCCATCACACCGGAGGTACTGCACCAGTTGCGGGTGCGGGACGACGCCGGGCAGCGGCCGCGGATCGTGATCGAGGGGGGAGGAGGGCGGGCACCCGCTGCGCTGCTGCCTCGCGGCAAGCCGCCCCGGCGAGCGCGTCGCGCTGGTGAGCTACGCGCCGCTGCGCCGCTGGGCGGCGCAGACCGGGGCCCGGCCCGGGCCGTACGACGAGGTGGGACCGGTCTTCATCCATCCCGAGCCGTGCGGTGGTCCGCTCGACTTCCCGGAGATCAGGGTCGGCGCGCGCCGCGTACTGCGGGCCTACGGCGCCGACGGCGGGATCCTGGGCGGCCGGCTGATCGCATGGCCGGGCCGGGAGGAAGCGGAGGCACTGCTCGGCGAGGCGCTGGCCGACCCCGAGGTGGCCGTCGTACACGTCCGCGCCGTGGAATTCGGCTGCTTCCAGTTCGAGCTACGCAGGGTCCACCCGGCGGCTCCGGGGGCCGGGGGGCTTGCCCCGGAGTAGAGACCCCCGCCGCAGCGCCCCACGCCCTGGGGAGCAAGCCCCCGGGACGGCCTCAGCGGCCGGCGAAAAGGCGGTCGAGGACGACGGCGATCCCGTCCTCCTCGTTGGTGGCCGTCACCTCGTCGGCGACCGCCTTCAACTCCTCGTGCGCGTTGGCCATCGCGACGCCATGGGCCGCCCAGCCGAACATCGGCACATCGTTCGGCATGTCGCCGAAGGCGATGGTGTCCGCCGCGGTCAGCGCCAGGCGGCGGGCGGCGAGCGACAGGCCGGTGGCCTTGCTCAGGCCCAGCGGAAGCAGCTCGACGATGCCCTCGCCCGCCATGACCACCCCGACCAGGTGGCCCGCGACACCGCGGGCCACCTCGGCGAGTGCGTCGTCGTCGAGTTCCGGGTGCTGGATGAAGACCTTGCCGATGGGCGCGGCCCACATCTCGGCGCGGTCCCGCAGCCGGGTGACCGGAAGCTCGGTGGCGAGCCGATAACCCTCACCCATCAGGAACTCGCCGTCCAGGCCGTCGCGGATGGTGGCCACGGCCAGCTCACCGATCTCCGCCTCGATCTTCGCCAGCGCCGTCGCCGCGGACTGCCGGTCCAGCGTCACCGAGGTCAGCAGCCGGTGCTCCCCGGCGTGGTAGACCTGCGCGCCCTGCCCGCAGACCGCGAGGCCCTGGTAGCCGAGGGCGTCGAGAATGTGCTTGGTCCGGGACACCGGGCGCCCGGTCACCACGATGTGCGCGGCGCCCGCCGCGGTGGCCGCGGTGAGCGCGTCACGGGTGCGCTGCGAGACGGAGCCGTCGCCGCGCAGCAGGGTTCCGTCGAGATCGGTCGCGATGAGGCGATACGGCAGCGTCACTTGGCGACGGGCTCCAGTACCGCACGGCCACCGAGATACGGCCGCAGCACCTCGGGCACCAGCACCGAACCGTCGGCCTGCTGGTGGTTCTCCAGCAGCGCGACGATCGTGCGAGGCACCGCGCACAGCGTGCCGTTGAGCGTGGCGAGCGGCCGGGTGACCTGCTTGCCGTCCCGCTCCTCGCGGACCCGCACGGACAGCCGGCGGGCCTGGAACTCGGTGCAGTTCGAGGCGGAGGTCAACTCGCGGTACTTGCCCTGCGTCGGGATCCACGCCTCGCAGTCGAACTTGCGGGAGGCCGAGGCGCCGAGGTCGCCGGTGGCCACGTCGATCACCTGGAACGGCAGGCCGAGCGAGCTCAGCCACTGCTTCTCCCACGCCAGCAGCCGGGCGTGCTCCGCCTCGGCCTCCTCCGGCGCGACGAAGCAGAACATCTCCACCTTGTCGAACTGGTGGACCCGGAAGATGCCGCGGGTGTCCTTGCCGTACGTACCCGCCTCGCGCCGGAAGCAGGGCGAGAAGCCCGCGTAGCGCAGCGGGAGCCGCGCGGCGTCGATGATCTCGTCCATGTGGTAGGCGGCGAGCGGTACTTCGGAGGTGCCGACCAGGTAGTAGTCGTCCTTCTCCAGGTGGTACACGTTCTCCGCGGCCTGGCCGAGGAAACCGGTGCCCTCCATGGCCTGCGGCCGGACCAGCGCGGGGGTGAGCATCGGGGTGAAACCGGCCTCGGTGGCCTGCGCGATGGCCGCGTTGACCAGGGCCAGCTCCAGCAGGGCGCCGATGCCGGTCAGGTAGTAGAAGCGCGACCCGGAGACCTTCGCGGCGCGCTCGACGTCGATGGCGCCCAGCGACTGGCCGAGCTCCAGGTGGTCCTTCGGCTCGAAGCCCTCGGCGGCGAAGTCGCGCGGCGTGCCGACGGTCTCCAGGACCGCGAAGTCCTCCTCGCCGCCGACCGGTACGTCGGGGTGGACGACGTTGCCGAGCTGTCGCAGCAGTCGCTGGGCTTCCTCGGCGGCCTCGTCCTGCTCGGCGTCGGCGGCCTTGACGGCGGCGGACAGCTCGGCGGCCTGCTTGAGCAGTTCGGCCTTCTCGTCGCCGGTGGCCTTGGGGATGCGCTTGCCGAGTACCTTCTGCTCGGCGCGCAGCTGGTCGAAGCGGGAGCCGGACGACCTGCGCCGCTCGTCGGCGGAGAGCAGTGCGTCGACGAGGCCGACGTCCTCTCCACGGGCGCGCTGGGAGGCGCGCACACGGTCGGGGTCCTCACGGAGCAGGCGAAGGTCAATCACGGCTACAGGCTACCGGGACGCTGACCGTGGCCGCGACAAGTTAAGTGGAATATGTGGCGATTTGCCCGTTTTGAGGAAAGGGTGGGGAAAGTCGATAAGGGTGGGAAACGTATTCGTCAACCGAATTCACCGCATCCCTCCCATGGGGGCATCTGCCCTGCGGCGAACGGGAGTTGGGGGCTGGTTATCCACAGGTGGATGGGGGTTCTATTCGTTATCCACAGGGTGTGCGCAGGGTCTGTGGAGAACGGGCTTGATCGTTTTGTGGTACGAGCTGGCGGCAATGATTCCTGGTTTAAACCAGCCCCATACTCACTTTCGAGTGAGAATCACTCCCCCTCGCTCCCCCTATAGAGTTGTTCGAAGGAATTGGGCTGACGAATGGTGTGCTGCCGGGCTGTGGGCCGGGTTGATGCCATCAGAGTGATTTGTCGACTAAGTCCTATTGGTGGCGCGTTGATCTGTCGACTTATCCCCAGGTCACCTTGAGCGCCTGTGGATAACTTCGGTGGATAACCCGCGCGGCTACGCCGCTGCGGCAGGAGATCCCGCTGCGGCAGGCCCCACGGCCCAGCCCAGCGTTGTCGAACCGGCCGAACCGGCCAAGGCCCCCGGCCCAGACCCCCGACCCAGAGCCACGGCCCCGACCGAGGCCCGCGAACCCGCCGGGAGGGCCTACGCGCGGCCGTCCAGGGCGCGGCCCAACCAGTCCGCGGCGGCGGCGAACTCCTCGTCGGTGGTGCCCGGCCGTACCTGCGGCGTCGTCTCATCGGCTCGTGGATACGAGCCGAGGAACCGTACCTGGGGGCAGATCCGCTTCAGCCCCATCAGCGCCTCGCCGACCCGGCGGTCGGTGATGTGGCCTTCCGCGTCGACCGAGAAGCAGTAGCGCCCGATACCCTCGCCGGTCGGCCGCGACTCGATGCGCAGCAGGTTGACCCCGCGCACCGCGAACTCCTGGAGCAGTTCGAGCAGCGCTCCCGGGTGGTCGTCGCCCAGCCAGAACACCGCTGACGTCTTGTCCGCGCCGGTCGGTGCCACCGACCGCCCCGGTCGCCCGACCAGGACGAACCGGGTCTGTGCGTTCGGTGCGTCGTGGATCTCGGTGACCAGCGGTTCAAGGCCGTACGTCGGCGCCGCGAACTCGCCCGCGAAGGCGCCGTCGAACCGCCCCTCCTGAACCTGCCGGGCTCCGTCGGCGTTGGACGCCGCCGACTCCCACACCGCCTCCGGCAGGTTCGCCGCCAGCCAGTTGCGCACCTGCGGCTGGGCCACCGGATGCCCGGTGACCGTCTTGACGTCGGCCAGCCTGGTGCCTGGCCGGACCAGCAGCGCGAAGGCGATCGGCAGCAGCACCTCGCGGTAGATCATCAGCGGTGTGCCGGTGGCCAGTTCGTCCAGCGTCGCCGTGACCCCGCCCTCGACCGAGTTCTCGATCGGCACCAGCGCGCCGCCCGCCTCCTCGTTGCGCACCGCGTCCAGCGCGGCGGGCACCGACACCATCGGCACCAGCACGCGGGTGGCCGCCTCGGGCAGCGTACGCAGCGCGGCTTCGGTGAAGGTGCCTTCGGGTCCGAGGTACGTATAGCGGGCAGCGGACGAGGACATCATGGAGCCACCCTAGTGCGGCGCGGGGGCCTTGGGGGATCTCCGCCCGAACCCCGCGGCCGGGCTCAGGGCACCTCCGGCGCCGCCGAGCGCCAACGGTGACCGCGAGCCACCGCGGCTCACGACTCCAGCAGGCGCTGGCCCACGTACTCGCCCGGCGCGCAGCCGCCCGGTACGGCGAACAGCGCGCTCGACTCATGGCGGATGAACCGCGACAGGCCGTCCGCCCGGTCCAGCTTCTGCTGCACCTTGATGAAGCCGTTGAACGGGTCCGCCTGCCAGGCGATGAACAGCAGCCCGGCGTTGGGCGTGCCGTCCTGGTCGTATCCGTCGTGGTACGAGAACGCCCGCCGCAGCATCGCCGCACCGCCGTTGGACGCGGGCGCCGCGACGCGGATATGGGCGTCTCCGGCGATCGCCAGCGAACCGTCCTTGTTGATCTTGTTGAGGTCCACCGGGGTGGTCTCGGTGCCGCCGGACAGCGGTGCGCCGTCCGACTTGCGGCGGCCTATCACCATCTCCTGCCGGTCCAACGGCAGGTGGTCCCAGGAGTCGAGCAGCATCCGGATCCGGCGTACCACCGCGTAGGAGCCGCCGTTCAGCCAGCTTTCCGCGCCCGACTTCCCGGACACGAAGACCTTCGCGGCGAAGTCCTTGTCGGTCGGCTTGGGATTGTTCGTGCCGTCGATCTGGCCCATCAGGTTGCGGCCCGTCCTGGGCCGCTCGGTGGCTCCCGGTGCGCGGTTGAACCCGTTCATCTGCCAGCGGAGCCTGGCGGTGTCGCCCGCCTCCTTCTGCAGTACGCGCAGCGTGTGGAAGGCGACCAGCGCGTCGTCGCTGCCGATCTGCACCCACAGGTCGCCGTCGCTGAGCCTGGGGTCGAGCGCGTCGGAGGAGAACGGCGGAATCGGCGCGAGGTTCTCCGGAACGCGGTTCTGCAACCCCGTCTTGGCGAAGAAGCCCAGCCCGAACCCGAAGGTCACCGTCAGCGAGGACGGGCCGGCGTCCAGCGCGATCTGGTTGTCGCCGTTCGGCGTCCGCCCCGCCGCCATCGTCTCCGCCGCCGCCGACCAGCGGCGCAGCAGCGCGGCGGCGCCCTTGCGCCCGGCGCCCGGCGCCAGGTCGAAGGCGATCAGATGGCCGGTGGCCTGGGCGGGGTCGACGATGCCCGCCTGGTGGCTGCCGTGGAACGGGACCGCCGTACTGCCCACCGAGGTCAGCGGATCGCCGCCGGTCGTCGCCGCGTAGCCGTACGCACCACCCGCGCCGCCGGCCACCAGACCTGCCGCGCCCGCCGCCGAGGCGGTGCCCAACAGCCGTCGCCTGGTTATTTCCTGAGGTTGCGTCAGCTCGGCTTGCCGTGCCTGCTCGTCGGCCTGCTTCGCCTGCTTGGTCGTCGGGTTCTTCATCAGCCGATCGCCACATTCTTGGTCTCGGTGACCTCGTCGATGTCGGAGGTGCGTACGGTCAAGGACAGCTGCCACTGCCCGGGCATCGGCAACTGGACGGAGATCGCCGTCCACGCGCCGGTACCGGCATGGCTGAGCTTCACCGGCAGCGGCCCGATGTTCTTGGACCGCAATGTGAGGGAGAGGTCCACCTCGGGCACGTCGACCGGATTGCCCGCCGGGTCGGTGATGATCAGATGCAGCTCGTTGTCCCCGGTACGGGCCGGGTCGAGGTGGACGCTCGCGATGCCCTTGCCGTTCGGCCCACCCGTGTCGTACGGGATGGCGGCGAACACCGGGCCGCCGCTCACCGGCACCGCGCCCGGCGCGGCTGCGGCGGCCGCCGCCTGCTCCACCGCGCGGCCCGGCTCGGTGCCGCTCAGCACGGTGGAGACCGCGAGGACGACGACCGCCACGGCCGCCTCGGCGAGCACCGAGCGGCGCAGCCCGGTACGCCCCGGGTCGGCGTCCCGCCGCTTGCGTACCCGCGCGGTGGCCAACGCGGCGTGCTGACGGGCGAGTTGGGCGGCGCGCGCCGGATCGGCGGACGTCGCGGTGGCCGGGACGGGCTCCGGCTCCTCCTCGGGCAGGTCCTGGTCGGCCAGCCGCCCGGTCCACCGCCGGGAGACGTAGGCGGCGCCGATCACGACCGCCACCAGCGCGACCTTGGCGATCAGCAGCTGCCCGTACCAGGTCGCCACCAGCGCGTCCCAGGAGCCGACCTGCCGCCACGCCTGGTAGCCGCCGGTCGCCGCCAGCAGGCAGACGCACCCGAAGGCGATCCGCGAGAAGCGGCGTACCGCCTGCCGTTCGATCCCCGCGGCCCGGTACAGCGCGGTGAGCAGTGCCGCGAGACCGCCCAACCAGACCGCCATGGACAGCAGATGCAGGACATCGAGCGGCATCGCGAGGCCCGGCTGGATGCCGACCGAGGCGTGCTCGGCCAGCGACCAGGTCGCCGCGAGGCCGATCGCGACGGCCGCGCCGCCGACGCCGAGCCCGATCGCCAGATTCCGCCGCCCGGCCGAGCTCTCGGGCGACCGCTCGTCCGGCGGTCCGGAGGCCGCGGCCCGGGAGGACGCGGCGCCGAACAGCACCGAGAGGAACACCGCCGCCGCGGCGAGCAGCAGCAACCGGGAGAGCAGCGCCGCCCCCGGCTTGGTCTCGATCGCGGACCGCACCGCGCCGAGGTCGAACATGCCGCCCAGCCCGGTTCCGTTGACGTACGGGCCGCGCAGCAGCAGCAACGCCAGCGTCGAGACCGCCATCGCCGCCCAGCCGCCGACCGCCAGCCGCCGCATCGCCCGCAGCCGGACGCCGCGCGGCCAGCACACCGCGAGGAACACGCAGGACCCCACCAGCAGTGCGAACCCGCCGTATGCCACGTAACGGCCGATGCCGTACAGCACCCCGGCCGGTCCACCGCCGACGTCCTGTCGCGGCACCGCCGCCGAGGTCTTCGATGGCGCGCCGACGGAGAACGTCCAGGCGCCCGAGACCGGATGGGTGTCCGCCGAGACCGCCTTCCACGCCACGGTGTACGTACCGTTGCCGACGCCCGGGCGCAGCCGGACGGTCGCGGTGTCCGTGGCGCCCGAGGCGTGCTCCGCGCCGCCCTGCTGGACCTCCTTGCCCGACGGATCGAGCACCCGCAGCGAGTCGGCGGAAAGCAGCACCCCCTCGGAGAAGGTGAGCAGCACCCGCGAGGGTGCCGAGGGCACCACGGATCCTTCGCCGGGGTCGGTCCTGATCAGGGCGGCATGCGCGGCGGCCGGGGCCGCCCCGGCCAGCAGCGCGGTCAGCAGCGCCGCCAGCACGAGCAGCAGCCGCCTCGCGGTCGGCTGCCGTCCGGCGGTCATCAGCGGCTTGGCGGACATGGGCGGTTCAGCCCTTCGGCCGGTAAGTCGCGGGTTCGACCGGGACGTTCACCGTGATCGGCGATGACTTGGCGAAGTGCAGTACGAAGGACACCTTCTCGCCCACCGTCGGCTTCTTCCTCATGCCCATCAGCATCAGATGGTTGCCGCCGGTGCTCAGCACCAGCTTGCCCTGGGCGGGCACGGAGAAGGACTTGACCTCCTGCATCGCGTTCGACTGCGTCCGGTGCATCGTGACGTCGGACGCCACATCGCTGGTGACACCGGTCAGTTGGTCGTCGGCCCCGCCGGTGTTGGTCACCGTGAAGTATCCGGCCGCCATGTCGTCCATCGCGGGCTGCGGCACATATCCGCCGCTGACCTTCAACTCCGGCTTGGCGCCGGCCGACTGGGAGGATCCGGAGGAACCGCATCCGGTGAGCGCCAGCGCGCCCAGTGCCAAGGCGGCCGCGCTGGCCGCGAGCCGCCTCACAGGTCCTCACCCTTGATCAGCTTGGGGATGTCGCGCTGGTAGGTGGCGGAGTCCGCGCTGTCGGTGTACGCGTAGTGCGCCTTGTCGTCCTTGGGCGAGAACGCCAGGACCTCGGCGCTGTGGGTGACGGTGTAGCTGCCGTCCTTCTGCTTGACCGGCTTCTCGATCGTTATCCCCACGGACTTGGCACCGGCCTGGATGGCGTCGAAGCTGCCGGTCAGTCCGATGAAGCCCTGGCCCTGACCGGGCAGCCAGCCGGCGAGGCGCTGCGGGGTGTCCCGGTCCGGATCGGTGGTGATGAAGACCACCTGGAGCTTGTCCTGCTCGTCCTTGGGCAGCTTGCGCTTGGCGTTGCCGATGTCGGACATGATCAGCGGGCAGACGTCCGGGCAGTGCGTGTAGCCGAAGTAGAGCAGCACGGGCCTGCCCGCGGTCTCCTTGGCCAGGTCGTAACTGTGGCCGTGGGTGTCGGTGAGGACCAGGTTCGGCTTGGGCTGCGCGGGGCTGAGCGGCAGCGCGCTGCCGCTGGTGGCGGAGGCGGAGACCGAGGCGACCGGCTTGTCGTCGGTGGAGCTGCCGCACGCGGTGAGGGTGAGCGCGGCGGTCGCCGCGAACGCCGCGCAGAACGCGGCGCTGCGTGCGCGGAGCTTGTGTGTACGCATTCAGGGTTCCCCAAAAGAGGTGATGCGGACCCCGGCCCCTGTCCGGCGTTGCCGAGCGGGGACCGGGGCGGCCGTACGGAGGATCAGGCGGCGGAGCCGCGCCGGCGGCCGGCGAGCACGCCGTAGCCGATACCGGCGGCGCCGACCACGATGCCGACCACGGCCAGGACACGGGCGGTGGTGTCACTGCCGCCGCTGGACGACGCCGGTGCGGCGCTCTGCTGGGCGGTGGCCTGGGTGGCGTCGCCGCTCTTGGCGTCGGTGAGGGTGATCGTCGGGGCGGGGTGTGCGGGCTCCGCACCGCCCGGCGTCGAGGCGTCGATCCAGCGCACGACCTGGTTGTTGTCGTACGTCTGCAGCGCCTTGAACACCAGCTTGCCGGTGTCGCTCGGCAGCGGGCCCAACGCCACCGGGAACTGCTGGAACTCGCCCGGCTTGATCTGTCCACCGGACCAGGTGATCTTGGTGACGGCCTCGGTGACCTGACCGTCGTCGGTGGTGATCGGCTTGGCGAGCTTGGTCTTGGTGACGGTGGCGGTCCAGCCGGGTACCGGCTCGGTCTGCACCGAGGCCAGCGGGTGGTCTGCGGGGAAGTCGACCTCGACCTTGACGGTGTTGGCGTTGTCCTGCTCGTTGGGCACCTTGAAGTCGACCGTGCTGTAGCCGCCCTTGGCGGCGGTGGACGGGCTGACGGTGACATGCGCGAACGCGGGCGCGGCGAGCAGCAGTACGGAGGCGCCGGCGGCGGCACCGACGGCGGCCAGACGGCTGACGGCGGGCTTACGGGAGATGGTCATGATGCTGGAACTCCACAGGTGGGGGAGGCGATCTTCAGGGTGACGCGCATGCGGCCGCGACCCCAGCACGCCGAAGGGCGTGTTTCGCCGTTGGGTGTGTGGAGGGTCGTCTCAGGCCGCGAGGGCCACAGCGGGTGGACCCCGGCGGATCACCGAGTGCTGAAGATGCACGGACTCCGGGCGCCCGGATCCGTACGCCACCCGACGCGGTCGCACCACGGTCGGCCGCTCGCCGAGCAGCCCGGCGACCAGGGCCAGGGTCCGGGCGGCGATGAGTGCGAGACGCAGCGGCAGCAGCGCCGAGGCCTGCTCCATGCCGTAGCCGGACAACTGGACGAGGCGCCACAACGCGGCCTCGCCACGGCGCAGCAGCCATCCGGCGACCAGCGCGGCCGCCAGGTGCCCGCACAGCATCGGCAGTGAGTACGACAGGCAGCCGTGCGCTTCCGTCATGCCCGGCATATTGGGCATGCCCGCCATTCCGGGCATGTTCTGAGTGGCGGTGGCCGTCGCGGCGGCGGATGACGGGTCGATATGGGCTTGCCGCAGCAGTTGCGCCGCGCTGTCCGGCGTCAGCCGCAGCAGCTGGTCGTTGCACAGCAGATGCCCGGCGAGCGCCATGATCCGCCCCGACCGGCCGTCGGACACCGGCTCGGCGCACCACTGCCCGGTACTGAACAGGGCGTGCAGCCCGAGCTGTCCGCCCAGCATGGCGACCGCGATACCGGGCAGCGAACGCTCCCGCCCCGCGAGCGGCGCCGCGACCGCGAGCACCCCGGCCCAACCGGCCAGCAGCGTCCACAGCGGGATGCCGCCCCCGGACGCCATCGCGTGTCCGGCCGCGGACAGCGTGACGCAGACCGCGGCGAACACCGCGGCCCTCAGCAGTCTCAGGTCGGCGCCGGCGCGCACGGGGGCAGTCATGGCGGGCGTCATCATCCCACCCGTCACAGGCAACCCGAACATCAGGGTGCCCGGCTCGCGACGGTGCGCGAAGCGTGCCCCATTACTCCGCTACGTCCGCCCCGTGCATCCGCCGAATGAGCGGCATCACGTCAACACCACGCTTACCGGTCGACTTTCGCGGCAATACGTATCCGTACATCGAGCCGCGGCCAGGAGGCTGGAGCATGAGCATCTGGTGGTCACTCCATTTGCGGCGCGAAGCTGCGAGCGTTCCGCTCGCCCGACGGCTCCTGCTGGGCACGATGGAGACCGCGGGTGTCGATCCGGACATCTCCTACGACCTGTCGGTCGCACTCTCCGAGGCATGCGCGAATGCCGTGGAGCACGCGGGCGCGGGTGGCGCCTACCAGGTCACCGCCCATATCGAGGGCGACCGCTGCCGGATCGAGGTCACCGACTCGGGGCCGGGCTTTCCACTCGGCCGCATCCGGCGCACGGTGCGCCCGCTGGGCAGAAGATCCCATCAGGCGGAGCACGGCCGGGGGCTGTTCCTGATCGAATCGCTGGTGGACCACGTCCACTTCCACAACAGACCGGGGCACGGCGCTGTTGTCAGCTTCGACAAGGTCCTCAAATGGCGTGAGGACTCGCTGCTGAAAGCGTCATGACCCTGCTGGTCTCGGCGGAGAGGACGGGACCGCGGCGCGGGCAGCGGGCCCCGCACCGCGATCGTCAAACCGCCGGCCGCGGTCGGCGCCCGGTCAGCCGCGCAACTCCCGCATCCAGGTCTCGACTTCGTCCGAGCGGCGCGGCAGCGCCGCCGACAGGTTCCGGCTGCCGTCCTCGGTGACCAGGATGTCGTCCTCGATACGGACGCCGATGCCGCGGTACTCCTCAGGCACCATCAGGTCATCGGCCTGGAAGTACAGCCCGGGCTCGACGGTCAGCACCATGCCCGGCTCCAGCGTGCCGTCGACATAGGTCTCGGTGCGCGCCTGAGCGCAGTCGTGGACATCCAGGCCGAGCATGTGACCGGTGCCGTGCAGCGTCCAGCGGCGCTGCAGGTTCAGCTCCAGGACGCGTTCCACCGGGCCCTCGACGATTCCCCACTCGACCAGCTTCCCGGCCAGCACGCGCTGCGCCGCGTCATGGAAGTCGCGGTACTTGGCGCCCGGGCGGACGGCGGCGATGCCCGCCTCCTGCGCCTCGTACACCGCGTCGTAGATCTTGCGCTGCAGATCGGTGTACGCACCGGAGACGGGCAGCGTGCGGGTGACGTCGGCGGTGTAGAGGGAGGTGGTCTCCACGCCCGCGTCGAGCAGCAGCAGGTCGCCGGAGCGGACCGGGCCGTCGTTGCGTACCCAGTGCAGGGTGGTGGCGTGCGGGCCGGCCGCGCAGATGCTGCCGTATCCGACGTCATTGCCCTCGACGCGGGCGCGCAGGAAGAACGTGCCCTCGATGTACCGCTCCGAGGTGGCCTCCGCCTTGTCGAGGACCTTCACCACGTCCTCGAAGCCGCGCACGGTGGAGTCCACCGCCCGCTGCAGCTCGCCGATCTCCCACTCGTCCTTGACCAGGCGCAGTTCGCTGAGGAACGCCTTCAGCTCCTCGTCGCGCTCGGCGTCCAGCACACCGGCGAGCGTCTGCTCAAGGGCGGAGTCGTAGCCGCGGACGATGCGCGTGGCAGCCGGGGAGGCGGCGGCCAACTCCTCGGCGGCCTTGCGCACATCGCGGGTGGGGATGCCGAGGCGCCGCTCACCCTCGGCGAGGCTGTGCCGACGGCCGACCCACAACTCGCCCTGGCCGTCCAGCCAGAACTCGCCGTTCTCCCGGTTGGAGCGCGGCAGGAGGTACGCGGTCGCGGTGTGGCCGCCCTCGACGGGCTCCAGCACCAGGACGGCGTCCTCGGTCTGGTCGCCGGTCAGGTGGACGTACTCCGACGAGGCGCGGAAGGAGTACTCGGTGTCGTTGGACCGGGTCTTCAGGTTGCCCGCCGGGATCACCAGCCGCTCGCCGGGGAAGCGCGCGGACAGTGCGGCGCGGTGCTCGGCCGCGTACCGAGCCTGGGCGATCGGCTGCAGGTCACGCAGCTCGGTGTCGGCCCAGCCGGACTTCATCAACTCGGCCAGCTCATCGGAAACGGCCGGGTACAGGCCGTTCTTCCGCTGCTTGATGGGCTCATCGCCTTCGGGGTTCTCCGGGGCGCGCTCCTCGGCCACGTCATGCCTCCTCGCACTAGGACGATTGCCATCGTAAGCGTGTACGGGTGCTCGTATCCCGGCCTGTGGATAACCACTGTCGGGGCACCGTCAAGCGGCCACCCGGGCGCCGGTCAGTGCTCGAAGCGGGTCGCCAGCAGCACGACGTCGTCGTCGCAGCCCGGCGCGTCCCGCTCGTCCGGCAGGCAGACACGCAGTACGTGGTCGGCGATCAGCTCCGGGTCCTCCCGGGCCGCCCGCGGGGTGTCGGCTGCCGCCGCGTGCAGCATCGCGAACGCCCGGTCGACCGGTTGGCCCATCCGGTGCAGCAGTCCGTCGGTGTAGAGGAGCAGCGTTTCGCCGGGCTCCACCTCGAATTCCACGCTGGGCGCCTCCCAGCAGCTGAGCATCCCCAGTGGCGCGGAGAGCGAGGTCTCCACGTACTCGGTGCGCCGCTCGCCGACGATCAGCGGCGGGCAGTGCCCCGCCCCGGCGAGCAGCAGCCTGCGCGTCCCCGGCTCCACGTACGCGAACAGGGCGGTCGCCGACCGGGCCGGTTCCGTCACCCGTAGCAGCAGCTCCAGGTCGGACAGGACCGCGACCGGGTCCTCGCCCTCCATCACCGCGTACGCCCGCAGGGAGGCCCGCAGCCGTCCCATCGTGGCCACCGCGCTCGGGCCCGAGCCGGTGACCGAGCCGACCGCCAGTCCGAGCGCGGCCTCCGGCAGCGGCAGCGCGTCGTACCAGTCACCGCCGCCGCGCGGCCCGGTCCGGTGCCGGACCGCCATCCGGACCCCGGGCACCCGTGGCAGCCTGCTGGGCAGCAGTTCCTCGCGCACCACGGCGAGGGTGTGGTGCGCCCGGGAGTGCTCGATCTGTCGGGCGACCAGTTCGGCCGCGTACCGCACGTACAAGGAGGCGAGGTGGCGCTGGCGTTCGGTGGGTTCCGCCGGTTCGTCGTAGAGCCAGACGACGGCGCCGAGCCTGCCGTCCCGGGCGGTCGCCAGCCGCAGTCCGTAGCTCGCGCCGAAGCCGAGCTGGCAGGCGACCTCGCGATGGCGCTGGTCGAGGTCCGGTTCGCGGGCCAGGTCGGTGTGCAGCACCTCGACGAGACCGTCGCCGCAGCCGACGACCGGACCGTCCAGCAGGCGGCCGAAGGCGGCCTCGCCGCGCGGGACCGTCTCGATGGTGCCGAGGTCGGCGCGGAGCAGCCCGTAGCCGATGGACGTGTGCGGGCCGAGGCCGTCGGCGGGTTCCAGCACCGCGAGCCCGCGCCGGGCGCCGACCAAGCCCGCGCCGGTGCGCAGCAGTTCCTGGAGGGTGGCGTCGAGGGTGGCGGCGCGGGCCAGCTCCTCGGTGAGCTCGTGCAGCGTGGTGAGGTCGGAGATCCAGGAGGCCATACGGTCCTGGAGGGCGGCGAGCTGGTCGATCGAGCGGAAGGCGTCGGCGAGTCCATCGGCGGCGGTCGCGGCGTGGCCGGCGTGCTGTGCGGGGTTCGCCGCGGACGAAGGGGATCCGCTCGCCGCGGAGCGCGTCGTCGGGGCTTCGGCGCACAGTCCTGACGAGGCGGCGGGGGAGTCCTCGGCGGGGGGGTGGTCGGCGGTGCTGGCGGGATTCTCTGCGACGCCAGTAGTGGGAGGATCGATTCCGGCCACTTTCGGGACGCGGGCTGTACTCATGGTCGGGGGCTTCCGGAGTGAATCCGGTCGGAGGGGAAGATGCCCGGATTTCTACTGCTTTCCAGGCATTTAGGCGTGCGGAATACCTCGGCATGCGAACTGCCTTTTTCTGTCAATAGCATCGCAAACCCCCATGTCATGCTGCGCCGCTATCAATACCTCCCTTGTACACGCATGGATGAGGGCATGTCCAGGATTGCGCAGGTGGCCGCGTAGGTGTCTCCGCCGCTTCTCAGAAGCGGCTCATGGTGAGAGGTTGACTGAAAATAGCCGCCGGGTAAGTCAATTCACGATCGACTGAGGCCAATCAGTGCCAATCACCAGCGCGTCCAACAGTGCGTCATATCCGCGTCGGCGGGTACGTACGTGATGGGACAGGGCAGGGCCGCCGATCGATCCGATACGGCAGGAACCCGCGACCCGGCCCGCGCGTCCTACACGACGACGGCTGACGTACCCCTGTACAAGGGGTTGCCACAACAGAGGCGTTGCAAGCAGAGGGGTTGCCGGCAAGCACCACCGGCGGGACCGAGAACAGCAAGCGAAGCGCCAGGTGAGCGCCACCCCTCGCCATGTTTCACGCTCGGCCGGCAGCGTGATGCGCTGCCTCGTACGCGGTGTGCTGCCCTCACGGGGGAGACGCGGTTCGGGTTGGTAATGGGCAGATCCTGGAGCGTTTACGGGAAGGGAACGAGCGCTGATGCGCGAGATCCTCGGAAGGCGACGCGGGTTCATGTGGTCCAAGTGGTCCAGGCGGGAGCGGTCGACGCCGCGCGCCGCGGCGCTCACCTGCGCCGAGCAGTGGCGCTGGCCGGTGGTGCCCGGTGCCGGATTCGAGTTGGGGGCCGAGGAGCGGCGCGGTACGTCCCGTAGTGGTGCGGTACGGGCCTGCGCCTGCGGGCGGCCGGACTGCGCGGTGCCTGGCGTACATCCGCACGACCCCGAGCTGCTCGCGGCGACCACCGACCCGCGGATGGTCGGCTGGTGGTGGACCAAACGGCCGGACGCACCCGTGCTGCTCGCCACCGGGGGCCCGGCTTCCGCGGTCAGCCTGCCCGCGAGCGCGGGGGTCAAGGCGCTCGCGACGCTCGACGCAATGGGCGTCCGGCTCGGACCCGTCATCGCGACGCCGACGCGCACCACGCTGCTCGTCGCCCCGTACTCGATGGAAGAACTGGGCGAGCTGCTGCACCGGCACGACTGGGTGCCCTCCTCGCTGCGCTACCACGGACGCGGTGGCTATGTGGTGCTGCCGCCGTCGGACACCGGCACGAGCCGGGCGGCCTGGGAGCGGGCACCACAGCCGGGACCTGGTGGTTCGGCGCCGTGGCTGCCGGACATCGCGGTCATCGTGGACACGCTGGTCGAGGCGGGAGCGTCCGCGCCCGACGGCAGCCGTCTCGCGTACTGAGCCTGCTGCCTGCCGGGTCCGGCGTCCCGGCGCGCATCGGGCTCCTCAACCATCGCCATTCACTCTTTCGGGTGTGAGAGGCCGCCCATAGCGGGTGTACCGCGCGCGGCCACCAGAACAGCCCCGTTCATCCCGATATGTTCGGCCCACCGAAGCTGTCCCCGGCTAACGCAGGTGGGTCTCCATGGAGCGCGCGTCGAATCTGCGCATGATCGCCCTGGCAAGCGTCGCCGCCCTCGCCGTGGCGCTGCCACTGGCCGCCGCGACGGCGGGCCCGGCGGGGCAGGGCAGGAAGGCCCCGGCGACCCCGCCGGGGCTGGTCGGCAACGCGTCCCGGGAATCAGCCGGCGCCCCCGAGGGCGCCGCGAGTGACGCCGCCAAAACCGGGAACGCGGCTGGGAAATCCGCCGACAACGGGCTGAAGGAATCGCCCTCGGGGGCGGCCAAGAACGCGGGCGGTCTGCTGGGTGACTCCGGGCTGGATCTTCCGCCAATTCCCGGAGCGCCCGGAACCGCCGGATCTATCGGCGTGAGCGGAGCGCAATCCAATACCGGAGGACAATCTTCCGCATCTGCCAACTGCGGCCCGCAACTCACTTCGCCGCACGGAGTCGAGGCCCAGACCTGTGTACTCACCGACGGCCACAACACGTGGGGACGTACCTACTACCGCAACACGACCGGCAGTCCGCTCACCGCCGTACTGACCCTGATGCGGCCGGACCAGCGGACCGTCGTCGTGCACTGCGCGGTGGCGGCGTCGGCCGAGCCGCGGGTGTGCGAGACGCCGCACGACCCGACCGTGGCGCCGAACCCGTCCGCACCGCCGTACCAGGCCGTGGCGGAGTTCGCCTCGGCGGACGGGGACCGGGTGTTGCTGCACGCCGGAAGCGATGGCGGCGGCGATACCGATCAATAGCGGGGTGGTCCGGACCGGAAACGTCACGACTAACGCGTCGGCGGCATCCGGGCATGGAAAGACCCGGTCGCTGGCGACGGGGGATGCACCAGCGACCGGGCTGTAATTAACGGTAACAAGAGATCGGCCGTTCGCAAATTCGTGTGCCGAGATCAAAACCCCTATTTACCGGCCCCTATGGAAAGTTGTGACAGGGATCACGTTCCCATCGCACGCCAATCAAGCGCCGATCCGATGGCGATCATCTGTCGTTCAGCTCAACGTGATCTGCCGATTCGCCAGGCCGCTGCGCGCCTTGCGCTCCTGCGCGGTCAGCGGAGAGTCCGAGGCCAGCGCCTCACCGAGCCGCTCGCCGAACGCCGCCGCGGGCTTCTCGACCTCGTCCGCCCCCACCGACCCCGGCAGGTCCCATACCGGCACCACGAGGCCGTGCGCGCGGAACGAGCCCACCAGTCGCGTCCCCTCGCCCAACGACGCGGCGCCTGCCGCGTGCAGCCGGGCCAGTGCGTCCAGCAGCTTCTCCTCCGGGTGTGGCATGACCCACCGCAAATGGTTCTTGTCCGGCGTCGCGCACCAGTAGGCGGCCTCAACTCCGCTCAGCCGCACGGTCGGTAGCGCCGCCTCGTTGGCCCGCTCCAGGGACGCGGCGACCTCACCGGTGGCCTTCGCCGCCTCTTCGGGGCTGCCCAGCCAGAACTCGAAGCCGGTGTGTACGACCGGGCTGAACGGCGCGGTCACATCCAGCAGATCCTGTAGCCGCGGACCCGCCGGGTCGGGGCGGTGCGCCTCGACCTGGTTGCCGGGCTCGGTCTCCAGCGCGCGCCGCAGCGTGTCGGCCAGATCACGGCTGATGTCGCCGGACGCGGTGTCGTTCTGCAGGCCGAGCAGCACGGCGCCGGTGTCGCGGCGCAGTGCGGGCCAGGCCATCGGCAGCACGGTCGCCAGGGTGACCGAGGGCACACCCTCGGGCAGTCCGCCCTTGAGCGTCAACTCCACGGTGGCGGCCGGGACCAGTTCACGCAGCGCCACCCAGTCGCATTCGCCCGGCAAACCCTCGAACGGCCGCTGCACCAGCTCGGTCACCGCGTGTGCCGCCGCGCGCCCGTGACAGGCCTTGTACCGGCGACCGGAACCGCACGGACAGGCCTCCCGCGCACCGACGACCGGGACCTCCCCGTCGCCTCGCGGTGCGGACGGCTTGCGGTCCTTGGTGAGGGGGCGCTTCTTGGCCATGACTGGGTGTCTCCCGCGTGCGGCGAACGTTTCCCGCGCGAGCCTAGTGCCCTGCGGGCCGCGGACGTTGCCGCACCGGACGTGTCCCGCGTCAAGATGCTTCGGACGCCGCAACCGGGGCCCCGGCGCCCTCACCCCAGATCGTCGAAGAGCCCGCCGAGGTCCCCCAGCGCGTCCGGAACCGCCCCCAGGGCGGGCACCGCCATCCGTGCGCCCACGCCATCGCGCCGGGCGTGCCGACCGCGTACCGGCAGCACCGCCCACACCGTGACCTCGCCCGGCCGGTCCCTGACGCCCCAGTCCAGCGACAGGGCGCCGACGATGCCGAGTCCCCGGCCGCCGCGGGCGGTCAGTGAGGGGCTGGAGGGCTTGGGCCGGGTGGGGCCGCCGCCGTCGGTCACTTCCAGGGTCAGCAATCCGTCCTCGTCGAGCCGCCAGGCCGCGCGTATGCCCAAGTCGTGCGCACCCTCGCCGTCACCGTTCACGCCCGCGCCGCCGTCGATCGGACGGCCGTGCCGACACGCGTTGCTCAGCAACTCGGAAAGGACCAGCACCGCATCGTCGACCACCGTGTCCGGGGTCTGGTACTCGCACAGTTCCTCACGCAGTCGCCGACGTGCCGCGCCGACTCCCGCCGGACCATGGGGCAGGGCCATGGTCGAGGATGTCGGTACCTCTTGGGCTGCCACCAACGCCACCCCCGCTACCTCCTTCACCCCACGCCACGGATTGGATGCCCCAAAGGCCTGGACCGGAAACAGGCCATTCACCATCCCTTGGTGCACTCTTGGCGGTCGAACACGGTCCGAACGCGCCGGTGTACTCCCCGTGTGGGGCGACTGGGCAAAGTGGTCCGGCTATCACCATTTCTTGCCGTTTTTGACTGCCTATCGCCCGAGTTGTTCCAGTACTCGCTTCGGGCGATTGGTAATGATGGCGTCAACTCCCAGCCGTACGCACAGTTCCACGTCCGCCGGTTCGTCGACCGTCCAGACGTGTACGCGGTGTCCGGCCCGATGCAATCGCGCCACATATCCGGGGTTCGTACGCAGGATGCGCATCCCCGGACCGGCGATCTGCGTCCCGGCCGGAAGCCGTCCGTCGCGGTACCTCGGCAGCACGTAACTCATCAGGAACACCGTGGGCAGGCTCGGGGCGGCGACCTGCACCCGGCGCAGCGAACGCGCGGAGAAGCTCATCACCCGCACCTGGGGGCGGCCTTCGGCGGGCCGCAGCAGATCGAAGCGGGCCAGCAGTTCCAGCAGCCGCTCCTCGACCTGGCCGGCCCAGCGCGTCGGATGCTTGGTCTCGATCGCCAAATCGATGCGGCGGTCGGCGCTGACGACGAGTTCGAGCAGTCGCTCCAGGGTGAGGACGGAACTGCGCTCCAGCGGATCCGGCGTCCAACTCTCCCAGTCGGGTGACTCGTAGGCGTCCTTCCACGAGCCGAAGTCCAGCGCGGCCAGCTCGGAAAGCTCCAGGGCGGACACGGCGCCGCGCCCGTTGGACGTACGGTTGACGCGGCGGTCGTGTACGCAGACCAGGTGACCGTCGGCGGTGAGACGGACATCGCATTCCAGCGCGTCGGCGCCGTCGTCGATCGCCTTGCGGTACGCGGCGAGGGTGTGTTCTGGGGCGTCTTCCGAAGCGCCGCGGTGAGCGACGACTTGGATGGCCTTCGGGCCTGGCAGGGCATCCCCGGCTACGTACGCATGGGTCACGAGGTTATCGTGCCATCGCCTGGTGACAGGATCCGATTAGTCGGAGATGTCTGATCCGTCGAAGATGGCCGTTTCATCAGGTGTAAAGGAATACGGCCACTTGGGCGGCGACTGCTTACGGTGGTCCGACGCCCCATGGGAAAGGCTGTCCTACGGCACTCTTCCCGCTGTCCGTCAGCTGACGGTCCCCGTCAGCCCCACATCGCGTCCATATCGCGCACTTCGAGGAGATACAGCTGTGAGCACCGAGTACGAGGGCGGCCTCCCCGCCTCCGGGCAGGACGGTGGCGGCCGGCCCATGGAGGGCGAGCCGGGCGTCTCGGAGCAGCCTCGCGACACCGCGCAGATGCCCCCCGTCCCCCCGGCGCACCCCACCGTGCCACCGCCTCCCGTGCCGCCGTCGGCCTTCTCCGCTCCCGCACCGGGCACACCCGGGCAGCCCGCGGATCCGCCGCAGCCGCCGAACGGCCCGCAGGACCCGTACGGTTCGTACGCGCTGAGCCCGGCGCCCGCACCCGAGCAGAGGCGGCGTCCCGGCGCGGGCGGCCTGGTCGCCGCGGTCATCGTGGCCGCGCTGGTCGCGGGCGGCGTCGGCGGCGGCATCGGCTACTGGGCGGCGAACCGCGCCGACAACGGCTCGACGACGGTGTCGTCCGCCGTCGACCCCAAGGCACTCAACCGCCCGCCCAGCTCGGTCGCCGGCATAGCGAACAGGGCGCTCCCCAGTGTGGTGACGATCAACGCCAGCGGCAGCCAGGAGAGCGGCACCGGCACCGGCTTCGTCTACGACACCCAGGGCCACATCCTCACCAACAACCATGTGGTCGCCCCCGCCGCGAACGGCGGCAAACTGACCGTGACCTTCTCCAACGGCAAGACGTACGACGCCGAGGTCGTCGGCCGCGCCCAGGGTTACGACATCGCCGTGATCAAGCTCAAGAACGCCGGCGACGCCAAGCTCAACCCGCTGCCGGTCGGCAACTCCGACCAGGCCGCCGTCGGCGACGCGACCATCGCGATCGGCGCCCCCTTCGGTCTGTCCGGAACGGTCACCACCGGCATCGTCAGCGCCAAGAACCGCCCGGTCGCCTCCAGCGACGGACAGGGCTCGACCGCCTCCTACATGAGCGCCCTGCAGACCGACGCCTCGATCAACCCGGGCAACTCCGGTGGCCCGCTGCTCAACGCGAACGGCGCGGTCATCGGGGTCAACTCGGCGATCCAGTCCGCCAACAACGGCGCCAGCAGCCCGTTCGGCGGCTCCTCGCAGGCCGGGAGCATCGGCCTTGGCTTCGCCATCCCGATCAACGAGGCGAAGTACGTGGCCGACACCCTGATCAAGACCGGCCAGCCGGTCTACGCGGTGATGGGCCTGTCCGTGAACATGAACTACAACGGCCAGGGCGCCCAGATCTCCGACAACGGCGCCAACGGCGGCTCGGCGGTCACCGCGGGCGGCCCCGGCGACAAGGCGGGCCTCAAGCCGGGCGATGTCATCACCAAGCTCAACGACACCGTGGTCGACAGCGGCCCGACCCTGATCGGCACCATCTGGCAGCACCGCCCCGGCGACCAGGCCCAGGTCACCTACCAGCGCGGCGGCTCCACCCACACCACAACGGTCACCCTGGGCGAACGCAAGGGCGACAGCTGACCCAAGATCCCTTCGCACCCCAACCCGAGCACCCGCCCCCCGAAACCGGCTAGGCTGTCCCCCGCGTCGCCCTAGGCGACGCGGGGGAGAGTTGCCCGAGCGGCCTAAGGGAACGGTCTTGAAAACCGTCGTGGCAGCGATGTCACCGTGGGTTCAAATCCCACACTCTCCGCGCAGGCCAGCGTATGTGCTGGTCAGGAGGGGTGCTCCAGTCTCGGGGCACCCCTTCTTCGTAGGGTCTGTCTCACCTTGATCCGCCCCTGTCGCGCCGTTGACCAGTGCGTGTGGGCCAGGCGTGGACCAGATTCAACGGCATGGTGCGTGGCGGGGCTGGGCGCCGTTATCTGGGCCCGCTGATAGCCACGTCCGGGTCTTGCACAACTGATCGCGACTGGCCGCTGTGTCGGCGTGACCGGCTGTCCGCGTACAAGTCACCTGCCTGCGTAAAGCGGCTGGTTCTCTCCCTAGACGTCCACAGTCCTGAGCGATTGACTCATTCCCGGGTGAAACCACCTCATTAGCGGCGCCTTGTCGTGGATGTCGGAGATGAGTGCTGCCTATGCGGTGGGTCGGGCTCCATCTCCGAGCGAAAGGGTGGCCGTGATGTCGGGTATCCCGGCGGGTAGGTCCTACCGGCTTAAGAACCAGCAGAGCAACCTGTACCTGAACGTCAAGTCCAACAGCCTCGCTCCTTCCGCGCGGCTAGAGCAGTGGAACTCTCAGCCCTCCGGTTCTCGCATCCATCAGACCTGGCACGTCTTCCCACTCGACTTCGGCAAGTACCTGCTGGCCAACAAGGCCAGTGGACTCGTGGTGAACATCGCCTCCAACAGCACCAAAGCGGGGGCGCCAGCGGAGCAGTTCACTCTCCAGCCCTCGCTCCACGGCCCCACCCAGGTCTGGTTCCTGAACCAGGTGAGCAGCGGCGTCTTCCGCATCAGCAACGAAAAGAGCCAGTTAGCGCTGAACGTCAAGAGCTACAGCCCGCAGCCGTCGGCCATCGTCGAGCAGTGGTACTTGGAACACAGCCAAGCGTGGCGTTTCGAGGTCGAGGACGAGTACAAGGCCGTGCTCGACCTGCCCGACATCCCCGACACCGGTATCGGTGACATCCACCGTATGACGAGCTATCAGCCGACGCCGTCCGCGAAGACCGATGCTGTCGAGGTGGGGGTCATGGCCTATCCCTTCCCCTTGGTCAAGGACTCCGCCTTCGACCGTCAGCGCCAGGCCCGGGAGAACCCGTACTACATCCTGCGTCGGTACGGCTACTGGGAGCGGGTCTACTCCTACGAGCACGGCGGCGCCTCGGACTACACCCACACGGAGAAGACGACCGTGGGCTTGACGACGGCGAACGCCAGGACCGTCGAGGAGACCACCACGATCTCGGTCAGCGCCGAGGCCAGCTTCGGATTCAAGGGCGTCGGTGCTTCGCTGAGCACGACCATCAGCCAGGAACTGAAGGTCATCACCACGCACGAGGAGGTCAAGAGCCACTCGCGGGAGGTGACACTCGAGCGGAACTACCAGGCGGGCAGGCGGGTAACCGAGGCGATCTGGTACCGCAGCGACAAGTACGTCCTCGAACGTCTCGACGGATCCAAGGTTCTTGAATGGACCACAAGGGACCCGAACACCTCTATCGCCGACGCGTACCCCCGTGAGGCTCTGGAATACAGCCCCGAGCAGTCCTGACCGTACGACCCAGGCCCCGAGTCTTCTGAGTACTCACCAGTCTTGCCGTACGCCCCCCACGGCCGCCGTCGCAGTGGTGGGTGTGGGGCATCGGCCGGGGGGTAGCGAACTGACGCCCCGGACACCTCGCATCAGCACCAAAGAGTGCAGTCCGCAGCTTGGTTGTGCTGCGGACTGCACTCGGGTTTTTAGCCGTCGGGCATCTTCTACTCGGGGGCTTCGCCCCCTTCCAGCAGAGCCCGCTCAATCTTCTCGTTCGCTTGCTGCTGGAGGCCGTGGATCACCTTGGCGTAGAAGCGGAAGAGGACAGCGATGCTGTGGCCCGCGCGGCGCGCGACCTCGGCGGGGGCGACACCCTGACTTTCCGTGGCTCAGGTCCAACGGGGCGGCACCACTGACGAATCCGACGAATACCACTGTCTCTCTCCATCGGCCGAGCCAACTCAACCGCCTGGCACGGGAGTCACCCGTCATGAGCGCACGACGACGACCCCGGTACCATCGGCACCGGGGTCCTGAACAGGGACTCTTGACCGGACCACCCCGAGAGCTGTCCAGGCGAAGGGGTGGTCCGGCTTTCGTATGTGGTTGTGAGGCGCGACCCTGACCGAGGGATCAGGAGGCGAGTCGTCCTGACGCAGCACCTCCAGCGAGCGCGACCCGGTCTTGTCGTGGGCGTCGCCCACCAGATCGATGACGACGTCGACCTCCCGCGCGATGTCCTCGAAGCGGACGGCGGTGTAGTCGATGACCTCGTCGGCGCCGAGTTCCTTGAGCCACTCGTGGCGGGCGCTGCTCGCGGTGGCGATGACGTGCGTGCCCAGGTGCTTGGCGAACTGGACCGCGAAGTGTCCGACGCCGCCCGCGGCGGCGTGCACCAGTACGCGCTGCCCGGCGTGGACGCCGGCGGTGTCCACCAGGGCCTGCCAGGCGGTGAGGGCCGCGAGCGGCACGGCGGCGGCCTGCTCGTGGCTCACGGTGGCGGGCTTGCGGGCGAACTGGCGGGCGGGAGCGGTGACGTACTCGCCGTAGCCGCCGGCCGCGCGCGGGAACCACGGATCCCGTAGACCTCGTCGCCCGCCTTCAGCGTGGTCACGCCGAAGCCCACCGCCTCCACCACCCCGGAGACGTCCCAGCCCAGCACGAACGGCGGCTCGCCCAGCACGCCGGCCATGCCGGTGCCGGCCCGGGTCTTCCAGTCCACCGGGTTGATGCCGGCCGCGTGCACGCGCACCAGGACCTCCGTGGGAAGCGGTTCGGGCCGGGGCACCTCCTGGACCCGCAACACCTCCGGGCCTCCGAAACCGTCCTGGACCACCACGCGCATCGTGGATGCGGACATGCGTCACCTCCGGCGATCGAGCACGGGGAAGGGCCGTCACCGGCCGTTCCCGCTGACAGCGATGAAGCTATCCCCGGGTGTGTAGTTACCGGCAAGGGCTACTACTTCCCTTTGGGAAGAGCTGCTGGTCGCTCGCTGCCAAGACTTCAGGCAGGATGTTGGTCGATGGGAGCGCCCAGGGGCTCGGCATCCGGCGACAATCGGGGGGTCGCCGAACCCAAAGCGGCCTTCGGAATCTCAACGTCCCATGTCGGCAAGGCTCCTGACCTCACGCATGCCATAAAGTCCCACCTGTATCGGTAAGTCGACATACTGAAGCTGCGGTCACATGTGCGCCGTAACGTTTCTCCCGTTGCGCCGCAAGGACGACACAGTGGCGCCGATGACTGCCGGTCATGTGATGGGATTGAGAATGTTTATCGACAGATCGTCACGCTTGCGAGGTAAATAGGCTATCCAGAGTGGTTCCTGGGGGATCCCGTGGGCAAGTCTGATCTCGCGACGCCGCAGAGTCGGCGGAGCGGTCGGCCAACCGCCCCGCCTCGCCCCTGACTTCCAGTTCCTGGGAGGAATTGATGAGCAAGATCCGTACCGCCCGTGCCCTGGCCGCACTTGCCGCGTTGCCGCTCACCGGGGTTCTGTTCGCTGGCACCGCATCGGCGGACAACGGTTCCTTCGCCAACGACCACTCGCAAGCGAGCGTCAACAGCACGGGGCAGGTGTCCTCAGGTGCGGGCGCCACCAACCAGAGCAACACCGCCAGTGTGAACGGATCCGGCGACACCCGGATCGAGCAGCGCGATGTGCGGGTGAACTTCGCCAGGTGCTGGTGAGGAGCGCGCGGGGGCCCGGACGCTCCGACCGTTCCCAGTGGCCGGGGTCCCGCGCGGCAGGCCGGTGAGATGGCTGTGCGACGGCATCATCGGTGCCGTCGCACAGTCTGTTTCGGTGTCTTTGGCATGGCCAGAGGTTGTCCACAGGCTGTGGACAACCTCTGGATGTCTTGACACCTTCACCTGACCTGACGAACAGTCAGAACATGACGGATGCCGAGCCCGCTGCCGGGTTCTACGAGCGGATCAAGGCCTACGAGGGACAGTCGGCCGCTGTCGGAGGCGAGGGCAGGGATCCCGTCAACTCCCCGATGATCCGGCACTGGTGCGAGGCGATGGGGCACCTCCTGCCCGTCGACGGTTCCGCACCCCCCACCATGCTGCAGGTATGGACCATGGCCGGGCTCTCCGGCCATGGCGACCGTTCCGGACCATACGACGAACTGCTGGGCGCTCTGGACGCCGCTGGGTTTGACGCCGTTGTCGCCACAGACTGCGAGCAGGAGTACGTGCGACCACTGCGCCCCGGTGACCGGATCGTCTTCGACGCCGTGATCGAGTCGGTCTCACCACGTAAGACCACCAAGCTCGGCATCGGCCACTTCATCACCACCAGGATGGATCTGCGGTCCGGCGGCGAACAGGTCGGTACCCACCGGTTCCGGATCCTCAAGTACGCGCCCGCGCCGCGCAAGGCGCCCGGCAAGCGCCCGCGACCGGTCGTCAACCGTGACAACGCCGGGTTCTGGAACGGGGTTTCGCGGCATGAGCTGCTCATACAGCGGTGCACGGGTTGCGGTACGCCGCGTTTCCCCTGGCTGCCCGGGTGCAACAGCTGCGGCGGGCAGGCGTGGGACACCGTCAAGGCGAGCGGTTCCGGCACGGTCTACTCGTACGTCGTCATGCACCACCCGCCGTTTCCGGCCTTCGAGCCTCCGTACGCGGTCGCGCTCGTGGAGCTCCCCGAAGGAGTGCGGATGATCGCCAACGTGACCGGTGTCCCGTACGACAAGGTGCGCATCGGCATGCCCGTGGAGCTTGAATTCGCGGTCGTGGACGATGAGTTGACCCTTCCGGTGTTCCGGGTGAGGGAGGGGGTTTAGATGCGGATCGGTGACGAACTCGCGCCGCTGCGCATACCCATCACCCGCACGCTGATCGTCTCCGGTGCCGTCGCCACCCGTGACTACCAGGACGTGCATCACGACGCCGAGGCCGCCCGCGCCAAAGGCTCCCCCGACATCTTCATGAACATCCTCACGACCAACGGCCTTGTCGGCCGCTACCTCGCCGAACACTTCGGGCCGGAGGCCGAACTGCGCAGGGTCGCCATCCGCTTGGGAGCGCCCAACTACCCGGGCGACGAGATGGTGTTGAGCGGACGGATCGTTTCGCTGGCGGGCGATGCGGACGGCCAGACGGCGGTCGTCGAGGTGACGGGCGCCAACGCGCTCGGCCACCACGTCACCGGACAGGCCACCGTCCGCCTTCCTCGGGGGGCGGACGCATGAGCCTGCGCCGTCCAGACGCCCTCGGCGGCCGCGCCGCGATCGTGGGCATCGGCGCCACCTCGTTCTCCAAGGATTCCGGCCGCAGCGAGCTCACCCTCGCCGTGCAGGCGGTACGTGCCGCGCTGGACGACGCGGGGCTGAGTCCCGTCGATGTCGACGGGCTGGTCAGCTTCACCATGGACACCAGTCCGGAGATCGCCGTCGCGCAGGCGACCGGCATCGGCGAGCTGTCCTTCTTCTCCCGGGTCCACTACGGCGGCGGCGCGGCCTGCGCGACCATCCAGCAGGCGGCGCTCGCGGTGACGACCGGGGTGGCCGAGGTGGTCGTCTGCTACCGGGCGTTCAACGAGCGGTCCGGCCGCCGCTTCGGTTCCGGCGTCCAGCACCGCGAGCCGTCCGCCGAGGGCGCGGCGCTCGGCTGGGTGCTGCCGTTCGGGTTGCTGACGCCCGCCTCGTGGGTCGCCATGGCCGCGCGCCGGTACCTGCACACCTACGGGCTGAGCCCCGACGCCTTCGGACCGGTCGCGGTCGCCGACCGCCGCCATGCCGCGACCAACCCGGCCGCGTACTTCTACCGCAAGCCGATCACCCTCGCCGACCATGCCGCCTCGCGCTGGATCGCCGAACCGCTACGGCTGCTCGACTGCTGCCAGGAGACCGACGGGGGCCAAGCGCTCGTCGTCACCTCCCTGGAACGCGCACATGACCTGCGGCGACGCCCCGCCGTCATCACCGCCGCCGCGCAGGGCGCGGGCCGTGCACAGGAGCAGATGACCAGCTTCTACCGGGACGATCTCACCGGGCTGCCGGAGATGGGGGTGGTGGCACGCCAGCTGTGGCGTACGTCGGGGCTCGGGCCCGGCGACGTGGACACCGCCGTGCTGTACGACCACTTCACACCGTTCGTGCTGATGCAGCTGGAGGAGTTCGGCTTCTGCGGGCGTGGTGAGGCGGCCGACTTCGCCGCCGACGGCGGGCTGGAGATCGGCGGGCGGCTGCCGGTCAACACCCACGGCGGCCAGCTCGGCGAGGCCTACCTGCACGGGATGAACGGCATCGCCGAGGCGGTGCGGCAGGTGCGCGGCACCAGCGTCAACCAGGTACCGGACGCGTCCCGGGTCCTGGTGACGGCCGGCACCGGAGTGCCGACCTCGGGATTGCTGCTCGGCCGCGCGCAGTGACGGTTTCACCGGGTGACCGCAGTGACGGTTCCCCGTGTGGCCGGGGCGATGCCCGTTCCCCCACCCAAGGGGGACGGGATGGGTGCAGACGGCTGAACCGGGCATCTTGCGGGGCGCGCCTCCTGCGTACCGTGCGCTCCGCCGCTTTGACTCGCCGTCATGCGTGATAACAACCGGATGATCCGACTTGTGGTTGTCATGATGGCGTCGCTCGCCTGCGGGGTCGTGGGCATCTTGCCGGTCGCGGCGAAGGGCCCGACCCGGCCAGGTCCGCACCCGGCGCACAGCGCCGGCGATGGTCCCGGCGTCCCCGGCCCGGGCAGCGCACCGTTCGGTGCGCCCGGCGATAGCGGCCCGAGCACCGGACCGGCACAGGGCGGACCCGGCCCGGTACCCGGACCCGGCCTGCCCGGCGACCCCTTCCCGGGCATCGGATGGCCCGGCGACCTGCGGCTGCCTGACCTGGGAGACCTGCGGGATCTGGGGAACCTGGGGGATCTGGGGAACCCGGGAGATCCGGGGGGCGTAGGTGTCGTGGGCGGCGTGGACACACCAGGCGACAGCACGCGCGCCCATCCTCCCACCGCACCGACCCCGCCCAGCACGCAGCGCCCGCGCGCCTCGGAGTCGAGGGTGTGGCCCACTACGGAAGACCCCCGCCATCACGGCGCCCAGATCTTCCAGGGCTGGGGTCTCGACACCTGCTCGGCCCCGCCGCTGGACACCATGCGGGCATGGCGTGACTCCAAGTACGGCGCGATCGGGGTCTACATCGGCGGCGACTCCCGCAGCTGCCCCCAGGACCACCTCACCCACTCCTGGGTCCACAAGGTGACCACGATGGGCTGGCGGCTGCTGCCGGTCTACGTCGGCGCGCAGTCGCCGTGCGCCACGAACCCGAACCACCGCGGCAACGTCATCGACGAGGACGACATCGACGGCCAGGCCACGCACGAGGCCGACGACGCGGTGCGGAACGCCGAAGACCTCGGAATGGAGCGCAACAGTCCGATCTACCTCGACATGGAGTCGTACGACACCAACTACCGGTACTGCACCCGTCCGGTGCTGGAGTTCACCCAGGCCTGGAGCCGCGAGCTGCGTGCCAGGGGCTATCTGCCCGGCTTCTACAGCAACGCCAACGCCGGAATCGCGCAGATGGAGCGCGCCCGCCGGGACGGTCACCCCGACCTGCCGGACCTGATCTGGTTCGCGCGCTGGGGCGTGGAGCCGGACGTCTACGAGGAGCCGAAGCTGTCCAGCGGCGCCTGGCGCCCGCACCGCCGCGTCCACCAGTACGCCGGTGACCGGCGCGAGACGCACGGCGGCCGGACCCTCGTCATCGACCGGGACCTGGTCGACGCACCGGTGGCGATCATCCGTAACGACGCATAACGCACCGTAACGCCCCGCTGTTTCGGGCGGGGACGGATCCCGGCGGTCCGATAGTCCCTGCCCGCGGCTCCCGGGGGTGTCCCCTCGGGTGGAACCCCGCATCATGTCCACCCTCGGGAGGTAGGGAAACCCTCACCACTACGACTTCAGGGTGACCCCGCTTCGGGACCTGCGGGCGATCCCCGCCGCCGTCGGCGCTCATAGCGTTGAGGGCATGACCACGCCTGTGTGCACCAGCGCTCAGCAGCAGTTCACCACCTACGTACGGAACAGGGGGCCGGTGCTGCTGCGTACCGCCCGTTCCCTGACCGCCAACCCCTGTGACGCCGAGGACCTGCTGCAGACCGCGCTGGCCAAGACCTATCTGGCGTGGGGCCGGATAGCCGACCACGGCGCGCTGGACGGTTACGTACGGCGCACCCTGGTCAACACGCGCACCTCGCAGTGGCGCAAGCGCCGCCTCGACGAGTTCGCCTGCGAGGACCTGCCGGAGAGCACCTCGCCCGCCCCTGACCCGGCTGAGCACCAGGCGCAGCGCGACGCGCTGTGGACCGCGGTCGGCCGGCTCCCGGCCCGGCAGCGCGCGATGGTCGTCCTGCGCTACTACGAGGACCTCACCGAGGTGCAGACCGCCGAGGTGCTCGGTGTCTCGGTGGGCACGGTCAAGAGCTCGGTCTCGCGGGCGCTGGTGAAGCTGCGCACCGATCCGGAGCTGCTCGCCTGATAGCGGGCGGCGTGCCGCCGGTGGCAGACCGTGGATCACACGGATCCGCTGGCAACGGGTGGGTCACGCGGTAGTGACATACCGCTGGGTATGCCGACACAATCACCTGGAGATTACTCGCCCGTAACGTGGGAGGCTCCCGGTGCTCAGCACGATGCAGGACGTACCGCTGACCGTCACGCGCATCCTTGTTCACGGTGCGCTTGTCCATGGGCGGTCACAGGTGACGACCTGGACCGGGGAGGGCGAGCCACAGCGCCGCTCCTTCCACGACATCGGGATCCGCGCCGTCCAACTGGCCAACGCGCTCCGCGACGAACTGGGCGTCGCCACCGGTGACCGGGTCGCGACGCTGATGTGGAACAACGCGGAGCACGTCGAGGCGTACTTCGCGATCCCGTCCATGGGTGCGGTGCTGCACACGCTGAATCTGCGGCTGCCCGCCGAGCAGTTGACCTGGATCGTCAACCACGCGGCGGACCGGGTCATCATCGTCAACGGCACGCTGCTGCCGCTGCTCGCCCCGCTGCTGCCGCGGCTGGATTCCGTGGAGCACCTGGTGGTCGTGGGCCCAGGCGACACCTCCGTGCTCGACGGCTGCCGCCCGACCGTCCATGAGTACGAGTCGCTGATCGCGGACCGCGCGCACCACTACGACTGGCCCGAGCTGGACGAACGGCAGGCCGCCGCGATGTGCTACACCTCGGGCACCACCGGCGAACCCAAGGGCGTGGTCTACAGCCACCGGTCCATCTACCTGCACTCGATGCAGGTCAACATGGCCGAGTCGTTCGCGCTGACCGACCAGGACACCACCCTTCCCATCGTCCCGATGTTCCATGTCAACGCCTGGGGCATTCCGCATGCCGCGTTCATGACGGGCATCAACATGCTGATGACCGACCGGTTCCTGCAGCCCGCCGCGATCGCCGAGATGATCGAGGCCGAGCGGCCCACGCACGCCGCCGCCGTCCCCACCATCTGGCAGGGGCTGCTCGCCGAACTCGCCGCCAAGCCACGGGACGTCTCCTCGGTACGCCAGGTCATCATCGGCGGCTCGGCCTGCCCGCCCTCGCTGATGAGGGACTTCGAGGAGCGGCACGGCATCGACGTCTGCCACGCCTGGGGGATGACCGAGACCTCGCCGCTGGGCACGACGGCCCACCCCCCGGCCGGAGTCACCGGCGAGGAGGCATGGAAGTACCGGGTCACCCAGGGCCGCTTCCCCACCTCCGTGGAGGCCCGGCTGATCGGCCCCTCCGGCGAGGTGATGCCGTGGGACGGTCAGAGCGCGGGTGAACTGGAGATACGCGGTCCGTGGATCGCGGGCGCCTACTTCGGCGGCGCCGGAGCCGAACCCATCACTCCCGAGGACAAGTTCCACGACGGCTGGCTGCGCACCGGCGACGTCGGGGTGATCTCATCGGACGGCTATCTGACACTGACCGACCGCGCGAAGGACGTCATCAAGTCGGGCGGTGAGTGGATCTCATCGGTGGAGTTGGAGAACCACCTGATGGCTCACCCGGATGTGGCCGAGGCGGCCGTCATCGCGGTCCCCGACGAGAAGTGGGGCGAACGGCCGCTCGCCACCGTGGTGTTGAAGCAAGGCGCTGCGGCGGACTACGCCACGCTGCGGGTCTTCCTCACCGAACGCGTCGCCCGCTGGCAGGTCCCGGAGCGCTGGACGATCGTGACCGCCGTCCCCAAGACCTCGGTCGGCAAGTTCGACAAGAAGGTGATCCGCCGCCAGTACGCGGACGGGCAGTTGGACGTGACCGTCTTCTAGGGCCCGTCCTTCTGGGGTCCGTCCGGCGGGCGCACGGCCGCGGTGAACCACGGCCAACCTCCCCCGGACGGACGGCCCTAGAGCTCGGTGCCGATCTTGCTCAGCAGGTCCACGATCCGGCCCTGCACCTCGCCGCTGGTGGAGCGTTCCGCGAGGAACAGCACGGTCTCGCCCGAGCCGAGCCGTGGCAGCTCGGCCGCGTCGATATCCACCGAGGTGTAGACGACGAGCGGAGTGCGGTTCAACAGGCCGTTCGCCCGCAGCCAGTCGACGATGCCGACCCGACGGCGCCTGATCAGCATCAGATCCATCACGACCAGATTCGGTCGTATCTGGGCGGCCAGCGTTGCCGCGTCGCCCTCCGACGCCGCGTGCGCGACCTGCATTCCGCGCCGCTCCAGCGTCGCGGTGAACGCCGCCGCGATGTCCCGGTGGCTCTCCACCAGCAGTACCCGCGGCGGGTGTTGCTCGCTGTCGCGCGGCGCGAGGGCCTTGAGCAGCACGGCCGGGTCGGCGCCGTACGCCGCCTCGCGGGTGGCCTGGCCGAGCCCGGCCGTCACCAGCACCGGGACCTCGGCGGCCACCGCCGCCGCACGCAGCGACTGAAGCGCTGTACGGGTGATCGGGCCGGTCAGCGGGTCGACGAACAGCGCCGCCGGATACTCGGCGACCTGCGCGTCCACCTCCTCGCGCGACCGCACCGTCACCGGACGGTAGCCGCGGTCGGTCAACGCCTGCCGGGTCGACACATCGGGTTCCGGCCAGACCAGCAGCCGCCGCGGGCTGCTCAGTTCGGCCGCCGCGTCGCCGTCGGCCTCGGCGGGCGCCGAGGCCGCGCTGACCTCCACCGCGCCGTTAGGGCCGTCGAGATGCTCGGGACCCTCGTCCCCTTCGGCGGGCGCGCCTATGGCGAACGCCTGGCCCTCACCCTGGCTGTCACTGGGCTGGAACGCCGGATTCGATGCCGAGACGGCGTCCGTCGGGTGCGGCCGGGCGGGCTCGACGGCCTGTGCCGCGCCGGTGGCCACCGCCTGCGGCGGAGCGGACAGCTTCCGGCGCCGCCCCGAACCACCGGACGCGGCGGGCTGCCCGGCCGCGGGCGTCGCCTGCCCCGGCTGGGTGAACGCCACGCCCTGCCCCAGCGTCCGTACGCTTATCGCCCGCCCCTCCGACTGCGGCGACTGAGCGGCTTCGCCGCCCGGCGCCGTCGGGAGCGCGGGTAGCGGGCGCGGTCCGGCCGCCGCGTGCCAACCGGCCGTACCCTGCTGGCCGTTGACCGGGCCGGGCAGCGCGTGGTGCGGGGTCGGACGTGCCGGTTGCTGCTGGCTCGGACGCTCGCCTTGGGGCAGGCCCTGGTGAACCGGTTCCATGGCCTCGGCGGCCGGAGGCATCGCGCCCGGCAACTCCGGCCCGGCGGCAGGCTTCTTGGCCCGACGGCCGGACGGCCGGGGCGCCGACTCGGTGGCGGGCGAAGGGGACGGCGGTTCGATGGCGAGCCGTTGGGGCTGCTCAGGACCGGGGAGCGGACCCGACTCCTCGGGCAGCGCGCCTGGACCGTCCACAGCACGTGCGCGGCGTCCCCGAGGCGTCGCCGTTTGCGCCGCGGCCTGCTCGGGCGGCGCCGCCTGAGCGGGCAGGGCCGGACGGCTCAACTGCTCCTGCGGGGCGGGCAGCGTACCGGCCATCGGTACGTTCACCTGCCCGCCGCCTTGCGGATCGCCGGGCGGCAGTGCGTGTGCGGCGGGACCCGCGGGAAGCTCCGGCTGCTGGCCCTCGGCCAGCGTGCGGCGCGCCCGCCGACCGCTCGGCCGGGCTGCCGCCGCGGCCTGCGGCTGCGGCCCGGACCCGTTGGAGCCGTTCGTTCCGTCCGCGCTGTCGGGTACAGGACCGGGCAGCTGTTCCGTGCCGCCCGGCTCCGCACGGCGCAGCGCCCGACGCCGCCCGGTCGGCTGGTCCGGTGTCGCGGACGTGCCGCTCGCGGCGGCCGACGGTCCCGCCGGAAGCGCGATGGCCGCACCGGGACCGCCGTTGCTGTCGTCAACCGGCCGCCGCGGCCGTGGCGCCCGCCCGGCGGCCGGGCCCGTCGGGTCGTCGGCCTTCTGCCCGGCCGTCGCACCCTGCGTACCGCGGGCCGGGGCGGACGGCATCGGCAGCACCGTCGTCTCGGATTCGCGCACCGCCGCCGACGCCTTGCCCGGGTCGGTGTCACCACCCGTGCCGCCGTCGCCGACCGGCACCTCCAGCACATAGGCGCTACCGCCCTGCCCCGGAACGTCATGCGTCTGCAGCACTCCGCCGTGCCGCTCCACGATTCCACGGGTGATCGGCAGATGGACCGGGCTGCCGCCGCTGTGCGGTCCGCGCACCTCGATCCGTACCACGTCGCCGCGCTGCGCCGCCGCGACCACGATTGTGGAGTCACCGCCTCCGGCGACCACCGCGGTACGGCCCGTGGCGTCCACACCCGCCACATCGGCGATCAGATGCGCGAGCGCCTGCGACAGCCGGGGCCCGTCCACCACGGCCTCGATCGGCGGCGCGTGCACCGCGTACTGCGCGCGGCCCGGGCCGATCAGGTCGATCGCCCCTTCCACGCCCGCCGCGACCACGTCGTCGAGACCGACCGACGCCCGCTCCAGCTTCTCCTTGCCGGAGTCGAGCCGCTGGAAGGCCAGCACGTTGTCGATGAGCGTGGTCATCCGCGCGTACCCGGCGGCCAAATGGTGCAGCGTCTGGTTGGCCTCCGGCCACAACTGCCCCGCCGGGTCCGCCGCGAGCCCGGACAGCTCACCGCGCAGCTCGTCCAGCGGCGCGCGCAGCGACGCGTCCAGCACCTCGCGCAACTGCGCATGGCGCGCCGCCAGCGCGTCGAAGCGGCCGCGGTCGGTGAAGGACATCACCGCGCCGACCAGTTGCTCGCCCTCGCGCACCGGCGCGGTGGTGAGGTCGACGGGCACCGCGCGCCCGTTCTTCGTCCACAGCACCTGTCCGCGCACCCGGTGCTTGCGTCCCGAGCGCAGCGTGTCGGCGAGCGGCGTCTCCTCGTACGGCAGCGCGGTGCCGTCGGCCCGAGAGTGATGGATCAGCGGGTGCAGCTCCTGTCCGCCGAGGTCACTGGCCCGAAAGCCGAGGATCTGCGCCGCGGCCGGGTTGACCAGCACGACCTTGCCCTCGGTGTCGACGCCGACCACGCCCTCGCTGGCGGCGCGCAGGATCATCTCGGTCTGCCGCTGCTGGCGGGCGAGTTCGGCCTCGGTGTCGAGTGTGCCGGTCAGGTCCCGGACCACCAGCATCAGCAGTTCGTCACCGGTGTACAGGTGGTGCGGATCGGCGTACGGGGTGCGCCCGTCCTCCAGGTTCGCGCTCGTCACCTCGACCGGGAACTCGCTGCCGTCGGTGCGCCGCGCGACCATCCGGGTCGGCTTGGTGCGCCGGTCCTCCTCCGAGTCCGGGCGGCGCATCGAACCGGGGATGCGCCGGGAGTCGAAGGCGGGCAGCAGATCGAGCAGACCCCGCCCGACCAGCGCGGTGCCGGGGGCCTCGAACGTCTCCAGGGCTATCGCATTGGCGTTGACCACTGTTCCGTTGGCGTTCACCAACAGGAGCGCGTCGGGGAGGGCATCGAGTATTGCCGCGAGGCGAGCAGCGCCTCGGGATGGCCTGCTGCTCACGAGACGCGTCCTCCCTGATACCGCACTTGCTGATACCGCTCTTTGTTCAGCTTGCTCGGCGATCGCGGGCTGCTATCACCGATGGCCCATCTTGCCCTTCCCCCCGTGGCATGTCACCACAGGAGTGTAAGGGGCGTCCTCCTGGGCGCGGTGGCGGATGACGGAGAGCGAGGAGAGGTTTCGTGACGATCTTGTCCGGGTCCGACTAAGACCGACTAATGCCGACCAAGCCGGACCGTTCTCGCCTGCGCCGGACCGTTCCCGGGCCTGGGATGAGCGACTGTGCTGAGCGATTGGCCGCCCGGGTGATTCCGGGGCGCCGCCCGGATGACCTGGCGGGCGCGCGCCCTACGGGGCCGGGGTCCGGGGCGGGCGGCCCGGCTCGGGGAGTACCGGTTCCATCCGCTGCCAGCGTGCGGCCTGACAGCCATCGGTCCTGGTGTACGTGTCCTCGACGTGCCGACCGCGCCAGGTGCCGGTGATCCGCGCGGTCTGCGGTCCGCCGTAGAGCTCGGTGCACATCTGGTCGTGCGGCACGGGGCCGAGCGGACCGTCCAGCGCGTCGAGCCGGTCGCACGCGGCCCGCGCGTTCCGGTGCGTACCGCCCGCCGGATGGCAGCTCAGCGTGCTGGTGACGGTGGGGCCGCTGCCGTCGGCGTACGTGATGGTGAGCTGATCGCCCGCGGAGTCGGGCAACGGCAACGGCAGCGGCAGTGGCAGCGGTACTGGCACCGGCAGCCGTGCGGCCGCGGAGGCCGGGGCGGGAACGGCGGCCAGCGCCAGGACCGCCGTGGCGGTGAGGGAGAGTCCGAGCGGCCGCGGCGGGCGGGCTTCGAAGCGGCTCTCGGTGTGAGCGCGGTCACGGATACGGAACATGAGGCGGCTCCCAGAAGGCGGCGAAGCGCCGGAGAAGGGGCGGAGAAGGGGCGGGGCAGCGGAAGGCGACGCGCCTCTCCTACCGCCCGGGCCGCGCCCAGCCACGGCATATCACCCGATCGTGGGCATGTCGGCGCACCGCCTCGTAACGGCTTTGCCCTCCCGACCGGCGGCCTTGTACCGTAAGCTGCGATTGGTAACGCCCCTCGGGGGTGTGCCATTATCTGGACACGCACCGCGCTCGCGCGGATCGTGCTGGAGGCTTCGCCTAGTCTGGTCTATGGCGCCGCACTGCTAATGCGGTTTGGGTTAATCGCCCATCCCGGGTTCAAATCCCGGAGCCTCCGCTTTCACCGACAGCCCCGTCCGGTTCTCCGGCCGGGGCTGTCGCGTTTCCCGAGCGACTCCGGGCACCCCCGTGATCGCCCCCGCGCGCCCCGGCTGCCGCCCAGACGCCCCTCGTTGCGGCGTTTCCCCAGGTCGGAGTGGGTATGGCTAATGGATTTCGCCTGGCGGCGGGGTTCATGTAATGTTGTTCCCGCAACGCCGACCGGCAAGAAAACGCCGGGAAGCACAAGCACTCGTAGCTCAACGGATAGAGCATCTGACTACGGATCAGAAGGTTGCAGGTTCGAATCCTGCCGAGTGCACAGCAGCTCAGAGGCCCTCTCGAACGATCGAGAGGGCCTCTTGCCTTGGACGTGACAGCAGTGGTTGACGGCAGCCGCTCCTGGATCGCCTCCGCCACCGCCACTGCCACCGCTCCTCGACCGAACCGTCATCGTCATCCGGCCCGTTGCCGTCGTCGCCGTCATCCTGCGCCGGGGCAGCGCCACGCCCGAGGCCTTCCATGATCGTCGGGGTGTCGGTCTGCCGCTCATGGAGCGATGAGGCGCAAGCAGGCCGAAGACCGTGGAAGCGAGGAGCGGGCGGCCTTGTTTCGACCGGTCCCTGGAACGATGTAATTCCGTAGCATTGATGCGTAGTTGACCCACGTCAGCCGGCGCACCGTCGGCTTCGGGACATTCTCTCGCGCAGCATCCTGCCAATGGCGGCGGCCACCTCTTCGGGATGCGAGACCATCGAGAGATGGCTGGAGGGTAGTTCGGTGACCGTGGCATTCGCCCGTTCGGCGAACCACCGCTGCAGCCCGGGGTCGAGGATCTGGTCGTCCACGGAGAGGACGTAGGCGCACGGCAGGTCATGCCACGCACCGCGCCCTGACGGACGCGAGAAGCAGGCGCTGTGGGTCGGCTTCTGCACTGCTGCCAGGATCCGGGTCGTCGTCGCCGGAAGATCGGCTCCGAGCGCATCCCCGAACAGGTCGGGATCGATGGTCGACCAGCCATCTTCACTGAACCGGATCGCGGCGCGGCCACGGGTCGGCGCGCCACGATCGCTCAGCATCTGGATCGTCTCGGATTCGTCGGGTGCGTAGGCCGCGATGAACACCAGCGCGGTGACCTGGGCGTTTTGATGCGCGGCCGCGGATATCACCATGCCGCCGTAGGAGTGCCCGACCAACGTCACCGGCTCGTCGAATGTCGCGATCTGCCGCTGTGTCCAGGCGATGTCCGCTTCCAGCGAGGTCAGCGGCAGCTGGACGGCCAGCATCCGGTGCCCCTCGTCCTGGAGGGCGGCGATCACCTCCTGCCAGCTCGACCCGTCACTCCAAGCTCCGTGCACCAGCACGATGTTCGACACTGCCGCCTCCATGTTTCCCAACCCACGACCGGCGCTGTGATCGCGCCCGTCGCGGACGGATCTCATCACCGGCGCCACACAACCATCCTGGGACGGCGAATCCTGATCCAGGAGGTTGATCCAGCGGCATTCCGACGTCAGACCGCGATCGAATGACGCTTATCGACATGAGACGGCGCCAGCTGTCACGGGGCGGCGGCACACCAGTGAAGACGTTGGCCGGCCCCGCGTCCGCCCCGCGGCCAGGGCATGCCGTGAACCCGGAGTCTGGGGACGGCTCCGTGTCTGTCCGTGCCGATCAGGTCAGAACCGCACCCATGGTGGCCTGTATGACCGCCGACGACGGATCCAAGGCCGCAGCTTCCAACCCTGCCGCGTGCACAACATCATCAGGCCCGTTCCGACGTCGGAACGGGCCTTCCACAGATCAGGCAGGGCGCGTGCGGCTTCCGGAGTCTGCCTGGCCACCTGGGCCGCTGGTCACCGGGGCGCGGTCTGGGGGTGGGGCCTACAGGCCCTCGTGGCGTTCCGCGCGGTCGAGTACGTCGACGAAGCGCTGCCACTGCTGGGCCGATTCCTCGCCGTCGGCGACGGTGAACTCCTCGGGCGACAAGAACGGCACGCGCTCGCGCGTCTCAGGGTCGAGCGCTTCCCACGCGGCCCTGGCCTGCCGTGACCGCTCCGCACTTGTTGCACTGCCAGTTTCCATTGTTGAGTTGCCTGCCGTCCGTCGAGCCGCACATGGGACAGGTCACGTCTCCTCCTGAGGGTGAATGATGACAGGGCCTTGCTGCTGTCGGTAGAGCACTGGGCATACCCCACCGGCCTGTTCTCGCGCGCCCGCGCGTTGGGGGGCGGGCGTGCGCCTCCCAGGTGCTTCGAGCGCCCCGCATGGTGTCCCGGCGGTGGTGTGGTGTTCCGGGGGGTCTTCGTGCATGTAAGGTGGTGTCCAACGACGCGGGGTGGAGCAGCTCGGTAGCTCGCTGGGCTCATAACCCAGAGGTCGCAGGTTCAAATCCTGTCCCCGCTACTGCGGTCACGGGCCCGGCACTTACGAGTGCCGGGCCCGTGGCGTCTTCCCGCTCGCTCAGCTGGGCCAGGCGCGCATGGCCAGTTCGGCCAGGGCCTCCAGCTCGCTGCGGCTCGCGCCGTCCCGAGCCTGGGTGGACATGCCCTGGAAGACCGCGGCGTAGTACTGGGCGAGAGCCTCGGTGTCGGTGTCGGCGGGGAGCTCGCCGGTGCGGACGCCGGAGACCACGCGGTCGTGTATCGCGTGCTTGCTCGCCTCGCGAATGTCACGCAGTGCGGCCTCGACGTCGGCGGATTCCGGCCCGCAGTTGACGGCGCCGGAGATCACCAGGCAGCCGTGCGGGCGGCCGGGGGCGGTGAACTCGGCGGCGGCCTCGTGGAGTACGCGCTCTATCGCGCCCCGGGCGGTCGGCTCCTCGGTGAGCGCGCGGGGGGTGAAGGCGCCGTAGGACTCCTGGTACCGGGCGACGGCCTCCTCGAACAGCGAGCGCTTGTCGCCGAAGGCGGCGTAGAGGCTGGGCGGGCTGATGCCCATGGCCTTGGTCAGCCCGGAGATGGAGGTGGCCTCGTAGCCGTGTTGCCAGAAGAGGGTGAGGGCCCGCTCCAGTGCCGTCTCCCGGTCGAAGCCCCGGGGGCGGCCCTTCGGCTTCTCCTTCTCTTGCCGCCGCTGCCGCTCCAGCGGCTGTGTTCCGGTCATGGGGAAATTCTATAGCGATCGATAGGTGGTGTGCTATGGTTTTCCGTAGCGACTACTACAGAAGGTCGCGGGGGTACGGGAGGGGTGCGCCATGCGATACGTGGCGAGCGGTACTGACCTGGTCGAGTACGCGACGGCGGGCAGCGGTCCCGGGCTGGTGCTGGTGCACGGCACCGGGAGCGACGCGGAGAGCAACTACGGGCATCTGGTGGGCCGGTTCTCCGATCGGCACACGGTGATCACGCCCAACTACTCGGGCAGCGGCGGAACGAAGGACTCTGGCGGTCCGCTGACCATCGACGGTCTGGCCCGGCAGGTCGAAGCGGCGGTCGCCGATGCGGGGGCGCCGGGACCGGTAGCCGTGGTGGGGTTCTCTCTTGGCGCCGCCGTGGCGGCGGCCCTGGCCGCCATCCGGCCCGAGCTGGTCAGCAAACTCGTACTGGTGGCGGGGTGGGCGGCCACCGGCCCGCGGCAGCGTCTGGCGTTCGGCCTCTGGCGGCGGCTGTGGACAGCGGACCCGGCACTGTTCGCGCGCTTCGTGACGACCGAGGGGTGGTCCTCGGCGTGGCTGGATGACGCGGGGGACACGGCGATCGAGCGGACCGTGGCGCAGACCAGCTTCCCGGACGGCGCCCGGCGCCAGATCGATCTCGACATCGCACTGGACATCCGCGCGCTGCTACCCGACATCACCGCGCCCACCCTGGTCGTCGGCGCGGCCCGGGACCAGATAGTCCCGGTCGCCTACACTCGCGAGTTGCATGAGTCGATACCGGGCAGCCGCTACGAGGAACTGGACAGCGGGCACCTGGTAATCCATGAGCGTCCCGCTGAACTGGCCGGTCTCATCAGGGACTTCGTCGCCTGACCCGGGAACTCGCCAACTGGCTGACCCCGTTACCCCTCCTCGGGATACCACCGCAGTTCCACCGTGTTGCCGTCCGGGTCGCGTACATAGAGGGACTGGGCGGTGCCGCGGGCGCCGAAGCGGGGGCCGGGGCCGTCCAGGACGGTGAACTCGCCTGAGTCGATGACCTGTTGCCAGTCGAGGGGCTCCACGACCAGGCAGATGTGGTCGACGTTGGAGCCCTGGACGGAGTCGGACGGGCCTTGCACGAGGTCGATGATGGTCGTCGGACTCACGCGTACCGAGGGGAAGGGCGCTTTGCCCGCGCGCCATTCGTCGACGCGGACCGGCGCGAGGCCGAGCGGGCCGCAGTAGAAGGAGAGGGAACGCTCGATGTCAGCGACGTTGAGGACGAGATGGTCGAAGTCGATCACGCGCATGGTTCCTCCATAGGGTGTTGAGCGGCCCAACACTGCCGGTCGTGGCTGATTGTCGCCCCGAGCGGCCACCGGGTCCGATCCGAGGGTGGGTTGTCGGGCCGGTTCAGCCCTTCAGCTCCAGCGCCTCGGCCAGGCGCCGCCAGCCCTCACGCGCCAGGCCGGCCGCGCCGGACGGCCTCGATGACCTCGCCGTTGTCCGAGTTGGCGTCCGCCCCCAGCGCGACGCTCCAGATCCCGTACCGTCCCAGTGCCGTGCCCATGGCCCGTCCCCCTCCGTGTGGTGTCCCTGCCGGTGTACTCGGCAGCGGCAACCGGAGGTCCCCCCGCCTATTCCTTGGCTGGGCGGCTCCTTAACGGAGTGGCCCGGAGTTTCTCAGACAACTCACAGATTGCGGAAAGGATGCTCTCACTGGCGAGGTCGAAGGTGTTGGCCATGCCTGCCATTCCTTCTTCCACGCAGAGCGGCCGGACTGCCACCAGCGCCAGCCGGACCGTCGCCAGCCAGACCGCCGCCGCGCCCGTGGCCGCGGGCCGTACCGAGTTGCTGCGTCCCGACGGGTCGCCGGTCCGGGTGCTTGTCGTCGACGATGAGTCGGCACTCGCCGATCTGTTGTCCATGGCGTTGCGGTACGAGGGATGGGAAGTGCGCACCGAGGCCGACGGTGGCGCCGCGTTGCGGACCGCGCGTGACTTCCGGCCCGACGCGGTGGTGCTCGACATCATGCTCCCCGACGTCGACGGGCTTGAGGTGCTGTCCAGGGTGCGCCGCGAACTGCCCGATGTGCCGGTGCTGTTCCTGACCGCCAAGGACGCCGTCGAGGACCGGATCGCCGGGCTGACCGCGGGCGGCGACGACTATGTGACGAAGCCCTTCAGCCTTGAGGAGGTGGTGGCCCGGCTGCGCGGTCTGCTGCGCCGGTCCGGGGCGGCGGCCATCCGCTCGGAGTCGCTGCTGGTGGTGGGTGACCTCACCCTTGATGAGGACAGCCATGAGGTCAGCCGCGCCGGCCGGTCCATCCACCTCACCGCCACCGAGTTCGAGCTGTTGCGGTACCTGATGCGCAACCCGCGCCGGGTGCTCAGCAAGGCCCAGATCCTTGACCGGGTGTGGAGCTACGACTTTGGCGGCCAGGCCAACGTCGTCGAGCTCTACATCTCGTACCTGCGGCGGAAGATCGATGCGGGTCGGGCGCCGATGATTCACACCCGGCGTGGCGCCGGATATCTGATCAAGCCTGCCGAAGCCGGATGACCGCCGCGCCCGGTCCCTCGGCCCCGATCGGAAACCCGGCTGTGACGCGTTCCGCGACCGCGTCCCGTCGCCGCTGGTCGTTGCGGGCGCGACTGCTGGCCTGGTCGGTCACGCTGGTCGCCGTCGTCTGCACGGTGGTTGGCGTGGTGACGACGGTGGCACTGCAGTCCTATCTCTACAAGCAGTTGGACGGCAGTGTCCGGGGCGTGGCCGGGCGGGCGACGCATCTGCCGCCGGACGTGGGGCACTCCGGCCCGGGTCCGGACCTGTCCGCTCCCACCCCGGCCCAGGTACTGGGCTTCGTCACCGGCGGTGGACAGGCCCCCGGAACGCTCGGCGCGATCCTCGACCTCAAGGGCCAGGTCATCGACGGCCAGTTCAGCGCCGCGACGCAGAGCCGGGACCTCACCGGCATCCCGTTCAACGGCGCACAGCGGGCGGCACTGAGCGGCCTGGCCCTGGACGGCACCCCGCGCACCGTCGACATCCCGGGCCTTGGCGACTACCGGATCATGCGGGTGGTGAGCGAGGACGGCGTCCCGCTGGTCGTCGGGCAGCCGGCGAAGGACGTGCAGAACACGGTGCGCAAGCTCATCGTGATCACGATCTGCGTCACCGCCGGCGGGCTGGTGGCCGCCGGGCTGGCCGGTGCGGTGACCACCCGGTACGCACTGCGCCCGCTGCGCCGTGTCGCGGCGACCGCCACCCGCGTCTCCGAACTGCGCCTGGATCGTGGCGAGGTGGCGCTGCACGACCGTGTCCCGGTGTCGGACACCGACCCGCGTACCGAGGTCGGACAGGTCGGTGCCGCGCTCAACCGCCTGCTGGGCCATGTGGGTTCGGCGCTTGAGGCCCGGCATGCCAGTGAGACGCAGGTCCGCCAGTTCGTCGCCGACGCCAGCCATGAACTGCGTACGCCGCTGGCCTCGATTCGCGGCTACGCCGAGTTGACCCGGCGCGGCGGTGAGCCGATCGGCCCCGACACCCGGCATGCGCTCGGCCGGATCGAGTCCGAGGCGAAGCGCATGACGACGCTCGTGGAGGACCTCCTGCTGCTCGCCCGGCTCGACGCCGGACGCCCGTTGTCGTACGAGGCGCTGGATCTTTCGCCACTGGTGGTCGACGCGGTCAGTGACGCCCGTGCGGCGGGTCCGGGCCACCGCTGGCGGCTGGATCTGCCCGATGACCCGGTGCTGGTACGCGCCGATCCGGCTCGGCTGCATCAGGTGCTGGCCAACCTGCTGGCCAACGCCCGTACCCACACCCCACCGGACACCACGGTCACCGCCCGGGTTTCCCGCCATCCGCGCGGTGCGCTGCTGGAGGTGCTGGACAACGGTCCGGGTATACCTGCCACGCTGCTGCCGTATGTCTTCGAGCGGTTCGCCCGGGGTGAGGTGTCCCGCTCCCGGACGGCGGGCAGCACCGGCCTGGGCCTGGCCATCGCGCATGCGGTGGTCACCGCGCACGGTGGCCGGATCACGGCGGAAAGCGTTCCCGGCCGTACGGTCTTCCGCGTGCTGCTGCCCGGCACCGCCGACACCGCTGCCGCCGACACCGCCCCCGCGGAGTCCGTTTCCGCTGGCGCCCGCCCGGACTCACAGGCTGGGGACAGGCTGACCACACGGTCGTGACAGCGGGGCCGCCGAGTGTCGTGATCCATGAGGACCTTGACGCTTCCCCCGCTTCCGCCCGCTCGCGCCGGTGCACCGCCCGGCGGCCCCCGGCAGCGGCTGCCTGCCCGCGCACCGCTGCGCCCCGCCGCGCAGGACACCGTGCTCGATGTCGTCATCCCCGTCTACAACGAGGAGACCGACCTCGAACCGTGCGTTCGCCGGCTGCACGCACACCTCGCCGCCGCCTTCCCGTACGGCTTCCGGATCACCATCGCCGACAACGCCAGTACGGACCGCACAGCCGTGGTCGCCGAGGCTCTGGAGCGGGAGTTCCCGCAGGTCAGCGCGGTGCATCTGGTGCAGAAGGGGCGGGGGCGGGCGCTGCGCGCCGTGTGGTCGCAGTCCGACGCGCCGGTACTGGCGTACATGGACGTCGACCTGTCGACCGACCTCAACGCGCTGCTGCCGCTGGTCGCCCCGCTGGTTTCCGGCCATTCCGACCTGGCCATCGGGTCGCGGCTGGCCCGCAGTTCACGTGTGGTGCGGGGGGCCAGACGGGAGTTCATCTCCCGCGCCTACAACCTGATTCTGCGTGGCGGCCTCGCGGCCCGCTTCTCCGATGCGCAGTGCGGGTTCAAGGCGATCCGCAAGGACGTAGCGGAGCGGCTGCTGCCGTTGGTCGAGGACACCGGCTGGTTCTTCGACACGGAGATGCTGGTTATCGCCGAGCGCGGGGGCCTGCGCATCCATGAGGTGCCGGTGGATTGGATAGACGATCCCCATAGCACCGTCCATATAGTGCGTACCGCGACTGATGACCTCAAGGGCGTCTGGCGGGTCGGCCGAGCACTGGCCACCGGCGCGCTGCCGCTTGACCGGCTGCGTCGGCCGTTCGGTGACGATCCGCGTGACCGCGCGCTCAGCGGGGTACCGAGCGGACTGGCCCGGCAGCTGGCCGGGTTCGCGGTGATCGGCGCGCTGAGCACGGCCGCCAACGCCGCTCTGTTCGCGGCCTTGCGCGAGGGCCTCGGTCCTCAACTGGCCAACGCCCTGGCGCTGTTGGTCTGCACGGTGGCCAATACCGCGGCGAACCGGCGCTTCACCTTCGGTGTGCGCGGGCGTGATCGCGCCGCTCGCCACCAGGCGCAGGGTCTGGTGGTGTTCGCTATCGGCCTGGCGCTGACCTCCGGCTCGCTGGCCGCCCTCCAACTGGCGGACGGGCGGCCGACACAGCGTGCGGAACTGGCCGTTCTGGTCGTCTCCAACCTTGCCGCGACCGTGGTGCGCTTCCTGCTGCTGCGCGCCTGGGTCTTTCCGGACGCGGCCGAACGCCACGAGGAGGCGCGATGAGCACGGCAGTCAGCGCACCGGTGAACGCCACCGCGGCGCCGGAACGCGCCCGCGAACCCCGCTGGGAGCGGCCGGGGTTCGTCGGCCTGCTGGCCGCGACCGCGCTGCTCTACCTGGTCAACCTGTCCTCCTCCGGCTGGGCGAACTCCTTCTACTCCGCCGCGGTCCAGGCGGGCAGCCGGAGCTGGAAGGCGTTCTTCTTCGGCTCCTCGGACGCGGCCAACTTCATCACCGTCGACAAGCCCCCGGTCTCACTGTGGCCGATGGAGTTGTCCGTCCGCCTCTTCGGGCTGGGCTCCTGGGCGGTGCTGGTGCCGCAGGCGCTGATGGGGGTGGCGACGGTCGCGGTGCTGTACGCGGCGGTGCGCCGCCGGTTCGGGCCGGGCGCGGGACTGGTCGCGGGGGCGGTGCTGGCGTGTACTCCGGTCGCGGTGCTGATGTTCCGGTTCAACAATCCCGATGCGCTGTTGGCCTTGCTGATGGTCTGCGCGGTCTACGCCGTCCAGCGGTCCCTCGAAGAGGGCCGGACGAAGTGGCTGGTGTGGGCCGGAGTGCTCTTCGGATGCGCGTTCCTGGTGAAGACCTTGCAGGCGTTCTTGATCCTGCCGCCGCTGGCGCTGGTGTACGTGGTCTTCGCTCCGGTACGGCTGAGGAAGCGGCTGTGGCAACTGGCCCTGGCCGCAGTGGCGTTGGTGGTGAGCGGCGGCTGGTGGGTGGCCGTGGTCCAGCTATGGCCCGCGTCCACTCGCCCGTATATCGGCGGTTCCCAGCACAACAGCTTCCTTGAACTCACCTTTGGCTATAACGGATTCGGCCGACTGAGCGGCAACGAGACCGGCAGTGTCGGCGGCGGTATGGGCCGAGGCCAGGGGGCGGGACAGGGCGGCGGTATGTGGGGGCAGACCGGCCTCGCCCGGCTGTTCTCCGCCCAAATGGGCGGCCAGATCGCCTGGTTGCTGCCCGCCGCGCTGATACTGCTGGTCGCTGGGATCGCGGTGACCTGGCGGACGAAGCGGAGCGATGCCCGGCGGCAGGCGCTGCTGCTCTGGGGCGGTGCGCTGCTCATCACCGCTGGGGTCTTCAGCTTTATGGCCGGGATCTTTCACCCGTACTACAACATCGCGCTTGCGCCGCATATCGCGGCGGTGGTGGGGATGGGCTGCGCGCTGCTGTGGGAGCGGCGACGTACACCCCTCGCGGCGGTCACGCTCGGGCTGACGGTGGCGGTGACCGCGTTCTGGTCGTACGAGCTGCTGGGGCGTACCCCGCACTGGCTGCCGTGGCTTCGCTGGCTGGTGCTGGTCGGTGGCCTCGCGGCCGGACTGGCACTGGCACTGGTGCTGGCGGTGGCCGGGCGCCGGATGCTGCGGGCGATGGCGGTGACCGCGGCGGCGGCCGGGCTCGCGGTGTCGCTGGCCGGACCGGCCGCGTATGCCGCGAGTACCGTCTCCACCGGCCACACCGGTTCGCTGCCGTCGGCGGGCCCGGCGGGAGCGGGCGCCATGGGTGGGCCGGGTGGCCCGGGCGGGCCAGGTGCTCGCGGTGGTCGCGGTGGCCTGGGCGGTCCCGGCATGGGTCCCGGCATGAGTCCGGGCATGGGTCAGGGTGGTCCGGGTGGTGCGGGTGGGGCGGGCGGTCCCGGCGGGTCGCGCGGCGGTCGCCTGCCGGGCAGCCCGCCCGCGGCCACCGGCGGCATACCTGCCGCCCCCGGCGGCTCCGCCACTGCCCCCGGCGGCTCCGCCACTGCCCCCGGCGGCTCCGCCACTGCCCCCGGCGGCTCCGCCACTGCCCCCGGCGGCTCGCCCGCTGCCCCTGGTGGCGGACGCGGCGGGATGGGCGGGCTGCTGGGCGGCGCCCAGGTGAGCACCGCCATGAAGGACCTGCTCACCCAGCACGCGGACGACTACACCTGGGTCGCCGCCGCCATCGGTTCGCAGAACCAGGCGAGCTACCAACTGGCCACCGGCCGACCGGTGATGGCCATCGGCGGCTTCAACGGTTCGGATCCGGCGCCCGTCCTGGCCCAGTTCGAGAAGCTGGTCGCCGAGCGGAGGATCCACTACTTCATCGGGAGCGGCGGCTCCGGCTTCGGACCCGGCATGGGCACCGCCGGAACCAACACCTCCGCCCAGATCAGCGCATGGGTCGAGAAGACCTTCAGCAAGAAGACGGTGGGCGGCACCACGGTCTACGACCTCACTTCCATGGCGGCATCGCAATAAACGACTTGTACGGCGTATGGGAAGGCTTCTACGGTGTACAGCACCGCACCGTCCCGTACGCCTTACAAGGAGCCGCCTTGACCTCTGACACAGCTCACCAGCCACACCCCCGCCGCTGGCTGATCCTCGGCGTCATCTGTCTGGCGCAGCTCACGGTCCTGCTGGACAACACCATCCTCAACGTCGCCATCCCGTCCCTCACCAAGGAGTTGGGCGCGACCACCGCGGACATCCAGTGGATGATCAACGCGTACTCGCTCGTCCAGTCCGGTCTGCTGCTCGCCGTCGGCAGCGCCGTCGACCGCTTCGGCCGCAAGCTCGGGTTGATGACCGGGCTCTGCCTCTTCGGCCTGGGCTCCCTGCTCGCGGCGTTCTCCCGTAACCCCGGCGAACTCATCGCCGCCCGCGCCGGGATGGGCATCGGTGGCGCACTGCTGATGACCACCACCCTGGCCGTGATCATCCAGGTCTTCGACGACCAGGAGCGGACGAAGGCCATCGGCCTGTGGAGCACCGTCCTCACCTTCGGTTTCGCCGCCGGGCCGCTGATCGGTGGCGCGCTGCTCGGCCGGTTCTGGTGGGGATCGGTCTTCCTGATCAACGTCCCGGTGGCGCTGATCGGGCTGGTGGCCGTCGCCCGCCTGATCCCCGAGTCGAAGAACCCGCTGGGCGAGCGCCCCGACCTGCTGGGCGCACTGCTGTCCACCGTCGGCATGGTGGGCGTGGTCTACGCGATCATCTCGGGGCCCGCCCACGGCTGGACGTCCTCCGAAGCGCTGCTCCCCGTGTTCATCGGCGTCGCGGCGCTCACCGGATTCGCGCTGTGGGAGCGCCGCACCTCGCACCCGATGCTGGACATGCGGTTCTTCCGCAACCGCCGCTTCGTCGGGGCGGTCGCGGGCGGGATCCTGGTGGCCTTCGGGATGGGCGGATCGTTCTTCCTGCTCACCCAGCATCTGCAGTTCGTCTTCGGCTACGGGCCGTTGAAGGCGGGCCTGTGCACCGCACCGCTCGCCGCGTGCATCGCGCTGCTGAACATCCTGGGCGTCGGCGCCCGCCTGCTGGGCAGGATCGGTACGGCGAGGATCGTCGTCGTGGGCATGAGCCTGCTGGCGATCGGCCTCGCGCTGGTCTCGGTCCTCGGCAGGCATGGGTACCAGGGCATGCTGCTCGGCCTGATCCTGATGGGGATCGGCATCGCGCTGGCCATGCCCGCGATGGGCGCCGCGCTGATGAGCGCGATTCCGCCGGAGCGGGCGGGTATCGGCGCGGGCGTCAACGGCACGCTGACCGAGTTCGGCAACGGACTTGGTATCGCGGTGCTCGGCGCGGTGCTCAACTCCCGCTTCGCCGCGCTCCTTCCGGCCGCGATCGGCGCGGGCTCGCTGCCCGCCGCCCTCGCCGCCGCGCACGGTCCGCGGCAGCGCACCGCGGTCGCCGACGCGTTCTCTTCCGGAGTGAGCACCAGCCAACTCATGGGTGCGGCCGCGGTTCTCGCCGGTGGTCTGCTCGCGGCGTTCCTCCTGCACCGCGCGGACCGTACCGACTCCGACCGCCAGAGCCCGGCTCTGGCCGAGGTCGCGGCTTAGCATCACCTACGCAGCGCACCGTTGCCGAAGCCCGACCGAGGAGAAGCCATGGCCCCCGCCCCCCGCGCCAGCAAGCCGCAAGCGAGCGTGTGGCTGAACGAGAGCGCGGGGGGCAGGCGCAAGAGGTCGGAGCAGCCGGCCGGGCTGGACCACGAGAAGATCGTCAAGACCACGGTCCGCCTGCTGGACGCCCATGGCCTGCAGAACTTCTCGATGCGCCGCCTCGCCGCCGAACTCGGCGTGACGCCGATGTCCGTCTACTGGTACGTCGACAACAAGGACGACCTGCTGGAGTACGCGCTGGACGAGGCGTTCGGCGAGGTTCCGCTGCCCGCCGGGGACGCGGCCGCCGACTGGCGCGACACGGTGCGTGAACTCGCCCTCAGCTACCGCAGGATGCTCGCCACCCACCCCTGGGCGTCCCGTCTGATGGGCGAGTACGCCAACGTCGGCCCGAAGTCGGTGGCGTTCAGCACCGTCGCCCACCAGGTGATGCAACGCGCCGGACTGCCGCCGGAGATGATCCCCGGCGCCCTCGCCGCCGTCTACCAGTTCGTCTACGGCTACGGCACGGTGGAAGGCCGCTGGACCGAGCTGTGCCGCAGCACCGGTGCCAGCGAGGACGACCTGTTCCATGAGATGGCGGACGCGGTGCGTGAGCGTCCCCAGTACCAGGACCTCACGGAATTCATCGACCTGCGCACCAAGATGCCGATGGCGCAGTCGCGGGACCGCGACTTCACCGTCGCGCTGGAGTGCGTCATCGCGGGCATCGAGGTAATGCGCGACCGGGGGTAGGGCCTTCCTGGCGGATTCCTGGCGGATTCCTGGCGGATTCCCGGTGGGGCGCGGCTGGTTCGGCCCTACTGCGCCATGCCCGGCGGGAAGCCTCCGGTCGCGATCGGCCCCCACCGCTCGGGCGTGACCCGGATCAGGGACTTGCCCTGCCGCCGCATCGCCTCCCGGTACTCGTCCCAGTCGGGGTGTTCGCCCGAGATGTTGCGGTAGTACTCGACCAGGGGCTCGATCGACTCGGGCAGGTCGACGACCTGCGCGGTGCCGTCGATCTGTACCCAGGGCCCGTTCCAGTCGTCGGACAGGACGATCAGCGACGCGCGGGGATCCCGGCGGATGTTGCGGGCCTTGGCGCGGTCCGGATACGTGGAGACGGCCAGCCGCCCGGAGTCGTCCACGCCGCAGGTCACCGGGGAGGCCTGGGGCCGCCCGTCCGCGCGGGTGGTCAGCAGGACGGCCCGGTGCCTGGGCCGGGCGAACTCCAGCAACTGGCCGAGGTCCACAGTGGTGTTGGTAGCGATGTGCGGTGCCATGTCCGCACTCTACGACCAAGCTCAGGCCATCGGCAGTGACTCGCCCTGCACCGCCTGGATGTCGAGTTCCACGCGCAGCGTCGTACCGATGGCGGCGATGCCCGCCTGCAGCACCTGGTTGTAGTTCATGGCGAAGTCCTCCCGCCGCAGCTCCGTCGTCGCGCGGAACGCGGCCCGGGTGCCGCCCCACGGGTCGGGGCCGGTGCCCAGGTAGGTCAGGTCCAGGTCCACCGGGCGGGTGAGCGCGTTCATCGTCAGCTCGCCGTGCACCGTCCAGCGGTCCGGTCCGGCCGGGGTGACGCCGCCGGTGCCGCGGTAGGTGATCTCCGGGTGGACGTCCACGTGCAGGAAGTCGGGGGACCGCAGGTGGTCGTCGCGCATCTTGTTGCCGGTGTCGATACTCGCCGCGGTGATGGCCGCGACCACCGACGACTCCTCGACGTTCTCGGCGATCGTGATCTGGCCGCGGAACTCGGTGAAGTGGCCGCGCACGCTGGAGATGCCCAGGTGCTGCGCGACCGCGCCGACCGAGGAGTGCGCCGGGTCGATGGTCCACGGGCCCGGCGGCGGCAGTTCGACACCGCCCTGCCGGGCGAGGACCAGATTGCCCAGGTCCGCCCGGCCCGCGGCGCTGACGATCGCCGTCGAGGCGGCCGGCTGGTAGCCGACGGCCGTGACGATCACCGTGTAGGCGCCCGGCGGCAGCGGATCGGTCCGTACCACCCCGTCGTCGTCCGCGGTCGCCCGTTGTACCTGACTTCCCGTCATATCCGTTACGGTCAGTACCGCGTGCTGCACCGCCCAGCCGTCCTTGGTCCGAATCCGGGCCCGAAGTCCGGTGTTGCCCTCACCCGTGTGCGTGGTCATTGCATCTCCTGATCGTTTGGTCACGGGTTCCGGCCGGACGGCCTCGGCCGTCCCCTGCTCCGGCCGTCGGCCGGAACCCGTTCTCCCCCGAACTGGCGGTACGCGTCTCCGCTGTGCGCGCCCGCCAGTCGCTTCGGTTACTCGGCCGGGTGGCCGAGCTCGACGTCGAAGGCGTCCTCGCCCGGACCGTCCACCACGAGCGTGCGGGCGACCGGCGGGTATCCGCTGGCGATCAGCGTGTAGTCGCCCGCGTTCAGATCGGTGAAGGCATAGGAGCCGTCCTCACCGGTGGTCGCCGTGCCCGCGACGTTGCCCGCCGCGTCGATCAGCGTGACCCGTGCGTCGGCCATCGGACGCTGGTCCGCACCGGCCCGTACCGTGCCCTGCAGATGCGCGCCGGAGGCGAGTTCGACCTCGACGCGGGTGATCCCCTGCGCACCGACCTCGACCGGCAGCGCCGCCGGGCGGTACGCGGCCGCGTTGACCGCGAGCGTGAAGACGCCCGCGGGCAGCTCTTCGAAGGTGAACGTGCCCGACTCAGCGGTCTTCGCGGTGGCCAGCACCTCACCCCGCACATCGGTGACGACCACCATCGCACCGTCCACCGGCGTTCCGCCGGCCGCGTCGCGCACCACACCGGCCAGACCGCTGGTGCCGGACAGCACGATGTCGTAGCCGAGCGGTGCGTCACCCACCACCACGGTGGCGGCCTGCGGCTGGTGCCCGTCGGCGGCCGCGATCAGGACGTACGTCCCCGCGCCCGGGGCGGCGACCCAGTAGCCGCCGTCGGTCCCGGCCTGGGCGCGGCCCAACTGCCGTCCCTGCAGGGATATCAGGGTCAGGTTGGCGGAACCGACGCCCACGCCTTCGGCGTTGCGGACGGAACCGTGGATGGTGATGCCGTTCATGGGAACCTCCTCGCCGGACGGGCCGGAGCCCGCCGAGGCGTACACGGTGACCGGCTGAGCATCGGCGGCTGCGGCCACAGCGACCAGCTCGGACTCCGAAGCCGGCGCGGGGATGGTGACGGGGGCGTCCGCCGCCGCCCTGTCGTGCGCGGGAACTCCCGCGGTCTGCTGCAGACCGCTCGCGGTCTTCAGCGGTACCTCCTTGATGAACAGCACCAGGAGGAAGGCGACGAACGCGAATGGCGCGGCGTAGAGGAAGACATCCGCGATGCCGTGCCCGTAGGAGCTCTCGACGATCGTACGGATCGGAAGCGGAAGCTTCTTGAGATCCGGGATGTTGGCCCCGCCACCTTGTGAAGCGGGCATCGGAACGCCGAGCGCCGCGAAGCCCTCCTTCGCGTAGTGGGTGATGCGGTTGCTGAGCGCCGCGCCGAGCGCGGCCACGCCGACCGCACCGCCGAGCGACCGGAAGAAGGTCACCAGCGAGCTGGCCGAACCCAGGTCCTTGGGGGCCACCTGGTTCTGCACGGCCAGCACCAGGTTCTGCATCATCAGTCCGATGCCGAGGCCGAGCAGGGCCATGTAGACGGCGACCTGCCAGTACGCGGTGTTGTACCGCATCAGGCTCAACAGCCCGCCGCCCGCGGTCAGGAAGACGCCACCGGAGACCAGGAACGCCTTCCAGCGGCCGGTACGGGTGATGATCTGCCCGGAGGCCATCGAGGCCACGAACAGTCCGACCACCAGCGGAATGGTCAGCACGCCGGACATCGCGGGAGTCTTGCCGCGCGCCAACTGGAAGTACTGGCTGAGGAAGACCGTGCCGGCGAACATCGCGACGCCGACGAAGACGCTGGCCAGCGAGGTGAGGGTGATCGTGGTGTTGCGGAACAGCCGCAGCGGGATGATCGGCTCACTCGCCTTGGACTCCACCAGCAGGAAGATCAGGCCGAGCACCACCGAGCCCGGGACCATGACGTACGTCTGCCACGACAGCCAGTCGTACTTGTCCCCGGCGAGGGTGACCCAGACCATCAGCAGGCAGACCGCGGCGGTGACGAAGAACGCGCCCAGCCAGTCGACCTTGACCTCCCGCTTGACCACCGGAAGGTGGATGGTCTTCTGCAGCACGACCAGCGCGATCAGCGCGAAGGGAACGACGACGTAGAAGCACCAGCGCCAGCCGAGCCAGCTGGTGTCGGTGATGACACCGCCGATCAGCGGGCCGCCGACGGTGGCGACCGCGAAGGTGGCACCGAGGTAGCCGCTGTAACGGCCGCGCTGCCGCGGCGAGATCATCGCGGCCATGATCACCTGGGAGAGGGCGGACAGACCGCCCGCGCCTATGCCCTGCACCACTCGGCAGGCGATCAGCATGCCGGCGTTCTGCGAAAGACCGGCGACGACGGACGCCACGATGTAGAGCACCAGGGCCAGTTGGACCAGGAGCTTCTTGCTCACCAGGTCCGACATCTTGCCCCACAGCGGGGTGGTGGCGGTCACCGCGAGCAGTGCCGCGGTGACGATCCAGGTGTAGGCCTCCTGTCCGCCACCGATGTCGGCGAGGATGGTGGGAAGGGCGGTGGAGACGATCGTGGACGACAGGATCGCCACGAACAGCCCGAGCAGCAGCCCGGAGAGCGCCTCCATGATCTGCCGGTGGGACATGGGGGCTAGGTGGTCCCCGTGGTTGCCGTGCGTGCCGTGGGACCCGTGGGCCCGATGGGCTCCGCGCTTCGGATCCGCCTCCCGCACACCGGCTGGTGTGGTTGAAGCCATCGTCATCCTTTACTCGTCCAGGGCACCTGTGGGGCGGCCCCCCGGGAAACCTCTGTGTGTGCGCACCCTCAACGGATGGCTTTTCGGGCCGCTGCTGCGTCCTGGTGCCCTGGCCGGCAGCCGTCGAAGCTCGCACGCAGCCTGGCCAGCAGCACAGTGAGCTGCGCCACTTCGTCGTCCGTCCAGTCAAGGAGGAGGTCGGCGAGCTCCTCGGCGATGCGGTCCGACGCCTGACGCAGGACCTGCTCGCCGAGTGGGTTGAGGCGCAGCAGCCGTGATCTCTTGTCTTGTGGATCGAGGTGGCGGTCAAGCCATCCCCGGGCCGCCAGGTGTGCGACATGACGGCTGGTCACCGACATGTCGACGTCCAGGATTTCGGCCAGTCGGCTCATCCGCATCTCGCCGTACCGGCTGAGCATCCGGAGCACCGCGGCCGAGGCGGCGGGGCAGTCGGGCGGCAACGCGCGGCCGAGCCCTCGGCTGACCGCTGTCAGTGCGCTGAGTTGCTGTACGAGATCCGCGCACCGTGTCCGCGTCACCATGAGCACCCCCAGCACTAGTTGCCTAAAGCAACCTTAAACCCGGTTAGTTGCTACACGCAAATGAATTCGGCCATTGATATGTAAAGATGACGCAAAGGCGCCGCCCGCCTCCCCCGAGGAAGGCGGGCGGCACCCGGTGTACTGCCTGACCAGGCCTGGTCAGGCCTGGTCAGGGGCTGAAGCGGCGGTGAGCTTCGCGAGCTCGTCGGTGGACAGTGTGAGCTCCGCCACGGCGAGCAGGGCAGGCAACTGGTCGAGGGTGCGGGCGCTGGCGATGGGCGCCGCGACCGTCGGCTGTGCCGCCAGCCAGGCCAGGGCCACGGTCGCCACCTCGGCGTGGCGCGCCTGCGCGACCTCGTCCAGGGCGGTCAGCACGCGCTGCCCGCGCGCACTGTCCAGGTACTTGCCCGCGCTGCCGGCGCGGGCGCTGTCGACCTGCGCCCCTGGCCGGTACTTACCGGTGAGGAAGCCGGCCGCCAGCGCGTAGTACGGCACCGACGACAGCCCGTGCGAGGCGACGACCTCGGCGAGCGGGCCCTCGTACTGGTCGCGTTCCACCAGGTTGTAGAGCTGCTGGAGGGCGACGTACTTGGCCAGGCCCTCGCGTTCGGAGGCCGCCAGCGCCTCGGCGAGCCGCTCGGCGCTGATGTTGGAGGCGCCGATCTCCCGCACCTTGCCCTCCTTGACCAAATGGTCCAGGGCGCCGAGGAACTCCTCGACCGGCGTGTCCGGGTCGTCGCGGTGCGTGTAGTAGAGATCGATGTGGTCGGTCCGCAGACGCCGCAGCGACTGCTTGACCGCCCCCTTGATCGTGTCGGCCTTCAGCCCCCGGAAGTCGGGGTGCTGGCCGACCTTCGTGGCCAGTACCACCCGATCACGCATGCTCGCGCCACGTGCGGCGAACCAGCGGCCGAGGATGGCCTCGGACTCACCGCCGGAGTTGCCCGGTACCCATGCGGAATAGGCATCCGCGGTGTCGATGAAGTTGCCGCCCGCCGCCGTGTAGGCGTCGAGCAGTTCGAAGGACTCCTTCTCGTCGGCGGTCCAGCCGAAGACGTTGCCACCGAAGGCGAGCGGGAAGACATCGAGCTCAGAACTTCCGATACGTGCCATGGGCAGCTACAGCGCCGCGGGGGTCTCTGGTATTCCGGTTCCCGACTTCGCTAGGGTCCTGCGTCATGGCTGACTACCAGAACCCCGAGCAGAACCCCGACCCCGCGGGCAGCACGCAGATGTTCCGCGCCTTCGTGGACGAGGGCTCCACCCCGGAGCGCGCACCGGCCGCGGGCGCCGCGACCACGTACAGCAGTTCGCGCGGCGGCTCCCGGACCGGTGTGATCGTGGGCGTTGTCGTGGCGGTGCTGGTCATCGCGGCGATCGCCTACTTCGCCCTGGGATAACCCGCGCCGGTCCCCCCATAACGGGCGACCCTGCACAGCAGCGGCAATTCCGTGCGGTCTTGACTCAGGCCTGGAGCGTGACGCTCCGGGTCTCGATGTGCATGCCCAGCGGTACCCGCCAGGCGTCGACGCAGATCTGCCAGGTCTTCTCGACCCGCTGACCCCCGGCGATCGGCACCGGCACGTTCTCGGTGGTGTCGATGGTCGCCCAGTCGATGCCCAGTAGACCGATGATGTGGGTGGCGAAGGTCACCGTGCCCGAAGTCGCCGGATAATCACGCGAGTTGGTGAGGGTCAAGGTGACGTCCTGACACCATCGCTGGTCGGTCGCGGCCTGTCGCGGCCCGCTGACGGTCAGCCGCGCGGGCCGGCGCCCCGGCGCGCTGGGGGATACGGAGGCGGTCGGGGTCCCCGGTGCCTGGGGCGCGGTGCTCGGAGCGCCGCTGGTCGACGGGGGCGTCGTGGCGCGCGGGCTGCCGGTGTCCGCACTCGCGCCGCCGCTACGAGCGGCGGCGGAACCGGCCGAGGGCGAGGCGTTCCCCGGCGACGACGCCGTGGTGGGCGTGCCGTCCAGCGGTACGAGGGTCACCCTGCCGTCCGGCGGTACCGCGTGGCCCGGATCGGCGGAGGCGCCTGCGCCGCCCACCGCCACATAGCCGCCGCCACCGCCGCCCGTACGGCCCGCGCCGGACGTCAGCACCAGCACCAGGGCCGCCAGACACAGCACGACCGCCGAGGTGGCCAGGAGGGCCCGTCCGCTGTCCGTTCCCGGCCTTCGGAGTGCGGAACCCGGCGCCTTCGACCCGGGCGCTGAGCTCCGCCTCCGTATTCCCCGGCGGTCGGCTGTCCGAAGCATCGCGCCAGTGTACTGACGCTTCGTCAGATCTGCCTAGCCCGCAGGCTATTCGGCCGTCAGGCCGTCCCGCAGCGCCGCCAGCGTCCTGGTGAGCAGCCGGGAGACATGCATCTGCGAGATGCCGACCTCCTCGCCGATCTGCGACTGCGTCATGTTGGCAAAGAAGCGGAGCATGATGATCCGCCGCTCGCGGGGCGGGAGTTGGGCCAGCAGCGGCTTGAGCGACTCGCGGTACTCGACGCCTTCGAGCGCGCTGTCCTCGTAGCCGAGGCGGTCCGCGAGCGAACCCTCGCCGCCGTCCTCCTCGGGCGGCGGGGAGTCCAGCGAGGAGGCCGTGTACGCGTTGCCGACCGCCAGACCGTCGACCACGTCCTCCTCCGACACCCCCAGGGCGCTGGCGAGTTCGGAGACCGTGGGCGACCGGTCGAGCCGCTGGGAGAGCTCATCGCTCGTCTTGGTCAGCGCCAGGCGCAGCTCCTGCAACCTGCGCGGCACCCGGACCGACCAGGAGGTGTCCCGGAAGAACCGCTTGATCTCGCCGACGACGGTGGGCATCGCGAAGGTCGGGAACTCGACCCCGCGGTTGCAGTCGAACCGGTCAATCGCCTTGATCAGGCCGATCGTTCCGACCTGGACGATGTCCTCCATCGGCTCGTTGCGGCTGCGGAAGCGCGCCGACGCGTACCGGACCAGGGGGAGGTTGAGTTCGATCAGCGTGTCGCGTACGTAGCCGCGCTCCGGGCTGTCCTGCGGCAGCTCTGCGAGCCGCAGGAACAGGGAGCGGGACAGCGTGCGCGTGTTGATGGCCGCGCCGGTGTCGGCGCTGAGCGCGGAGTCGGGGCTGAGCGCGTTGTCGGCGCTGAGCGGCGCCGCGTTGTCGGCGTCGAACGGCGCCTCGGACTCCAGCACCTTCGGACTGCCCACTTCTACGGACATGCCACCCCCTTGAGGTCGCGGACGGGTCGCGAGCAACGGTTCCTCCCCCTGCATACCGGAGGCCGAGCCGCGACAAACGCGGTTCAAGCAGAATGTCACATGTCGGCAACGCGCTGTAGCGCCATGTCGACTTATTTGTCAGGTGACGTTAGTCCTCGTCAGCTACGCTTCGAGCTGATTTGCGGATCGCAATCGGGCGAAGCTACGCGAGAGCAGCCTCGACACGTGCATCTGGGAGACCCCCAGCTCCGCACTGATCTGCGACTGGGTCAGATTCCCGAAATACCGCAGCAGCAGAATGCGGCGTTCCCGTTCCGGAAGCTGCACCAGCAGATGCCGTACCAGCTCGCGGTGTTCGACACCGGCGAGCTCTGGGTCCTCGTAGCCGAGCCGGTCCAGCAGGCCGGGCGCGCCATCGCCCTCCTGCGCCGCTTCGAGGGAGGTCGCGTGGTAGGCCCGGCCGGCCTCCAGGCAGGCCAGCACCTCCTCCTCGGACAGCCCCAGTCGCTCGGCGATCTCGGCGGTCGTGGGCGACCGTCCGTGCAGCACCGTCAGATCCTCGATGGCACCGCTGACCTGCACCCACAGCTCGTGCAGCCGTCTGGGGACATGGACGGTGCGTACGTTGTCCCTGAAGTAGCGCTTGATCTCTCCGACCACGGTGGGCATGGCGAAGGTGGGGAACTGCACTCCGCGTTCCGGATCGAACCGGTCGATCGCGTTGATCAGTCCGATCGTGCCGACCTGGACCACGTCCTCCATGGGTTCGTTACGGCTGCGGAACCGTGCCGCCGCGTAGCGCACCAGCGGCAGATTGATCTCGATCAGCGCGGCGCGCACCCGGGCGTGCTCAGGGGTGCCCGGCTCCAGCCCGGACAACTCGTCGAACAGCACCTGCGTCAGTGCGCGTGCGTCCGCGGCGCGGCTGCTGCGGGCCGTTCGGCCGGTCGGCGGGGCGGCGGCCGGATGTTCGGTTGTCGAGGAGGCCGCGGTCGAATCCGAAGCCGATTCGATCGATTCCGCATACGCCGCATTCGGATCTGCATGCTGTTCGGTCGGTTCCGGGGGCGATGCGGGCGGCTCTGTGGTGGCGGGCTCCCTGGCGGCTGGCTCCGTGCTGGCGGGCGCCGCGGCGGAGGGCGCCGTGCTGGTGGGATCGGCGGCGCACGGCTCGGCCGTGCGGGGTTCGCTGGGCGTCGTGGACGGCGAAGGCACGGTTCGAGCGGCCAGGACTCTCACCACCCATCGACGGTCACTGATCCGGCAAAAGCGGTCATAGCATCACAAGACATGTCCACTGTGTGCAAGCACCGTAAAGTGCCGTGTTGGTGGGCAGTTGGGTGACTCTTGGTGTCACGGGACCACCGGATGTCCGGCCTGGGAAACCGCTGAGGGCATGGCGCAGCCCCCGCCGCTGGGCGAGGGCTGTGTGTTCAGAAAAGTACGGCGACGCGTCAGATCTCGTAATCCGCGATCACCCAGGTGGAGAATTCCTGCCAAAGTGCGACACCCGCCTGGTGGGCGGGATGCTCCAGATAGCGGACCAGTGCATCGAGGTCGGCGACGGTGCAGTTGATCGCGTAGTCGTAGGCGATCGGCCGGTCCGTGATGTTCCAGGCGCACTCCCAGGAGGCGAGTTCGGGGATCTGCTCGCCGAGCTTCTCGAACGCCCGTACACCGTCGATCACGCGGGGGTCGTCGCGGTCGACGCCCTCATTGAGCTTGAACAGAACCAGGTGACGGATCATGTGACGCTCCTCCGGGCGGTTACGACGGACTGCCGACGGGCTCGGGTCGGCCAGGAGCGGGGCTGGTCAGCGCAAATGAACCGTTTCTTCCCGCAGGCCGGTCCAGCCGCTGGCCGCGATGTCAGTTGACGAGCTGAGACATGAACTTCCCGACGCCCTTGGCAGCGGTTGAAATGCCCTCGAACCCTACCTGGACCAGTTGGGCGGCGCGCGCGGGGGAAGTGATGATCGTGTACAACACGAAGACGACGAGGATGTACATCGCTATCTTCTTCGCCTGTGCCATTCCCTGCCCTGCCTCCCCAGCCGTGGCGCCCGACCACGGTTACGCCCCACCGTGCAGTGGCGAGAGTCTAGCCACCGAGTGTCCAAGCCTGTCATTCAGCGCGCTTTTACGGTCCAAGGTCCCCTGATCCCAGGTCTTTTGTCGAGCTCGAAGGGTGTGGGAAGCGTTCAGAATGGTTCATGAACCCGTCGGATCCGGCAGGAATCCGGCGGGTCGGAACGGGGTCCTCCCTACGGGGGGCCGCGTCGTGGCCCACCCTGACCACGGCCGAGCCCGGAGGCCCTCCTCGGTCAGGGGGAGCGGATGTGTCCCTTCGATGCCGCTCCCCCTGGCCCCTCCCGTACGGTGGTGCGCACTCCGCCCCGGCCCGCTGGTCATGGCGTGGGGCGGGGGCGTTGCCCCGCGCGCCGTGATCCGTTCGTATCGGCAAGTCCGCTGAGCTCAGGGGCGGTTGAGGCTCCCAGAGGGCAGCGGTCGGCAGTGCTCTTCGGGCGGCGCCCGAGATTGGCCGAGAGCCGCTGCCGCGTTCGTCGGCGCACAGGCGAACGCCAGGACTCAGACGCACGGCCGAGCGCCAGAACACGGGCGCACGAGCGAGCGCCAGAACACGGGCGCACAAGCGAACGTCACGACACGGGCGACGGACATCGGGGCACAAGCAAAACCCCCTCTGGTTCGTGTTTCCACGTCTCAGAGGGGGTGCTGGCGGTAGCGGTGGGATTTGAACCCACGGAGGAGTTGCCCCCTCACACGCTTTCGAGGCGTGCTCCTTAGGCCGCTCGGACACGCTACCGAGAGAGAGCTTAGCGGACGCCGGGCCGTGCGCTGAAATCGGTTCCTTCCCCGGCCCCCGGAGCGGCCCCCGTGCAGCCCCCCGTACCGCCGTCCGTGGCACCGCCGCGGGGGTCCGGGCCGCCGCGGAAGAAGTCGGTGAGCAGGCGGCCGCACTCGTCGGGCAGTACGCCGGAGATCACCTCGGGGCGGTGGTTGAGGCGGCGGTCGCGTACGACGTCCCACAGGGAGCCGACCGCACCCGCCTTCTCGTCGCGTGCCCCGTAGACCACCCGGTCGAGCCGGGACAGCACGATGGCGCCCGCGCACATCGTGCAGGGCTCCAGGGTGACGACGAGCGTGCAGCCGGACAGCCGCCACTCCCCGACGGCCGTGGCGGCCTCGCGGATCGCCAGTACCTCGGCGTGGGCGGTCGGGTCACCGCTGGCCTCACGCTCGTTGTGGCCCCGGCCGAGGACGCTGCCGTCCGGGCCGAGGACCACCGCGCCCACCGGCACATCGCCGGTACGAGGTGCCAGCGCGGCCTCCTCCAGGGCGAGCCGCATGGGCGCGGCCCACGGTCCCCGTAGCGGGTCGCTGTGGGGACCGGGCCGTGCGGGTGGATCCGTACTCAGCGGACGGCCTCCAGCACCTCGGAGCATCCGAGTGCGTCGGCGATCTGGCTGAGCGCGTCGCCGTCGAGGGCCAGCAGTGCGTCCTCGCTCACCGCGAGGTCGGACAGCAGCCCCGCGTCGCCCAGCGGTCCGACCGGGACGGGCCCGGTCTCGTCGGCGGCCTCTTCGTCCTCCGTATCCTCATCCTCTCCGTCCTCGGTGCCGTCCAGATCGAGGGCGTCGAGTTCGTCCACCTCGTCCGCGTCGCGACCCAGCAGCTCATCCGTGAGCATGGCTCCGTACGAACTGCGGGACGCGGCGGCCGCGTCCGAAACGAAGATCCGCGGGTCGTCCTCGCCGTCCACCCGGACGATGCCGAACCACGCGTCTTCCTGCTCGATCAAGACGAGCACTGTGTCCTCATCGACCGCGTCCTCGCGTGCGAGGTCCACCAGATCGGTGAGGGCTTCCACATCGTCAAGCTCCGTATCGCTCGCTTCCCACCCGTCCTCGGTGCGCGCGAGCAGTGCGGCGAAGTACACCGTGACTCTCCCACTGGTCCTAGGTGTGCCGGGACGGACGGGATTATGTCCCGCCCACTCGGCATCGTGGCAGAAACCTAAGCGTTGGGAAGGGTCTTCCGCACTGCGTCGTGCCAGGCCGTGCACGTTTTTTCGGGCTTTTTAGGACGCTCGGGTGGCTGTTTGGCGGTGTTACCGGCGGACACCCCGGGTCGCCGGGCGGGCCGTCACCACCGGAAAGTCCGCATCCGCATCTGCTCGCGCGCGCGGGCCGCGCGGGCCCTTCTCGGCTGCACCCTGGCCCGTAGCTCCTTGGCCTCGTGCAACTCGCGCAGGAACAGGGCGCGCCGCCGCCTGCGCTCCGCGTCGTGGTCCTCCGTGGTGTCCTGGGCCGCGGATTGCTCCGAGGCCCCGGGCGGGTCGGCGGGATCGGGCATGGACTTCCCGGCGCCGGGGCCGACCGGCCCCTGCTGTCCGTCGCGCCTCTCTCGCCGCTCAGCCATGGCTACCACCTCTACGTACGGTTACGCACGGCATACCGTCACACTTTCCCCCAAGGTCGCGATTGATGCCCGTCGGGCGCTCGCGGCGGTGTCGCGGCGGCCTGGAGGGGGCCCTCGGGCGGCCTTCCGCGCCTGCCCCGGTGGCGGTTTCCACCCCTGAACCTCAGTTAATGTCGAGGGCATGCGGATCCACGTCGTCGACCACCCGCTGGTGGCGCACAAACTCACCACGCTGCGCGATCAGCGCACCGACTCGCCCACCTTCCGGCGGCTCACCGACGAGCTCGTCACCCTGCTCGCGTACGAAGCCACTCGTGACGTACGCATCGAGCCGGTCGACATCGTCACGCCGGTCTGCCCCACCACCGGTGTCCGGCTTTCGCATCCGCGCCCGCTGGTCGTACCGATCCTGCGTGCCGGGCTCGGCATGCTCGACGGCATGGTGCGGCTGCTGCCGACCGCCGAGGTCGGCTTCCTCGGCATGGTCCGCGACGAGGACACGCTCAAGGCCTCCACGTACGCGACCCGGATGCCGGACGATCTGTCCGGCCGCCAGGTCTACGTGCTCGACCCGATGCTCGCCACCGGCGGCACCCTGGTGGCCGCGATCAACACGCTCATAGAGCGGGGCGCGGACGATGTGACCGCACTCTGCCTGCTGGCCGCGCCCGAGGGCGTGGAGGTCATGGAGCGCGAGCTCGCCGGGCAGCCGGTCACCGTGGTCACCGCCTCGATCGACGAGCGGCTCAACGAGCACGGCTACATCGTCCCGGGTCTGGGCGACGCGGGTGACCGGATGTACGGGACGGTTGGTTAGCGGTTCGGGGCCGGCCCGGCGGACCACCGTCGGGCGCGGCCGGTTCGGCGCTGCCCGCTGGGGTGCGCCGAGCGGCGTTCAGCCGCTGCCACGGCCCGCGGGCGCCCCGGTGCCGAAGATCCCACCGACCTGGCGCTGAAGATCCGCTGGACGGGCCCTGGCGGCCCTACCGGACCCCGCCGGCCGTCGGAGCCGTCCGGCGGCCGTTCAGCAGGCCTTGGCGTGGCCCGGCGACGACGCCGTGGGCGCGGCCTGGGTGAGGGCGGCCAGCGCCTGGTCCGCGTTCTTCTGCGGATCGAGCGCGGCAAACCCGTCACCGATGATCAGATCGACGTCGGCCGCGCCGGTCCGTGACGGGTCGGTCTTCACATCCGCGGCCGCGAGCTGGGTGCCGAGCACCTTGAGCGCCCCCTGCGCCGGGGGCCCGCCGAGCAGTATGGCGGTGCCCTTGACCTTCTTGTCGTAGGCGGCCGGGGCGTTGCCGACCTTGCCGACCGCGAAGCCGCGCTTCTTCAGTTCGTCGGCGGTGGTCTTGGCGAGTCCGCCGCGTGACGTGGCGTTGTAGACATTGACGGTGACGGCGGCGGGCTTGGGCACGCTGGCCGGGGCTCCGCCCGCCTTGGAGCCGACCGCGCAGTGCGAGGCGCTGGCGGTGGTGTGCGAGCTGCCGAACCTGCCCCCGAAGACATGGATGAGCTGCACTGTTCCCCAGCCGATCAGCCCGACCACGGCAACGGCGGCGACGGCGGACAGCACGATGCGGCGGTTGTTGCGCGGCCGCCGCATGCGCGGGTACTGGTTCCCGGTGATCCGGTACTTTCCGCCCATGCCGGGGGGTGTGAGCATGCTCATAGCCGCAGCGTAGTGCTGGATTCCGCCGGGGCCTACTAGATGATCAACGAATGGCGTATCCGTCAACCCGAAAGGATCAATTACCCCTTGAGGGAGGGTCAGTCCGGATCATTTCCGGCATACTCCCCCCTGGCGCGGATCGTCCGGTCAGTCCATCTCGAGGACGCGCGCGTGCAGCACCTGGCGCTGCTGGAGCGCCGCCCGCACGGCCCGGTGCAGACCGTCCTCCAGATAGAGGTCGCCTTGCCACTTCACGACGTGCGCGAAGAGATCCCCGTAGAACGTCGAGTCCTCGGCCAAGAGCGTCTCCAGGTCGAGCTGGCCCTTCGTGGTGACCAACTGGTCGAGGCGTACCGGGCGCGGCGCGACGTCCGCCCACTCGCGGGTGCTCGTGCGGCCGTGGTCGGGATACGGCCGACTGCTTCCGATGCGCTTGAAGATCACACGGAAAGCCTACCGGCCAAGCCAGTGCGGGCGCAGCCTCGCCGCAGCGGCGCGAGCCGGTACGCGGGAGTGCCGCGGCGGCCGGAACCGAACCGCACAAGATCCACCACAGGGATCACCGCAGGCCCGGGCGCACCTCGCAAGATCACGTTCCGCGCCCCGGGCAAGAGAAGACCCCTCACGCACCCGCCAGAGCCCACCTACCCTTGCTGCCTTCCGGCCCTGGGGGGGTTCAGCGAGATAGCGCCACGTGAGGGGCTGTGCCCAGGGTACCCGATCGGCCCGCCGGGGATCGAGTTCGCAACCACCCCTTGGAGTCTTGTAATGTTTGCCGCGGAGGATTCGCCTAGAGGCCTAGGGCGCACGCTTGGAAAGCGTGTTGGGGGCAACCCCTCACGAGTTCGAATCTCGTATCCTCCGCCAGTGCTCTCACCGGGCACGATGTCGAAGGGCCCCACCGTTCGCGGTGGGGCCCTTCGGCGTTGAGGGTTGCAGTTTGGGTTGCAGTTGCCGCGATCAGGGGGCGGGCGGCCCCCTGCGGGAGAGGGCTGAGGGCTGCAGCCCTCTCGCCAAGACGACCTGCACGCCTGAACCGTGGCCCGCAGGTTTCGCGCGATTGCCGTGCCGCGCAGTGGACCGTACTTGAGATGCCGGGGCGTTCCACTTCTTGATCAGACGAGTGGCCGTTGGATAGGCTCCACCGATACGGCGTGTGACGCACGGGGAACATCCTGTGTGCAGCCACCGGCGCAGGGGGGTGGGCTGTGCCTGACTCGATAGCCGTGCCGACGGGTGTCCAGCCAATCAGCTTCGACGTGCACGCAGTCCGCGGGGGAAGCCTCGGCGGAGCCCGCGACGACTTCGAAACGATGATCGCTCAGCTTGCCGCCGCGACGACCCCAAACGTACGGTCCGTCGCTGCGAACCCGGGCGACTGGGGTATCGACGCCTTCGCCGGAAACCTCGGCGGAGCGATCACAGTGTGGCAGTCCAAGTACTTCATGCCGGTCACCACCAAGAAGCACGTACAGCAGGTCACAGACTCGCTCGACAACGTGCTGAAGGCAGCCGTCAAGAACGGCCACACCATCGCCAGCTGGATTCTGTGCATCCCCTCCAGCATGGACGGCCCCATGACGGCATGGTGGGACACGTGGACGAAGGCGAGGGAGAAGGAACACAGCCTCGTCATCCAGCTCTGGGACGAGACCGCCCTCCGGAAGAGCTGCTTAGCCCCGAGGGCGACGACGTGCGTCGCGGCTTCTACGAGACGTACGCTCAGGCCGCCCCCGCCCCCGCCCCCGCCCCCGTGGAGCAGCTTCGGCTGGTACTCGAGGTCGAGGACGACAAGGCAGCCGCCCTTGGCTCCGCCTTGTTCATTCGGCAGATGACCGAGGCCGGCCACGTAGAGCTGGACTCGGCCAAGAGGCAGTTCTTCAATGCCGATCTGGTGGCTCGCGAGATCGCGCACAAGGATGTTCCGGCGGAGGTGGCGGCGCTCAGTTCCGCCGATGCGACGCTCCACGGTCTATGGGAGATGCAGTTCAACGAATGCGCGGCCGAGGACGCGCTTCGGGTTCTCCACACCCGTGTCTGGCGGGATGTACGCAACGAGCACGACAAACTGCCGAAGTCGCTCCGCCTGGAGCTGGTGCACAGCTGGGGGCTGGTCCACCGGCTCGTGGACAACCGCAAGGCGGGCTGGGTCAAACACTGGCGGCAGATCGCCGCCGAGCACTCCGACGGCTGACCCGCCGTCGCCTGTCCTGTCAGACCTACGAGGAGTTCGCTGTGGAAGCACACCGGCCGGTGATGATGCCGGAGGACGAGGTGACCTTCCGGCTGGCGCAGCTGCTTCTTCTTCTCGACGCTGTCGCCGGACAGGACGCGAAGGGGGCGAGCCTGGAGCGCATCGGCTACTACGACTTCCTGTCGGCGAATCCCTTCCTCGTCGTCGATTCCGACGGCCGGGAGGGCAATATGCTCAGGCTGGCCGGGTTCGATCCGCAGGTGCTCTCGTACGCGTCCTCCTCGCAGCGCTTCACCAGTCGACGCGAGCGCATCCAGCACGACCTCGGACTGCTCGTGGCTTACGGGTGTTGCGAGGTCCACAACCGCAACGGCGCCTTCGCCTATTCGATCAGCAACCGCGGTCGGGAACTCGGGGCTCGCTTCACCGCCACCTACGCCGCGTCGTTCACCACTGCGGCGTCCATCGTCGTGCGTAGCCTCCGCAAGCTCAGCGACAAGGCGCTGCGGGAACAGACCGCACGGTGGCTGCGGCCGGATGGAGAGGGCGGTCCCGGTGCCGCGCTCCTCAGCGTGCTGGGTCCTGGACCGCAGGCACCTGACATGCCCTGGGAGGGATGACCACCATGCAGCCTCTGCCGGGCATCCGGATCCGGCGCCTGCGCCTTGCCGGCGTCGGCCGGAACTATGACGTCGATTTCACGCAGGACCAGCGTGTGCGGGACCTGTCCGTGGTGGCCGGGGCATTCAGCTCGGGCAAGACCGCGGTGTTGGAGTTCATCGCCTACGGCCTCGGTGGGAAGCGCCATCCACGGCATCCTGAGGTGCTGCGGAAGGTCCGTTCCTGCCTTCTGGAAGTCGAGCTGTCCGGCGAACCGCACGTCATCGAACGGCCCGTCGGGGAGCCGTCGAAGGTCGCCTACGTACGCCGCGGGACGCTGGACAGCCCGCCGCTCTCCAAGCCTGAGAGCAGGACCATCGAGCCAGCGGGAGCGCCCGAGAGCCTCTCCGCTCTGCTGCTGGGGCACTGCAAGCTCGAAGGCGTCCAGCTGCGGGAGGCCCCCTCCAGCCGTGAGTCCCGGACCGACCCCCTGAGCATCCGCGACCTCATGAACCTCGCGTTCCTGCCCAACGAGCGCATCGCCTCCAAGAACTTCCTGTTCGAGAACGAGTACATGAAGAAGCACAAGCTGAAGCAGGTGGTCGACGTCGTCTTCGGCGTTCACGACGACCGCGCCGTCGAGCTTGGGCAACGCATCAAGGAACTGGGCGCCCGACTCACCCAGGCACGCTCCGAACTCGCCGCAGCACGGGCGTTCGTCGACGAGCAGGACGTTCCCACGGTCGGCGCGCTGATCGCTGAGCAATACGAAGGCGAGCTGCGGGAGCTGACCGAGCAGCTACGGGTCCTCGACGAGGCAGCGCAAGCCGACACCACCTTCGCCGGGCGTCTGCGCCGCGAGCACCAGCAAGCTGCCCAGCGCGCCCGGCGAGCCGCCGGCGTGGTACGTGACTGCGAGACGCAACTCACCCGGATGATGCCGCTGCGGGCGCAGTACGCGGACGACCTCGTCAAGCTCAATATGCTGGCCGAAGCGCAGCGCCTGTTCGACCCCCTCAGCGTCACGACCTGCCCAGCGTGCCTGAATCGGCTGCCCGCTCCCCCGTCGGTGGAGAACGGCTCGTGCAGTCTGTGCAGCCACGAGCTGCCCCACGGCGACAGTCACCTGACGCTCGGCACCGCCACAGCCGAGCACTCGTCGGATGAAGGGCGGCTGGACGTCGCGGCCGAGGTCAGGGCCACCAAGGCCCGTTTGAAGGAGATCACTGCCTACATCGAGGGCCTGGACAGCTCGCTCGCCACGTTGAAGCTCCAGGCAGAAGACGCCGCCATCGACGAAGAACGTGCCGCGGCCGCAGTCGACGAAGCCACTTCGCCCACCGTCACCCCGTTCCTCGCCGCTCGGGACAACCTCCAGCGCCGGCGCGAGGAAGTCCTCCGTCATCTCCAGCACGCCGAGAACGCGGCGAAGCTTCAGGCTGGCCTGGAGAAGCGCGCCGCGCTCGTGGAGCGGCAGGAGGCACAGATCGAACGCCTGCGGGAGGAACGCGACCGGCTGGGAGATGCCGCACAGGACCGGGACCTGGTCGTCGGCCGAATCAGCGGCCGGTACAACGACCTCCTGCGGCAGTGGCGCTACCCGAAACTCAGCCAGCCGATGATCGACACGAACCTGGTTCCTCACGTACGCGGCGACTCCTACCGCGAGGCATCATCCGGCGCCAGAACACTCCTGACCCTGGCCTGGCAGCTGGCCGTCTTCGAGGTGGCCGTCGAAACATCGGCCGCCCACCCCGGCTTCCTCATGATCGACAGCCCGCAGAAGAACCTGGGCCACGGCGCCACCCGGGACGCGGTAATCGCAGACGCGATCGCCATCGACGACTTCTACCGCCACCTGACCAACTGGCTGGCTGAACAGGGGGCCGGTGCCCAGGTGATCATCGTCGACAACAGTCCGCCCATGCTCGTGGAAGAGAACGTCGTAGTCCGGTACAGCCGCAACGAGGACCGACCTCCCTACGGGCTGATCGACGACGAGACCACTACAGACGAAGGCAGCCCCGAATAACCTCCTCACCCCGCCTAGGCCATTCACCCGCCCGCCCCTGCGTCTGCGGCGGCGTTGGCGATCGGCCGCCAGCGGTCTCGGGGCGCGCCCGCGCCCTGGTGGTGTTGTGGTCGCTATGGCTGTAAATCGCCGGGTTCACCGGCGCTGACGGTCAGGAGCCGGAAGATCAAATTACTGAGCCCGTTCAGCTGCCATTCGACGATCCCAAGGTTTGCTTTCAATACACGGCCTAGGGGGCGGGACTCGTAGGGAGCCCAGCCCAAGTCGGCCCGAATGTCGACGCATTCGGGCCGACGGCCCCGCTGGTGGAGTGCGGGCGCTCAGGCGACAGGCGGCACCTCGGGCAGGGGCCAAAGGAGCCCACCGATCTTGTCCGCGGTGTCTGTGAGGACCCGGTTGGTGAGGTGCTGGTAGCGGCGGCGCATCCGGGCGGACTTGCCGGGTTCCCAGCCCATGATCGCGTCAACGACCGTGTCCGGGACACCGAGGATCAGCAGTACGGTCGCCGCCGTGTGACGGGCGTCGTGGAGACGGCCTGTGCGCAAGCCCGCCGTCTTGAGGAGGGCCTTCCACTGGTGGTGGTCGGTGTTCGGGCTGAGCGGCTCGCCCGTGGGTGAGGTGAAGACGTAGCCCTTCTCCACCCACAGGTCTGCGGCGGCCTGCCGCTCCTGCTCCTGCTCCGACCGGTGCCGCAGGAGGAGTGCGAGCAACGGCCCTGGCACGCCGATGGCGCGGCGGCCCGCACGCGACTTCGTGTCCTTCGTCTCCCGCCGCGTATTGATCTTCTGCGGGCAGTACCCGGGCTTGCGTCCGCAGCGGTCGCCGCAGCCGTGCTGGTAGCGCGGCCGGAGTCGGCCACGGCGGACGACCAGGACACCGAGGTCGAAGTCGATGTCGGTCCACTTCAGGCCGAGCACCTCGCCCTGTCGCAGCCCCAAGGCCAGGGCGATGACCCACCGCGCCGAATGCCGCTGCCTGTTGGCCTCGTCCAGGAGCCGTTGCACCTCCTCGACGGTGTACGGCTCGACCTCCTCCTCTTCCAGGCGCGGGGCCTTGGCGATGGAGACCGGATTCAGGGTGAGGTGGCGTCGGCGCACTGCCTCGTTGAGGGCGGCACGTACGGTCCGATGGACCTGGTGCGCGGTCCCGGGCGAACTGCCGTTTTCCTGCATCCGCTTGTAGAACCGCTCCAGGTGCTCGGGCTCCAGCTTCTCCAGCCGGTGTGCGCCGAGGCCGGGTATGAGGTGGTGGTAGACCGCCACGCGGTAGCCGTCGATGGTGTTTTCGGAGACGTGCAGCGCGGCGATGTTCTCGACCCAGTGGGTCAGCCATGCCGCGAGCGTCCAGGTCTGCCCGGTCTTGAGGACGTTGCCGGAGTCGCGCTGCCTCTCCAGCTCTCGGACGGCCTTGGTCGCGTCGGCGCGGGTCTTGCGCTTGACGTGGCGGCGGTCGGGCTTGCCGTCGTCCTTGACGCCGACGGTGACGTAGCCGTGCCACTTCCCGTCCTTGCCGAGGTAGATCGAGGAAGCGCCGTTGGGCTGTCGGGACTTTGCCATGCCAGCCCCCTCAAGCCGCGAGGGCGACGGTCGACGCTGAAGCCTGCGTACGGGCGTTGACGTAGCTGTCGAGCGCTCGGACGGGCACTCGGCGGAGTCGGCCGATCTGGACGGACTCCACCTCACCGGAGGCGACGAGGGCGTACATCGTGGTGCGGCCGACACCGAGTCGGCGGGCCGCCTCCTCGACAGTGAGAGCGACGCGCGTGTCCTGCTGGGGCGCGGTGTGCTCCTGCACGGCGTCGAGGAGTTCTTGCTGAGTGACGCCGAGCAGGTCGGCGAAGCGGGCAAGCAAAGCAGACATGAGGAGATGCCTTTCGGCGGTCACGGGGCAACGCGACCGCTGGGTGAATGCGTGGGATGGGCGGTGGGTCGTTAGAAGTCCCGAGTTCGTCCCTCGGCGTTCGTAGCGCCGAGGGACGGGGGACCGGCGGCTATCCGGCCGAAGGGCCGGCGCCCTCGCGGAGCGGGTCCCAGGGTGAGTTCGGAGCCGGGTACCAGACGAGTTCTGCCGACTGCCCCTGGGCGTCGACGCCGAGGCGTTCGGCGATCTCGTCGTAGGTGCGCTCAGTCTCGTCAAGTCGGGCCTTAGCGGCGTCGGCCAGGTCCTGGGCGACTCTCCACTCCCGCTCAGCGGCCTGGATGGCAAAGGCCGCTTCCTGGAGTTCGTAGCTCGGATCGTCGGGACCGGCCACGGCCTCGGTCATGAAGTGCTCCGCGGGAACGCTCAGCGCCTTGGCCAGACCGATGACCTCGTTGAAGGTGATGGAGCGGGTGCCGTTCTCGATCTTGGCGATCTGGGTCTGGTGGATTTTGAAACCGAGCCGCCTCATGCGCTCGGCGACGTCCTCCTGGGACAGTCGCGCGACCTTCCGGCAGATCTTCAGATTGTGGGCCACTAGCGCCTCGCCCTCGGGCGGGCTCCAGCGTTGCGGCTTAGGGTCGTCCATTTTCAACCTCCTTCCCCATGGACGTGGCTCAGCCGATGACCCTTAAACCATAGCAGCATGGACAGCTCAACCTGCAAGGGAATAGTCGCGATTGTGATCCACGCAACAGGGTCTGCCGAGCAGGGGATATGCCGTCAGGTACTGGATCAACAAACCGCTAGGAGGTTGACACGGTCCGACTCAAGGGGGTAAAAAATTCCATGACAGCATCATGATTCCAACCCCGCACGGGTTGGTGTCGCTTCTTGCCCGAGAAACACGAGACCCCCGGCGCTACGAACACCGGGGGTCGTTCGGAAACCTCGCTACCGCCCATCCCAGGACAGTCACCCCCGGCGGAACGGGTTGCCCCCCGCAGCCGCCGAGTAAGGATCTCCTTTGAACGAGACTACCGCCCCCAACGCCCATAGCGCAGCAGTGCCGCCGCTGCCCGTACCCACCGACGCTCCGGCGTCTGAAGGTTCAGCCCTGCTGGACCAGCTCAGGACATCGATCGCCAAGTTCGTGATCCTGCCCAGCGAGGAGTCCCTGGACGCGGTCGTGCTGTGGGTCGCGGCTACCCACCTGCAGACTTCGTGGCAGCACGCGCCTCGCCTGGCCGTGGTGGGGCCTGCGAAACGCTGCGGCAAGTCCCGCCTGCTCGACGTACTCACCGAGACTGTCCACGACCCGATCATCACGGTGAACTCCACAGCGGCGGCGATCTTCCGCGCCATCACCGAGGAGCCGCCGACCCTGCTGGTCGACGAGGCCGACACCATCTTCGGCAGCCCCAAGCAGGCGGAGAAGAACGAGGATCTGCGCGGTCTGCTCAACGCCGGGCACCAGCGCGGCCGACCGGTCCTGCGGGTCGTCGGCAAGGAGCACACCCCGCATCGCTTCGCCACCTTCGCCATGGCAGCCATCGCGGGCATCGGCGACCTTCCTGACACGATCATGGATCGCTCGGTGGTGATCCGGATGCGCCGCCGCGCCGAAGGCGAGCGCGTGAGCCCGTACCGCACCAAGCGCGACAGCACCACGCTGCACCGACTGCGCACGAGGCTCGCACGCTGGGCCAAGCCCCTTGCGGGTCGTGCCCTGCATCTGGAACCGGCCATGCCGGTCGAAGACCGAGCAGCCGACACCTGGGAGCCCCTGGTGATCGTCGCCGACCTCGCGGGTGGCACGTGGCCCGAGCGCGCCCGCGTTGCCTGCACTCGGATGGTCGCGGCCGAGGTCGAGGCCGAGGAGGACAGCCCGAGCAACGCTCGCATCCTCTCCGACGTCCGCCGCGCCTTCGCCGCAGCGGGAGACCCTGAGAGCGTGTCGACGGACGCTCTCCTCTACGCGCTCAACAGCGACCCCGAGGCCCCCTGGGCCGAGTCAGCGCGCGGCGGACTCACCGCACGCGCCCTGTCAGGGATGCTGCGCGAGTTCGGCATCCGCCCCGCGAACGTGCGCATGCCCGACCAGACACAGCGCAAGGGCTACACGCGCGCCAAGTTCACGGACGCCTGGAAGCGCTACTGCCCCACCGTCCACCCTCTCGACGCCTCAACCGCGGCCACCGGCACTCAGCCGAGCTGACCCCGCCCTGTCGGTCGCTGCCCCAGCCCGACCGGGCAGCGACCGGCAGAGCACCTCACCTCGACGGCCACGGCAGGCCGACCCCGGCCTGCGCCGTCTCGTGCCGTCCTTGCCGTCCCAGCCATAAAACAGCAGGTCAAAGGCCCTCTATCCAAGACGGCACAGCGTCCCAAGACGGATAACGATCCGTCTTGGCACCGGAGGCCAGGCCGCTGGCCGCCCTCACGGCGACAGCTCACCCGCTCATGGCTGGCCCCGTGGCCGGTGAGCCCGCATGGCACAAGACGCGCGGCACAGCGCGCGAAGACGCCACGGCGGACCCTGCCGCACCGGTCTGACCTGCAGCGTCAACGCCAAGACGGCCAAGACGGATCCCCACAGACACCACCCACGCCCCCGTATGCGAGGCCACGCCATGCCCCTCTCCCCTGTATCCGCCACGCCCCCAGGCCGCCATCGCGCTACCTGGTGGGACCGGCTGTCCATCGTCCTACTCGGCGTCGCTGGATGCGCCCTGTCCTTCGACGCACTGCGGCAGATGGCCACCGCCGTCCACGTCCGCCACCCGCTCACCTACCTGTTCCCCGTCGTCATCGACGGCTTCATCGCCTACGGCGTACGCGCCCTGCTCGTCCTGCGAGAGGCGCCGCTACCGGCACGCCTGTACGCGTGGACGCTGTTCATCGCGGCCACCTGCGCGAGCATCTGGGCCAACGGCCTGCACGCCCTCGACCTCAACCAGCCGGGCTCCGCAGCCCTGCGGTTGGACGACACCACCGTCGCCGTGCTGTCCGCTACCGCCCCGCTCGCCCTCGCTGGCGCCACCCATCTCCACATCCTGATCACCCGCTACGGCACCTCGCCGGCATCCACCACCGAGCGCCAGTCCGGAACTCCGACACAGGTTCCGGACGGTACGCAACCGGTGCCCCCGAACCCTGTAGAGGTTCCGGACGTTGACCCCGCCCCGCTGACCTCAGCGGACATTCCCCGCGAGGAGAGCCTCGCCGTCAGCCCGCTGGACGGGGGCGTCGAAACCTCAGATGCCGACTGTGCGGCCCAGGCCATATCCGGTGGCGCAGATAATCCGGACGGCGCAGAGGAGGAATCCGGACAGGCGTCGGACTCCGCAGGCCAGGAGCCGGAGGAGAGTGCAGTGCTTCAGCCCGTCCCCAAGGGAGGGCGGCCCCCTCTGGCATCCATCACGCAGCTCGCCGACGTTATCAGCGCTGCACACCCCGACGGCTCCGGACTGACCCGCGACAGCGCCCGAGAGGCAGTCGAGAAGGCCGGACTCGGGGCCGCGACCGGCCGTTTGACCGAAGCCATCGCCCTGGTCCGCCAGCGCACGCAGGCGCTCCCGCATCCCACCGGCTGAGACGCCTCACAAAGAGCCATCGCCCGGAGCCGGACCGGTTCCGGGCGATGCCCTCTTCCTCGCCCTACCTGAGAAGCCCGGCACGGCCAAACCGCCGAGCGCGAGCACATTGACCTCCTGTCAGCACCCCCGCGCGATCCCGCACTGGAGCCCCCACCGCTCATGAGCCCCAACCCCTTCTCCCGTAAAGCCCGCCGCACACACTCCGGAAGCACCCGGCAGGCTGCGGCCCCGCACCGTCACGACACGACGGAGAGCACCCCCGTCAACAGCGGAGCGAGCTGGGGCGAAGTCCGCATCGCCGAGGGCGATGCGGACTTCGCGCTCGGGTCCGCCCCGGTCGAGGCGGACCAGGTCCGCGCCCAGCGGGGCACGGACCACAAGGCGGTGGAGGCCGAGCGCGACCTCCATCAGGACAAGGACCAGCCCACCGTCGACCACTCAGATCCCAGCGAGCCCGCCGAAGACGTCGCGCGCTTCGAATCCACCATCACCGCCGACGCGTTCGTGCACCACGGCATCGCCGCGTACGACGTCCCCGCACCCGCCGAAGACGACACCTCACCCGGCTCCGCACGTCGGCGGCGGCTGAGCGAGGTGCTGTACCGGCCGCGTTCCGGGATCAAGCGCGATGTGCAACTGACGTGCTCGGCCGAACCGGCAGAGCGCGACTTCATCGACCGCGCCGCACGCGAGGCGAAGCGCTCTCGCTCGGCCTTTCTGATGGACGCGGCACTGACGTTCGCCCACGCCTACCTGCCCGACCAGCGTCCCGCCGCCGTACCCGCGCTGCCCTCGCCGCAGGCGACCCAGGAGCTGATGGTCTTGGCCGGCAGGCTGCTGCGGGAGTTCCACCGGATCGGTTCGAACCTCAACCAGATCGTCCGCGCGATCCACAGCGGCGACCTGCCCGACCGCGCCGAGCAGGTACTCGATGAACTGCACCAGGTCGCGCGGCTGACACGTCGCACGCTGGAGCAGGTTCTGGCGGGTGGTGGTCGCCGTGGTGCCTGACGTCTCCACCGGGGATCGCACGCGCGGTCTGCTCTCCTACCTCTTCGGACCGGGCCGCCGTAATGAGCACACCGACCCGCACATCGTCGCCGCCTTCGCCCTGCCCGGTATCACCGATCCCGGACGCGTTCCCCTCGAAGAGCACCAGGCCGCGCTCTCCGATCTCGCGCAGTACCTCGACCAGCCGGTCGAACTGCGCCGGCAGCGCACCGGGAAGAAGGTGCCGCAGCACGTATGGCACTGCCCTGTCCGCACAGCCCCCGGCGACCGCTACCTCACCGACGCCGAATGGGCCGAGGTCGCCCGCCGCGTCGTCCACGCCACCGGCATTGCCCCGCACGGCGACGACTCGGGCTGCCGGTGGATCGCGGTCCGGCACGCCGAGGACCACATCCACATCATGGCCACCAGCGTGCGCGAGGACGGTCGCCGCCCACGCAACAAACGCGACGGCCAGCGTGCCCAGGCCGAGTGCCGCAAGATTGAGATCGAACTCGGGCTGCGGCGCCTGAAGTCCGGCGATGGCACCGCCCCGAAGACGCCCACCGGGGCTGAAGTGGCCAAGGCGGAGCGCCAAGGCCGGAAGATGACAGCGCGGCAGTGGCTGCGGGAGCACGCATACGCCGCCGCAGCAGCCGCCCTCGATGAACACGAGTACTTCGCCGTACTCACCGCCCTGGGCATCAAAGTCCAGACACGGATCGGCCCAGAGACCGGTGAGACCACCGGCTACAGCCTCGCCGCCCCCGGCCACACCGACGCCAAGAACGAGCCGATCTACTACGCCGGCTCTACCCTCGCCCCTGACCTGTCCCTCAACCGCCTGCGCGAACGCTTCACCTCGGCACCTGCAGACACCAACGTCACGGCTACGGTCCGCGCCAACGGCCAGGGCGCAAAGGGCGACGCATGGCGACGCGCCGAGAAAGAACTGCGCACCGTCCACACCTTCCTCCTCGGGACGGAAGACGGTCAGGACCGGGAGACGTTCGACAGGCAGGTACAGGCCCAGGCGGCAGCGTTCGCCGAACTGCTCCACAACACGGCCGCCACCGCCCCGAAGGGAGCACGAGCCGAACTGCACGCCGCGGCAGTCACGTTCGACCGGGCCAACCGATCGGCGATCCGCGCCGAGCACCAGAGCGCTTACGCCCTACGGCAGGCAGGCAAGGAACTGATACGTGCCGTCGGAGGCAGCGAGGACGGCTCCGCTGTCGCCGCCCTGCTGGCCACGGCGGTCTACGTACTGATCGCCCTGGACCACTGGCACCAGCAGCGCGGCCACCAGCAGCAGGCCGCCGCCACTCAGCAGTCCCTCACCCACCTGCAGGCCGCTTACCAGCACACCGCCCGCCCTGTACTCTCCCGCCTTGCCGAACGAACCCCCGGACCGGACGAGACCCGACGCCTCACAGCAGTCGTCCAAGCGGTCGTACCCGAGCACGCCAAGCGCATCCTCACCGACCCGGCCTGGCCCGCCCTCGCCACCACCCTGGCCCAAGCCGAATCAGCCGGCACCCCACCCCGGCAAGCACTCACAGCCGCGGCCGGACAACGCGAACTGGACAGCGCCGACCGCCCCGCCGAAGTCCTCATCTGGCGACTCCGCAACACCACCGCCGAGCAGACAAACGCCCGCACCCGCTCGGCCACCACCCGCACCCGTCAAGCGACAACCACCAGCTCCCCGCCCACCACCACACCCCCCGCCATCCAGCGGCCCGACGACACCATGCGCCGCAGGCGCTGACACCAAACCCCAGAACGAGTCACGTCCGCACCCGCCAGGCTCGAGACCGAGGCTGAAGCTCTCCGCCCAGGGCCGTTCAGTCTCTGAACCACGCTGCGTTCAGAGACTGAACACGCGGCGCGTTCCCCGAGGGAACTGGTCCGACGTTCCTTTGGGGAACAGAAACGCGGCCTCCCGAATCGGGAGGCCGCGCTTAGCACGGGATTGTTCTCAGTTGGCCGGTGCACGCAGAAGCTGCTCCCGCGTGCTCTCCGGTAACACCCGGCGCAGTATCGGGGGGGGGCGAGCTGAGCGAGGCGGCGAATGCGGCGACGAGATCATGCGGCACGCTGGCGCTGAACGACGCAGCCCACAAGTACGGCGCGCCAATGGCGGGTGGCTTTGTCCACGAGAACGGACAGCAGATGTACACCACTTCGGGAGGCACCCCGCCGCACATAGAAATCGAACTGTCCAGCAGACACGACAGCGGCCGGCGCCATCCCGACTTATTGGGGGTCGGTAAGGAGCATGTCCCCAGCGGCAACGTAGTCCGGACCTTGGAAAGCCGTCGGCGCTAAGGCGTCTCCGGTGGTTAGTGGGCGTCGTTGAGGTACTCGCGGACCTGGGTGTTCACTGCGGGATGCGCGTCACCGCTGACCGCGCCCAGGCCCGCGAGCAGGCGCAGCCCGTCCTCGGCGGGGCTGCCGGGGGTCGCGGACAGCACCAGCAGCTCCATGCTCGGTTCATCCGGTAGTGCGAAGTTCTCCTGGTGCAGTTCCAGCAGTCCGACCAGCGGGTGCTGGTACGCCTTGCGTCCATGTGTGCGGGCGCGCACGTCCGCGCGGGCCCAGAGGCGGCGGAAGCGCTCGCTGCCCATCGCCAGCTCACCGATCAGCGAGGCCAGGCGGGGGTCCTCGGGGTACTTACCGGCGGCCAGGCGCAGGTGCCCGACCACGTCGAGGGTGCACTTGTCCCAGTCCGCGTAAAGGCCGCGTTCGGCCTCGTCAAGGAAGATGTGCCGGGCGGTGTTCAGGCCTGGCATCGGCCGGCCGTAGAGGAGCCCGGCGAGGCGGTTCCCGGCGAGCACGTCCAGGCGGTGGTCCATGATCAGCGCGGGTGCGTCGGTGACCAGGTCGAGGACGCGCAGCAACTCCGGCCGGACCCGCCCGCCGGGCGCCTTCGCGCGGCGGCGGCGCTGCCGGGCGAGCCGGTCAAGGTGCCCGCGTTCGGTCTCGTCGAGGCCGAGGACGCGGGCGAGCGCGTCGAGGACCTGCTCGGAGGGCTGGGTCGCGCGGCCCTGCTCCAGGCGTACGTAGTAGTCGACGCTGACGCCGGACAGGTGCGCGACCTCTTCGCGGCGCAGCCCTTCGACCCGGCGGCGGCTGTCGGTGGGGATGCCGACGGCCGCCGGGTCGACCCGGGAACGCCGGGTCCGCAGGAAGCCCGCAAGATCGTCCATGCCTCCAGTATCGCCTCGGTGGAGCCTGTGAAGGTGGCCCTGCCAGTACCAGGAAGTCCCGTCCGATGGAAGAGGCGGCCCTGAACACCGGGCGCCGCGACGCCCAGAATCGAAGGCATCTGATCCGAGGGAGTTTCCATGAAGACGCTGATCGTCTACGCCCACCCGGAGCCGAAGTCGCTCAACGGCTCGCTAAAGAACCTCGCGGTGTCCACATTGGAGAATGCCGGGCACGAGGTACGGGTGAGCGATCTGTACGCGATGAACTGGAAGGCGGTCGTGGACGCCGCGGACTACGGCCCCGACGCCTCAAGTCCGCTGAAGGTCGCCCGGGACTCGGGCCGGGCCTTCGACGCTGGGACGCTCACCCCGGACGTCCTCGCCGAGCAGGAGAAGCTGCTGTGGGCCGACACGATCATTTTCCAGTTCCCGCTGTGGTGGTACACGATGCCCGCGATCCTCAAGGGCTGGGTGGACCGGGTGTTTACCTTCCACTTTGCGTACGGCGTCGGCGAGCACAGCGACACCAAGTACGGCGAGCGCTTCGGCGAGGGCACCCTCGCGGGCAGGAAGGCTCTGCTGTCGGTGACCGCTGGCGGCCCGGAGCCGCATTACGCCGCTCGCGGGATCAACGGCCCCATCGAGGATCTGCTGTTCCCAATCCACCACGGGATCCTCTATTACCCGGGCATCGAGGTGCTGCCGCCGTTCGTGCTGTACGGCACCGACCGAATGACCGGCGAGGACTACCCGGACGTCGCCAAGGCCTGGGAGCAGCGCCTGCTCACCCTGGAGTCGACCGAGCCGATCCCGTTCCGGCGGCAGAACTTCGGCGACTACGAGATCCCCTCCCTGCACCTTAAGGAGGGACTGGAGCCCGCGGGCCGCACGGGCTTCGGGCTGCACGTGCGCGGCTAACTGCCGGCGATGAACAGGACGAGCTGGGGTGCGAACCCGAGGAGCAGCCTGAGGGCCGTGGCGGCGGTGGCGGCCGACGCGGCCAGCTACCTGCTCTCGGCCCTGGGCCCCCGCACCGCAGCCCGAGCCGGAGGCGACCCCGAGCCTCGCCTGACGGACCGCCACAGCCGTCACCGCAATCGGGCTGCGCCGCCTTACCTCAGGACGGTTCCCCCTGCGCCTCCAGTTGGGAGATGAGCGCGGCGGCGCCCCTCCCCGGACGTCAGCACACTTGCGGGCCCGCCGGGTGAACAGCGTGCTGCTCATTCTCGTGAACATCGAACAGCCGCCGATCGGGTGCCTCCGGAAGTGGTGTACATCTGCTGTCCGTTCTCGTGTACAAAGCCAGGCGGGCTCCGCCCATGCCTGCCAACCAACCGGCCCCCTCTCGTCTGTCTCGATCGTCAGGATGCGCGGGTCGGCGTCCTGGACGAGAGGCGGCACCTCACCGAGGCTGAGACGGACAGTGAAGGTGGGGTGCATCGCTGTTGTCAGGGGCTGGTCGGCGTCGCGGAGCCAGCCGTGCTCGGTGGCCTTGTCGAGTACCGCCCTGGGACCTGTGGACACGGCGCTGCGGTGGTCACGCGCGTCGAGTGCGAGGAGGAAGTCGGTCAGGACCTCGCCCGGGACGCCGCCCGTGAAATACGCGGACCACTCCGCAAGCGGACTGCTTGTGCCCGAGCGGGTCGAGATGTGCCACGCGATCGGCAGGCCGCCGAGATGAAACGGCTCGTCCGCCAGCACCCACTGCGCCCATCGGAGGGCGTCCGGGCTGATGTGGAGGACCGTGCTACGCATGCGTTCATACTGGTCAGCTTGCTGGAGAGTTCCCAGAACCGGGATGCCGAATCGGGGCCGGCGGCACAGGGTTTGACTCCGCCGATGAGCACTAGGACCGGGCTCAGGAGCTGGCCGCCGCCGATGCGTTGCCTTGTTGACATCATCCCTGCGCAGGGGGGACGCCATCCTCCCCGGCCCCAGATGTGTTGGGAGCGGGCGGTTTGGCCGCCGTGCCAAGCGCTGCCAGCCGCTGGCGCAGCACTGCCAGGGGGCGGGCGGAGGAGCGTTGCCCAAAGGCGGCGAGGAAGACGCTCACGAACGCTGCGCTGAAGATCCAGGGCGCCAGAGCCTCGGGCAGGATGCGCAGCTGCAGCAGGGCGTAGACGACTACCGAACTCGTGGCGAGCCCCAGCGTGGTGATGGCCGCGAGTCGCCTCCCTTCCCGCCGGTCGTCGCCGGCCTCGGGAGGAAGGTCCTGCTCATCAAGCAGCTGCGTGACCCGCGGTGTGGCCAGACGGCTCGCAATCGTTAGGGATTGCCGGCCGAGCGTCCGCGCCGCCTCTAGGTCAGAGAGCAAAGAGCCCTGTGTCGCTCTGAGGGCCGCTTCGACACGCCGCAGATGCTGGGTGAGGGCTTTCCTATGAGCAGAGTGGCGTGTGATGCCCATTCCGTTCCCCGTCGCGCGCCAGAGGTCTGCAAGGAGCACCCCAAGTTGCTCATCAAGTCGCTTCATCAGACGCGCCTGCTCGTCCCCCGGCGCGGTGAGTAGTTCTCCACAGGTCTCGGCGATGGCGAGCGCCGGCGGAACAGGCCGCTCGGTCCATGCCGGCGGCTTCCGTGCGACCCTCTTCACGCCCTGGCAGATCAGAAGCGTGGGGCCTATCGTCGTGGCGCACCACACCACGGCGACGAGGAGTAAGAAGGTCACCGCTTCCACCACGCCGAGCAGCCCGGACGCGAACGTCAGGGGCTTGACCGGCACGTCCTTCACGTAGGAGCCGAATTTCTGCATTGCTGCCAATTGCGAGGCGCCTCCTACGAGGAGCACCGCGAAGGCTGCACTGAGCCGCCACCAGGGGGCGGCGCCCACCGCGCGCTGGTACACGCGAGCCAGGGCCGCCCAGTCGGTGCCGTCCACGCCGTAAGCGTGGATGTGAGCGACCCGGCGGACATTGGCGACTGCTTGGGCGCCACGGCGTTCTGCTCTGGACCTCGGGGTGACCTCTTGCCACACCGTCAGCGCGGCGTTCGAAGCAGCCACCAGCGTTCTCCTAAACGGGAGTTGAGGAAGGGCATCGAGATGATGATGCCTTCTCTCACGCAGTGGCAGCGATTCCGGTTCCACCTCTCGGCGTCCCCCAGCGGCACCCGCATAGAGACCGCACGGTCGGGCTCCAGCGAGCGCTGCCCGACCGATGGGGGTTCCGAACCGGGTGCGAGGAAATGCCACCCGCTCTGAGACAAACACGCGCGGCCAGCACCTGAGACCGTTCCGGGAAGATCTGGTCAGCGTGATGCCCAGTAATGCGAGCCGCGAGATCCTACGAGGCGAATCGAATCCGTTTTCTCGCGGATGTGCTCACTCTCCCTTGGCGAGATCCTGGGCGCCGTGCCGGGTGAGTCGCTGGCAGACGGCCGCTGCCGTTCGCGTGGCGTCCGCTCCAGTTAGGCGGACGTCGATCGCCACTCCGCCGTCGGGGGCGAAGGCGCGGGTCCGCACGGTGTAGGTGACAGTGTTGCCGTCGTCGTTCGTGGTGCAGTACCCGGCGAGCGGGGCGTTGCAGAACCGCCCTTCCGCCGCAGGACGAAGCGCTCGACTTCGGACCTCTGTCTCGCTCGCGGCTGCGGCTGGGCACCGCGAGCTGGACGGTGCCGACTGCCCCGCCGAGGTTCTTGTCTGGCGGCTCTGCAACGCCACCGCCGACCGGTGCGACGCCCGCGCTCGCGCGGCTACTACCCGCACCCACCAAGCGACAACCACCAGCACCCGGCCCACCCCCGCCGCCCAGCAGCCGACAACACCGTGCGCCGCAGGCGTTGAAACCCTCCGAGGGGGTGTAGCTCGGTCGGTACGTTGACAATCGAGCCAAGGGGGCCAACAGGGCACCGCCCCCGGTGGTCGAGAGACCCTGCCTGGGGCATCGTCCCGTCAGGGTTGGCTACTGGCTAAGGGACCGCTCGGCGACGTGGGCGACCCGTTCCTCGAACACCTTCGCCGCGTCCGCGGTGATGGTCTTGAGCGCGACCATGCTCGTGAGGATCACGTCGCACAGCTCGCTCTGTACGTCATCCCACGTGTGGCTATTGCCCTTGCGCGGATTGGAACCGGTCGCCCCGTGCACTGCCTCGGCGACCTCGCCGGCCTCTTCGGTGATCTTCAACACGCGCAGCAGGCGAGCCACGTCCGGTGGGACGGTGCTCTCGGCGTCGAGCCATTCGACCAGGCGCTCGACGGTGTCCCAGGTCTCTTGCATCTGTGGTGCTCCGGTCTGTTCGGTGAGTACGGGCTCAGGGGGCCGCTTAGCGGTCGATCGGGCCGGAGGCGACGCTACCGGGGACCGCCCGCAGTGCGGATGCGATCCGCTTGGCCGTATCCGATGGAGTGGCTTGGGTGGTGTCGACGACGAGCACGGGAACTCCCAGGCGGCGCATGGTCTGGTCGGCCCGGCGGTAGAGCGCGGCCTCGCGGGCGGGGACCTTGGGGTCCCGCTCGAACCGATGGTGGGCCCCGCGTTCTGCCAGGCGCCGCCTGATGGCTTGCGGGTCGGCGGTGAGGATCACAGAGAGGTCGGGCAGCAGGATGTCGGCGTTCAGATCGAGCAGGAACCGCTCGGGCACGCCGTCGAGCTGCTGTACGACGAGGGTCGATGCGAGGTAGCGGTCGCACATGACGGTCTCGCCGCCGTCGAGGTGGGGCTGTATCTCGCTGCGGATGTGCTCGTAGCGGTCGGCGGCGACGAGGCAGGCGAGCGCCCGACCTTGGATCTGGTCGGCGTGGGATCGGGTGAACTGGCCGAGGGCACTGGACGAGGGTTCTGCGGTGGTGTGGACCGGGGTGCCGAAGCGGCGCAGCAGCTCGGCGAGGGTGCCGAGCGTGGTCGACTTCCCGACTCCTCCGGGGCCGTCGAGGGTGACGAACCGGCCGTAGGTCATGCCGCAGCCCCCTTCGCGCGGTTGCGGGCGTGCTGCTCGCGGGAGAGGGCGGCCAGGGTGGCGCGAATCGTGGGCAGAGGGACCCCGCCGAACTGGATTCCTACGGAGAAGTTGAACTCGTCTCGGTCGCGCAGGGATTCGTCGGCGCCGTGGTCGGTGAGGTCGACGTCGGCGTAGGCGAGCAGCGTGTCGGGGTCGTGGCCGGTGGCGGTGAGCTGGTGCCAAATAGGGGTTCCGGGGTAGGGGCGGAACTCGAAGACGGATGCGCGGAAATTGCCGGGCAGGGCGTCGGCGAGTTTCCACAGGTTGTGGATATGGCGCACGGTGGCGTCGAGGTCGTCGGGCTGCTCGCCGGGGTAGCCGAGAATGAAGTAGCCCTTGACGTTGATCCCGCGTTCGAGCAGGCGGCGGGTCACGGTTTCCGTCATCTCGGCTGTGATGCGCTTGTCCATCGCTTTGAGCACGCGGTCGCTGCCCGATTCGATGCCGAGGGCGACCTCGCGTAGGCCGTTGCGGGCGAGGATGTCGAGCAGGGCGTCGCCGGCTCGGTGCAGGACGTTGATTCGGCCGGTGGCGTCCCAGACGTAGCGGTCGCCGATCTTGTGGGCGGTGAAGGCTTCCATGGACGGGCCGATGATGCGGGCGGCGCCGAGGAACAGGTCGTCGACGAAGCGGAACGCGGTGGTGCCGAACTCGGCGTGCAGGTGGTCGAGTTCGTCGACGATGTTCGCGGGCTCGCGGGTGCGGATTGCGATGTCGGGGTTGGCGGAGACGGCGGCGCCGCAGAATCCGCAGTCGTACGGGCATCCCCGGCTGCCGACGATGTTCGCCTCGGTGCGGCCGTCGCTGGCGCGGTAGGGGTCTTGGGGGAGATATGCGCGGTCGACGAACGGCAGCTCGTTGACGTTGGGAGCGAGCCACTTCGCGGTGTCCTTGCCGGGGGCGATTCCGGTGCCGTTAGTGCCGAGCAGGCGGTCGCGCCACATCACGCCGGGTAGCTCGGCGCGGCGCTTGGCGTCGTCGAGTAGGGCGACGACGCGGGTTTCTCCTTCGCCCAGGACTAACGCGCTCAGGTTCGACATACGCGCGTCGGCGAGGACGCGCTGCGGCATCGCCTTGGCGTGGTGGCCGCCGACCATGAGGGCGATGTCGAGGGCGAGGCCAGCCGCGATGCGGGCCGATAGTTCGTACGTGGGCGCGAGGAGGTTCATGCCGACCCATCGGGGTCGGGCGTTGTTGATGATGGCGAGGGCCTGGTCGATGCCGAGGCCGTGCGTTTCGGCGTCCAGCACCCCGACGTTGAATCCGGCGTGGGCCGCGTAGGTGGCGATGTAGCCGAGGCCGAGGACGGGCAGGGTGTAGTCGTTCACCCGCGGGCGCAGGGAGTAGTCGCGTAGCGGGGCGTTGACGAACAGGGCGTCGAGAACCCGGTCGGGGTCGGCGCCGGTGATCAGGTCAGGTGCGGTCGGCTGGTGCTCCGTTGTGCTCGGCTGTGCGGGCATGTGTCCCCCAAGCGAGAGTGAACAGAGTGAGGGCGTGCAGATGGTGCCGGTCCGGCGCGTAGCGCTGCCAGGCGGCGGCGAACTCGCGTTCGGAGTCGGGTAGAGGAACGGTGGGTGCGGCGCGGCGTGCCCAAGTGCGCACGGCGAGGTCCCCGTGCGGGTAGACGGAGAAGTCGCCGGTGAAGTCCGCCGTGGCGGCCGAAGCGGTCCACGGGCCCACGCGCGGGATGTCGTCGAGCGCCTTCACGAGGTCGTCCGGGTCGAGCGCGTGCCACTCGTCGGCGTGTTGCAGGTAGGTGGTAGCGGCGGCCTGCAAGGCGGTGCGGTGGAACGCCGCGCCGATCTCGCGGAACGCCTCTTCGGGCAGGTCGAGCACCACCTCGGGGGCCGGGGTGAGCGATACGGGGCCGCGGACCGTATCGCGGGTGCCGTAAGCGGCGCACCACCGGCGGTACAGGGCGCGGGCTTGTGCGGCCCGTACGACCTGTCGTAGCACGGCGGTGGTGATTGCGTCCCACAGGTCCGGGTTGGGCAGCCGTACGACCCGCTCAAGGCCGCCGAGGGCGGTCCGCAGCGCGGCGGGTGCGCCCGGGGGCAGTTGGTCGCCTGAGGTCTGGACGACGCGCGGCGCGCGGGTTGCCTCGCCAAGTGGGTGCAGTTCGAGGGTGCCGTCGGACCAACAGGCTTGCCATGCACTGCGGTTGGCCAGCATCGCGCGGGTCGCGGTACCGTCATCGTGCGTGGTCCATGCCGGGTGATCGGTGATCAGCGTTGCCATGGTTGCCCCTGTTTCTCCGTCGGGTGATGGGCCAGGATCGTACGGTCGCGACGGAGGTTGGCGAGAAGCACGCGTTGATCGAGCTGGTAGAGGCAGGTGCGGCACGCGTACATGTCGGCGTGCATGCCGCTGGATTGGGCAGGGTCGATCCATGTCACGTCGATCCGGGCACGCCCGCACCACAGCCAGCACTCGCCGATCTGCCAGTCGTGGCAGTCCCATAAGGCTCGGGCCTCGGGCTGGCCGGTGGCAGGGTCGATGTCGCGGCGGGTTGGCCGGAACACGGCGTCGGCCTCGGGCAGGCGCGCTGGCCGCAGTTCGAGCGCCGTCATGAGCGCACCCCCTGGCGGCGCATGTGGGTTGTGCCGAGTAGCAGGCGATCGGCGCGGGTACTCGCTGCGAGGTACGCCTCGACCGCGTCCTGCCCCCCGTTGCTGAGTGGGTCAAGGCCGAGAGCGATCGCGACGGGGCAGCCCAGTGTGACGAAGGCGCCCCACCGGACGCCGACGGGGGCTCGCAGCATGAAGTCGCAGCCGTCGACGTCGAGCAGCACGGCGCCGCGCCCCTGCATGTGCAGGCGCGGGCCGATGTGGGGGACCGTCGCGGACGCGGGGGCCAGGGCGAGGGCGTCGGCCAGACCGCGCATGTGCGCCTCGATCGTTGCGGCGGTCTCGTTCTCGCGCCGGGCGGGCGGGTGCGCAGGAGGAGGAAGGCGAGCGGACCGCTCCGTGCGGTATCGATCCAGGTCATGACGCGAACCGTGGCGAGTAGTGCCGCGATCGGCCTTGCGGATGCTGGGGTCTGGTGAGTGGTCAGCATGGCACCGTACGGGTCATGGGGGCACAGGCACGGAGCTTGAATTCGGCCCAGACGACTTTGCCGAGTCCGTCGCGCGGCATGGTTCCCCATCCGTCGGCGAGGGCATCAACGAGGCAGAGGCCGCGCCCGGACAAGTCCTCATCTGCGGGCAATTGCAGGCGTGGCCTGCCGTCGCCTGCGTCGTGCACCTCGATGCGCAGCAGCGCATCGTCGACGATCACCCGTACGAGGAAGAGGTGACCGGCAGGCGTGCCGTGCTCCACCGCGTTGGTGGCCAACTCGGACACGCAGAGGGCGATGTCGTCGATGCGGTGGCGGGCCTGCTCGGTGGGAAGCGCGGCCAGGACGAAAGCACGCACCGCGCCGACGGATGCGGGCGCACGGTTGAACCGACGTTCGCTCTGATCAGTCACGCGCCCTCGTCTCCTTCCTGCCGGGGCGGCGCTGCCAGACGGATGGGTGCTGGGCGAGCATGTCTGGTGCGGGGCTCGGCGATGTCGACCCGCGCTCGGGTCCACTTCGTAGATCCTCAGCAACGGGTCTCCTTACGATCGCTGTCAGACGCGATTGCACATTTCGCGGTGCGGCCTGCTCTGGGAGATCCACGGAACCGCCCCCGGGCAGGAGGCACCAGAGCAGAATTGGGGCAAGCGTGGGGCATCGATGGGGCACACCGGGGCATGACCTGGGATGCCGGTGTGCCATGGAAGTTGAGGACGACGCGGGAGAGATAACCCATGGCGGTGAAGAGGCACGGACTTGTGCGACGCCGCCGTGCTCTGGGGTTCACACAGGAGTCCCTTGCCGAGGCTCTCGGAGTTGAGCGCTCCACGGTCCGACGCTGGGAGTCAGGCGAGTCGGCGACCATCCCGTTCCTGCGGCCCCGTCTGGCCCGGCTCCTTCGAGTGAATGCTGAGGAGTTGGACGAGCTGCTGGCGGTCGCCCCCGAGATGCGGCCCAGCCACACTGAGCGCGTCGGCTACGCACTGCGGCACCCGTCGGGAGCCGATCTCATCGTCGCCGCGGAACTGCGTTCCAACATGGACGACCTGACGGACCGTTATGATGCCGTTCCCTCGGCGACGCTCCTAGCCCACGCGGCACAGCAACTCAACCAAGTGGCATTCCTTGCCGATGAAGCCCCGGCCGGCCGTGTGCAGCGCGAACTGCGCGCTCTCCAGGCAGACGCGGCAACGCTCATGGGCCAGTTAGTGTGGGACGCGTCACAGCGGCGCGACCATGAGACAGCGCGCGCCTACTACGCGCAGAGTCTAGAAGTGGCACGGCACCTGCGAGACCGCGCAACCGAAGGGCATGCGCTGCTGCGCACCTGCTACGTCGCCTTGTACGGAGCGAACGACCACCGTCAGGGTCTCGAACTCGCTCTCCAAGCCGCGCAGACCACCCGGAAGACGAGTCATGCTCTGACTGGTCTTGCGCTGCTGCACGCTGCCGAGGCCCATGCCTTCCTCGGCGAACACAGTGCCTGCGAGCGCGCCCTGCTGGAGGCCGAGAAGCATCTCGAACGGTCCGACGGGGCCGACGCAGGCCACGAGCTGTTCACCCCGACACACTTTGGTCGCCTTGCCGGCTCCTGCTACCTGTCTCTCGGCGACTACGGCAAGGCGCAGCGGTTCTTGGAAGAGACAGCTTCCCAGATGCAGGGGCGCCGCAAGTCACGCGCGATTGTCCTGGGTAACCTCGCGCTGACCGCGATTCGCCAAGGTGACCTCGACGCCGCGCTCGTCGTGTTCAACGACGCCGTTGACGAACTCCAGGGAACGCGCGGAGGTGGTGGGATGAACATCGTCTTCCGCGCCGCCCGCGAACTGCGACCCTGGCGAAGTGAGAACGCAGTACAGGAGGCCCAAGATCGTCTGTTGGCGTTGATGGAGGCGGCATGAGCGAAGAGCAGATGTTCACGGACGTAGACCGCAAGAAGCAGCAGGTGCGCGAGCGCGTATGGGACGCCTTGGACGCCGGCGGTGCCGTCGAGGATGACACCGCCCACGGCCGCATCCCGAACTTCAAGGGATCGAAGGAGGCAGCCGTCAGACTGGGCGAGCTACCCGCCTGGAAGCATGCCAGGGTTATCAAGGCCGTGCCCGACAAGGCCCAACTTCTAGTGCGCGCTCAAGCGTTGTCCGAAGGCAAGACCGTATTCATGGCCGTGCCCAAGCTCGCCGATCCGCACCCCTTCTACCTGCTCGACCCCTCGGCGCTCAGCATCCCCCCGACCGAGGCCGCCTCCAGCCGAGTGGCCGCCAGCGTCGCCCCGAAGGTGGGCGTGGACGCCCTTCGGCCGGTCGACATGGTGGTGCTGGGCAGCGTCGCCGTGAACCGGTCGGGAGTGCGCATCGGCAAGGGGGCCGGTTACTCCGACCTGGAGTTCGCATTCCTCACCGAGGCCGGACTCATCGGTGAGCACACCGTCGTCGTCACCACCGTGCACGGACTGCAAGTCCTCGACGAGGAGCTGCCCGCGACCGCACACGATGTCGGCGTCGATGTGATCGTGACGCCCGAGGAGGTCATCACCTGCCCCTCGCCCCACCGGCCTTCCGGGCTGGTATGGGAACATTTGGACGCACAGAAGATCGCGTCGATCCCCTTGCTCGCGGCACGCGCTCTCGGGTACTGAAGCACGGCATCGCTCGGGGACCTCGGCGAGCCGACGGCAGGGCCAGTACGCGTCGGCCGGTCCGCGGGCGAAGCCTCACACCTTCGCTTTCCAACCCGCCCAACGGTACGACGGCTACTTGGGGTAGGCCGATGGTAACCAAGCGCATGTCATGTCCTTCGAGCCCGACCCGATGTACGTGGAGCCTGCGCGTCGGGTGGCCACGTCCCTGCGCAGTCTGCGCTCGATCAAAGTGAGACCACCGACTGTAGTACTAGGTTGGGCTTCACAGCGTGGACGGAGGGCCACCTTGGACCGCAATGAGCAGCCTGATGATGAAATGACGTCTGCGCCGAGCGAGGAGCCATGCGCGGAGGAACCCACCCCGGATACAGCTCCGCAGCTTCTCGAGACGCCCAAGACAGGAGCCTCCGAGCCCGCGATACTCTCCGCGGACGGCGACGGCGACGGCGACGGCGTCGGCAAAGAGTGGTTCGACCGCCTGTACAGCACCCTTGATTGGCTTCCCCGGCATCCTTCCGTCTGGCAGAGGCTTCCCCGGCGTGGTCAGCAGACTGTCGTCAAGGGGATCAACTACCTACTGCCCTACCAGGAGCACCGACGCCATCTGACAGGCCGACGGCGCCCATGGAACACCATAGAGGTCTCTGACGGCGAGCGCATTAACGTACCGCGCCTATGGGTAGTCGAGTTCTTTCCCCCGAGTGAGCATGAGAACCTGCGCCGCTACTTGGAACGGAACTCTTGGGACCGGGCGGAACGCGACCAGGAGAACAGGAAACGGCTCGATCGGTCACGCAGCCACGTGGGCCGGTCGTGGTGGCGCATCGGAGGCTTGAAGCAGATCAAGTCCAGTTTTTTCTTTCCGGATTTCGGGGAGGGAAGTCTCCATCCCTCCTTTGAAGCCGTCTGCCTGTACGGCCATCAGATCGGGTCCGGGACAACGGCCGTCGTCGCCGAGTTCTTCGTATCCGACGAGGCATCGGACCACCTCGACCAGGTCTGGAGGACCCAGCATGGCCCCGAACTGGTGAAGAGGCGCGGCATGAGGCCACTGGCCGAGGACAGCGCTTGGGTGACGATGCGTCGAACCCAAGAAACTAGACGAGCACTCCATGATGCCGCACGCGACTGGATGGCCGAGAAGTTGCCCGGCAGCTTCGCCTCGAAGGACCGACGCCATTCCGCCTTCGACTTGCTCCTGTTTCAGACCTACCACCCGCAGGATGACCAACCGCCCAGCGGCGAATGGTCTGCCAGTCTGCGAGCGCTGGGCCTCACCCAGGAGTTCATCTGGCTGACCAGCGACTCCCTGCCCGGGTTCGTGCTGCAAAGGACGGAGCCGGATCTTTGCCGGTCCATGGGAGAAGCGCCCAGCTGGGGGCTTGTCGGCTCCCTTGCGGACATTCCCGAGTCGATGGTCCGTCATCGTGGCAGCGACAAGCCCTGGGCGGTCTCCAGCTACGTCAGTGATGTCATTCGCAGCTTCTTCGTCAAGATCGCCCTCACGGAGTTCCTTGGCGAACTTGAACGCTCCTACGCCAAGCTACGGGACAGTGCTAGGCGCCAGCACAGGCAGCTCAAGGGAAAGTATGCAAAGGAGCTCCAGGAGGGCCTGATCACGTTTAGCCTGGACATCAACGCTCTCGCTCGGGACGTCAAGAGCACCAATGAGTATGGACTGTGGCCGGACGAGGCCATGTTCACCATGGGGAACGCACCGTGGGTTCAAACGAAGCAGGAGCCGCTGGACTACAACAAGGTGCTCGCCGAAGCGCAGACGAGGATGGCCTCCGATTTGTCGGACGCTGACCGGGACTACCGGGAGGTTCTCACCGCGGTCTCCGCGCTGGGGGCGTCGGTGGACGCATTCCGCGTGAGCCGCCTGGCTTTGTGGGTGGCAGGCGCGACACTTCTCTTGACGGCGGTAACCCTGGCCATAACGGATGTCGGGGACCACACGATCTGGCACTGGTTGGCCAGGCAGATGTAGAGGTATCTCTTGTCGACGGTGTCCATGAGGTGGGCCATGCAGAGCCGCCACTGCCGACGGAACCTCTCCATCCCTACGATGAAGACCTCCCGGAGAGCCGCACTGAGCGAGGACGAGCGCCTGGACACCCTCGGTCGGCTGCTGACCGATATGGAGATATCGATGCGCCTCTATGTCGCCGGGGTCACCGTGCTCCTTTACGCGCAGCCTTTGACCCGGATCGTCCGGCTCACCGTCGACGACGTGATCCACGACGGCTACACAGTGCTGCTACGACTCGGCGAGCCAGCATCGCCCGTCCCCGCACCAGTCGCTGCTCTGCTGCTGGAACACATCGCGAACCGCGACAACATGAACACCGCCACCAACCAGCATCCCGCTGGCTCTTCCCTGGTCACCGGGCGGGCCAACCGCTCGCCCCGATCACCTGTCCGCACTCTTGGGCGAGGTCGGCGTCCCGGCCGCCGCCCGCGGCGCCGCCATCCGACAGCAACTCCTCGAACTGCCCGCCCCCGTCGTCGCGGACGCACTCGGTCACCACGACAAGACCCCCGCCCGCCTCCTCAACGAGACCGGCGGGACATGGAGCCGATACGCCCCCGGAAACCACGGTCGATCGTTTCCAAGCTGAACCCATGGGGCACCCACATCGGTTGACTCCGCCCACTCACTGCCAGGACCCCATCGACTTGTAGGGGTTGATTGACTGTTTCCCATGACCTCAACAGCGTTCGAGACAAGCGGGTGCCCGGAGGGTTGCAGTTCGGGTTGCATTCAGCGTCGTTCCGGCCCGTTCGGCGCGCCCTGCTGAGCCCACTCAGCCGCAGGTCAGTACGCTGACGGACCCCGCCGAACAGCCGCACGAACAGTTGGAAAGCGTGTTGGGGGCAACCCCTCACGAGTTCGAATCTCGTATCCTCCGCCACCGCTGAGCAGCGGAAACGAAGCCCCTGACCGGGATCCGGTCAGGGGCTTCGACGTTGTCTGGTCTCAGTTTTGGTCTCAGTTGGCCGTGAGCCGCTGCCCAGCGGTCCGAAGACGGGCGAACTGATGCTCCGTGCCGCGCTCGTTGAGCTGTGCCGTCCGTCACGGCGCGCCCACCGTAGGCGCCGACGGCAGGTTCGAGGCTCGTGCGACGGGTCAATGGCTGGCCCTCATCGCGCAAGTGGAGCGCAGGGTTCACGACCCATCGGACCGCTACTTAGAGGGGTTGGGGCGCGGTGTCGCGGTTGGGGTGGGCTGGGCCGAGGAAGACTGCGATGCCTCTTCCGGCGGGGGCGGGGTGGGTGGCCTGTGTCCAGCCAAGGCGCTGGTACAGCTCCAGTACGCGCGTGGCGCGGACAGAGGTCAGCAGCCAGCACCGGCCGTCGGGCGCGTCGTGAGTCACCGCGTCGAGTAGCGCAGGGCCGATGCCCCGGCCGTGCAGTGTGGGTAGGACGGCGAGTTCATCGACTTCTCGGGCGCCGTGTAGCCAGGACGTCACGCGTTCGGGACCTAGCGCGGCGGACACCTGCGGGTAGCAGCGCTCGGCGGGCAGCGGGGCCGTGGTGGTCCATGCGGTGGCGAAGCCCACCAGCCGGTCGTGTTCCAGGGCGACCGCCGCAGTGAAACCGGGCCGACGAACGTCATGGTTCAGCCGTCCGGCGAACAGGGCATCCCCGGCGGGGTCCTCTTGCCAGGTGGTGCCGAGAACGCCTGCCGGTAGACCAGCCGCAGCGCGGGCGCCATGGTCACGGTCTCGGCTCCGGTAGCCAGTCGTATCCGCGCGGACATTACGCGGCCCTGGCTGTCTCGGCGATCGGCGTAAGGGGAACCGCGTGCATGGGCAGGACGCCGACTCGCATGCTTCCCGCGCCAGCCCCATCGCGGGGCGGATCGCTCCCCACCGCCACGGGTGAAATCGCCATACCGGCTTCCCTTCGTTCACGACTCACATGCAATATCTCCTTATCTGCAATTAGTTTGCAATAAGAGGGAGTGCGGTGACGCGCAAATGACGAAGGCCCTGCCCAGCGCGTGTCGGCGTCGCGCTGGACAGGGCCGGATCCGGGTCAGTCGCCAGAGGCGTTGGTGGGGCGCATGTTCGCGGACCACTTCTCCTCGATGCGGGCGATGCGCCAGTACAGGAGGGCGAACAGCCAGGTGACCAGGAAGAGGCTCGCTCGCCGCGTCGTTGCCGCCACGGGCATTGCCCCTGACGGGGACGACCAGGCGTGCCGATGGATCGCCGTGCGGCACGCGGACGACCACATCCACATCGTTGCGACCACCGTCCGCGCCGACGGGCGCCGCCCCCGCACGAACCGGGATGGATGGCGGGCGCAGAAGGAGTGCCGGAAGATCGAAGAGGAGTTCGGCCTGCGGCGATCGAAGTCCGGCGACCTGACCGCACCGAAGACCCTGACCAGCGCAGAGCAGGCCAAGGCCCAGCGCCGAGGCAAGAGCGTCACCTCGCGCGAGTGGCTGCGCGACGAGGCATACGCGGTCCTGGCCGTCGTACGAACCGAGGAGGAGTTCTTCTCCGTCCTCGACTCCCTTGGCATCCAGGCCAAAAAGCGCATCGACCCGGAGACCGGCGACGTCATCGGCTACAGCCTCGCAGCCCCCGGCGACACCAATGCGCAGGGAGAGTCGATCTGGCTTGGCGGTTCCAAGCTCGCCTCCGACCTGTCCATCCACCGCATCCGCGAACGCCTCGACGCGCAGAAGAGCGACGACGTTCCGGCCGCAGGCATACGCCCGGTCAGCCCATGGCACCAAGCCGAGACCGCACTGCGGCAGGCATCCGCCGTTCTCGACAGCGGCGACGACGCGGCAGCCCAGGCCCAACTCGCCGCCTTCGCGGAACTCCTTCACAACACCGCCAAGACCGGTCCCCCCGGCAACAGGGCTGAACTACGAGCGGCAGCAGCAGCGTTCAACCGCGCCAATCGTTCCGCCATCCGCGCCGACCACCAGCAAGCCGCCGCCTTGCGCGGTGCCGCCAGGGAACTGTGCACCGCCATCGGACCGGGGCAGGACGGAGCGGCATTCATCGCGCTGCTGTCGAGCGCCGTCCTCCTGGCCATCGCCGCCGCACGCTGGCACGAGAAGCGAGGCCACCAGCAGCAGGCAGCCGCAGCCCGACGTGCCGCCGAACACTTGAGTAGCGGCTATCGCCAGGCCGCCGCGCCGGTTCTCGCTGACCTCGCACAGCGCGCTCCGCGGGCCGAGGTGGCTCGACGGTTCGAGGCAGACCTACGCCGGGCGGTGCCCGAGCAGGCCGACCGCATCCTTGCCGATCCCGCCTGGCCTGCCTTGACGACCACGCTGGCCAGGGCCGAGAGCAGTGGACACCGCGTTGGCGAAGTCCTCGCCGAGGCGGCAGAACAGCGCGAACTGGACACCGCGCACTCGCTCGCGGAAGTGCTGAACTGGCGTATCAGCGCCATGCCCAACAAGCGGGCATCGGCGGCCACGGCACGGAGCAGGAGCCTTGGAGGAACTGCGTACCGCCCCTCCTCCACCGCGATGACCGAGCTGCCTCCGCACGTTGAGGTCGCCAGGCGAACTAATAGCCGCTGAAAGCGCTCGTTCCGAGAGGCCGTCTGCCACTAGGTAGGCGGTCTCTCAAGGCTGTTTCGCGTAGCGGCTGCGTGACCTCTTGGTTCGCGACGACGTCCCGTAGCTCATCGGCAAGGACCCGTACGCCGCAGGTCATCAAGGACCGGATGGCGCTGATTTCGCGTCCGGCATGCCACAGGCCCGTGGTGGGGGTGCGAAACGGGATCACCGCGATGCCGAGAGCCGTGAACACGTTCGCCTCCAGGTACCTCATGCCGCCCGTCCCGCAGAGGTAGCCGCAGGCGCCAGTGGCTACTGCCAGATCGGCGAGCCGCTGCGACCGCCCCGACCGGGCGGAGAGCTGACTGCTGCGGAGAATCCGCCCATGCCAGCCGAGCAGTTCCAGAAGAATCCGGGTGGACGCCTCTGAGATGTCAGCGGTCTTGTCCGTCGTGGTGAACAAGTCGAGGAACGGTTCAAGTGCCCGGCTCAGAATCGCCCAGTGTCGGCTTGCGCGGTAGTAGTACCGCAGCATCTGGGCCACACGTCGCCGCGAACGGATCGGGTCCACGATCAGAGCCTCGTGTATGGCCGTGGCACGGCCTCGGGGCAAGTGGGTGGGGATGGTGAGCCACTGGCGCCACTGCGGATCGTTCGAGGCCGTCAGGCGAATGCGGTGCTGGTAGTCGCGGCGGGAGAACTGCACGTCGTCGAGGACGATCCAGTAGTCCGCCGCGAACAGCTTGGCCAGCGTGGTCAGTCGCGGGAACAAGTTGGGCTGGTGGATCGCGCACAGCCCACTCACGCGCGGCAGGTCAGGAGTTGATGAGGCGGCTGGTGAATCCGTCGCGGATAAGGGATTCGTAGGCGGCATGCACGTCCTCCGGGACGTCCTGCTCGATGGCGAACCCGAGCTTGGGGTACTCGATCACCCTCTGCAGGTCGCCGACGAGCTGGTCGGTGACGAGCTTCTCGTCGCCGATGCTCTTGAGGTAGTCGTCGAACTCCAGTGGCTCCGAGGCACAGATCACCTTGACCTCGGGCCAGAGCTTGCGGGCGGTAGCGAAGGAGCGTCGCTCCATATACGGCATGGACACCAGCAGCACGGTCTTCACGGTGATACCGGCGGCGGTCAGGACTTCGCGGGAGAACGTGATGTTCTGGCCGGTGTTGCGGGCCTTCGGCTCCACGAGGATCGCCTTGTCGGGGACGCCGAGTTCCATGGCGTGCTCGCGGAAGTGAACGGCCTCGCCGCGCGGGAATCGCTCGGGGGCGGTGGGGTTGGGACCCCCGGTGAACACCAGGGTGGGGAAGAGCCCGGCGCGGTACAACTGGGCACAGTAGACGGGCACCCCCAGGTCGTGGCTGCCCAGGCCGATCGCGGCATCCACCGGCCGGACTTGGTGGTGCATCTGGTGGTAGTCCCAGATCAGCTTGGCCTGCTGCCGTTGAACCTCGGTCAAGGCCCGCTGGTTGTCCGTCACGCTGCATCTCCCTGGTCACCGTCGCCGGGGGCCGGATGCCCCCTCGGTTATCCTCCGGATGCTCTCGATGCTGCGGAGCTGGTGGCTCAGGCCGACCTTGGCGGCCAGCTTCCCGGCGTCATCGAGCACCCGCAGCCCATCATCCCGGGTGGCCGGGTCGGACAGCAGGATGTGACCATGGGCAGTGTCCAAGCGCACCCGCTGCATTGGCGAGTCCATTACGCCGGTGCTGCGGGCGATATCGATGAAGTGCAGGGCCTGGTCTAACTGGCCCGCTCCGCGGTGGGCCAGGGCGAGTTTCTGGTGGGCGACTGACCAGTCGTCGGGCTCGGACAGGTCCTCGAACTCGCGAGTCGCGGCGAGCATGACGCGGGCGGCATAGTCGTGGTTGCCGTCCTTGCTCAAGGCGGTTCCCACCCACAACCTGGCCCGAGCCCGGTCACGGCGGGCCAGGCGGTCATCGACCGCGAGGGCTTCGTAGTGGCGTGCGGCTATCTCCAACTTGTCAGACATCTCGGCGACCACCGCCAGAGACAGGTCGAGCTGGGCGACGCGGCGGGGGATGTCGAGCTGGGTGAAGATCGAGCGGGCACCGGCATAAGAGTGCTGGGCCGACAGCGGCCCGAGGACGGCGCCCTGGTCGCGCCGCAGGTCACCGAGCAGGGCGGTCGAGCGTGCGAGCAGATATAGGCCCTTGTCATCCAACCGCAGCGGCTTGAAGCGCCCCAGCCAGCGGTTCAGCAGGTTGTTGGCGAAGGCGAAGTTCTGCCGGGACAAGGCGACGACGCCGCGTTCCAGGTCGTCGGTCCACGATTCGTACTCCCAGGCCCTTGGCCCGGTAGCCGTCACTCGGCGGCCAGACGACGGGCGTCCGGCCTCGGACAGGTTCGTCTCGAACCGCAGATGAACGGCGGCATCCGCGCGGGCCAGCGCGGTGTCCAAGATGGCCTGGGTGTCGGGACGGGGCTCGGTGGCGGTGAGGAGCTTCTCCCACTTGGAGACGGTGCGGACGCCGACGCCGAGGTGTTCGGCGAAAGCGCGGACGCTCATCCGCAAGGCCAGACGCAGCGCTCGGGCCTCCAGGCCGGTCCAGTGGTGCACGGTCGCCACGCGTCGCTCCCTTCTGAGCCGCCATCGAAGCACGGGAACTCAACCGGGGGGATGGAAGTGCCACGGAAGTGCAACAGCGGTTCATTCCATGGACGTTGGGTCTCGGACACCCTCGGACTGTGACCACCGCCTCAAGCCTTTGGACGGTCTACAGCATGGAACCCCTCACGGAGCATCGCCCGGTCAACGGCCCGGCCGTCTACGGTTTCCTGCGGCTGGCGCGGGCCCCGGCCACCCGACAGGAGGCACTGGCCGCTTCGCTGGCCGAGTACTGCCGCCAGCACGAACTGCTGCTGTCCGGGGTGTTCACCGAACGCTCCACCGACGTCGTCTCCGCAGCGTTCACCGGACTGCTGGACGTCTTGTCGCTACCCGACGCCTATGGCGTCGTGCTGCCGTCCGCCTCCCACCTCGGCCCCAAGGCGATAGCCGCCGACCGGGAGAAACGGATCGAGGCGGCCGGGGCTCGGCTGCTGCTGATCCGCGACAGCCGCAGGCCCCGATCGGCCGGCCACCGCATCTCCAACTCGTCCAGTGCGGCCCGGCCTCGCCGCCGCAGCCGGGCCCTGGACGCGGAGACGTGAGGCCCGCCATGCCCGAGGTGATGCAGAAGTACTTCGAGCCGAAGCTCGAATCCGTGAGCCGGGCCAGGGAGTTCACCACCGCAACCCTGATGGCCTGGGGACTGGACATGGACGCCGACGACATCCGGCTGTGTGTCTCCGAGCTGGCCACCAACGCGCTCGTTCACGGCACCGAGCCCGGAATCGGCTTCCTGGTCAGACTGACCGTCGAAGACAACGACTTCGTACTCCTGGAAGTACACGACAGCCGCCATGACGGCCACCGGCCACAGGTCCGCCATTCGAAACCGTCGGACGCCTCTGGACGAGGGCTGTTGATCGTCGAGGAACTCGCGGATGAGTGGGGCGTCTGCGACCGGCAGCCCTCCGGGAAGATCGTCTGGTTGCGGTTCAAGGCCGTCGCCGCCGTCCGGGAGGCAGCATGCTGACCCGCATCCCGCAGCCGCTCATCGGGCCGAGACCGGGGCTGCTGGCCTCCCTCGGAGCCTGGACCTGGCCCGGAATGGCGCCAGACGGTCAACATGTCGGGCACGTCCTGCTCACCCACCCACCCGACCGCACCAGCCACGACACCCCCGAGGCGATCGAGGCCCGGATGCGACTGATCGCAGTCTCCCTTGGCGGCCTGGCCGACGCCCGAGACCCTTTGCCCGTCCTGCCGGGACGGTTGCAGATCATCGGCGACCAGGTGCTGATGCGCTTCCACGGCAGCCGCTACGGACTACGGCTGCCCACCCACCCCCGCTGGACCGCACTGCTCACCCGATCCTGCGAGGCCATCGTGATGGTCGGCCTGGACGCGCTGCCGCAGTCCGCCGACGCCACCCGCGTTGATACCTACCTGGACACCGAACTCACCGCTGACCGGTTGCTGTTCGGCCTCGCCCGCACCACTTGAAGCCAGCCCTTCCATGCACGAATCCGCACAGACGGATGAGAGGGAACTGCCATGGAATCCTTCGAACGCGCCCGGCTGGACGCCTACTTCGCCAAGATCACCGCCCAGTTCACCCCCGACGAGCAGGCGACATCCTTCCTGGTCACACACCTGCTGCCGGAGCGGCCTGCCTTCGTTCGCGCGGTCGCCTCCCTCACCCGGCTGCGGGCGGTGCTGCCCAAACCCAAGTCGATCAATCCCGCCGCCCGGCGCGAGGTCGAGAAGACCACCCCGGTCGACGCGCTCTCCCGTGAGCTGTTCATCGACCCCGAAGCCGCGCTGGACTACGTCGAGTCCAGGGCGACCGCCGAGCCTATCGTTCTGCTGGACGTCGGCGGCTACTTCGCCCCCACTCTCACGGACCTGCATGACCGCTTCTCCGGCCACGTCCTAGGCGTGATCGAGGACACCGAGAACGGTCACCGCCGCTATGCCGATCTCGACAAGCTGCCCTGCCCGGTGATCTCCGTCGCCCGCTCACCCCTGAAGGATCCTGAAGACTTCCTCGTCGGCCAATCTGTGGTCTTCTCCACCGAGGCCGTCATGCGCGAGCGCGGCGACATTCTCCACGGCCGCCCCGCTTTGGTGATCGGTTTCGGCAAACTCGGCTCCTCCATCGCCCGACTGCTGCAAGTCAAAGGCGTCCAGGTCAACGTCTTTGACATCGACCCCGTACGCCGCACCCAGGCCCTCTCCCAGGGCTTCACCGTCGCCCGAGACCGCGAGGCCGCGCTAACGGAAGCGGGGCTGGTGCTCTGCGCGACCGGCGCGGTCTCCCTACACGGCGAGGACTTCCCGCACCTGCGCAACGGCGCCTACGTCGCCACCGTCACCTCCAGCGAGGACGAACTGGAACTCGCCGGACTCCCGGACGTCTATACCCGCACCATGGTCGGCGAGCACGTCACCCGGTACCAGACCACGGGCCACTACTTCTACCTGGCCAACGGTGGAAACGCCGTCAACTTCCTGCATGGCGCCAGCGTCGGGCCGTTCATCTTCCTGGTCCAAGCCGAGATACTCGCCGGGATCAGGATGCTCACCCGCGCGGATCTCGCCCCCGGCATGCACGAGGTCCCCGCAGTCGACCGCGCCGCCATCGCGGCAACTTGGCTCAACTACTTCAACAGGTGATCGACTTGGCCATCACGGCAGACCACATCCGCACCACCCTGACCGCCTACCTCGACCAGCACCCCGAGGACAAACCCGACCTCGCACCCGCACTCGACCTGATCGATGCCGGAGCCGACCTCACCTCCCGCAAGGAGTTCCGCGGCCACGCGACCGCAGGCGCGATCCTCGCCCAGCCAGACGGACGCATCCTGCACATCCACCACCTCGCCACCGGCAAGTGGCTCCTGCCTGGCGGCCACCTTGAGGCCGACGACACCACCCTGCAGGAAGCTGCCCGCCGTGAGCTTGCCGAGGAGACCGGCATCCCGGCCGACACCGTCAACCCCGTCAGCGACAGCCCCCTCCACGTCGACGTCCACCCCATCCCGGCCAACGGGGCCAAGGGCGAGCCGGACCACCAGCACATCGACTTCCGGTTCCTCTTCCGCACCACGGCCGAGGTCGGCCAGCTGCAGACCGAAGAGGTCGCCGACGCGGCATGGCGCGATGTCGACAGCATCCATGACCAGGCCCTGCGGTTGCGTATTGCTCAAGCGGTTCGCTAACGCGGACGCTCAGGTCGCCCCTGTACCGATGCCCCCCTCTGCATGGAGGGGCGACCGCCCGCCTCCGGGGAAGCCCTGAGCCAGCACGCCCAACATCCCGGCGAACGAAGGAACCATCGTGACTCAGCAGAAGACCGGTGAACCCCGCGCCCTCAAGCCCGCCCTCGACTCGATGACCCTCCTGGTCGCAGCTGTCATCGTCCACGACAGGGCCGGAGGTCGCGTCGTACTCCTGCAGCGTGGCCCTGACGCCAAGTTCGCGCCGGGCATGTGGGACCTGCCCGTCGGCAAGAGTGAGCCGGGTGAGGCCATCACCGAGACAGCCGTCCGCGAACTCCGCGAGGAGACCGGCCTGATCGTCACGCTCGATTCTCTTCGCGTCGCCCACATCATCCATGGCGCCTGGGGCGTCGAAGCCCCCAACGGCTTCCTCACCGTCGTCTTCGCCACCCACGCATGGACCGGCGAGCCTGAGAACCGCGAGCCTGGCAAACACGCCCGGGTCTGCTGGGCCGACACCCGCGCCCTTCCCGAGGAATTCGTCCCGAGCACCAGCAGCGCCCTCCACCGCTACCTCACGGGAGGCCCGGAAGTCACCCTCCGCGGTTGGCACTAGCCTCGCTGGAGCCCCCGGGCCGTCAAGCCCGATCACCCCTATGAGCAGGGGAGACTGTCGGCCCTATGGTCTCAGTTCTGGTCTCATTGGCCCCCGTCCAGCCCCGTCCAGAGTCCCGTGCATGAGGAACTCCACCCCAGGTCAGAACACCCGTGTCCCTCCCCGAACCCCCGGACGAACAGTTGGAAAGCGTGTTGGGGGCAACCCCTCACGAGTTCGAATCTCGTATCCTCCGCCTGGTCCAGAGGGCCGATCCGACTCCGCGGGTCGGCCCTCTGGCATTGCGCCCAGGCGTCGGTGGGCAGGGGTCTCAATCCCATCGCTTCGCGAAATCGGCTCCAGCCCGTAGGTCGTCGGTCTGTACGACGGGGTCTTCGATGCCCATGGCCTCCATCACGTCCCCGACAGTGGCCACGTACTTGCCCCTGACCTTCGTGACACGGCACGGGAATCGGCCCGCTCTCACCAGTCCGGGTGCTTTCGCCGGGTCGATGTCGAGGAGGCCAGCCACCTTCCCTAGCGGCATGGGCATGGAGAACCACTGCGACACCCGCCCACTGTTCGCATTCATTCGGCGTCCTCCTGCTGCGTATGAGACAGGCCAGACTCGCTCTCCGGCATCTGCCCCGACCCCTTGGTGAGGAAGTCCTCGAGGATCCCGAGCCGATGCAAAGTCGCGCCCCAGCGTTCGCCGCTGATCCTGTCCCGCAGCGAAGCGTCCACCTCGTCGACCGCGTGGACGTCCGATTCGTCACGCACCGGTGTGTAGTCGTCGCATCCGCCCCTGCGGTCGACAAGGCTGTGCGGATCCGTCGTGCGCTCCACCGGATTCGCCCGCTCCACCGCCCACCCGGCGTCATGTGCGGTTCGCATGATCTTGTTCCGGACGTCGTCACCGTCGTCCGTCAGAGCCAGCCCGTACAACGCGCCGAAAACCATAGCGGACCTCACATCCGCTACATCGACGCAGAGCGTCCTTGAAACCTTCGCGGCCGACTTCCGCAGGTAGGGGCCGACGAAGTCCACGGCAAGCAACTGGGTACGGCGAGCCAGGTTGGGAGCATCGCTGTGGGCGTCGCGCCCTACACGCCACCACAGGGCGGCGTGTAGAACGCCGTCAGCGGCCTCGCGGGCCGCCACCTCCTTCGCTTCCGAGAGCGTGAGGTGCTCGCTGACCGAGCACCACTGGCCAGGGCGATGCGGACAGATCAACTGTCTGCGGAAGAGCTGCGAGACCTGCAACTCGATCGATTTGAACACGTCCGCCGAAAGCACCAATGACACAGGCTCACCTCAAGTCGGGTCGTCTGGCAGCAGGCAGCTTTCCGACAGGGACGGCGGCTATCCGCGTCCACATGCGAGTGCGCCAGCACGTGTGAACGGCACGAAGTCGCCGATTGAAGCGCGATCACCTCCCTCATACTGCGCCGAAGGCACCCACTGTTCACCGTCGAACAGGGATGGCTCGTGCGCGGCACAAACGATTTCCCCGGGGCGCCAAGCCAGCTCCGCGACGAGGTCAACACTCCAGCCGGGCCTGGGCGCTCCCACACGCAGGTTGACCACTCAGGCATCACGATGCATCATGGTAGATATACTTTACATCTGCGGCGATATACGGAGGTGGCGATGAGCCGGACTGTGATCGACTTGGACGACGAACTGCTGACCGAAGTCGCGCGAGCTCTCGGTACAAGCACCAAGAAGGAAACAGTCAACACCGCCCTGCGGGAGGTGCTCGATATCCGGAGGCGGGCACTGGCGTTGGCGCGGCTGCGTAGTGCCGCAGCCGACGGGGCCTTCGACCTGGAACTCTTCGAGGACAAGGGGAACTACCGCCGGTGAACGCGGCACAGTTCCTCATTGATACCAGCGCACTCGCGCGGTTCTTGCGCAGCGACGGGGAGCAGTACGGGTGGGATCAGGCCGCGTCGGCCGGGCTCATCGCAACATGCCCGATCACTGAACTCGAGTTCTTCTACAGCGCCCGCTCCCCCGAGGACCGCGCCCGCGGCATCGAAGACCTGCGCCTCGTCTTCGGGTGGGTGCCCGTAGACGACCGGGCATACAGCCGAGCGTGGCAGGTACAGGAAGCCCTGACCAAACGCGGCCAGCATCGCAGTGCCGGGGCTGTCGACTTGGTGGTAGCCGCCACGGCCGAGCTCCAAGATCTCACCCTTCTCCACCGCGACCACGACTTCGAATGCATCGCCGCTGTGACCGGACAACCTCTCCAGTGGTACGGGCCGGACGCAAGCAAGTGACGTCCGCGGTCTCTATCCTCCGCCTCTGCCCAGCTGGGCAAACGAAGGCCCCGACCGGTTGCCGGTCGGGGCCTTTCGTGTTGCGTGGTTGCGGTTTTGGTTGCAGTTGGGCGGCTCGGGTGGCTCCAGGGCGTGATCGGGGCCCTGGAGCCACCCTCTTCGCCAGGCAGGGGTGACGGGTGTCACGCACCGCGTTCTTGCCTGACCGGATCGGGATCTCGGGTGGTCACCTTCCGCAGGTGCAGCCAGCGGCGGCCTTCGCCTGCTCCACGGTCCGGGTGGGGTCGACGGACTGCTCCTCGGAGGTGCAGGAGGCGGTGGTGCCGCGGCAGGCGTCGCCTTCCGCGCCGGGCGTCGCGCTCTTGCCGAGGGTGTCGGCGTCGGCCTTGACGACGTAGACCTCCCAGGGCTCCTTGCCGGGGCCGTGGACCCAGACCTTGTCCTGGAGGGCGTAGCAGCAGGAGGTGTCGTTCTCCTCGAACGTCGCCAGCCCGGCCTGCTTCAGGTGATCGGCTACGGCGGAGACCTGCTCGGTGGAGTCGACCTCGACGCCGAGGTGATCGAGGCGGGTCTCCACGCCGGGTTCGCCCTGGATGAGGACGAGCTTGAGCGGGGGTTCAGCGATGGCGAAGTTCGCGTAGCCGTCGCGGATCTTGGCTGGTTCGGTGCCGAACAGCTTGGAGTAGAAGGCGATTGAGCCCTCCAGGTCGGCGACGCGCAGGGCGAGTTGGACGCGGGACATAGCGGTCTCCTCAAGCGGAACTTCTGTATCGATGGCTGTCGATACAGTCGAGGTTGCCACTCGCTTAGACGGCCGTCAATATTGAGGCATGTCGAAACAGAGCCTGCCGGTCATCGACCAGGCCGCCGTGTGCTGCGCCCCGATGGTGCGTGAGCCCCTGGGCGAGATCGATGCGGTCGAGCTGTCGCGGATGTTCAAGGCGCTGTCGGACCCGGTCCGGCTGCGGCTGCTCTCGCTGATCGCCTCGCACGAGGGCGGCGAGGCGTGCGTGTGTGATCTGACCGGGCCGTTCGACGTGTCCCAGCCGACGATCTCGCACCACTTGAAGGTCCTGCGGGAGGCCGGGCTCGTCGGGTCGGAGCGGCGGGGGACGTGGGTCTACTACTGGGTGATGCCCGCCGCCTTGAACCGCCTCGCCGCCCTGCTTCAGGCGCCGGCCGACAGCAAGGTCGCGAAGTGAGTAGCTCGATCCCACTGGGGCGTCGCGTCGCGGCCGAGGCGGTCGGCACTGCGGCGCTGGTTGCCGTGGTGGTCGGCTCCGGGATCCAGGCCACTCAGCTCAGTCATGACGTCGGCGTGCAGCTTCTGGCCAACTCCCTGGCCACCGTCTTCGGCCTCGGCGTACTGATCACCCTGCTCGGGCCGGTCTCCGGAGCCCACTTCAACCCGGTCGTGTCCGCTGCGGCCTGGGGGAGTGGCCGCCGAGGCCAGGACGGCCTGAGCACGCGGGAGTTCGCGGCTTACGTGCCCGCGCAGATCGTCGGGGCGATCGGTGGTTCCGTACTGGCCGACGCCATGTTCGCCCAGCCGCTTGTGCGTTGGTCGGCCCACGGCCGCTCGGCGGGCCATCTGTGGCTTGGCGAAGTGGTAGCCACGGCGGGGCTGATCCTGCTGATCTTCGGCCTCACCCGCACCAGCCGGGCTCACATCGCCCCGGTCGCGGTGGCCTCCTGGATCGGTGCGGCCTACTGGTTCACCTCGTCGACCAGCTTCGCCAACCCGGCGGTGACCATCGGCCGGGCCTTCACCGACACCTTCGCCGGCATCGCCCCCGCCTCCGTCGGCCCCTTCATCGCCGCCCAGGCGGTCGGCACGGTCGTCGGGCTTGGCCTGGTCGTCGCTCTCTTCGGTCGACCCGCTGCCGCAGAGAGCGATGTCGTCATGCCCCACGACGAGACCGAACTCGCCGCTGCCCCCAGCCGGTGAACCGGCCGCCCCGCTTCGAGATCAAGGAAACGACTCCCGTGAACTCATCCGTGCTGTTCGTCTGTGTTCACAACGCCGGGCGGTCACAAATGGCTGCCGCCTTCCTCACCCACCTCGCCGGTGACCGCATCCAGGTCCGCTCGGCCGGGTCCGCCCCGGCGGAGGCGGTCAACCCGGCCGTCGTGGCGGCGATGGGCGAGGTGGGCATCGACATCTCGGCCGAGACGCCCAAGGTGCTCACTGTCGAGGCAGTGCAAGCCTCCGACGCGGTCATCACCATGGGCTGCGGCGACGCCTGCCCGGTCTTCCCCGGCAAGCGCTACCTCGACTGGAAGCTCGACGACCCCGCGGGCCACGGTGTCGAGGCCGTGCGGCCGATCCGGGACGAGATCGAGAGGCGTATCCGCGGTTTGATCGCCGAGATCGACGCCGAGCAGGGCTACACGCCATGAGCGCCGACGGGCCAACTGCGCTTTGACGCCCGTCTGCAGCAGGTCAAGGTCCTGACCGGTTGATGGTCGGGACCTTGACCGATGTTGGATCAACTGGCCTGTGTAGCCAGCGGGCGGGCCCCACAACAGCCCGTCGACCGTGTCTGCGGTGTCACACAGGACGCGGCCGGTCATGTGCTGGTACCGACACCGCATACGTGCTGTGTTCGGGCTCCAGCTTCTCCAGTCGGTGGGCGCCCAGGCCAGGGATGAGGTGGTGGTCGACCGCGACGCGGTAGCCGTCGATCGTGCCCTCCGATATGTGCAGGGCGGCGATGTTCTCCACCCAGTGGGTCAGCCACGACTTCACCGTCCAGGCCTGACCGGCCAAACGCACGGCGCCGGAGTCGCGCTGCCGCTCCAACTCGTGGACTCTCTTGGTGACTTCGGCCCGGGTCTTACGGGACACGTGACGCCGATCAGGAGTGCCGTCGTCCTTGACGCCGACGGTGACGTATCCGTGCCAGCGGCCGTCGTGGCCCTGACAGATCGACGAGGCGTCATTGCACTGACGGGACTTGGCACAGAAGGCGGGCACCCCCAGGTCGTGGCTGCCCAGGCCGATCGCGGCATCCACCGGCCGGACCTGGTGGTGCATCTGGTGGTAGTCCCAGATCAGCTTGGCCTGCTGCCGCTGAGCCTCGGTCATGGCCCGCTGGTTGTCCGTCACGCCGCGTATCCCTGGACACCGTCGCCGGGGGCGGGCTGTCCCCTCGGTCATCCTCCGGATGCTCTCGATGCTGCGGAGCTGGTGGCTCAGGCCGAGCTTGGCAGCCAGCTTCGCGGGCGCCTGAGGACCCAGGGCGATCGCCTCCTTGACGTGCTCCGATAGTGGCGCCGTCACCGGATTCCAGTATCTGGCGTACCACTTACCGTCGAGTTCGTCGGCACCCGTTCCCAGGTGGGGGCGGCGGGCGGGATCGGGTCGGGTTTCTCCTTCTTGAGGGATACCGCGGCCGCGGTCAGCCGGAGAGTGTCACGATGTCGGAGATCCCGAGGACCTTCCCGTTCCCATCCAGCGCCCTGACCTGGAAGTACGGTCCTGCGTTGGTGGTCGTGACCGCCGTCTCGAACCCGGTCCGTCCGGCGTGCCTTGCGACTACCGACAGTGAACCGGCGTTCGGCCCGGCGAGTAGCTGCCACGCTCTCGTCTCTGTTGAGCCGTTCCAGGAGGCGTAGACGATGCTTCGCCCACCGATTGCCCGTGCCGCCGCGCTCGGTGGGTAGCACGGCTCACCGACCCACTTGTAGCGAAACGCCCGATACGAGATGTCGGAACCCGGCATCTGCGCGTCGTAGAGCAGGTTTTGCGAGCCATCGCCCTCGGTGTTCCCCGCACCCGCGTACTCCGAATAGTACGACTCCTGGCCCCACCCGATGAACTTGTCGCCGTTGGGGAGCGCCTGGTTATCTCCTTGGGATGCCGAGTACAACGCGGGCGCGTGGTAGTAGGTACGCTCGGAAGTCGCTTGGTGGCTGCGGAAGTTGAGCTTGAGGACCAGGCCATGGGATTGCTGTTCGGGCGGGTTCGGTAGGTTGCAGCAGCCGTCGTCGAACATGCTGATCCGGTTTCCCGGTCGGAATCGGACGTCGTGTTGCCAGAAGAAGTCTGCGTTCGGGCCGAAGGCGAAGTCACTCTTCCTGCCGCCGAGTTGCCAGCGGATCTTCCCGGTCCTCTCGGAGATGTCGTAGACGGCCCACATGTCTCGGGCGGAGACCAGCAGTTGGCCTTTGGGGCCTTCGTCGATCGAGTTCATATGGTAGGCGTCCCAGACTCCGCCGGACGATGACGCGTCGGAGGCGGGCACCTCGGAGTCGGCAGGGTTCACGTGCTGCAGCATGTCCCATGAGAAGACGAGTCTCCCTGTTGCCAGGTCGACCTCCTGAACCTCGCTGTCCTCGATGGCTCCATTCTTCGGCCCCCCGTAGGGGGTGAGGTCCATGGGGACCGGCTTGGAGGCGATGAACAGCGCGGTCCCCCTGCGGGTCAGGAGGAATTCATGCTCGTCCGCGTTGAAACCGTGACGCGCAAAGACGGTCCTGAGCAGGCGGTAGTGATTGTCGTAGATGTAGTAGCACCCGCCCGGTTCGGGCGCACCACCCGGCAGGTTCGTGTACCACGGCGGAATGGCGAGGCTTCCCTGCCACCAGGTCAGAACCGGCTGAGTTCTACCGGTCCGGGGGTTGTGATACCCCTGAACCCTGAAGTCGGCGTTCTGCAGGTTTGCGTAGGAAAGCGGGCGGAACCAGACCGGATTGCCAGAGTCGTCAACGATCAGCGACCCGGTCTGGCCGGTCGGCTGACTCAGGTTGTACGGGCCGACAAAGACCTTTCCGCGGGCCGTGCCCGGCTCTTTCGCAGTGACGGTGACCCGCATGGGGTGAAGGTTCGGCGCGGACACGAAGCTCCACACACCGCTGCCAGAAGTGATCGGTGCCGGGACACTCCCCGATGGAGGGAAAGGCCGCGTCGCACACAAGGACCGGGGCCACGTACGGGGCTGGTGATGGCGCACCGTGGAGCGGTGCCGAGCCGCGACCGCAGCCGGTCCCGCCCCCAGGCCGACCGCTCCCGCCGTCACCAGCACAGTCGCGGCCGTCATCCACCGGCGCCACACCCCCCTGGTTGTGGTCCCGAACATCCGCCCTCTCCTGTTTGTCCACCAGGCGGAACGACGGCCACACCGCCCTCGTCCCGTGCCAGGGAGCCAGCCGGAAGCGCACTCCACGAGGAACGTTGTCACGGCCTGCGGCGGCAGTACCGCGGGCGATCCTGCCTGGACCGAGACGGCTCACAGACGGCACCCGAACAGACGAGTGGGTAGACGGCAGACGACGCGCTCCGTGCCGTGGCGAGCCGAGTGGCGCGAGATCCGCGAGGCCGCCGAGGACAGGCTCATCAAACGCCGGATGGCGGCGCACTTCAACGGTCGGGGCCACCGCCCCTGGCTCCGGGCACGTGTCCGGGATCACAGGACCGCTCGCCGGACGAGCGAAATGCCGTGACCACCGGAGTGGTTGGCACCTGCGCGCATTCAGTGCATGTGCGTACACCGTCTGGTACCTGCGAGGAACATCCATGACCGTCACCGCGTCCTCCGCCTCCCGCGCGGCCGAGATCCTGTCCCGGCCCGTCGCGCTGAACGGGCTGACCGTCCCCAACCGCATCGTGATGGCCCCCATGACCCGCAGGTTCTCCCCGGGCGGCGTCCCCGGTGAAGACGTGCGGTCGTACTACGCCCGCCGCGCCGCCGCGGGTGTGGGCCTGGTAGTCACCGAGGGAACCTACGTCGGCCACGAGTCGGCCGGGTCCAGCGACCGTGTGCCGCGGTTCCACGGTGAGGAGCAGCTGGCGGGGTGGGCGAGGGTCGCCGAGGCCGTTCACGCAGCGGGCGGCACGATCGTGCCCCAGCTGTGGCACATCGGCATGGTGCGCAAGCAGGGCGATGCGCCCTACGCCGACGCCCCCGCCGTCGGCCCCTCCGGCATCCGCGTCGACGGCACCGAGGGCACCGGCAAGGCGATGACCCAGCGCGACCTGGACGACGTCATCGGCGCCTTCGCCGAGGCCGCCGCGGCCGCCGAACGCATCGGCTTCGACGGTGTCGAACTGCACGGCGCCCACGGCTACCTCCTCGACCAGTTCCTGTGGGCGGGGACGAACCGCCGTACCGACGCCTACGGCGGCGACGCCGTGGCCCGTACGAAGTTCGCGGCCGAGATCGTGGCCGCGGTCCGCGAGACCGTCTCGCCCGACTTCCCGGTGATCTTCCGCTACTCGCAGTGGAAGCAGGAGGCCTACGACGCGAGGCTCGCCGAGACCCCGGAGGAGCTGGAGGCCATCCTGACCCCGCTCGCCGCGGCCGGCGTCGACGCCTTCCACGCCTCCACCCGCCGCTACTGGCTCCCGGAGTTCGAGGGCTCGGACCTGAACTTGGCGGGCTGGACCAAGAAGCTCACCGGCAGGCCCACCATCACCGTCGGCTCGGTCGGCCTCGACGGCGACTTCATCCGCGGCTTCATGGGCGAGGGCGCCCCGGTCCAGGGCATCGACAACCTCCTCGACCGCCTGGAGCGTGACGAGTTCGACCTGGTCGCCGTCGGCCGCGCCCTGCTCCAGGACCCGCAGTGGGCGGCGAAGGTCCTGGGAGACCGGTTCGAGGAGCTGAAGCCGTACGACGTGGCGGCGCTGAAGACGCTGAGCTAGAAGACCCACTCGCCCAGCGGGGCAGACGAGGGCCCCGACCGGTTGACGGTCGGGGCCCTCGTGATCTTCCGTCTCAGTTGGGGTCGGCGGGGGCCTCGGCCGTGCGGAGGTGGCTCGTCGCGCTGTACCGGAATCCCGACGGAGTAGTCGGGCATGCGCCTGATCACGGCCGGGCGTAGGAAGGAAGCGGACGCCGGGTCGAGTGAGGGAGTGGCTTGGAATGCGGATCGTCGTGGACCTCACCCGCTGCCAGGGGTACGCGCAGTGCGTGTTCCTCGCGCCGGAGGTGTTCGAGCTGCACGGGGAGGACGCGCTGCTGTACGACCCGGCCGTCCCCGACGACCAGCTCGACCGTGTGCGCCAGGCCGCGGCGGCGTGCCCGGTGCAGGCCATCCTCGTGGGCGAGGAGGTGAGCGCTGGTGCCCGGTGACCTTCGGGAGGGCCGGATCGTCATCATCGGCGCGTCGCTGGCCGGACTCCGGGCCGCCGAGACGCTGCGCGAGGAGGGCTTCACCGGCCCACTGACCATGGTCGGGGATGAGCCCCATCCGCCCTACGACAGGCCGCCGCTGTCCAAGCAGGTGCTGCTGGGCAAGGCGTCGGCGAGCGCCACCGAGTTGCCGACGCGCCGGGATCCGGAGGCGCAGTGGCGGCTGGGGGTGCGCGCCACTGGTCTCGACCCGGTCGGCAAGCGGGTGCTGTTGGCCGACGGCGACTCGCTGCCGTACGACCGGCTGCTGATCGCCACCGGGACCCGGGCGCGGCCCTGGCCCAATCCGGAGGAGGCCGCCCTGGACGGGGTGTTCACCCTGCGCACCAGCGACGACGCGGACGGCCTGGCCGAGCGTCTGGCCGCCGGGCCGCGCCGGGTGCTGGTGATCGGCGCCGGGTTCACCGGCTCGGAGATCGCCTCGGCCTGCCGGGAGCGCGGCATCGAGGTCACGGTCGCAGAACGCGGCCCCGCACCGCTGGTGGGCGCCCTCGGCGGAACGCTGGCGAAGCTCGCGGCCGGCCTGCAGCGGGCGCACGGGGTGGACCTGCGCTGCGGGGTGACGGTCACCGCGCTGCACGGCAACGGCCGGTTCACCGGCGCGGACCTGTCCGACGGCAGTCACATCGACGCGGACGTCTGCGTCGTCGCCATGGGGGCGGTCCGCAACACCGAGTGGCTGGCGGACTCCGGGCTGGCCGCGGGCGCGCGCGGCGTCGCCTGCGACGCCGGGTGCCGCGCCTTCAACATGTACGGGATCGTCACCGACGACATCTTCGTGGCGGGCGATGCCGCCCGCTTTCCGCACCCGTTGTTCGAGTATCAGATGCTCTCCCTGGAGCACTGGGGCAACGCGGTCGCGCAGGCCGAGGTGGCGGCCCACAACATGGTCAACCCGGGGCCGCTGCGGCGCCCGCACCTCGCGGTCCCGGTCTTCTGGTCGAGCCAGTTCGGGCTCAACATCAAGTCCGTGGGCGTCCCCACCTTCTCCGACCAGGTGGTCATCGCCCAGGGCTCGCTCGACGAGCGCCGTCTGGTGATGGTCTACGGCTACCGGGGCCGCGTCACCGCCGCGGTCACCGTCAACATGGCCAAATGGCTGGAGTACTACGAGCGCCTGATCGAGACGGCAGCCCCGTTTCCGCCCGCGCCCGGCGCGGCCGACCGTGCGACAGCAGCCGCCGTGCCGGTCCCCTCCGATGTACCGGACCCCAAGGTGCTCTCGCACGGCCCCACCGTCGCACTCACCGGTTACCTGCCGGACCGCCGGCTCACCATGGTGCGGCCCGTCTGACCCATCGACCCGCCATTCCACGAGGAGCCGAACCGCATGACCGCCGACACGCTGCTGGAGCGGATCACCGACTACGCCAACCGCCCCAACCCCTACCCGCTGTACGCGGAACTCCGTGCGGCGGGCGTGGCGCGGCAGACGGACGGCAGCTACCTGCTCGGCACGTACCACGACATCGTCGCCCTGCTCCACGATCCGCGGATCAGCGCGGACCCCCGCAGCCGCAGCGTGCCGCGCGGCGACCGGTCGGAGGAGGGGCTGCACCTGCCGTTCCTCCGGCTCGACGACCCGGAGCACCACCGGCTGCGCACCCTGGCGATGCGGCCGTTCGGCCCGCCGCACAGCCCCGGCCGGGTCGACGCGATGCGCGGCGAGATCGCCCGGATCACCGAGGAACTGCTCGAAGCGCTCCAGGGCCGTAAGCAGATCGACGTCGTCGACGACTTCGCCTACCCGCTGCCCGTCACTGTCATCTGCCGACTGCTCGGTGTTCCGCGTGAGGACGAGCCGCTGTTCCGGGCATGGTCCGACGTGATCGTCGACTCCGCCGACGTCAGGCCGGGAGAGGCCACCGAGCGGGTACGGGCGGGCCAGCAGGCGCACGCCGAGATGGGCCAGTACCTGGTGGACCTCGCCGAGCGGCGCCGCGGCCAGCCGACCGGCGACATGCTCTCCGCGTTCATCAACGAGCCGGATCCGGCCGGTCAGCGGCTCACCGGCGAGGAACTGGCGGTCACCGCCGTGCTGTTGCTGATCGCCGGTCATGAGACCACGGTCAACCTCATCACCAACGGGGTGCTCACCTTGCTGCGCCACCCCGACCAACTGGACCGGTTGCGCCGCGAACCCGACCTGCTGCCGCGCGCGGTGGAGGAACTGCTGCGCTACGAGCCCCCGGTCCACATGCGGGAGCGCTTTCCGCTCGCCGACGTGGACGTCGCGGGCACCACCATCCCCAAGGGCACGCCCATGGTGCTCGTGCTGGCCTCAGCCAACCGGGACCCCAAGCGGTTCCGCGACCCCGACCGTTTCGACCCCGCCCGCCCGGACAATGAGCACGTCGGCTTCGGCAGCGGCATCCACCTCTGCTACGGAGCACCGCTCGCCCGTGTCGAAGCCCAGATCGCGCTGCGTGCGCTGATCCCCCGTCTCGGCACCGCCCGCCTGGTGCAGGACCCGCCCCCCTACCGTCGCAACGCCATGCTGCGCGGCCCCCGGCACCTGCCCATCGAGTTCTGACGATCCATCAGTTCGTTGGTCGCGTGCTCGACGGCTTGCACAACTCGCGCCGGGGCTGCGGGACTTGCGCTGGACCGGGCTGCCGCGCGGCATGCCTCATCCGCCGCTCGGCAGCGTCCGGCCCACCATGGCGGCCGGGTTGACGATGCGGTCGAATTCCTCGGCGCTGATGAAGCCGGAGGCCAGGGCGGCCTCGCGCAGGGTGGTGCCCTCGTCGTTGGCCTTGTGCGCGATGGCCGAGGCCTTGTCGTAGCCGATCACCGGTGACAGCGCGGTGACCAGCATGAGGGACCGGTTGACGTAGTCGTCGATCCGGTCGCGGTTGAGCTGGGTGCCCTCGATGCAGTACTGGCGCAGCTTGGTGCAGGCGTCGGCGATGATGGTGGCCGCGTGCAGGAAGTTGTTGATGATGACCGGGCGCATGGCGTTGAGTTCGAAGTTGCCTTGTGAACCGGCGAAGGCGACGGCCGAGTCCTCGGACAGCACCTGGATGCAGACCATGACCATCGCCTCGCACTGGGTCGGGTTGACCTTGCCCGGCATGATCGAGGAACCGGGCTCGTTCGCGGGGAGGATCAGCTCGCCGAGGCCGCAGCGAGGCCCCGAGGCCAGCCACCGGATGTCGTTGGCGATCTTCATCAGCGGTACGGCCAGCGCCCGCAGCCCGGCCGATGCGCCGGCCATGGCGTCCAGGCCGCCCTGGGCGGCGAACTTGTTCTGGGCGGTGGTGAACGGGTAACCGGTCGCGGCGGCGATCTCGGCGGCGACCTGCTCGCCGAATCCGGGTGGCGCGTTCAGCCCGGTGCCGACCGCGGTGCCGCCCGCGGCCAGTTCGTACAGGCCCTCGGCGGAAGCGGTGACCCGGTCGATGGCCTGCGTCAACTGGTGGGCGTAGCCGGACCATTCCTGCCCGACGGTGAGCGGGACGGCGTCCTCCAGGTGGGTGCGGCCGATCTTCACCACGTCGCGCCACTGCTTCGCCTTGGCCGCGATCGCCTGCTGGAGCGCCTGCACGCTGGGCAGCAGACGCTCGTGAGTCGCCTTGACCGCGGCGATGTGCATGGCGGTGGGGAAGGTGTCGTTGGAGGACTGCCCCATGTTGACGTGGTCATTGGGGTGGACGGGCGACTTGCTGCCCAGCTCGCTCCCGACCAGCTGGATCGCGCGGTTGCTGATCACCTCGTTGGTGTTCATGTTGGACTGCGTCCCGGACCCGGTCTGCCACACGTACAGCGGGAAGTGGTCATCGAGCTTGCCCGCGATGACCTCGTCGGCCACCTTCTCGATCAGGTCGGCCTTCCAGGCCGGCAGCCGCCCGGCCCGCCCGTTGACGATCGCGGCGGCCTTCTTGACGTAGCCGTAGGCGTGGTAGACGGCCTTGGGCATCCGGTCGTCCCCGATCGAGAAGTGGATCAGTGACCGCTGCGTCTGCGCGCCCCAGTACCGGTCGGCCGGGACATCGACGGCGCCCATGGAGTCGGTCTCCCGCCGGGTGCCGGTCGCGTGCAGGCCGATGGGCACATCGAGGATCTTCGGCGCGGCGTCGTCCCTGGCCGCACTGGCCTGGTGTGCGGCGGGGTGCCGCGCGGTCATGACGCCATTCCGTCCGCGTAGACGGGCTCCCACATGGCCTGGCGGACGGCCTGGTCGGGATCGGCCGTCTTGTTGGTGGCGACGCCCTCGCTGACCGCAGCGCCGACCACGGCGGCGGCGGTGATCGCCGACGACGCCCGCAGGTTCTCCACCGGCGGCAGCAGGGAGGCGCCTGGCGCGGAGACGTCGACCTGGTCTGCCACCGCCTGTGTGGCCGCGACCAGCATGCCCGCGGTCACCCTCGACGCACCGGAGACGATCGTGCCGAGGCCCAACCCCGGGTACAGCAGCGCGTTGTTGGCCTGCCCGATGTGATAGGTCATGCCGCCGAAGTCGACAGGTGGGACGGGGATGCCGACCGCTACCAGGGCCTTCCCCTTCGACCAGGCGATGACGTCGGCGGGCATGGCCTCGATCCGCGAGGTCGGGTTGGAGATCGGGAAGATGATCGGCCGCTCGGTGCCCGCGGCCATGGTCTCGACGACCTCTCGGGTGAACGCCCCGTGCACGGTGGAGGTGCCCAGCAGGATCGTCGGCCTGACCTGGCGCACGGTCTCCAGCAGCGAGATCGCGCCGCCGTCCGTCCCCCAGCCGGCGACCTCCTTCGGGTCGCGAGCATAGGGCTGCTGGTAGTCCCGCAGGTCGGCCATGTCACGGGTGAGCAGCCCCTGCTTGTCGATCAGCCAGACCTGTGCGGTGGCCTGCTCCGCGCTTGCGCCGTCGCGGATCATGGCGTCGCGCAGCTGGTCGGCGATGCCCACCCCGGCGGTGCCGGCGCCGAAGACCACGAGTTTCTGGTCCCGCATGGGCACACCGCTCACCTTGACCGCCGACAGCGCCGCGGCCAGGGTGATCGCACCGGTGCCCTGAACGTCGTCGTTGAAGATCCGGTAGCTGTCGCGGTACTTCTCCAGGATCCGCCGGGCGTTGCTCGGGCCGAAGTCCTCGAAGTGCAGCAGTGCGTCGGGGAACATCGACGATGCGGTCCGCAGGTACTTCTCGATGAACGCGTCGTAGTCGGCGCCGTGGACGCGGGAGTGCCGGTTGCCCAGGTACAACGGGTCCTTCAGCAGTGACTCACGGTCCGTGCCCACGTCCAGCGACACGGGCACGACGCGGCGCGGGTCGATGCCGGCGGCCGCGGTGTACACGGCCAGCTTGCCGACCGAGATCTGGATCCCGCCCACGCCCCAGTCGCCGATGCCCAGGATCTCCTCCGCGTCGGTGCACACGATCAGGTCCACGTCCTCGGGCCCGAGCTTGAGCGTGGCGAAGGACTTTTCGATGTCCTCCGGCCGGTCGATGGACAGGAAGACGCCTCGCGGGCGGCGGTACTCGTGGGAGTACTTCTCGATCGCCTGGCCGACCGTGGGGTCGTACACGATCGGCAGCAGCTCCACCAGATGCTCGGTCAGCACCTTGTAGTACAGGGTTTCGTCGCGGTCGTGCAGCTGCTCCAGGTAGACGTTCTTGGCGAGGTCGCCGCCTTGAGCCTGCAACTGCTGGTAAGCGCGTTGCGCCTGCTGCTCCAGCGTCAGCACCCCGGTCGGCAGGCGCCCGGTCAGGCCCAGGGCTTCCCGCTCCGCCTGGGTGAACGCCACGTCGCGGTCGAGGAACGGATCCTCCAGGACGCTCGGGGTGGCCGGCGTCCGCACGGTGTGCTGGGTCATGATGCTCTCCCCACGTGTGTATGCGACCCCCTGTGTGCACGCGTCGCAGCCCCGCCGAACCCGGACGGCGAAGCCACCGGCCCCTACCGCTACTGTGCGCACAGAGCCCTCGCTACCGCTCGCCGATCTTGGCGGCGCTCGGGCCCCGGACCGGTGATCGGTCCGCTTGGTTGCGGTTGGCGCATCGGCCACGTCGCGTCGCCGTGCGGTCGGCCTGGTGGCTGGGCCCCAGCCGTCGCGCATCTGTCCTGGTGAGGCGTTCGCGAGTGGATGTGCCGTGGCGCCGGGCAGGGCGCGCCCTGGTCGGCTAGAGCCATATGGCCGGGTTATGTCGATATGCTATGCATTGTGATCGAGCCTGGACGGCTGCGGCTCCGTCGTCGTCCCTACGGTCGATGGCCCATTACGCTGCTGTTGCCGGTGATCCTGACCGTTGTCATCGCCAGCCTGGCGTTCGCCACGCCCAGGAGTGTCGCCTTCAGCCGCCTTCTGCCCGCGGCGCCCGCCCTTGCCGCCGCCATGTGGCCCGTGCTCCCCACCGTCCTGCTGGGGACTCTCTGCCTTCTGCTCATGATCGGCCTCAGCCTGGAGTTCCCCGACCTGGGAACCTGGTACACCGTGGCGGGAATCATCGCGGTCACCGTGGCGGCGGCGTACGGAAGTCATGTCCGACTCCAGCGGGAGCAGACCCTCTTCCAGGTCCGACTCGTCGCCGACGCGGCGCAGAAGGTGGTCCTGAGCCCGATTCCGCGGTACTTCGGGGGCGTCGAGATCGAGTCGCTGTATCTCGCGGCGGCAGCGGAGGCCCGTATCGGCGGCGATTTCTACGAGGCGGTCAACACTCGGTTCGGGGTTCGGCTGCTCATCGGTGATGTGCGGGGCAAGGGACTGGCAGCGGTGGGGGCGGCCGCGGCGGTGGTCAATTCCTTCCGGGAAGCGGCCTACGACGAGCCCGACCTGAGCGGCGTCGCACGCCGTCTGGAGGCCGGCAGTACCCGTTACTGCACCGCGTTTCCCGCCGAGGACGTGATGGAACGCTTCGCCACCGCCATCCTCGCCGAGGTCCCGCACGAGGGCGGCCGTATCAGAGTGCTCAACTGCGGGCACCCACCGCCACTGCTCCTGAACCGTGGGGAACTCCGCGTCCTGAAGCCCACCGATCCCTCACCGCTGCTCAACCTCGCGGAGCTGATCGGCGATCACTACTGCGTTGACACCGTCGACTTCGCCCCCGGCGATCAGTTGCTTCTCTATACCGACGGTGTCACCGAGACCCGCAACCGCGACGGCGAGTTCTTCCCGCTGGCGGACTGGATGCGGCGGCAGGCCTCGGCGCGGCCCCGCGAGCTGCTCGACGGGCTTCACCGCGATCTCCTCCACTACAGCAGCGGCGGCCTCAACGACGACATCGCCGCCCTCGCCGTTTGCCTGCGTGATCACCCGGACCCGCTCGACGGCCGAAGAGATCGGTCTGGGTAGCCGCGTTGCGGATCAAGGTGCGTGGAACGCGGCGTTCAGTCGGGCGACGTGGTCGTCGACGATCTCCGCCGCGGTCTCCCCGGCGAGGATGCGCCGGGCGCCGGTGACGAAGACCGTGCGGTGGGCGGCGACCGCCAGTGCGGCGATGAGCTGGGCGTCCCCGGTCGCGACGTGGTTCTCGGCGAGCGGGGCGGCGAGGGTGTCCGCAAGCTCGTCGACGATCTCGCGCACGCGGGCGAGCAGGACGGGGGACCCGCTCACGGTGCGCAGGAAGGGCGCCATCCCGTCCCGCACCCCCGCACCCCCGCACCCCGCACCCCGGACAGCGGGTGGCGCTGCGGCCGTCGGCCCGGCCACGGGCGGCCCAGGGGCACGCTGAGGCGGGCGGGCCACTTCGCGGCCATGATGCTCCCCGCGACCTCGTCGACGACGCCGATCCCGAGGTGGCGGGCCATGAGTCGATCGCCCACGCGACCCCGGTGCCGCAGCGCGACCTGGAGGCGCTGCCGGCCGAGCACGCCGCGCGGCTCGGCGTCCCGGTGCGGCATGGCGTGGTGGTCACCGGCCTCCACCTGCCATTCGCTGAGAACCGGGCGCCGGACCCGCGCCCTCGCGGCCGCGCTCCGGGGTCGGGGTGGCGCGGGTCGGGTATTGTTGCGACGTCCGGCAGCACACGACCGAGGAGGTGAGACCCATTACCGCTGTAGCAGGCTGGGTGCTCTCATCTCATGGCTGTTCGGCTCATCTGGCATAGGTGAGCGGGAGGGCGCCCTTCGTCTCCGAAAGGCCCCCATGTCGCTTTCCGCGTCACCTTTTTCTGAATCCGCCATCCTCTCCGAATCCGCCGTCGTCACCAGGCTTCGGGCCGCCGGTTGTGTCTTCGCCGAGGACGAGGCGCAGTTGCTGATCTCCACCGCACGGACACCGACCGAGCTCGCCGCCATGGTGGAGCGGCGCGTGGTCGGTCTGCCCCTCGAACACGTCCTCGGCTGGGCGGAGTTCTGCGGTCGGCGCATAGCGGTGGACCCCGGTGTCTTCGTACCCCGTCGTCGTACCGAGTTCCTCGCCCGCCAGGCCGGTCAGGTCGTCGGCGCCGTCCACCGGTCCGCCGGACGCACTGTGGTCGTCGACCTGTGCTGCGGCTCGGGCGCGGTGGGCGCCGCGCTGGCCGCTGCCCTGGACGGGATCGAGTTGCACGCCGCGGACATCGACCCCGCCGCGGTGCGGTGCGCCCGCCGCAACGTCGCCGCCGCCGGAGGCCGGGTGTACGAAGGCGATCTCTACCAGCCGCTGCCCGCTTCGCTACGGGGCCGCGTCGACGTGCTGGTCGCCAACGCGCCCTATGTGCCCACCGAGTCGATCGGGCTGCTGCCCGCGGAGGCCCGTGTACACGAGCCGTGGGTGGCGCTGGACGGTGGCGCGGACGGGCTTGAGGTCCAGCGGCGGGTGGCCGCCGCCGCACCGTTGTGGCTGGCACCCGGCGGGCATCTGCTGCTGGAGACCAGCGAACGTCAGGCGCCGCTGACCGTCGAGGTGTTCGCCCGGGCCGGGCTGATCCCGCGGGTGGCGAGCTGCGACGAACTCGGCGCCACCGTCGTCGTCGGCACCGAGCCCGTTCGCGCCCGCGTCGCGGCGCGAGTCGGCGGCCCGGCCGTCGAGGCCGATGGAGAAATCACCTGATTCTCACATGTCTCACATCTCGGTCTCAGTACACCCGGTGATGATGCGGTTACGAGTGGTGGACGTCGGCGGAGTGTCTTTCAGACAGGGACGTGAGGTGGCGCATGACGGCTTCCGGGCGGCGACGTCAGGGCCTGGCAGGTGGTGTCCGGCCCTGGTCCTGGGCCGTGACGGTGCTCATGGCCTGCGTTTTTGTGACCGGCGGTGGCATGGCCACCGCCAGTCGGCCCACCGCCGATCCGGCGGTCGGAGCCTCCACTTCAGCGGGCGGTGCGCCTCGGCCGCAGCCCACCGGCAGCGCCTCCCCAACCCCGAAGCGCGCCGCGCGCACGGATGCGGGCGCGCGCACGGTGACGGCCGCCGGAGCGGTGCGTCCCGCCGCCTCGGCGGTGGCCGCTTCTCTTGCCGCCGCCGTCGCGAACCCCGGCATCTCCCATCCGGTGCCGGTGTCCCGGATCGCCGCGCAGGTGGGGGCGTTGTTCAACGGCGGGTTGAACGGGGCACACCACTGCACGGCCAGCGTGGTGGACAGTCCGGGCGGCGACCTGATCGTGACGGCGGCGCACTGCCTGGGCTCCACCTCCGACGTCTTCGTCCCGGGCTACCACGACGGGACCGCGCCGTACGGGGTGTGGCGGTTGCGGCGCGTCATCGTCGACGCGCAGTGGTCCGCCAGTTCCGACCAGGACCACGACGTGGCGTTCGCGGTGGTGGCGCCGGAGAACGGCCGCGACCTCCAGTCGGTGGTCGGCGGCTACGCACTGGGCATCGGGCAGGGCACGAGCCGCCCGGTCACCATGACCGGCTATCCGCAGGCCACCCAGACTCCGATCACCTGCACCAACGGCATCTCCGCCTATGGAAGTAGCCAGTTGCGGATCTACTGCACCGGCTTCACCGGCGGCACCAGCGGCGGCCCCTGGGTCATCGACGGTGCCGGATCCGGCACGGTGATCGGTGTCATCGGCGGCTACCAGCAGGGGGGCGACACCCCCGACGTCTCGTACAGCGTGGCCTTCGGGCCCAACGTCCAGTCCCTGTACGAGCAGGCGGCCGCCGCTGGCGGCTAGAACCGTGGGGGCGACGGCAGTTGGCTGACCGCCGGTCCCGCTGCTCCGGGGGTTTGGGGGCTTGCCCCCAAGACCTCGAACCGCCGCCACGGCGAGCAACCCCACTGAACCGGACCGGCGGTCAAAGCCGCACGCCCACCACATCCCGTCGCGAGGCGCTAGCCGCAATGCAGCAAGCCGGACTGCAGCTTGGCGGTGAGGATCCGCCGGACACTGTCGTCCACGTTGCGGCGCAAGGCGGCGTCCGTCCCCAGTCGGCTGAGTACGGCGTTCGCCATGGGGCCGACGGTCGAGGGATCCACCGTGAGGATCATGTTGCCTCCGGCCGCCAGGAACCTGAGCGCCCGCTCGCCGGGAGGCACTGCCCGTACGGCCGCGGCATGCCCCACGTCATCGGTGATGATCACGCCGTTGAAGCCGAGGGTGCCGCGCAGCATGTCACGGATCACCACGGAGGAGAAGACTGCCTGGTGGGCGCGGTCGATGAGCGTGTAGGTGGCCGACGAGACCATGGTGAAGCGGGCCCCGGCCTGGATTCCGCTCCGGAACGCGGCCAGATTGGGGCTGTTGCGCTGGGTGAGGCTGTCGACGACGTTCGCCGAGAAGTCGGTGTTGCCGCGCACCTGGCCGAGTCCGGGGAAGTGCTTGATGGTGGCGTCCACACCGGCCTGCGACAGCCCGCGGATGAACGCGCTGCTCTGCCGGGCGACGGTGGTCGGATTGTCGCCGTACTCCCGCGAGAGCGCCCCGATGGGCTGGTTCTTCGTACCGATGCCGGCGGGGACCACGTCGACGACCGGTGCGAGGTCCAGATTGACACCGGCCGCGCGCAACTGGCGTCCCCAGTCGGCCGCTTGACCCTGGAGTCGCGATACGGGCCACTGGCCCTGCACGACGGCGCTCGGCATGGGGGAGAAGCCCGGACCGTTGAGGATCTGGACCTTCCCGCCCTCCTGATCCGTGGCCGTGAAGAGCCGCACCTTCGCACCGCCCACCGACTGTGCCGTGGACTGGAGTTGGTCGGTGATGGTCCGGATGGGCCGCACCCCGGCGTTGCTGTGTCCCATGAGGAAGATCGAACCCACGTTGTGCGCGCGGATCGCGGCGGACTCCGCGGGGGCGATCCCGGAAGTGCTCACCGGGCTCATGAACAGCTGGCCGACCCGCTGGGCCGCGGACATCCTCGCCATGACCCGGTCGACACAGGACGTGGCCTGCGTGGTCTGGGCGGTCGGTGCGGCGGGCAGCGGCGGGCTGCCCGGGTGCGGTAGTTGGGTCGTACCCGGTGTGCCGGCCGCACGCGAACCCGGTGGGCTCCCGGTTGTCGGTGCCCCCGGGGTGGTCGACGCCTGCGGCAGGTTGTGGGTCCCGCCGCCGCAGGCGGTGAGCGGGAGCACCACCCCGAGCATGAGGACAACGGCGGCCCGCGGCTGCGCCGTTCGGCGGCGCGGGCGACTGGGCGAGGGAGTATTCGGCACTGACACGAGGACCAGCCACCCTCTCGAAGGTCGGGTCGGATAGCTCTCGGCGCCCGTTTGCGTGATGCCGTGGCGGAAGGCCTGGCCCCGGACCGCGTTCATCCGCAAGCGGGATCGCGTTCATCAGCAAGCCCGTCCAGCGGAACATAAAATTCCGGACTTCGCATGCGGAGGCCCGCCCTTGACCGTCGCCCGTGGTCCGAGCAGTTCGCCGCCAACCGTGATCCAAGGGGGCGTGACGGGGGGTGGCAGGTGGTGTTCACCAGCGCTGAGCGCGGCAGCGCACGACCGCACGCCATTGAAGGGTGATCTCACCATCCGCTTTTCTCTGATTGCGGACGGTGTTCATGGCGAGGCTGATCGGCCCGGCGTGCACCTTCCGCGGTCCGCCATCCAAACGGAAGGGCAACAGATGTCGATCGCAGCCGAGCCGGGACAAGCGGAAGACCAGACACGGCTCAGCCTGAGTACGGCCGCGGCGCGAAACCTGGCGACAACCACCAAGTCCAAGCCGCAGATGCAGGGCATCAGTTCGCGCTGGCTGACCCGGATGCTGCCCTGGGTCCAGGTGAGCGGCGGCACCTACCGGGTCAACCGGCGGCTGACCTACGCGGTCGGCCGCGGGCGGGTGAGCTTCGTCAGGACCGGCGCCGACGTACGCGTCGTGCCGCCCTCGTTGCGCGAAGTCCCGGTGCTGCGCGGCTTCGAGGACACCGCGCTGCTGGAGGAGCTGGCCTCCCGCTTCACCCAGCGGGACTTCGAACAGGGCGAGGTGATCGTCGAGGCGGGCCAGCCGATCGACGAGGTCTACCTGATCGCGCACGGCAAGATCAACAAAGTGGGCCTCGGCAAGTACGGCGAGGCCAGTGTGCTGGGCGTGCTGGCGGACGGTGACCACCTCGGGGACGAGGCCCTGATGCAGGCCGACGCGTCCTGGTTGTGCACCGCCAAGGCCGTCACCTCGGGCACCCTCCTCGTACTGCCCTGGCCGGCCTTCCAGGAGCTCGCGGACCGCTCGGAAGCACTGCGCGACCAGATCATGCAGTTCATCGCGGACGCCCAGCAGCCGATGAACAAGCGGGGCGAGGCGGAGATCGAGCTCGCCGCGGGCCACGAGGGCGAACACGAGCTGCCGGGCACCTTCGTCGACTACGAGATCGCCCCGCGCGAATACGAACTCAGCGTGGCCCAGACGGTCCTGCGGGTGCACAGCCGGGTCGCCGATCTCTACAACGAGCCGATGGACCAGATCGAACAGCAACTGCGGCTGACCATCGAGGCGTTGCGCGAGCGGCAGGAGTACGAACTCGTCAACAACCGCGACTTCGGCCTGCTGCACAACGCCGACAACGACCAGCGGATCCAGACCCACTCAGGACCGCCCACCCCCGACGACCTCGACGACCTGCTGAGCATGCGGCGCGGCACCCGGCTGCTGCTGGCACACCCGCGGGCGATCGCGGCGTTCGGCCGGGAGTGCAGCAGCCGTGGCATCTACCCCGACAGCGTCGACGTGGGCGGCCACCAGGTGCCCGCCTGGCGGGGGGTGCCGATCTTCCCGTGCGGCAAGATCCCGATCGCCGACGGGCACACCACCACCATCCTCGCGATGCGCACCGGCGAGGACGACCAGGGCGTGATCGGCCTGCACCAGACGGGTATCCCCGACGAGTACGAGCCGGGCCTGAACGTGCGGTTCATGGGGATCAACGACAAGGCCGTCATCTCCTACCTGGTCAGCGCCTACTACTCGGCCGCCGTGCTGGTTCCCGACGCCCTCGGCGTGCTGGAGAACGTCGAGGTCGCCCGTCCGCGGGTGTGACGTCCGGTGGGGTCTCCCGCCGCCGACGGGCCGTCAAGTACGAAGGAGGACCGGTGTCCCTGCTCTCCCGCGTGTCCGCGCCCGCGGCCGCACATGACCTGGCGAATCTGGTGGCCGCCGTACTGTCCAGTCTGGAAGGCGCCGCTCCACGGCACCTGCCCGGGGCGCTCGGCGGTCAACAGCCGGGCCGGGCCGAGGAGTCGGCGCAGTCGGGTGCACGCAGACTCATCACCGGCCCCGCCGGGCTGGGTACGTCGGCGGCGCGGCTCGCCGTGCCGTTCGCGACCGGTGCCCCGGTCCACGGCCGCGGCCCGAGGGTGCGCCATCTGTCGGACGGCCCGACCGGGTTGGGCGCGACGGCCCTGCGACCGCGCACCGCGCGTCGTGCCAAGGGCACCTCGTCGGTGCCCGAGCTGTACTGTCCGCCTCCGGTGCGCGACGACCCGGCGCTCGGCGACGAGGTCAACGACCAGCTGGTCGACTGGGCCGCGGACGTCGGCATCTATGCCGGGCGGCTGGACAGCCTGCGCGCCGCCGACTTCGGCCGACTGATCATGCTCACCCACCCCGACAGCGACGACCCCGACCGGCTGCTGGCGGCGGGCAAGTGCGCGCTGGCGGAGTGGGCCGCCGATGACCACTACTGCGATGACGAATCCGCCGGCGCCGCTCCGGAACTGCTCGGCTCGCGCCTGGTGGTCGGCTACGCGGCGGTGGACCCCGCCCATCTCCCGGTGCGGTACACCCCGGACCTGGAGCGGGCGATGCGGGCGGACCCGGTGCTGGCGGCGTTGCGCTCCGCACTCGAACACCTTGCCCGGTATGCCAGTTGGGCACAGGTGGCCCGGCTACGGCATGAGATCGGCGTGCTGTTCGTGGCCTTCGACGGTGAGGCGTCCTGGCGCACCGCCGGGCGGACCCCGCCGGTCTGGGAGTATCTGGTGGCCCGGCAGTTCAACAGCTTCCTGCCGTGCATCACGCTCACCGACGTGGTGGGCGGCTATGAACTGTCGTCCGCCGAGTACGCCGAACCACGGGTGCGGCGCGCGGTCACCATGGCGTCCACCGCCAGCACGTTGGTCAACGACCTGTACTCGATGGCCAAGGAGGCCGGCGACTCCGCCGCCAACTTCAACCTGCCGCAGCTGATCGCCGCACAGGAGAACTGCTCCCTCAGGGAGGCGGTCGAGCGCAGCGTCGAGATCCACGACGAACTCGTCCGCACCTTCGAGGCGGAGGCCGCCGCCCTCAGCCTCACCGGGTCTCCCGCGCTGCGCCGCTATCTGGCGGGCGTATGGGCCTGGCTCGGCGGAAACCGCGAATGGCACAGCGGCACCGCGCGCTACAACGGCGGCGACACCGCCTGAGCGGCGCGCCGCACTGCCCCCGCAGCACTCCCCCTGAGCCCGGTCCCGGCACCAGCCGGCCGCACCTTCCCGCAGACGAAAAGGAGTTCTCTGGATGACCACGACCGCTCCGGCCGCCGCCAACGTCCTGCGCACCGCCTACCAGCAGTCCGTCGCGGCGTACTGGAACAACCACCAGCAGGACCCGGTCAATCTACGGCTCGGCGAGGTCGACGGCCTCTACCACCACCACTACGGCATCGGGGACTACGACCCTTCCGTCCTGGAAGGCCCGCAGGACACCCGGGACGAGCGCATCATCGAGGAGCTGCACCGACTGGAGACGGCGCAGGCCGACGTCCTCCTCGACCACCTGGGCGACATCGGCCCCACCGACCGCCTGCTGGACGCGGGCTCCGGCCGCGGCGGCACCAGCATCATGGCCAACCAGCGCTTCGGCTGCCAGGTGGACGGGGTGACGATCTCCGAGTACCAGGTCGGCTTCGCCAACGACCAGGCCACCCAGCGCGGTGTGGCCGACCAGGTCCGGTTCCACTTCCGCAACATGCTGGACACCGGGTTCGACACCGGCTCCCGCCGGGCGATCTGGACCAACGAGACCACCATGTACGTGGATCTGTTCGAGCTGTTCGCCGAGTTCTCCCGGCTGTTGGAGTACGGCGGCCGCTATGTGTGCATCACCGGCTGCTACAACGATGTCACCGGCGGCCGTTCCAGGGCCGTCAGCCGCATCGACGAGCACTACACCTGCAACATCCATCCCAGGAGCCAGTACTTCAAGGCGCTCACCGCCAACAACCTCGTCCCGATCAATGTCATCGACCTGACCGCCCAGACCATCCCGTACTGGGAACTGCGCGCGAAGTGCTCGGTCGCCACCGGGATCGAGGACCCCTTCCTCACCGCGTACCGGGAGGGCAGCTTCCACTACCTGCTCATCGCCGCCGACCGCATCTGAGGGGAGCGCCAGCAGCGGCCCGGCTGAGGGCAGTTGGGCCACTGCTGGTTTCGCGGGGTTCCGCGGACCCGCCGTCCGCCGTCACCGGTCAGCCGCGGGTCCGCGCCAGGCGGACGACGACGAGGGCGGCCGCGTCGTCCCCGAGGCAGCCGTTCACATACCGCTCCAGGTCGGCGCGCAACTCATGGGCGACGACAGCGGGTTCGGCCGGGGTGTAGTGGGCGAGCCGGGTGAGCAGGGGATAGAAGGATCCGCTGGCATCGCGGGCTTCGAGGACCCCGTCGGTGCACAGGACGAGCAGTTCCCCCTGGCGTAGGTCGATGTGCCGGACGCCGCGTTTCTGGCCGACCAGGTCGGCCAGGCCGAGCGGGACACCGGGGGTGGCGCATTCGAGTTCGCGGACCTCGGTGTCCGAGACGAGCAGTGGCGCGACATGGCCGCAGTCGATCACTGCCACGGCGCCGTCAGCGGCGAACTCGGCGAGCAGCGCGGTGACGAAGCGCTCCTCCTGCCCGGAGCGCGCCGCGCGACGGTTGTGCCGGGCGACGGCCTGTTCCAGCCGGTCCGCCACCTCGGCCACCGTCGGCAGGTAGTAGCCGGACTCGCGGAAGGCACTGAGTACCGCGGCGCCGGTCTGGATCGCGTCCAGGCCCTTGCCCTGGACGTCGCCGATCAGCAGCCGGGTCCCGTACGGCGACTCGACGGCGTCGTAGATGTCGCCGCCGACCAGGGCCTCGGCCTTCGCGGGCGAGTAGAAGCCGTGGATCTCCACGTCCGGAGCTCGCATGGGCAGCGGCTGCAGCAGCGTGCGCTGCAGGGCTCTGAGGGTGACCCGGGCTTCCACCAGGGCGCGTTCACGCTGTAGGCGGTATCTGCAGACGGCGACGCAGACGAGCGAGATCAGGGCCGCGGCGGCGATCGTCAGCCAGTCGCCGAGGGTGTCCCCGTAGCGCGGTGAGACGCCGTAGAGCAGGGTCAGGGTCACAACGGTGAGCGCGCCGAAGGCGGCGGTGCGGCGAACCGAGCAGACGCTGGCCGCCAGGCCGGGGACCACCAGCAGCATGACGCTGATCCAGTCCCGCCGGTTGGTGGCCAGGTCGAGGACGACCACCGCCGCGATGAAGGCCACCAGCGCAAGGGTCGAGAGGGTCTCGTAAGGGTTCGAGGCCGGTTCGATGGAGCGTTTGCCCTGCCGTGGCGGACTGGATGGCCTGTCCACCTCATGCAGTGTAGGCCGCGGGCCAGGGCGTGGCTCACTGATCGGTGCGACCCGCGGGCGCACGGGGCGTTCCTGCGGACCCGCTCCTCCAGCCCCGGCCGTCGCGGGAACGTCGACGGCGTCGCGTCCCGCGCGTGTTGGTCAGCCGGCGGCCGAGCCGGACTGCCAGCATATGAGGATGAACGTCTCCCTCCGGCTCGCCCAGCAGCCAGAAGCCGACGAGCTGCTCAGCCGCAACCCGCTGGCCCTCATGATCGGCATGCTGCTCGACCAGCAGGTCCCCATGGAGTGGGCGTTCTCCGGGTCGTACACCATCGCGCAGCGGATGGGCGTCGACGATCTCGACGCGCGGGAGATCGCCGTCCAGGATCCGGACGCGTTCGCCGCGCTGCTGTCGCAGAAACCCGCGGTGCACCGCTACCCGGCGGCCATGGCCAAACGGGTGCAGCAACTGTGCCAGTACCTCGTCGAGCACTACGACGGCGATCCGGCGGACCTCTGGCGCGATGTCAGCAGTGGCAGGGAACTGCTCAAGCGGCTGAACGAGCTTCCGGGCTTCGGCAAGCAGAAGGCACAGATCTTCCTGGCCCTGCTGGGCAAGCAGCTCGCCGTGCGGCCCGAGGGCTGGCGGGAGGCGGCGGGCCCGTACGGCGAGGAGGGCGCGTACCGCTCGGTGGCCGATATCACCGGGCCCGAGTCGCTGGACAAGGTCCGCGCCCACAAGCAGGAGGCGAAGCGCGCCGCCAAGAAGACGGCCGGGACGAAGAAGGCCTGAGCGCCCTCCGGCGGTGCAGATCTTCCGGCGCGGCACCGGTTGTCGGTGCGCACCGATATCGTCGTATGCGTGTCGCTCGCTCTGTACCGCCGCTACCGCCCCGAGACCTTCGCCGAGGTCATCGGGCAGGAACACGTCACTGACCCGCTGCAGCAGGCGCTGCGGAACAACCGGGTCAATCACGCGTACCTGTTCAGTGGTCCACGTGGCTGTGGAAAGACCACCAGCGCGCGCATCCTCGCCCGCTGTCTGAACTGCGAGCAGGGCCCGACCCCCACACCGTGCGGCGAGTGCCAGTCCTGCCGCGACCTGGCCCGCGGCGGGCCGGGGTCCATCGATGTGATCGAGATCGACGCCGCCTCGCACGGCGGTGTGGACGACGCGCGTGACCTGCGGGAGAAGGCGTTCTTCGGGCCCGCCTCCAGCCGCTACAAGATCTACATCATCGACGAGGCGCACATGGTCACCTCGGCGGGGTTCAACGCCCTGCTGAAGGTGGTCGAGGAGCCGCCGGAGCATCTGAAGTTCATCTTCGCGACCACCGAGCCGGAGAAGGTCATCGGCACCATCCGGTCGCGCACCCACCACTACCCGTTCCGCCTGGTGCCCCCCGGCACCCTGCGCGACTACCTGGCCGAGGTCTGCGCCCGCGAGTCCATCCCGGTGGAGGACGGCGTGTTCCCGCTGGTGGTACGGGCCGGAGCGGGCTCGGTCCGTGACTCGATGTCGGTGATGGACCAGCTGCTCGCGGGCGCCGGCGAGGGCGGCGTGACCTACGCGATGGCCACGGCCCTGCTCGGCTACACGGACGGCGCACTGCTCGACGACATCGTGGACGCCTTCGCGGCAGGCGATGGCGCGGCGGCGTTCGAGATGGTGGACCGGGTCATCGAGGGCGGCCACGACCCGCGGCGCTTCGTCGCCGACCTGCTGGAGCGGCTGCGCGACCTGGTGATCCTGGCGGCGGTGCCGGACGCGGGCGAGAAGGGCCTGATCGACGCACCCGCCGATGTGGTGGAGCGGATGGCGGCGCAGGCGTCCGTCTTCGGCGCCGCCGAGCTGAGCCGCGCGGCCGACCTGGTCAACGCGGGACTGACCGAGATGCGCGGCGCCACCTCGCCGCGGCTGCAGCTGGAGCTGATCTGCGCCCGGGTGCTGCTGCCCGCCGCGTACGACGACGAGCGCGCGGTCCAGGCGCGGCTCGACCGGCTGGAACGGCAGGCGCTGACCGGAGGGTTGGCGGCCGCCGGGCCCGCGGTCGGCTACGTACCGCAGAGCGACGCCCACGCGGGCGGCGTGTCCGCCGGCCCCGCGGCGGCCCGCGCGGCGGTCCGCCCCGGTTCCGGCGGCCCCGACGCCGGTACCGGCACGGGCGCCGGCCCGCAGCCGCAGGGACCCCCCGCGGCCGCGCCGGCGGAAGCCACGGCTCCGCCCGCCCAGGGCGCACCCGGCAGCTGGCCCACCGGGGTGCGGCAGCGGCCGGACGACGCCGGTGCGTCTGCCCCCGCCCCGGCCCCGGCCCCCGCCTCGGCCCCGACCCCGGCCCCCGGCGCCTGGCCGACCGGTACCCAGTCCGCGGCCCCCGCGGCCGCGTCGGGCGGCGAGAGCGGCCACCGTCCCGGTGCCTGGCCGGGCGCGGGCGCGCCGTCCACCCCGGCCGCTTCCGCCGCACCGGCCACCCCCGCCGCCCAGCCCGCGGCGGCGGCCCCGGCCGCCCCGCCGGTGGGCGACCCTTCCCGGGTGCGCCAGATGTGGCCGGACATCCTGGAGGCGGTGAAGAACCGGCGCCGCTTCACCTGGATCCTGCTCAGCCAGAACGCGCAGGTCGTCGGTTTCGACGGCAGCACGCTCCAACTGGGCTTCGCCAACCCCGGTGCCCGCGACAGTTTTGTGAACGGCGGCAGCGACGAGGTGCTGCGGCAGGCCGTCAGCGATGCGCTGGGCGTGCAGTGGAAGATCGAGGCGATCGTCGATCCGTCCGGTGGCGCCGGCGGCCCCGGCCAGGGCGGCCCGTCGTCTCCCGGCGGCTTCGGCGGCCCCAGCGGCGGCCAGGGCGGCTTCGGCGGCGGCGCACCCGCCAGCACCTCTGGCGGTGGCTTCGGCGGCGACTCACGCCCGGCGGCCCCCACCCCGGCACCGGCGCGCTCCGCGCCTCCGGCCACGCCCGAGCACGTACCACCGGCGCAGTCGGCTTCCGCCCCCGCGCCGCAGGCGCCGCCGCGCGTCTCGATCGAGGACGACATCCCGGAGGAGGACGATCCCGATCTCGATGACACGGCACTGACCGGGCACGACCTGATCGTGCGCGAACTGGGCGCTACGGTGATCGAAGAGATCACCAACGAGTGAGAGGGCACCGGTTCCCCTCCGGCGCGAGCCGTGAAACCGTGGTGACGAGGCGGGTGCGCGCTGCCCCCGCCGGTACGCCCTGTCCTCCGCACGGCGTAGCGCGCTCCGCCGATCGAGCACGTAGGCTCGCGCATACGTAATAGGTAGTCGTACGGATGGCAGGAGCGAACCCGTGATCCCCGGTGGTCAGCCGAACATGCAGCAGCTGCTCAAGCAGGCGCAGAAGATGCAGCAGGATCTCGCCGAGGCGCAGGCCGAACTGGCCGAGGCCGAGGTGGAGGGCACCGCTGGTGGAGGCCTGGTGAAGGCCACGGTCAGCGGCGCGGGCGAACTGCGCGGCCTGGCCATCGACCCCAAGGCGGTGGACCCGGAGGACACCGAGACCCTCGCCGATCTGATCCTGGCGGCCGTCCGCGACGCCAACGGCGCCGCACAGCAGCTCCAGCAGGAGAGGCTCGGCCCGCTCGCCCAGGGCCTGGGTGGCGGCGGCCTGCCGGGCATGCCGTTCTGACCTCAGGGCCACACAACCGCACCCCGTAGAGAGAAGGCGTTCCGTGTACGAAGGCGTGGTCCAGGACCTCATCGACGAACTGGGCAGGCTGCCCGGCGTCGGTCCCAAGAGCGCGCAGCGGATCGCCTTCCACATCCTCCAGGCGGATCCGACGGACGTCCGGCGCCTGGCCCACGCCCTCACCGAGGTCAAGGAGAAGGTGCGGTTCTGCGCGGTCTGCGGCAACGTCGCGCAGAGCGAGCAGTGCCGGGTCTGCCAGGATCCGCGCCGCGACCTGGCGGTGATCTGTGTGGTCGAGGAGCCGAAGGACGTCGTCGCGATCGAACGGACCCGGGAGTTCCGGGGCCGGTACCACGTACTCGGCGGCGCGATCAGCCCGATCGAAGGCGTCGGACCCGATGACCTGCGGATACGGGAGCTGCTGGCCCGGCTCGCCGATGGCACGGTGACCGAGCTGATCCTGGCCACCGATCCGAACCTCGAGGGGGAGGCCACCGCCACCTACCTCGCGCGCATGGTGAAGCCGATGGGCCTGAAGGTGACCCGGCTGGCCAGCGGTCTGCCGGTGGGCGGCGACCTGGAGTACGCGGACGAGGTCACGCTGGGTCGGGCCTTCGAGGGGAGGCGGCTCCTCGATGTGTGATGTCATGCCAGGGAGCGTCCAGCGGCTGTCAGGCCCCCCGGGGTCGAACAGTGCGGGGGGCGCGGAACATACTGCTGCCGACGAGGTCACGTTGGGGCGTGCCTTCGAAGGGAGACGACTGTTCGATGTCTGACACCGCAGTACGCAAGGGCAGCAACGGCCCGCGCCGGGACCCGAGCCAGTTGAGCGCGCGCGACCCGAAGAAGTCGGGAGATCCCGACGACTTCGCGGTCCAGATCGCCGACCAGATCGAAAGTTTCATCGTCGCGGTCCGCGAGGTCGCCAAGGGCGATGAACCGGACAGTGCCGTACCGTTCCTGCTCCTTGAGGTCTCCCAGCTGATGCTCGCCGGAGGCAGGCTCGGCGCCCATGAGGACATCGTTCCGGACGAGCGCTACGAACCGGACGTCGGACCGGAGCCGGACGCCGACGAGCTGCGTGAGCGGCTGGCCGCCCTGCTGGAGCCGGTGGACGTCTACTCCGAGGTCTTCGATCCGTATGTGCCGCGCAGCATGCCGGTCGCCTGCCGGATCTCGGACGACCTCGCGGACGTGGTCACCGACCTCAGCCACGGTCTGGCGCACTACCGGGAGGGCCGGGTCAGCGAGGCGCTGTGGTGGTGGCAGTTCTCGTACCTGTCCAACTGGGGACCCACCGCCAGCGCCTCACTGCGCGCCCTGCAGTCCCTGGTCGCCCATGTCCGGCTGGACTCGCCGCTGGACGAGCTGGACGGTCTGGACACCGATGACGCGGTCGGTGAGGACCAGCTGGCCGAGGAGGCGGGCAAGGTGATGGCGGCGGAGATCGGCGGCCCGCTCGGACCGCGGAAACGCTGATCCGGGTGCTGGCGGGTTGTGCTCACCCGTTCCGCCCTGCGGAACGAATGCCCACAACCTGTTTGTGACGTAACCCACGTCTTTGTGTGCCGCGTCGTGTAACGGGCAGGCTTCGCCGCGCAAGCGGCTGAGCGGCCGGGGGCAAGCGCATGATCATGGTGTGAGCCGTACGTCTCACACTGTGATACACACGCGGTGTATTCCGCCCGCTCGTTAGACTGAGCCGAACGCATATCCCCCCATGGGGGTCTGGGGGTAGCCCCCCAGAAGACACAGTTGCGAGGAGCGCACGTGGGCCTTGTCGTGCAGAAGTACGGCGGCTCCTCCGTTGCGGATGCCGAGGGCATCAAGCGCGTCGCCAAGCGAATCGTCGATGCCAAGAAGAGCGGCCACCAGGTGGTCGTCGTGGTCTCGGCGATGGGTGACACGACGGACGAGCTGATCGATCTGGCGCAGCAGGTATCTCCGATCCCTGCCGGGCGTGAGTTCGACATGCTGCTGACCGCCGGAGAGCGGATCTCCATGGCACTGCTGGCGATGGCGATCAAAAACCTCGGTCACGAGGCGCAGTCGTTCACCGGCAGCCAGGCAGGAGTCATCACCGACTCCGTCCACAACAAAGCGCGGATCATCGACGTCACGCCGGGCCGGATCCAGACCGCCATCGACGAGGGCAACATCGCCATCGTGGCCGGTTTCCAGGGTGTGTCCCAGGACAAGAAGGACATCACCACCCTGGGTCGCGGCGGCTCCGACACCACCGCGGTGGCCCTCGCCGCCGCGCTGAACGCCGAGGTGTGCGAGATCTACACCGATGTCGACGGTGTCTTCACCGCCGACCCGCGGGTCGTGAAGAAGGCCCGCAAGATCGACTGGATCTCGTTCGAGGACATGCTGGAGCTGGCCAGCTCCGGTTCAAAGGTGCTGCTGCACCGCTGCGTTGAGTACGCACGCCGATACAACATCCCGATCCACGTCCGCTCGTCCTTCTCCGGACTGAAGGGGACCTGGGTCAGTAGCGAGCCGCAAGGGGACCAGCCGATGGAGCAGGCGATCATCTCGGGGGTTGCCCACGACACGTCCGAGGCCAAGGTCACGGTCGTCGGGGTGCCGGACAAGCCGGGCGAGGCCGCGACGATCTTCCGTGCCATCGCGGACGCCCAGATCAACATCGACATGGTCGTGCAGAACGTCTCGGCCGCGTCCACCGGTCTGACCGACATCTCCTTCACCCTGCCGAAGACCGACGGCCGCAAGGCCCTTGAGGCACTGGAGAAGACCAAGGGCGCCGTCGGCTACGAGTCGCTGCGCTACGACGACCAGATCGCCAAGATCTCGCTGGTCGGCGCGGGCATGAAGACCAACCCGGGCGTCACCGCGAGCTTCTTCGAGGCGCTGTCCAACGCCGGGGTCAACATCGAGCTGATCTCCACCTCGGAGATCCGGATCTCGGTCGTCACCCGCGCCGACGACGTCAACGAGGCGGTGCGTGCCGTCCACACCGCGTTCGGTCTCGACAGCGAGAGCGACGAGGCCGTGGTGTACGGAGGTACCGGCCGATGACCAGCACCGACCGCAGCAGCAAGCCGACCCTGGCCGTCGTCGGCGCCACCGGCGCCGTCGGCACCGTGATGCTGGGCATCCTGTCCTCCCGTGAGGACGTCTGGGGCGAGATCCGGCTGATCGCCTCACCGCGCTCGGCGGGCCGCAAGCTCGTCGTACGGGGTGAGGAGGTCGAGGTCATCGCGCTGAGCGAGGATGCCTTCGAGGGCGTCGACGTCGCGATGTTCGACGTCCCGGACGAGGTCTCCGCGCAGTGGGCGCCGATCGCCGCCGCCAAGGGCGCGGTCGCGGTGGACAACTCGGGTGCGTTCCGGATGGATCCGGACGTTCCGCTGGTCGTTCCGGAGGTGAACGCGCACGCCGCCCGCGTCCGGCCACGCGGCATCATCTCCAACCCCAACTGCACCACGCTGTCGATGATCGTGGCGTTGGGCGCGCTGCACGCCGAGTTCGGGCTGACCGAGCTGGTGGTCTCCTCGTACCAGGCGGCATCCGGCGCCGGGCAGCCGGGCATTGACACGCTGCGCGAGCAGATCGCCAAGGTCGGCGGGACGAACCTGGGCACCCAGCCCGGCGATGTCCGGCGCGCGGTGGGCGAGTTCGGGCCGTTCCCGGCGCCGCTCGCGCTCAACGTGGTGCCGTGGGCCGGGTCGTTGAAGGACGAGGGCTGGTCCTCCGAGGAGCTCAAGGTCCGCAACGAGTCGCGCAAGATCCTCAGCCTGCCCTCGCTGCGGGTGAACGCCACCTGCGTCCGGGTACCGGTGATCACCACGCACTCGCTCACCGTGCACGCGCGGTTCGAGAACGAGGTCTCGGTGGCCAGGGCACACGAGATCCTCGGCAGCGCGCCGGGCGTCGTGGTCTGCGACAACCCGGCGGAGGGCGAGTTCCCGACCCCCGCCGACGTGGTCGGCACCGACCCCACCTGGGTCGGCCGGGTGCGCCGTTCGCTCGACGACCCGTACTCGCTGGAGCTGTTCCTGTGCGGCGACAACCTGCGCAAGGGCGCGGCGTTGAACACCGCGCAGATCGCCGAACTGGTCGCTGCGGAGCTGACGTCCGCCGCCCCGGAAGCGGCGAAGTGACGCCGTTCGCTTCCCCGCGGAGATTTCGTGAAGGACCTGTGACGTAGTCGAAGGTCTGTACCGCTTGAAGCGAGTGCTCGCCGCGTTCGACAATTTCGCTCCCCGCCTTGCCGCAACCGGCAGTTGGCGGGGAGCGTCTTTGTGTCAGTGCCCTGCCATAGACGCGACTCGTCGGGGATCGGGAAAACCGGGACAGTGGGGATGAGTTGGTACGCATGGGGAACTCGTACAACCCTGGCAAGGGGTTGCGCGTCCAACAGTCGTGGCAGAGGCAGTCGGCATCGCACCCTGGGGGGCTGGGGGCGAAGCCCCAGGAAGAACAACCGCCCCAACCCCGCGTGGGAAGCGCCCTGGCATCCCACCGACCCGGGGAAACCCTTTGGGCCGCGCTGGCGCGGCGGCTTCCGCGCGCGCTGGATCCTTCGCGCCCGGCGGCCTGCCGGTGATCGCGCCATGGCCTGTCGCCAAGTTGCCCTCCGAGGCCGTGAGCGCTGACAGCACGATGGCTGCGGGTACCACGGTCGACCACCTCACCGAGACCTACCGGGCCCACTACCGGTCGCTCCTCGGCCTCGCCGCACTGCTCCTCGACGACACGGCGTCCTGCGAGGACGTCGTCCAGGAGGCCTTCATCCGGGTCCACTCGGCCCGCAACCGAGTCCGCGAGCCCGAGAAGACCCTCGCCTACCTGCGCCAGACCGTCGTCAACCTCTCCCGCTCCGCGCTCCGCCGCCGCATCCTCGGCCTCAAGCTGCTGTCCAAGCCGATGCCCGACATGGCGAGCGCGGAGGAGGGCGCGTACGAGCAGTTGGAACGCGACCAACTGATCCGCTCCATGCGGGGGTTGCAGCGCCGCCAGCGCGAGGTCCTCGTCCTGCGGTACTTCGCGGACATGACGGAGGCCCAGGTCGCCGAGACGCTCGGCATATCCATCGGCTCCGTCAAGGCGTACGGTTCCCGCGGCATCGCCGCGCTCCGGATCGCCATGGAGGCGCCGGCATGACCCAGCATCCTTCCGACCCCGACGTCCCCGACGGCGTGCCTGAACAGAACCACCGCGACGACTCACAGCCCGAGACGCCCGGCGGCTCCTTCGACGAGCTGGCGTTGCGCCGCCTGATGCGGGACGCGGTACGGGGCATCGAGCCCGAGGCGGACGCGCTGAACCGGCTGCGCCAGGCGGTCCCGGCCCGACGCACCCGTCGCCGCCAGGCCATGGTCGGTGCCGCCGCCGGAGTACTGCTGGTCGGCACCGCCGTGCCCGCCGTGCTGCACGCCGCCAACTCCGGCAGCACCGACACCGTCGGCGCGGCCAACGCCGGCAGCAGCCACAGCACCGGGAGCAGCCCGGGCGTCATCGGCGGCGGGTCCCAGGACAGCGGCGCCGGCGGCCCGGCCGGTGCGGCCACCACGGGTGGCGCGGACGCGGGCAACATGGCGCGGCCCAGCGCGGTGCCCACGGCCAGCCGCTCCGGCAACCCCGGCAAGACCCCGCCGTCCGGCAGCAACATGACCGTCTCCTCGCCGACCTGTGCCCGCGGCCAGCTCGGCAGGGGCACCGCCCAGACTGTCGCCCCCGACCAGGACGGCCGTGTCTACGGCTCGTTCCGGGTCGTCAACATCTCCAACGCCAGCTGTACGGTCTCCGGCGAAGGCCAGATCTCGGTGGCCGCGCAGGGCTCCACCGACCCCACCAAGATCCAGGTCGTGGACCACACCGCGGGCGACCCGGCCACCGGTCTGCCCGATCCGGCGACCGCCCCGGCCAGCGTCACGCTGCCGCCGGGCAAGGCCTACCAGGTCGACTTCGCCTGGATCCCCGCCGCGGGCGGCGGCACCACCGGATGCGCCGCGACGCCCACCGGGCCGACCACTGGCGGCGGCACGGGCGGATCCACCGGCTCCGGCGCCGCGGGGGCGAACGCCACCGATGCCGGGACCTCGGCCAACACCCCTGGCACCAGCAACAGCGGAACGTCGCCCGACTCCTCCTCGGGCGGCGGAACCCCCCCGCCGCCCCCCTCCGGCAACGGCATCACCCTCTCCCACACGCCCGACGCGGGCCCCCCGACCACCGCCTCGACCACCGTGAGCGGCGCCTGCGCGGGCACGGTCTACCGGACGTCCGCGCTGCCCGCCTCCTAGTCCCGCCAGGGCGCGCCGCGCCGGGGCCGGGTCCGGGTGGCCGAGGCGCTCCCCGTACCGTTGAGGCGTGTACCGGTTCCTGCTGACTCCCCGCTGGCTGGGCATCCACCTGTTCGCCGTGCTCGCCATCCCGTTCTGCGTCTTCATGGGCACCTGGCAGCTCGGCCGGTTCGACGCGCGGGTGGCGCAGCACCATGCCGCCGAGCGGGCGCCGAAGCCCGGAACCGCCCCGGCGGTCGCGCTGTCCCAGCTGCTGCCGGATGTGCGGGCACAGGTCAACCAGGCCACCGCGGGCCGTGAGGTCACCGCCACCGGGCGGTACGACAGCGGGCACCAGCTGCTGGTCCCGGGCCGGACCCTCGACGGCAAGCAGGGCTTCTACGTCCTCACCCCGCTGCGCACGGACGGCGGCGCGCTGGCCGTCGTCCGTGGATGGCTGCCCGGCAGCGCCTCCGCGCCCGGCACGATCCCGCCCGCCCCCGACGGCCAGATCACTGTGACCGGCACGCTCCAGGCGTCGGAGGGCGTCGGAGACGACGGCGTCAACGCCAGCGGCGGCCTGCCGACCGGCCAGCTCGGCATGATCAGCGCGGCCTCCCTGGTCAACGTGGTCCCGTACCCCGTCTACGACGGCTGGATCACGCTGGGCCAGAGCCCCGCGCCGATGAAGCCGGTGCCACCCGCCGCCGCGCCCAACACCGGTCTGGACATGCGGGCCTTCCAGAACCTGGGCTACACCGGCGAATGGTTCGTCTTCGCGGGCTTCGTGGTCTTCATCTGGATCCGCCTGGTCCGCCGCGAGGCCGAGGTCCAGCGCGACCTGGCCCTCGGCCTGATCCCCGACCCGGCCCACCCGGCGGAAGACCACACCGCGACAGCCTGAGCCGCGGACCCGCGTCCCCGTGCCCGGTCAGCCGCAGCGCGGAGTGGCGCCGCGCCGTGGCGCCACTCCGGGACGGCGTGAGCGGCGGATCCGCATCCCCCTGCCCACCCACCCGCAGCGCAGCGCGAAGCCGCACCGCGCCCCGGTCGTGCGCAACGGTCCGCCCAAGGCGGGGGCAACGGGTGGGCAGGCGGGTGAAAGCCCCCTAACCGCCGAGCGCGAGCGACTTCTCCGCGAACGCCAACTCCAGCCGCAACTGCTTGATCCGCTCCTCGACGACCAGCGACCCGTGCCCCGCGTCGTACCGGTACACCTCGTGGACCTTGCCCAGGGCGGCCAGCCGCTCGATGTAGTTGTCGATCTGCCGTATCGGGCAGCGCGGGTCGTTCATCCCGGCCGAGATGAAGACCGGGGCCCGCACGTGTTCCACGTAACTCAGCGGTGACGAGGCCGCGTACCGCTCCGGGACCTCCTGCGGCGACCCGCCGAACAACGTCCGGTCCAGCGCCTTGAGCGCCTCCATCTCGTCCTCGTAGCTGGCCAGGTAGTCCGCGACCGGCACCGCCGCCAGGCCCGCGGCCCACGCGTCCGGCTGCGTCCCCAAACCGAGCAGGGTGAGGTAGCCGCCCCACGAGCCGCCTCCCAGCACCAACTTGGCCGGATCGGCGAGCCCGGACTCCACCGCCCACTCCCGGACCGCCGCGATGTCCTCCAGCTCGATCAGCCCGACCCGGTGCTTGAGCGCATCCGTCCACTCGCGCCCGTAGCCCGTCGAGCCGCGGTAGTTGACCCGCACGACGGCGAAGCCGTGGTCGACCCACGCGGCCGGAGCCGACGCGAACGCGTCACTGTCGTGCCAGGCGGGACCGCCGTGGACGTCGAACAGCGTCGGGAACGGCCCGTCGCCCTGCGGCTGCTGTACCAGCGCGTGGATCCGCCCGCCGGGGCCCTCGACCCAGACGTCCCGGGCGGGCACCGACGGCGGCGCAGTGAAGCCGGGAGCCTCCAGCACGGTCGCGCCGGTGCTGGACCGTACGGCGGGCGGCAGCGCGGCCGATGACCACAGGAACTCCACCGTGCCATCGGGTCGCGCCGTCGCTCCGCTGATCGTCCCGGGATCCGTCGGGATGCGGGCCAACGCGCCGTCGGCGAACTCGTACCGCCACAACTCGCTGCGCCCCTGATAGGTGTGCTCGACGAGCAGGGCGGAGCCGTCCGGGAACCACTCGGCGGCCACATCGCCCGGCAGATCGACGGCGAGCTCGGTCTGCCGGCCGGTTGCGACGTCCCAGATCATCGGCTCCCATCGGCTGCGCCGCTGGTGGGCGACGAGCAGTCGCGTATCACCCGCAACAGGAGCAAACCCGAGGCACTCCAGTCCCAGCTCATGCCGGCCGTCCGCCGTGTCGTCCAGTTCCGCGACCGTCCTGCCGTCCAGGGTCATGACACGCAGCGACGCGTGCATGGCGTCGCCGTGCTCGGTGTGCTCGACGACGAGCAGGGTGCCGTCCTCGCTGAGGTCGCCGACGCCCGCCGACTCCTTGTGCCGGTAGATCCGCTCGGGCTCCTGGCCGGGCCGGACGACATGGATCGAGGTGCCCTCGTCGTCCAGCGAGCGGCCGACCACCGCCGTTCCGTCCCGCCCCAGGGCGAGGCCCGCCGGGTACGAGGGTGCCAGCCCGGGCACCGCGGGCTCGTCGTCACCACCGGCGAACGGTTGTCGCATCCAGACCCCGAACTCGTCCCCGTCGGTGTCCGAGAACCACCAGATCCACCCGCCGTCCGGGCTCAGCGTCCCGTCCGTGGTGCCGTTCGGCCGGTCGGTGACCTGGCGCCGGGTGCCGGTCTCCCGGTCCCAGGCGTACAGCTCGTACGTACCCGTGACGTTCGACACGTACAGCGAACGGTGTGGCGCGTCCTGCGCCCATTCCGGCAGCCCCACCCGCGGTGCCCGGAATCGCTTCTCCCAATCCGGCATGCCAGCCAAGACATCACTCATGCCTCCATTCAAACGTGGTCCGGCGGGAACCGGACCGGCGGTATCCCGCCGCGACATGGGGGCCGTCCAGCGGATCGTGAAGTGCCGCCGAGAGGACCGCACTTGACGCAAATTCAAGTGCTTTCCTGAGAAGGAAGGCCTCGTCGCGGTGCGCAAGACCATCGCCGGAAGCATGCCGCAGACGTGGCTGTCGTTGACCTTGCAAGGCCGCAAGGCCTTCGTCGGCGACGTGGCGGCGCTGCGGAAGATGGCCGACGACGTGGTCTGGCCCGCGGAAGCCCCTGCGAACGACCCGTCCAACGCGGGCGATTGAGGAACGGCCTGAGGAGCGCCCGTCTTCTCCCGCGCCCTGACAGGGCCGTGTGGCTCTATGGGATCACCTCTCGGGCGGGCGTGACCTCAGGGAAGCGCACGAGTAACCCCGATGAGCGGACCCCGGATGAGCCGCGGCACAACTTCGTATCGCCGCTCCCGGACAGCGGGGTGCCGCTCGAAGAGACCCCGGCTGCTCGTTCACCCCGGTACGGCGGAGGTCTACCGGAAGCAGATCGCCCCAGTGGCGATGGACGGCATATTCAAGATCGCCCCGAAGCCGTAGTCACGCAGATAGTCACGCAACACGAATCAGGGCCACATACCGAAATCGGTAGGTGACCCTGATCAGGTGTTTCACCAGTCGGGGTGGCGGGATTTGAACCCACGGCCTCTTCGTCCCGAACGAAGCGCGCTGCCAAGCTGCGCTACACCCCGGTGCAACGGGCTCTACTCTAGCGGACTCGTGACCGGAGGCGAAATCCGGTTTCGGTGCGGGTGGACGGTCCTCAGCTGCGCGGTGTCAGCGTGAGCAGGGTGGCTTCTGGCGGGCAGGCGAAGCGTACCGGCGTGTACCGGTTTGTGCCGCAACCTGCGGATACGTGCATGTATGCGGTGCGGCCGCCCGCGCGATGCGTGGACAGGCCCTTCACCCGGCCGGTGTCCAGGTCGCAGTTGGTGACCAGTGCCCCGTAGAAGGGCACGCACAGCTGGCCGCCGTGGGTGTGGCCGGCCAGGATCAGGGGGTAGCCATCGGCCGCGAAGGCGTCGAGGACGCGCAGGTACGGGGCGTGGACCACGGCGAGCGAGAGGTCGGCGTCGGACGACGGGCCGCCCGCCACCATGCCGTAGCGGTCGCGCTTGATGTGCGGGTCGTCCAGGCCGGTGAGCGCGATCTCCGTACCGTCGTCGAGCTTGAGGCGGCCGCGGGCGTTGTTGAGCCCGATCCAGCCCGCCGCGTCGAAGCTGTCGCGCAGGTCCTGCCACGGGTTGTGGATCGCGCCGCGCGCCGGTGGGTTGCCGTTGAGGCCGTGCTTGCCGCGCACCTTCTCCACCAGGTAGCGGGCCGGGTTGCGGAGCTTCGGCCCGTAGTAGTCGTTCGAGCCGAAGACATACGCGCCCGGCAACTCCATCAGCGGGCCGAGCGCGTCCAGCGTCTCCGGGACCGCTTCGGGGTCCGAGAGATTGTCGCCGGTGTTGATCACGAAGTCGGGCCGCAGCCCGGCCAGCGACTGCAACCAGCGGCGCTTCTTGTTCTGCCCGCCCACCATGTGGATGTCGGAGACCTGCAGCACACGCAACGGCCGCATGCCCGGCGGCAGGACGGGGACCTCGACCCGTCGCAGCCGGAAGGAGCGGACCTCGAAGCCCGCGGCGTACGCCACCGAGGCCGCGCCGACTGCCGTAATTCCCAACGGGATCCCATAACGAGCGCGCATGCGCCCATCGTGGCAGACGCCTTTCCGCCGCAGGAAATCTTTCGGCACTCAGGCCCGGCCCCGTGGCAGACTCCGGGGTATGACCACGCTCAAGTCCCGGTTGCACGACGATCTCACCGCGGCCATCAAGGCGCGCGACGAACTGCGCGCGTCGACGCTCCGTCTCACCCTCGCCGCCATCCAGAAGGAGGAGGTCGCGGGCACCCAGGCCCGCGAGCTGTCCGATGGCGAGGTGGAGAAGGTGATCGCGCGCGAGGCGAAGAAGCGTCGCGAGGCCGCGGAGGCCTTCGCCAAGGGCGGTCGTGCGGAATCCGCCGAGCGCGAGCGCGCGGAGGGCGAGGTACTCGCCGAGTACCTGCCCAAGCCGCTCAGCGATGAGGAGTTGTCCGCGCTGGTCGCCGAGGCCGTGGCCGAGGCCGCCGCGCAGGGCAGCGAGGGCCCCCGTGCGATGGGCGCGATCATGAAGCTGGCGAACCAGAAGGTCGCCGGGCGCGCCGAAGGTGGCCGGGTCGCCGCCGAGGTCAAGCGGCACCTGGGCAGCTGACCTGGGCTGATCTTGGCCCGTGCGGGAAGTCGGTAGACGATCCGCCCGTACGGGAGGTCCGTATGCGCGACGTGGGGGCGCCCCCGGATTCCGGTCCGGGGGCGCCCCCACGTCGCGTTAGAACGCCTGTTTCACGTGAAACACGTCACAGGCGCGGCCCTACGGTCCGTTGCCGCCGTTCTGGCCGCCGTCCAGCAGGCCCGGCGGCAGGCTGATCGTCGGCCAGGGCAGCGGGTTGCCGCCGTGACCGTGGTCCTTGCCCTTCCCCTGGTCACCGGGGTTCGGGCTGGGGTTCTGGTTCCCGTTCGGCGGATTGCTGCCCGCGAGCGGCACCGTGGGCAGAGTCCCGGCCGGTGTGCCCACCAGGGCTCCGCTCATGGCGTCCTTCCAGATCGGGCCCGGGGTGTCGGCGCCGAACACCTTGTCGTGGTAGACGCCACCGATGGTGATGTTGGTCATCGACAGGTTCTTGGCGGGGCTGCCGACCCAGACCGCACCGGCCATGTTCGAGGTGTAGCCGACGAACCAGGCCGCGTAACGGCTGTCCGTCGTACCGGTCTTGCCCGCGCTGTCCCGGTCGGACAGCCCCGCCTGCCGGCCCGTACCGTCCTCGACCACTCCCTTGAGGAGGGTGTTGAGCGTCGAGGCGGTGTTCTCGGACATGGCCTGGGCGCAGGAGGTCTGCGGTACGGCCACCGGCTTGCCGTTCGCGTCCGTGATCGACTCGATCGCGGTCGGTGAGCAGTAGACGCCGTGGTTGGCGAAGGCGGCGTACGCCGCTGCCATGGTCAGCGGGCTGACCTCCTGGGTGCCCAGTGTGATCGAGGGCACCTGGTCGATCTGGTGGCCGTCCGCCCGGTGCACGCCCATCTTCTGGGCCATCTGCGTCACCGGGCAGACCCCGATGTTGCTGATGAGCTGCACGTAGTAGGTGTTGACCGACAGGGCCGTGGCCTTCTGCATGTTCATCGGCCCGACTTCCGACTTGTCCTCGTTGGACAGCGTCGAGCCATCGGTGTTGACCCAGGGCTTGCCGCAGGTGTTCACCGGACTCGGGTACGGCATCGAGTACGGCGACGGGTAGACGGTGTTGGGGTCGGTGCCGCCGTCGATCGCGGCCGCGGCCGTGATGGGCTTGAACGTCGACCCGGACTGGAAGCCCCTGCCGCCGCCCATCGAGTGGTCGACGTTGTAGTTGATCTGCGTCTGGTTCTGCCCGAAGCCGTATGGCCGCGACTGACCCATCGCCACGATCTTGCCGGTGCCGGGCTGTACCAGGGTCACCGCGGTGGCCACCGAGTCGGTCTCGTAGACATGCTTTTGGATGGACGCCTCGACGGATTGCTGCGCCTGCGGATCCAGCGTGGTCTTGATCGTCATGCCGCCGGTGGTCCAGAGCTTGGCGCGGTCCTCCCGCGTCTTGCCGAAGACCGGGTTGTTCAGGAATGTTTCGCGCACGTAGTCACAGAAGAAGCCCGCACCGTTGACCGCGGTGATGCAGCCGTTCCTGGGCGTGCTGGGCTTCAGACCGAGCGGCTTGGCCTGTGCCTCGGTGGCCTGCGCCCGGGTGATGTCACCGAGCTCGGCCATGCGCTTGAGCACCGTATTGCGGCGCGTCACGGCTTCCTGCGGGTCGTTGATCGGGTCGTAACGGGTCGGTGACTGAACGATTCCAGCCAACAACGCCGCTTGGTCAAGGGTGAGGTTCTTCGCATCCGTGCTGAAGTACCGCTGGGCAGCCGCTTGAATCCCGTACGCCTGTTCGCCGAAGAACGTGATGTTGAGGTAGTTCTCCAGGATCTGCTGCTTGCCCAGTTCCTTCTCGACCTGGATCGCGTACTTCAATTCCTTGATCTTGCGGCCGACGGTCTGCTGGGTGGCCTGGGCGACCTTGTCGGGGTCGTCGCCCGCTTCCTCGATGAAGACGTTCTTCACGTACTGCTGGGTGAGGGTGGAGGCGCCCTGGGAGACGCCGCCCGATGCGGCGTTGCTGTTCAGCGCCCGCAGAATGCCCTTCGCGTCGATCGCGCCGTGCTGCCAGTAGCGCGCGTCCTCGATCGCGACGATCGCCTTCTGCATGGTGGGGCTGATGTCGCTGAGCGGGACCGAGGTGCGGTCGCGCGAATAGACGGTGGCGATCAGGCCGCCCTTGGCGTCCAGGATCTTCGTCGCCTGACTCAGCGGCGGGCGCTTGAGCTCACCCGGGAGCGCGTTGAAGTCCGCGGCCGTGCCTTTGGCGGACAGCCCGAGGGCGCCGGTGGCGGGCAGCGCGATGCCTGCCAGTACCACTCCGGACAGCACACTGACACCGAGGAACTTCGCGGCTTGCCGGGTCGTCTCCAGACCCCCGCCTGAGCGCTTGTAGGCCATGGGGAGCAGCCTACGTGTCGATTCTGAGGACGTACGCCCACCTGTTCGCCTAACCTGTGGAAGACACATGCGTCATCGAGCTCCACGTTTGCCTCTCATCGTCACTCTTGTGGGTGATGAGAACTGTCCCGATTCCGGCATATGCCAGGGGTCTTGAGCGATATCCCCGGCAAACTGACCGTTATGCCCAGAGTTGTCACCTTAGAAGCGGCTCTGAAACAGGCTCACTCCGTTGGGTGATCTGCCGCGCACGCATAGTCCATTCGGGCCATTCAAGATTGGGCCTGAAAGGGCTGTTGTGCCGTGTCCGCCTTCCGTAACGTCCTCAACTGGCGACGGTGAATATGCCGCAGCCGCCGTGGGGGAGCCCCGATTCGGGAGAGGACGGCGCCAGCATGAGCTGGGTTACCGACTGGAGTGCGCAGGCAGCGTGCCGCACCACAGATCCGGACGAACTATTCGTCCAGGGGGCGGCGCAGAACAGGGCCAAGGCGGTGTGCACCGGATGTCCGGTGCGTACCGAATGCCTGGCGGATGCGCTCGACAACCGCGTTGAGTTCGGCGTGTGGGGCGGGATGACCGAGCGCGAGCGCAGGGCACTGCTGCGCCGCCGCCCGACGGTCACCTCCTGGCGCAGACTCCTGGAGACCGCACGCCATGAGTACGAGCGCAGCATGGGCCTGCTGACGGCCGAGGTCGAAGAGGACTACGCGGCGGTCGGCTGACCGTTCGCCAGCCGCTCTCCCACGGCACGCAGACCCTCCAGGTCGTGTACGTCACCGGGCAGTGCGGCCACTTCGGCGACGGGCACGTCGGGATGCACCGAAGCGAAACGGTCGCGGGTACGGCCCTCACGGACGACCACCTGCATCCGCTCGGCGTGCAGCCGCAGCAGGCTCGCCGCCAGGCTCTCCGCGGGCAGCTCGCCGGGGTCACTGAGGGCCTTGGCCTCAGCCTTCCCGGTGTCGCGATCCACAATGCGGCCGCCCGGAAGATTTTCCACGGCCGGACAGTCCGCCGCCTCGTCCACCGGATCGTCAACTTCCGCGTTCATGAGGGAGTTTGACGCCGGATCCACGGCGTCCGGCCACTCCGCCGCCAAATCCTCCAACGCCTCGGCGGCCGCGAGCGCCCGTTCCGCCGTCAACCGCGCGGCGCCGCTGGTGTGCACCCGGTTGAGCACCAGCCCGGCCAGCGGCATGTCCTCCGCCGCCAGCCGCTCCACGAAGTACGAGGCCTCGCGCAGCGCGTCCCGCTCCGGCGCCGCCACCACGAGGAACGCCGTACCGGGAGCCTGCAGCAGCCGGTACGTGGCGTCCGCGCGCTTGCGGAACCCGCCGAACATCGTGTCCATCGCCGCCACGAACGTCTGCACGTCCCGCAGCAGATGCGCCCCGACTACCTTGTTCAGCGCGCCGGTCATCATCGACAGACCGACGTTGAGGAACATCATTCCGGCGCGCCCGCCCGCCTTCGCCGGAGCCATCAGCAACTTGATGAACTTGCCGTCCAGGAACGAGCCAAGACGTTTGGGGGCGTCCAGGAAGTCCAGGGCGGAGCGGCTGGGCGGGGTGTCCACGATGATCAGGTCCCACTCGTCGCGCGCCCGCAGCTGGCCCAGCTTCTCCATGGCCATGTATTCCTGCGTGCCCGCGAACCCCGCCGAAAGCGACTGGTAGAAAGGGTTCTCCAAGATCGCCTGCGCCCGCTCGGGATCGGCGTGCTGGACGACGATCTCGTCGAACGTCCGCTTCATGTCCAGCATCATCGCGTGCAGTTGACCGCCCGCGGACTCGTCGATGCCCTCGACCCGGCGCGGTGTGTTGTCCAGCTCGGTGAGCCCCATCGACTGCGCGAGCCGCCGCGCGGGGTCGATGGTCAGCACCACGGCCGTACGGCCACGCTCGGCCGCGCGCAGCCCCAGGGCCGCGGCCGTCGTCGTCTTGCCCACCCCGCCCGAGCCGCAGCACACGATGATCCGCGTCCCACGGTCGTCGAGCAGCGGATCGATGTCGAGCAACGGGGTCTGCCAGCTCATCGCCCGCCCTCCCTCTGCACGCCCGCGATGCCTTGTTCCCTCAGCGAGTTGGCCAGTCGGTACAGACCGCCCACCTCGATGCCGTCGCCTTGCAGTTCGAGTTCGTACGTCGGCAGGTCGAGACCCTCGATCTCCGCGCGCTCGCGGCGCTCCAGTGCCACCCGCTCGGCGTGCTCGCGCGCCTGCTCCAGCAGCGGCTCCACCAGCCGTTCGGCATGGCCGCCGCGGCGGGCGCCGCCGAGGCCCGCCTGGGACAGCGCCTTGGCGACCGCCGTACGGTGGCCGCGCTCCGCCGTTCCGGTGGCGATCCGTACCGCCGCTTCGTCCAGCACCGCCGGACGCAGCATGTTGACCACGACCGCGCCCACCGGCAGCCCGGCGGCGCGCAGTTCCGCGACACCGTCCACCGTCTCCTGGACCGGCATCTCCTCCAGCAGCGTCACCAGGTGCACCGCTGTCTCGGCCGACTTGAGGACCCGCATGACGGCCTGTGCCTGATTGTGTATCGGCCCGAACCGGGCCAGGCCCGCGACCTCGTCGTTCACGTTGAGGAAGCGGGTGATACGCCCCGTCGGCGGGGCGTCCATCACCACGGCGTCGTACGCGCGCCCGCCGGACGCTCCCTTGCGGCGGACCGCCTCGCACGCCTTGCCGGTGAGCAGGACGTCGCGCAGGCCGGGCGCGATGGTGGTCGCGAAGTCGATCGCGCCGAGCTTCTTCAGGGCGCGACCGGCCCGGCCCAGCTTGTAGAACATGTCGAGGTAGTCGAGCAGCGCCAGCTCGGGGTCGATCGCCAGGGCGTGGACGTCGCCACCGCCCGGCGCCACGGCGATCTTGCGCTCCTCGTACGGCAGCGCCTCGGACTCGAAGAGCTGGGCGATGCCGCCCCGGCCCTCGACCTCGACGAGCAGGGTGCGCTTCCCCTCGTCGGCCAGGGCGAGCGCGAGGGCGGCGGCGACCGTGGTCTTCCCGGTCCCGCCCTTGCCCGTCACGATGTGGAGCCGGGTCGGCGTCGGCGAGGCCGACACCGACGGCGCGGCTGAGTGTTGGGCGCTCACCCTTGTGAGCCTAATTCCTTTGCAACGGCCGCAGGGCGTCGGGTGGCGTCACTGGGTTGTTCGAGTGAGGACCGTCACGTCTGTTGTGAGCCGGGCTCGTGAAGCCTCTGGTTAGACCGTGCGGGCGGTCCTCGTGTCTGTGGTGGTGGCGGTCGCGTGGGCGCCGGACGGATGCCTTTCTCTGACCTGGCCCTTGATGCCTCGTCCTAGAGCGGCGGCGTTCGGCGTCTCCGTGGCTGCCACCACCTGATGCCGTGCTCGCTCGTTGATCTTCGTGGTGCGAGCCCGCTGCGCGGTGACCTCTCGTTACGCCCGAGCTGTCCGAGCTCCCGCTTCAGACCGAGGCCCGTGCGGTGCGCTGGTGCCGCGAACGGCTAGTGAGGTGGCGGACCGACCCTGCGGTCGAGTCCTGGAATTAGGTCGGCGCGTGGCCCGCATGCGCTCGTGACCAGCGCAAATGCCAATTGCTCAGGGGAGGAGCACACTTGATCTACTGCGGTATCGACTGGGCCGAACGGTCGCATGATGTCGCCCTGGTCGACGACTCTGGTCAGCTGCTGGCCAAGCGCCACATCACCGACGACACGGCCGGCTACCGGATCTTGCTGGGCCTGCTCGCCGAGTACGGCGACACCGAGGACAACCCGATCCCGGTGGCGATCGAAACCTCCCGCGGACTGCTGGTCGCTGTGCTGCGGACCGGCAAGCGGAAGGTCTTCGCGATCAACCCGATGGCCGCGGCCCGCTACCGCGATCGACACAGCGTCTCGCGTAAGAAGTCCGACCCCGGCGACGCCTTGGTGCTCGCCAACATCCTCCGCACCGACATGCACGCGCACCGGCCGCTGCCAGGCGACAGTGACCTGGCTCGTGCCATCGCGGTGTTGGCCCGTGCCCAGCAGGACGCGATCTGGAATCGCCAGCAGCTGTCCAATCAACTTCGGTCACTGCTGCGCGAGTACTACCCCGCTGCCCTGGATGCTTTCGCCACCTGGGCAAACGGCCTGTGCCGCCCCGAGGCCCGCGAACTTCTCAAAGCTGCCCCAACCCCGACAAGAGCCGCTCGACTGACGCGCACACAGATCGCGGCCGCACTCAAGCGCGCTGGCCGCAAGCGCGGTATCGAAGCCGAGGCTGAGCGGCTTCGTGAGGTCCTCCGCGCCGACTGGGCCCACCAACCTGCCCTGGTGGAGGACGCGCTCGGCAAGCAGATGCTCGCCCTCCTCGTCCAGCTTGACGCGGCCTGCACCGCCGCCGACGACCTCGCCGAGGCGGTGGAGGAGGCCTTCCCTCAGCATCCGGACGCTGACGTGCTGCTGAGCTTCCCCGGGCTCGGCATCCAGCTCGGCGCCCGGGTACTCGCCGAGATCGGGGACGACCGCAACCGCTTCGCCGACGCCCGCGGCCTCAAGGCATACGCCGGCTCCTCGCCCATCACCAGGGCGTCGGGGAAGAAGTCGAGCATCACCCGCCGGTGGGTGAAGAATGACCGCCTCAACCACGCTGGGTACCTGTGGGCCTTCTCCGCCCTACGGGCCTCGCCTGGAGCCATGGCCCATTACCGGCACCGCCGCGACGCGCACGGCGACTGGCACGCGTCCGCCCAGAGGCACCTGTTCAACCGCATGCTCGGCCAGCTCTACCACTGCCTCCAAAATGGCGAGCTGTTCGATGAAGAGACCGGCTTCCCCACCGACGTCGCCGCCGCAGCTTGACGTCTTGGCAAGGTGAGGTGTCTAACCAGTCGGTTCTGGATCTACGCACCGGGCCGGGTCGCGGCCGTCCCGGCACGCCCCCGCCGCCCGCGCGGGGCGTACGGCGGTCTGGCGGCGGTCTGGCGGCGGTCTGGCGGCGGTCTGGCGGCGGTCTGGCGGCGGTCCCGCCGCGCCGAGGCATTACAGTCGCAGCCATGACCAAGTGGGAATACGCGACTGTACCGCTGCTCGTACACGCCACGAAGCAGATCCTGGACACCTGGGGCGAGGACGGGTGGGAGCTCGTCCAGGTCGTGCCGGGGCCGAACAACCCCGAGCAGCTGGTGGCCTACCTCAAGAGGGAGAAGTCATGACTGCGGCGCGAAGCGCCTCGGATGAGGGTGCTGGCGGGCGACGGGCGGGCATGAGCGCCGTTGAGGAGAAGATCGCCTCGCTCGGTCTGAAACTCCCGGATGTCGTCCCTCCGCTGGCTGCCTACCAGCCCGCCGTGCAGTCCGGGAACTATGTCTTCACCGCGGGCCAGCTGCCCATGGTCGAGGGCACCCTGCCGCTCACCGGCAAGGTGGGTGCGGAGGTCACGGCCGAGGAGGCCAAGGATCTGGCCCGTACGTGTGCGCTCAACGCGCTGGCAGCCGTGAAGTCGGTCGTGGGTGACCTGGGACGCGTCAGGCGGGTCGTGAAGGTCGTCGGCTTCGTCGCCTCCGCGCCGGACTTCACCGGCCAGCCGGGCGTGCTCAACGGGGCCAGCGAACTGCTCGGCGAGGTGCTGGGCGACGCCGGTGTGCATGCGCGCAGCGCGGTGGGCGTGGCGGTGCTGCCGCTGGACGCTCCGGTAGAGGTGGAGATCCAGGTCGAGGTGGCCTAGTCGCCATTACCCCCTCCGGGCTCCGCGACCCGGAAAGCCGCGGCGCAGCGTGAAGCAGACGGGGTCGTGACGGGGTGTCCCCGCAGGGTGGCGATCGAACTTCCCAGAAGGATCCCTTCCGGGGGAGGGAGCCACCCGAGGAGTCACCCCACCGCGGCCCCGACCGCGCACCGGCCTCGCGCCCCGGCAGCCGTGCGGTCCCGGTGACGGGTGGGCGGGGCGGGCAAGCTCCCCAACCGCCGGCCCGAAGCGAACCGGGGAAGAAATAGCCGACATCCAGCGATAGCGTTACGGCATGACCACGACCAACGGACAGTGGTTCCCGTCGACCTGGCCGGACCGGATCCGTGCGCTCGCGGGCGGTGCGCTCACCCCCGTACCGCCGCGGCGGGCCGCGACCGTCCTGCTGCTGCGGGACTCCGCGGCCGGGCCGCAGGTCCACATGCTGCGCAGACGCGCCTCCATGGCCTTCGCCGGAGGCGCGTACGCATATCCGGGCGGCGGCGTGGACCCGCGCGACGAACGCCCCGTCGGCTGGGCGGGGCCGCCGCTGGAGGCCTGGGCCGAGCGGCTCGGGCTGCTGCCGGACAGCGATCCCGCGGGGGCGCGGCTGACCGCCCAGGCCATCCTCTGCGCGGCGGTCCGGGAGACGTTCGAGGAATCCGGCGTCCTGCTCGCCGGGCCGGACGCCGAGTCGGTCGTGGCGGACACCACGGGGGACGAGTGGGAGGCGGACCGCCAAGCGCTCGTCGGGCGTGAGTTCTCCTTCGCGGAGTTCCTCGCCCGCCGCGACCTCGTACTCCGTTCCGATCTGCTCGGCCCGTGGGCGCGGTGGATCACGCCGGAGTTCGAGGAACGGCGCTATGACACGTGGTTCTTCCTCGCCGCGCTGCCCGAGGGCCAGCGCACCCGCGATGTATCCGGCGAGGCGGACCGTACCGCCTGGTTGCTGCCGCGGGACGCGGCATCAGGCTACGACCGGGGCGAGTTGCTGATGATGCCGCCGACGATCGCCACGCTGCGGCCGCTCGCCCGCTATGAGTCCGTGGCCGTGGCCCACGCGGACTGCGGCGCGCGTGACCTGACGCCGGTACTCGCGCGCGCCGAACTCGTCGGCGACGAGATCGTGTTGAGCTGGCCGGGGCACGACGAGTTCACCAGGCGCATACCGAGGCAGGCGGTGCAGGACGCCACCGCAGACGACCCCCGAGGAGCCGAGTGATGACCGCCGCGATCCTGCCCGGCGCCCCCCAGCCCTCCGTCGGCGGGCCCGCGACCGCGCGCGCGGTGTGCGTACTGGCGCCGAACCCGTCGCCCATGACGCTGGACGGTACGAACACCTGGCTGGTCTCCGAGCCCGGCTCCGACCTCGCTGTGGCGATCGACCCGGGACCGCTCGACGAGGCGCATCTGCGCAACGTCCTCTCCGTCGCCGAGCAGCAGGGCAAGCGCATCGCGCTCACCCTGCTGACCCACGGCCACCCCGACCACGCGGCGGGCGCCGCTCGTTTCGCCGAGTTGACCCGTACCAACGTCCGCGCGCTGGACCCGGCGCTGCGGCTCGGCGACGAGGGGCTGGCGGCCGGTGATGTGATCACGGCGGGCGGGCTGGAGCTGCGGGTGGTGCCGACGCCGGGCCATACGGCGGACTCACTGTGCTTCCAAATACCCGCCGATCGCGCGGTGTTGACCGGCGACACCGTTCTCGGGCGCGGTACGACCGTGGTCGCCCACCCCGACGGTCGGCTCGGCGACTATCTGGATTCGCTGCGCCGCCTTCAGGCGCTGACCGCCGACGGCAGTGTGGAAACGATCCTGCCCGGACACGGCCCAGTGCTGTCCGACGCGCGCGGCGCCGTCGAGTACTACCTCGCGCACCGCGCCCACCGGCTCGCCCAGGTCGAGACCGCGGTCGAGCAGGGGCACACCGCGCCGTCGGAAGTCGTCGCGTACGTCTATGCGGACGTGGACCGCAGCCTGTGGCCCGCGGCGGAACTCTCCGTCCGGGCCCAACTCGACTACCTACGCGAACACGGCCTCATCTGACGCCCCCAGCAAGCTCCCCCCGCCGATGGCGCGGGACCCAGCCCGGGGGCGCGGGCACGCGGGGGCGCAGCCGGGGGTACGTGCGCCCGTAGCCGGGGGGAGGGGCGCCGCCAAGGTGCGGGCGCGCAGCCCGGGGGCCCGGGCGCGCAGCTCGGCAAAGCCGAACCCAGCTGTCGCGCGCCCGCACCCCGGGGTGCTGGGGCGCAGCCCCGCAATGCCCAAATCAGGGGTCGCGGGCGCGCAGCCCAGGGGCGCCAGGGCGCCAGCCCCGCGAAACGGGGACGCAGCCCAGGGAGCTCCACGAAGCCCCGACTCAGGGGGTGCCGGGGCGCAGCCCCGCGAGCTCAGCTCAGGGTGACGCGGGCGCGCAGCCGCGCGAAACCTGAACCCAGGGTCGCGGGCGCGCAGCCCAGGGGCGCCAGGGCGCCAGCCCCGCGAAACGGGGGCGCAGCCCCGCACAGCCCAACCCAGGGTGACGGGGGCGCGCAGCCCCAGGGGGTACCGGGGCGCAGCCGCGCGAACTCAGCTCAGGGTGACGCGGGGGCGCAGCCGCGCGAAACCTGAACCCAGGGTCGCGGGCGCGCAGCCCAAGGGGGCGCCGGGGCGCAGCCCCGCACAGCCCAACCCAGGGTGACGCGGGCGCGCAGCCCCAGGGGGTGCCGGGGCGCAGCCCCGCGAACTCAGTCCAGGGGACGCGGGGGCGCAGCCCCCGCGAGAAGTTTCCCCCAACGACCAAGCGTCAGCGCGACCGCTTGGCAAGCCGCTCGACGTCGAGCAGGATCACCGCGCGCGCCTCCAGACGCAGCCAGCCGCGGCCCGCGAAGTCGGCGAGCGCCTTGTTGACCGTCTCGCGTGAGGCGCCGACCAGTTGGGCCAGCTCCTCCTGCGTCAGGTCGTGCACGACGTGGATGCCCTCGTCGGACTGCACGCCGAAGCGGCGCGACAGGTCGAGCAGGGCCTTGGCCACCCGGCCGGGCACGTCGGAGAAGACCAGGTCCGACATGTTGTCGTTGGTGCGGCGCAGACGGCGGGCGACGGCGCGCAGCAGCGCGACCGAGACCTCGGGCCTGGCGTTGATCCACACCTGCAGGTCGCCGTGGCCGAGGCCGAGCAGCTTGACCTCGGTCAGCGCGGTCGCGGTGGCGGTGCGCGGGCCCGGGTCGAACAGGGACAGCTCGCCGATCATCTCGGCGGGGCCCAGCACCGCGAGCATGTTCTCCCGGCCGTCCGGCGAGGTGCGGTGCAGCTTCACCTTGCCCTCGGTGACCACGTAGAGCCGGTCGCCCGGGTCGCCTTCGTGGAAGAGGGAGTCACCGCGCGCGAGCGTGACCTCCGTCATGGAGGCGCGCAGCTCAGCGGCCTGCTCGTCGTCTAGCGCCGCGAACAGCGGAGCGCGCCGCAGAACGTCGTCCACGAGGTTTCTCCTTGTTGATTTCACCGACCGTGTCCAGTCCCCATAATGCCGGACGGTAAAACAGTGCTATCGATCACAAGTGTGACCTATAGTGCCGCGCCTGCGTCGCCCGGGGTCGGATTGTGCCGTGAATCGTGATGCACAAGGGCGGATGTCGGTGCTGAGGCTTAGGCTGGCCGGGTGCCTGATACGCCAAGTGCGCGCAAGAAGCAGCAGGGTGGAGGGTCCGTACGGGTGACTCGCGACCGGGATTCCGCTGTGAGCGAACAAGCTGCCAGTACGGCCCGGTCGACGCCGGATGCCGCGCCCGAAGCCCGGGCGGAGACGAAGCCGGGCGCCCAGCCGAAGACCGCGCCCGCCGCGAAGGCGACCGGTAGGGCCACGTCCCGGCGGACCGGCAAGGTCACCTCCAAGGCGGCCGCGGACGCCGCCGCCAAGATGGTCGCCAAGGCCACCGCCAAGAGCGCCTCACGAACGCCCGCCAAGGCCGCCGCCAAGAGCGCTCCCAAGCCCGCGACCAAGACCGCCGCCACGTCGGCGGCGAAGCCCGCCACCAAGTCCACGGCGAAGCCCGCGACCGAGTCCACCGCGAAGCGCGCGACCAAGACCACGGCCAAGGGCGCGGCGAATACCGCCACTTCGGCGGTCGCCGCCTCGAAATCCGCCGCTCCGGTCCGTAAGGCCGCGGCGAAGCCGGAATCGCAGACCGCGCTGGTGCGCCGCGCCCGTCGCATCAACCGCGAACTCGCCGAGGCGTACCCGTACGCCCACCCCGAGCTGGACTTCGAGAACCCCTTCCAACTGCTGATCGCCACGGTCCTGTCCGCCCAGACCACCGATCTGCGGGTCAACCAGACGACGCCCGCGCTCTTCGCCAAGTACCCGACCCCCGAGGCGATGGCGGACGCCGACCCCGAGGAACTGGAGCAGTTGCTGCGGCCGACCGGGTTCTTCCGGGCGAAGGCCAAGGCCTGCCTCGGTCTGTCGGCGGCGATCCGCGACCGCTTCGGCGGCCGGGTGCCGAACCGGCTGGAGGATCTGGTCACCCTGCCCGGTGTGGGGCGAAAGACGGCAAATGTGGTGCTGGGTAACGCTTTCGGGGTTCCCGGCATCACGGTCGACACCCACTTCGGCCGGCTGGCACGCCGTTTCGGGTGGACGACCTCGGAGGACCCGGTGAAGATCGAGCAGGAGGTCGGCTCGCTCTTCCCCAAGAGCGAGTGGACCATGCTCTCGCACCGGTTGATCTTCCACGGCCGTCGCGTCTGCCATGCGCGCAAGCCCGCCTGCGGCGCCTGCCCGATCGCCCCGCTGTGCCCCTCGTACGGGGAGGGCGAGACCGACCCGGCCAAGGCGGCGAAGCTGCTCAAGTACGAGTTGGGCGGCGGTCCCGGCCAGCGACTCAAGCCGCCGTCGGACTTTCCCGGCAAGCCCGCGCCCCCGCTGGGGGAGGGATGACGAGAGCGCCGGAGGTGTCGCTGAGCGAGCTGCCCGAGTGGCTGGCGAAGGTGGCGAAGGTGGCGCCGGGCGTACGGCCCGAGCAGCTGAGCCGCTTTCTGCCGCCCGCCTCGGGCGGCCGCCCGTCCGCCGTGCTGATCCTGTTCGGGGAGGGCGAGCGCGGCCCTGAGCTGCTGCTGATGGAGCGCGCCCGGCAGCTGCGCTCGCACGCCGGGCAGCCGTCGTTTCCCGGTGGCGCGGTCGATCCGGTGGACGGAGATCCGGACGGCGATGGTCCGCTGCGTGCCGCCCTGCGTGAGGCGCAGGAGGAGACCGGACTCGATCCGCGCGGCGTACAGATCTTCGGCGTCCTGCCGCGTCTGTACATTCCGGTGAGCGGCTTCGTGGTGACGCCGGTCCTCGGCTGGTGGCGGGACCCCAGCCCGGTGCGGCCGGTCGATCCGGCGGAGACCGCGCGGGTGTTCAGCGTGCCGATCGCCGATCTCGTGGACCCGGGGAACCGGCGGACGGTCACGCATCCGAGCGGCTTCCGCGGTCCCGCGTTCCTGGTGTCAGATGTCCTGGTCTGGGGGTTCACGGCCGGATTGATCGACCGCATCCTGCACTTCTCCGGGTGGGAACGACCATGGGACCGTGCCAGGGAAGTCCCGCTCAGCGCCCGCGCGTGAGACGGTATCCCGGTGAACGCGCTGGATATCCTGCTGCTGCTCGCCGCCGTTTGGTTCGCGATTGTCGGCTACCGGCAGGGATTCGTGGTCGGCATCCTGTCGGTGCTCGGCTTCCTCGGGGGCGGGCTGATCGCCGTCTACGTCCTTCCGCTGGTCTGGGACCAGACGACGGGTAACGCACCGCCCGGTACCTTCGGTGCGATCGCCGCCGTCGTCGTGGTGATCGTGTCCGCCTCCGTGGGGCAGGCGTTCACCACCCATCTCGGCAACAAACTGCGTACACACATCACCTGGTCACCGGCGCGCGCCGTCGACGCGACCGGCGGCGCGCTGGTGAACGTGCTGGCGATGCTGCTCGTCGCATGGCTGATCGGCTCGGCGCTCGCGGGCACCGCGCTGCCCACCATCGGCCGTGAGGTACGCGCCTCCAAGGTCCTCACCGGCGTCTCGCGGATGATTCCGCAGCGGGCCGACATGTGGTTCGCGGACTTCTCCTCGGCCCTCGCCCAGAACGGCTTCCCGCAGGTCTTCACACCGTTCTCCAGCGAGCCGATCACCGCCGTACACCCGCCCGACCCGAAGCTCGCCACGAGCCCGACGGCGACCAACGCCGAGCACAGCATCGTCAAGGTCGTTGGCACCGCGCCGAGTTGCGGCAAGGTGCTGGAGGGTTCCGGTTTCGTCTTCGCCTCGCACCGGGTGATGACCAACGCGCATGTGGTGGGCGGTGTGAAGGGCCCGACCGTGCAGATCGGCGGCCAGGGCAAGCAGTACGACGCCAGGGTCGTGCTCTACGACTGGCAGCGCGACATCGCCGTACTCGACGTGCCGTCACTCGACGCGCCCGCGCTGGACTTCGTCAACCACCCTGCGCACAGCGGCGACGACGCCATCGTCGCCGGTTTCCCGGAGAACGGCGGCTACGACGTGCGCGCGGCCCGGGTGCGGGCCCGTATCCAGGCGCACGGACCGGACATCTACCGGCGCGGCAACGTCAGCCGCGATGTGTACTCGCTCTACACGATGGTGCGGCAGGGCAACTCCGGCGGCCCGCTGCTCACTCCGGACGGCAAGGCGTACGGGGTGGTCTTCGCCAAGTCCCTGGACGACGACTCCACCGGCTACGCCCTGACCGCGCACGAGGTGACCGACGACATCACCGCGGGCCGCAATGCGGTACGGACCGCGGACACCCAGGAGTGCGCCCTGTAGCCCGTGCGCTTTCAGCCACGGGTAGGGGCCTGCGTCGGGCCGACTCGAGGCCCGATGTCCGCCGGGTATGGGGGTTTAAGTCGCGTGCCGCGGTCAACTGCGCGCGGAATGGCGCAGCCGGGCACTTACCCACCGGGCGCGGCGCCCCAGGATGCGCGGGATGGGTAGCAACTGCCCTTGGCGGTGAAGCCCCGCAGTGGGCGCCGATCGGCCCGTAGCGGTGGTGTCGCGGTGGTCGCGTGATACGTCACGGTAGTCGTGCGTCCAGCCCATACCGAGCTACGTGCCCGCGCCGCAAGGTCGGTAACCACCTCGCGGTCGCTCAATTGGCCTATGCGCGCGGCATTTGGCCGATCGTCAGAAAGTAGTATCCGGAGGGTGCCTGGTGTGTCACCCGTTCGGCATGTCACCTGTCCGGTTCCGGGTCCTTCAACCAGTTGATCAACTCGGTGGAGAAGGCCACCGGGTCCTCCTCGTGCGGGAAGTGCCCGAGCCCGTCGAAGAGCCGCCAGCGGTACGGCGCCTCCACGTACTCACCGGAACCGGCCGCACTGCGGGTGCGGAGCACGGGATCGAGCGAGCCGTGCAGATGCAGCGTGGGCACCCGCACCGGCCGCTTCATCCGCCGGTAGAACTGCACACCGTCCGGCCGCGCCATGGACCGCAGCAGCCAGCGGTACGGCTCGATCGAGCAGTGCGCCGTGGACGGGATCCGCATCGCGCGCTGATACGTTTCCACTGCCTCGTCATCCGGCAGCCGCGGCCCGGACCAGTCCCGAATCAGCCGCCCGACCAGCGCCGCGTCCTCGGCGACCAGCTGGCGTTCGGGCAGCCAGGGCCGCTGGAAGCCCCAGATGTAGGAGCTGTCGGCGGTCTGTCGGAAGTCCGCGAGCATCGCGGAGCGCCAGCGCCGCGGATGCGGCATCGAGCAGACCGCGAGCCTGCGCACCAGCTTGGGCCGCATCACCGCCGCGGTCCATGCCAGATAGCCGCCCAGATCATGGCCGACGAGCGCCGCGTCCGGCTCGCCCAGCGAGCGGATCACGCCGGTGACGTCCAGGGCGAGGTTGCCCGGGTCGTAACCGCGCGGCGTACGGTCGCTGCCGCCGACACCGCGCAGATCCATCGCCACCGCGCGGAACCCCGCCTCGGCCAGCGCCGTCAGCTGATGCCGCCAGGCCCACCAGAACTGCGGAAAGCCATGCAGCAGCAGGACCAGCGGACCGTCACCGAGCTCGGCGATGTGGAACCGGGCGCCGTTGGCGGCCACGTCCCGGTGGGTCCAGGGGCCGTCGAGGCGTACACCTGTTGAGTCAGCGACCGTCATGTCCGAGAGCGTGTCACATTTGACCCGCCGACGTGTGGTCGGCGAGGGAGCGAGGATGCGGCTTGACGCTCTGCAGCACGGACGCGGTCTGCTTGGCGGAGGCGATCGACCGCTCCGGGGGCTTGACCTTCTTGAACTTGGCCAGCGCGAAGACCCCCAGGACCGCCGCGATGACCAGGTACGCGGCGCCCACGATCAGGAACGACCAGGCGAGCCCCAGGCCGAGGTTGTGGATGCCGTACGCCGCCGCGAAGCTCAGCACCGGCAGCGCGAAGAGCGCGAAGACCCCCGCTCCGGCGATCGCGCCGCCGCCGATCCCGGCGCGCCTGGCGTCCTCCCGCAGCTCGGCCTTGGCGAGCGCGATCTCGTCGTGGACGAGTGCGGACATCTCGGCCGTGGCCGTGGCGACCAGTTGGCCGAGGCTCCGCTCATCGGTCCGGTCGACTGCGCTCATCGCGTCCTCCGTCGTATTCGGTTCGTGTCCCGTAGTGGATCGGGTGCGTCGTCACGTTCGATCATGCCGGAATCATGTTGAACCATGGTCCCCGTTCGTGCCGCTGCGGGCCAGTTCTGCGAGTCTGCGGTGCTCCGCGGCCTTCGCCTCGAAGATGGCGGCCATCCGTAGGTGGTACTCCGGTTTGTCCTTCTCGTAGACGTCCGGGATGCCGTCCTGGTCCTCGTCGAGGTTCTCCTCGTCACAGAGCTTGCGGTACTTGGTGTTGCGTATCTTCAGCAGCACGGCCGCGGTGACCGCCGATATCAGCGAGCCGATCAGGACCGCGGCCTTGACCTCGTCGGTGAGTGCCGGATCCGTGGCGAAGGCGAGTTCGCCGATCAGCAACGAGACGGTGAAGCCGATCCCGCCCAGGCAGGCCACGGCTGCCACATCCGCCCAGGCCAGTTCGGGGTTGAGCTCGGCCCTGGTGAACCGGGCGGCGAACCAGGCGCCGCCGAAGACCCCCGCAGCCTTGCCGAGGAACAGGCCGAGGACCACACCGAGCGTCTCCGGGCTGGTGAAGACACCTCTGAGCGCCCCGCCGGAGAGCGACACCCCCGCGGCGAAGAGGGCGAACAGCGGAACCGCGATCCCGGCGGACAGCGGGCGGACCAGGTGCTCGATGCGCTCGCCCGAAGAAACGCTTTCGCCGGGTTCCTTGGTGCAGCGGAGCATCAGCCCCATGGCGACGCCCGCGATGGTGGCGTGCACCCCGCTGGCATGCATCAGCGCCCAGACCACCAGGGCCAGCGGCACATAGACGTACCAGCCGCGCACCCGCCTGCGCAGCAGCAGCCAGAAGACGAACAGCCCGGCCGCGGCCAGGCCGAGGGCCGCGAAGTCGATCCTGGTGGTGTAGAAGATCGCGATGATCACGATGGCGAAGAGGTCGTCGACCACCGCGAGGGTGAGCAGGAAGGCCCGCAGTGCGGAGGGCAGTGCGGTGCCGATCACCGCGAGGACGGCGAGCGCGAACGCGATGTCGGTGGCGGTGGGCACCGCCCAGCCGCGCAGACTGCCGTCCCCGGACAGGCTCACCGTGGTGTACACCAGCGCGGGTACCGCCATTCCGCAGACGGCGGCGATCACCGGCAGCGCGGCGGCCGACGGGGACCGCAGCTCGCCCGCGACGAACTCGCGTTTGAGCTCGATGCCCGCCACGAAGAAGAAGACGGTGAGCAGGCCGTCCTTGGCCCAGTCGGCCACCGACAGGTGGAGATGGAGCGCCGCCGGGCCCAGATGGAAGTCCCGTAGCGCGGCATAGCCGCTGCTCAGCGGCGTGTTCGCCAGGACGAGCGCGACCACGGCGGCTATCAGCAGCAGGACGCCGCCGACGGTTTCGGCGCGCAGCGCGTCCGCCACGAAGTTCCGCTCGGGCAGTGACAGGCGTCCGAGGAAGACGGAACGGCGGCGGGGCTGCGTCACGAGGATGACCTCCGGTCGGGCTCGGTGGCTGGATACGGCTGTTGCACCCGCCGACCAGACTTCCCGGCACACCCGAAATCTTTGCGTGCTCTTGACGCGGCAACCACTTTACCGGGCGGATTCGAACGGATAGCGGCTGGTGGTTACATTAAGTGCATAAGGGGCGCCCGGCATGTTGCCGGGCGCCCCTTATGGCGGTGTGTGTCTAGCGGTCAGTCCTCGCTGGGTGCGGCGGGGAGCTTGGACTGGATCAGGTCCATGACCGTGCTGTCGGTGAGCGTGGTGACATCGCCGAGCTGCCGGTTCTCCGCGACATCGCGCAGCAGTCGGCGCATGATCTTGCCGGAGCGGGTCTTGGGCAGTTCGGCGACCGGCAGGATCCGCTTGGGCTTGGCGATCGGGCCGAGCTGCTTGGCGACATGCGTCCGCAGCTCCTCGACCAGGTTCTCGTCCTCGGTGGCGGAGCCGCGCAGGATGACGAACGCGGCGATGGCCTGGCCCGTGGTGGGGTCGGAGGCGCCGACCACCGCGGCCTCGGCCACCTTGGGGTGGGAGACCAGGGCGGACTCGACCTCCGTGGTCGAGATGTTGTGGCCGGAGACGAGCATCACGTCATCGACCCGGCCCAGCAGCCAGATGTCGCCGTCCTCGTCCTTCTTGGCGCCGTCGCCCGCGAAGTACCTGTTCTCGAAGCGCGACCAGTACGTGTCGAGGTAGCGCTGGTCGTCGCCCCAGATGGTGCGCAGCATCGACGGCCACGGCTCGGTGAGCACGAGGTAGCCGCCGGAGCCGTTGGGCACCTCGTTGCCCTCGTCGTCGATGACGGTGGCGGCGATGCCCGGCAGCGGTGTCTGGGCGGAACCGGGCTTGGTGGTGGTCAGGCCCGGCAGCGGGCTGATCATCATGGCGCCGGTCTCGGTCTGCCACCAGGTGTCGACGATGGGGGTGCGGTCGGCACCGATGTGCTTGCGGTACCAGACCCAGGCCTCGGGGTTGATCGGCTCGCCGACCGAGCCCAGCAGCCGCAGGCTCGACAGGTCGAACTTGGCCGGGATGTCCTCGCCCCACTTCATGTAGGTGCGGATCGCGGTGGGCGCGGTGTAGAGGATGGTGACGCCGTACTTCTGGATGATCTCCCACCAGCGGCCCTGGTGGGGGCTGTCCGGGGTGCCCTCGTAGAGGACCTGGGTGGCGCCGTTGGAGAGCGGCCCGTACACGATGTACGAGTGGCCGGTGACCCAGCCGATGTCCGCGGTGCACCAGAAGACGTCGGTTTCCGGCTTCAGGTCGAAGACGGCATGGTGGGTGTACGAGGCCTGGGTGAGGTAGCCGCCCGTGGTGTGCAGGATGCCCTTGGGCTTTCCGGTGGTGCCGGACGTGTACAGGATGAACAGCGGGTGTTCCGCGTCGAAGGCCTGCGGGGTGTGCTGGTCCGACTGGCGGGGGACGAGGTCGTGCCACCAGACGTCGCGGCCCTCGGCCCAGGCGGTCTCCTGGCCGGTGCGGCGCACGACCAGGACGCTGCGCACCCCCTCGGTGCCAGGCTTGGTCAGCGCCTCGTCGACGGCGGGCTTGAGCGCCGAGGGCTTGCCACGCCGGTAGCCGCCGTCGGCGGTGATGACGACGCGCGCGTCGGCGTCCCCGATCCGGGTGGCCAGGGCGTCAGCGGAGAAGCCGCCGAAGACCACCGAGTGCGGCGCGCCGATACGGGCGCAGGCGAGCATGGCGATGACCGCTTCGGGGATCATCGGCAGATAGATGGCGACCCGGTCTCCGGCCGTGACGCCGAGCTCGGTCAGTGCGTTGGCCGCCCGTGACACCTCGTCCTTCAGCTGGGCGTAGGTGATGGTGCGGGCGTCGCCGGGCTCGCCTTCGAAGTGCAGGGCGACCCGGTCACCGTGACCCGCCTCGACATGCCGGTCGACGCAGTTGTACGTCACGTTCAGCTTGCCGTCGGCGAACCACTTGGCGAACGGCGGGTTCGACCAGTCCAGTGTCTCGGTGGGCTTTGTGCTCCAGGTCAGCCGGTCGGCTTGGGCGGCCCAGAACTCGAGCCGGTCCGCCGCTGCCTGCTCGTAGGCCTCAGCGGTGACATTCGCGGCCGCGGCCAACTCCTCCGGAGGAGCGAAGCGCCGCTCCTCCTTCAACAGGTTGGCCAGGCTCTCGTTGCTGCTCACGCCATCTCCCTTTATCCGCTTATCCGCTTGGCCGCAGGATGTCCCTTGGGATGTCCTATGTGTCCCTCGGCATAGCTCACCAGCCCAGCGGCGCGCTGACAAGGGTTACCGGGCGAATATTGGTTTAGACCTGTGCGATCTGTGGTTGCCCCTCGGGACGTACGGCACGGAACACGCCCGCCCCGCTGTCGAGCAGGTACGCCTGGGCCTCGCCGACATGGAAGTACATCCCGTAAAGCCGTAGCGTCCCCTCGTCCACGCGCCGCGCCACGCAACTATGCGCGATCAGATGATCCAGTTGCTGCGTGATGTTGACGAGACAGAGCCGCTCGGCCGCGTCGGACACCTCGCGGTCGGCGAGCGGTACGGCCGCGCCCGCCGCGAGGCGGTCCAGGCTCGGGCGACCGTGTCGCAGCCAGCGGGCCAACGGGGTTTGCCCTTCTGGCTGTTCCATCGGACACCGTGCTCCCCTGGTCGCTGGTGGTGCCGCTGAAGCGAGGAGCGCCTGGATCGCGCCGCAGCCGGAGTGGCCGCAGACCGTGATCGAGTCGACCCGCAGGACCTCCACCGCGTACTCGATGGCGGCCGCCACCGAGTCGCAGGCGCCCTCGCTGCCTGGCGGCGGTACCAGGTTGCCGACATTGCGCACGGTGAACAGGTCGCCGGGGCCGCTTGAAGTGATCATGCTGGTGACCAGTCGGGAGTCCGCGCAGGTCAAGAAGGTGTGGGTGGGGCGCTGTCCTTCACGGGCGAGCCGGGCCAACTCGTCCCGGACCAGCGGTGCCGTGTGGCTCTGGAACGCGCTGACGCCGCCGAGGAGTTGACTCGTTCCATGCGGCGCTTGCCGCGGGTGAGCGCAGCGGTGGTGGCGCCAGGGTGTCCAGGGGGAGCAGCTGTGGGCTTCGGGCATATGGGTCTCCAGCAGGCCGGCGGAACGTCGGTCGCGGAGTGTGATGACTCCGTTACTTTCAAGGATCGGTAAATGGAGGGTAATGGATGCCAAAGCCGCCGGGAAGGTCGAACAAGCCGGACCGGCTCGAATTGCCTCCATCGGGTGAAGCGTGCACTGGACGTCTTTGAAGCAGCGCCCGCAGGGTAACGGCCGGGCGGCCGTATGGGCGGGCGCCGGGTGCGTCAGGCGCTCGTCCCCGCGGCGGCGAACTCCGGGGTGCGCCTCCCGGCGAGCAGGTCCTCGCTCAGCGCGAACGCGGGGTCGACCTGCGCGGCGAGGTCGGCCCCTGTCTTCTCGTTGCCCCAACTCTCCGCGTTCTTCAGGTGGAACTGCACCATCTGGCGGGTGTACCGCTGCCAGTCGCGTCGCTCGTAGGAGGCGTCAGCGGCCTCGTGAAGAGCTTGCAGCGCTTGGCGGTTGGGCTCCTCCAGCAGCTCGAACCGGGGCGGACGGCCCTTCTCCATGGCGCGCACCCAGTCGGAGTGGCCGACGGTGGTGAACAGATCCTCGCCCACCTCGTCGCGCAGGAACGAAACGTCGTCCTGGCTCTGCACCTTGTTGCCCACCACGCGCAGGCTGACGTCGAAGTCCCTTGCGTACTCCTTGTACTGGCGGTACACGGCGACGCCCTTGCGCGTCGGCTCGGCCACCAGGAACGTCATGTCGAAGCGGGTGAACATTCCGGAAGCGAAGGAGTCGCTGCCCGCGGTCATGTCGACGACGACGTATTCGTCGCGGCCGTCGACCAGGTGGTTCAGGCAGAGTTCGACCGCCCCGACCTTGGAGTGGTAGCAGGCGACCCCGAGGTCCGACTCGTTGAACGGGCCGGTCACCATCAGCCGCACCGCACCGCCGTCAAGTGCCACGGTCCGGGCGCACGCCGCGTAGACCGGGTTGCTCTCGGTCACGCGCAGCAGACGTGAGCCATGGCCCGGTGGGGTCGTCTTGATCATGTTCTCGGCCGTGGCGATCCGCGGGTTGGCCCCACGCAGGTACTCCTTGATCGCCGGCAGGTGGGCGCCCATCGCCGGGAGCGCCGCGGCGTCCGCCTCGTCGAGTCCGAGGGCCGGGCCGAGGTGCTGGTTGATGTCGGCGTCGACGGCGATGACCGGGATGCCGGCGGCGGCGAGGTGCCGGATGAACAGGGAGGAGAGCGTGGTCTTGCCGCTCCCGCCCTTCCCAACGAAAGCGATCTTCATGTTCAACAAGATAGCGGGAGGTCCGGCCCTGGTGCGATACCGAAGTGAAGAAGACCACTCCAACGAGGGGTGCGCCGGAATCGGTGCGTAGTGTCGTACCCATGACTGCGTTCTCCCGGGGGACGGCCCCCGGTTCCCCGGTGTCGTCCGATCCGCTTGCCGTGCTGGGCACGCTGCCCGGGGTGTCCGACTCGGTGGAAGCGGTACGCCAGGCCGTGGACCGGGCGTACGGGCACCGGGTGATGCGACGCCGCTCGAACGAGATCACCTCGGAGGCGGCGCTGCGTGGTGCGCGTGCCTCCGCGGCGCTGGCCGGGGCCGACTGGCCGCTGGAAGAGGTGCGGCGGCGTAGCGATTTCGGCGCCGATGAGGAGTCCCGTACGGTCGGCGCCGCGCTGCGGCTGACCGCCGAATCCGGTCAACTTCTCAGCGTCTGGCGGCAGTCCCCGCTGCAGGCGCTGGCGCGTCTGCACCTGGTCGCGGCGGGCGGAGTGGTGCCGGACGACACGGTGGGGCGGCCGCGTCGGGCGGGCGAGCCGGTGGCCGAGGAGCAGTTGGCCGCACTGCCGCTTCCCGATGCGGCGGAGGTCGTGGCGCGGTTGGAGGGGCTGGCCTGGCTGCTGCTCGGCGGGAGTACGGCGCCCGCGCTGGTGGTCGCCGCGGTGGTGCACGGTGAGCTGCTGGCGCTGCGTCCGTTCGGCTCCTACAACGGGCCGGTGGCGCTGGCGGCGCAGCGCATCGTCCTGGTGGGCAGTGGGCTCGACCCGAAGTCGATCTGCCCGGCGGAGGTTGGGCACGCGGAACTGGGGCGTGCCGAGTACCTCAAGGCCCTGGGGGCGTACATGTCAGGCACGCCGCAGGGTATGGCGCAGTGGATCGCTCACTGCGCGGAGGCCGTGCGGCTAGGCGTCCGGGAGAGCACCGCGGTGTGCGAGGCGCTCCAGCGGGGCGCCGCCTGAGCGGCGATCCTCGGTGCGCGGCCGAAGGCGGCGAAACGCACGCGGGCAAAAATGTGCGGCGGCACCCGCGGGTGCCGCCGCTGGCACGTCCGCTGAGTGACCATGCGTGCACTCTCTTTGGCCCATCAGGTCGGGGACTTTGCCCGTCACCTGGTGCGGCTAACCCGGTCAGCGGGCTGGCTTCGCGTGGGTGCCCAGCGTTCGTGCTTCGGTCCGTGGGGCCTGATTCAACGGGGTTCCTCTCGGATGTCCGTGGTCTCGCGGGCCGTCAAGTCCTTTCTACTCCGCGCCCCGGGGAAGCGGAACCCCCGGCCGCAGTTCTTTACTTTTAGCCTCAAGGAACAACTAATGGTGCGCTCAGGGCATTACGGGCTTGCGGCGGCGGGACACGTACCAGACGAGGCCCGCGGTGGCGACGGCCCCCGCCGCGGCGGCCACGGCGAGAACGGGGCGGCTCGGCATCGACGGAATCCGCTGGCGTAGCCGGACCGGGCGGCTGAACGTCAGCACCGGCCATTCCCGCGCGATCGCCTCGCGGCGCAGCGCACGGTCCGGGTTGACCGCGTACGGATGCCCCACCGACTCCAGCATCGGGACATCGGTCGCCGAGTCGCTGTAGGCGTAGCAGCGGTCGAGGTCGTATCCCTCGGTCTCGGCGAGCTCGGCGATCGCCTTCGCCTTGGTGTCGGCGTACGCGTAGTACTCGATCTCTCCGGTGTAGCGGCCGTCCTCGACCACCATGCGGGTGGCGACCACATGGTCGGCGCCGAGGATCGCCCCGATCGGCTCGACGACCTCGGCGCCCGAGGTGCTCACGATGACCACGTCGCGACCGGCGGCGTGGTGCTCCTCGATCAGAGAGGCGGCCTCGTCGTAGATGAGCGGGTCGATCAGGTCGTGCAGCGTCTCGGCGACGATCTCCCGTACCTGCTGGACGTTCCAGCCACGGCAGAGCGCCGACAGATACTCCCGCATACGTTCCATTTGATCGTGGTCCGCACCTCCGAGCAGATAGACGAACTGGGCATAAGCAGTGCGCAGCACGGCCCGACGGTTGATCAGTCCGCCTTGATAGAAGGACTTGCTGAAGGCCAGGGTGCTCGACTTCGCGATGACCGTCTTGTCGAGATCGAAGAAGGCGGCTGTTCGCGGCAAGGAGTGGTTTTCCACGAGGACGAGCATAGGCACCCACCATTCGGCGTAAGCTCAGGCGCGTGGGTTTGCCTGAGAAGGCCTTCGGGTACACCATGGAAGTCACGGATCGTTCGCGACCGTGCTAACCCGGTCCGGCTCCTCCCCCCCCGAGTCGGCCGTGGGGACGACCCCCGCTCTCCCCCCCGGCGGGGGTCGTCGCATGTCCGGGTACATTTCACACCGCCTGGCCGGTTCGGCCGCCGCATTTTTCATGATCATTTCTCTGCCCCTCCCTGTCTGGTGACACATACGACGCGTGACGGTCCGTAATCGTTGCGCTATCGCGGAGAACTCACCCGTGTGAGTGGCGGAGTTATCCACAACCGTCGAGTTATCCCCTGTTTTTGACCAAGATCCACTCGATTCCTGGTCTTCCTCCACCGTGAAGAACCGCGAGGCAAGAAGGCCCGCGAGGTACGCGGTATCAGCGAGGGAAGTGAGGGGGCCATGACCGAATCCATCTCACCGGACACTCCAGAACGGACCGGGAGGATCGGCCGGACTGGACGGGCGGGCCAAACGCCAAAGGAAAAGCGGCCAGGTCCGCGCAGTGCGGTCTCCCGTGGCCAGACCCAGGAGCCCGCACAGCTGAACGAGGAAGAGGAGGAGTGGAGTCCGGTCGCGCTGCGGCGCGGGCAGGCTCGGCAGGCGGGGGATCGGAACGGGGAACCGGAAGACTGCGGCCGGGAGACCGTGCCGCGCGGCAGGGAACGGTGCCGAGCCCGGGAGGCCGGGGATCTGGCTGGGGATCGGAGTGGGGAACCCGCCGAGAACCGGGAGCAGAAAACGCCACCGGCGTCCGTGGAAGACCGGAAGCGGAGTGTCCGGCCCGAACCCGCGGAGCCAGAGCCGCGACCGGGGCCGACTGGGTCGGACCCGCGGCCCGGGCGTACGGAGCCACGGCCGGGCCGTGTCCCCCGCGCGCTCAGGGCCGGGGTCCCGCTGATCGTCACCGAGGACGAGGACCTGCTCGATGATCTGCTGCGGCTGTGCGCGGCCGCGGGCGTGGAGCCGGAAGTCGCCTACGGCTCGCCGGCCAGTCCCGGAAGTTGGGCATCGGCGCCGCTGATCCTCGTCGGTGATGACCGCTCGGTGGCCCTGCGCGGTATGCAGCGGCGTTCCGGAGTCCTGCTCATCGGACGGGACCTCGACGACCAGGGCGTGTGGCGGCGGGCGGTGGGCATCGGCGCCGACCATGTGCTGTTCCTGCCCGACGCCGAGAGCTGGCTGGTGGACCGGATCGCCGACGCCGCGGAGGGCGTTGGCGAACCGGCGCTGACCATCGGCGTGGTCGGCGGCAGGGGCGGCGCCGGGGCCAGCACCCTCGCCTGCGCGCTCGCGGTGACCGCAGCGCGCGGCGGGCGCCGCACGATGCTGATCGACGGCGATCCACTGGGCGGCGGACTGGACGTACTGCTCGGCGGTGAGCGTTCCGCGGGTCTGAGGTGGCCCGACCTCGCCGAGTCCCAGGGCCGGGTCAGCAGCGGAGCGTTGGAGGAGTCCCTGCCTCGGCTGCACGATCTCAGCGTGCTGAGCTGGGACCGCGGCGACTCGGTCGTCATCACCCCGGACGCGATGCGCTCGGTCCTCGGCGCCGCCCGGCGGCGCGGCGGGGTGGTCGTGGTGGACCTTCCGCGCCGGGTGGACGACGGCGTGGTCGAGGCGCTTTCCCAGGCCGATGTCGGACTGCTCGTGGTCCCCGCCGAGTTGCGGGCCGTCGCGGCGGCCGACCGGGTGGCGTCCCGGATCGGCATGATCCTGCCCGACCTACGGGTGGTGGCGCGCGGCCCCTACCCCTCCGGCCTCGACGACGAGGAGATCGCTCGGCTGCTGGGGCTGCGGCTCGCCGGGGAACTCCCACCGGAACACGGGCTGTTGGAAGCCGTCAATGGCGGTAGGCCGCCCGGTGGCAACGGCCGCGGACCCCTCGCCAGGTTCTGTACGGCGTTCCTCGCCGAGGCACTGCCCAGCGGCGGGAGCGTGGCCGTATGAACACCATCGACACCCCACGCCTCCGCACCGACCCGGGCGACCGTGCGGCGCTGCTCGACGCGGTGCGACTCACGCTGGCCGAGTCCGGGCGCGAACCCACACCGGCGGCGGTCGCCGCCGCGTTACGTGCTCAGGGACGGCTGCTCGGCGACACCGCCGTGCTCGGGGTGGTCCGGGCGCTGCGCTCCGAGATGGTGGGTGCCGGGTTGCTTGAGCCACTGCTGGCCGAACCCGGGGTTACGGACGTACTGGTCAACGGGCCGGATGAAGTGTGGGTGGACCGCGGCTCGGGCCTGGAGCGGACCGGGATCCGGTTCCGCGACGCGGCGGCCGTCCGCAAGCTCGCACAGCGTCTTGCGACAGCGGCCGGTCGGCGGCTGGACGACGCCCGTCCCTGGGTCGACGCACGGCTGCCGGATGGCACCCGGCTGCACGCGGTGCTGCCACCCGTCGCGATCGGCGCGCCATGCCTGTCCCTGCGGGTGGTTCGGACCCGCGCCTTCACCCTCGCCGAGCTCGTCGAGGCGGGCAACGTGGACGCCGAGGCGGCGCGGCTGCTGCGAGCGGTGGTCGACGCCCGGTTGTCCTTCCTCGTCAGCGGCGGGACGGGCTGTGGAAAGACAACGCTGTTGAGCACGCTGCTCGGGCTGGTCGGAACGGGCGAACGGATCGTGCTCGCCGAGGACTCGGCGGAGCTGCGGCCCGAACACCCGCATGTGGTGCGGCTGGAGACCCGCCCAGCCAACCAGGAGGGCGTCGGCATCGTGACGCTGCGGGACCTCGTCCGGCAGGCACTGCGTATGCGGCCCGACCGCCTGGTGGTCGGCGAGGTGCGCGGGCCCGAGGTGCTGGACCTGCTCTCCGCGCTCAACACCGGGCACGAGGGCGGCTGTGGAACCGTGCATGCCAACGCGGCCTGCGATGTCCCCGCCAGACTGGAGGCGCTGGGTTCCACGGCCGGGCTGGGGCGCGCGGCGCTGCACAGCCAGCTCGCGGCCGCGCTCTCGGTCGTCGTCCATCTGGTCCGTGACCGGTCCGGGCAGCGCCGGGTCGCCGAGATCCACGTACTGGAGCGGGACAGCGGCGGGCTCGTCGGTACCGTTCCGGCCGTGCTGCGCGGCGCCGACGGCCGCTATGAGCGGGAGCGCGGCTGGCCGCGGTTGGCCGCGTTGTGTGAGCGAGGTGCCCGATGAGGGGCGCCGAACTGCTCACGGTGTGGTGCGCGGCGGTCTGCGCGGCTGGCGCCGTGTGGCGGCTGCACCGGCAGGACGAGGCGGCACGCAGGGCCCGGCTGATGCTCGCGGACGGCGGCCGGGCCGCCGCGGCCCCTCTGGGCGTGATGCGCTGGCGGGCCTATCGAGGCCGAGCGCGAGCCGGGCTGCGGCGGGGCAGAGCGGGCATCGAGGACCGGTTGGGATTCCGGTTCGGTCGTGAGGTGTGGTGCCCGGTGGCTGGGACGGCGCTGGCGCTGTTCGCCCACTCGCCGGTCCCGGCGCTGGTCGGCGGGCTCGCCACACCGTACGTCCGGCGCCTGCTGCGGGTCCGGGCGCGGCGGCTGGCGACTGAGCGTTGGCAGGAGGCGGTAGCCGGTCTGTGCACCGCTGTCGCCGGAGATCTGCGCGCTGGCCGACCGCCGGACGCCGCGCTGGCCGAGGCAGTTGAACGGCTGCGTGGGCCGGACGGTCCCGGCACGGCGGAGTGGGTGACACCGCTGCTGGCGGCGGCCCGCTTCGGCGGTGATGTGGCGGCCGCACTGCGGGAGGCGGCCGCCAGGCCGGGCGCCGAGGGGCTGGCGGGGGTCGCCGCGTGCTGGGAGGTGTCGGTGGACGGCGGCGCCGGACTCGCCGACGGCCTCGACCGGGTGGCGGCCGCCCTACGGGCCGAGCGTGATCAACGGGAGGACTTGCGGGCTCAGTTGGCGGGTCCGCGCTCGACCGCCGTGATGCTCGCACTGCTCCCGGTCTTCGGTGTGGTGCTGGGCGCCACTCTCGGCGCCGATCCGCTGCGGGTGCTGCTGCGTACCCCGACCGGGCTCGGCTGCCTGTTGAGCGGCGGTGCGTTGGAGTGGGCCGGGCTGGCATGGACCGCCCGCATCGTCAGCGCGGCACAGGAGGCGACATGAGCGGGGATGTTGTCCACAGGCTGGGGACGGCGGGGGCGCTGGTGGCGGCTGCCCTGTGCACAGCGGCGGCACTGGTCTCGGCGCACCGCGAGCGGGCGGCCAGACGGCGCCGCGAACGGCTGCTCGGCGTCGAACGCATCCGGCGTACGCCGTGGCCCGGACTGCGCTTGGTCGCCCAGCGGAAGCTCCATGAGTGGGCGGGACCGGCGGCGGCCGGAATCGGGCTCACCGTCGTGGTGGGCGGCCCGATCGGGTGTGCGGCTGGAGTCGCCGGGGCGTACGGCATACGCCGCTGGCAGCGAAGGCCCAGGCGGACAGCCGCCGACGAGGCGCGCGGCGCGGGGCGCCAACTGCCGTTCGCGGCAGATCTGCTGGCCGCCTGCCTGACGGCGGGGGCCGCCCCGGCGGACGCCGCCGACGCGGTGGGCCGCACCCTCGACGGGCCGCTGGGTGAGGCGTTGCGCAGGGTCGCGGCGGAGCTACGGCTCGGCGCCGACCCGATCCAGTGCTGGATCCGGCTGGGAACGCTCCCTGGAGCGGCCGGACTTGGGAGCTGGATGGCGCGTGCCTCCACCACGGGAGTGCCGCCCGTCGCCGCCGTCTCGCGGCTGGCCGCTGAATGCCGCGCCGAGCGGAGCCGGTCGGCCAACAGCCGGGCGCGCCGCGCCGGAGTGGTGGCCACAGCGCCACTGGGCCTGTGCTTCCTTCCGGCGTTCCTGGTGATCGGCGTGGTTCCGGTGGTGATCGGACTGGCGGAGGCGATGACACGAGCGAGGTGATGCGGTACCGCACTGCGGACACGCACGCAGGGACGGACGGACCGAACGGACGGGACCACAACTCACGGAGGACTTGGCGCGGATCACAACGCGCCATCCCCATAAGGCACATCTGCCACTCACGGCACACAACACAACCCAACAAACCTCAGGGGGAGAGATGTTCGCAGCGGTAAGCATCGTCGGTCGGCTGCGCGGCCGATGGAGCGGGGTACGCGGGGCGGCCGCGGACGCCGGAATGAGCACGGCCGAATACGCCGTGGGCACGCTGGCGGCCTGTGCCTTCGCGGCCGTGCTGTACAAGGTCGTCACCAGTGGGGCGGTGAGCTCGGCGCTCAGCGGGATGATCAAGAGGGCGCTCGATGTCTCCTTCTGAGCCTGCCGTACATCAGGTGTCCGGCGACACCGGCTATGTGACCGCCGAGGCGGCGGTGGTGGTCCCGGTGCTGGTGGTGTTCACCGCGATGCTGCTGTGGGGCCTGATGACGGCGGCCGCACAGATCCGGTGCGTGGACGCCGCCCGCGCCGGGGCACGGGCCGCCGCACGATCCGAGCCACGGTCCGCCGCGCTGGCGGCGGCGGCAACGGCCGCTCCGCGCGGGGCAGTTGTCGATCTGCGGCGGGACGGGGACCTGGTGCGGGTGCGGGTGACCGCACGGTCGCTGGGGCCGGGGCGGCTGGCCGGGCTGCTCTCGGCCACGGTCGGCGCGGAGGCGGCGGCGCTGGCAGAGGACACGGTCCGGTGAGCCGGGACCGCGGGTCGGCCACGATCTGGGCGCTGGTGCTCGCCGGAGCGCTGTGCACGGTCTTCGCCGCCCTGCTCGCGCTCGGTCAGGCGGTCGCGGTACGCCATCGGGCGGGCGCCGCCGCCGACTTGGCCGCCCTCGCGGCCGCGGACCATGCGCTGGACGGCCAGGAATCGGCCTGCCGGGGCGCGGAGCGGGTGGCCGTGGCACAGGGCGCGCGGCTGGTGTCCTGCTCGGTGCGAGGCGCGGTGGCCGATGTGGTGGCGGAGGTGCGGGGCGGCGGGCTACCAGTGCCGATGGGCCCGGCCCAGGTGCGCGCCCGTGCGGGGCCGCAGTCAGCCGGCGTCGCCGATGCCGGCGGCCAGCAGGCAGTCCAGCAGGCGTACCGCGGCCGGCTTGTCCAACGGGTCGTTGCCGTTTCCGCACTTGGGGGACTGGATGCACGAAGGGCATCCGAACTCGCACTCGCACGCGGCGATCGCCTCGCGCGTCGCCGTGAGCCAGGCCCGCGCGGTCCGGTAGGCGCGTTCGGCGAAGCCCGCACCGCCCGGGTGGCCGTCATAGACGAAGACGGTCGGCAGGCCCGTGTCGGGGTGCAGTGGGAAGGAGACCCCGCCGATGTCCCAGCGGTCGCAGGTCGCGAACAGCGGCAGGATGCCGATGGAGGCGTGTTCCGCCGCGTGCAGGGCGCCCGGCAGCTCTTCCGGATGAATGCGGGCCCGCTCCAACTGGTCCTCGGTGAGGGTCCACCACACCGCCCTGGTGCGCAGCGTGCGCGGCGGCAGATCGAGTTTGGTCTCGCCGAGCACCTCGCCGGTGATCAGCTTGCGACGCAGGAACGAGACGACCTGATGGGTCACCTCGACCGAGCCGAAGGACAGCCGGGCCTCACCCCACGGCTCCTCGGTCTCCGTGCCGAGGATGGAGATGGCGGTCGTGTCGCGGGCCATCGTGGAGTACGGCGGATCGGCCTCCTCGACCAGCGCCACGTTGTCGTCGAGGTCAAGGTGGTTCACCAGGTAGGTGCGTCCCTGATGGAGGTGGACCGCACCGTCGTGGACGGTGGCGTGCGCGGCGGACGGGTCGACGGTGCCCAGCAGCCGTCCGGTCGTCGCTTCGACCACCTGGACGGGACGGCCGCCCTCGCCGCGGATGTCGGTGAGGTCGGCGGCGCGCTCCCGCCGGGTCCAGTACCAGGAGTCCCTACGGCGCCGCAGCAGACCGCGCTTCTCCAACTGGGGTATCAGATCAAGTGCTTCGGGGCCGAAGAGCGCGAGGTCGGCCTCGGTGAGCGGGAGTTCGGCGGCGGCCGCGCACAAGTGGGGTGCCAGCACATAGGGGTTGTCCGGATCCAGCACGGTGGACTCCACCGGCCGGTCGAACAGCGCCTCCGGATGGTGCACGAGATAGGTGTCCAGCGGATCGTCGCGGGCGATGAGCACCGCCAGCGCCCCCTGGCCCGCCCGCCCGGCGCGCCCCGCCTGCTGCCACAGCGAGGCCCGGGTGCCCGGATATCCGGCCAGCAGCACCGCGTCCAGACCGGAGATGTCCACGCCCAGTTCCAGGGCGGTGGTCGAGGCGAGGCCGAGGAGGCGGCCGCTGTGCAGCTCCCGCTCGATCGCCCGGCGCTCCTCGGGCAGATAACCGCCGCGATAGGCGCCGACCCGCCCGGCGAGCGAGCGGTCGACCGCGCTGAGCTTGTCCTGTGCGAGCAGTGCGATCAGCTCGGCCGCCCGCCGGGAGCGTACGAACGCCACCGTGCGGGTGCCCTGGACCACCAGGTCGGTCAGCAGGTCGGCCGACTCGGCGGTCGCGGTACGGCGCACCGGCGCGCCGCGCTCCCCGCTCAGTTCGGTCAGCGGCGGCTCCCACAGGGCGAAGACCAGCTCGCCGCGCGGGGACGCGTCGTCGGTGATCTCGGTCACCGGCACTCCGGTGAGCCGTCCCGCCGCGGCGGCGGGGTCGGCGGCGGTGGCCGAGGCGAGGAGGAAGACAGGATCCGCGCCGTAACGCGCGCACACCCGGCGCAGCCGCCGCAGCACCTGGGCGACGTGCGAGCCGAACACGCCCCGGTAGGTGTGGCACTCGTCGATCACCACATACGCCAGCTGGCGCAGGAAGGAGGACCAGCGGGGATGGCCGGGCAGGATGCCGCGGTGCAGCATGTCGGGGTTGGTGAGCACATACGTCGCGTACTGGCGGACCCACTCGCGCTCCTCGAACGGCGTGTCGCCGTCGTAGACCGCGGGCCGGATGGCGGTGCCGAGCGGGGCGGCCAGATCGGCCACGGCTCGTCGCTGGTCGGCGGCGAGCGCCTTCGTCGGGGCGAGATACAGCGCCGTCGCGCCACGCCCATTGGGCGCCTCCGAGCCGTCCAGCAGCGCGCTGAGCACCGGGGCCAGGTATCCGAGTGACTTTCCGGACGCCGTTCCGGTGGCGACGACCACGGATTCGCCCCGTAGCGCCAGCTCCGCGGCCCGGGCCTGGTGCTCCCAGGGACGGGCGATCCCGGCCGCACGGATCGCGTCGATCACTTCGGAGCGGATCTGATCAGGCCAATCGGCATGCCGACCGGTCCTAGGGGGCAGGTGCTCCGTATGAGTGATACGCGCGGCGCGGCCCGCCCCGGTGGCGAGCCGGTGCAGGACCGTGGCTGGGGCTGGGCGACCGCGCGTAGGCTGCGGTGGATCATCGTGGGCCATCGGCACTCAGTGTGTCACCGGCATGACGGACAATCGCTTCAAGGCGTCGTCTTCGCCCGGTGGTAAGTGATTGAATGCCATCGCGGCTGCCGATCCATGGGGGGCGACCGCTCGATGCAAGGTGCTGGAGGATCCGTGGACCTGTCCCTGTCGACCCGGACCGTTGGCGACCGTACGGTCGTCGAGGTCGGTGGCGAGATTGATGTATACACCGCGCCCAAGCTGCGCGAGCAGCTGGTCGAGCTCGTCAACGACGGCAGCTACCACTTGGTCGTGGACATGGAGGGCGTGGACTTCCTCGACTCCACCGGCCTTGGTGTGCTTGTCGGCGGGCTCAAGCGCGTGCGCGCCCATGAGGGCTCGCTTCGACTGGTGTGCAACCAGGAGCGCATTCTGAAGATTTTCCGCATTACCGGTCTGACCAAGGTGTTCCCGATCCACACCTCGGTGCAAGAGGCTGTCTCGGCGACGGACTGACCCTGACGGCGTAGCGTCGTCAGTGTGATCTCCGTTGTTTGACCGAGTACGGGGGTACCGGGCCTGGCTGGGAGCCCGGACCCCTGTCAAGCACGCCCGCGTTCGCCCGAGGGGGAGGCCATGGCCACCGTTGAACTGCGCTTCAGCGCCCTGCCTGAGCACGTCCGCACCGCACGCCTGGTGGCGGCCGCGGTGGCGCGCCGTGCGGGGGTGGACGAGGCCGTACTCGACGAGGTCAGGCTCGCCGTCGGCGAGGCCTGCACGCGCGCGGTCGGGCTGCACCGCAGCAACGGTGTCGACATGCCGGTGCGCGTCGTGCTGACCGAGGAGGAGAAGAAGTTCTCCATCGAGGTCGGGGACGAAGTGCCGGAGACACCTTCCGGGCCCGGGGCCCGCGCCGGTGATGAGGCCTCCGGGCACCCGGCCCCCGGGGCTTCCGGGGAGTCCGGGTCCGAGGAGGGTGAGGACGAGGGCACGATGGGCCTCGCGGTGATCAGCGGGCTGGTGGACGACGTCGAGGTCGTCTCCGGGCCGGGCGGCGGCGTCATCCGTATGAGCTGGCCGACCACGCCCACGGTCGAGCTCCCGTAGCGCGGGCGGGTCGGCCGCCCGCCCCCGGTTCTCGACTTTCGATCTTCCCGATCATCCGGCGCCCTGCGGGGCGCCTTTTTCGTGTGCCCGGGACGCGCCCACGGTGCGCTCAAGATCTCCGCGGTCAACCCCTTGATCAATACCAGTGATCAATTCGGGGTCTACCCGGCGCCTCGCCGTTCACCGTAAGCGGTGATTTCTGGAACGCTTCCGAAAATTGCCAGCCCGTACCGCACGCGCGTCACCGGCGAATTCTCGTTCCTGCGCTCTGTTTTGATCCGTTCCCACTACCTACAATCCGTCCATCTTTGCTCAGTTAGCTCAAGCAGCCTGAGCGCCGCGGCTGTTGCAGTCGCAGGAGCCGCGCGCCCACGTGCCAAACGTCAAGGAGGACGAATGGCGGGGCCTCTCACCCCTCACGTGCAGGACCTGACCCAGCTTCACCCACCGCTCGCAGCGGCGGCCGTACTGACCGGCGGCAACCGCAACCTCGTACTGGTCATCGCCGCCGTCGCCGTTGTCGCGCTGTTCGTCGCGGTCGCCCTGGTCCGCCAGGTGCTCGCCGCCGACGAGGGCACCGAGGCGATGAAGCAGATCGCCGCTGCCGTACAGGAAGGCGCGAACGCCTACCTCAAGCGGCAGTTGCGCACCCTCGGCGTGTTCGCCATCGCGGTCTTCTTCCTGCTGATGCTGCTGCCCGCGGACAACTGGACGCAGCGCATCGGGCGTTCGGCGTTCTTCCTGGTGGGTGCCGTCTTCTCGGCCTCCACCGGCTACCTCGGCATGTGGCTGGCGGTACGCAGCAACGTCCGGGTGGCCGCCGCCGCCCGCGCGGCGACGCCGGGCCCCGACGCCCCCGCGGCCGACCTGACGACCGTCTCGCACCGTGCGATGAAGATCGCCTTCCGTACCGGCGGTGTGGTCGGCATGTGCACCGTGGGCCTCGGCCTGCTCGGCGCGTCCGTGGTCGTGCTCGTCTACAAGGCGGACGCCCCGAAGGTGCTGGAGGGCTTCGGCTTCGGAGCCGCGCTGCTCGCGATGTTCATGCGGGTCGGCGGCGGCATCTTCACCAAGGCCGCGGATGTCGGCGCGGACCTGGTCGGCAAGGTCGAGCAGGGCATCCCGGAGGACGACCCGCGCAACGCCGCGACCATCGCGGACAACGTGGGCGACAACGTCGGCGACTGCGCCGGTATGGCGGCTGACCTGTTCGAGAGTTACGCGGTGACCCTGGTCGCCGCACTGATCTTGGGCAAGGCCGCCTTCGGTAATTCAGGGCTGGCATTTCCGCTGCTCGTCCCGGCAATCGGTGTGATCACTGCGATGATCGGAATCTTCGCCGTCGCGCCGCGTCGCCGTGATCGAAGTGGAATGACCGCGATCAATCGCGGGTTCTTCATCTCCGCGGCGATCTCCCTGGCTCTCGTGGTGGCCGCGGTATTCGTCTACCTGCCCGCGCGCTTCGCCGATCTGAAGGGCGTTCCGGCCTCGATCACCGGCCACAGCGGCAACCCGCGGATCCTGGCCCTGGTCGCGGTCGCCATCGGCATCGTGCTCGCCGCCCTCATCCAGCAGCTCACCGGCTACTTCACCGAGACCAACCGCCGTCCGGTACGCGATGTCGGCAAGACCTCGCTGACCGGCCCGGCCACCGTGGTGCTCGCCGGGGTCTCGCTCGGTCTGGAGTCCGCGGTCTACTCGGCGGTGCTGATCGGCCTGGCCGTGTACGGCGCGTTCCTGCTCGGCAGCGGCTCGCTGATGCTGGCGCTGTTCTCGGTGGCGCTGGCCGGTACCGGTCTGCTCACCACCGTCGGCGTGATCGTGGCGATGGACACCTTCGGCCCGGTCTCCGACAACGCACAGGGCATCGCCGAGATGTCCGGTGACGTCGAGGGCGAGGGCGCCCAGGTGCTCACCAACCTCGACGCGGTCGGCAACACCACCAAGGCCATCACCAAGGGCATCGCCATCGCCACGGCGGTGCTGGCCGCCACCGCGCTGTTCGGCTCGTTCACCGACGCCATCAACACGGCGAAGGACAGCGTCGGCCCGGCCGCCCACGGTCTGGCCCTGAGCCTGGACATCTCGCAGCCGAACAACCTCGTCGGGCTGCTGCTCGGCGCGGCGGTCGTCTTCCTGTTCTCCGGGCTCGCCATCAACGCGGTGTCCAGGTCGGCGGGTTCGGTGGTCTTCGAGGTGCGCCGCCAGTTCCGTGAGCACCCGGGGATCATGGACTACAGCGAGAAGCCGGAGTACGGCCGGGTGGTGGACATCTGCACCAAGGACGCGCTGCGCGAGCTGGCCACGCCCGGGCTGCTGGCGGTGCTGGCGCCGATCGCCGTCGGCTTCGCGCTCGGTGTCGGCTCGCTCGGCTCGTACCTCGCGGGCGCCATCGGCACGGGCACGCTGATGGCGGTCTTCCTGGCCAACTCCGGTGGTGCCTGGGACAACGCCAAGAAGCTGGTCGAGGACGGCCACCACGGAGGCAAGGGCAGCGACGCCCACGCCGCGACGGTGATCGGCGACACGGTCGGTGACCCGTTCAAGGACACCGCGGGACCGGCCATCAACCCGCTGCTGAAGGTGATGAACCTGGTCTCGCTGCTCATCGCGCAGGCCATCGTCACCTACTCCTACGGGGACAAGGCGAGCCTGCCGCTGCGCATCGGTGTCGCGGCCCTCGCACTGGCCGTGATCACCGGTGCGGTCTACGTCTCCAAGCGGCGCGGAATCGCCGTGGGTGACGAAGACAACAGCGAGAAGGCTGCCCGTTCGGCCGACCCGGCGGTGGTGTCCTAACCCGGGAGCTCCGGCACAGCGTCAATACCGGGGCGGGGGGGGGGGGGGGGGTGGTGTGGGCACCGCCCCCCGCCCCCGTGCGAGAAGCGTCACTTGGCGCCCTTGGCGTGGTGCAATTGGCGGTGATACCGGGCGTACCGGTTGATCGACTCGCGAGCGCTCCCGGTTCTCCGTGTATGTTCCGGGGCCGTAGAGCCACGGAAGGGACTCACCCGGTGAACAAGAAGCTCATGGCCGTAACGACCGGTGCGGCGACTTTGACGCTGGCGCTCGCGGGGTGCAGCAGCAGCTCGAACGACAAGGTCGACAAGTACGCCAAGTCGGTCTGCGACCAGGTGCAACCCCAGCTGAAGAAGATTCAGGACGCCAGCAACTCCATCGCGTCGGTCTCCAGCGGCGACCACAAGCCCGAGGACGTGAAGAACACCGACTCGGCGGCGTTCTCGCAGATTTCCAGCGCGTACAAGGCGTTGGCCGACGCGGTGGACAAGGCGGGTGCACCGCCCGTCAACAACGGAGCGACGCTGCAGCAGAACGCCGTCAAGCAGCTGAACGACACGGCTGGCGCGTACGGCACCCTCAAGAAGGACGTCGATGGTCTGAACACCAGCGACCAGGGCAAGTTCGCGGACGGCCTCAAGGGCGTCGTCGGCCAACTCAGCAACGTCGGCAAGAGCGGCGACGACGCGCTGAACAAGTTGCAGTCCGGTGACGTCGGCAAGGCGATGGCCAAGCAGCCCGGCTGCCAGAAGCCGTCCCCCGCGGCGGGCGCCGCGAACTCACCCTCCGGCGCGGCGGGCAACCCCGAAAGCTCCCAGACGCCGTCGGCGAGCTCGTCGGCGCACCCGTCCGCCAAGCCCTCCTCGCACCCGTCCGGCTCGGCCTCCGCCGCGCCGTCCAAGTCGAGCTGAGCGCGGCCGTGACGGGCCGAGCGCCGGTCGCGGCCGGGATCCGTCCGGCGCGCCCCGTGCCGCCGGGCGCGCCCTGAATGGGCTGACCGGCGGACGTCGGGCCACGGCCCGGCCGGGTGACCCGTTCAGGGGGCGCCCGGCCGGGTCCATGTCCGGGAGAATGACACCGTGAGCCAGAACAGCCTCAGTGCCAGCAGCGTCCCCGGCCTCCCGATCGCGGACCCCGACCGCACCGCCCGTCTGCGCGACGCGCTACGGGCCGCCGCCTTCACCGCCGACGGCTGTCTCGATCTGCTCGGCGTCACGGCGTACACGGCGCTGTCCCGTAGCGAGACCGTTCCGGCGCTGCGCGGGACACGCGGCGGCAGCCCGTTGGAGACCCTCGTCCGGCTGTTCCTGTTGCAGCAGCCGGTTTCCAGGGAGCAGGCCCGCGCCGCGCTCCCGCTGGAGGACGCCCTCGCCGACGGCTGGCTGTGCCCCGTGGCGGAGGACGGCGACGGCGTGCGGGCCACCGTCGACGTACGCCCCTACGCGGGCGAGTCCGGCGAGGACTGGTGGATCGTGTCCGACCTGGGCTGCGCGGTGGGCGGGGCGGGAGGGATCGGGGCCGGGGGCGCCACGGTCAACCGTTCCGAGCTCGTACTCGGTGTGGGTGGCGCCTCCACGACGCTGTCCGGGATCACCATCCGCAACCCGGTGTCGCGCGTGCTGGACCTGGGTACCGGCTCCGGCATCCAGGCGCTGCACGCCTCCCCGCACGCCTCCCGCGTCACCGCGACCGACGTCAACCCGCGCGCCCTGCACTTCGCCCGGCTCACCCTCGCGCTTTCCGGGGTGCGGGAGGCGGACCTGAGGCTGGGCAGCCTGTTCGAACCGGTGGGTGAGGAGCGGTTCGATCTGATCGTCTCCAACCCGCCGTTCGTGATCTCCCCGGGTGAGCGTTTCGTCTACCGCGACGGCGGTATGGCGGGCGACGATCTGTGCCGCACGCTGGTGCGACAGGCGGCGGACCATCTCACCGAGGGCGGCTACTGCCAGCTGCTCGCCAACTGGCAACACGTGGACGGCGAGGACTGGCGGGAACGCGTCACCTCCTGGGTGCCATCCGGCTGTGACGCGTGGATCGTCCAGCGCGAGGTGCAGGACCCGGCGCAGTACGCGGAACTGTGGCTGCGCGACGGCGGCGACCACCGCTCCGATCCGGCCGGCTACGCGGCCCGGTACGACGCATGGCTGGAAGAATTCGAACGCCGCAGGGTCAAGGGCGTGGGATTCGGCTGGATCACGCTGCGGAACTCGGGTTCCGATATGCCGTCCGTCACAGCGGAGGAGTGGCCGCATCCGGTCGAGCAGCCGCTGGGCCCGGAGATCAAGAGGTGGTTCGAACGCCAGGACTTCCTGCGCGCCCATGACGACGCGGCACTGCTCGCGGCCCGCTTCCGGCTGGCCGACGAGGTGGTCCAGGAACAGGTCGGACTGCCCGGTTCCGAGGACCCCGAGCATGTTGTGCTCAGGTCAAATCGGGGTATGCGACGGGCTACGAAGGTGGACACGGTCGGCGCCGGCTTCGCCGGAGTCTGTGACGGGACACTGACCGCCGGACGGATTCTGGACGCGATCGCGCAGTTGCTCGGGGAAGATCCGGTCGTACTGCGCGACCGCACCCCGGCCGCTATCCGCCTCCTCGTTGAACAGGGATTTATCGAGCCGATGGACTGACCGGGGCGGTGCGCGGGCGCGGCCGGAAGCCATCCGGCAGGGTGGGCCGTGGGGCAGAAAGCCCGACTGTCGGGTTACCGTTCGAGTGGCGTTGTGGACTTTTCCCGTTTGACACGGGGGGCTGGGTTACGGTCACACTCCGCAGCGTCACCCTTTCGATCCGGAGAGAGAGCCGAAGTTGTCCCCGACCACCGACACCGCGCAGGGCGGCCACCGCCTAGTCATCGTCGAGTCGCCTGCCAAGGCGAAGACGATCAAGGGCTACCTGGGTCCCGGGTACGTGGTTGAGGCGAGCGTGGGGCACATCCGCGACCTGCCGAACGGGGCCGCCGAGGTGCCCGACAAGTACACCGGCGAGGTCCGCCGTCTCGGCGTCGACGTCGAGCACGACTTCCAGCCGATCTACGTCGTCAACAGCGACAAGAAGAGCCAGGTCAAGAAGCTCAAGGAGCTGCTCGCCGACGCTGACGAACTCCTCCTCGCCACCGATGAGGACCGCGAGGGCGAAGCCATCGCCTGGCACCTGCAGGAAGTCCTCAAGCCCAAGGTCCCGGTGCGCCGGATGGTCTTCCACGAGATCACCAAGCACGCGATCCAGGAGGCGGTGGCCAACCCGCGCGAGCTGAACAAGCGCCTGGTCGACGCCCAGGAGACCCGCCGCATCCTCGACCGGCTGTACGGCTACGAGGTCTCCCCGGTGCTGTGGAAGAAGGTCATGCCACGGCTGTCGGCCGGCCGGGTGCAGTCGGTCGCCACCCGCCTCGTGGTCGAGCGCGAGCGGGAGCGGATCGCCTTCAACTCCGCCGAGTACTGGGACCTCACCGGCACCTTCGGCACCGGCCGGGCCGGTGACAAGACCGACCCCGGCACCTTCGGCGCCCGACTGACCAGCGTCGACGGCCGCAGGGTCGCCCAGGGCCGGGACTTCGGCCCGAACGGCCGGCTCAAGCCGGGCGCCGACGTGCTCCACCTGGACGAGGCGGGCGCCCGGGCACTCGCCGCCGCCCTCGCGGACAGCCAGTTCTCCGTACGGTCCGTCGAGTCCAAGCCGTACCGCCGGTCCCCGTACGCCCCGTTCCGTACCACCACGCTGCAGCAGGAGGCCAGCCGCAAGCTGGGCATGGGCGCCAAGGTGACCATGCAGGTGGCGCAGAAGCTGTATGAGAACGGCTTCATCACCTACATGCGTACCGACTCCACCACGCTGTCGGACACCGCGATCGCCGCCGCCCGCTCGCAGGTCACCGAGCTCTACGGCGCCGACTACCTGCCGGACAAGCCGCGCACGTACGCGTCCAAGGTCAAGAACGCCCAGGAGGCGCACGAGGCGATTCGCCCCTCCGGCGACCGCTTCCGCACCCCGGCCGAGACCCGCCTCACCGGCGACCAGTTCCGGCTCTACGAGCTGATCTGGATGCGCACCGTCGCCTCCCAGATGAAGGACGCGGTCGGCCAGTCGGTCACCGTCAAGGTCGGCGGCCGATGCGCCGCCGAAGGTGGACAGTGGGCCGGCCGGAACGCCGAGTTCTCCGCCTCCGGCAAGATCATCACGTTCCACGGCTTCATGAAGGCCTACGTCGAGGGCGCCGACGACCCCAACGCCGAGCTGGACGACCGTGAGCGTCGGCTGCCGCAGGTCGCCGAGGGCGACCCGCTGGCCGCCGAGCACATCGAGGCCGACGGGCACGCCACCAAGGCCCCGGCCCGCTACACCGAGGCGTCGCTGGTCAAGGAGCTCGAAGACCGCGAGATCGGCCGCCCGTCCACCTACGCGTCGATCATCGGCACGATCCTGGACCGCGGTTATGTCTTCAAGAAGGGCACGGCGCTCGTTCCGTCGTTCCTGAGCTTCGCCGTGGTCGGCCTGCTGGAGAAGCACTTCGGCCGGCTCGTCGACTACGACTTCACCGCCAAGATGGAGGACGACCTCGACCGCATCGCACGCGGCGAGGCCCAGGCCGTTCCGTGGCTGCGCCGGTTCTACTTCGGCGAGGGCACCGAGGGCGGCGCCGCGGAGGCGGGCAACGGCGACGGCGACCACCTCGGCGGCCTGAAGGAACTGGTCACCGACCTGGGCGCGATCGACGCCCGGGAGGTCTCGTCCTTCCCCGTCGGCGACGACATCGTGCTGCGCGTCGGCCGGTACGGGCCGTACGTCGAGCGGGGCGCGAAGGGCGAGGAAGGCAGCCAGCGCGCCGACGTGCCCGCCGATCTGCCGCCGGACGAGCTGACCGTCGAGTACGCGGAGCAACTGCTGGCCAAGCCCAGCGGCGACTTCGAGCTGGGCACGGACCCGCAGTCCGGCCGTCCGATCGTCGCCAAGGACGGGCGCTACGGGCCGTATGTGACCGAGGTGCTGCCCGAGGACACCCCCAAGACCGGCAAGAACGCGGTCAAGCCGCGTACCGCGTCGCTGTTCAAGTCGATGTCGCTGGACACCGTGACGCTTGAGGACGCGCTGAAGCTGATGTCGCTGCCGCGTGTCGTGGGCGTCGACCCGGAGTCCGGCACCGAGATCACCGCGCAGAACGGCCGCTACGGCCCGTACCTGAAGAAGGGCACCGACTCGCGCTCGCTGGAGACCGAGGAGCAGCTCTTCACCATCACCCTGGATGAGTCGCTGGCCATCTACGCGCAGCCCAAGCAGCGCGGCCGGGCCGCCGCCAAGCCGCCGCTGAAGGAGCTGGGCACCGACCCGACCAGCGGAAAGCCGGTGGTGGTCAAGGACGGCCGGTTCGGCCCGTATGTCACCGACGGCGAGACCAACGCGACGCTGCGCCGGGAAGACGACGTGGAGACGATCAGCCCGGAGCGCGGCTTCGAGCTGCTCGCGGAGAAGCGCGCCAAGGGACCGGCGAAGAAGGCCCCGGCGAAGAAGGCCGCCGCCAAGAGGACGACGGCCAAGAAGACCACGGCCGCCGCGAAGAAGACCACGGCGGCGAAGAAGACCGCGGCCAAGAAGACGACCACCAAGAAGACCGCCGCCAAGACGACCGCCGCCAAGACGACGGCGGCGAAGAAGGCGGCTGTCGCGGAGCAGCCCGAGTAGATCTTTGATCGGCGCATGATCGTTCCGTTACGACTGGGCAACCGCCCCGGCCGACCCCTCGGCCAGGGCGGCTCGCGCCGCGTCCCTGCGGTTAGGCTGGCAGGATGACGCGTGCCGAGCAGCCAATGGGCGAGGCCCACGGTTCCACCGACTTCACGGAAGTACTCGCCGCGGACTCCCGCGAGCGTGCCGTGACCTCGCTGTTGCGTATTCCGCCCCTGCGAAAGCTGTGGACCGCCCAGTTCACCGGAGCCGTCGGTGACCGGCTCGGACTGCTGGTGCTACTGGTGCTCGCGGTCCAGGCGGCCGACGAGGCGCAGAGCCTCGGCGGCGGCTACCGCGGGGTGGCCTTCGCCCTGTCCGCCGTCTTCGGCCTGCGGCTGCTGTCGACGCTGATCTTCGGCGCGGTGCTGCTCGGGCCGCTGTCGGCGCTCACCGCGTCCTCCGGGGTGCTGGACCGGCGCTGGACCATGATCGGCGCGGATGCGGTGCGGCTCGCGCTGTTCGTCGTGGCCCCGCTGTGGATCGAGTGGGTACCGAACACCGCGCTCGCCTGGCTGCTGGTCACGGTCTTCGCCACCGGTGTCGCGGAACGTTTCTGGAAGGTCGCCAGGGACGGCGCCGCCCCGGCGCTGCTGCCCGCGCCGCCGGCCGACGGCGGCGCCGTACGCCCCGCGCCCGATCACCTCGACGCGCTGCGCCGGTTGAACCTGCGCACCGGATTCGTCGCACTGCCGGTGGCCGCCGCCGCCCTGATCGTGATCACCTTGATCAACAACGTGGTCGCGCTCGGCTCCGACTGGTTCTCCCTGCACCAGGTCGCGCTCTCCTCGTACGTCGCGGCCGGTCTGTTCGCCGCTTCCATCGTGGTGCTGTACTTCCTCGAACTGCCGGGCGCCGCCACGCCGCGCCCGCGCTCGCCGCTGGAGGGCCTGCGGCTGCCCAAGGGGCCCGCGGGCCAGGAGCGCGGCCGTACCGGTGCGCTGCCGACGCTGGTCATCGCGTGCGGTGCGGTCGCCGGTGCCATAGCGGCGGCGGTGTCGCTCACCGTGCTGCAGGCCGCGGACCTCGACGGCGGGCCGGTGGAGTTCGGGCTGATGGTGCTGGCGTTGACCGCGGCGCCGGTGCTGGGGATCCGTACCGCGACCCGGGTACTGCCCGCCTTCTCCCGCCGCCGACTGCTCGGCCTCGCCATCGCGGTCAGCGGGATCGCGCTGCTGCTCATCGGACTCGTCCCCGACGCCACCACCGTGCTGCTGCTCGCGCTGCTCGCGGGCTATGCCGCCGGAGTCGCCGCCAACACCGGCCACACGGTGATCGACCAGGAAGCCGAAGAGCCGCGCCGGGCGCGGACCACCGAGCACCTGCACGCGGTGGTACGGGTCGCGGTGGGCGCGGCCGTGGTCGCCGCGCCGCTGGTCGCGGGAGCGATCGGGCCGCACCGGGTGGTCGCCGGGCACTTCACCTTCGACCACGGCGGAGCCGCGTACACGCTGATGCTGGTCGGCGCGCTGCTGCTGCCGGTTGCCGCGCTGGTGCTCGGCAAGCTCGACGACCGGCAGGGCGTGTCGCTGCGGCGCGACCTGCGCGAGGCACTGCGTGGCGGCGAGCCGGCGCAGGCGCCGGCCGGATCCGGTTTCTTCATCGTGGTCGAGGGCGGCGACGGCGCGGGCAAGTCCACCCAGGTCGAGGCCCTCGCCGAGTGGATCCGAGGCAAGGGCCACGAGGTCGTGGTCACCCGCGAGCCCGGCGCGACCGCCATCGGCAAGCGGCTGCGGTCGATCCTGCTGGACGTCTCCAGTACCGGCATCTCGCACCGCGCCGAGGCACTGCTCTACGCGGCCGACCGCGCCGAGCACATCGACACCGTCGTCCGCCCGGCGCTGGAGCGCGGTGCGATCGTGATCTCCGACCGGTACATCGACTCGTCGGTGGCCTACCAGGGTGCGGGCCGCGATCTGTCGCCGACCGAGATCGCCCGGATCTCCCGTTGGGCCACCAACGGCCTGGTACCGCATCTGACGGTGCTTCTGGACGTCTCGCCGGAGACCGCCAGGGAGCGGTTCACCGAGGCGCCGGACCGGTTGGAGTCCGAGCCCGTCGAGTTCCACGAGCGGGTGCGCAAGGGCTTCCTGACGCTGGCCGCGGCGGACCCGTCGCGTTACCTGGTGGTCGACGCGGGCCAGGAGCCGGACGCGGTGACCCGGATCGTACGGCACCGTCTGGACCAGCTGCTGCCGCTCTCCGACCAGGAGATCGAGGCCCGCGCCGAAGCCGAGCGCAAGGCTGCGGAGGAGGCCCGTCAGCGGGCCGAGGAGGAAGCCGCCCGCAAGGCCGAGGAGGAGCGCCAGGAGCGCGAACGCCAGGAGCAGCTCGCGCGGCTGCGCGCCGCGGAGGAGGAGCGCAAGCGCCTCGCCGAGGAGCAGCGCCTCCGCGAGGAGGCGGAGCGCCAGGCGGAGGCCGAGCGCAAGGCTGCGGAGGAGGCCCGTCAGCGGGCCGAGGAGGAGCGCGCCCGCAAGGAGGCCGAGGAGCGCGCCCGGGCCGAGGAGCAGGAGCGGCTGCGCCGCCAGAAGGAGGAGCAGGACCGGCTGCGCGCCGAAGCCGAGGAACGCCGCCTGGAGAAGCAGCGCAAGGCCGAGGAGGCTCTGCTCCGCGCGGAACAGGCCCGCCAGGCCGCGCAGGCGGCCGCCACCGAGAACGACGCGACCCAGACCATCGAGACCCCGGTCGCCGCCGAGCCGAACGACACCACGCAGACCGTCGAGACCCCGCGCGCCACCTCGCCGGACGCGGAGACCACGCACACGATCGAGGTCCCCCGTCCCTCGGACGCCGAGGAGACGACCGTACTGCCACCGGTGCGGCCGGAGTCCGCACAGGAGGAGACGGCGGTACTGCCGCCGGTCCAGCCTGAGGGCGACCCGGCGGACCGCGTTCCGCCGTGGCTGTTCCGCGAGGAGCAGACACCGGAGCGCACCCGCGAACTCCCCCAGGTCGACCCCCAGCAGGCACGTAAGCGCCCTCGCCCCAGCTGGGCCGAGGAAACCCCCTTGGACGACCTCCCCACCCTGGCCGACGAACTCCTGGGCCCCCACGACGAGGACGACCCCCGAAACCGCCGGGGCAAGGGCCGCCGATAGGCCCTGACCGGCGGACCGGCGGCCGGCCCGCTCCGGTCGCCGCCGCCGCGGCTGCTCCCTGTGAAAAGGGGGTTTGAGGCGCAGCCCCAAGAACGGGCCCGGGGCGCAGCCCCAGGAACCGGGGGCCCGGGGGCGCAGCCCCCGGAAAGAGCGGGCGGGTGGGTGAGAAACCGTTGTCAGACCCGCCCCCCACAATAAAGAGAGCACGCATCGAGGAAAGGGGGACACCGATGGCAGTCTGGGACGACCTGATCGGGCAACAGCCCGTCATCGCGCAGCTCACCGCCGCCGCCCGCGACGCCGACGCACTGGTCACCGCCGCCGCCGAGGGCGCCGAACCGCCGCGTGCGGCATCGAAGATGACGCACGCCTGGCTGTTCACCGGCCCCCCCGGCGCCGGCCGTTCCACCGCTGCCCGTGCCTTCGCCGCGGCCCTGCAGTGCGTCAGCCCGGACCGCGCGCTCGGCGGCGCGCCTGGCTGCGGGTTCTGCGACGGATGCCATACGACACTGGTCGGCACGCACGCCGACGTCGAAGTGGTCGCCACCGACCAGTTGTCGATCGGTGTGAAGGACACCCGCGATCTGGTGCGCCGCTCCTCCATGTCCCCGGCGAACGGCCGCTGGCAGGTGATCGTCATGGCGGACGCCGACCGGCTCACCGAAGGCGCCGGAAACGTCCTGCTCAAGGCGGTCGAGGAGCCCGCGCCCCGCACGGTGTGGCTGCTGTGCGCGCCGTCGATCGAGGACGTACTGCCGACGATCCGTTCCCGGTGCCGTCATCTGAACCTGCGCACCCCGCCGGTGGACGCCGTCGCCGATGTCCTCGTACGACGTGACGGGATCGAGCCCGAGCTGGCCGCGACCGTCGCCCGCGCGACGCAGGGCCACATCGACCGGGCGCGACGGCTGGCGACCGACGAGCGGGCCAGGGAGCGCCGGGCCGCCGTGCTGCGGCTGCCGCTCCAACTCGACGACATAGGCGGGTGTTTGAAGGCCGCCCAGATGCTGGTGGACTCGGCCACCGAGGACGCCAAGCAGGTCGCGGAGGAGGTCGACGCCAAGGAGACCGAGGAGCTACGCGCCGCGCTGGGCGCCGCGGCCGGCACCGGCGGCCGGATGCCGCGCGGAACGGCGGGCGCGATGAAGGAGTTGGCCGACCGGCAGAAGCGCCGCTCGACCCGTACCCAGCGGGACACCCTGGACCTGGCACTGACCGACCTCGCCGGTTTCTACCGTGATGTGCTGGCCGTCCAGTTGGGCACATCGACGCCGATCGCCAACACCGAGGTCCGCGATGCCATCACCCGCATAGCGGCGAACGGCCGCCCGGAGAACACCCTGCGCCGCATAGAGGCGGTGCTGGCCTGCCGCGAGGCCCTGGACAGCAATGTGGCGCCGCTGCTCGCGGTGGAGGCGATGACGATGGCGCTCCGCGCGGGCTGACCCCGCCCTCGCGGGCCGCCGCACCTGCTCGTGGGCGGCGCCGCGAGACGGATCCGGCTGAACCCGACTGCTCTGCAGCCAGTCGGCTGAACCCGACTGGCCGCAGGGCCCCGTTCGAGGTTGGTGCCTTCGGGTGATCCTCGGGTATCGCGCGGTTGGCGGCGCACCCGGCGGGGGGAAGCCTTGCACGCTGCCCCGGGCCGGTTGGCCCGGTTGTCCCCCTCAGGTTGGTGCGTAGGTGGATTCTGCCCTGCTGAGTACGGCGCCGCTCGCGTCACTCGCCGTTGTCGCGGCGCTGCTCGCCCGCGCCGCCGTCGTGCGCTGGTCCGCCGAGCGCAGCGGCCGGGTGTACGAACTCCCCACCGACTACCGCCCGGTGGTGTTCCGTGCGGCCGCGGCCCTGCTGGTCCTGGCCACCGCGATCGGTTACGCGATCCAGCTGGCGCACACCGGAACGCGTCCGCGTACCGCCTCGGCCGCCGACGCGTCGGCCGCCCGACACTCCGTCGCCAAAGCCCAACCGCCGACCGCGGGCCGCCCCGGCCGTGCCCCCGCCGCCCCGCCGCAGCCCGTGCCCCACGCGGCTCCCCAGGACGCGGCTGGGAACCCCCCGCGTACCGTGGCCCACTCGGTCGGCGGCACGCTGCAGGAGCTGCCCGGCGGTACCCGAGTCTGGCTGCCTGCGCAGTACGGCCGTCCGGGTGCCCCGGCGTTCCCGATGGTCGCGGCCTATCTACCGGCCGAGCCGGACAGCGAGCAGCTGTACGCGGCGTTGGCGGGCTCCATCACCCAGGGGACGGCCGATCCGCTGATCGTCGTCATGCCGCGCGACTGCTCGGCGGATCCGTCCGCCGCACTGGACACCGCCGCCCGCTACTACCGCGCCGACGGCGGCCGTGAGGCCCGCGCCGTCATCGGTGTCGGGGACCTCGCCCCCTGCGCGGTGCGCGCCGAGCTCGCTCACCCGGACCGGTACCGCGCGGCAGCGGGCGTCTCCGGCACGTACGACACCGCGGGCATCGCCGCCGCGCCCTCGTCGCCCGGCTCCCGGCCGCGGCTGCTGCTCGCCGCCGCCGTGGACGAGGACCGGGAGCGGGCTTCCGGTCTGCGGCTGCGGACCGCGCTGCGGCGCGGCGGGGTAAGGGCCCGATTCCTCGACGAGGTCGCCCCCGACCCCGATCTCGGCGGCGGCGCGCGGCGCCATCTGCTCGCGCTGGTCTCCGGCTACCTCACGGAGGAGCTGCGGCCTCACTCGTACGGCCATCACCACCGGTACCGCCATCGCCACCCGTACCGCCGTCACCACCCGTACCGCCGTCACCACCGCCACCGCTTCGGGCACGGCCGCGGAAGCCACCGGATCACCCCGATGGAGGCCACCTGAGACTCCCTGCCAGGTACCGCCCGGTAGAGCACCCCACCACAGGTCTGATCGAAAATTCACCCGAATAATCACCCATAAGAACTCGCGGAAGTGCGCATACCGGACGACGGTGTGGATAGGCTCGCGAAACACGACGGGAGGACTTGTGGCACTCATGGACACCGCACGCCTGCTCCGTACCTCCACCACCGTGCTCGCCGTCGCGGGCCTGATGCTCTCCGGTTGTTCGGCCGGTTCCGTCCGCAGCGCGGCCGCCTCGAGGCCGACCGGAGCCGCCGCCTCGGACGCGGGGCCGGCCAAGCGGTCGGTGGCCCCCCTGGCACCGCTGCCCGCGGCGATCCCGGACGCCCTCAAGCCCTACTACGGGCAGCAGTTGACCTGGCGTGACTGCGGTACCGCCGGCTTCCAGTGCGCCACGATGAAGGCCCCGCTCGACTACAACCACCCCGTCGCCGCGCAGGACCTCACCCTGTCCGTCGCCCGCAAGAAGGCCACCGGCCCCGGGCAGCGGATCGGCTCACTGCTGGTCAACCCGGGCGGTCCCGGCGGCTCCGCGGTCGACTACGCGCAGATCGCTGCCGCGCGCTACCCGGCGCCGGTGCGCGCCCGCTACGACATCGTGGGCATGGACCCGCGCGGTGTCGCCCGCAGCGAGCCCGTCGTGTGCCTGACGGACCCGCAGATGGACGCGTTCACCGAGGTCGACAACGATCCGCACAGCCAGGCCGAGATCAATGCGATCACCGCCGCCGACAAGAACTTCGCGAACGGCTGCGAGCAGCGTTCCGCGAAGCTGCTCTCGCACGTCAGCACCGTCGAGGCGGCCCGCGACATGGACATCCTGCGGGCACTGCTCGGCGACGCCAAGCTCAACTACGTCGGCAAGTCCTACGGCTCCATGCTCGGTGCCACCTACGCGGGCCTGTTCCCGTCCCGGGTGGGCCATCTCGTGCTCGACGGCGCGATGGACCCCTCGCTGTCCGCTCTCGATGAGAGCCGCACCCAGGCACAGGGCTTCGAGACCGCCTTCCAGTCCTTCGTCGCGGACTGCGTACAGCACACCGGATGCCCGATGGGCCAGACCAGGGCGGCGGCGGACCAGTACATCGTCAGGTTCCTGAGCAACCTCGACGCGCATCCGCTGCGCACCGGCCAGAGCCGCCAACTCGGCGAGTCGCTGGGCACCTCCGGCCTGATCGAGGCGATGTACGCCAAGCAGCTGTGGCCCGTACTGCGGGACGCGCTGACGTCGGCCAACCGCGGCGACGGCGGACCTCTGCTCGCCCTGTCCGACCAGTACTACGAACGCTCCGCCGATGGCGCCTACTCCAACCTGATGTACGCCAACGCCGCCGTGAACTGCCTCGACCTACCGCCCGCCACCAACAGCCCGGCCGATGTCCAGGCCGCGTTGCCCTCCTTCCGCAAGGCGTCGCCGCACCTCGGACCGGACTTCGCCTGGATGAGCCTGAGCTGTGCGTCGTGGCCGGTCAAGGCGACCGGGCGGCCGATGCGGATCGAGGCCAAGGGCGCCGGGCCCATCGTCGTCGTCGGCACGACGCGCGATCCGGCGACCCCTTACGACTGGGCGCGTTCGCTCGCCGGTCAACTGTCCTCCGGAACGCTGCTGACGTATCAGGGCGACGGGCACACCGCCTACGCGAGCGGTGACGACTGCGTCGACACCGCCGTCAACCGCTATCTGCTGGAGGGGATCACCCCGCAGAACGGCAAGACCTGCACCTGACCGCCGCACGTTCAGTGCGCGGCGGTCACCGTGAAGCCGCGCGGTACCAGAACGGTGGCGAGTACGGCGGCGAGCACGATGCCGGCCGAGACGTACGCGGTGGTGGTGAGCGCGCTGTCGAACGCGCGGCGGCCAGCACGGCCGCCCCGGCCGCGCCGCCCACCTGCCGGGCGACCTCGGCCGCGCCGCCGACCGACTGCGGTGCCGTCTCCAAATGACTGCCATGAAGCGGTAGTTGAGGGAACCTGTTGTGGTAGATGGCGGCGTGGATGCTGCCGAGCAGCGCCACACCGAGCCCCACCCCGAGCTCGTAGCAGGCCTCCGAGACGGCACCTGCCTGCCCGGCCCGCGCCGCCGGAACCGCGGACAACATGACCGCCGCCCCGGTGGTGACCGCCAGCCCGTCCCCGATGCCGAGCGCCGCGAGGACGACCGCGACCCCCGGGTACGTCGTCGGCTCCGGCACCACCGCGAGCACCGCGAACCCGGCGGAGAGCGCCCGCAGACTCCCACCCGGCAGCGCCTGCACGCCTACGTGGTGCATCAGCCAGCAGTCGAAGCGCCCGGGGGTGCGGATCCTTGGACTCCGGCAGCAACCGGACCCCGGCGGCCACCGCCACCACGACCACCGGCACATTGACGCAGAACGCCGCCGACCACCCGTACCGCTCCACCAGCGGCCCACCCACCAACGGCCCGATGGACGCCCCCGCCCCCGGCCGTGCCACCGCTGCCCAGATCCCGATGACCAGCGTGCGCTCCCGCGGATCGGTGAAGATGTTCCGGATCAACGAGAGCGTGGACGGCATCACCAGTGCCCCGCCAAGCCCCAGCAGCCCCCGCCCCGCGATCAGCTGCCACGAACTGCCCGCCGTCGCGGCGACCACGGACGCCACCCCGAACAGCCCGAACCCGGCCAGGAACAGCGCCTTGCGCCCATACCGGTCCCCAAGCGCCCCCGTGGAAACCAGCACCCCGCCCAGCACCAGCCCGTAGATGTCGATGATCCACGACTGCTGAAGCGCCCCCGGCCGAAGATCGTCAATCAGCGACGGCAACGCCACGTTGAGGATCGTGGCGTCCATCGCCACCAGCAGCAGACTCACGCACAGCACAGCGAGCATGCCCCACCGCACGGCCCCCACCGAGCCCTCTCCTCGCACCTCGGGCCACCTCATGACGCTCACGGCAATGGCTACTGTCCGTGGCGATACGTACCACCCCGCACCCCGCACCCCAGAAAACCACCGTGCGGAGCACCCCCGCTCACTGTGTAGACTTAGCGCCGTTGCTGCTGCCACCACGTGCACAGCAACATGCCGCCTTAGCTCAGTCGGCCAGAGCGACGCACTCGTAATGCGTAGGTCAAGGGTTCGATTCCCTTAGGCGGCTCCACCCTCTGACCAGGGAAAACGGTCCGAACAGAAGGCCCCCGCGAAGATCGCGGGGGCCTTCTGCGTGAGCGGATGGGAACGCCCTGGGAACATGCCGTCAGGCGGCGTCCTGATCGGGAACGTTCTGGTCTTCCCCGGCGTCTTTGCCGTCCCTCTCCTCCTGGTCCTGCGAGGGCTCGTCGTCGGCCTTGGGCTCCGGGATCACGCGTTTGCGCGATCGGGGCACCACGGCGACGGTCGCCTCGGCGGCCTCGCGCTCCACCTCCGCGAGCACGGTGGTGTAGATGTCGGAGGTGACGCGGATCGAGGAGTGCCCGAGCCTGCGCTGGACGGCGACCATGGCGACGCCCGCTCGCAGGGCGAGTGTTGCTGAGCCGTGGCGGAGGTCGTGCAGCCGGATAGGCGGCAGGTCGACCTTCTTGTAGAGGCGTTCGAAGCGGTCGGAGAAGTACTGGGGGTGGTATTCCGCGCCATCCTCAAGGGTGAAAACCCGGCCGGTGTCGGTCCATTCACCTGTGGCTTCGAGCCATTCGTTCTTCTCGGCCTGCTGCTGGTCGCGCCACCAGCGCAGGAGGGCGATCGTGTCCTCGTCCAGCGCGATGTCGCGGATGTTGTCGGACTTGGGGGTGTCCTCGTGAGGCTCGTACGCGACGGTGACGATCTCCTCGGTGATGTGGATGACGCCGGCGTCGAGGTCGACTTCGGCCCAGGGCAGTGCGCACGCTTCGCCTCGGCGTAGGCCGAGGAAGGCGATGATGACCCAGAGGGGGTACAGCCGGTCGTAGACCACGGAGTCGAGGAACGTGCCGGTCTGCTCGGGCGTCCAGACCATGACTGGTGATGGCTTCTTGCCGGTCTTGCGCCAGGCTTCGACGCGGGCGGGGGTCCACTCCAGGGCTTTGGCCTTGCGCATGCGAGGTGTCTGGACCATGGCTGCCCAGTTGTCGGTGATCATGCGGCGCTTGCGGGCGTCTTCGAGGGCGGAGCTGAGTGCCATCTTGATGCGGTGCTGTGTCGCCGGACCGGTTTCGCGACGCGGACGCGCGAGGGCGGCCTTCAGTTCGGCCTTGGCGTCGTTCCAGGTTTTCCTGAGCTGTGGGTCGCGCGGGGCGATGGCGTCGCGCCATGCTGCGCGTGTCTTCTCCTCGGCCTCGCGGGCCAGTTGGGCGGCCTCCTGGTTCTTCTCCTTCACCTTGTTTTCGGCCTGGATGGCGGCGAACATCTCTTCTATGTGACGGGGGCGAAGTTCGCGGAGTTTGATGTGACCGAGGTGCGGGGTGAAGTACAGGCGTAGGTAGTCCTCGTAGCCGTTCTTCGTGGTGGCCTTGAGGTCGTGCTGGTTGTTGAGCCAGCGGCGCAGGTACTCGCCGACGGTCTCGTCGGACAGCACGTCGACCCCCGCTTGGGCGTCGTTGTAGACCTTGGCGGCTTCGGCGGCGGCCTGCTCCTGGGTCTTGAATCCGCCCTTCTTGGGGCGGCGGCGCTTTCCGCCGGGGCCGGCGGGGATCTCGATGGAGTAGTACCAGGAGCCGTGGTCACGCCGCTTGAGTTTGGGGCAACGCTTCTCCAGGTAGCCGATCTTGGGGGTGCCGTCCTCGTTGAGGATCGGTTTGCCTGCCTTGTCGACGAGTGGGCCCTTGCAAGCGCACCGCTGGTAGGTCTTGTCCTTGAACGCCTTGGACACGGGTCTCCCCCCGGGCGGCTGGCTGGGAGCCAGCGATCGTGCGGATGATGTGGAGCTTGGCCGTAAGGGATGGCGCAAGATCCTTCTTCATCTTGTTGGGGCTGTCGGACAGTGTTGTAAAGTCCCGTCCAAGTTGTGCGCGGGGGAGATTGCGACAACGGCATGACGGCTCAGGGCAGTGGCGGGCAGGCTTCAGTGGCAACTGGAGCGATGGGTGTGGAGGAGCTGTTGGCTCTTCCGGCCACGGTGAATGTGACAACTGCCGCGCGGGCGTTGGGTATTGGGCGTGACAAGGCGTACGAACTGATCCGGTCGGGGGCGTTCCCGGTTCGGACGCTGCCGTTGGGCGGCACGATCCGGGTGCCGACGGCGGAGCTGTGGAAGGTCCTCGGCGTCGAGGAGCGGCAGGCGACGGGGGCGGGTATGTGACGGGGGCGGGGCCGCCGCGTGCATGGGAGGTCGTTGAGTGTTTTGCACTACTGTGACCTATCTTCTATAAGAGTTAAGCAATGCAGGGGGTCGGCCGGAGGAGCGAGGGGACCAGCAGATGCCACGGTTGTACGGGTTCGAGGACCAGGCGCACCGACGCGTACGCGAGAGTGAGGCAGAAGGTATCCGGGCAGCCGCTTCGCGGCGGCTGCTCCAACAGAGCTATCCCGCGATCGTTGAGTGGATGAACGGTGCGGGATACCGCACCACGCTTGGCGGCCTGTGGCGGCCGAGCGTGCTCGCTCTCGTGCTCGATCACCCGGCCATCGCGGGTCTTGAGGAGAACGAGGAGGGTGAGCTCGTCGAGTCGGGTGGCCCGGCGATCATCCCGCGCGAGGATTTCCTAGCTATCCGTGCCCTACGTTCTAGCAAGCAAGATAGAAAGCGCGCTGACCAGCGCGACTACCTGATCTCCGGGCTCCTCGGTGTCTGCGGCCTGTGCACCTGCGCGCTGGGCTCGTCGCCGTCGGGCAGCGGCAGCCGCGGCTACCGCTGCCCGCCGAATACGGCCCAGCACCCCGGCGGCTGCGGCAAGGTCCGCATCAACGCGGACCTGTTCGAGAAATACGTGGCTGAGCACGTGCTTGCGGAGCTGGCCAAGCCGGAGGTCAGCGCGCTGCTCGAGCAGGCACGCGACGAGTTGCTTGCCGAGGCCGCCGGGCTGCGCAAGCAGGTCGAAGCCGACCGGCGTCGGCAGAAGAAGCTGGGCGAGGACTTCGCCCGGTCGTCTGACCTGTCGCTGGAGGCATTCAAGGCCGCCGACAAGGAACTGGCGCAGCGGATCCGGGACAACATGACGCAGGCGCGGCTGCTGGAGCAGGCCAAGCACGTGCCCGTCGGGGCGATCCCGGACCTGGTGCGCTGGTGGAAGCACGCGCCGCTGGCAGCGAAGAAGGGTGTCCTGGTGCTGTTGCTGGAGCAGGTGGCGGTGTTCCCGGCCGCGTCCAGGGGCTCGCGGACCGTGGACGCGGACCGGGTGGCGTTCAAGTGGCGCCAGTGGGGGGACGCCGCTGTGGAAGAGGGGTCCGCTTAGACCTCGCAGCCCACGTCACTCCGGCCGATCCGGCGGCCGGTGGTGGCCAGGATGAGACCGACGGCCATGCACACGAGGGACAGCCCTGCCAAGGCGGGGCTGATGGAGTCATCCATAGCCAGCGGCCACGCGTGGCCAGTGCGGAAAGCAATGAGGTAGCCGCCTCGGCTGATGGCGTGGGCGACGCAGAACGCGCCCCCTGCGGCGGAGAAGGCGAGGCCGGTAGCGGCAGCGCGCCGCTGGTTCCAGGCAGCGCGAGCCAGCCTGATGCAGAAGACGCTGACCTCCGATCCGGCGATGGCCACAAAGGCGAAGTAGGTCAGAAGGTACTGCCTGACCGCAATGTTTGCCGCGTATGCCGTGGTGAGGTCTGTGGCGTTGCTATCGGTGCGGCAGAACTCCCAGACCAGCAGCGCGATGACTGCACAGGCCATTCCAATGCGCAGCGTGACGCCTCCGTTGACGTGCGCTCTTGAGTACGTCCAGTCCACGATCATGATCTGAAGGCTGGCGCAGAAGATAACCGCTGCGAGGCACGCCATGAGGGTGGAAAGGTCGTCGTACCCGGCGAGGGCGTCGGCTGCGTCGGCGACCTTGGGGATCGTCAGGAGAGAGACGACGAAGCCCGAGAGAGAGGCCGACACCCGCGCTCTTCTGGCCACGCGGTACGCCGCCTGGTGCCGACGTGTGTGCGCTAAGCGCAGGCACATCGCGCTAGCGATTGCCATGAACAGGGCACAGGCGCCGTATATGGGGCCGTCCAAGGGGCTCAACGTCCTTCCAGATCATCTGCCGCCCTCTCAGCGGCCTCGTTCAAGCTCAGTCGGCGGCGGGGCCGACCCTCGCGTGGCTGGTCCACGCCGGGAGGAGGTGGGGGGATCGCCGGGACGTCCTCAGGCAGTCCCCTGCGGCGACGAATCTCCTTGAGCCTCATACATACTTCAACAATGTCCTGCACCTCCAGCCCCTGCATCAAACGTAGCGTCTCGCGCGCCTCAGACGACTGTTGATAGACCGTCAGCGCGGCTAAGTCGTCCCAGGCTGTGCCGGGCATCAGGAAAGCCGTCGGGGCGTCAAGGGCGCGTGCGAGCGTGGCGAGGGTGGACAGTTGGGGATTGCGGCTGGTGCCAGCGATCAGGCTGCTGACCTGGCCGTGGGAGACGGCCGGTTTGCGCTGGCCCGGCAAAACCGTTGCGTTCGTGACGTCCTTGGCGCTCGGCGTATAGCCCTCCGGATCGCGGCGCAGGCGCAGCAGCACGAGCAACTTCTCGGCCAGGTTGAGCGGTTCGCGCCGGTCGGGGGTGTCCGTCATATCCGTCTTCTCTGCTGTGTCATGAGCTGCCCGGACAAGGAGAACGACTGGTGTCAATCGCTGGCCATACAGTACCCTCCGCTGGTCACAGGGGTTGTTAGATTGAACCGTCAGTTTTCACGGGGGAGTTGGTGGGTCTACGGTGAGCATGATCACGCTCTCTTCGCGCTTAGCTTCGGGCGGGACGCGCCGAGGAAGTCACGGGGCAGCGGTGGCGGCACGTTGCCGTTCACGGGAGGAATCGCATGTCCGAGCTGGATGAACAGCGGATCGCCGAACTGGCGAAGGAGCCCTCGAGGTTGGTGCGGCGCGATGTCGGGGCTGGAGGCTTGGACGAGGCGCGGAGGGTGCTGGAGTGGCAGGCGCTGACGAGGCGTCGGACCCCAGGGCGGCCCGCGCAGCCGGGCGACCATGGTTGAACTTGCAGGCGGGGCGCCGCCTTTCAGTAGAGATAGGTGACAACCTTCGAGTGCTGATGTAGGTTCTGTGGTGCCGGGTCGGGCACAGCAGCCGCAGGACCCCGCATCCGGCAACGCCGCGCAAGCGGCATCCCCTTCCCTGCTCCTCGCGGGTGGCCGACCCCCCCCCGCGCTCCATCCGCGAGGAGCTGGCCGCAACCGGTGCGGTCGCCGGGGCAGTTGAGGGAGTAGAGCCCGTCACGGCGCCAAGCCGTGACGGGCTCGCCCTGTTTCCCGGCGCGCACTGCCGCTCCCGCGCCACCGCTCACCTCGACGCGCAGGCGGGTGAATCGACGCGTCAAATGAAAGGGAAATTCCGGAAATTAAAAGAATTCCCACTTGAATTCGCGGTATTTGCGATTAGGATATAAGTGTAAGAACAAGCAAGCGAAACCCAGTCAAATGGGTTTTCGGTTCGAGAAAGGCGCGGGAAATGTTCGCAGACCTCAAGATCGACCAGATTGCCCCCAACCCGGACCAGCCCCGGAAGTTCTTCGATGAGGCCGCACTGAATGAGCTCGTCGGCAGCATCAAGGAGAACGGGCTTCTCCAGCCGGTCGTCGTCCGACCGGTCGAGGGCGGCGAGGCCCCGTACATGCTGATCGCGGGTGAGCGACGGTGGCGGGCCTGCAAGGAGGCCGGCCTGAAGGTCGTCCCGGCCAAGGTCATCGAGGGCACCAGCGAGGAGCAGGCATACGTCCTCAGCATTGCGGAGAACGTCAACCGCTCCGACATGACGATCATGGAGGAGGCCGGTGCGTACGCCGATCTCAAGGCGGCCGGCTGGACCCCGGCGAAGATCGCCAAGCAGTTCGGCAAGACGGAAACGCACATCACCTGGCGGCTGGGCCTGCTCACCCTGCGGCCGGAGGTCGCGGAGATGGTCGACAAGGGCCAGATCAAGAACAACCTGGCCTGGCACATCGCCCAGCTCAACCCGGCCAACCAGATGGTGGCGGCCATGCGGTACGTGCGCGGCGACTTCGACAGCGAGGCCGAGGCGCAGCACTTCGCCAACGGTCTGAAGATGATGGAGCAGCAGACCTCCCTGACGGGCGAGCAGGCCCCGGATGCCGAGGAGGCCGAGAAGCGGAAGAAGGCCAAGGCCAAGGCGAAGGACGGGCTCGGGAAGGCCGAGGAGATCCTGATTCCGCTGCTGGAGGAGCTGGGGGAGAAGAGGCCCCAGGACCTGGCGGTCATCCTCGGTGACGATCTCGACCGGCACGTCCGCGTGGTCGGGAAGCTCTTCAGCCAGGTGCAGATGGTGCGGAACCTGCTGAGCAAGGCCCAGGGCATCCAGCGTGCCATGCAGGCCGACTTCAACAAGAAGGCTCTGGAGGTCCAGCAGGAGGCGAAGGCGGCCAAGGAGGCCGAGACGAAGCAGGAAGGTCCGGTCAAGCCCGAGGAGGCCAAGCCCGCCGCGAAGAAGGCGGCACCGGCCAAGGCGCCCGCGAAGACGGTGGGCACCGCGCGGACCCGGGCCAAGGCGGTCTCCGCCGCGGCGAGCAAGGCGCCCGCGGCCAAGGTCCCCACGCAGCGCAAGACCGACAGCAGCGGGAAGGCCGAGGAGGCCAAGCCGGCTGCGAAGACGGCGGCCCCGGCGGCGAAGTAAGACCGAACAAGGGGGCGCGGCACTCGCCGCGCCCCCTTTCGCCATGCGGCTCTCCAGTAGAGCCCACCCCCAGCTCCCCCTCGGCCCCGGCGGCCGGGAGGGCCGTGGCCCCGGCCGACATCGGCCGGGGCCAGACGCATCATGGGACACACCCGTCCCCCCGCACGGAAGGAGCCAGGTTGCTCACCCTGTTCACCAACCGCTACCAGGAGTTCGTGCCCGCGCAAGGAGTGCCGGTGCGGATCACCCTGGGCGCTCCCCGCTTCCGGCTCCCCTACCAGCTCACCTACAGCGTGCGGGAGTTGGCGCCGCGCCGGGAGTACTTCACCAAGTCGTTGGCGGAGTTCACCACCGCCTACCGGGCCGACCTCGACCGGCTCGGCGCGGCGCGCATCGCCAGCCTGCTGAAGGAGATCGCCAGGAAGGAGGGGGACCACCGACTGGTCCTGCTGTGCTTCGAGGACCTGTCCGATGCGAAGCTGTGGTGCCACCGGCGCATCTTCGCCGCCTGGTGGAAGGACGTCACCGGAGATGCTGTGCGCGAGCTGGCGCCGATGGCCGGACAGTACGAGCAAGGCACCCTCATGTGACCGGCAGCCTGCATCATGTCCATGAGATAGGTGACAAGATTCCAAGGAGCTGTGTGCTTCTTGGGTAGAGTCCAGAGCAGCGCCCGGCCTGGCAGCCCGCCCGGCCGGGCGCTGTCGTTCCGCGCACCCCCGAAGCGAGAAGGAGGCGAGAGATGTTCCAGGGCACTATCCCGGGCCCGATGCGCGCCATCGTGCGTGAGACGGCGGCCAGTTGGCCCCGCGGGGAGGTGTACGTCCCGTGCTGCGGCAACTTCACCATCGAGCGGTCCCTGGCCGGCATGGGCTTCGCCCTCCACTCCTCGGATGTGTCGATCTACACCACGGCCATCGGCCGCTGGCTCACCGGCCAGCCGGTCGGCATCCGGTTGCACGAGGAGAGCACCGAGCAACTCGGCTGGCTGGCCGACTCCTTGGACGACGGCATCGGCACCGTCGCCGCGGTGATGCTGGGCACGCGGTTCCTCGCCAGCGTGGGCCGCGAAGGGCTGTGGCACGAGCGGGTGGTGCGCTCCTACCGGGAGCAGTGGCAGGCCAAGCACCACGAGACGGTCGAGCGCCTGTCCCGCGCGGACGTGTCGCTCGCCTCCTACGAGGTCGAAGACGTACGCACTTGGCTGCGGAAGGTGCCCCGTGACGCGCCGGTGTGCTCCTTCCCTCCCTTCTACGGCGGCGGGTACGAGAAGCTGTATGAGCCGTTGAACGAGCACTTCACCTGGGACGTGCCCGAGTACGAGCCGTTGTCGGATGCTGACGTGGTCGACGTGCTGGGTGCGATCACCGACCGGCCGTACTGGCTGACGGCCTCCAATCACGATGTGCCCGAGCTGCACCGGCACTTGCGCGGGGTCATCCAGGCAACCCCCCGTGCCGCACCGTTCTACGTCTACGCCAGCGAAGCGCCGACACGCATCGTCGCTCCTCGGCAGCCCATCGAGCCGGTCACGGCGCCCCGTCTGCGGCAAGACGAGCAACTGGTGGGGCCGTTGTCCCTGGCACTGCTCAAGCCTGGTCAGTTCAACGCGCTGCGCTCCCGGTACCTGAACCCGCGCATCGCACCGGGCGCGGCGAACCTGGCGGTGGCGGTGAAGGACGGATCTGGCCGAATCCTGGGCGTGTTCGCGATGGCGCCGAGCAGCTACACACCGGATGAGGCGTACCTGCTCTCCGACTTCGGGGTCGCGCCGACGGACTACCCGCGGTTGTCGAAGCTGATCGTGCTCGCGGCCACCAGCGCCGAGGCGCAGTTGCTGTGCCAGCGGGCGTTCTCTCGGCGGATACGGGCGGTGTCCACCACGGCGTTCAGCAACAACCCGGTGTCGATGAAGTACCGCGGGCTGCTGCGGCTGACCAAGCGCGGCCCGTCGAACGAGGACGGCTGGAGGTTCCAGCTCCAGTACCAGGGCGCGATGGGCGGCCACACGCTCGCGGAGGCCCTGGACAGGTGGGCGAAGCGGTGGGGCGCCCGCACCACGGATACCCAGACAGGAGCCTGATGATGGAGGAGACGACGCCGCTCGCCCGGCCGCAGATGGTGGAGGGCGACCCGCGCACGCTGACGCTGCTAGATGTGAACGCCCGGTTCCTGCCGCACGAGCAGTTCCGGCAGCTGGTCGCGAACATCAAGCGAGACGGCTGCCTGACCTCGACGCCGCTGGTGTGGAACGACACCGTTACGGGGCGGCTGGTCGTGCTGTCCGGCAACCACCGCACCTTGGCAGCGATCGAGGCTGGCCTGGAGCGGATCTGGTGGATGCAGATAGACGAGCCGCTGCCGAGACAGCGGCAGATCGCGCTCCAGCTGAGCCACAACGCGATCGCCGGGCAGGACGATCCGGCGATCCTCAAGGAGCTGTACGACGAGCTGGAGTCGGTGGAGTGGCGGCAGTACACGGGCCTGGACGACAAGGCGTTGGAGCTGCTGGAGAAGGTCGACGTCTCCAGCCTGGGGGAGGCGAACCTGGACTTCGCGTCCGTACAGCTGATGTTTTTGCCGGATGAGCTGGAGCGCGCCGAGGCCGCATTCGATGCGGCACGCGCCACCGCCACGGCCGACCAGCGGTGGGTAGCAGGGCTGGAGCAGTACGAGCCGGTGCTGGACGCGCTGGAGACCTCCCGCGCAGCGTACAAGATCGGTAACTCGGCGACGGCGCTCGGCGTGATTCTCGCCGTGTTCGAGCGGCACCTAGGCGAGCTGGCTGACGGCTGGTTCGACGCCGCACCCGGTGAGGCGCACCGCGGCGGCACGGCACCCCTGGAGACGGTGTTTGGCGCGCGGGAGATCCCGGTCGAGACGGCGGCCACGGTGCGGGCCGCGATCGACCGCCTGGTGAAGGACGGCAGCGTGCCGGAGTCCGAGCCGTGGCGCGCCTTGGACATTTTCGCTGCCGACAGCGACTAGACGGCCGTTGGCCAGGAGGTGAGCGGTGGCTGAGGGCCCCGTGGATCCCTGGGAGCGGCAGAGCGGTGAGTCCCCCCAGGCGTTCGAGGCGTTCGCCGTGTACCGCGATCTCGGCCCGGCACGGAGTGTCACGAAGGTGGCACAGGAGTTGGACAAGTCGCGGACACTGCTGGGCCGGTGGTCACGGCAGTACGCGTGGGTGATGCGGGCGGCGGCTTACGACCGTGAACAGGACCGGCTGTTCGTCGCCGAGCAGAAGCAGGCGCGGCGGGATGTCGCCCGACGGCACGCCAAGCTCGCGCAGGCGTTCTTGGGCAAGGCGATCGCCCGGCTTCAGGCGCTGGACCCCCGGGAGCTGACGCCGGGTGAGCTACTGCGCTACTTCCAGGTCGCCGCTGAGGTCGAACGCCGCGCCGCAGGCGAGGAGTTGTCCGGCGCCGTTACCCCCGGTGATGCCGACGGGAGTCATCTCGCGGTGCTGAGCGATGAGGACCGCAAGGCGCGTATGGAGCAGCTACGCCGTGAACTGGAACGGCGACTGGCGGAGGATGGCCGGTGAGCGGCGGGTGGGCGAAACGCCGGGCCATTGAGGGCTTGGCCGATCCGGCGGTGATGAGCCTGGAGCAGTTGAAGGCTGAAGTCGCCGCGCTGGTGCGCGCGGACGAGGTGTCGGCGCGCCGGTGGGCGTGCGCTGTGCCGGAGTGCGATGGGCTGCCGCACGAGGGATGGCTTCACCATCACGCGCGTGCGGCACAGCGGCAGCCGTCGTGGCTGTGGACGGTGTGGATGCTGCTGACGGGCCGTGGTTGGGGCAAGTCGCGGACGGCGGCGGAGGCGGTGCGGGAGTGGGCGAAGACGCCGGGGTTGCAGATCGCGGTGGTGGCGAAGAACGCCACGCTGGTGCGCGACATCTGCTTCGACTCCCCGAAGTCCGGTCTGCTGTCGGTGATCCCGCCCGAGGAGGTGGCGAAGTACAACTCGTCGCTGGGTGAGACGACGCTGCGGCTGAAGAACGGCACGCTGATACGCGGGTTTGGTGCGGAGACGCCGGACAACCTGCGTGGCTGGGCGTTCGACAAGGCGTGGTGCGACGAGTACGCGGCCTGGTCGCGGCACACCGCGCAAGAGGTCTACGACATGCTGTGGTTCTGTCTTCGCGAGGCGGACACCCCGCAGGTGGTGATCTCCACGACGCCCAAGCCGCTGCCGCACGTGAAGAGACTGGTCGAGCGTGGCCGGACGCAGGAGCAGTCGCACCGCGATGGCGGGGGGCCACCGCGGGTGGTACTCACCCGCGGGCACATGCGCGAGAACGACGCGAACCTGAGCCCGGCTGCCCGTGCCGAGTTGGAGGAGGAGTACGCCGGCACCCGGCTGGGACGCCAGGAGCTGTCCGGTGAGCTGCTGGAAGACGTCGAAGGTGCCCTGTGGAAGGGCTGGATGCTGGAGGTCGAGGGCTTCCGGCCCAAGCTGGAGCACTTGCCCGACTTGCAGCGCGTCGTTGTCGCTGTGGACCCGGCCACGAAGAGCCACGAGAACGCCGACATGACGGCGTTCACGGTCGCTGGGCGCGGGTATCCGGTGGAGTCGATGTTCGGGGATGACCGGCCGCGTGGGTACCTGCTGCGCTGCGAGCAGGACCGGCATACGCCGACGCAGGCGATGAAGCGGGCCGCGCGGCTCTACCACGAGCACCGTGCGGACTGTGTGGTCATCGAGGCGAACAACGGCGGTGACTACCTGCCCGCGCTGCTGGAGCAGGTGGATCCGACGGTGAACTGGCGGATCGTTCATGCGACGCGCGGCAAGCGGGCTCGGGCCGCTCCGGCCGCGCAGTTGTATGAGCAGGCGCGTGTGCACCACGTCGGGTCGGCCCGGGTGTTCGCGGAATTGGAAGAGCAGATGACGACGTTCGTCGGTCAGGGCGAGACGGAGGACTCACCGGACCTGCTGGACTCGGCGGTGTGGGCGCTGTGGGATCTGTTCCTCGATCCGACGATGCCGCCTCCGCGTGCCGGGGACGATCGGAGGCTGAGTGGTCGCAGGTGAGTCGAGGGCCTGGCTATCGACCGTTGGTCGGCGCGTCGTCGATGGCGAAGGCTGTGTCCATGCCTGTGGCCGCGAGCACTCTGGCCACCGTAGGAGGGACCGCCCGCAGACGTAGGCTGCGGCCTGCGTGGATGGCAGCTCGGCGGGCGGCATCCAGCGCACTCAGGCCCGAGCAATCACAGAAGGAGACGCCGGAGAGGTCAACGACTGATTCCGGGTTCTCGGCGACGACCTGAAGCAGGCGGCTGCGCAATTGGTCGGTGGTCTCGATGTCCAGTTCACCGCGGACAGTGACCAGGGCGTGGCCAGCTGATGAGGCCGTCACTTCCGTGGTCAGGCCCTCGGGTGCCACGGCAGCCTCCCGTTTCGCGTGCGGCAGTATGGCTGCGTTTGTGTGGACGCCCGGTGCCCGGCCGGTGTCCTCAGCCTAGCTCAGCGCGACCGGACGCAGAGCGTAGCTGGTCGGTGGCAGCGTGCGTATCCGATCGCGCCCCCACGCACTTCGGCGGCCAGGGCGGGTCAGGCAGTCTCCCCGGCGCCAACGTCGCACAGCTGGTTCGAAGCGCGCCCCTCTTGTGCATGCGCGCGTCCCCTTCTTGCGTTCAATGCCATCGCCCGGGGATCCCTTGCCCCTGAACAGCAGCAGACGCATTGAGGGCGTGATGGTCCGGTACCGCTGCATCACGCAGCTTTGAGTGATCTCCCGCCCCAGCGGATGCGGGCGCGTTCCTTGCGCTGGGCGGCGAGTACGTCGGGGTGGCGGGCGTTGGCGTTGCGCCAGCGCAGGTGGCGGTGTACGGCCTGGGGCGAACCTATGCGGTCACAGCACTAGGGTTGAGCACGGCGCGGGGCCGACCCTCCTGGAGTGGACGTGGGCCTACGCCAATTCGTGATCGATGCCTGGTCGTGGCTGTCGTACAAGCCGGTTATGGCCGAGGCCGATCAACCGGGCAACCTGGCGTTCCCGGAGCTGGCGGCGTCGTGGCTTCCCCCGCACGAGCTGCGCCGATTGGCGGCGTACAAGGTGCTCGCGGCGTACGACAACAACCAGGCGGGTCAGCTTGCCGCTGCGTCGGGGGATGACGCAGCGTTGGATCGGCGCGAGTTGGGTGATGCGGCAAAGCTAGTCGATACGGCGTTGGGCTATCTGTTGGGCTCGGAACAGCAGGTAGTGGTGCTGGGTGCGGAGCACGCTGATGAGGCGGCTCCGCAGCCGGGTGCTGTGGACGCGGCCGGTGCACAGGAGCGGTTGCGGCAGTGGGCTGACAAGGAGCTGCTGACACTGCGCGTGCAGCAGGCCGAGCGGAACGCGGTGTTGCTCGGCGACAGCGTGTACGTACTGGCCTGGGACCCGGACAAGGGTCGACCGACGCTGCGTACGTACGATCCGGGCTTCTACTTCCCGCAGTGGGATGACGACCAGGACCAGGACTTCCCCTCGCGTGTGCATCTGGCGTGGGAGCTGCCGGAGGATCCGGAGTTGGGGTTGAAGGCCCGGGTTCGCCGGGTCACGTACGAGCTTGGCCCGATCTCCGAGGACGGCACGGTGGCGCGCCAGTATCCGTGGGAGCCCGGGAAGCCGTCGTCGGTGACCTGCTTCCTGACGGATGCCGAGTGGGCGTTGGACGATTTGAAGCAGGGCGAGACGCTGGACCAGCTGCCGCTGGGTAAGGCGATGTTCCGGGTGCGGCCGGACGGGACGGCGCTGAATCGGCTGGACTTGTTGATCGACTTCGTTCCCGTGGTGCACGTGACGAACACGATCCCGGACGGCGGGGAGCATTGGGGCCGCTCGGTGATCGCGAAGGTGTTGCAGGGCCTGGATGAGCTGGCCGCCACGGACTCGGACTCCTCGGCTGCGTCGGCGACGACGGGCACGCCGATCATTGGGCTCGCTGGTGCGCGGCTGCCGGTCGACCGGGCCACGGGGCGGCCGGAGCAGTTGACGGTGCAGGCCGGTGCGGTGTGGCAGCTCGGGGACAGCGGGCGCATGGATGCGTTGGACACCTCGCCGCAGTTGGCGGAGCTTCGGGCGCGGGTGGAGCACCTGTTGGACCGGATCGCGTCGAACTCGCGGATCACGTCGGCCGGGTTGGGGGCGCTGGATGCGTCGAAGGTGCCGTCGGGGTATGCGCTGCAACTGGCACTTGGGCCGCTGGATGCGTTGGTGGGGTCGATGCGGTTGGCGAGGGAGCACAAGTACCGGCTGTTGTTGAAGTTCGTGCAGCGTCTGTTCCAGGCCGGCCAGGTTCAGGGGTGGACGGCTGGGGAGTCGCTGTCGGCGCGGCTGGCGTGGGCTCCGCACACGCCGACGGACCGGGCGGCGGTGCTGGACGAGGTGGTGCAGGCGTATGGGGCCGGGGTGATCTCGTTGGAGACCGCGGTGCGGATGCTGGTCGATGCGGGGTATCCGATCGACGACGCCTCGCAGGAGGTGGCCCGTATCCGGACACGGGCGGATCAGGAGGCGGCGGCGAGGGTCGCGGAGGCTGCGGCGGGCCGCGGTGGCCAGGGTCAGGGGACGCACCCAGCGGATGGGAGCGAGCAGGTGGCCGATAGCCGGGGTGGGCAGGAGGGGCAGGCTGGAACGCCGGGGCCGAAGCAGGCAGCCGTCTCGGTGAGTTGAGCTGGTAGTCGGTGGTGGTGGCTACACTGATCGGCAGCGCGGGGGCGCGTACCAGGAGGAGTTGTATGGTTCCGCCCCAGGACGAGCCGAATGACCAGCAGCTGGACGACGCCGAAGAAGCGGGCCCGCAGCCGCAGCAGGTGACGGTGACGCAGGATCGGCTCGGCAAGCTGCTGACGCGGGAGAAGCAGCAGGGTGAACGCGCCGCGATCAAGCGACTGCTTGCGGGCCTGGGGTTCGATTCGCCCAAGGCGCTCCACGATTTCGTGACCGTGCAGCGCGAGGCGGAGCAGGCGGCGCTGTCGGAGGTCGAGCGTCGTGAACAGGCTGCTGCGGAGCGGGAGTTGCAGGCAGCCCGACGCGAGGAGGCCGCGATTGAGCGCGAGCGGGCGGCACTGCGTCGTGCGGCGCTGGTGGCTCTTGGCGCTGCAGGTGATGACCTGGTAGACGCGGAGAAGCTGCTCGCGGCGGAGGATGACGCGGACGAGGCGCAGATTGCGGCGGCTGCGGAGGTGCTGCGGGTGCGGCGTCCGGAGCTGTTCGGCGAGGTGCGCACGCCGGTGCCGTCTGCTCCGGGTGGTGCTCCGGCTGGTCGAGGCCCGTCGCGTACGGCGCCGGTGCGGCGGCCGGGTGCGGCGGGGCTGGAGATGGCTCGTCGACGCGGCCTTGTGATCGAGTAGCCGCGCGGACTGTCTGTCTGGCCAGCAGGGTTGGGGACCACGCCCCTCGAACTTCGTGGACGGCACTGCCTTGTGGGCGGTGTGCGGAGGAGATGAACCGCATTCGTCCATAGGAGATGGCGTGAGTATTCAGCCTGTTACGACGCACGAGTTCCTGACCGCTGACCGCGATTGGCTGGCGGCGCTGCACGGCACGGAGTCGACCGACACGATCACTCTTGACCTGAGCCTTTTCGAGGAGGGGGTGCACTACCAGTGCGGTGACGCATGCCAGCCGTACGGCCGGGTCTTCTCCGGTATCCCGGTGGGCAAGGTGGTCGAGTCGAAGTTGTACGGGCCGTACGATCCGGAGGCGTCTTGCGGCCGTCAGGTTCTGCGGGGCTTTGTGTTCGCGGAGGTGCCGTTCGCGCCGGGGCAGACCCGGATTCCGGCGGCGCTGCTGTGGCATGGTGCGGTGCGTGCGTCGAAGGTGCCCGGGGGGATCGATCTGTCGCAGCTGTCGTGGCACCCGCGTGGTGCGCAGATCCGGTTCGTGTAAGGGGCCGGGGCTGTGACGATTCAGGACCTGTTGAAGGACGTCCAGGTCGCTGACCTGACGACGTTCGCCCGTGCTATCCCGTCGCCGAAGGACTTCCTGCTCACCCAGACGATCTTCCCGACGCTGGAGCTGAACGAGGTCAAGTGGCGGGTGAAGGACTCCGGCCGGTATGTGAACGTGGCGAAGTACCGGGCGTTCGATGCTTCGGTGCCGTTCGCGACCCGTGAGGCGTGGCAGACCTCCCGTGAGGGTGCGCTGCCCGCGCTCGGGCAGAAGCTCATCGTTGGTGAGCAGGAGCAGATCCTGTTGGAAGCCTCGCGCGGCTCGGATCAGGACCGGCTGATCGAGCTGCTGTATGACGATGTCGAGCGGCATGTGGAGGCGATCCGCTCCCGGCTGGAGCTGGCCGCCGGAGACGTTCTGGCCGACGGGAAGTTCAGCTTGGTGCAGGAGAACGGGCTGACGCTGGAGGTGGATTGGAACGTCCCGGCGGCGAACATGCCGGTCGCCCCGGTGCCGTGGTCCGACGCGGCCTCTGATCCGATCGCGGATGAGCTGCGGTGGATTCAGCATCTGGACGATATCGGCGCCCCGGAGCCGGAGCTGGTGATCACCAGCCGGAAGGCGTTCAGCTACCTGGCGGCGAACAACGCCTACCGGGCGGCGTACTACGGGTCGGTGAACCCATCGACCACGCCGACCGCGACGCTCACCCCGCAGCAAATCAACGTCGTCAGGGGCAACTACAACCTGCCGCCGATCACGTTCTACAAGGCGCAGGTGCGGGTGGACGGCAAGCCCCGCAAGGTGCTGCCCGAGGACCTGTGGGTGCTGGTGCCGCCGGATCGGGAGAAGTGGGCGCAGACGATGTTCGGGGTGACCGCCGAGGCGCTGGTGCTCTCGCGCGGCACCAATCCGGAGATCGTCCGAGAGGACGCGCCGGGCATCATCATCACCCGCGGGATGCAGGATGACCCGGTGCAGATCTGGACCAAGGGCGCCGCCGTCGGCATGCCGGTGATGCACACCCCGGACGCGCACATCGTGGCCAAGGTCCTGTGATGCTGGTGAGTCACCTGATCGCCGCCGTGTACGTGCAGGACCCGGAGACGCGGGAGGAGCTGGTCTTGTTGCCGGGCGAGTGCCCGCCTGCGGAGATCGCCGTGCTGATCACCAACCCCGCTGCCTGGGACGTGCCGCCGCCGCGTGAGGTGGAGGTCGTCGGGGTCGAGGAGATGGTGGACAACACCGTGAGTGCACCCCAAGACGAGGAGGGCGAGACCGGCGGCGGCAAGAAGTCGCCGCCGCGGCGGTCCCGCTCGTCATCCGCGTAATGCGCTCACGCGTACGGCTCGGAGCTGGTTTCCCGCGTCTGGCTCCGGGCCGTCTCGTATAGAGGGATGTGAACCTGGTGGACGAGTTCCAGCGGGCGTGGCTGCTGGCGCAGCTCGGCCCTGACGTGGACCCGGCCGACCTGGAGCGCCGGTACTTCCGCCTGGGGTTGGTTCGGGCGGTTGCACTTGAGGTACTGGGTGAGCGCCGCGCGAAGCTGCTTGCTGACCCGTTGAAGGTCACGGTCGATGGCGTGGTGACCATGGACCTTCAGGAGAACCTGCGCGGCATCGAGCGGCAGATCGACGCCGTACGCCAAGCGCCCGCGCCCGATGATCCCTGCGGCGACCAGGAGGACGGCGACGAGGACCTGGTGGTCACCTGGCTGGTGCCGACGCGCCGCTACCGGTAGGGGTTACGCGGCTTGCCCGGCGGAGGGCAGACGCTCGCGCCATTGCTCCAGCATGTTCGCCGTGCTCCGGAAGTCGTTGATCAGCTGATCGAGGGCTTCGACGGACGGGAAGGGTATGTAGTCGTGCATGCGGCCCTGCTGGTCGGACTCGGTGCCGAGCTCGATGTGGGAGGGGCTGCGCCCCTCCTCGGGGTGGTTGTAGTCCTCGCTGCAGATGGTGGTGAACGAGAGTTGGAGTCGTTCTCCGTTGACCATTGGGGGCAGCGCGACGGTGAGCGGAGTGGACTCGTGGATGATCGATTCGTGCTCGGGGTCGTCGTCGGCGTGGTCCTGTGCACACCACTCGGGGCAGCTATCGCCCGTAACAGACAGTTTCCAGTCTTGCGCGTTCATGGTCCGGATTTTGTCATGTAGTCCAAATGATCCATTTCGGGTGCCTGGCGTCGGTGAGGTGCGGTCGCGCTCGCTGAACCGCTTGGTGGGCTGGGAAGGCGTCGAGCCAGGTCGTTCGGTCCGCGCCGGATCGCCTGGCTCGGTTTCGACGGCCCCTGCGACCACCAGTAGACCGGAACCTCGCCTTCTGTTTGGGAGGTCTCTGCGTGCGGCTGGTCGGCTATCGAGACACTGCTCGATGTGCTTTGCTTGCGGCACCCGGCTTCCGGGACTATGGCCGCATGGCCTCGTTGAAGCAGTTTGAGCCCGCGTCCGGCACCCGCGATTTCCTCGCCGCCGAGCATGAGCGGCGGGAACGCGCGTTCGCGACAATCCGGGAAGTGTTCGGCCGCTACGGCTTCCAGCCCCTCCAGACGCCGGCGTTCGAGCGGTTGGACGTCCTCACCGGCAAGTACGGCGACGAGGGCGACAAGCTGATCTTCAAGATCCTCCGGCGCGGCGAGCATGAGGCGACCGGCGAGGCTGATCTTGCTCTCCGCTACGACCTCACCGTGCCCCTGGCTCGCGCGGCGGCGGCCTACGGCAGCCAGCTGCCCTCCCCGTACAAGCGGTACGCCATCGCTCCGGTGTGGCGTGCTGACCGGCCGGGTAAGGGGCGCTACCGCGAGTTCGTGCAGTGTGACTTGGACATCGTGGGTTCGTCCTCTCCGCTGTCGGATGCCGAGGTCGTCCTCGCCCTCCATGACGCGCTGGATGCGCTGGGGGTGCCGGAGTTCCGGTTCCTGCTGAACTCCCGGCACGTGCTGTTCGGTCTGCTGGAGGCGTACAACGTCCCCGAAGGGCTCGGCTCCGGCGTGCTGATCACGCTCGACAAGCTCGACAAGCTTTCCCCGGAGGCCGTCGTCGGCGAGCTGGTGGCCAACCGCGGGCTGTCGCAAGACGTGGCGCAGGGTCTGGTGGATGACCTCACCTCGCCGGACGCTGTCGAGCGGATCCGTGGTGAGTTGAAGTCCAGCGAGATGGGGCAGGCGGGTCTGGCGGAGGTAGACCGGCTGTTGGAGCTGACCAAGGACGCGATCCCGGCCGAGCGGATCGGGTTCACGCCAAACCTGGTGCGCGGCCTCGACTACTACACGGGGATCATCTTCGAGGTCGCCGCGCCGGGCATGCCGGGCTCGATCGCTTCCGGCGGTCGGTATGACGGGCTGATCGCCCGGCTCGGTGGCAAGGACTCCCCGGCCTGTGGCGGCTCGCTGGGTATCGAGCGGATCCTTCCGCTTCTGGAGCAGGCTGATCAGGGCAGCTACTCGCAGGTCGATGTGGCCGTCACGGTCATGGGCGAGGACCTGTCGGCGGACAGCTTCCGGCTGGCGGCTGAAATCCGCCGCGCCGGGATTCGAACAGGCGTTTACCTTGGATCCAGCGGGAAGTTCGCCAAGCAGATGAAGTGGGCCAGCGACCAAGGGGCCAGCTTCTGCGTGATCTACGGCAAGGCCGAGCACGACGCCGGCATGGTCACGCTGCGGGACATGGAAAGCGGCGAGCAGGTCCAGGTCCCGCTCGATCAGGCTGCTGCGGAACTCGCGCGGCGGTGCGCACCATCCAGTTGACGCGCAGCGGACCCTGTCCGCTGCCGACTTTCGAGGAGGAGTGGATGGGAACGCAAGGCGATCGGATCTTCGAGGTGACGGCTGAGCGCGGGTTTCCGGACCCGTGGCTCAGCTTCGGGGACTCACTGTGTGATGAGGCAGCTCTCAGTACGGAGTTAACCCGGGCGATCAGCAAGGCCCGCAAGGAGCCCACGGCCGAGGCGCGTACCGAGGTTGCGCGGGTCTTCCAGGCGAAGAAGGCGAACCTGCGCCGCTGTGCCGGGGTCCTGGACCAGGTGCTTGGCGACTACGACGCCTCCGGCATGTGGACGGTGCTGGATGAGCGGGCTGGCAGGCTCGATGTCGCGGACGTGCTGGAGACCTGGGGTCGTACCCAGGCGCTGCACCCGTTCCCCGTCGTGCTCAAGAGCCTGAAGTTCAACTGGGGCTACATGAAGGAGCACGGCGTTCGGGCGTTCTACGAGATGACCCGCGGCTACGTCTCGCGGCTCCAGGAGAACACCGAACGCTGGCATGAGGCATGGCGGGGCGAAGTCGACACCAGGGTGGTGGACCGCATCACATCCATCGAGTGCGACCTCGCGAGCATCGAGGCTCCGATGCACTGCGACGTGTGTAAGAAGACGATCACCGCGCTGCTCTACCTCGACGAGTAGCCAGCGGCGGCCCGGTGGGCCGCCGTGGGCCTGACGCGCCGCGCCCCCGCATCCGAGTGATCGGAGCGGGGGCGCGGCTTTCGGAGGCTACGAGAGGTCGAACTCGCCGTCGCGGGCGCCGAGCGTGAACGCCTCCCACTCGGCTGCCGTGTACCGAAGCGGGGGATCCTCAGGGCAGGCTGCATTGCGCATGGCGACGGCGCCGCCTGGGAGGCGGGCGATTTCGACGCGGTTACGCGGGTCGCTGCCCGGTGCCCCCACCCACTCGACCTCGCTCAGATCGAGCGCGTACAGCGCGTCCTTTTCTCGCGTGTCGGGGCTCACGTTAGAGGGTGTCGTTCCGTACGGCCGCGACGAAGTTCCGCCATACGTCCGCGTCAAAGATCAGTGCTCCGCGCTCGCGGTCCTTGGTGTCGCGCACGGCCTGGCGGCCGGAGCGGAGCTTGCCTCGCTCCACGCAGTTGTTGTTCGTGCCGCTGTAGGAGCTGGTGTGCCAGAACGCGCCCTCCAGCTCGTTCTCGGTGGTGCGGGGCGCGGACTCCTGAGTCATGATCCACTTTCCTTGACGAGATCACGAATGTACTGCTGGGATGCAGATGGGGACATTGCGGCGGCGGTCAGTTCGTCCCATGCTTTCGAGTACCTCTGAACGTCGGGCCGCTGCTCAAGCAACGTACCACCTTGCTTGGACGCTACGGGAGCAGCAGATCACCCTTAGCGATGCCGCCGGTGAAGGCGCGGTAGTCGTCCTGCGAGATGATCAGGATCTTGGCGTTGGGGTCCCCGACGTCCTTGGAGTCGCGGAGCGCCACCACCCCATCGACGAACGCGACCTCCAGGCAGTTGTCCCCGCCGTTGCTCAGGCTGCTCTTCGCCCACTCGGCGTTGGTGAGGTCGACCTTGATGTTCATGCTTACGAGTCCTTGATCATGTTGCGGATGAAGGCAAGGGACTGCTCGGTGTCGAGAGCCTCGGCGCGGAGGTGATTGAACCCCGTCTCATAGCGTCCGACGTCCCTATCGTCCTCCAGGTAGAGCGACGTTGTCATCGGCTCCACGACGGCTACTGGCGGTCCCGCCTCGAAGTGTAGAAGGGTGAAACCCCCGTCCATGCCGGCGTGTGCACCCTTCGCGAAGGGAAGAACCTGTATCGCGACGTGGGGTAGTTCTTCTGATACCTCGACCAGCCGCTGGAGCTGTCGCCGCATGACGTCAGGCCCACCCACCTCGCGGCGTAGGGCTGCCTCGTCGAGCACGCACCACAAGCCGAGCGGTTCGCTGCGGGTGAGCGCCTGCTGGCGCTTCATTCGGAGCTCGACGAACTTGCGGATGTCCCGCTGCGTACTCCACTTCCGGCTTCCTGTGACGACCGCTTGGGCGTACTCCTCGGTCTGAAGCAGCCCGGGCAACAGATACACGAAGGTCTCCGCTCGCTTGGCGAGCTCCTCCAGATGCACGTACTCGGCGAAGGGGTCCCGAACTGAGTCGCGGTACCGCGCGAGCAGGCTGGTTCGCTTCCCGGAGGAAGCGAGGGTGGCGAGGCTCCGGATCTCCGCGCTGCGGGCAGGGTCCGTGCAGTTGTACGCCTCCAGGAAGCCAGCGATAGCGATCGGCGCTACCCGCTGCTTGCCGTTCTCGATCTTGCTGAGTGCCGGGGCGCCGGACAGCCCAAGCTTGCTGGCTGCGTCGTCCAGGTTGAGCCCAGCCTCTTTCCGTAGTGCGCGGAGCTCCAGGCCCAGTCTCCGGCGGTGCACGTTCGGCTGTGCATCGACCACTGCGGTACCTCCTCGTCTGACCAGGCAGCGTATCGGGCGTAAGCAAGCTGGCATATGACACATCTTCACTGAACGAATGCTTTCTAACTAGAAAGGTTGCGCGGAAGGTTGGTCGAGAGCAACATGAGGCATCAACGCAGGGTGCTCCGACGAGTTCGGGGCGCTACGAACCTGTGCGTGTGCCCGCGTCCCTCTGGGAGGAGCCGTGGCCGTCATGGCAGAGGCAGGCATCAAGCAGTACAGACAAGAGTTGGCCGCAGTCCCGAAGGCCCTCGCCGGTATACGACGGATCGTTGCCGCGTACCTGCGTCTATGGGGCCGAGCTGAGTTAACGGCCCCCGCTGCGTTGTGCACGACGGAGTTGCTCAGCAACGTCGCGAAGCACGCGGGCTCTCCGGACTGCGTCCTTACCCTGCAACGCCGTTCCGACGCCGTGCGCGTCACAGTCAGCGACACCAGTCGGGCGCTCCCGGTGGTCACCGAGCCGGACTGGTGCGGTCAGAGCGGTCGCGGGATGTTCCTCCTCGCCAAGACCGCTGACGCCTGGGGCGCCAACCCGACGGAAGACGGCAAGGACGTCTGGTTCGAGTTCCGCACGACCTCCAGGGAGAGCGCGGCATGAACACTGGCCACTCTCCCTTGCCTGTACGGGACGCCGAGGCCGCCCGCGATATGGAGGTCGAACCCGCGCGGCCTGCCGCCCCCAAGTCGCTCCTGGACCTGCTCAGTTCGTTGACCAGCTCCTTTATCAAGGAGGGCGTGGACGACTACCTGGACCGGATTCTCGGCTGGGGCGCAGCGCCGCTGGAGCCCGAGGAAATCCGGAAGCTCGTCCCTCGTCTACAAGGCTGTCTGTGGTACCTCGTGACGGATGCCTTGCAGCGCGTCCGGGGGCGCCCGGACAAGGACCTGATCAAGCGGGTCGGCCTTGCTTGCGGCCTCGACGCCGAAGGATCAGCCAAGGGGTTCACGCCCACAGACTCCTATGCGCGCCGTCTGGCCTCGCTCGTCCTGGACCTGCTCGACCTCGTGGCCGATGACGACGACGGTCCTCTCCCGGACTTCGGCTCTGCCCCTGCCGAGAGCAGGTGGTCAGCATGACGAAGCCGCTGCCGCGCACCTACTGGTGCCACGTCGACCACGACGGTCCTCAGCCGGGAGACGGGCCGCCGCATGACATCACGACCGATGAACCCGGCCAGGCCGTCGAGTGGGTTCGCGAATCCGTGCGCGCCGCCAGTGTGGATCTGGACCGGGCGACGTTTCACAGGGTCTGGGGCTGGCTCGGCGACCACCGTGCCGTGCAGGCCGCTGTGGTCGAACTGCGGAGAGGAAAGCCGTACACCTTCGCCGTGCCGGCCCCCGCCGGTCGTTGGACGTGGATCGCTTACCCCGTCTCCGTGCTCCCCCTCACGGACACCGCCGTCAACTACGCGTCCTCGCTACGGCGGTTAGCCCCGGCTGGCGCGATCGGTGGACCTCCCTGACGGCGGGGAACCGCCTCCCACGACCCGCCCTCGCACCACTGTCCGGAGAACCGCATGACGAACGACACTACTGCCCCGGCGGAGCCCGCTGTCGAGCCGCAACTCACTACCTCATCCGCTATGGAAGGGGTCGTGGAAGCCGCCATCGACCTGCGTCGAGCTTGCACGGCTGCGGGCTTGAGACTCTCGCCATGGACCAACACGGAGCGCAAGCCTTGCGTCGACGTCGGTACGACGGATCCGGCGACAGCACTCCACCTGGCGCGCCTCATCCGCAAGAGCCTGAAGCGCGCCTTCAAAACTGCGGATGTCTTGAGCTCCGCCTTCCAGGCTCACGGGCTCGATGTGCCGACCCCGCATGTCTATGGCGCCAAGATCCGCCTCGGTAATGTCTCGATCTGCACGGCGGACCGGCTCGCCTGCGTCCTGGGCGCCCCGTCCCAGCCGGAGCTGGCCGAGACCCCCGACTGGCCCGAGGGACAGCAAGTCCTTGACCGTCTCGACGCCGCCTTCAAACAGGCCACACGCGGCGGATTCATGGACACGTACTTCCACCCCTACTGCCAGCGATGCGGGGGCGAGCCCGCCATCACCTTGGGAGACCTCACACTGCGCACCGCACGGCGACTCGTGACGGCACTCCAGTACGGAGCCTGACCATGACAACCGAACCCCGACGTCCCGACATCGCCTGCGACCTCCTTGCCCGCGCGGAGCAGGCACGCGAGCACTGGTACCAACTCGTCCGCACCCGGCCCAGCGACGTGCAGACCAACTTGGGCCGGCATCTCGACCATGCCAACGCGGCTGTGCTCCGCCGCATCGTGGCTGACCACGGATGGCCCGGTCGCAGCCTCGTCGGGGAGGACGCTGCGAAGGCCGCGTGGGAGATTGCTCTTCGTGCTGACCATCTCCGCGACTTTCAGCGCCTGGCACTGCGTCTGCTCTCCACGGCAGTTGAGCGCGGCGAGGCCCCCATCCAGCAGTGGGCACACCTCCACGACCGGTGCAGCGTTAACGCCGGCGCGGTCCAGCTCTACGGAACGCAGTACAGGACCGGTCCCCACGGGCCGGAAGTCCTGCCGGTCCGTGACACCCGTCAGCTCGACGCGCGCCGCGCCAGCGTCGGACTGCCGCCGTTCGCTGCTGCCCGCGACGCTCTCCGCCGCCGTCATGAGCCGGGGCCGGAAGCTGATCCCGAGCAGCCCGGCGACAAGAGCTCTGCCGAATTCGCGGTGAGCGTGGCGGCATGACGATGACACGGAGCCCTTCGGCAACCACCTGGGATGCCTGGGCCGAGGAAGGCCGCGGCTACCACATGCTCACCGACACTGAATTGGCCGCCTTCGCAAGGCACTTTCCCATTCGCTGTGGCCATGTAGCTACGGATGTCGGCTGCGGCACCGGAGTCTTCAGCCGCCAGCTCCACCGGTTCGGCTACGACGTCACCGGCATCGACTTCGCCGACACAGCTCTGCGCGCCGCCCGCCGCACCCCATTGACCGGCGTCCGCTACCTCCGCCATGACCTCAACCAGGGCGACCCGCCCGGTCTGCCGATCCGTGGCATCGACCTGGTGGTGTGCCGCCTGATCTTGCCCTTCCTCACCGACCCCGCAGCCTGGGTCCGCCGGGTCCGTGATTTCTGGCTGCGTCCCGGAGGACGGATGTACGCGGTAATACCTGTCGTCGGTGAGGACGTCACCCAGCCCGGTGGGATGGCCGAACGGGAGATCGCCTCGCTCAGCTTCGGTTGGGCGCAGGCCGTGCGCTACGACCTGCGAGGCCCGCTGGCCTGCCTTGCCTTGCGCAGCACCGCCACCTAGACGGCCGCTCGGTGGTCCGGAGGCACGAGCCTGGACCATCGAGCGGCGCAATAGCGCGGTACCCGAACCAGATGCACCAACCCATCCGCTCCCTCGCTCATCGCCTCTCACCAGCCCACCACGACGGAGGACTGCTGTGCCCGAACCAAACACCGCCGACCGGGCATTACTGCCCGTGGTGCCAGCTCTGGCGCCTCCCATCCCCGCCGAGGATCGGCCACTGGCGGGCGTGCGATATGTGGAGATCGAGACCTCCCGATACTGCAACCGCATCTGCTCGTGGTGCCCCAACGGACAGACCAACGCGCGACGCACCCAGCAGCTGATGGACTGGGCCGTCTTCGAGAAGATCACCGCCGAGCTGGGGGCCGCTGGCTTCGACGGGTTCTTCGCCTTCCACAACTACAACGAGCCGTTGGCCAACCCTCGTCTGAGAGAGGAGATCGCCCGTGTCCGCTACGCGATCCCGGCCGCCAGGCCCGCGATCTACACCAACGGCGATCTCCTCAACCGCAGCACCGTGGAACGCATGCGCGAGGACGGGGTGAAGTACCTGCGCGTCACCCGCTATCCCCACCGAGCCGACGTGCAGCCCACCTATGATGCCCTGCGAAGCTGGCTGGTCAAGGCCCGCATCCGGGACTGCTTCCCCTGGCAGCTCGCCGAGGTCCGCCAAGGACTGGCCGCGACCTGGACCGACCCCGACACGGGGATGAAGGTCGAGGTCATCCGCCCGTCGATCGACACCTACAACGACCGCGGCGGTACCGCCCTGGTGCCGCAGAACGGCCTGCGTACCGCTCCGTGCCAGATGACCGCGACCTCGCTCAGCGTGGACTTCCGCGGGCAGATGAAGATGTGCTGCAACGTGGTCCCCGAAGGCCCCCAGCACCGCGAATACGTCGTCGGCAACGTCGCCGACAGCACCCTGGCCGAGCTGTGGAATCACCCGGTCATGGCCGAGTGGCGGCAGCGGCACAGCCGCGCGGACTGGTCGCGCTCACCCGCCTGCGCGAGCTGTGTGCAGGCCCTACCGGAGACCCGCCGATGACGGCCCGAGCGATCGCGAGGGCGGTGACCGCCTCGGTCCCGGGCCGATTGTGTCTGGCCGGGGAATCGCTGGACTGGATGACCGGCGGCTCCTCCGTGGTGACCGCCGTGCCGCTGCGGACCAGGGTGACCGCCTGGCAGGCGGTCGGCTCCACCGCTCTGGTCCTGACATCCGGGCCGCCGCTGTTCCGCACCCGTCTCGTCCCCGCCGCCCAGGCCGCCGGGCGGCAATACGACGGTCATGTCCTGGACCACATGCAGGCCGCTGTCCGCGTTAGCCTGCGGCAGGCCGAGCTGATCGCCGGGACCGTGCTGACCGCCTCAACCGAGTTACCGGTGGCCGCCGGACTGTCCTCCAGCGCCGCCCTCACCTTGGCCGTGGTCACAGCCCTCGGCGGCCTAGCCGGAGATCCGCTGGAGATCGCCCAGGTCTGCGGACTGGCCCGCCAAGCCGAGACCAGTGAACTGGGCTCCGGGGCGGGCTGGATGGACTTCCTGGCCTGCGCGTATGGCGGCGTCAACCGCGTGAACGCAGGCGAGTTGCCCACGATCGAGCGAATCGCACCGAACCTGGGTATCCCGGTCGTGGTCATCGACACCTTGCAGCGACGGACCACCATGAAGGTGCTGGCGTCCAAGCGGGCCCGCTTCGAGGCCCGCGAGACCGCAATGATCGACTACTCCCGCCAGGCCGGCGAGCTGGTCGATGCCGTCACCGAGCTGTTGACCGCGAAGACCGTGGACTATCGCCAGGTTGGCCGGTTGCTGAACGCCGGGCAGGACCTGCTGCGGGGCAAGGTCCGCTGCTCGACTGAGCTCATCGACACCTGCGCGAAGCGGGTCCTGGCCGCAGGCGCCTTCGGCGCCAAGCTCACCGGATCCGGACACGGCGGCTGCCTGTTCGCCTTGGTACCTGACGATGCCCTGACAGCGGTCCTGGAGTCGGTTGCTGATCTTCCGGTCCACGCGGTCGCCCTGCCGACCTCCGAGCCGCGTGGGCTCATCTCCAGTCTCTCCGAGCCCTATGCCAGCACCTCCGCATAACCCCCGACGGTGGGCGGTCCGATTCGGCGTGTTCGGGCGGCCACCGTCGGTAACCTCGCCCAACAAGCCCTCGACTCTGGAAGGCAGGCCATGCCCGACTACTCCCGTCTGGTCAAGGCGTACGACATTCGCGGTGAAGTCCCCGCGCAGATGAACACCGACATCGCCGAGAAGGCCGGTGCCTTGTTCATCCGGCTCACCAAAGCCGATCGGATCGTCATCGCCCGCGACATGCGCTCGACCTCGCCGGACCTGGCGAAAGCCTTCGCGGTGGGCGCCAACCGGGCCGGAGCCGATGTCATCGACGCCGGTCTCGGCTCGACCGACTACCTGTACTTCGCTTCCGGCAAGCTGGGCCTGCCCGGGGTGATGGTCACCGCCAGCCACAACCCGGCCAAGGACAACGGCATCAAATTGTGCCGGGCCGGGGCCGCCCCCATCGGCGAGGACTCCGGCCTCGGCCAGATCCGCACCTGGCTGGAGGCCGGAGACATCCCCGTCCCCGCCAGGGAGCGGGGCACCGTCACCCGCCAGGACCTGCTGATCGACTATGCCGTCCACCTCAACAAGCTGGTCGATCTGTCCGGCATCCGCAGGTTGAAGGTGGTGGCGGACGCGGGCAACGGTATGGCCGGACATACCGTCCCCGCCGTCTTCGAGGGCCTGCCCATCGACCTGGTACCGATGTACTTCGAGTTGGATGGCACCTTCCCGAACCACGAGGCCAACCCGCTGGAGCCGAAGAACCTCCTCGACCTCCAAGCCAAGGTCCGCGAGACCGGTGCCGACATCGGCCTGGCGTTCGACGGGGATGCCGACCGGTGCTTCTTCATTGACGAGAAGGGCCAGGCCGTCTCCCCCTCCGCGATCGTCGGCCTGGTCGCCGCCCGCGAGCTGGCCAAGCACCCCGGCTCGGCCATCGTCCACAACGTCATCACCTCCGCCGCCGCGGTCGAGATCATCCGCGAGCACGGCGGAACCCCGATCCGCAGCCGGGTCGGCCACTCGTTCATGAAGGCCCTGATGGCCGAGCACGACGCGGTCTTCGGCGGCGAGCACTCCGGCCACTACTACTTCCGCGACTTCTGGCGGGCCGACACCGGCATGCTCACCGCCCTCCACGTCCTCGCCGCCCTCGGCGAGCAGGACCGGCCGCTGTCCGAGCTGGTCGCCGACTACTCTCGCTACGCCGCCTCCGGCGAAATCAACTCCGAAGTCGCCGACGTGCCCGCCAAGCTGGACGAAGTCGAAGCCGCGTACCAAGAGTTCGACGGCGTCACCACTGACCGACTCGACGGTCTGACGGTCAACCTCGGTGACGGCCGCTGGTTCAATCTCCGTCCGTCCAACACCGAACCGCTGCTGCGACTCAACGTTGAGGCCCCCGACCAAGCCGCTGTCGAGGCCCTGCGCGACGAAGTTCTAGCCATGGTCCGGACCTGACCTGCAATCAGGGGCACGAAAGAGGGTGGTGCGGCAGCCTTTCGCTGTCGCACCCACTCTCTTTCCGTTCATGCGGCTCACGAGAGGCGGCAAGGTAGCGCAAGTCTCGGCCATTTCGGACGGGCATCTTGACGGCCCTTCGCTCCTCGGGAAGCGTCACCCGCAAGATGGCGCAACCGAGTTGGTAGGGGAGTGCACAGTGAACCTAGAGTTCGTCGGCATAGACCCGAACACGCCCAATGGCGGCTCTCCCACGGTGTGGCTCGAAGACGAGAAGGGCGAGATCGTCATTCAGGGGTGGCTCCCTGACCTGGAGACGTACGAGAAGATCAGCGAGACCGAGTGGGTTCCAGGTCATCCCACTGGCGTGCCCGACCATGAGACCGTGGTGCGTCTCCCCGTCCGGATGATCCCGATCTTGAGGAAGGCGTGCGATGACGCAGAGCGCACCGGACTTTACCGCCCTGCTGAGGAGTGCTGAGCACTCGGCGGCCCACCTGGAGATGCGCGACTCCTATATGGACGACCCCGTCTTCGCTGCCTGGCGGCAAGGGAGCTCCGTGCAACTGCCCGAGGAGTACCGCGTTTGGTCTGAGCTGGTGAAGGAGACCGTCGGCCGAGGGGTGGGGATGCGCCGAGCCAGGGTCGTCTCCGAGCCAGTCACCGACTACATCCGCTGGGAGCACGCGATCACTGAGCAGCACAACATCGCGGCAGGGGAACAGGTCCGCTGGCTTCCGAGGCGTCTTTCCTCCGACCTGGCCCTGCCGGGCAATGACTTGTGGCTGATCGATGACCGCAGGGTCCTCTTTCACTGGTTCACCGGGGACGGTGACTGGGCTGGCCACGAGTTCAACGAGGACCCCGCCGTGGTGAAGATGGTCGTCTCCGCGTTCGAGGCCGTGTGGGACCGCGGCATCCCGCACCAGCAGTACACCGTCTGAACCATCCACCCGAGACCGGTACCGGACAGCTAGCACCATGCCATCGTCCCCGTCGTCCAGCGTCATCGAAGCGCGGAAAGCCCTCGCTAACCGCCTCATCGAGATCCGCAAAGACGCCGGGCTCAACGGGGACGAGCTGTCCGCACAGTGCGGCTGGCACCCGGCCAAGACCAGCCGAATCCAAAGTGGGATATCGGCTCCGTCCGAGTCCGACATCAAGACCTGGTGCATCGTGTGCGGGGCCGTCGACCAGATCGCCGACCTCATCGCCGCGGTCCGCGCCGTTGAGTCGATGTACACCCAATGGCGGCGCATGGAGCGCACCGGCCTGCGCGCCGCTCAAGAGTCCGTCGCCGCCCTCTACCAGCGCACGGGCCTTTTCCGGGTCTACGCGAGCCGCGTGATGCCCGGCATGGTGCAAACACGTGAGTACACCGCCGCTGTCCTGCGGTCCATCCAGCGTGATCGCGTCGCCATCGATGACGTTGACGAAGCTGTCGATACCCGCATGGAGCGGCAACACATGCTCTTCTCCGGGCGCCACCGCTTCGGGCTCCTGGTAGAGGAGTATGTCCTGCGCGCCGCCGTGTGCGATGCGGAAACCATGGCAGGCCAACTCGGGCACCTGATCGCCGTCAGCTCACGACCGTTCGTCAGCCTTGGCATCCTCCCCATGGGTACCGGCCGGCCGCACCTACCGGTTGAGGACTTCTACATGTTCGATGAGGCGGAGGTCGCGGTTGAACTGACCTCCGGATACCTGCGGATCACGCAGCCTCGGGAGATCGCCGACTACGTCCGGACGTTCACCACACTGACAGGCATGGCTGTTCACGGCGCGCACGCACGGAAGTTGATCACGGCCGCGATCGACGCCCTGGGGTGAATTCGCGCAATCCGGCGCAACTTCGTTGAGGCCCAAGTGCCGTTGTTTCTAGCGTCGTTGGCGTCGTGCAGCGCAGACGGGGAGGCGGCCATGGCAATGACGATCGCGGTCTATCGAGTGACCGCGAACGGGGTCACCCAGGTAGTGCCGGAGCACGAAGTCATGCCGGGTGAAGGGCCACTGATGTCCCTGGTCTTTCCGCTTTGCTGCTGCCCGCAGCACGTCAACGCTCCATGTAGACCGGAGGACAGCCACGTCCCGCGGAGAGCCGGGATCTCGGGCTGACGCCGACTGGTGTACCGACCGCGTGGAGCGGCTCGGTCAAGCAAGCCCAGTCGACGCCGGAGGCGCAACGTTCCCAGCGCGGGCCTCCGGCGCCACCCATCAGAAGGGCAGGTCCATCATGGCCGACCCCAAAGGCCCGAAACAGCCCGACGACCTTCCGACCCGCACACCGGCCCGGCCGCCGAAGCGAGGATTTTCCAGGGCGTAACTGGACTAATCGCCGACAAAGTCACAGATGGAGGAACCGATGAGTAAACACGGAGATGGCAAGGGCGGCAGCGAGGGCGACAAGAAGCAGTCGCCGAAGGAATCGGACGGCAAGTGGGACAAGCCCATCAGTAACCCGAAGAAGTGATGCGCTGTGACCACGATGAAGCGGTTGGTTGAGATCCTGACCAACAAGGGCGCTCTCCTGCCCGACTGGGCCGATGTCGTCGCCAGCGTCGACCGGGGTCTGTTCTGTCCCCCTGTGTTCGAGGACAGGGACAAGGAGCGTGATTACCAGCAGTGGGCGCAGAAGGTCTATGGGGACCTTCCGGTCGTCACGCAGACCGATGACGGCGGCGACGGTACGGGAGTGCCGACCTCGTCCAGTTCCATGCCGTCGATCATGCTGGAGATGCTCGACCTCCTGGGCGTACGTGAAGGGCATGCCGTCGCCGAGATCGGGGCTGGAACCGGCCTTAACGCGGCATGGCTCGGCACGCGCCTCGGCATCGGAAACGTCGTCACGATCGACGTTGATCCCGCCGTTGCCGAGCAGGCGCGAGCGAATCTCAAGGCGGCCGGGCTCCCAGTGGAGGTCCTCACAGGTGACGGCCTGAGAGGGATCCCCGAGGTTGCTCCGTTCGACCGGATCATCTGTACCTGCACGGTGCGGGACATCCCCTACGCGTGGGTGGAGCAGGCGCCTGGCGGCCGGATCGTCACCCCCTGGGGCGGAAGCTTCCACTCCTACTCCTTCGCCTCCTTGGACGTGGGCGATGGCATTGCGACCGGGCGGTTCTCCGGAAGCCCGGCGTTCATGTGGTGCCGCTCCCAACGGGGCCGCAGCGGGAACATTCATGACGCCTACCGCGGAGAGGACGGGGAGAAGTCCACAACCCGGATCGACCCACGTGATATCGACGACTCCCCGGATGGGATGTTCGCCATCGGCACCCAGGTGCGGGACGCCTGGCCGACACTCGGCCTCGCCCAGGACGGCAGCGACGAGGCGACACTGTGGATTACTGCTGACGACGGGAAGTCGTGGGCGACCGCCGAGTACGTCCCCGGCCAGTCGGAGTTCGAGGTCGAGCAGTACGGGCCGCGCCGCCTGTGGGAAGAGGTAGAGGCGGCATGGCGGTGGTGGGAAGCACAAGGCTGCCCCGCGCGCGACCGCTTTGGTCTCGCCATCGACCAGCACGGGCAAAGAGTATGGCTGGACTCCCCAGACCATCCCGTACCCACGGTGTACCGGTGACTCTCGCTTCGCGGGGCAGTCAAGCGGCGCTTCCACTGGCCGACGCACTTGTCGCCGAGGCGTGTGCCGTGTTGCTCCATGGCGGTCACCGCGCCGGGTAGTGCGCGGGTCGTAAGTCTGGCCCTCGCGTCTCGTGGGGGCCAGTTCCCTTGTTCAAGTCCCCTTTCAGCCAACCGCCATCAAGATCCATGCTCGATGGCTCCGGGGGGCCGTACCCACAACCCGCAGGGTGCTTGGCCTCCACGTCGTCCGAAATCGAGCGTGTTCGATTCCGGCGCGACCTCGTTGAGCTTGGCATCGCCGGACCATCCAGGCGCGGCAACACCGTTCAGAAGGGATGCAGTTGACTGCCACTGATACCCCGATCGAAGGCCGTAAGACTCCCCCTCCTCCGCCCCCGGCGACGATCACATTCGAAAGCAACTACAGCAAGAACCCGCTGGGCGAGGCCACCTTCGCCGCCATGTGTGCTCGCCTGCCCTCCGCGCTGTGGCAGACGGCACGCATGGCATGGGCAATTGATCGACTAGCGGTCGTCCTGCTGGTGACCTGCCAGGTGCTCACTGGCGTCGCCGCGGCAGTCGTGCTGGCCTTCACCGCGAAGGCGATGCGGCACTTCGTTGGCAACGCACCTGTACCTGAACGGCTGCACGCCGCGCTTCCCGCCCTGGTCATCATCGCCACTGCCGCCGCGGTCGGCCGGATCTCCAGCGCGCTGTCCTCCTACGCCAATGACCGGATCAGCCCCGGCTTGATCACCGCGGCGGACACCGCGCTGGTCGAGGCAACCTGCCGGGTTGAAGCCTCCGCCTACAGCGACCCCGGCTTCGCCAACCGCCAAGAGGCCGCCGAAGTCGGAGTCACGCGGACCACCATGCTCATCAACGACGCGCAGCGATTCATGTCCGCGCTGATTCGCATGGTCGCCGCCGGCGGCGTGCTGACCGCGCTACACCCCCTGATGCTGCCGCTGCTGCTCCTGGCTGTCGTCCCCGCAGGCGCCGGAGCCGTGCTGTCGGCCCGTGTGGATTACGAGACGCACTACCTCAACCTCGGCGACCGCAACGTGCGGGGCATGATGCGCTGGTGGGCCACGACCTCCCGCTACGGCGACGAGGTCCGCGCCAACAGCATGACCAACTACATCATCTACTGGTACCGCACCCTGTCCCAGCGCATCGACCAGCGCACGTTGGACGCCGCGCCGCGCACGCTGCGCATCGTGATGGCTACCTCGGCGCTTGGCGGCATCTTCCTGCTGGGCACCTGGGCCACCCTCGCCTGGCTGGCCGCCACCGGCCGCCTGGAGTTGGCCGTCGCCGCCACCGTCGTCGTCGCCGTCCAAGCATCTCTGGGCGCCTTGTCTCAACTCGTCATTAATGGCGCGGCGTTGTTTCACACCTCCCTGTATCTCGCCGACATGCGCGCCTTTCTCGATTTCGCCGCCGAACGCGCGTCCAGGCGTGGCGAGGTGTCTATCCCCAGGCGGGTGGATGAGATTCGGTTGGAGGAGGTGGTCTACCAGTACCCGGGCAAGGACCGGCCCGCCGTCGACCATCTCTCCCTCACGCTGCGTCGTGGCGAGATCCTGGCCATCGTGGGCGAGAACGGCTCGGGAAAATCGACCCTCACCCGGTTGATCACGGGCATCCTCCTGGCGGATAAGGGGAGCGTGACCTGGGATGGTGCCGACCTGGCCTCGGCCGACCCGAGCGGTGTGTGGGCGGCCTGCGGACTTGTCCCGCAGATCTTCGCCCAGTGGCCCCTGCGGGCACGGGAGAACGTCACTCTCGGACAGCCCCGCACCTTCAACGACGATCCCGTGTGGGAGGCCGTCGATGCCGTGGGCATGCGGGACGCGATCGAGGAGCTTCCCAAGCAACTGGACACACTGTTGGCCCGAGAGTTCTTCGGAGGAGCCGAACTATCTGGCGGACAGTGGCAGCGATTGGCCTGTTCTCGCGCGTTGTACAGGCGGTCCCCACTCCTGATCCTGGACGAGCCGACCTCGCAGATGGATCCCCGTGGGGAGCACGACATCTTCGCGGAGATCAAGAGCATCGCGGCCGACCGCATCACCATCGTGGTCACGCACCAGCTGGAGAACACCAAGATCGCTGACCGGATCATCGTGATGCAAAACGGCCGGATCACCGAACAGGGCCACTACGAGGAACTGTCCAACGGCGATGGGCTGTTCGCCGAACTCCTTGCCCTGGCCAAGGATCGCTGATGAGACCGGCCCTCGGGATCAGGTTTGCTGTGAGTGTTCGTCGTGACGGGCCTGCGCTACGCCTTGAACGAATCCGGTCAGGAAGGCTGCGCACACACTGGAAAGCAGGGCGCACAGAACGCCATCAGTGCCGATGTCGGGCGTGGTGAGGATGATGACGGCCGCGACGCCGCAGGTGACAATGACCCCGAGGGGCCGGGTAGGTATGCGGTACCACCACGGCTTGTTGGATCCCATCGAGCCCTTCCCCTTTGGTGAACCGAGCGAATGGTGGGGTGCAGCGTAGCGGCGGGGTTGTCCGACACTCCTCCTACCGTCTGTTGAATGGTTCACAACGACTCTGCCGGTCATCACGTACGTCTCCGTGTCGACGGCCAGACGACCATCATCGAGATCGACGGCGAGTGCATCGATCCGCGCGGTCTTCGTGGCTACACCATCAGCCAGGTTCCCGGGGAGCCCGCGCACCTCGTGCTGCACCTCGCGGACAGCGGTGACACCAACTTCGACGGGCTGGCGCGCGTGTCAGTCGCCGATGTCACCGATCCGGGGCCAGCCGTCGCAGAGTTCCTCGCGGCTATAGACCCTGACGAACTGGAGCGCGCCGCGTTGACCCGGCCGGATCTTGGGGCCGGGCCGGGGTCGTTGACGCGGGCGATGCTGGCTCAGCTGGGGGAGTGGGCCTGTGGGGCTTGATGTGAGCGGGGTGCGCCGGGTCGTCGGTCGGATCCTGGATGACAAGGTGGAGGTGTGGCGCGATTCAGACGGCCGAGCCGACGATGTGCTCGATGAGGCGACCGGCCAGTTGGTCCCGCCGTCACCGGAGGAGGTGCTGGTGTGGGATGGGCTCGGCGCGGTGATGCCGCTCGGGCGCCCGGCAATCACCAAGCCGCTTGACGGATCGGTTTCCCAAGCCCCGCCGACGACCGACTACCAGGCCGTGCTCCCGGTCGATGTTCCGGCGCTGCGACCTGATGACGTCCTTCGGGTCGCCGGATCGATCAGGCCCGATGGCCCCCGGGACCCACAACTGATGGGACGTCGCTTTCGGGTCTCGGACGCGAACGTCGGCACCTACAGCGTGGTGCGGATCGTCCGGATCCAGGTGATCGCCTGATGGCAGACGTGAATCCGCATCCGAACGCCCACCCGGACGCGACGGAGTTCCGTGATCCGATCGCGCTGGCCGCCGCGATTACCGGTCTCGGGTCGGCGGCCCGCGCCCGGACCAGCATGATCACAAGGCATTACGCGATGCTGCTGCGCGTCCGTATCCAGCGCAACGCCTCAGGCAGGCCAGGGCCGAACGTGATCACCGGCCAGTACCGGGCCTCGTGGGACGTACGAATGGCTACCGGAGGCGGGCAAGTGACGGCCGAGGTATTCACGAACGCGCCGCAGGCGCGGCGCCTTGAGTACGGGTTCGTCGGCGTCGATGGGCTCGGCCGCCACTACCGGCAGCCGCCGTTTCCGCACGTGGGATCGGCGTTCCAGCAAACCGAGCCGGAGTTCGTCCAGGCGCTGGTGGACGGGGTGCTGTGACCACCGCGCGTCTTCCCGTGACACGCGCGCTGGCCGCGCTCATCGCTCAGGCGACCGGTCGGCCGTGTGGTGTCGGTGAACTGCCGCGCGTGCGCTGTGCGTCGGGTGAGTGGGAACCGGCGTCGGTGCCTTACGCGATCCTGGATTCGCTGCCTGGGACGTTCAGCGGTCCGCCGTTGTGGGACTGGCAGGCGGATGCGGCGTGGTCGTACCAGGTGACGTCGGTCGGAGAGCGAGATGACCAGGTGCAGTGGCTTGCCGACCGGGTACGCCACGGCATCGTCGGCCGCAACGGCGACCGGTGGGCCTACGACCTGCATCTTGCCCAAGCATGCGTGATCGACCGGGAGTTGGAACACGACGCTGCTGGGGAGACCTCGGTGTCGGCGGCAGGCGCTATCGTGTCCTACGTGCAACGGTTCACGATCACCGTGACCCCTGCCTGAAGGAGTGGAAACGCTTCTTCGTGATCCTCACCGCGGAGGCCCGCGCGGACGCTCGGCCCCTGGCCAGGCGAATCCCCCCTTTGAGTTTCGAAGGGGCAGGGCCTTGGTACGGGACGCTGCCCCAGAAGTGGGAGCGGACCCGTTGTCCACCAAGCCGACTCATGCCCATCACCGATTCCTCCGGCGCGGCATTTCCAAGATCTACTGGCTCCAGGCCATCGCTGACTCGTATCGGCCCACCCGCAAGGAACTTTGCGCCCCGAATGCCTTCGAGCTGACGAGCGCGGTGTCCGACATCGAGGGGTGGGCGCTGGAGAATGACCCGATCGAGACCCCGGACATGGGCTCGACGTTCAACTCCTCGATCCCGGGGAACGACAAGGCCGCCAGCTCCAGCCTGACGTTCTACGAGGACCAGCTGTCCGACGAGATCGAGCAGCACCTGCCCAAGGGCGCCAAGGGGTACGTGGTCTTCCTCCGCAAGGGCGACATCCCCGGCTCGAAGTCGGTCGACGTCTTCCCCGTTCAGGTCGCCACCCGCGCCGCGACATACAGCACCGGCAACGAGGCGGCGAAGTTCAAGGTCACCTACACCGTCCTTGAGGAGCCGTCGCTGGACGTGCCGGTGCCCGAGGCAGAAATCCGTCCGCTGCCGAAGCCAACGGGGCATGGCAGTAAGGGCGATGAGGTGGAGGTCACCGTGGTGAGCGCGACCGCCGCCACCGTCTTCGAGCGCGACGAGGACTAACCCCATGTCGCGTCCCGCACCCGCTAAGCGCCCGTCCCCTCCGTCCGGCGAGACCACGCCGACGGAGGGGACGTGGGCGGAGAAGATGGAACGCTTGCGCCGCCGTGCTCGCCCGCGCAAGAAGCTGCGCGTCTGCGACGACGACCAGCTCCGGCAGCAGGTTGAAGAGGCCGAACAGGCCGCTCGGCGCGCCCGGTTCCTCGCCGAAGCCGCGCCGGACGATGCCCAGGCGGCCCGGAACACCGTCGAGGCCGACGCCGCCGTCGAGACAGCACGTACCGCGCTGGATGACGCCTGCGACGTTCTGACCTTCCTCGCGCTGCCGCGCCCGGTGCTGGAGGAACTGATCTCCCAGCATCCGCCGACTACCCAACAGGCGGCCGACGGCGCGGCGTTCAACCCGGACACTTTCCCCGCGGCACTGATCGCGGCGGCCTCGTTCGACGGGATGAGCGAGGCCGAGGCGGCCGAGCTGCTGAACACATGGTCGGCGCCGGACGCCACCGCGCTGTGGGAGGCGGCTTGGGGCGTGCAGCAGGAGAGCCGGGTCGAGCTGGGAAAAGACTGAGCCGGGATCCGCAGCTGCGGGCCGAGCTGGAGCTGTGCGAGAAGTTCGGCATTCCGCACTCGGAGTTCCTCGGCGGTGATGGCCACTGGACGGCGCTGGACCGCGCGAAGGCCCTGGCCTGGGTGGAGTGGCAGCGGTCGGTGTGTCCCGAGTGCCACACCCGGCTGGAGGAGTGGGACCGCGAGCGCGGCGGCGATCCGCACGCCTACGTCACTGACACCATGCGCTGCCCCGGCTGCGAGCTGATCGAGCAGGAGCGCGACCACGTGCCGCAGGACCGTTCCGGTTACGGCGTGAAGATCCAGCTCCTGCCGCGCGACCACGCGACGAGCGACTGAGGACACCAGCACCCACGTAAAGGAGAGGAATGCGGTGGCAGGGTTCACCCTGACTGTGGCGATGCGCGCCGAGGTCCGCGACCTGATCGCGGGCACGCGCGAGGCATCGAACCAGATGGGCACCTTCGCCAACCGCACGGAGGCCGCGAGCCGCACCCTGGGCCAGCTCGACGCCAACGGTGCGCGCACCGCCGCTCAGTTCGCGGCGCTCGGCCGCAGCGCCCGCACAGCCGTCGCCGAGCTCAACCGGATCTCCGCCGGTGCGGGCGCGGTGCGCGCCGGGCTGCGCGCCGCAGGGGACGACGGAGAGCGGTCGGCCTCCCGCCTGAGTCGGGCACTGGCCGGGGCCGGCCGGTACGGCGCCTCCATGACCGGCCTGCTGGCGGGCGGCGCGCTGTTCCTCGGCGGCGAGGAGATGGTGCAGGAGGGCAACCGCTACCAGCAGCAAATGAACACCTTCCGCGCGGCGACAGGCGCCACCGCCGGGCAGATGAAGATCGCCTCCAGCGTCGCCCAAGAACTCGGCAACGACCTGAAGCTGCCAGGGGTGACCGCAGCCGACGCGGCCGAGGCTCTGGTGGACCTGGCGAAAGCCGGGTTCAACGCCGATCAGTCCATGGCCGCGGTCCGCGCCTCGGTCCAGCTGTCGGCGGCGACCAACGTCAACGCCGCCACCAGCGCCAAGATCCTCGGCGACACGATGGACCAGTTCGGCCTCGGTGCCGACCAGGCGTCCAAGGCGGCCGACACGCTCGCCGCGACCAGTACCAAGGCGTCCGGCAACATCACCGACATCTACTACGCGATGCGGTACGCCGGCCCGGTCGCGCACGGGCTCGGTGTCTCGCTGCAGGACACCGCAGCGGCGATCGGGATGCTGGGCAAATCCGGCATCCTCGGCTCGACTGCGGGAACGTCACTGCGCGGCATGTTCGCCGCACTCGCCGCCCCGACACCGCAGTCGGCCCGCGCGCTGAAAGAACTGGGCATCGACGCCTACGACGCCCAAGGTAAGTTCCTGGGGCTGCGCACGGTCATCGATGGGTTGTCGAAGGCCCAGCACAGCATGAGCGAGGGAGACTTCACCGGCGCGGTCACGAAGGCGTTCGGCCGCCCGGCACTGTCCGGCGCGGTCGCGCTGGCGCACCAGGGCGTGGAGTCGTTCGACGCGTTGACGACGGCGGTCAACCAGACCGGCACCGCCGCTACCCTGACTGCCGCACGTGGCCAGGGATTGACCGGCGCCGTCACCCAACTGCGCACCCAGGCCAAGCAGACCGGCCTGGCCCTGTACACCTCGATGGCACCGGGGCTCGAATACGTCACCCGCCTGCTGACGCGCGGCCTGTCGGGCGGCACACCATACCTGACAACCGCGCTGCGATACGGCCAGCAGCTGGCCCAGTTGTACGGGCCGGAGCTCAAGGCGAAGGTGAGCGCGGGACTGGGCGGACTGGTCGACGAGGCCAAGCAGCTGCTCGGGCCGCTCAAGGCGCTGGGTGAGAACACCCTTGCCGCAGGGTTGAACCTGCTGATCAACGCCGCCCGCACGCTCGGCACCGTCGTCCACAACCTGGAATCCGGTCTGGAGCCGATCGCCGCGTCGTTCGCGTCCATGGGCAAGGAGTCCGGTGGTGCGGCGAGTGAGCTGGACATCGTGGTCCTGGCGGTCAACGCCGCGCTGCGGGCGGTCGCCGGGCTGTCCACTGTCCTGGTGCCGATCGGGCACGTCGTCGGCGACCTGGTGCAGGGTTTTGCCGCCCTGCCGGCGCCGATCCAGTCCGCGGTCTTCGCTTTGCTGCTGTTCCGCCGCGCTCAGCCGGGGCTGACGAGCTTCGCCTCCACCATCACCGGTCCGGTACGGGGCGCGATCCAGGGGTTCAATCAGGAGATGCAGCTCCAGCGTTCCCTGGCCGCATCGTCCGGTGTGGAGCTCACCCGGTACGGGGCGGCGTGGGCCGCCGTCCAGGCACGGGTGGGCTTCTTGGGGAACATGACCGCCGCGTTCCGCAGCGCCGACGGCGCGGGCAGAACGTTCGTCGGCACGCTGGGCGGGGTGGGCCGCGCGGCCGGTTCCGGCCTGAAGTCGGCGATGTCCGGGCTGACCAGCGCGATGGGCGGCCCGTGGGGGGTGGCACTCGCTGGTGTCACGGTCGGGCTCGGGCTGCTCGCCGAGCACCAGCAAAAGGCCGCGCAGGCCGCGGCGGAGCACGAGCAGCGCATCTCCACGCTGACCAGTGCGTTGAAGGAGTCCGGCGGCGTCATCGACGCCAACGTGCGTGCCCAGGCGGCGCAGACGCTGATGGATACCAAGGTGCGCGACGGCAAGGACAAGCTCGTCCAGGTCATGGAGCAGGCCGGTGTGCCGATCCAGCGGCTCACGGACGCCTACCTCGGCCAGGGCACCAGTTTGGATGCGCTCCAAAAGCAGCTGAACGCCACCGCTGAGGCGAACGCCGTGTGGATCGCAACGCAGGGTGGCGCGGCGAAGTCATACAACGACACTGGCCTGAAGGCCGCCCAGGCTGCTGACGCGCTCGGCAGCGTCAAGGGCGAGATGGCGCAGTCGATGAAGAATGCCCGCGATCTCGCCGCAGCCGAACGCGGCGCGGGCGACGGAACCAGCGCCTACGACCGGCTCAAGGCGGCCGTAGGCGGGCTGGCCGACGAGACCGCCGACGCCGACCAGCGGACTCGCTCGCTCAAGCAGGCTCTCGATCTGCTCTCCGGCGGCCAGATCTCCCTCCAGGCCGCCCACGCCAAGGTCAACTCCGCGACGCTCGACCTGAAGGACAGCACCGCCAACGTCGACCGGTCGCAAGGCTACGGCGGCAGGCAGCTGGTCAACTCTGACAACACCCTCAACACCACGACGCGCAACGGCCAGCAGCTGTACACCCAGCTCACCTCCCTGTCCGACGCCGCCGCGGACGCATCGGTCGCCACCTACAGCTTGGCCAAGCAGAACGGTGAGGCGCTGCCGGCGGCGCTGGCGAAGGCACGGGACGAGATGAGCCAGGCCCGGGACGCGGCGATCAAGGCCGCCGAGGGGTACGGGTTGACCCGCGAGCAGGCGGAGAAGGTTGCCGACAGCCTCGGTCTGCTGCCCACGAAGGTCAGCCTGCTGCTCCAGACCAAGGGCATGGACAGCACTCTGGCGGATCTGCTGGCCGTGCAGGCCGAGTTCAGCAAGCTGCCGAACACCAAGATCATCAAGGTCGACAGCCTGTCGGATGGCGCGCAGCAAAAGCTGAAGGCCCTGGGCTTCACGGTCAAGACCGTGCCGGGAACCCGGCAGATCACCATCACCGCCCCTACCACTGAGGCCCGCAAGAGTCTGGATGGGCTGATCAACACCCTTGGCCAGACGCCGAGTTCAAAGCACGTGACCGTCTCCGCGCCGACCGCCGCCGCGATCAAGAGCCTCCAGGCCGTCCAGGCACAGATCCGGGCGACCCCGGGCGCGAAGACCGTCACCGTCGCGGCGCCGACCGCCGCCGCCATCAAAGAGCTGCGTGCCCTTGGGTTCCAGGTCACCCAGGTGCCTGGCTCCAAGGACGTCAAGATCACCGTCCCAACCGGCGGGCCGGGCCAGGCGATCAGCGCCATCCAGCAGCGCATCAACTCCTTGCAGGGCAAAGAGGTGACCGTCACGACGCACTACGTCACCATCCAAGACGTCATCCGCAACACCGCGCAGGACAACGCGAATGCCCTGGAGAAGCAGGCCGAGAACTTCGGAGCGCACGCCCAAGGCGGCGTAGTCGACTACTACGCCAACGGCGGCCTGAGCGACGAGAGGACGCAGCCGCCTGGTCGATCTGAGCACCACGTTGCCCAAATCGCCCCAGCTGGTGCGTGGCGGATCTGGGCCGAGCCCGAGACCGGCGGAGAGGCGTACGTGCCGCTCACCCCGTCGAAGCGGGAGCGCAGCAAGGCCGTGGTCGAAGACGTCGTCGGCCGCTTCGGCGGCGAGGTGACGTGGTTCGCCAACGGCGGCCGGACCGGCGGCGAGGTCGGGGCGGTGATGGCCAACTCCTTCAAACGCGCCACCAGCGTGGCGGCCATGGCCGACGTCGTGCGCCGCTTCGACATCCGCACCGGCCCCGACGACGACCGCACCCGCGTGGTCGATGCCCGCGCCGGCGGGCGCGTGCAGGTCGTGGTGGTCCGCGAGCAGCAGCCGCTGATCGGCACCATGCCGGTCACCGTCACCGACAGCTCCGCCACCCCCGAGCAGATCGGCAGCGAAATGATGCGCAACCTGCGCAACGCCCAACGCGGCGGGAGAATCCGATGAGCGCACCCACCCAGAAGCCCCGCATCGAACTCGCCCCCTGGCAGTTCGAATGCGGCGGCATCGTCCTCGGCCACGGCACCCCGATTCCCGTCGGCAACATCGAAGGGCTCGGCTCGCCGACCGTGCGTGCACAGGATGTGGACAACCCCGTCGGCGACGGCACCTTCCCCGGCCAGGACTTCTACGGTCCGCGCACCGTACGGATCGAGGCCGGAATCAAGACCCCCGGCGACCCGGCCAAGGCCGCAGACCTCCTCGCCCGCCTCCAGCGCGCGCTCGATGATCCGGCCGCCCGCACGGAGCCCGAGGGGCGGGCCGTGCTGCGCGGGCGCTGGCCCGGGCATGAGGTGCGGCGCCTGTACGGGCGGCTGCGCCGGATGGAGGCCACCAGCACCGCGACCGCGGTCCACGGCTGGATCCCGTTGGACATCGAGTTCGCCGCCCTCGACCCGCGCTGGCACGCGGACGAGGCGTCGCACCTTCAGCTCTCCCTCGACCAGGCCCCGGTCCGCCGCAGCGTGACTGCGCCGCTGGGCGCGCCAGCCCGCTGCGGCAGCGCAGACCCGGCCCAGCGGCCCGGCTGGATCACCAACCACGGGTACACCTCCGCCTGGCCGACGTTGCGCATCCACGGCCCCGTGGCCCGCCCGAGGATCTGGAACACCGTCACCGGCCGCGTGCTGGAGCTGACGACCACGCTGCGGGACGCGGAGTGGATCGAGATCCAGACCCGGCCCGGCACCTGCTGGGCGCTGCGCAACGGGACCGTCAACGCCGCAGGCGACCTGACCCCGTTCTCCCGGATCGACCTGTTCACCATCCCGCCGGGCCGATCGGAGATCGGCTGGAGCGGCGAGGACCCCACCCGCACGTGCCGACTCGAGGTGTCGTGGCGGTCGGCGTACACCGCTTTGTGAAAGGGAGCACCCGTTGACTCTTGTCCAGCCCCCGATGATGGTGCACGGCGGCGACCATCCGGCCCGCGCGATGCGTCTGATGATCCGTGACCTGGCGCGCGGCCGACAGGGCGTCGCCGAAGCAGGAGACCTGAAGGTGCGGCCCTTGGCGACCCCCGGGCCTGGGGTGCGGGTCGGCGACGGGTCGGCCATCGTCCACGGCGCACGCCCCTGGCAGGGCGCCTACACCCAGGCCAACATCGGCGACGCCATCGTCGAGGTGCTGCCGACCGGCCCGTACGCCCGCACCGACCTGCTGGTGCTGCGCATCGAGGACCCCGAGTTCGAAGGCGACCGCGACCCGCGCCACGAGGACGTCGGATACTTCCACCTCATCCAGGGCATCGACCCCCGGGACACCACGGCGGTCCGGGAGATGACCGCGATCCCGCTGGCCCGCATCACCATCCCCCGCAACACCGCCGCGATCACCGCGGAGATGATCAGCGACCTGCGGCGGCTGGCCAATCCCCGCGCCGAGCGCACGCTGCGCACCCTCCACCCGAAGCCTGGTGCGCTCGCCCCGGCCGAACACGGCCGCTGGACCGCCTGGCCGAAGGATGCGACCTGGACGGTGGAGATCCCCGCGTGGGCAACGAAGGCCGCCGTGGTGCTCACCGTCACCGGCCTGCGCATCGAGGGCGGCAGCGTCTACGTCGAGGTGCGCACCGTCCTGGGCGACCACAACGGTGCTCCCACGGTCATCGATGACGACCAGGGCACGAGCGCGCGCCGCACCACCGCTGTCCTCGCTGACAGCTTCGACGTCCCGGCCCACTACCGCGGTACCCGCCAGCAACTGACCGTGCAGATCAACCAGAACGACAAGTACGGCCACGGCAACGTCTCGGCGGCGGCTGGCACCGCGGTGGTGGCTGATGTCGAGTTCACCGAAAGCCCGATCTGATGCCGGACTACCGCTACATCGTCGCCCGCGCCGTCACCGGCGAGATCCTGCACTGGAACCTGCCGCTGTCGGATGTGGAGTTCGGCCCCGAATTGGGCGGCCCCGGATCGCTCAGCGCCACGCTGAACCCGACCTTCGGCCAGGCCATGGATGACCTGCTCGATCCGGGCAACACCGTCCTCTACGTCGAGCGGGACTCCGTGCTGCTGTGGGGCGGGGTCATCTGGCGGGCCGAACCGCAGGGGCCGAAGCTGCCCATCGAGGCGTCCGGGTTCACCAGCTACCTGCACCGCCGCTACGACCTGAACGGCAACCTCGGCGGGCGCGGCTCCTACATCGGCGCCGACCCCTGCCAGATCATCCGGGACGTGTGGACCTACGCCCAAACGCAGCCGGACGGCGATCTGAAGGTCACCGTGGACGACACCAAGTCCACGGCGAAGAAGGGCACGTCCAAGGACCCGTACGTCATCAACCGGTGGGACGCCCGCAACCTCGGCGACATCGTGGACGAAATGGCAGGGAGCGATGACGGCCTGGAGTGGAGCGAGACCGTCGCATGGCGCGACGGCCACGCCGAGCGCCGCATCGTCCTCGGCGCCCCGCGCCTGGGTCGGCGGCGCGAGGACCTGACGTTCACCACCGGCGCGAACGTCACCGGCGAGCCGCAAGTCGTGCTGGACGCCGACCAGTACGCGCAATGGGTGGTCGCCCTCGGCAGCGGTGAGGGAGCCAAGCGCAAGCTCGTCATCGACGGGATGCGCAACCGCCGTCTGCGCCTGGAACACCGGCTGGAGACGCAGGAGAAGGACGAGGCCAAGCTCAAACAGCGCGCCGAGCACGACCGGCAGGCCCGGCAAATCCTCCCGACACTGACCGAACTGGAAGTGTGCGACCACCCGGCCGCGCCGATCGCTGCCCTGCGGGTCGGCGACGACGTGCGCATCCGACTGCACGAGCCGCACACCACCTACGACCAGTGGAACCGGATCACCGGCTTCACGGTCCGCCCCGGGCAGGGCGAGACATCCGAGCGCGTCACCCTCAAGCTGGAGCGCACCCTCAAGCCCAGCGACGACGGCAAGGGCGACGGCAAGACCAACGAACCCACCCCGGAGGGATAGATGCCGGACACCATCGCCGACCTCGCCCGTCGCCTGGCCCGCTTGGAGCGGCGGGTCACCGCCCTGGAGCGCGCCCGCGACCAGCCCTACCCGCCGTGGCGCGACCTGCCGCTGACAGGCAAGACTTCGATCCCCGACGCCGCCCGGCCCCCGCAGATACGGGCCAACCCGTGGCACACGCTGGAGTTCAGCGGGCGCATCGGCCTGTCCGACGGCCGCGCCACCGACACCGCGGTCATCGCGCTGCTGCCCGACGGCTACCACCCCGCAGCACCGCGCACCCTGCCGGTGGCCTCCGACGCCCGCCGTCCGCTCCAGATCGACATCGCACCCAGCGGGCATGTGAGGCTGCGCGTGCAAGGCGGCGGAGGTGTGAAAGCCAGCTGGATCAGCCTCGATGGCGCCTCCTGCCGAGCCGAAGGCGACGAGGACGAGTAACCCCGGTCGCCGCCCGGCCTGCTGGATACCATGACGAGCGGGTGACCCTCCACCCGGTAGACACCACTCCCCGAGGGACCGACCGCGGCGACCCGCCCGGCCCGGCCGACTGCCGCACAGGCACAGGGGAGAAGGCGCAACCCACGTGGCAACACCACTGACCGCGGACCAGTTCCTCACCGTGCTCAAACACGCCGGTCTCGGCGTCGTCGAAGTGGGCAACTGGCGCACCCACAACAGGAATCACAAGGGCCCCTGGGGTCCGGTCCACGGCGTGGTCATCCACCACACCGGCTCCTACAGCTCCGAGGCCGACATGGTGGAGTTCTGCCGCGTCGGCTACGACGAACTTCCCGGCCCGCTGTGCCATGGCGTCATCGACCGCTCCGGCACCGTGCATCTGGTCGGCTACGGGCGCACCAACCACGCCGGCCTCGGCGACAGCGCCGTCCTCGACGCAGTGATCGCTGAGCGGAAGGTGCCCGTGGACCGGGTCGCCGACACCGACGGCAACAAGGTCTTCTACGGCTTCGAGTGCATTAACAACGGCGAGGGCCAGCCCTGGCCGAGCGCCCAGGTCGAGGCGATGGCCGAGGCCGCCGCGGCCATCTGCAAGGCCCATGGGTGGAACGAACGCTCGGTGATCGGCCACAAGGAGTGGCAGCCGGGCAAGCCGGACCCCGCCGGCATCGACATGGACGACTTCCGCGCCCGTGTCGCCGCATACATCAAGGGCGGCAGCAACCCGCCGGCGCCGAAGCCCGACCCCGACCCCAAGCCGAAGCCCGAGCCGAAACCGCAGCCGAAGACAGCCCCCTACCCGGGTAAGGACTTCTTCCACGACGGCCGTTCCTCGCCGGTGATCGAGGCCATGGCCAAGCGTCTGATCGCCGAGGGCTGCGACTCCTACGACACCCGCCCCGGCCCCGTCTGGAATGACGCCCACCGCCGTTCGTACGCCGTCTGGCAGATCAGATGCGGCTACCGCGGCGCGGACGCCGACGGCATCCCCGGCGAGCAGAGCTGGAACAAGCTGACCGTCCCCTACCAGGCCGACGCCGGCAGCACACCGGCTCCCAGCAAGCCCACCAAGGAGAAGCCCGACATGACGCCGCAGGCCCTCGCCGACATCGCTGAGCGCACCCTCGCCACCTACCTCCAGACCCTCCTGGGCCTGGTGATCGCCTCCGGTACCACCGACCTGCTGTCGCTGTCCGCCTGGCAGGCAGCCGCCGTCTCCGCGATACCCGCGGGCCTGTCCGTGCTGAAGTCCTCCCTGGGAACGGTCATCGGACGGCAGGGCACCGCCTCGTGGCTGCCGCTCAAGCGTGACCCGGCGACCCCGGCCCACTGACCCCCGGCCCGCGTGCAGGAAGAAGGAGGTGCACCATGCCGGAAGGCGAGGTGGCCCTTGCCCTGGCCGAGCTGCGCAGCGCCCTGGAAGTCGGCCTGGCCAGGATCGACGGGCAGCTGGCGCTGCTGGTCCAGCGCAGCGACCAGACCGACAAGGCCATCGAGGACCTGGAGCAGCGGGTGACGGCCCTGGAGAAGGGACGGTGGCCGCTGCCGACGATCGCCGTGCTCGCCAGCGTCACCGCAGTGGCACTGACCCTGTTCGGCATCGCACGCGGCTGACAGCCGACCGAGTAAGAGAAACGGCCCCCGCCTCGGCGGGGGCCGTTCGGGCCTCTTGGAAGACCGGCCCTCACGATAGCAGCGCCCTGTGGTCGCGCGCAGCGCCGGTGGGCACCGTTACCCTTCGGTCGGCACACCACGGGCAACACGATCGAAGAGGGACGGGGACATGGCGGGCGGCAAGCCGTACTTGGTCGGGCACCAGGAGTTCGCCGCTTTGTACGGGGTCGAGGCGCAGATGGTCTCGCAGTGGCTGGCGCCCAGCCGGGCCGTGCTGGACCCGGCCACGGCCATCGTCGTCTCCGGGGTGCGGTACTGGCCGCTGGGCTTCGCGTGCCGCTTCGGGCAGATGACTGCTCGCCCCAAGACGCTGCACCTGGAGGTGAAGGAACGGCTCATGGCCGAGCAGGGCGAGGGCTGGATGGCCTTCTCCCGCGAGGAGCTGCCGCCGATCGTCGGGCAACAGGAGATCATCGAGCTGTTCCGCCTGCCGAAGCAGGGCAATCTGGCGACGGCCATCGCCACGGGCCGCTTCCCGGAGTGCGACTGGCTGCTGTCGGGGTCGCGGCTGTGGCTGTTGGACAGCGTGATCGAGGCCGCGCCCGGTCTGCTGAACAGCGCCCGCAGTCTGCCGTGGGAGGTGGACGAGCAGGTCGCTGCCGCGCTGCGCGAGGGCCGCTACGACGGTCCAGGCTCGGTCGTCTTCACCCGTGGCCGCCACGCCCGAAAGCGCCAATGACCTGCGGAAACACTGTACATAGCCCTCGTGTGCGAATAAGATATACGTATATCCCTTCGGGGTAACCCACCCCCATTCGCACACAGGAGGTAGTTCATGCAGGTCCTGCTCACCCCCGGCGGCGACGCGGTCGCCGTCATGAAGTCGGCCGAACTCGTCCTGGCCGAAGCCGCGTTGATGCACTACGTGGCCGGACCCGGCCGGGACTCCAATCTCGCGGCCCGGATGATGGCCGAACTCGTCGGCGCCAACGAGGCGGCCGAGCGGCGAGCCGAGGAGGCCGCGACCGAGGCGGAGGGTGCCGCCTCGGCCTGATCTGCGTATGCGAAGTCCCCCTCGGCCAAAGCGGGGTTGATCGCCGGTCGCTCCCCCTGCAAGATAGGTGACAATCTTCGAGTAGTCACCAAGGGGGCGGGTGTGGCAACCATCCAGGACGAGATCCCGGGCCTGGTGATCCAGACCGTGCGGCATCCCGAGATCCGCACCGCGACCGCGACCATCCAGCAGCAGTTCGAGGAGTTCCACCGGCTCAACCCCTGGGTCCTCAAAGCCCTGGAGAGCCTGACCGCCGATTACCTCGCCCGCGGCGCTCGGCGCGTCGGCATCGGGATGCTCTTCGAGGTCCTGCGCTGGCGCTACACCACCGCCACCGAGGGGGACGAGTTCCGCCTCAACAACAACTTTCGCTCCCGGTACGTCCGCTTGATCGTCGAGCGCCACCCGCAGTGGCAGTCCGCGTTCGAGGTCCGATCCCTGCGTACCGACTAAAAAAACCGAACCTCTTGGGAGACCTATCCGTGAACGACCAACAACCCGACCAGACCACGCCTGTTGAGGGCACCGTCGTCGCGACGGCCCCGCGGCCCATACCGGCGAGCGCCATTGTCTTGCGCGCGGACCAAGAAGAGTTCGACCGCAGGCAGCTCAGCGCGCTCGCGCTGGTCAGCCCCGGTCTGGAGAACGCCCCGCGCGCCCAGTTGGCGATGTTCTTCCACTACTGCGTGCGCACCGGGCTCGACCCGTTCGCCCGGCAGATCTACATGATCGGCCGGAAGAACTGGAAGGCGGCCGACGACCCCGACGCCCCGGAGATGACCTGGACCATCCAGACCGGCATCGACGGGTTCCGCACCGTCGCGCACCGGGCCGCCGAACGCACCGGGGAGCGCATCAGCTACGAGGACACCGTCTACTACGACGCCGAGGGCGCGGCACACGAGGTCTGGCTCGCCCAAGGGCCGCCCGCCGCCGTCAAGGTCACCGTCCTGCGTGGGGAAAGCCGGTTCCCGATGATCGCCCGATGGGGCGAGTTCGCCCCCACGTACTGGGATGCGAAGAAGGGCCAGTACGTCGTTGCGAAGATGTGGCGGCAGATGCCCGCCCACATGCTCCGCAAGTGCGCCGAAGCCGGGTCGCTACGCATGGCCGCCCCGCAAGACCTGTCCGGGGTGTACGCGGATGAGGAAATGGAGCAGGCGGACGCCGAAGCCACCGCCGGCGTCGCAGAGGACGCCGCCCGCCGCCTGCGCGCCGCCGCTGGGCTGGAGACCGGCCAGCAGGCCAGCCCGAAGCCCGACGCCCAGCAGGAGGCGCCGGACGAGCCCACGCCAGCGGCGCGCAGCAGGAAGAAAGCGGCAGCCAAGGCCCCGGCGGCACCGCAGCAGGCCGAGGACGCTGCGAAGCCTGCCCGTAGGCGTGCCACCGGCAAGAAGACCGCCGCGGCCAAGCCGTCGTCAGCCGCATCGACCAACCAGGAGGAGGCGTGAGCGGCAGCGACACCGAGAGCATGATCCTCGCTGCGTGCGAGGAACAGCTCGCCCGGCGCACCGCCTGGGACGAACCCCCGGAGCTGCTGGTGGTGCTCCGCACGGGTGGCGCAGAGCCCAAGGCGGTACCGATCCCGGTATCGCTGGCCGTATGGGACGCGATGCCGACCGCGATGGTGGTCCTGGCGTGCGCCGAATCGTTCACTCAGTTCGGCCTGATCGCGGGGGACAGCCTGGTTGCGGTGGCCTTGCGCTACGAGGGGTTCGCCATTACCTCGGAGTCCAGCCCCCAGGCCGCCGAGGCGATCCGGCGCAAGAGGGCGGGCGGTTCGGTCCCGCCCAACGCCGAGATCCCCGGCCGCATCGAACAGCGCATCATCTCTGCCCGGGATGTGCACGGCCGCCACTACATCGCCTCGGCCGACCGGCGCAGCGACGGCGGCGCGACACCGGTCGTGAGCAAGGTGATCGGTGCCGCGCAGCAGATGACCGGCGCCATCCCCGACGCGCTGAACGCCTTGATCGCCGCGCTGCGTCCGCCCACGGCGCACCAGAGCGGCGCTTGCGCTGACCACCTGTAAGTCCGCCTCGGTGCCGCCTGGCTGGTTGAGGCCGGGCGGCACCCTGCTCTCTTGGAGACCTGATATGACCATCACGGCCGAGCGTCCCGTCAGCCTGTGGCCCGCAGCCCACGCGGCCGACGCGCGGCGCCCCCGTTCCCTGCAAACCAAGATCGGTGCCAGCGACACCGTCTGCGCTCGCCGCGCCGGATACCTCCTGCACGGGCGCACTCCCACCGACGTCGGCGACAAGCGCAAGGCGATCCTGGGCACCTGGCTGCACGCCGGGATCCTCGCCGCCGCGCGCGAGGAGTTCGGCTGGATCATCGAACGCCGCGTCGAGGACGCCACGATCCGCGGGCACATCGATGCCGTCCAGCTCGACGCCCGCACCGCGGCCCGCCTGCCCCGCAGGCTGCGCCCGAGCCTTCCGGCGTCCGAGACGACGGTGGAGGACGTGAAGACCAAGAGCACCTACCAGTGGGACAGCGTCCTGCGGCACGGCGCCAGCGAGGCCGAGCTGCGCCAAGTGCTGCTGTACGCGGACCTGCTGCGCACGCACGGGTTCGCCGACATCGACGGGCAGCGGCAGTTGGCCCGGCTGGGGCCGGTGCCGGTCGGCCGGATCCGCTTTAGGTTCATCAACCGCGACAACGGCGAGGACCACATCCAGGAGCTGGCCTACGCCGCCGAGCGGGCCAAACGGGCTCGCTGGTGGGTGGCTCAGGTACGCCAAGCCGCCGTGCCGGAGGAGCTGCCGCGCTCCTTCGAAGGGCCGGGGCTGTCGGCGATCTGCGACAACTGCCCGTTTAGGAGCACGTGTTGGGGCGGTGCGGTGGCCGGGCGCCGTCCGCAGAGCATCCTCATCCATGACGATGTCGAACGCGAGGCGGCGCTGGCGGAGTACGTGGAGGTCACCGAGCAGATCAAGCCGCTTAAGGAACGGCAGAAAGTGCTGCGGGCGATGCTGGACGGCTGCGAGCCGGGCGTGTACGGCGACAACGTGCTGTCGTGGAGCGGCGGCAACTCGACGAAGGTCGATGACCTGGACGCCATGGTCGCCCTGTTCAGGCACGCCGGCCTTCAGGTGCCGATGGCCCCGGACGCGGCTGCCATGAAGGCGCAGCTGAAGGCTGCGGGGATCCCGGTTCCCGTGCGCTACGACAGCGCCCGGCGCACTGCGGTGAGCATCAACGTCACCGCCCGCAAGAAGCCCTGATCCCCTGTCGGCGGGGCGGCGCGGTCCAGCGCGCCGCCCCGGCCCGGCATGCACTCGAACCGCGAAGAGGTGCGGAGTTGAGCATCCACTTGATGGTGGTGGCCGCCTATCTGCCCAAGGAGGTGATCAACAAGACGCAGAAGCTGGTGCTGATGAAGATCTGTGACTCCGCCGACGACCAGACCCGCCTGGGGCGGCCGGGACTTGAGCGGATGATGGCCTGGGCCGGGGTGGGGGAGAAGCAGGTCATCACGGTCGTCACGGAGCTGGTGGAACTCGGCTTGGTGGAGCGGTCGCAGACCGGCCAGATCGGGCGGCGTGCCGAGTACCGGGTCTTCCCCCAGGGCGTGCCGCCGGTGCCCACGACGGAGGAGCTGATCGAGCGGCGCCGTCTGGCGCAGCGGGCCCCGAAGAACCCCCGGCTGGCGCGCACAGAGGTTAGGCGCCGCAAGCCGTCGGCGCCGGCCCGCACCCAGCAGGACGTGGTCGCGCGGAAGGAGGAGCGTCCCTCTGACCGGAATGAGGAAAGTGGGTTCCCCCAGGGGAACCCGGCCGGCGGAGAGAAGAGGGTTTCCCCAGGGGAACCGAGTGGGTTCCCGCAGGGGAACCAAGAGGGTTCCCCCAGGGAAACCCCTTTTCTTCCTTCTCCTTCCTACAGCCTTCCTTACCCCCCTACCCCCACGGCTGCCGCCGCGGGGGAGCCGGACGCTGCCGCCGATCAACGAGGCTGCCCGCGGCACGAGAGACCGGTGGCGAACTGCCGGGGGTGCGGAACCAATCCGCGTGCCGGGCGCGAGCAGGCGCGGCGTGAGGCGGCGGCGGGCGAGCACCGCTCGCAGCAGGAGTGGCTACGGGAGTTCCTCGCCGAGCAACAGCGGCGCCGTGCGGAGGCCGACGACGGGGCCGTGGCAAAGGCCCGCGCGCAGGCACGGGCGGGCATACGCAAACGTCCCGGACCGGGCGCCAACTCTCCCTAGCCGCAGGCGCATCCGGGCTGATCACCATTGACGCCCCGAGGTATGCGAATAAAATATAAGTAGTCACTTCGAAAGTCCCCGACCTTCAACCTCTTGGGAGAATCCATGGAAACCCTGAATCGCGAGCCCACCGCCTACGTCGTGGTCGCCACAGTCGTCCACGGTCCGAAGGCTGACCCCATCCTCGGCAACGGGCTGTTCTGCTCGCTGGACTGCGCCGCCCACGAAGTGCGCGACCTGACCGTGGCGCTCGGCCTGCAAGAACGGGGCGCGACGTTCCTCGCCCGCCACGAGGGCCGCCCCGTCGGCGTCGCTGTCTCTGGCGGCGGACGGATGTGGACCGTACAGGTCCACGCCTACCACGAGCTGCCCATCGGCCTCTGAAACCCCACTCAGAGATAGGTGTCAATTCTCGACCGTGGGTGCCCTGGATGGGTGCCCACGGGCACAACCCTCTTGGAGACTGTCATGACCCTCGCGGCACTGCCCGACCACAACCGCCTGACCGACCCGCTGTGGCGCACGCTGTTCCACGGCTACCGCCACGTCATCACCCCCCTGCGCCACAACGGTTGGACCACCGACGTCGAGACTTGCGGCGGCGAGTACCACCTGCGCGCCGCCCTCAGCGACGGCACCGAGCTGATCATCGCCGCCTCGCAGGCGCTACCCGCCGATCCGGCCGAGGTGGACGGCTGGAGCGTGGTGCGCCAGAACGTCGACAACCCCGACGTGCACACCGCCGTGTACGACTCCACCCCCGGCGGCCCGCAGCGCCACCACGGCACCAGCCTGATCCCGCTGCTCGCGCGCATCGACGAACTGGACGCCCCCAAGACCGCAACGCGGCTGATCTTCTCCGCCACCCACACCCACCCCTCCGGCGCGAACGCCAACCAGACCGCGGGCATCGAAGCCCCCGGCACGGCCGTCGCCCGCTTCTTCGAGTGGTCGCACCGCCTGATCACCGTGGAGGGCTACCGCAAGGTCTGGGAGCGCCCGGAGACCGAGGGCTACCCGCTGGCGCTGTTCGAGCGCGACGGCCACATCACCACCTACCGCATCACGCCCTGGCATGACTGACCAGCGCCGCTTACGGCCGCTCCCCGCCGGGGGCGTGCGGCCGTGATCTGGCTGCTGATCGGCGGCGTCCTCGCCCTCGCAGCGTTCATCGCCCTCGGAGTCGAGGACAGCCGCCACCACCGCGCCCAGCGCGGAGACGACCAGTTCTGACCGACGGCCGCCCGGCCCACGCCGGGCCGGGCGGCCCCTGCTTCTTGGAGACCAGCACCCTTGCCCCGTGCCATATCCCTGCTCTGTGGAGCAGGCGGAGACGCAACCGGCCTGAAGGAAGCCGGATTCGATCCGGTTCTCGGTATCAACCACTGGCAGACCGCCATCGACACCTTCGAGCTCAACCACCCCACCGCCGCAGCGCGGTGCGCCGACATCCGCAACTATCCGATGCGCTGGCTGCCCAAGGCCGTCATCTTGTGGGCCTCGGTGATCTGCACGGAGATCAGCCCCGCCGGCGGCCGCAAGCGCCTGCCCGATCCGGCCCAGGAAGCCCTGTTCGAGGAAGAGGAGCAGTGGCGCCAGCTGCCGCCGGAAGCCTTCGAGCAGACCCGCGCCACCGCGTGGTGCGTGCTGCGCGCCATGGAGGCCAAGCGGTTTCCCTGCGTGGTGGTGGAGAACGTCACGGAGTTCGTCACCGACTGGATCTTGTTCCCTGAGTGGATCCGTGCCGCGAAGAAGCTGGGCTACCGCGTCCAGATCGTTTCGGTGTCCTCCGCGCACATCGGCTCGAAGGCCAACCCGTATGCGCCGCAGTGGCGGGACAGGATTTATGTGGTGTTCACGCTCGTCGGCGTGCGCCGCCCGGATCTCGCGCCGCGCCCGCTGGCGTACTGCTTCGAGTGCGGGCAGGACGTGCGCGCCAAGCAGAGCTGGCGCGATGCGAAGGTCCGCGTCGGCAAGTACCAGCAGCAGTACGACTACCGGTGCCCCCACAGCCAGTGCGGGCACGCGCTGGTCGAGCCCTACGTCCGCCCTGCGGCTGACGTCATCATGTGGGACGACATCGGGCAGCGCATCGGCGACCGGGCCCGACCGCTCGTGCCGAACACGATGGCGCGGATCGAGGCCGGTCTGGAGAAGTTCCCGTACCAGCCGAGCGTCATCACCGTTACCCACGGCAAGGACGGCACGGACCGCGCGTTCGCCCCGCACACCAGGCCGCTGCCCACCCGCACGGCCAAGCTCGGCGAAGCCCTCCTCGTCCCCGTCGGCGGCTCCTGGAACGACACCCCCGTGCCGGTCGACGTCCCACTGCGGACCCGTACGACACGCGAGAGCGAGGCCCTGGTCACCATCGACCCGGCCCCGTTCATCGTCGAGTTCCGCAACAACTGCGACGCCGCACCGGTGGACAACCCCCTCAGCACCCTGGCCGGAGCCCGCCATCACGGCCTGGTGGTGCCCGACGGCGTGGCCCGCGACCGGGCCCGCAACACGCTGGTCATCCCTTACCGCAAGGCCGCGCCCAAGACCGCGGCCGAGCCGCTGCACACCCTGTCCACCCGCGATTCGGCGGCCGTGCTCCGCACCGCCCCCGCCATCGAGGACTGCTACTTCCGCATGCTCCAGCCGCGCGAGCAGCTCTCAGCGCAGCGGTTCCCCGAGGACTACCAGGTCGCAGGCTCCAAGGCCGCCCAGACCATGCAGGCCGGCAACGCCGTGAGCGTCAACGTCGCCCGCTGGATCGGCGAACGCCTGGTGCCCGTCCTGGCCTGAACCCGCACACGAGGAAAGGAAACTGCACCATGACCCCGGACACCACCGACCAGGTGGCCCGCCTGGCCCAGCAGCGCGAAGACCTCGCCACCCAGCGGCGGCGGATCGAGCAGGCGTACGCCCTGGCCGTACTCGACCACATGGCCGCGACGGTGCGACAGATGTGCCCGGAAGCCGCGTACGTCACCTTCGCCTACTACGGCAAGACCCGAGCCCTGGACCTGCACGGCGCGCTCGGCGCCGCGGCCAGCCAGATCTCGCCCCTGCCATGGCTGTGGGACGCGTGCGACAGCGGTGGCGAGCACCCGCTGGACCACTACAGCGACAAGCTGGAAGTCGACCTGCAACAGGCCCTGGAGCCGTACGACTCCCCGGCCTGGGCGACCGTCAGCCGCAACGCGGCTGCGGAGGGCAACAGTTGGCTGCTGGAGCTGCCCCCGGCCGACCGCGCCGTGCACATCGCCGACCTGATCCGCCAGTACCACCCGGAGGCGACCGCCGTCGTCGTTGACCGGCGCAACGCGGGCGGACGGGTCATCGAGATCATCGAAGGCATCGCCGAGGACGGCACGGACCAGCGCACCACTCGGCGCCGGTGGTCGCGGGAGTGCGACGACACCATCGCCGCCCTGGTCGCCCAGATCTTCGCGCTCCCCACCCTGGCCGACAAGCACCTGGTCCCGGCCGGGAGCGCCTACCGCCACCCCTACGGCAGCAGCCCCAGTGACCTGGTGTGCCTGATGCCGCTGCCGAGCGCATAACCGCCGGGAGAGCAGCTGATGAGCGGCACCTGGTGGGTCAGCGACGCGCCGTGCGTCGGGGACTCGCGCTTCACCCCCAACGACACCTCCGCCGACGCGCTCAGGACGCCGATGACCCGGCAGCTCCTGAAGGTCTGCCAGGGCTGCCCCTACCGGTCGCAGTGCATCGACCTCGTCCTGCCTCGCACCTCGAAGTTCGACGGCATCTGCGGCGGTCGTCTATGGATCGACGGCACCGTGCGGGACGAGTGCGAGGCCGCGCACCCCGACGAACTCACCGAAGACGGCAGCTACATCCCCCACGGCACCGAGGCCGGTGCCCGTGCCCACAACCGGCGCGGAGAGCGGGCCTGTTCGCTGTGCCGGGAGGCCGGACGGCTGGCCCAGGCCCGCCGCCGCGAGATGAGGCGGCGGGTCTCCGACTGACCAAAGATAGGAGACAACTTTGCAACACGTAGAGATGATTGACGCGGCGCGATGGGACCCGCCTGACGACGGGCCGGACGAGCCGAGCACCGGCCTGAACCCCCTGCCCGCCGCGTGGCGGGCACCCGCACCGGCCCGCAGCCCGCAGCAACCGACCCAGAACCGGAAGGACACGCAATGAACAAGGCCCACCTCATCGAGGCGATCAAGGATCAGGTGGGCGGCCGGGCTGCCGCGGCCGAGGCGGTCGATGCCGTCTTCGACGCCATCGTGCGCGCCGTGGTCGCAGGACAGACCGTCTCGGTCACCGGCTTCGGCAGCATCCAGGCCCGCAACCGCGCCGCACGCATCGGCCGCAACCCGCAAGACGGCACCGCGGTGCACGTCCCCGCCACCCGCGTCCTGCGCTTCACGCCGGGCCGCAAGTTCAAGGACCTCGTTTCCGGCCGCGCCCCGCTTCCGCCCTCGGGCAACGCCATCCGCAAGGCCCCCAAGTCCCCCCGCCCGTAAGCCGACCTGGCTGGTGCCGCCCCACACGCGGGGCGGCACCATGCCGAAGGGAACCGCACCCCATGAACGATCTGGGAACCGAAGTCGAGGCCACCGCCACGTGGCTGGAGCAGCACGCCGCACCCGGAGCCGCCGCCCTGCTGCGCCGCGTCGCCCGCCAACGCGACCAGGCCCGCCGCGAACTGGCCGCCCACCGCGCCCCGGACCGCTACCGGCTGGCCTGGCGCTCGGCCCGCCGCCGCGCCCGCACCGAACACGCGAAGTTCACCAGCGTCAGCGAGCAGTTGGACGACTTCCACACTCAGTGGGGCGAGGACTGCCGCCGCTTCAACGAGCATTCCGCGGCCCTGACCCGCACCAACGCCCAGCTGCGCATTGACCTGGCCCAGTTCCAGGGGCACGCCGAACGGGCGGGCTGGATACCCGACCCCGCCCAGCGCCGCCTGTGGCGCTGGCGCGAGGGCTGGTGGGTGCTGGCCCACCGCAAGAAGAACCCCAAGGACGGCTACCACGACACCGGCTGGTACGTGTGGGGGCCCACCGAGAGCGGGCACCTCGGCGAATGGACCGGCCGCCTGAAGACCGAGGCGACCACCGAGGCCGACCGGCTGATCACCAAGTACCTCACCACCCGGGCGGTGACCTCGTGACCGCCCAACTCGAACTACTCTCCGCCCGCGACGCACTGGGCCCTGACCCGATACCCGACCTGGCCGCCGCCGACCGGATCATCGTCTCCAGCAGCGGCGGCAAAGATTCCCAGGTGGCGCTCGATGAGACGGTGCGCCTGGCCGACGCCGCCGGTGTACGCGACCGCATCGTGGTGCTCCACTGCGACCTTGGCGTCACCCCTCGCGGGCACACCATCGAGTGGCCCGGAACCCTCGACCTGGCCCGTGCCCAGGCCGAGCACTACGGGCTGTCGTTCGAGGTGCGCCGCTCGGCGAAGTGGGAGTCGCTGCTGCACCGTATACGAGCGCGCGGGCGCTTCCCGAATCTCTTCAACAGGTACTGCACGGCTGAGATGAAACGAAACGTCTCGCGGAAGTTCATCACTGAGCAGGTTGCCCAACTCGGCATCACCGGCCGCCCGGCGCGCGTGGTGCTGTGCCTGGGCCTGCGCGCGGCCGAGTCCCGCAACCGGGCTGCCAAGCCGCCCATCGAGCGCGACCCGGCCAGCAGCGGACGGCGCACCATCACCCTGTGGTACCCGGTGCTGCGCTGGAGCACCGAGGAGGTCTGGGAGCGCATCCACGCCACCGGTGTTCCGTACCACTGGGCTTACCGCGAAGGCATGTCCCGCCTTTCGTGCAGTCTGTGTCCCCTTGCGTCGGCGTCCGATCTGACGTGTGCCGCACGGCTTCGTCCGGAACTGGCCGCCGAATACGCCGAGACGGAGCGTGAGACGGGCAGCCCGTTCCGCCGCGACCTGACGATGGCCGAGATCATCGAGCGCGCTGGGGCGGCGGTATGACGGTGGTGCTGCAAAGTGCCCCGGTCACCCTGCCCAGCGTCCAGGGCGAGGGGGGATGGCAGCCGAAGGTCGTCGGCCTCGACCTGTCGCTGACCTCGACCGGCGTGGCGGGCACCACCTGGGCGAAGGCGCTGCGGCCCGGGCGGCGCCGGAGTCACGAGCGGATGGACTGGCTGTGCGGGCACATCCGCATGTGCGTTGAGGAAGCGGACCTGGTGGTGGTCGAGGGTGCGGCTTACGCCCAGGGCGGGCAGGCCGGGCACCACGAACTGGCCGGCCTGTGGTGGCTGGTGACACAGGACCTGTGGCGGCTGCGCATCCCGTACGCGGTGGCCAACCCGCATCACCGCACGATCTATGCCACCGGGCGGGCGAATCCGGCGCAGGAGTGGCCGCGCAAGGAACGGTCGAAGGTGGCCAAGGGCATGGTGCGCTCCGTCGCTGCGGAGCGGTACGGCGTCGAGTGCGACGGGCCGGGGCGTTACGACCAGGCGGACGCCACGGTGCTGGCGGCGATGGGGCTGGACTGGCTCGGCTACCCGACGGTGCCGGTGCCGGACACCCACCGGCGTGCGCTGGAAGCGGTGCAGTGGCCGGACCTCATTCCTGTCTCAGCGAATTAGGTATTGGGATTCCCGGAAATTAATCGGAATTCCGCACGGTAAAACTTGCTTCAGAGGTGAATGCGAATAGGATATAAGTAAGTAATTCGGGAAACGCTCGAATCGGAAAGGGGAAAAGGTTATGGAAATCGCGCGCAGCGGCGGCTGCGGCTGCGAGTGCAACAAACCCAGCGGCTTCTGCGGTGGCTGCGGCCACGCCGGATGCGGCGGCCGGCGCCGTTAGAACCGCCAGCCCACCAGAACCACCCCGCGCCCCCGGCACTGCCCGGGGGCGCACCCATACGCGCAAGCGAACAACTCTTGGAGACCACCACCATGACCCACACCCGCGGAGTCGAAATCCTCGCGGAACACATAGGCGTCGATGTCCAGCACGTCGCACGCGCCTTCCACTACGTCTCACGGACCCACACCGCGATCCGCGCCACCCACTACCGGCACCTGACCGACGACCAGTTCCGCCGCCTCATCGGCACCGACCGGTTCCCCGTCGTCATCGTCGCCAACATTGCCATGCGCTTCGCCGGCCGCCCCGAGGACGCCCAGCTCCTGATGGACATCTTCAAGGCCAGCGAAGACGCCACCGCCCACCGCCTCCACGTCCGCCGCGGCGTCGGCACGCTGCCCGAGTACCACGACCACCCGCACGTCCAGCAGGCCATCCGCATCCTGCAAGCCGCCGACCTGCCACCCATCGTCACCGACGGCACCCGCGAACTGCGCCCCGGCTTCCAGGTCATGCCCGGCTGCGACGACTTCCCCGGCTGGGTGTTCATCAACCCCGACCCAGCCTGCCAGGAGCGCACCGGCTTCGCCGGCGGCCGACTCGGCTACCTCGCCGTCCTGCGCTTCGCCGGATGGGGCGTCATCACCGAACCGGTCGCCGACGGCCTGTGGGCCGCCGTCCACCCCAACTACCGGAGCAACCCCTTCCCCTCCTGACCGCACCGCCGTCCCCACCGGCCCGCCCACCGCGAGCCGGGGACGGCCCGGACGAGAAAGAGCCACCGTGAAGATTCCGGTAGACGACGACACCCTCAGCGCCTGGTCCACGCTCCTCGGCCTCACCCCCGAGCAGACCACCGCCACCCTCGCGGACATCGAAACCACCCTGCGCACCGGCTACACCCACCGCCCGCCCGCGCTGCGCCACCTGTCCTTCGAGGCACTGATCAGCGACATCGACATCGACGAGTTCGCCCTGATGTTCCTGATCAGCGGCCTGCGCGAGTCCGGACACCACGACGCCGCGCGCTCGGTGGAGCTGCGCGCCATCGTCAACGCGCTCCACCCCCACCCCGAAAGCTGACGCCACCTCACCCACAGCACCACCCCGCCGCCCCGGCCGCGCCCCGCGCGCACCGGGGCGGCCCTGTACGCGCAGAAAGAACCCCCACCATGCCCGACGACACATTCCTGCCCCGCGCGGCCCAGAACACCGAGCGGCGCGCCCCGGCCTGGGCCAAGAAGAGCCCGCCCAAGTCGAAGGCCGCTGTACGAGCCTGCGCCAAGACCACCTGGCGCAAGGCTCTTGCCCCGCGTGACCCGCACGAGCACGCCCGCAAGATCGCCGAGAACGCCATCGACGCCTGGTACCAGAGCTACGGCGGCTCAAGCATCGACATACCCATCGGCACCATCGCCGCGCTCGCGCTCCTGCGCCAACCTGAGGAGATCGGCAACGGCCTCGCCGACTGGATCCTGAGCCGCCAGCCACACGAACTGCCCCAACTCTTCAAGGAGATCTACCTCGGCTACTGGATCAAGCGCCCCGACCTGATCAACCGCGCCCTGCGCCTGCACGACTGGGCCTGGAACCCCGACCCAGACCCGCAGCAGCTCCGCGCCGTCCAGGCCGTCACCCACCGCGCCCTCAACCAGGGCCTGTTGGACCTCACCGGCCACGACGACCCGGGCCAGCGCGCCGAAGCCGACGTCCTCAGCCCGCTCCTGACAGGTCTGCGCCACAAGAGCGACAAGAAGTGGCGCGGCGAGTACCACACGCCGGCGTGCGTCACCGACCTGATGGCCAACATGCTGGTCGACAAGGACTTCGCCCAGCCGGGCCTCGCGATCCGTGAACCCGCTGTCGGCTCGGGCACCATGTTCCGCTCCGTCGCCCAACGGCTTCGCGACCTCGGCCTCAACCCGCACGACTACCACTGGTACGGCAACGACATCGACTCGCTGTCCGCCGGGTGCGCCGCCGTCAACACGATCATCTGGGACCTCGGCCCCAACGCCTTCATCGGCTGCGCCGACTCCCTCGCCACCGAGGACAGCGGCTACGCCAAGACGCTCTCCGAAGCCAAGGACGCCTTCGAACAGCGCGACCGGTACGTGGACACCGCCACCGCCATCGTCACGTCCCGCCGCGCCTTCCGCCTCCTGGACGAGCTCACCTCCAGCAAGGAGACGGCCGCCGTATGACCGACGAGCAGGACCTCGCACGACCCCGCGCCACCCCAGCGCAACGCGCCCGACGGCCGTCCTTCGCTCAGCCCGAGCCCACCGGCGCCCAACACCCCATGAACGAGCTGGCCCCCGACCTCGAGGAGCCCTGGACCAAGGAGGACACCGACACCCCCGACCGCACCGCCACGTACACGCACCCCGAAGGCCACCGCATCGGGCTGCGCCTGATGCCCGGCGGCCTCATCGTCCAGACCTCGATCACCGCAGGCCCCGACCTGCCGCCGATCCCGGCCGGCACCGACGAGGAGAAGGCCGAGGCCCAGGCCGCCAACGACGCCCGCCTTCAGCCCAGCCGCTCCTGGAACGCCACCGTCGCCATCCGGCACACCGACGACCTTCCCGCAGCCATCGCTGCCGTGCTGCGCGAGCAGCTGATCCCTGCGCTCACTCGCAAGCCCAAGTGCGTCGCCACCGGGCCGAAGCCCCCGGCGAAGGCGGAACGCGAGCCCAAGGCCCCTTCGCAGAAAGCGCAGCGCACCACCAAGACGACTCGCACCACAACGAAGAAGGACACCGCGAAGTGAACAATCCGAAGAAGACCCTCAAGATCACCAGCTTGGCCAACGTCGCCGAGATCCTGCCGTTCCTCCTCGGCCACTACCCCGACGACAGCATGGTCCTCCACCTCACCGGCCCGAACTTCATCGAAGGCCCCACCATCACCGCCCCCCTCCCCGAAAACCCCGCCGACTGGAAGCAGGCCGCCGAGACCTTCGCCTGCCACTTCACCCACACCGTCCGCGCCCGCGGCCACAACCCCGACAGCGGCATCATCGTCTACCTCTGCCGCGAACCCCGCACAGGCGAGACCCCCGAGGACACCGCCGAACTCCTCCGACCCCTCGCCAACACGCTCGTTGACGCCCTCTACGAGCACCGCGGCGTCGTCCTGCAAACCCTCGGCCTCGTCGCCGACCGCTGGTGGGCATACAACTGCGATCTGCCCGGATGCTGCGAAGGCCAACCGCTGCCCGCGCTCGACGACCCCGACAGCGCCGCCGCGCAGCTCATCCAGCTCGGCTACTCACGCGGACCCCGCACCCGCGACACCGTCAACGAGTTCCAGCCCGCCACCAGCCGCGACTTCCTCACCGTCCTCGGCGATGCCGCCTACAACTTCAACAAGCAGTGCGCCACACAGCTCGGGCAAGACGCCGCGCTCTCCACCACCCAGGTCCACATCGAGACCGCCATGCGCCTGTTTCGACAAGGAGCAACGGAACTCGACCGCGCCCTGACCGCACGGCTCATCGTCGGCCTCCAAGACGACGGCGCCGTGGAAGAAGGCATGGCCTTCGCCGAAGACGACGACCTACCCCACGCCCGACGCCTGTGGTCCTACCTCGCCCGCCACTGCACCACCCCATACACCTACGAGGCCGTGCCCATCCTCACGCTCCTCGCGTTCGTCGCCTGGCGCCAAGACGACCTGATCACCGCCCACCTCGCCCTGCGCCAAGCCCTCACCACCGACGCGGACTACGAACTCGCCGTCGGCATCCACCTCGGAATCCTCGACGGCGACGACCCGCGAGACCTCCTCGACCTCGCCCAGCAGGCCCGAGCCGAACGGATAGCCCGCCCCGAGGGCCCCAACACCCGCAACCACTGACCACCAGGTGGCCCCGGCCCAACACCGGGGCCACCCCCATTCGAAAGACCCCCACATGACCACACCCACCGAACCCGTCGGCGCCGTCGCCCGGCACACCGCCTACCCGCCCCGACGCTTGGACAAGATCGAGAACGCCCGGCACCTGTGGCGCATCGCCTGGGGCCACCCCGGCTTCACCCACCACACCCCGCCCGAGCCCACACCCGACCACAGGCCCACCGTCATCACCCGCAACTGGGGCAAGCCCGCACCCGGACAACCCGGGCCGATATGGCCCTACCTCCACCGCGGCGCCTGCCTCGGCTGCGACTGGGAAGGCCCCGACCGCCGCCGTACCGACGAAGCCGTCGAAGACGCGCACGACCACAACCACCCCGAATGGCGAAACCTGCCACTGCTCCCCGAACGACGCGGCCGGCACTGGCTCACCCACGCCGCCCACCTCTACCCCGAGAACTGGTTCGACAACGGCGGACCGATCCGCACCATCCGCACAGGGACCGAGAAGCGGCACCTGCCCGGCAAAGCCCCAGGAGGCGGCTACGACCTCGCCGCACAACCACCCAAGACCCAGAACCACACGGCGGCGATCACCGAGACGCTGCCCCTGGAGTACAACGCGAGCGAGGCAGCGTGAGCGACCCCAAGTCCGTCACCTGGCTCCGCCCCGAATACAAAGGCCGCGAGGAAGAACTCGTCAGCCTCGCAGCCGGAGCATCCCTCGTCGGCATCAGCCGCTCCGCCGTCAGCAACTGGGCGAAACGCCACGCAAACTTCCCCAAGATCGCCCTCCTGACCGGCCTCGGCGACCGACGCATGAAATACGTCCCACGCTCCGAGTTCCTCGCCTTCGCCCGAACCCAACTGAACAAGAAACCCGGCGGCCCGAGCGGCCCGGCCGCACCACGCCGCTCAGCGGCAACCATTCGAGCCGCAGAGATCGCGCACGCCCAACGCCAGATCGCTCGCCTCACCGAACTCGAGGCACGACAGGCCGCAACGCTCGCCGACACCCGCCGCGCCCTGGAGAAGCACCGAGCACGACTCCAACACGCCCAGCAGCGCCTGGCCGAAGAGGTCGCCGCAGTCCAACGCCTCACGGGAGGGTCCCGCGCCGATCCCGCAGCATCACCGGACGGGGCACGAGACGGCGGGGTAGTCTGTGAGGACGCGGCTGACCTGCGAAAACGGTCACCGGCTCGACCCCGGGCGCAGGGGAAGTGAGCTCGCGTTCATCTCGATGCAGGTGTGAAGCTCCCCGCATCGGCACCCCGCTTGGACCAGCAACGCTGCGGTTCAGCACGGTGCTGGAGGCCGGAACGCGGGAACGGATGGGAACCTGGTGGGAACGGAAGGATCGGGAATGATGCGGCAAGGCCCAGCGCGGGCCGACACCCGCACCCCTTCTGAACTGCAATTTTCCCGAGAATCAGACCATGCTGATCAAGATCGTGATGATCATGTGCTGACTCGTAATGCGTAGGTCAAGGGTTCGATTCCCTTAGGCGGCTCCGGTATAGGCCCAGGTCAATGACTTTCTCGTCACTGACCTGGGCCTTTTCGGTTGCAAGATCAGTTGCAGTAGCGGCGGAGCCGGGCTCGGCGGCTTGGGCCGCGCCCCAGAGAGCCTGCCCCATGCGACGGGCGGCGTCCTGGGCCAAGGGTGCCGCGATGTGCGTGTAGCGGGTCGTCACCCGAAGGCCCGAGTGCCCGAGGATCTCCATCACGACGCGTACGTCGACGCCGTACTCCAGGAGCAGCGTGGCGGAGGTGTGCCGCCGGTCATGCACGCGGGCGTCCCGGACCCCGGCGGCCTGTAGCAACTCCTTTCCAGTTCTCCCAGTCGTCCCGCGGGTCGATGGGCCGCCCGTCCGGTTGGCAGAAGACGAGGTCGTGATCCTGCCAGGCCGATCCCGCGCACATGCGTTGCCGTTGCTGCGCCACCCGATGCGCTTCGAGGATCGGGACGAGTTCGGGCGGGAGGGAGATCGTGCGCTTGTTCTTGCCCTTGGGCTCGCGGAAGACGAGCCCGCCGCCTTTGCGCTGCGGGCAGGTGCTCGCGTGGCGCGTGCAGTCCTTGGGACAGGGCGGCGGGCACTTCCGCGTGTGCTGCTTGCAGGTCTTGGGGCGCGGTTTGGTCTTGTGCCGCTTCGCACCGCAAGCGTGCGGGTCGCCGCAACCGTGCTGCCAGGTGTTGCGCTGAAGCTGCCACCACACGCGTACGCGACCGGTGTTGAGGTCCAAGTATGACCAGCGCAGCCCGAGCGCTTCACCTTGGCGCAGTCCGAGAGCAAGCCCTAAGGACCAGCGGTCGGCCGTGGGCCGCTCCTGCGCCGCTGTCAGGATCTTCCGGGTCACCTCCCGACTGAACGGAAGGATCTCGGACTCGGTGGCGGTCGGCGGATCGACGAACTGGGCGACGTTGCGGGCCACGATGCCGCGCCGGACCGCGATCTTGAGCATCCGGGACAGGATGCGGTGAACCTTGAGCACATGGCTCGGTGCTTTCCCGGCGTCGAGCATCTTGGCGTAGAGCCGATCGAGGTGCTCGGGTTGGAGACGGTCCAGCTTGTGCTGCCCGAGTCCCGGGATGATCCAGTTCTTCGCCTTGGACCGGTAGTCGTCCAACGAACGGGGCGCGAGTGTGCCCGGCGCGATGGTGTCGAGGTAGGTCGTGACCCACTCCTCCACGGTGGGCACGCGTCCCTTGCCGGGAACGTGGCCAGCGTCGCGCTTGCGTTCCAACTCGCGGACCTTGTCGCGCACTTCGCTTGCCGTCTTGCCGCTCCGATGACGTCGATCGGGCGAGCCGTCGTCCTTCAATCCGATGGTGATGTACGCGTGGTACGCACCGTCGGAGCCCAGATAGATCTTGCTGTGGCCGTTGGGTTGTCGTTTGCTCATGCGGATACCTCCTGTTCGCGTAGTCGGTTGAGGTAGTCGTCGAGCGCGCTGGCGGGGATCTTGCGGCTCCGGCCGATGTGGATGGATTCGATCTCACCCGAGGCGAGAAGTTCATAGAGCTTGCTCCTGCCGATCCGTAGGGCGTACGCGGCTTCCGCGACGGTGTAGACGAGGCGTTCGGTCGGGTTGCCGATCGTCGTGGTGATCACCTCCTCTCGGGGTGCGGGTCGTCCGCGGGTCCGTCCGTGACGGCGTCCGTGGCCCATACGCGCAGGCGCGCGGGGTGGCGCGGACGTCCGCACGGACGCGGACGGCTATCCGGTCATGGCTGCTGCCGAGTCGCCGCCCTGGTGTGCTCGCCAGCGGCCTCGGGAGACTTGGACGACGCGTCCGGCGGTGGCGTACTCCTGCAAGCGGTCGTAGACCCATGTGCGGCCCATGCCAGTAGCCCGCATGAGGCCGGCGACGGAACGGCCTTGTGGTGGTGCGTCGTTGAGAGCGTTGAGCAGTACTGCTTCCGGCCCCTGGGGCGGTGCACTGTCGTCCGCGTCGACGAGTTCGGCGTCGATGACGTCGGAGTCCTCGTCGGGCGTGACGACCGGGCGGGTAGCGGACAGGGAGAGTGGGTCGAGAGGCGTCCTGCTCGGCCCGTACCGCTCCACGGTGGCGTGGACATCCGCGTCCCCGACGAGGTACGCGCGAGCACGCTGCGGAGCGTCGGCACCGGGCGCGGAGAGCAGGAACTTCCCGGGCGCGTCCAGCATGTGCGCTGCCCAGCCTGCGGCGAGCATCCCTTGCCCGAGCACCAGGTCGACGTCCCGCCGCTCCCGTACGCGCAGGCACACCCGTACGTCCATCTGCGACCGAACGGCCTTCCTGCCCATGGCCTGTTGCGTCGGCCGCTGGGTGGCGGCGAGCAGCGTCTCAGCGACGGCTCGGCCACGTCGCGCTATCGAGTCGGCGTGTGCGAGCGCGTCTCCGGCTTCCTCGGCCAGTTCCGCGTACTCGTCCACTACGAACACGAGTGCGGGATCTGCCTCGCTTGGCTCCCAGACGCGCAGTCCACGACGGCTCAGCGCCCCCGCTCGCCCGTCCAACACCCGTACCCCGTCGCGCAGTAGGGCGGCGGCCTCTCGGGGCATCGTCGCAAGCCTGTCGAGGCAGGCGGCCCACGGCTGGAGTTCCATGCCGCCCTTAAGATCGATGCCCCAGAGCACGACGTCAGGGCACGCGACGAGATTCGCGAGGATGACATTCAGGACTCCGCTCTTGCCGGAACCGGCGATACCGCCGATCAGCGCGTGACGACGTAGGAGAGAGACCCGAACCGGGGAGGCGTCCTCGTAGACGCCGAGTTCGATGGGGTCGCAGATCGATGCCACGGACGGTCCGGTCCATGGGATGGGTTCCGCGTGCGGGTCGCGGTCGAGCACGCGCAGCGTGAACCGGTCTGCGCGGCTCTCGTCTGGCGTGACCCGTACGGCTCCGGGTCGCGTTCCCAGCCCCGATTCGATGGCTGGGACGCGGCTCAAGGCGTCCGCCACGGTCTGGCCCCGCCGCAGGCCGACACGGGCGCGCCAGCCCCACAGATCAACGGCTGCCGAGACGACGTGCGAGCCGACCAGGCCGATGGACTCGGCGACGTCGGGCCATGCCCGGATGGTGCGATCGACCGCGACCCGTGCCCTACGCCGCCGGTGAGTCCACCACGGCACCGCGGCGGCCAGCGTGCCAACGAGGAGCAGCCAGGACAGCTGGAAACGGCCCCCACCGAGCGCCGTGGCACTGGCCAGCCAGCCACCCGCCGCGCAGGCCGTCACCGCCGCGTACAGCCGCTCCTCGAAGCGGTCGAGACGCCGCAGCAGCCACCCCTTGAGCACCGCCCCAGACAGGACGACTGCGCCAACCGCGATCAACGGCCACACGCCCGGATGAGTCGAGTGCAGGACCAGGCCGGCGAGCCCGACCCACAGTCCAAGGACGATGGGCGCCAGTTCGGAGCGATAGCGGAACAGCCACCGCCCTACAGCCTCCAGAGCGGCACCGGAGTAGCGGTCGTTCATCACGAGCATGAACGGCGGGGTGTCGGCGCCCCCGATCTGCTTGCGGAGCCGCCGCGCATACCTGCGAGGAGTTCGGTTCAAGTGCATTCCCCCTTCGACGGGTTGGGACTTCACGGATGGATGCCTGCCAGGAGACGAGCCGCTGCGCGGACCGTCGCGCCGATGTACGGCGCGACGGAGCTGGACGCGAGGAAGAAGCCAAAGAGCGTGCAGAGCACGGCGTGCCAGGGCGAGAGCCGCCCGAAGCGCCAGAGCGCGAAAATCGCAGCACCCAGCAGGACGATTGCCGACATTGAGAGGAACATGGCACCCCCTTCCTGGTTCAGCCGAGCAGTACGAGCGCGAGCACGCTGGACAGGGCAACGGCGCAGGAGAGCCGTTGCGGCGACGACGTCGCCCAGAGCACGACGAGAGCCAGCGCCCGTAGGGGCAGCACGGCCAGCCGGAACGCGAACGGGACGTCTTCCGTGGCGGCGGACCAAGGGCGGGTGTAGTGCACAGCCGGTCGAACCGAGATGGCGCTGAGTTCGACGGCCGCTGGCTGCTTCCCCCAAGGGCGGTGGCCCTTGTGCTTCGCGGGCACCAACTGGGTCGTCTGCGTGGTCACGATGCGCTCACCACCTCGTTGAAGAAGAAGTTGGACCAGTTGAACTCGCGCCACTGGTCTCGCCGTTTGCCATTCGTCCGCCGCAGCCGGCGGAGCCGACCACGGCACTTGCGGCACAGATCGCCGCTCCCCTCGACTTGCGCGCCACACAGACAGATCCGGGGCGTATCCGGCTGTGCTTCCTGGACGTTCCTCTTCCTGGATCGCATCGCGCCTCCTCTCCGAGATCGGAGTCGAGACCGGAGGAGCTGCGAACTTAAGCATGTACAACATGTGCAAGTTCTAAGCGTCGCGGCAGCGCCGAGCACTGTCAACGAGGGGATCTCGACTCGCAGTTGTCGATGGATCTGTGCGGACGAATCCGCACGACAACGAGCATCCGATGAGAGGATGGGACCGGATCACCACATGACTGGACGTGTGCAAGACGTCCCCGAGGACATGGACGTCCTCAGATGTCCCGGGTGGGGGTACATGCCGAACGAGAGATTACGAGCGACCCTTCTGGAACGAGGCGTGACCCCAAACGCCCTGGCCAGCGCTGTGGACGTCGATCCGAAGTCGGTCGAGCGCTGGATAGGCGGGCGCATGCCGTACCGGCGGCACCGGTACGCCGTAGCCACTTTCCTCAGCGTCGACGAGGCGTACCTGTGGCCCGAGGCCCTGCCGCGCCAGCAGGTGGCCAGCGCCTCGGCGAGCGAGATCCTGACGGTTTACCCCCATCGCTGGGCAGTGCCCAGGGACGCTTGGGGACATCTCTTCGCCACGGCGGAACACGAGATCGGCGTCTTGGTCTACAGCGGCCTGTTCCTCGCGGAGGACGCCGGAGTCCTGCGCACGTTCGCCGAGAAGGCAAGGGCGGGGGTACACGTGCGCGTCCTACTGGGCGACCCGGACAGCCCCCACGTAGCGAACCGAGGAGCCGACGAGGGAATCGACGACGCCATGGCAGCGAAGATCCGCAACGTGATGGTGCTGTACGAGCGCGCCGTGGGCGGCATCCCTGGCATCGACATCCGCCTGCATGACACGGTCCTCTACAACTCCATGTACTGCGCCGACGATCAACTCCTCGTGAACACACACGTGTACGGGTTCGCCGCATCCCACGCTCCAGTCCTGCACCTGAAGCGGATCCCCGGGGGTGAGATGGTGAACACGTCCCTCGAAAGCTTCGAAAAGGTCTGGGCACAGGCGAAACCTCTTACGTGGGGATGAGCATGGCTAGCAGGATTGACTACTTCGACGACGGGCAGGCTCCGAAGGCCAACAGCCTCGTTCCCTCAGCCAACGTCGTCGTCCTCAACGCCCGCGACGAGATCCTGATGATCCGCCGAAGCGACAACGGAAACTGGGCTCTCCCTGGCGGCGCGATGGACTTGGGGGAGTCGCTCCCCACCACCGGCGTCCGAGAGGTCGAGGAGGAGACGGGCATTACCTGCGAGATCACCGGACTCGTCGGCATCTACACCGACCCTCGACACGTGATCCTCTACACCAGCAACGGCGAGTGCAGGCAGGAATTCTCGGTCGTCTTCACCGCTCGGGCAACCGGAGGCGAGCCAACGCCGAGCGACGAGTCACGTGAGGTGGAGTGGGTCCCGCGAGCGGGGCTCGGCAAACTCCAGATGGACAGGTCAATGCGTATGCGCATCGAGCACTACGTGAACAACGGCGACACTCCCCACCTCGGGTAAGGACTGGATCACCGCCCGGCGAGCCGAGCTCGCACCGCACTCTCCGCCGTCCGGATCTGTGGCGCAGCACGCTCGATCGACCGGGTGACGACATGTTCTGGCCCATATCGGGACAGGATCTCCGCGAGGCGTTCGCCTGCCGTCGTCTCCTGCCCATCGGGAGTCGTCGTCATGTCGCAGTAGATCAGCGCATCAACCAACTCGCCGTCCTCGACGCGGAATTCCTCCGAAAGCTCATGGTCGAGGGATCGCTCCTCGGCCTCGATCAAAGCGCAGGAATGGTGCGCCACGAGATTGCACAGCTTGCGGTCGGCATGCTCGACGTCCCGTAGGTAACGCGCGCCATCCAACGGGTGGAATCCGGTCTTCACGATGGTGGGGGAGTAGCCGATGTCATGCAGCCAAGCGGCACATTGCAGGAGTTCTGCATCGTCCCCCAAGATCGGCGCCAGGCGCTCGGCCTGAGCCGCAACGCCCTGGGAATGCGCCCACCGACGAGGTAGCGGTTCCTCAAGCAGTCGACGTGCAAGGTCGCGAGCCCGTGTGACGTCCATGCATCGAGGCTAACCTCCGCACACGAACCAGCCCTTGCCTTGCACAGATTCGACAAGTCCAGCTCCGGACAGATCGGCCAGCGCCTGCCGTGCCGTGCCCCGTGAGACGCCGTAGCGGGCCGTCAGCGCGGCCTCGCTGGGGAGGGCGGCACCCGCCGCCAGTTCCCCGCTCTCGATCGCCGACCGGAGGTCCGCGGCGATCTGGCGGTACTGCGGCGGCTTGGGCCGTGTTGGAGCCGCTCCGTGCTCGTCCACTGGGCGCACCACTCGCCCACGCCCCGGAAGAGACTCGATCAGCCCCTCGCTTTCGAGCTGCGCGAGCGCCCGCCGCAGGGTGTTGCGGACGACGCCGAACTCGGCCGACAGCGCAGCCTCGGAGGGCAGCAGTTCCCCGGGACGCACGACCCCTGAACGGATACGTTCCCGCAGGGCACTCGCGATCTTCGTGTGCGCGCCCCATGCCGTCGATCTCGGGCTCACGCTGTCCTCTCGTGGGTCGTTCGCGCTGATTGAACCTGGTGCCGAGGCCATCGTCTCGGGTCTTGGCCTGGTCGTGTAGCCGCTGGCGCGTCCCGGCCACGTGCAGGCTCTCATTCGCCCACCACCTTCGTCCGAGCCGACAGCGGGCCGGGATAAAGCTCGACGCATGGCGGAAGTAGACCGGACTTCCGGTGCGGCAGAGGCAGAAAGAGCACCTGCCTTGCCGTCCATTCAACGCGCTTGCCCGCATGGGAGATTGAGAAGGAGAACGGCTTCCCGTCCCGAAGGCGGTGGGTGGACTCATGGTGCCCGAGTGCAAGCCAGTCGTAGGCGCGTTCCGCCTCCTCCGGGGAGAGCGCGGAAACGAGAGTCCGGAGCGCGACGCGAACCCACCGAACCGCCTGCTCGGGCCTGGTCGCGTCGAACGAGGCCACCAAGTCCACGCTGTGCTCTGCGGCCTCGTAGAGAAGGCATTCGCACCAATACCCAGGCCACGCGTACGCGCCGCGACCGCTAACGCTTACTGCCGTGGGCTTCATCGTGACCGCCGTTCTGCGCGGCACTTCGTGTCCACCTCGCACCACACGCACTTGCCGTGGTTGGTGAGGTAGCTGCCCCAGCTCATCGTCAGCGCCTCGACGATCCGCAGCCCACGCCCGCTTTCCTGATCGGGACGCGCCGTGCGTGGCATCGGCCGTCGCCGCTTCCCATCGTTGACTTCGAGGCGTAGTACCGCCCCCTGGACCAACAGACGAACGCTGATCGGAGCGTCGCAAGAGGGCTGCGCATGGACCACCGAATTGGTCACGAGCTCGGAGGTGACCAACTCCAGGGTGCCCGTGTGGGCCTGGTACCCGCGCGCCGCCAGCGCGAGTCTCGCGAACTGGCGAGCGAGAGGTACGGAGGTCGGGGCATTGTCGAGGACCAGGTAGGCAAGCAACTCGTCGTGGTCCGGGTGTCCTTGGGCGGCCAAAGACCGACTTGGGGAACTGCTCACAGGGATACCTCGCAGGTTGAGGCTGTCGCCAACAGGCTCTGCATGTGCAGGAGTCTTCTGACGGCGAACCTGCTCAAGTACCGCGTTCTAGGGACGTCTTGGGACGTCTCCGCTACATTGAAAACGTCCCTCCGGGCGGGAGCAACCCATGAACTACGCCCTGAAGCAGGCGCTTTCGCGCGCCGGGCTGAACGTTGTCGACGTGGCGGCACGGTGCGAGGTAGACCCCAAGACGGTGAGCCGATGGCTCGGTGGCCGGGTGCCGCACGCCCGCCACCGCGCCCGCGTCAGCGCGTTGCTGGGCGTCCGAGAACCAGACCTATGGCCGGACGCTGGCCGCTGCAAGCAACGGGGCACCTTGGGACCAGAGATCCAAGCGATCTACCCCCACCGCTGGATGGTCCCCCAGGAGGTCTGGCGCATGTTCTTCGCCAGCGCCGAACGGGAGATCGGCGTCCTGGTCTACAGCGGCCTTTTCCTCGTAGAGGACGCCGCGATCCTCCGCATCTGGGCGGACAAGGCAGCGGCGGGAGTCAGGGTGCGGCTGCTACTGGGCGACCCAGACAGCGAGTACGTCACCACCCGTGGCGACGAGGAAGGCATCGACGAAGCCATGGCGGCCCGAATCCGTAACGCCTTTGTGCTCCTACTCCCGCTAGCGTCGGCATGGGGAATTGAGATCCGTAAGCACAGTACGACCCTCTACAACTCCATATTCCGCTCCGATACTGAGTTCCTGCTCAATACCCATGTATATGGACACCCTGCCACCTGTTCACCCGTCGTACACCTCCGATGGTCAGACGAGACGGCGATGGCAAGCACGTACGAGGCAAGCTTCGAACGAGTATGGGAGGAAGCGGTGGTAGGGGTTCGCCATGAAGGGGGTATTGCTAGGCGCTTCGATCACGGGTAGGGGAATCCTGCTCGCTCTGACTAGGCCAAAGCCTCCTCCACGGGGTCAGCAACTTGCCGCTTCTCGCTGTGCGCGCGGCGCGGCCACTTGACCGGGTCGACCTCCTGACTTCGCCCTGCTCTGCCCCGGCCTCCGCCGACCCGCGCGCCGCCAGTGCAGGCGGTGAGTTGCTCATATCGAGAGGCCGTTGGGCGGCCAGCTTCGCTGCATCGGACTCGACCCAAGCCCGAAGGGCACCGCCCAAACCTGCTCTGCCGCCCTTCAGCCACCAGTTGTCGTGCCAGCAGCCGGGGGCGACGCGCAGGGCGGCCCACTCTCATGACTGAGCAAGAACAGCATTCGCCTCCGCGCATGAGGCAAGGCGCTGTACGGTGCGTCTTACGGCTACGGCCTGACGTCTGAGGGCGCATCGCTCTGGCACCTGGGGAGGGGCAGATGGAAGAAAGGCGAATCTCCTACAAAGAGGCACTCGCTCTTGTGAATCGGCAGGAATCACATTTTTGGGATTTCAAAAGTGCTTCGAGTGGCGGGAAGAATGTCCAAGAAATCGCCTCTGCGCTAGCTAACGCAGAATGAGGCGAATTCGCGGTAGGGATCGAAGATCCAAAGTCTGGGTCGGGAATTGCCCGCTGGAAAGGGTTTCCGACGATAGAAGATGCCAATTGGGTGCACCAGTCATTGGTGGGGGAGGTCGATCCTCCCGTGCCTTACGATCTGGAATATTTGTGGATTGATGCGCGCGAAGAGCTTGGTACCTGTTGCCTTGTGACTGTCCAGAAGAGTGCGGATGTACATAAAACAGCCAGCGGCGAGGTGCGTCAAAGGAGGGGTGCGCAATCTCTAAAGTTGACAGGGGCAAAGATCGCTGATTTGGCGCTTTCGAAAGGTGCGAGGTCTTATGAAGACCAGCCGCTAAGTGACTATGAGATGGATGAACTCGCAGAGGAACCCGAGATTCTCCGTTTCCTTGAGAGCTATAGCCCGGTGTCCTCGACCGAAAAATTCCTCAGGCGTCAGCGATTGGTCACGAGGAAAGACGGGAAGGCCACGGTGGCTGCAGCCATCCTTTACGCAGAGGAACCGGCGACTGTCGTCCCGAAGCGCTGCTCTGTGAAGATCGCCCGCTATGAGAGCAATGAAGCGGTACCGGATCGCAAATATCTTAAGGGTACCCCGCTCACTATCGACGGACCAGCTCGTTTGCTGATCGACAGGACCCTGGCGGCCGTGGCAGAGATTATTGAATCGGTGCCAGTTCTTGGAACCGATGGAATGATGTCGCCCGTTAAGTACCCCCCCGAGGCGCTGAAGGAAATTATCGTAAACGCGGTAATTCATCGAGATTACAATGTCTCGGATGACATCTTGATTTCAATCTTCGATAACAGGGTGGAGGTTCGAAGTCCGGGTCGCCTGCCTGGCCACATGACACCGAATAACATCCTCACGGACAGATTTGCGCGAAATCCCAGCATTGTGCGGCTGTTGAATAAGTATCCTGATCCGCCCAACAAGGACATCGGTGAAGGTCTGGATACTGTAATGAGTGCGATGAAGGCCGCAAAGCTAAAAGGGCCTCAATTTGTCGTTGAGGAGAATGCGTTCGTCGTCGTCTTGGTGCACACCCCGCTGGCGCGACCGGAGGAATTGATTTTGGAATTCCTTCGGAATAATCCTGAAATATCCAATAAGATTGCTAGGTCTCTCACTGGTATCGCCTCAGAGAACAGAGTGAAGCAGGTGTTTTACAAGCTCAAGAAAGCGGGCATGATTGAACCTGTCCCTGGAAGAGTTCGGTCGAAGTCTGCCTGGCGACTCACGGATAAGGGAATTGCGAGCAAAGGTCTCGCCGCAAATTAGAGCACTTGCTGGGGGACGGCCGTCGGTGAACGCGCCTTGGGACGGATCCCCAGGCTTCTTGCAGGGACCCTGACGTGGTGGAGGGTTACCGGAGCGCCGCCCAGTTGCAAGATCAGTAGCAGTACACCCCCGTCCAGCGATGCCCACCCACGTCCGCCCCCAAGGCTGACCAGCGCAGATGGACACCGCCGGACGTCACCGAACCACCACCCCGCTTGCTCGTAATGCGTAGGTCAAGGGTTCGATTCCCTTAGGGCGTGCTTGAAGCGCACGAGAAGAAGGGCCCGGCCGGACAGCCGGGCCGGTAGGGAGCCGCCGACCCAGCAGAGCGCGAGCGGCACGCCGCGACCTACCGTGCTGTTCTGTCGTCGGCCCGTGCGGTGCTGCTTGTGGCTCGGAGGCGTACGGCTTCGGCCTCTCGCTCAGGTGAACCAGCGCCGCCCTTGTCCGGTGAGGACGCGGCCGAACTGAAGCTCGGGGAAGTGAGCGCCGGCGCCGAGGGTCGTGTCGCCCTCGAGTTCGCGGAACAGTCGTTCGCGGGTCCGTTGTGCGAGAGCGGGGTCTACGTCGCCGATCGATTGCCAGGTGGGCTCGTCGAGTTGGACCGGGCAGACAATCGCGTCGCCGAGGAGCAGCGCGCGGCGGCCTGCGGAGGAGACGACGACGCACAGATGTCCGGGGGTGTGTCCCGGTGTCATGGTCAGGGTGACGCCGGGCGCGATGGCGGTGTCGCAGTTCACGGGGCGGAGGCGGTCACCGCGCTTGGCGGCGGCGCGGAAGCCGTGTCGGATGTGGTCGAACATCCATACGTCGGGGTCGGCGACGAAGTGGTCCCAGTCGTGGGCGCCGAACCAGATGCTGGCGTGGGTGAAGACCGGTGCGGCGTCGGTGTCGAAGAGCCAGCCGCAGTGGTCGGCGTGCAGATGGGTGCAGACGACGTCGGTAATGTCCGGCGGGGTGGCGCCGACGGCGCGGAGCCCGAGCAGGAGTTGGCCGCCGACTAGGAGTCGGCGGGGGCCGTCGTCGCGCATCGCGGGTCCCATGCCGGCGTCGACGAGGATCGTGCGGTCACGGGTTCGCACGAGGAAGCAGCCGATGGGTAGCCAGGCCATTGCGTGGCGGGTGAAGAGGTCCTCGTGACCGTCGGGGCGGGCGTGGGCGCCGAAGTAGGCGGGTGAAGCCCGGAAGGTCCCGTCGGCGACGGGGTGGATGGCGATGTCACCGATCAGCATGGGTCTCCTCTGGCCTGGTGCGGATAGCCGCAGAGGCGACTCATCCGGCTTGCGGTGCGGGCGGGTCGAGAAGGTGCGGTTCGTTGTTGCGGACGTTGTTGACCGCGGTGGGGCCTACCGGGGGCACCTGCGGTACGCGGGCGGCAGGTCCTCCCAGACGCTACTAACCGCCGTGGCGTGTCGGGGCGTTGCGGTGGTCATGGTGCCGGGCCTGCGGCATCGGGCGAGACCGTCCACGACGCGTGGGTGTTGACCTGCGCCACTGTGGCCTGGGCCAGCTTCTTGTAACGGTTCGCGATCTCCTCGGCCTGGCCGACGGGCAGCGCCCCGCCATGCTCCGCGGCTCGCGCGATTATCTCTTCCGGTCCCGAAGCCCGGTTGCCCAGCACGACCGCGTTGACCGTCGGCCGGCGCGCCTGGTCGTAGCAGCGAAGCGCGGCCACGGGGTCGCGCTCCCGGGCCAGGTACCAGGCCAACACACGGGTGTCGATGATGGACTGCGATCCGCCGTTCATGCCCATCGGAAACATCGGGTGTGCAGCGTCACCGAGCAGGGTGACCCGTCCGAAGCTCCAGCGCCGCAGTGGGTCGCGGTCGAGCATTGGGTACTCGAAGATCGTCGAGGAGTGCTCGACCAGCGTCGCCAGGTCGATCCAGGGCAGGCGCCAGTCCGCCAGGCCGGCGCGGGCCTCCGCCGTCGTGATGCGACGGTTTGAGCGGTCCAGCGGTTTGGCGGACGGCCTGTGCCGTATCTCCAGCACCCAGTTCATCAGGGCTTCGCCACCCTCGGTCACCGGGTCCTCGATCGGGTAGGCGACGAATTTCGCGCCGGGGGTGCCGCCGGCCACCACGATCGAACGGCCGTCGAGGATGTGCGGGTAGTGTGCGACCCCGCGCCACATGTGGACGCCGTTCCAGTGGGAAGGGCTCTCGTTCGGGTAGAGCTGGGCGCGGACTGCGGAGTCGATGCCGTCGGAGCCGACCAGCAAGTCGGCGTCCTCGACCGTCGACACGCCGCTCGTCCGGTCCAGGAAGTGGGCCCGGATGCCGCCCGCCGTCCGCTCGAAGCGTTGGAACAGCAGGCCGGTGCGGACCGAGTCTGGCCCTAGGCGCTCGCGCACCGCCGCCAACAGCGTCACGTGCAGGCGGCCACGGTGCACAGAGTACTGCGGCCAGTTGTAGCCGGCCGCGAGTCCGAGTGCCTCCTCCCATACCGGTTCGCCCGCCCGGTCGCGGTAGCTCAGCCGATGCGGGGGCAGCGCGATAGCGGCCAGATCGTCGGCCAGGCCGAGCTCGGCGAGCTCCCGGACGGCGTGCGGCAGCAGGTTGATCCCCACTCCGACTGCCTCGATAGTCCGCGCCGCCTCGCTCACCCGCGGCTCGAAGCCGGCGGCGTGCAGGCTCAGGGCGCAGGTCAGCCCGGCGATGCCCCCGCCCACGATGGTGACTCTCATCGTCTGTCCCTACCTTTCGTCAGCGTTGCGACGGAGGCTCCTCGGTGGGACGCATGCCCACCCAATTCTTCCGCATCGCGCTGCTGAGTTGAGGACGTGGTGTCGTCAGGGCGAGTCCGGTGGCGGCACGGCATCCATCTCGATGAGGTCGCTGCGGAACTGGATCTCGCGTAGGCCGTCCAGGGCCTGCCACGCGCGACTGGTTACCGGCGGGGCGCCGCCGACCAGCGTGACCCGCCAGATCTCTCCACTACGCGCCGCCCGCCGAAATGTGGATCTGGCTGACGACGTCGAAGGGAGTATCACGAAAGCGGTGTTCACCACTCGGTTGGCGTAGAGGTTTCTCGTTGATCTGATTGGCCTATACCCGTCCGGCCGAGAGGCGGCCGTCGAAGGCGATGTCGAAGGCGTTCATCGCCTCC
>NZ_JARHTQ010000099.1 GCF_029223525.1 Streptantibioticus ferralitis | reverse complement strand
GCGACAACAACGCCGAACCCACCGCCACCGGATCCAGCGAACCCACCACCGACAACAAACGAGCAGCCTGCCCACGCAACGCCTGCTCCGACCGCGCCGACACCACCCACACCGCTCCCGCATCGCCGTCAGCGGCAACGTCAGCACCGCCGTCGACCTCAAGGTCAGGCGCCGCCTCGAGAATCACGTGCGCATTCGTCCCCGAGACACCAAAGGACGACACCCCAGCGCGGCGCGGTCGGCCCGTGACCGGCCACGACACCAACTCCGTAGCCAGCTCCACCCGACCCGCCGACCAGTCCACCTGCGATGACGGCGCATCCACATGCAGCGTGCGAGGTACCACCCCGTACCGCATCGCCTGCACCATCTTGATCACACCCGCGACACCCGCAGCCGCCTGGGTATGACCGATGTTCGACTTCAACGAGCCCAGCCACAACGGCCGATCCTCCGGCCGGTCCTGGCCATACGTCGCCAACACCGCCTGCACCTCGATCGGATCACCCAGCCGCGTACCGGTGCCATGCGCCTCCACCACGTCCACATCGGCCGAGGATAATCCGGCCGCGGCCAGCGCCTGCCGGATCACCCGCTGCTGCGACGGCCCATTCGGCGCCGTCAACCCATTCGACGCACCATCCTGATTCACCGCACTCGACCGCACCACCGCCAACACCCGACGCCCATTGCGACGAGCATCCGACAACCGCT
>NZ_JARHTQ010000098.1 GCF_029223525.1 Streptantibioticus ferralitis | reverse complement strand
CTCAGGGTGTCGAGTTGAGTCCTGCTCAGACTGAGGCGGTTGTGCGGTCGGGTTCGTCTGGCTCGGCGGACGAGCGGGTGGCGGCTTGGCAGGAGTATCAGCGGGCGTCGGCGGCGGTGGTGCGGGCTGAGGAGGACGTCAACCATTATCGGCAGGACGACGGTGGTTCGGGTTGGCGGGCGCGGCAGGCTCTGTACGTCGGGCTGCAGGCCGTGCAGGACCAGGGGCGGGCGGTCGGTGTCCTGCGGGGTCTGGGGATGGATCCGGAGCAGGTCAGGGGGAACCTCGCTGCTGCCGCTTTCGACTCGATGCGGGAGCCCGGCTCCCGGCAGGAGTTCGGTTCCGTTGATCAGCAGGTGGTGGAGCAGAGTCCGCAGGAGCGGTCGGCGGCTTCCTCGTCCGCCTCGGCGGTGACTCATGCGGAGCCGGAGACCGGCTTGGCGCCCTCGGTGTCTGAGCGGTCGAGTGCCGTGGACGTGCACGATGGTGGAGCAGAGTCCGCAGGAGCGGTCGGCGGCTTCCTCGTCCGCCTCGGCGGTGACTCATGCGGAGCCGGAGACCGGCTTGGCGCCCTCGGTGTCTGAGCGGTCGAGTGCCGTGGACGTGCACGATCGGCCTCAGGGTGTCGAGTTGAGTCCTGCGCAGACTGAGGCGGTTGTGCGGTCGGGTTCGTCTGGCTCGGCGGACGAGCGGGTGGCGGCTTGGCAGGAGTATCAGCGGGCGTCGGCGGCGGTGGTGCGGGCGGAGCAGGACGTCGATCATTATCGGCAGGACGACGGTGGTTCGGGCTGGC
>NZ_JARHTQ010000097.1 GCF_029223525.1 Streptantibioticus ferralitis | reverse complement strand
TGAAGCGCCCCGGGTTGGTCGGAGACTCTAGATCGCGGGTGTGACCTGGGGTTTCTTGGTTGCCGTGTAGTAGGTAGCTTCGTATTCGGCGGGTGGGACGTGGCCTATCTCACCGTGCAGGCGACGGAAGTTGTACCAGTCGGCCCATTCGGCGGTGGCCAACTCGGTCTCGGACAGGGTCCTCCAGGGGCGTTGCGGCTTGATGAGTTCGGTTTTGTACAGGCCGATCGTGGATTCCATCAGGGCGTTGTCGTAAGCGTCGCCGACCGATCCGATCGAGGCCGCGATGCCGGCGGTGTCCAGGTGTTCGGCGAGCCTGAACGACGTGTACTGACTGCCCGCATCCGAGTGATGGACCAGCTCACCGGGAGTGTGCGGGCGGCCGTCGCGGTCACGCTGCCACAGCGCCATCTCCAGGGCATCGAGGACGAGTTGGGTCTCCTTGGATGTCGAGGCGGACCAGCCGACGATGTGTCGGGAGAAGGTGTCCACGACGAATGCGACGTAGACGACGCCGGTCCAGGTCGCGATGTGTGTGAAGTCGGCGACCCAGCAGCGGTTCGGGGCGGCGGCGACGAAGTCGCGGTCGACCAGGTCGGGGGCCCGGCTCGCGGCCGGATCCGCGATGGTGGTGATGACCTTCTTCCCGCGGACCGCGCCAGCGATCCCGAGCTCGCGCATGAGACGCTCGACGGTGCAGCGGGCCACGGCATGACCCTGCCGGTTCAGTTCGCGCCAGACCTTTCTCGCGCCGTAGACACGATAGTTGGCCTCGAAGACCTCCTTGATCAGTGTCTTGACTTCCTCGTCGCGCACGTAGCGGGCGGACGGCGATCCCTGGCGGTGCTTGTGGGCGTAGTAGGTGGAGGGGGCGATGCTGCAGTCGTGCTCGGTGAGCGTTCTGCAGATCGGCTCGACACCGCCGAAGCGGGCCCGGTGCTCGTCGATGAACGCTACGAGCG
>NZ_JARHTQ010000096.1 GCF_029223525.1 Streptantibioticus ferralitis | reverse complement strand
AAGCCCGACTGGCCGGATCGGGCGCTGCTGGCCGCCCTCGCCCGACTCCTGCCCCAGCGACTCCACGGCCACCGGATCGTCTCGCCACATACCCTGCTCGCCTGGCATCGGCGCCTGACCAAGCAGAAGTGAACCCAGCCACCCTCACCAGGACGCCCGCCAGTATCCGAGGAGCTCCGCGACCTGATCATCCGGCTCAGCAGGCCGCCTCGGCCACATCATCAGCACAGCCACCGACCGCCGTATCCTGCGAACCGCCGGACTCACGCCCGGGCACCGCGGACAGACCGCGCGGAGAGAGTGAACCGAGTTCCTCCAGGCCCAGACAAGCGGCCTCCTCGCCACGAACTTCTTTCACATAGATACCATCGGCCAGCAGCGGCTGTACGCCTTGTTCGTCATGGAGGTCCGCACCCGCACCGTCCACATCCTCGGCGTCACCGCCCACCCCACCGCCGCCTGGGCCACCCAGCAGGCCCGACAGCTCCAGTGGCAGCTCGGCGACCGTGCCGCCACATTTACGCACCTCATCCGCGACCGCGACGCGAAGTTCACCGCCGCCTTCGACACGATCTTCACCAGCGAGGGCATCACCCTGACCAAGATCCCTCCCCGCAGCCCCAACTGCAACCCTCACGCCGAACGCTTCATACGCTCCGTCCGGGAGGAGTGCACCAACCGGTTGCTGATCTTCGACAGAGGCCACGCGGAGAAAACCCTTCACGCCTACACCCGTCACTTCAACAGTCACCGGCCCCACCAAGGCCGAAACCAGCTCGCACCCTTCGACGATCCGAACGTCATACCGCTGCCGACAACGCGGATCGAACGCAAAGAGGCTGTGACAGGCCTCATCAACGAGTACCACCGAGCAAGCCGACAACCCGAAGAAACCCCAGCTCACAGCCGGTGAAGCCATTTTGAAGCGCTACGGGCGGGCGTGTCAGGGACTTTGTGTAAGTCCTTGGCGTTCACCGGACGTTGAGCCGGTCCTCGAAGAAGAGTGAGAACTGGTTCAGCGCCTTCTTCCAGTGTGGCGCGACTTGGTTGAGATCGCGGGCC
>NZ_JARHTQ010000095.1 GCF_029223525.1 Streptantibioticus ferralitis | reverse complement strand
GAAGACATCAGCTGCGAATGCTTCCAACTCGCCACGGATGGCTGCGATTTCTTCCGGCGTCACACACCTTCAACGCATGCAGCGGCCGAAGGACACGCACCGCCAAGATCAACATGACCAAGCCCTAGTAGGGCCTGTTCTGAGTTGAGATCACGGTTCGGTCGTTTCCGCTTCAGGAGGGTGCTTGCTGCGGTAGACCGGTCGCGTGACTCGTGGTGATCTCACCGATGGTGAGTGGGAGTTGGTCGAGCCGTACCTGCCGCTGGGGGCGTTCGGGCCGATCCCTGATCTGCGCAGCTACTTCAACGCGGTGATGTGGCGGTTCCGTACCGGCAGCCCCTGGCGGGATGTGCCGGAGAGCTACGGCTCCTGGTCGACGATCTACGACCGGTTTCGGATGTGGGCGCGTGACGAAGTCTTCCAGACCCTCATGCACGCGATGATCGACGAGGCGGCGGCCCGCGACGACGTCGACCTCAGCCTGGTCAGCGTGGACTCGACCGTCGCCCGCGCACATCACCATGCAGCAGGAATGGTGGTCGCCCCTGAGCTTCTCGAAGACCTGGAGAAGGCCGTGGCGGAGGAAAAGGGGCTACAGCAAAGGGGCGAAACGACTCTGTAGGCGAGGTGCCCAAGGACAGGGAGGACCCTGAGCGGGAACAGCGCCGCGTCGTGCGCCGACGCCGCAGGGCCCGACTACGGGCCGCTGAACTGGGCCGCTCGCGGGGCGGGTTGACCAGCAAAGTCCACCTCGCCGTCGAGCGGCGCTGCCGTCCGCTGTCCATCGTCCTGACCCCCGGTCAGGCCGCGGACAGCCCGCGCTTCATCCCCGTCCTGGAGAAGATCAAGGTGCGCGGCCCCGTCGGCCGCCCCAGGACCCGGCCAGACGCAGCGGCTGGCGACAAGGCGTACTCTTCCCGCGCCACCCGTGCCTACCTGCGCAGACGCAACATCAAGGCGGTGATTCCGGAGAAGGCCGACCAGGCCGCCAACCGCAAGAAGAAGGGAACGGCCGGAGGCCGCCCGGCCAGCCACGATGCCACGCTCTACAAAGACCGCAACACCGTCGAGATGAGCAAGCCACAGTGCTGTCATACCTGCGGTTCGCTGTCATGGGTTCCGATTCCTTCCTCGTTGTCGATTATCGCCAGGCGCTGGTGGTACAGCCAGGCGTGGCGGGCGCCGCGGCCGC
>NZ_JARHTQ010000094.1 GCF_029223525.1 Streptantibioticus ferralitis | reverse complement strand
GCCCGGTTCGCCTCGATCCTGGCCAGGTTCCGCTCGTGCCGTTCGGTGTCGATATAGGCGGGTAGCACGTCGGGCAGGTAGACCAGCCATTCCTCGCGCGGGCGGCGGATGCGGCCGGTGAACGGGCGGCCCGCCAGGCGGCGGCGGGGGTCGGTACGGCTGCGTCCATAGACGAACGCCCCGGCATAGGCTGGATGCCGGAGCATGTTCTGGATCACGATCCGGCTGGGACGGCGCCACTCCAGCTGGCCTTTTCCCGGTCCCGAGCGGGCCCGCACGCCGATCTCGATGCCGTGGTCGACCAGGAAACGCAGCACGGCGTTGATCGTGGCCAGCTCATCGAACAGGTCGAAGACCAGCTTCACGAGGGATTGCACCTGCTCGTCAGGATCCTTGACGACCTGACCGTCCGACAGACGGACGTAGCCCACGGGAAGAGGGACGGCGAGTTCGCCGCGGCGGGCCTTGGCGATCCGCCCGTTCCACATACGCTGCTTGATCAGGTGCAGTTCGGCTTCGCTGATCGTGCCCTTCAGGCCCAAGAGCATGCGGTCGTTGTGCTCGGCCGGGTCGTAGATCCCGTCCGGGTCGGCCAGCAGGGCCCCGGCCAGGGCGCACAGTTCAAGGAGCTGGTGCCACTCGCGTCCGCTGCGGGCCAAGCGGGACATCTCCACCCCGAGCACCAGCCCTACGTGGTCCAGGCCGACCTCGGACACCAGCCGCTGGAAGCCGGGCCGGATCACCAGGCCGGACGCCGAGTGCCCGAGGTCCTCGTCGATCACCAACACCCGCGATGCGTCCCAGCCCAGCTCGACCGCCCGCTGGCGCAGTCCGTACTGCAGCCGGGTCGACTCGGCGTGATCGATGACCTGCTGCGGGGTCGACTGGCGCACATAGACGATGGCGAGACGGTCGAGATGCCACGGCTGGATCTTGCCCTCAACCCGGTTCCACGGGGCCGCCGACATCGTCATCACCCGCGCCCCCGCTCTGACCGGCCGTGATCACCATCCGTGCCACCAGCTCGGACAGCAGCCCCACCACCAGATCCCGGCGCAGTTCCGGCACCATCCCCCACAGACCGCTCTGGGGAGTTCAGCACGGACGTCTTCACACACCGCGACTCACCGTCCTCGTCGACCCCAGCCTGCCGCTCAAGCAGCCGACGCACGACGGCAGCAGCGTCCAGCAAGCCATCAACCCCGATGACCGGGACATTCCCTCCCGTCAACTCGTCTATGTGTGCAGTACGGCTTGCTCCTTGAG
>NZ_JARHTQ010000093.1 GCF_029223525.1 Streptantibioticus ferralitis | reverse complement strand
TGAGCTGAACCGGATTTTGTAGCGGCCCTGAAGCCAGGCATGATCGCCTCGGCAGATGGGAGAACACAGGTCCGATGCCTGCACCACGGAAGTACCCCGACGAACTGCGTGAGCGGGCCGTCCGCGAAGTCCAGGCCTCCGGTCGCCCAGTCGCCCACGTGGCCCGGGACCTCGGCATCCACAAGGAAGCGTTGCGAGGCTGGGTCCGCCAAGCCGAAGCCGACCAGGGAGGTCGGCCCGATCTGCTGACCACCGCCGAGCGAGCCGAGCTGACCCAACTCCGCAAGGAGATAGCCGAGTTGCGGCGGGCGAACGAGATCCTGAAAGCCGCCTCGGTGTTTTTCGCGAAGGAGCTCGACCAGCCCCGCACGAGGCTGACGCGGTGATCAACCATCTCCGCAACGACTTCGGGGTCGAGCCCGTGTGCCGGGAGCTGGACCTGTCGGTCTCGGCATACAACGCTCGACGCAGGAGGCCCACGTCAGCCCGGCGCCTGCGCGACGAACAGCTCATCGAGCACATCCGCCGCGTCCACGCAGCCTCCGGCGAGACGTATGGGGCCCGGCGCATCCACCGCCAGCTGCGGCGCGAAGGCGTGCACGCCGCGCGGTGCACCGTCGAGCGCCTGATGCGCGAGGACGACCTGGAGGGCGTCATCCGCGGACAGCGGCGCCGCACCACCATCCCCGAGCCGACCGCACCCAGGCCGCCGGACCTGGTCAACCGCCGCTTCGAGGCAAGCCGACCGAACCAGCTATGGGTCGCCGACCTCACCTACATCCGCACCTGGTCGGGCTGGGTATACGTCGCCTTCGTCCTCGACGTGTACTCGCGGATGATCGTCGGATGGCAGCTCGCCACCCACATGCGCACCGACCTCCCCCTGGACGCCCTGGAGATGGCCTTGTGGCGACGGGGCATCAAGAGGGGATCAGGTCTGATTCATCACAGTGATCGCGGTTCGCAATACGTGTCGATCCGCTACGGCGAACGACTGCTGGAGGCTGGCGCGACCGCATCAGTCGGCTCCGTCGCCGACAGCTATGACAACGCCATGGCCGAGGCGCTGAACGGTTCGTTCAAGGCCGAGCTGATCGAGCACCAAGGCCCGTGGCGGGACGCTGACCAGGTCGAACGCGCGGTCGTCCAGTGGGTCGGCTGGTACAACACCGAGCGTCTGCACTCCGCCCTCGACTACCTTCCACCCGAGGAATTCGAGGCCGAGTACTACCGTTCCCTGGCGACCCCGAACACCGCCTGAAAACTCACAAACCGGCCGCTACGAAACTCGGGGCAGCTCA
>NZ_JARHTQ010000092.1 GCF_029223525.1 Streptantibioticus ferralitis | reverse complement strand
GGCGAATTCCAGGGATCGTCGCAACACGTGATCACTGACGTGTGGTGGCGAGAAGTTTAGACAGACGCTCGGCTGGGGTTTCCCAGCCGAGCGTCTTGCGTGGGCGGCTGTTGAGTTCGGCGGCGGCTGCGTCCAGGTCCTCGCGGCTGTAGCGGGACAGGTCAGTGCCTTTCGGGAAGTACTGCCGGAGCAGGCCGTTCGTGTTCTCGTTGGAGCCGCGTTGCCAGGGGCTGGCGGGATTGCAGAAGTAGACCGGCATGTCCGTGGCGGTGGAGAAGAGGTGGTGGCCTGCCATCTCGTTGCCCTGGTCCCAGGTCAGTGACCGCCGCAAGTGGGGCGGAAGTTCGCTGATCGTGGCGGTGAGGGCCTGGTGGAAGTGCTCTGCCCGGTGGCCGTTGGGCAGGTGCACCAGCATCGTGAAGCGGGTGGTCCGTTCGACCAGTGTGCCGATGGCGGAGCCGTGGTTGGTGCCGACGATGCAGTCGCCCTCCCAGTGGCCGGGAACGGCGCGGTCGGCGGCTTCGGCGGGGCGGTCGCTGATCATCACCATGGGGGTGGTGAAGCGGGGCTGACGCTTGTATGCCTGACGCTGGGGGCGCCGGCGGGCCCGTCCGGTCCGTAGGGCCTTGGTGAGTTCACGGCGGAGTTCTCCGCGGCCTTGGACGTAGAGCGCCTGGTAGATCGTCTCGTGCGTCACGCGCATCTCCGGGTCGTCGGGGAAGTCCCGGCGGAGCTGGTGGGCTATTTGCTCCGGGCTCCAGCGTCTTTCCAGACGCTCCTGGATGTAGTCCCGCAGCCGGGGACACTGGCCGATCTTCCCAGGCTTGGGGCGAGGTCGGCGGGCATCGGCGCGGGCCTGGGCCGCATACGGCCGGTAGTGGCGCTGGCCGCGAGGATCGACGGTCCGGTTGCGGCGGATTTCGCGGCTGATCGTGGATGGGCTGCGGCCCAGCTCGGCGGCGATGGCCCGGATGGTGGCCTTCTCCCGCAGCCGGTCGGCGATGTGGATGCGCTCGGGTTCAGAGAGGTACCGGGACGGCGACGAGGCCGCCCGCATGGGTCGCGCGGGTGGCCTCGGCCGCTTCTTGCCGCCCTCGGGTCGGCCGTTTCGCCATTCACGACCAGTCCGAGGGTTGACGCCAACTCGTCGGCTTGCCTGGGCGTTGCTGAATCCCTGCTGCACGAGCCGGAAGTATTCCTCCCGCTCAGCGTGCAACTTCTTCCGCCCTTGTTCCTTCCGGCTCTCCCGGATCTTGAAGTCCATCGCATCCCCTGAGCTGGGGTGTTGCGACGACCACTAGAACGGAAGG
>NZ_JARHTQ010000091.1 GCF_029223525.1 Streptantibioticus ferralitis | reverse complement strand
TGAAGTTCCCCCCTGTTCTTGGACAGCGGGTTTCTACGCTGCGGGGGTGAAGTCTTGTCGGAGCCTGGCTCGGGTTTCGAGCGGGGTGATGTACCCGTATTCGCGGTGCTTGCGCAGGCGTGCGCGGTTGTACTCGACCTCGATGAAGCGGAAGATGTCGGCCCGGGCCTTGGCCTGAGTGGGCCAGACAGTGGTACCGATCTCTGCCTTAAGCAGGGCAAACCAACTCTCCGCCGCAGCGTTATCGTAACAGGAGCCCACACGGCCCATGCTCTGCCTCATGTCCAACTCCCGTAGTGCGGTGCGGAACTCGGCGCTGGTGTACTCGCTGCCGCGGTCCGTGTGCATGATGCAGCCCTCCTCCAACTGCCCGCGCCCGGCGGCCATGCGCAAGGCGGCGACCGGCAGCTCGGCCCGGTGGTGGTCCGCCAGCGCCCAGCCGATCACCTCCCTGGTCGCCAGATCGATGCACGTCGCCAAATACAACTTCCCCTCCAGCGTGACCAGTTCGGTTATGTCGCCGACCAGCCGCATTCCCGGCCGGACAGCGGTGAAGTCGCGACCGATCAGGTCGGCGGCGAACACGGCCCGCTTCGCCTGCCGGGTCAGTCCCCGCCGCCGGCGTCGCGTGACCCCGCTGATGGCGTTCTCCCGCATCAACCGCTCGATACGCTTGAGGTTCACCATCCGTCCGGCCCGCACCAGGGCGGCATGGACCCGCGGCACCCCGTAAGCACCGCGCGACCCGGCATGCAGTACGCGGATCTCGTTGACCAGCAGCTCCTCGCTCCGCCACCGCGCCAGACGGGCAGGCCGCGAGGCCATGTGGGCGTAGTAGGTGGAGCGCGGCACCCCCAGAGTGCGGCACAGCAGCGCCACGCTGTAACCACCGGGATTCGTCTCGGTGGCCTTCTCCGCATCGATGAAGCGACACACGGCGCCTACTTCACGATCTCCTTCGCGAAGAAGGCCGCGGCTTTTACCAGGATCTCATTTGCCTTCTTCGCCTCGGCCAACTCCCGACGCAGGCGCCGTAGTTCCTCGCGCTCGTCGCTGGTCAGCGCCCCCGCCGGGCCCTGACCCCGGTCAATCTTCGCCTGCTTAACCCAGCCGCGCAGGCTCTCGGGGCTCACACCAAGATCGCGGGCGACCTCGGTGACGGTCTTGTCGGAGGACAGGGCCAGTTCGACGGCATCACGCTTGAACTCCGCCGAGTACCGCTTGCTCATGTTGCTCTTGCTACTCACTACCTGGACTGCTTCCTCCGGGACTCATCCGTCCCAGTATCAGGCTGTCCAGATCAGTGGGGGAACTCCA
>NZ_JARHTQ010000090.1 GCF_029223525.1 Streptantibioticus ferralitis | reverse complement strand
TCCGTGATGTGACAGGCTGGCCGAGGCCCAGCTCTGGGGCCTTGACCAGCCGGGACGGACGGACATGGCAGACAAGGAAACCCCGGCTGTCGAGCCGGTCGAGGACGAGCTGGTGGACGAGTTCGTCGAGCGGTTGATGGACCGCGCCGACGCCTCAGGGGCGGCCCTGCTGGGTGAGGGCGGTCTGCTGACCGAAGTCACCCGGGCCGTGCTGGAACGGGCCCTGGATGCGGAGATGACCGAACACCTCGGCTACGAGAAGCACGATCCAGCAGGCCGAGGCTCGGGCAACAGCCGCAACGGTACGTCGCCGAAGACGGTGCTGACCGATGCCGGAGCGGTCACCGTGGCAGTGCCGCGAGACCGCGATGGCTCGTTCGAGCCGAGGCTGGTACCCAAGCACGCCCGGCGGCTGGCGGGCTTCAACGAGCAGATCCTGTCGCTGTACGCCCGCGGCATGAGCGTGCGCGACATCCGCTCCCACCTCGTCGGCATGTACGGCATCGAGGTCTCACCGGACCTGATCAGCAAGGTCACCGACGCCGTCGCCGATGAGCTCACGACCTGGCAGATGCGGCCGCTGGACGCGATCTGGCCGATCATCTACATCGACGCCTTGCGGATCAAGATCCGCTCCGGATCGGTGGCTTCGAAGCCGGTCTACCTCGCGGTCGGCGTCGACATGGACGGCTGCAAGGACGTCCTGGGTCTGTGGGTCGGGGATGAGGGCGAAGGTGCCACGACCTGGATGACGGTCTTGTCCGAGCTGCGCAACCGCGGGATCGAGGACGTGTGCATCGTCGCCTGCGACGGACTGAAGGGCCTGCCCGACGCGGTCACCGCGACCTGGCCCAAGGCCACGGTTCAAACGTGTGTGATCCACCTGATCCGCGCATCGCTGCGGCTGGCGTCCAAACAGCACCACCCCGCGCTGGTGGCGGCGATGAAGGCGATCTACACCGCGCCGACCGAACAGGCTGCCCAGCAAGCCCTGGAAGACTTCGCCGCAGGCGAGTTGGGCCAACGCTACCCGGCGATCGTGCGGACCTGGCGGGCCGCTTGGAGCGAGTTCACCCCCTACCTCGCCTTCCCGCCGGAGATAAGGAAGGTGGTCTACTCGACGAACCTCATTGAGTCGATCAACGCTCGGCTGCGGAAGACCACCCGCAACCGCGGGCACTTCCCATCCGAGCAAGCGGCGTTGAAGGTGCTCTACCTCGCGGTCCGCGAACTGATCACCCCCAAGGCCCGCGATCTCAACCAAGTCGCGCCACACTGGAAGAAGGCGCTGAACCAGTTCTCACTCTTCTTCGAGGACCGGCTCAACGTCCGGTGAACGCCAAGGACTTACACAAAGTCCCTGACACGCCC
>NZ_JARHTQ010000008.1 GCF_029223525.1 Streptantibioticus ferralitis | reverse complement strand
GGGAAAAACTACGTCCGGCGGCGTACCACATAGGCCGTGCCGTCGGGGGCGCCGCGTTCCCCCACATACTCCTGGTCCCGCATCGCGCACCACGCGGGAATGTCGAGGCGGGCCGCCTCATCATCGGACAGCACGGTCACCGTGCTGCCGACCGGCACATCGCCGATCACCTTCGCCAACTCGATCACCGGGATCGGGCAGCGCTTGCCCAGGGTGTCGAGGACCAGGTCCGGGCCGTCGGCGCGGACGCCCTCGCTGGGCGCGCCCAGGTGTTCGCGGACCCGGCGCACCGCGCCGGGCAGTACCTCCAGGAAGCGGTCGACGTCCGACTCCGGCACGCCCAGCGGCAGCGACACCCGTACGTTGCCCTCCGACAGCACGCCCATCGCCCGCAGCACATGGCTCGGGGTCAGCGTGCTCGACGTGCACGACGAACCGGACGAGACCGCGAAGCCCGCGCGGTCCAACTCGCCAAGCAGCGCCTCACCGTCGACATAGAGACAAGAGAACGTGACGAGATGCGGCAGTCGCCGCACGGGGTCGCCCACCACGTCGACATCCGGTACGAGTTCCGGAACCCGCGCGCGGATCCGGTCCACCAGCGCGCCCAGCCGCTTGCGTTCGGCGTCGGCCTCGGCCCGTACCGCGCGCAGCGACGCGGCGGCCGCCACGATCGCCGGGAGGTTCTCGAACCCGGGCGCGCGTCCGCGCTCCCGCTCGTCCGCGGGCGCCGGTGCCGCGAACCGTACCCCCTTGCGCACCGCGAGCAGCCCAACTCCCGCTGGACCACCCCATTTATGGGAACTCGCCGCCAGCAGCGACCAGTCGCCCGCCACCGGTTCCCACCCCAACGACTGCGCCGCGTCCACCAGCAGCGGCACACCCGCGTCCCGGCACACCGCCGCCACCTCGGCCACCGGCTGCACCGTGCCCACCTCGTGGTTGGCCGACTGGAGACAGGCGAGCGCCGTATCGCCCCGTAGTGCGGCGCGGAACGCCTCGGGCGCCGCCCGGCCGGTCCGGTCGACGCCGACCTCGGTGACCGTACCGCCGTCCGCCTCATGGGCCTCGGCCGCGTGCAGCACCGACGAGTGCTCCACGGCGGACACCACGAGGTGACGGCCCGTCCGACGGCGGCCCGCGAGCGCCCCGGCAACGGCGGTGTGCACCGCCCGGGTGCCCGAAGAGGTGAAACTCAGCTCGTCGGCCCGGCAGCCGACCGCCTCCGCCGCCGTCTCCCGCGCGGCGTCGAGCAGCATCCGCGCCCGCCGCCCCTCCCGGTACAGCCGGGCCGGATCGGCCCACCCCTCGTCCAGCGCCGCGAGCAGGGCCTGCCGGGCGACCGGGTGCAGGGGGGCGGTGGACGCCACATCGAAGTAAGGCACGTTCCCGACGCTACCGCTCCCGCGGTACCAGGTGGTACGGCAGTCGCCCACCCCTTCCGTGACCCGGTCGGCCGACCTCCATGGCATACGGTAAATCCGTACAAACCGCCCCGCGTCCAGCACCCCGTCAATTGGCCCCTGGAGTGCGGGATTCCACCCCTTGGGGGGCGATCCACCGGCGGGTCCGGCGCGTTGGGACCCCTCCCCGCGTGGCCCCGAAAAGCGTCCAGTAGGGTTTGGTCCGCATAAACATCCAAACCCTGCCCGCGCCAGGGTGCCGACCGCACGCAACGGCCGGGATCCCGGGCGCGCGGGCGAGACTCTCGGGAAGGCGCTACGTGAGTCCCAACGGCTCCGACCGCAAGTCGCGGCGCCCGATGCGGCGGCGGTTGCCGCAGGCGTTGGCCGCGGGCCTGGTCCTGGTGACCGCAACCGGTTGCACCTACAAGGACTTCCCCCGCCTCGGCATGCCCAGCCCCGCCACGGAAGAGGCACCGCGGATCCTTTCGCTCTGGCAGGGCTCCTGGGCCGCCGCACTGGCGACCGGCGTGCTCGTCTGGGGCCTCATCCTGTGGGCAGTGATCTTCCACCGGCGCAGCCGGACGAAGATCGAGGTGCCCACCCAGACCCGGTACAACATGCCGCTTGAGGCGCTGTACACCGTGGTCCCGCTCGTCGTCATCTCGGTGCTCTTCTACTTCACCGCACGAGACGAGTCCAAGCTCCTGGAGACCTCCAAGAAGCCCGACCACATCGTCAACGTGGTGGGCTTCCAGTGGAGCTGGGCGTTCAACTACGTCGAGGACGTGCCGGGCAGCCCGAAGTCCCCGACCGCCGTGCCGGCCGAGCTGTCGAGCATCCCGTCGACCGCCCTTGAGGGCATGCCGTCGCACGCGGGCGGTGTCTACGAGACCGGCACCCCGGCCGAGTGGGACAAGGGCAACCCGAGCCCCGGCCCGACGCTGTGGCTTCCCGAGGGCCAGACGGTCAAGTTCGTCCTCACCTCGCGGGACGTCATCCACTCCTTCTGGGTGGTGCCGTTCCTGATGAAGATGGACGTCATCCCGGGCCACACCAACGTCTTCCAGGTCACCCCGAACAAGGTCGGCACCTTCATGGGCAAGTGCGCCGAGCTGTGCGGTGTCGACCACTCCCGGATGCTCTTCAACGTCAAGGTCGTCCCGCCGGCCGAGTACGAGGCGCACCTGAAGGACCTGGCGAGCAAGGGGCAGACCGGCTACCTCCCGGCGGGCATCCCGACCACGGGCAACACGCGGGACGCGAAGACGAACCGGCAGCCGGGCAGCACGACCGTCAACCAGACGGGCACCGGCACGCCGGGCAACAGCCAGTCGGAGAGTGACAAGTGAGCATCCTCAACGAACCCCAGGGTGCTGCCGTGGGCGGAGCCACGGAGCTCCCACCGGTACGGCGTAGGCAGCCGGGCAACGCGGTCGTGAAGTGGCTGACCACCACCGACCACAAGACGATCGGCTCGCTGTACCTGGTGACGTCGTTCGGCTTCTTCATCATCGGCGGCATCATGGCGCTGCTGATGCGCGCCGAGCTGGCTCGTCCCGGCCTGCAGATCATGTCGACCGAGCAGTTCAACCAGGCGTTCACGATGCACGGCACGATCATGCTGCTGATGTTCGCGACGCCGCTGTTCGCGGGCTTCACCAACTGGATCATGCCGTTGCAGATCGGCGCGCCCGACGTGGCGTTCCCGCGGCTGAACATGTTCGCCTACTGGCTGTACCTGTTCGGCTCGCTGATCGCGGTCGGTGGCTTCCTCACCCCGCAGGGTGCGGCGGACTTCGGTTGGTTCGCCTACTCCCCGCTGTCGGACGCGGTCCGCTCGCCGGGTGTCGGCTCGGACATGTGGATCATGGGTCTGGCCTTCTCCGGCTTCGGCACGATCCTCGGTGCGGTCAACTTCATCACCACGATCATCTGCATGCGCGCTCCGGGCATGACGATGTTCCGGATGCCGATCTTCTGCTGGAACGTGCTGCTGACCGCCGTTCTGGTGCTGCTGGCCTTCCCGGTGCTCGCCGCCGCGCTGCTGGCGCTGGAGGCGGACCGCAAGTTCGGTGCGCATGTCTTCGACGCCGCCAACGGCGGTGCGCTGCTGTGGCAACACCTCTTCTGGTTCTTCGGCCATCCAGAGGTGTACATCATCGCGTTGCCGTTCTTCGGCATCATCAGTGAGGTCATCCCGGTCTTCAGCCGCAAGCCGATGTTCGGCTACATCGGTCTGGTGGCCGCGACCATCACCATCGCCGGTCTCTCGGTGACCGTGTGGGCGCACCACATGTACGTCACCGGCGGTGTGCTGCTGCCGTTCTTCTCCTTCATGACGTTCCTGATCGCCGTCCCGACCGGTGTGAAGTTCTTCAACTGGATCGGCACGATGTGGAAGGGGTCACTGAGTTTCGAGACCCCGATGCTCTGGGCGATCGGCTTCCTGATCACCTTCACCTTCGGTGGTCTGACCGGTGTCATCCTGGCCGCGCCGCCGCTGGACTTCCACATCTCCGACTCGTACTTCGTGGTGGCCCACTTCCACTACGTGGTCTTCGGCACGGTGGTCTTCGCGATGTTCGCCGGATTCCACTTCTGGTGGCCGAAGATGACCGGCAAGATGCTGGACGAGCGACTCGGCAAGATCACCTTCTGGACGCTGTTCATCGGCTTCCACGGCACGTTCCTGGTGCAGCACTGGCTGGGCGTCGAGGGCATGCCCCGCCGCTACGCGGACTACCTGGCGGCCGACGGTTTCACCACGCTGAACACCATCTCGTCGATCAGCTCGTTCCTGCTCGGCGCGTCGATGCTGCCGTTCTTCTACAACATCTGGAAGACCGCCAAGTACGGCAAGAAGGTCGAGGTCGACGACCCCTGGGGCTACGGCCGTTCGCTCGAATGGGCGACGTCCTGCCCGCCGCCGCGGCACAACTTCCTCACGCTGCCGCGTATCCGCTCCGAATCTCCGGCGTTCGACCTCCACCACCCGGAGATCACCGCGCTGGAGCTCGAAGGCCACGGTGAGCGGGTCCTGTCCGGTGCCGAGGGCAAGGAGGCCGGCAAGTGAAGATCCAGGGCAAGATGTTCCTGTGGCTGGCAGTGTTCATTCTGCTGGTCGCCATCGTGTACGGCGTGTGGTCCCACGAGCCCGCGGGCACCACGGCCCTCTTCCTGGCCTTCGGCCTGAGCGTGATGATCGGCTACTACCTGGCCTTCACCGCGCGCCGCGCCGACACCGGCGCACAGGACCGGCCGGATGCCGACGTCGCCGATGACGCCGGTGAGCTGGGCTTCTTCAGCCCGCACAGCTGGCAGCCGCTGGCGCTCGCCTTCGGTGGTGCGCTGGCGTTCATGGGGATCGTCTTCGGCTGGTGGCTGATGTACTTCTCCGCCCCGTTCATCCTGGTCGGCATCTTCGGCTGGGTGTTCGAGTACTACCGCGGTCCGGACCAGCGCTACTGAGCCGTCCGCCGCAGAGCACCAGGGCCGGGGCCCGGTGCTTCGCCCGCCCGGCGGTACCGATCCCCGTTTGCCGGATCGCAGCGCGCGGGTACGGGTGATTCTTCTTACCTTGTGACCATGAGTCACATATCTCGCGGTCACTGGGTGATATGCCGTCTGTCATACCTCGCGCTGCTCGCGCCTTTGGCGGTGGAGCTCACCGCCTGTGGCGGATCAGGGAATCCGCTGGCCGCCGCGCCCTACAACGCGGCCGGGCAGATCACGTACAGCACCGAGGACGGCAGTCGCCAGGTCGATCCGAACAAACCACTGGAAGTCACCATCAAGGGTGATGGCAACAAGATCACCGATGTGACGGCCACCGATGCCGCAGGACGCTTCGTACGCGGTGAACTCGGGGCCGACAGCACCAAATGGCGCAGTACCGCGCCGCTTGCCGCAGGGGCCCACTACACCGTCCGGGTGAGCACCGAGAACGCCAGCGGTGCCCAGGGCCGGCAGACCATCGGCTTCGACACCAGGCCCGCCGGCGCCGCCCTGAAGGTCCGCATCGGCCCGGACTCGGGCGACTACGGTGTGGGGCAGCCCATCACCGCCGAACTCAGCCAGCCGGTGAAGGACCCGGCGGCCCGGGTGGTCATCGAGAGCGCCCTGCACGTCAGCACCGTCCCCGCGGTGACCGGTGCATGGCACTGGGTGGACGACCGCACCCTGCACTACCGGCCGCGCGAGTACTGGCCGACCGACGCCCGGATAAACGTCACCAGCACCCTGCTCGGCGCCCGAATACAGGGCAAGCTGTACGGCGGTGAGGCCAACCCCGTGACACTGCACACCGGCGACCGGGTCATCGCGGTGACCGACGCCGCCGCGCACCAGTTGACGGTCAGGCGCAACAACCAGGTCCTGCGCACCATCCCGGTGACGACCGGTAAACCGGGCTTCTCCACCCGTAACGGCATCAAAGTGGTGCTGGGCAAGGAGTCGTTCGTCCGGATGAAGAGCAGCACGATCGGCATATCCAGCGGCAGTTCGGACTCCTACGACCTGCCGGTGTACTGGGCGACCCGGGTCACCTGGAGCGGTGAGTACGTGCACGCCGCGCCCTGGTCGGTCGGGTCGCAGGGCGCGGACAACGTCAGCCACGGCTGCACCGGTATGAGCACCGACAACGCGCACTGGTTCTTCAACCAGGTGCGCACCGGAGACATAGTCCAGGTGGTCAACAGCCAGGGCGCCATGATGGAGCCGTTCGGCAACGGCTTCGGCGACTGGAACATGTCCTGGGACGAGTGGGCCAAGGGCAGCGCACTGGGCGGCCGCGGCGGCTCAGGCAACCGCCCCGCCGCGCCGCACCCGTCGAGCCCGGCGCGGCTCACCCCGCAGGTGTGACCCTCAGGTGTTGGCGGGCGACCGGTCCCTGCGCAGCAGGCCCGCCAGCGCCTCCGCGAGCGCCATCGGATCGATCGGATGGGACACCGCGGCGTCCGCCCGGCTCCAGGTGGCCAGCCAGGCGTCCTGCGGGCGTCCCATCAGCAGCAGCACCGGCGGGCACTGGAAGACCTCGTCCTTGATCTGGCGGCACACACCCATCCCGCCGGCCGGAACCGCCTCGCCGTCCAGTACGCAGACGTCGATCCCGCCCTTGTCCAGCTCGGACAGCACAGCCGGTACGGTGGCGCACTCCAGGAACTCCACCCGCGGTACGTCCGGCGCGGGTCGGCGACCGATCGCCAGCCGGACCTGTTCCCGGGTGTTGCGGTCGTCGCTGTAGACGAGCACCGTGGCGGTCTGCTGCATGGGCTTCAGCCTCCTCGTCGAGGGCCGCCGCGCGGTCGGTGACCGCGGCGCGGACGCGGCGATGCTACTCCCGTGGCGCTGCGCCCGAGGAGGGTTCCGACAGACCGGACGATCCGCCGACGGACTGTCAGGCCCGGCCGTGGGCTGGGCGGACGGCGCGGCCGCGGCTGCGGCTTCGCTCCTTCGAGGGACGGCCGGGGTACGCCACGCGAGTAGCCGGCCAGCCCTTGACACACCGAATCGCACCCCCCGGAGTGAGCGCGAGATAAGCGACCGACATAATGTCGGTCGTGGCGACAGCAACAGCAGTAGAAACCGGGCACGCGCACCCGTCGGTCAACCGGCCGAACCTCGTCAGCGTGGGAACCATCATCTGGTTGAGTTCCGAGCTGATGTTCTTCGCGGCCCTCTTCGCGATGTACTTCACCCTGCGATCGGTGACCGGAACGGCCTTCTGGCACAGCCAGAACCACGCACTGAACGTGCCGTTCTCGTCAGTGAACACCACGATCCTGGTGCTCTCCTCACTCACCTGCCAGCTCGGCGTGTTCGCCGCCGAGCGCGGTGACGTGAAGAAGCTGCGCATGTGGTTCGCGATCACGTTCATCATGGGTGCGATCTTCATCGGCGGGCAGATCTTCGAGTACACCGAGCTGGTGAAGCACGACGGTCTGTCCCTGAAGTCCAGCCCCTACGGCTCGGTGTTCTACCTGACCACCGGCTTCCACGGGTTGCACGTGACGGGCGGTCTGATCGCTTTCCTGCTGGTCCTGGGCAGGACGTACGCGGCCAAGAGGTTCACCCACGAGCAGGCCACGGCGGCCATCGTCGTGTCCTACTACTGGCACTTCGTCGATGTCGTCTGGATCGGCCTCTTCGCCACGATCTACTTGATCAAGTAATCGGTCCGCACCACCGGACCACACCAGAAGCATCGACGCAGAAGATCCTGACACCGGGGTAATCCGTGAAAAAGCTCTCCGCACGACGACGCCACCCGCTGGCGGCGCTCGTCGTCCTACTCTTCGCGCTTGCGGCCACCGGGGGGCTGTATGCCGCGTTCGCGCCGGCTGAGAAGGCGCAGGCCGACTCCGCGCAGTCCCTCGCGACCGAGGAGGGCAAGAAGCTCTACTCCGTGGGCTGCGCCTCCTGCCACGGCACCTCCGGGCAGGGCACCCACAACGGTCCGAGCCTCGTCGGTGTCGGCGCCGCCGCGGTGGACTTCCAGGTCGGCACCGGCCGTATGCCGGCCCAGCAGCCCGGCGCGCAGGTCCCGCGGAAGAAGGCCATCTACGACCAGGCGCAGATCGACCAGCTCGCCGCGTACATCGCCTCGCTCGGCCCCGGCCCGGCGATCCCGACGAAGCAGCAGTACAGCCCCGACGGTGCGGACATCGCCAACGGCGGGCAGCTGTTCCGTACCAACTGCGCGCAGTGCCACAACTCCACCGGCAAGGGTGGTGCGCTGTCCGAGGGCAAGTTCGCGCCGACCCTCGACGGCGTCGACCCCAAGCACCTCTACGAGGCCATGCTGACCGGGCCGCAGAACATGCCCAACTTCCCGGACAGCACCATGCCGCAGAAGGAGAAGAAGGACATCATCGGCTACCTGGCGCAGGTCGACAGCTCGAAGTCCTCAAGCCCCGGTGGGCTTGAGCTCGGCGGCCTGGGTCCGGTCAGTGAGGGTCTCTTCGCCTGGATCTTCGGTCTCGGTGCGATGATCACCGTGGCCATTTGGGTCGCCGCTCACACGGCAAAGGCCAGGAAGTCATGAGCAACGAGGACATGTCAGAAGAAAACCTGCCGAGTGAGCGGGAGCACGCTCACCACGGTGCAGTAGAGCCGGTCGGCGACCCGTTCGCAGACCCGGGCCTGCCGCCGCACGAGCCGCGCCGTCAGGACATCGACGAACGCACCGCCAGGCGCTCCGAGCGCACCGTGGCGCTGCTGTTCACCCTGTCCATGATCGCGACAGTAGGCTTTATCGCCTCCTACGTGATCTTCCCGATCGACAAGATCGTCTACATCTTCCCGTTCGGGCACGTCAGCGCGCTGAACTTCGCCCTGGGGCTGACCCTCGGTGTCGCGCTGTTCGCCATCGGCGCCGGTGCGGTCCACTGGGCCCGCACGCTGATGTCGGACGAGGAGGTCCCGGACGACCGGCACGCCATCGAGGCCAGCCCCGAGGTCCGCGAGCAGGTCTTCGCCGACTTCCGGCAGGGCGTCAAGGAGAGCCAGTACGGCCGCCGCAAGCTGATCCGGACCACGATGATGGGCGCCCTGTCCCTCGTCCCGCTGTCCGGCGTCGTGCTGCTGCGTGACCTCGGCCCGCTGCCGGAGAAGAAGCTCCGGACCACGGCGTGGCGCAAGGGCATGAAGCTGATCAACCAGAACACCGATCAGCCGCTGCGTCCCGAGGACATCGGCGTCGGCTCGCTGACGTTCGCCAAGCCGGAAGGCCTGAGCGACGACGCCGAGAACTTCCAGACCGTCATCGCCAAGGCCGCGTTGATGATCGTCCGGCTCAACCCGGAGGACATCAAGGACAAGCGCGAGCTGGACTGGTCGCACCAAGGGATCGTCGCGTACTCCAAGATCTGCACCCATGTCGGCTGCCCGATCAGCCTTTACGAGCAGCAGACGCACCATGTGCTGTGCCCCTGCCACCAGTCGACGTTCGACCTCTCCGACGGTGGCCGGGTGATCTTCGGCCCGGCGGGCCACGCCCTGCCGCAGCTGCGGATCAGCGTCAACGCACAGGGTTACCTCGAAGCGCTCGGCGACTTCGAGGAGCCCGTCGGCCCGAGCTTCTGGGAGCGCGGATGAGCACTGCAAGCCACGAGGCGACTGACGCCACCGCCCGGCGGGGCAAGGCCCCGGCCGGTGAGCGGTTGGCGGACTGGGCGGACGGCAGGCTGGGTATCTACGGCCTCGCCAAGGCCAACATGCGCAAGATCTTCCCGGACCACTGGTCCTTCATGCTCGGTGAGGTCTCGCTCTACAGCTTCGTCATCATCATCCTCACGGGTGTGTATCTGACGCTGTTCTTCCACCCGAGCATGCAGGAGGTCGTCTACAACGGCCCCTACGTTCCGCTCCAGGGCATCCGCATGTCGGAGGCCTTCGAGTCGACCATGCACATCAGCTTCGAGGTGCGCGGTGGTCTGCTGATCCGTCAGATCCACCACTGGGCGGCGCTGGTCTTCGTGGCCGCGATGCTCGTGCACATGATGCGGGTGTTCTTCACCGGCGCGTTCCGCAAGCCGCGTGAGGTCAACTGGGTGTTCGGCTTCCTGCTGCTGGTCCTCGGCATGTTCACCGGTTTCACCGGTTACTCGCTGCCGGACGACCTGCTGTCGGGTACCGGCGTCCGGTTCATGGAGGGCGCGATCCTGTCGGTCCCGATCGTCGGGACCTACCTGCAGATGTTCCTGTTCGGCGGCGAGTTCCCCGGGCACGACTTCGTCTCGCGCTTCTACACGATCCACATCCTGCTGCTGCCGGGCATCATGGCCGCGCTGCTGGTGGGCCACCTGATCCTGGTCTTCTACCACAAGCACACGCAGTGGGCGGGCCCCGGCCGCACCAACAAGAACGTCGTCGGCATGCCGCTGCTGCCGGTGTACATGGCCAAGGCGGGCGGCTTCTTCTTCCTGGTCTTCGGTGTCATCGCGGCCTGTGCGGCGATCGCCACGATCAACCCGATCTGGGCGTTCGGTCCGTACCGACCCGACCAGGTGTCCACGGGTGCGCAGCCTGACTGGTACATGGGCTTCTCCGAGGGCCTGATCCGTGTCATGCCGGGCTGGGAGATCAACCTGTGGGGCCACACCCTGCAGTTGGGTGTGTTCATCCCGCTGATCATCTTCCCGCTGGTGCTGGTGACGATCGCCGTCTGGCCGTTCATCGAGGCCTGGGTCACCGGTGACGACCGCGAGCACCACATCCTGGACCGTCCGCGCAACCGCCCGGTGCGTACCGGCTTCGGCGCGGCCTGGATCTCCTGGTACCTGATCCTGCTGGTGGGCGGTGGCAACGACCTGTGGGCCACCCACTTCCACCTGTCGATCAACGCCATCACCTGGACCGTCCGGATCGGCTTCTTCGCGATCCCGGCCCTGACGTTCGTGATCACCAAGCGGATCTGCCTCGGCCTGCAGCGCCGGGACCGGGACAAGGTGCTGCACGGTCGCGAGACCGGCATCATCAAGCGCCTGCCGCACGGTGAGTTCATCGAGGTGCACGAGCCGCTGCCGCAGGACCAGATGCACACCCTCACCGCGCACGACCAGCCGGAGCCGCTCGAACTCGGCCCCGACGTCGACGAGAACGGTGTGCGTCGCAAGGTGGACCGCAAGACCAAGCTGCGCGCCAAGCTGTCGCGGAGCATGTACGGCGAGGGGGCGCAGATCCCCAAGCCGACCGCGGCGGAGCACGCCGAGATCACCAGTGGGCACGGCCACCACTGATCTCGCCGCGCCCGGCACTGATCGCCACTGACCAGGGCCCCGGCCCGGTCCCCGCCACAGGGACCGGGCCGGGGCCCTGGTCGCGTCCGCAGTGCGGGCACGGTGCCCGCCCGACCGCAGTACGCCGATAGGCTCGGGGGTGTCCGGGGGACGCCTCCGGAACGAGACCGTCAACCGCCAGGAGCGTGGACCATGAACGCCCAGACCCCAGCCGGAGGCGAGACCGTGGCGGCACGCAGCTGGCCGGACGTACTGAGCGCCCTGCTGGCCGGTCGCGACCTGTCCGCGGACGACGCCGCCTGGGCGATGGACCGGATCATGAGCGGCGAGGCGAGCGATGCCCAGATCGCCGGCTTCGCGGTCGCTCTGCGCGCCAAGGGCGAGACGGTCGAGGAACTGTCGGGGATCGTACGGACCATGTACGAGCACGCCAACCTCATCGAGGTGCCGGGCCCCTCGGTGGACATCGTCGGCACCGGCGGCGACCGGGCCAGGACGGTCAACATCTCGACCATGTCGGCGATCGTGGTGGCCGGCACCGGCACGAAGGTCGTCAAGCACGGCAACCGTTCCGCCTCCTCCGCCAGCGGCGCCTCCGACGTGCTGGAGCGGCTCGGGGTCAATCTGGAGCTGGCGCCGCGGCGGGTCGCCGAGGTCGCGGCGGAGGCGGGCATCACCTTCTGCTTCGCCGTGAAGTTCCATCCCGCACTGCGCCATGTGGCCCGCGCCCGGCGCGAGTTGGGGATCGCCTCCATCTTCAACTTCCTCGGCCCGCTGACCAATCCGGCCCGGGTAAGGGCCCAGGCCACCGGTGTCGCCGATGCCCGCATGGCGCCGATCGTGGCGGGTGTGCTGGCCGACCGCGGCTCCTCCGCGCTGGTCTTCCGCGGTGACGACGGCCTGGACGAGCTGACCACCACCGCGACCTCGCGGGTGTGGGTGGTACGCGACGGCAAGGTCGACCAGGTCCCGTTCGACCCCCGGGACGTCGGCCTGGAACTGGTGCCGGTGGAGGCGCTGCGCGGCGCGGACGCCGCGTACAACGCGGAGGTCGCCCGCCGGGTGCTGGCCGGTGAGCGCGGTCCGGTACGGGACGCGGTGCTGCTCAACTCGGCGGCCGCACTCGTCGCGCTCTCGCCGGGCGAGGGCTCCTTGACGGACAGCATCGCCGCCGCCATGCGGCGCGCCGCCGAGTCCATCGACTCGGGCTCCGCCCAACGGGCCCTCGACCGCTGGGTTGAGGCCAGCAACCGGTAGGGGTATGTCATTTGGGGGCTTCGCCCCCAAGCCGCCCCCGGGGGCAACCCCTGCTACACTCCCCTCCAAGGTCACGAGCGACAGCGAAAATGCCCCGGCTTGCTGTCCGGCAACCCTCCGTCCGTGGCGGGGTGCCCCGGGTGATGACCAGGCCGTAAGCAGTGAGGCTTACGGCAAGCGCGGACCCCTCGCATATCCAGGGGTCCTGGTTATCGCGGGAGATTCTGATGAGCAAGCGAATGCGATAGGGCTGTCGGCCCGCCTTTCTCCTTTTCCGAGGCTCTGCCTCGCCGCTCCGCGATTCCGCGTCGAGCGACTTTCCGCTGCTTGCCCTTCGGGAGATTTCGTCATGTCTGTGCTCAACTCTGCCGCCGATCAGGCCATTTGTCAGCCACTGCCGGTTCTCGGCCGAGATGTCCGCGTGCCACTGGTGGCCGGCGGTGAGGTCACCTATGCCGCACTGGACTACGCGGCCAGCGCGCCCGCTTTGCAACGGGTATGGGACGATGTGGCCGCGTACGCTCCCTATTACGGCAGCGTGCACCGCGGCGCCGGATATCTGTCGCAGTTGTCGACCGACCTTTTCGAGCAAAGCCGGTCCACCGTCGCGGAGTTCCTCGGCTGCCGCGCCGACGACCAGGTCGTCTTCACCCGGTCGACCACCGACTCGCTCAACCTGCTCGCCGCGGTCCTGCCGCCCGGCACCCGGGTCTTCGTCTTCGAAACCGAGCACCACGCCTCGCTGCTGCCCTGGCGGGACGGCGACGTCAGCTACCTCAGCGCGCCCCGCACCCCGCGCGAGGCGGTCGACACCCTGGCGCGCGCGCTCGCCGACCGGGCACCCCACGGCCCCGCGCTGGTCTGCGTGACCGGTGCCTCCAACGTCACCGGTGAGCTGTGGCCGGTGCGGGAACTGGCCGCGGCCGCCCATGCGCAGGGCGCCCGTATCGTGCTCGACGCCGCACAGCTCGCGCCCCATCACCCGGTGGACATCGCCGAGCTGGACGTGGACTACGTGGCCTTCTCCGGGCACAAGCTGTACGCGCCGTTCGGTTCCGGGGTGCTGGCCGGCCGCGCGGACTGGCTGCGTGACGCGGACCCGTACCTGGCGGGCGGCGGTGCCAGCAAGAAGGTCGCCCGCCGGGCCGACGGCACGGTGGACGTCGAATGGCACACCACGGCCGCCCGGCACGAGGCCGGCTCGCCCAATGTGATCGGCGGGTACGCCATCGCCTCCGCCTGCCGGGCGCTGACCGAGGCCGGTTTCGGTCCGCTGGTCGTCCGGGAGCAGGAACTGGTTTCCCGGGTGCTGTCCGGACTGGCCGGGATCCCGCAGGTCAAGGTGCTGTCGCTGTTCGGCGAGGACGCCCCGCGGGTGGGCGTCATCTCGTTCGTGGTGGAGGGCTGGAACAGCTCGCACTTCGCCGCCGCGCTCTCCGCGGAGTACGGGATCGGGGTGCGCGACGGCCTGTTCTGCGCGCATCCGCTGGTCCGCACGCTGCTCGGCAGCGCGCCGGACGCGCTGGGCGAGTGCGGTGCGCCGGAGGCGGAGCCGGGCGAGCTCCCCCAGCCCCACGGGGGTACCCCCTCGCTCAACGCCATCCGGGTCAGCTTCGGCGCCGGTACCCCGGACGAGCACGTGGATCGCTTCCTCGGCGCGGTGGCGGAGCTGGTCCGGGACGGCGCCAAGTGGAACTACCGTACGGAGGACGGCCGTTGCGTGCCGGACCGCGGCTGAACAGGGCTGATCGGCGCTGATCAGCCTTCCAGGCCGATGGCGAACGCCGCCTCCAGGTCGTGCTGCGAGTAGGTGCGGAACGCGACGTGCGTGTCGGTGGCGGCGACGCCGGGGATCTTGCTGATCCGGCCCGGGATGATGTCCGCCAGGTCGTCGTGCCGGGCCACCCGCACCATGGCGACCAGGTCGTAGGTGCCGGTGACCGAGTAGACCTCGCTCACGTGCTCCAGCGCGGCGATCGACTCGGCGATCTCCGGGATGCGGTCGACGTCGGTCTTGATGAGCACGATCGCGGTGATCACGGCTGACTGTCTCCTCGGGTCGCGGCCTGCGCAGTCAGCTTAAGCCCCCCGGACCCGTGGCTCGCCGTCCCCTGGTGGTACCGAACGGGCCCGGAAGCACACCGCGGTGCACAGGAATCCGAACGCGAAACCGATGACATGCGCGAGGTACGCTACCCCGGGCCCGGTCTGCGGCGCCCGCGTCGACAGCCACTGCAGCACGAACCAGAAGCCCAGCACCAGCCAGGCCGGGAAGCGCAGCGGCAGACCCAGCAGGAACGGGAATATGCTGGTCACCCGGGCCTTGGGGTAGAGGTAGAGGTATCCGCCGAGCACACCCGCGATCGCGCCCGACGCCCCGACCAGCGACTGCGCCGAATGGGCGTGCCCGAGCGCGTAGCCGAACGTGGCCAGACAACCGACCGCCAGGTAGAACAGGGCGTACCGCAGCCGCCCCATCCGCCGCTCCACCCCGGCGCCGAAGACGCACAGGAACAGCATGTTGCCCAGCAGGTGCAGCCATCCGCCGTGTACGAACAGCGCGGTGAGCACCGACAGCACCGGCACCTTGGCGTGCCCCGGCGGCACCGCGCAGCCGGGCGGCAGCCCCAGCGCGGCGGCGTGCAGCGGGGCGTGCCACAGCTCGCTGGGGATCACCCCCCAGCGGTCGAAGTAGAGCGCCTGCGCACACAGCTGCGCCTGCCCGGAGCCGGAACCGGGGTCGAGACCGGAGATCGGGCCGAAGGCGAAGACCACCACGCACAGACCGATCACCGTGTAGGTGACCACGGGCAGCCGGTGCGGCGGCCGGCCCGTCGGGGGACCCGCCCGACCCATGGCCTGGTCCAGGAACTGTGTGACGCGGTGGCGCGCGGGCATAAACCGATCATGTCGGAACGGGCTTAACGGGCATAGGGCGCCTCGCCGGACTGCCTGCCGGACTCCCGCAGCGCGGGTAACCCCCTAGGCCGTAGGGTTGCCCGGAGCGCAACCGCATTCTTTGAGCCAGGCCCAGCCACGCCCGCCCCGAACCTGGAGAAGAGGACGACAGATGCCGGTCCCCCTGCCCACGGCCAAGACCCGGTGGCGCTGCACACTGTGCGGCAACCTCACCCGGTTCGACGTCACCCGGTCCAGCCAGGTCGTCGAGTACGTCCACCTGGACCTGGCCGGTGAGCCGAAGGTGGAGGAGCGCGAGGTGCTCAGCGAGGCCGTCGAATCGGTGCGATGCCGCTGGTGCAACGCCGCCGACCAGGTCGAACTGGTTGACCGGCCCGGGCCTGGCGCGGAGCCAGGGCAGGTCTGACCCGCCTCGGGCGGGGACAATAGGGACGTACGACGGGGGTGGAGACTGACGGGAGTGACTGGTGGAGCGTACGGGCGGCAATCCGCAGGCGGAACCGGAGGGCGCCGCCGGGTTTGACGAGCCGCTCGACCGGCCGCTGCCCGAGGGAGTGCGCTATCGGGTCGTCTCAATAGCGGCCGAGGCCTTCGGCTCGCTGACCCCGGCGGAACTGCCCACCCAGCTACGCCAGTACGCCCGTTTCACCCCGTCCCGCCGTGCCAAGTTCGCCGGGAACGCGCTCGCCGCCGCCCTGGAGACCGATCCGGTCTTCCGCCAGCGCATCGCCGGGCGACTGCGCGAGACCCAAGCGGAACTCGCCGCCGCGCTGGAGGCCGGGACGCCGCCGCCCGCCGCCGATCCGATCGACGTGGCGGCTGCCGCCTATCTGCTGCGCCCGGCAGGATGGCCCAAACTCGTCGCCGCCGCGGGCGAGGAGGCGCAGCGCGCCCATGCCGACCAGGTCGGTGAGGAGACCGCACGCGAACTGCAGCAGGTCAAGGCGGAGCTGGCCCGGCTGCGGGCGACCACCCAGACCGAGGTCCAGTCGGCCCGCGCGGAGCTTGAGGCGGCCCGTAAGGAGACCGACTCCCTGCAGCGCAAGCTGCGCAGCATCACCAGTGACCTGCGCCGCGGCCAGGCCGCGCTGCGCAACGCCGAGGCCGAGTCCGCGCAGGCCCGCGCCTCGGCCGCCGCCGAGCTCGCCGCAGCCGAAGGGGAGGCCCGGCGACTGCGGGCCCGGCTGGCCGAGGCCGAGTCCGCGCTGGAGGCGAGCCGCCGGGCGGTGCGCGAGGGCCGCAGCGTGGAGGACATGCGGCTGCGGCTGCTGCTCGACACGGTGCTGGACGCCGCCCAGGGGCTGCGCCGCGAACTGGCGCTGCCGCCCGTCTCCGGGCGCCCGGCCGACACCGTGGACGCGGTCGCGCCGGGTGCGATCAACCCCAGGGATGTGGCCCGGCGCGCACTGTCGGAGGACGATCCGGCACTGCTCGACCAGTTGCTGGCGCTGCCCCAGGCGCATCTGGTGGTGGACGGCTACAACGTCACCAAGACCGGCTATCCGACCCTGCCGTTGGAGAAGCAGCGGCTGCGGCTGCTGGGCGGCCTCGCCGTGCTCGCCGCACAGACCGGCGCCGAGGTCACCTGTGTCTTCGACGGGGCCGAGCTGGCGGCGCCGGTACTGCTCGCGCCACCACGCGGAGTACGGGTGCTGTTCAGCAAGCCCGGTGAGACCGCCGACGAGTTGATCCGGCGGCTGGTACGGGCCGAACCGCCGGGCCGACCGGTGGTGGTGGTCTCCGCCGACCGCGAGGTGGCCGACGGAGTGGCCAAGGCCGGGGCCCGCCCGGTCGCCTCCACGCTGCTGCTGCGCCGACTGGCCCGCGGCTGACCGACCATGCCGCAAATGCGGCAAGCCGCAGAAAAGCCACCGGAATTGCGCGCGGCGCCGCTCTGCCGTTGCTCTCGGGCGGAGTTCGCCAGGCCGCCCGAAGTCGCCGGACTCGGCCGGAACTCGCCAATTAGGCCGGGGAAGTCCGTTTTTAGGGCTTGCGCCATTCATGGTGGCTTTTCTGGTGGCGAGTTGAGGTGTCGCCGACGAGTGCGCGGGGCCGGAATTCCACCCTGTGACGTACGCCACAGAATCCCGTCCCGGATCGTTTTCGCGGGGTTTTCCCTCGACACTGCGTCAATTGGTCGTCACGGGCGGTGCGGTGTCCGTAAAAAACTCGTCTGCCGGCCAAGTTTTTTCCCGCAAGGATTTGAACCGATCACAACCTGGTTACTAGGGTCAGGCCTCGAACCTCCGCGCAGTCGATCATCCAGCCCGGATGGCAGTGGGGGTTACCGCCGAGTTCGACGCGCCGGTATTGACGGGGGTTGCCGACGCTCGGAGCCGGGGAACCACCGTTCCCGGGGTGAATCGGGGTCAGGCCGCATCGACCAGGATGCGGTGAGGCCTTGTAGGGCTACTTCCGGCCCGAACCCGACAGCTCACCCGGTAGGCGGCCGCAGGAAGAAGGAGCTCGCCTCCGTGGCGTCCCACCGTCGTCCCAAGCCCGCCAGTCGCACTCGCGTGACCGTGCTCACCGCGACCGCCGCCGCAGCCGTCGCCCTGTCCTCCCAGGCGGCCAACGCCGACCCGAAGCCCAGCACTTCGGACGTCAAGTCCCAGGTGGACTCGCTGAACCAGCAGGCGGAGACGGCCACCCAGCAGTACGACGGTGCCAAGGCGCAGCACGACAAGCTCCAGCAGCAGGTCAACGACCTGCAGAACAAGGTGGCCCGCGAGCAGGCCACCTTGAACAAGCTGGTGGACAGCATCGGGACGCTCGCCGCCTCCCAGTACCGCAGCGGCGGTATCGACCCGTCGGTGCAGCTGTTCCTCTCCTCGAACCCGAACGACTTCCTCGACAAGGCCTCCACGCTCGACCAGTTGAGCGGCAAGCAGGCCGACGAGTTGAAGCAGATCGAGGAGCAGAAGCGCACCCTGGACCAGGAGCGCACCGAGGCGGCCACCAAGCTCGCCCAGCTGGACAGCACGCAGAAGCAGCTTGAGCAGAAGAAGAAGGACGTCCAGGACAAGCTGTCCAAGGCGCAGGACCTGCTCAACTCGCTCACCGCGCAGCAGCGCGCCAGCATCGACCAGCAGAACCGCGCCAGCCGCGACAACTCGCGCCCCAACCTGGGCAGCTCCGTGCCTGCCTCGCAGCGTGCCGCCGCCGCGCTGGCCGCCGCGCAGGGCGTGATCGGCTCTCCCTACGTGTGGGGGGCCACCGGCCCGACCGCCTTCGACTGCTCCGGGCTGACCTCCTGGGCGTACGGGCAGGCAGGCGTCTCCCTGCCCCGGACCACCTGGGACCAGGCCAACGCGGGTACGCACCTCACCATGGACCAGCTGGAGCCGGGCGACCTGGTGCTGTTCTACGGCGACCTGCACCACATAGGCCTCTACGCGGGCAACGGCATGGTGCTGCACGCCCCGCACACCGGTGCCGACGTGCGCTACGAGTCGATCAACAACATGCCGTTCCAGTTCGGCGTCCGCGTCGGCTGAGCGCCACACCCCGAGTCAACACCGAAGGCCCCGCTCCCCCGAGCGGGGCCTTTGTCGTACCCGTAATCACCTCCCGGAGTGGTCACCGGCCGCTGCCGCGCAGGTGCGCCGGACGGGTGACACGAGGTGTCGCGCCCTGCCCGCCCGGGGGCGGTGACCTGCGGATCCGACGCGCCGTCAATTTTCCATGCGCGCCGGTGTTTTGAACCGACTGTGACCGTGACGCTACTGTCTGCCCGGCACAGAAGGAGGTGCGGCCCCTATGGCGACCCATCGCCGTCCCGCGCAACCGGGTCTCGTACGGGTCACCCGGTTCGCGGTGTTCTCCGCGGCCGCCGCGGCCGCCGCGGTGTTCAGCACCGTTCCGGCGGGCGCCACGTCGCAGGACAGCCCGGGCGAGGTGAAGTCCCGGGTGGACGGGCTGTACCAGCAGTCGGAGCAGGCCACCGAGAAGTACGACGCCGCACAGGAGCGCGCGGCCCGGCTGCGCGGCGAGTTGAACACCTTGCAGGGCGAACTGGCACGCAGCCAGGACGAGGTCAACCGGATGCGTGACGCGCTCGGCAAGGTCGCGGGCGCTCAGTACCGGGGCGGCGGCGTGGATCCGGAGCTGGCCCTGCTGCTCTCCTCCGACCCCGGCGACTACCTGGACCGGGCGTCCACCCTGGACCGCATCGACAGCCGCCGGGTCGAGCAACTGCACGCGCTCCAGGACGCGCAGCGGACCCTCGCCCAGCAACACGACCAGGCCGCCGCCAAGCTCGCCGAGCTGGACCGGGTGCGCGGCGCGCTCGAAGACCACAAGCGGACCGTGCAGGACAAGCTTGCCGAGGCACAGCGCCTGCTGGGCTCGCTGCCCGCCGCACAGCAGGCCGCGATCGGCTTCGGGCCCGCTGCCGACAACCGCACCAACAGCCCGGGCGCGGATTCCGCTTCGGGTTCCGCTTCTGGACCGGCGGGCGATCGGGCGGCGGGGCTGGCGGACCTCGTACCGCTGGGCGGACGGGCGGCCCAGGCCGTCGCCGCCGCCAAGACCGCGATCGGCTCCCCGTACGCCTGGGGCAGCAGCGGACCGGGCGCCTTCGACTGCTCCGGGCTGATGTACTGGTCCTACCAGCACGCCGGGATGACCCTGCCGCGCACCTCCCAGGAGCAGATGTCCGCCGGCCACCGGGTCCCGCTCGGGCAGGCCCGACCGGGCGACCTCATCATCTACCACAACGACGCCAGCCATGTCGGGATGTATGTGGGCGGGGGCAAGGTGATCCATGCCCCCTATCCGGGGGCTCGGGTGCGGTACGACTCGGTCGGGATGATGCCGGTGGCGGCCGTCGTCCGGCCGTGAAGGGGTTTGCGTCCTCCGGGGGCGGGCACCCAGGCCTCCGGGCCCCGGTCTCCCGGGCGGGGGCAAGCTCACCGGGGGCCGACTGCCGACCGTAGGATCAAGGGGTGCCGTCACGGTGGGTGTGGCCCCGGCGGGCCGTCGCGATGGGGTGTGCGGTGGCCCTGGCCGGGCTGGCCGGATGCGGTGGCGGCGGGACCCGCCCAGGAGACGCCAGCGCGGCGGTGCGCGCTGTGCTCGACCAGCGAGCGCAGGCGGTACTGCACCGCGACGCCGCCGCCTTCCTGGCCACCGTCGACCCCACGGCCACCGGCTTCCGGGACGCGCAGCGGCAGGTGTTCGCCAATCTCACCGAACTGCCGATCGGTTCCTGGTCGTACCGGCTCCAGCGCACCGGAGCCTTCCCGCTCAGCACCGAATCCGACGCCGACCGGCGGGTGGCCGCCCAGGTGGAACTGGACTACGCGCTACGCGGATACGACACCGCGCCGGTCTCCTCGGTCGCGTACCTGACGCTGACCGAACGCGGCGGCCGCTGGTACGTCGCCGGGCAGACGGACGGCGAACCGGCAGGCAGGCACACCACCGTCCAGCCGTGGGACCAGGGCAGGACCACGGTCGTCCGAGGGCGGCGCAGCCTGGTCCTCGGACAGGGCGACGCCCGGCAGCTCACGGCGTACGCGGACCTCGCCGACGCCGCGGTGCCCGTCGTCCAGGGCGCCTGGCGGGGGGACTGGCCGGGCAGGGCGATCATCGAAGTGCCGGGTTCGGAGCCACAGATGGCGACCCTGCTGGGCGCCCAGCCGTCCGCCTACCAGGGGATCGCCGCGGTGACCACCGCCGAGCAGCACGGCAACGGCAGCGCACCGGCCGACCGGGTCATCGTCAACCCGCAGGCGTTTTCCGGTCTGAGCCCGGTGGGCCGCCGTGTTGTGCTCACCCATGAGCTGACGCATGTCGCCACCCGTACCGCGACCACCTCGACCACCCCGCTGTGGCTCTCCGAGGGCTTTGCCGACTGGGTGGGCAACACGGGAACCGGCCAGCCGCCGCAGCAGGTGGCGGCCGAGCTGAGCGCTGACGTACATGCCGGACGGCAGCCCCGACAGCTGCCCTCCGACGCGGACTTCGGCAGCGCCCGCACCGGCCTCCCGCAGGCCTACGAAGGCGCCTGGCTGGCCTGCCGGATGGTCGCCGAGCAGTGGGGGAGCCAGGCACTGGTGAACCTGTACCGTGCGGCAGGGCACGAGCCCACCGACGCCGCGCTGCACGGCACGCTCGGGGTGGGCCTGGACGCGTTCACCGCACGCTGGCGGGCCTATGTGGCAAAGGAGTTGGGATGAGCGGCCAGGAGCCGGACTTCTCCGCCGAACAGATCGCACGGGGACGTGCGCTGCGCCGCGCGCAGTGGCCGCCGCTGCTCGCCGCCCGGGTGGCGTCACTGGCGCTGCTGCTGGTCCTCGGGCTCACCCCCGCCGGGGCAGCCCTGGTGACAGCGGTGGCGCGGCCGTTGGGCGGCGCCTGGAGTGCCCGGGTGGCGCTCGGCGGGCTCGCCTTGCTGCTCGCCGCGGAGCTGGTGACGCTGCCGTTCGCCGCCCGGGTCCGGGTGGTTCGCAAACGGTCCGGTCTGGTCACGCAGGGCTGGCCGGGCTGGTTCGCCGACCAGGCGCGCGGGCTGCTGATCGGCGTTCCGCTGGCGCTCGGCGCCCTGTTCGGGGTCTACGCCCTCGCGGGCGCCACCCGTTGGTGGTGGGCCTGGGCGGCGGGGGCCGCGGCGCTCGCGGCCGTGGTGATGTCCTGGCTCGCGCCGGTGCTGCTGGAACCGGTGTTCAACCGCTTCACGCCGATGGAACCGGGCCCGCTGCGCGAGGCGCTGCTGGAACTGGCCGCCCGCGACCGGATCGCGGTACGCGAGGTCCTGGTCGCCGACGCCTCACGCCGTACCACCGCGCTCAACGCCTATGTCTCCGGCTTCGGCAGGACCCGTCGCATCGTCGTCTACGACACGCTGCTGGCCACCGCACGGCCGCGGGAGATCGAGCTGGTCGCGGCGCATGAACTCGGCCACGTCAAACACCGTGATGTGCCGCGCGGCACGCTGCTGGGCGCGCTCGGCGCGGCGTTCGGGGTATGCCTGCTCGCCCTGGTGGTGAGCTGGTCGCCGCTGTTGGAGGCGGCCGGGGTGCACCGCTTCGCCGATCCGCGGTCGATGGCGCTGCTGGCCGCTCTGGCGGCGCTGGGCTCGGCGGCGGCCGGGCCCTTCGGCTGCGCGCTCACCCGCCGGGTCGAGCGGCGCGCGGATCGGCACGCACTCCAACTGACCGGGGATCCGGCCGAGTTCATCGCGATGCAGCGCCGGCTGACCGTCGCCAACGTGGCCGACCCGGATCCGCCCAGGCCGCTCCATCTGCTGTTCGGCACCCACCCGACGGCGGTGCAACGCATCGCCGCCGCGCGGGACTACCAGCGGACTCAGATCGCGTAGATCCAGTTGGTCAGCATGTACGCGCCGAACCAGGTGCCGAACAGGGCGAAGACCGCCGCCGCGGGCGCCGCCGAGCGGGGCCCCGCCTTCCCGAACGCCCTGGCCAGTGGCACCAGCGTGAGCAGCGCGGGCACCAGCAGCCGCAACTTGGAGTGGTAGTAGTTGGTCTGTCCCACGGTGAGCGCGAACACCAGCAACCCGTAGACGGCCAACGGCGGCCACGGCCGCCGCAGCACCGCGGTCACGGCCGCCGCGGCCAGCGCCACCAGCAGTACGGCGGTGGCCACCGGGACCCAGTCATGGCCGCGCTGCAGGGTGTCGGCGAGGAACTGCCAGGTGGCGTACCCCCAGTCCCAGGCGGTGTGCCAGCCGGCGCGCTGTATCGTCAGCCACGCGTCCAGCCTGCCGAGCCGCAGCCCCACCCAGGCCACGTACAGCGGTACACCGAGCAGGCCGACGGCCACCCCGGCCAGCGCCCGCCAGTCGATCCGACGGGCCCGCCACATCGGCGGCAGCGCGGCGACCGCCAGCGCCAGCGCCACCGCGACCCCGGTCGACCGGGTCAGCCCGGCCAGGAAAGCCAGCCCGCCCGCCGTCAGCCATGCCCGCCGGTGCGCGGCGAGCAGACAGCACGCCGCCAGCAGCAGGAAGAGGCTCTCGCTGTAGCCGATCCACAAGGTGATGGCCATCGGCTGAGTGAACACCAGCAGCACCAGGCAGAGCGCCGCGCGCTCCCCGTACAGCCGCAGCCCCAGCCGGTACACGGCCACGGCCCCGCCCGCCGAGGCGAGCCAGGCGACCGCGATGGACGCGCTCTGCCCGCCGAGGCCGGTCAACGTGCCCACCACCTTGATCAACAAGGGGTAGAGCGGGAAGAAGGCAAGCGTGTTGCCGGTCAGCTGTCCGTTCGCGTCGTACGAGAACGAGTGTGGATAGCCCTGCTCGGCGATCGACACGTACCACTCGTTGTCCCAGGGCGTCAGTGCGGTGTGCAGCCAGTCGGGACGGGTGCTCAGCCACCACAGCATCAGCAGCTGGAGCAGCGCCGCGCCCGCCCATACGGCGAGCGCGGGACCGGCCGCGGTCAGCAGTCGACGGCCGGTCCGCGGCGGGGTGCCGGACGGCGCGCTGTCACTGTCGTCTCCCGGCGGGCGCACTTCGAACCGCAGTGGCGTGGCGCGGGAGTTCTCGGTGAGGTCCGGCAGCGGAAGCTCCTCGGGGGCGCGGTACGTGGGGTACCGCGAGGCTACGCCACGATCTCCGCCGGCCCCACTTCCGGTGCCGCCCGGCGCGCTCCCGGGCCCTCGCCCGGCCCGCCCCGGGACCGCACCGGGTACGGTCTCTACCGATGAACAAGACCCTGATCGTCACCAACGACTTCCCGCCACGCCCCGGCGGCATCCAGGCCTTCGTGCACAGCATGGCGCTGCGCCTCGACCCCGGACAGGTCGTTGTCTACGCCTCCACCTGGAAGGACGGCAGGGAGGTCGCCGCCTTCGACGCCGAGCAGCCGTTCCCGGTGGTGCGCGACCGCACCAGCGTGCTGCTGCCGACCCCGCGGGTCACCCGGCGCGCGGTGCGGCTGCTGCGGGAGCACGGCTGCTCCTCGGTGTGGTTCGGCGCCGCCGCGCCGCTCGGGCTGATGGCCCCGGCGCTGCGCAGGGCGGGCGCCCGGAAGATCGTGGCGACGACGCACGGGCACGAGGCGGCCTGGGCCCAACTGCCCGCCGCCCGGCAGCTGTTGCGGCGCATCGGCGAGGGTACGGACACCATCACCTACCTCGGCGAGTACACCCGCTCCCGGATCGCCTCGGCGCTCACCGAGCAGGCCGCGTCGCGGATGGTCCAACTCCCGCCCGGTGTCGACGAGAAGACCTTCCACCCCGGCTCGGGCGGCGCGGTGGTACGGGCCCGGCTGGGCCTGACCGACCGGCCGGTGATCGTCTGCGTCTCGCGGCTGGTGCCGCGCAAGGGGCAGGACACGCTGATCCAGGCCATGCCGCAGATCCTGCGGCGGGTGCCGGACGCCGTCCTGCTGATCGTCGGCGGCGGCCCGTACCGCGCGGAGCTGGAGAAGCTCGCGGCGGAGATCGGGGTGGCCGGATCGGTGCGCTTCACCGGATCCGTGGCGTGGGAGGAACTGCCCGCGCACTACGGCGCCGGTGATGTGTTCGCGATGCCCTGCAGGACCCGCCGGGGCGGGTTGGACGTCGAGGGCCTCGGCATCGTCTACCTGGAGGCGTCGGCCACCGGACTGCCGGTGGTGGCGGGCGACTCCGGCGGCGCGCCGGACGCCGTTCTCGACGGTGAGACCGGCTGGGTGGTCCGGGGCGGGTCGGCCTCCTCGGCCGCGGATCGGATCGTCACGTTGCTGGACGATCCGGAACTTCGCCGCCGGCTCGGCGACCGTGGTCGCCAGTGGGTGGAGGAGGCCTGGCGCTGGGATCTCCTCGCGGAGCGCCTCAAAGGCCTCTTGGGGTAGTCCCCTCCCTCCGCCCCCGACCCCTCACGTTGTTTCCCGCGCTGCGGCCCGGTGGCCACCACGATCCACAGGGGGTGCGATTCCTTTGGCCCTCTTCCCCTCGGGTTCGCATCCCCACCCACTCAGCCGCGAGCGCAGTCGACGGCGGAAGGGGGTGGGCCGGGGTGTCTCCGCAGCGACCCCGCGAAGCACCGCAACTGTGCGGTGATAGCTGGAGTGAGGAGACACCCCGGCCCGCCCCCGACCCCACGGCAGCCGCGCGCAACGGCAAGATGCGGGCACCGGCAACGGGTCGGAGGGAGGGAAATCTCCGTACCCGGAACCGCCAAGCGCGAGCGGAACCGCAACCGGGCCGGAGGCCGCCCCGCGCAACGGCAAGATGCGGGCACCGGCAACGGGGTGGGAGGGAAATCTCCGTACCCGGAACCGCCAAGCGCGAGCGAACTAGCGGGAGGCGTAAATCGCCTCGATCTCATCCGCGAAGTCCCGCAGAACAACGTTCCGCTTCAGCTTCAGCGACGGAGTCACATGCCCCGACTCCTCCGTGAACTGCGAAGGCAGTACACGGAACTTCTTGACCGCCTCGGCGTGCGAAACCGCCGCGTTGCCATCGTCCACGGCACGCTGCACCTCGGCCAACAGCTCCGGATCCGACCGCAGTTCGCCCGCCGGCGTGTCGGCGGGCTTCCCGTGCTGCTCGGCCCACCGCGGCAGGAACTCCTCGTCGAGCGTGATCAACGCCCCGACGAACGGCTTGCCGTCACCGACCACCATGCACTCGGCGATCAGCGCGTGTGCGCGGATCCGGTCCTCGATGACGGCGGGAGCGACGTTCTTGCCGCCCGCGGTGACGATGATCTCCTTCTTGCGGCCGGTGATCGTGAGGTAGCCGTCCTCGTCCAGGGTGCCTATGTCCCCGGTGTGGAACCATCCGTGCTCAAGCGCCTCGGCGGTCGCCCGCTCGTTGTTCCAGTAGCCGGTGAACAGGTGTTCACCGTGCAGCAGCACCTCGCCGTCGTCGGCGATCCGCACCACGCTGCCCGGCAGCGGCTGGCCGACCGTGCCGATCTTGGTGCGGTCCCAGGGATTGAAGGCGGTGGCCGCACAGGACTCGGTCAGGCCGTAGCCCTCCAGCACCGTGAAGCCGATGCCCCGGTAGAAGTGGCCGAGGCGCTCGCCCAGCGGGGCGCCGCCGGAGATGGCGTGGGTGGCGCGGCCACCGAGTACCTGGCGCAGCTTGCCGAAGACCAGCCGGTCGAAGACCTTGTGGCGGAACTTGAGCGGCAGGCCGGGACCCGCCTTGGTGTCCAGCGCCCGGCTGTACTCGATCGCGGTGTCGGCCGCCTTGTCGAAGATCTTGCCCTTGCCGCCCGCCTGGGCCTGCGCCCGCGCCGAGTTGTAGACCTTCTCGAAGACCCGCGGCACGCCGAGGACCATCGTGGGGCGGAACGCCGCCAACTCGTCGGTGAGTTGCTTGATGTCGCTGACGTGCCCCAGCTTGATCGGTGCCATCACGCAGGCCACCTCGACCAGCCGCCCGAGCACGTGCGCCAGCGGCAGGAACAGCAGCACGGAGGAGTCGCCGGTACGGAACAGCGGCGTCAGCCGGGCCACGATGTTGCCGCACTCGGCGAAGAAGCTGCGGTGGGTGAGCACACAGCCCTTGGGGCGTCCGGTGGTTCCGGAGGTGTAGACGATGGTGGCGGGGGTGTCGGCGTCGGCGATCTCGCCGCGCTCGTCGACCTCCGCGTCGGACACATCGCTGCCGGACGAGCCCAGGGTCTCCACGGCGCCCGCGTCGATCCGCCAGACGTGCTTCAGTCGCGGCAGCCGTTCCCGTACCGACTCCACCACGTCCTCGTGTGCGGCCGTCTCGACCACACAGGCAACCGTGCCGGAGTCGCCGAGGATCCACTCGACCTGCTCGGCGGAGGAGGTCTCGTACACGGGGACGGTGACCGCCCCGGCGCTCCAGATCGCGAAGTCCAGCAGCGTCCACTCGTACCGGGTGCGGGACATCAGGGCGACCCGGTCACCGGGCTCGACGCCGGAGGCGATCAGGCCCTTGGCGGCGGCGCGCACCTCGGCGAGGAACTCCTTGGACGTCACGTCCTGCCAGACCCCGTCGCGCTTTCTGGCCAGTACGGGGACGTCGGGATGCTGCGCGGCGTTGCGGCGGATGAGATCCGTCAAATTGCCGTCAGCGGGGACCTCGTACAAAGCCGGAAGGCTGAACTCGCGCAAGACTGATGCTCCTCGTCGGCGCCGGCTACGTTGTCGGCTGCGCTCGTGATCAAGAGCTGTATCGGACGGCCCGGACGTTACCCATGGGTAAAGCTTCCGGGATAGGGGTCAGGGGCAGATGTTCGCTGTGTCACACCAACCCTCCATAGAAGCGCCACACGTCACCGGCCTGTCCGTCCGCCGCTCGAACGCGGCCGCAGCGGTGCTCCGGGCACCCTATTGCAGAGGCCTGGTGACTCGCAGGTAACCGCCGAGCCGCCGGGTGCGCGGCATCCTCGGCCCCTTGTGCCGCCCGTTAAGGTGATCGTTATGCGGGTCCATGTCGTCAGCGATGTCCACGGTGCCGTCGAACCTCTCGCCAGGGCGGGAGAGGGTGCGGACGCCCTGGTCTGTCTCGGCGATCTGGTCCTCTTCCTCGACTACGCGGACCACTCCCGCGGAATCTTCCCGGAACTGTTCGGCACCGAGAACGCCGACCTCATCGTGGAGTTGCGCACCGCACGCCGCTTCGAGGAGGCGCGCGCCCTCTCCCGGCGGCTGTGGGACGGCGTCGACCGCGCCGCCGCCCTGGAGAGCGCGGTCCGCAAGCAGTACGCCGAGATGTTCGCCGTGCTGCCCACACCGACGTACGCCACCTACGGCAATGTCGACATGCCGGATCTCTGGCCGGAGTTCGCCGGACCCGGCACCACCATCCTGGACGGGATGACGGCCGAGATCGGCGGCCGGGTCTTCGGGTTCGTCGGTGGCGGACTGACCACCCCGATGCGCACCCCGTACGAGATCGACGACGAGGCCTACGCGGCCAAGGTCGCCGCCCTCGGCCCGGTCGACGTGCTCTGCTCGCACATCCCGCCCGCCGTCCCGGAGCTGTGCTACGACACCGTGGCCCGCCGCTTCGAGCGCGGCAGCGAGGCGCTTTTGGAGGCGATCCACACGGTGCGCCCGCGGTACGCCCTCTTCGGCCATGTGCACCAGCCGCTGATGCCGCGGATGCGAATAGGCGGCACCGAGTGCGTGAACGTGGGCCACTTCAACGCCACCCACACCCCGTACGTCATGGAGTGGTGACCGAGGTCGACCGAGGCGCTACGCATCGCCCGATCCGTGCGCGATAACCTGGCGCACCAGAACACTCCAGGCGCGGCGCCCATTCGTGCGAGGCGCCTGGGACACCCGACGCGAAGTCCCGGAGGGGCCACGGCGATGGCGGAACACACCAGCTCGAGCATCACCATCGAGGCGGCCCCGGCCGACGTCATGAAGGTGATCTCGGACTTCGAGCGCTACCCGGAGTGGACCGGCGAGGTCAAGGAGGCCGAGATCCTCGCCAAGGACGCCGAGGGCCGCGCCGAGCGGGTCCGGCTGGTCCTCGACGCCGGAGCGATCAAGGACGACCACACCCTCCAGTACACCTGGGGCGGCCCGAACAAGGTCAGCTGGTCGCTGGTCAAGTCCCAGATGCTGCGCGCCCTCGACGGCTCGTACACCCTGGCCCCGCTCGCGGGCGGCAACAGCACCGAGGTCACCTACCAGCTCACCGTCGACGTGAAGATCCCGATGCTCGGCATGATCAAGCGCAAGGCCGAGAAGGTCATCATCGACCGCGCCCTCGACGGGCTGAAGAAGCGCGTGGAGCAGGGCTGACCTTCGTGCGTACCGTCCTGGTCACCGGTCCCGGCGGCGCCGGGGCGAGCACCGTCGCCGCGGCCACCGCCCTCGCCGCCGCCCGCGCGGGTGTCCGCACCCTGCTGATCACCGCCGATCCGCCGCCGGGCCTCACCGCGCCGGGGACTCCCGGGCTGACCGTGCGGACGCTGGACAGCGCCGGCGTCTTCCAGGACCGGGCCGCCGACCTCCAGGAGCGGCTGTCCACCGTCTTCGACCTGGTGGGCGCGAGCCCGCTGGACACCGAGGAGTTCACCGAGCTGCCGGGCTCCCGGGAGTTCGCGCTGCTGCACGCGCTCGGCGCGACCGGTGGCCACGACATCGTGGTGGCCGATCTGCCGCCGGTGTGCGGCGCCATCCGTCTGCTGGCCCTCCCGGAGCAACTGCGCCGCTACCTCGCCCGACTGCTGCCGGCGGAGCGGCAGGCCGCCCGCGCGCTGCGCCCGATGCTCGCCCAACTCGCGGGCGTGCCGATGCCCGCGGAGTGGTTGTACGAGACGGCGGCCCGCTGGGACGCCGAACTCGCCGCGGTGCAGGCGGTGATCGAATCCGCCGCCACCACGGTGCGGCTCGTCGTGGAGCCGGGGCCGCGGACCGCGGACCGGATACGCGCCGCGCGTACCGGGCTCGCCCTCTTCGGGCACCGGCTGGAGTCGGTGACGGCCAACCGGCTGCTGCCGACGGGCTCCGCGGACCCCTTCCTGGCCGGGCTCTCCGGCCAGCAGCAGGATCATCTCAAGGCGCTGTACGAGGAGTTCACCGCCGACGGCGTCCCGGTCCGCGAACTGCCGCACCTCGGCCGCGACCCGTACGGGCCCGACGACCTGGCCGCACTCGGCGGGCAGGACGCCGGAGCCGATCCGCTGCCCGCGACCCCGGCCGCGGAGCCTTGGAGCGTGCAGGACCGGTGGGCCGCGGACGGCCAGCTGGTGTGGCGGCTCCCGCTGCCCGGCGCCACCCGCGACACCCTCGACCTGGTCAGGCGGGGAGATGAAGTCGTCGTCGACGCGGCCGGTTTCCGGCGCATCATGCCGCTGCCGTCCGCGCTGCGCCGGTGCACCGTGAGCGGAGCCGCGCTGCGCGACGGCGTCCTCGAGGTGCGCTTCGTCCCCGACCCGGAGCTGTGGCCCCGGTGAATCCGGCGTACCCGCCGGGCTAACGTTGGATAGCGTCACCATCAACCACCACTGGGTGAGCCGAAGTGCGGCAGCGCACACTACTGAGTACAACCGGTGAACCCAGTACACCGGAGCGCCGCGAGGAGTCCGCGATGAGCGAAGGCCAGGACCGTCCGCACACCGACGCCGACGCGTGGGCCACGGCCTGCGCCGAGGATCTCGCCGCCGAGCGGGCCCGCCGCCGTGAGCAGGCCGGCCACCGCCCCGGCAGCGCCGCGGACGAGCTGCGCAAGCTTGCCGAGGCCGTCGCGGACAAGGTCGCCGAACTACGGTCCCCGGCCGCCGAGATGGCCGCCCAGACGGTGATCTCTCAGGTGCGGGCGGCCGTTGAACCGATCCGCGACCGCAACCCTGATGTCTTCGAGCACCTCGCGGCCGCCGGGTCCGAGCTGCTCGCCGCCTACCGGGCGGCCGTCACCGGTCAGGAGCGCCGCTGGACACAGTCCAGCGGCGATGGTCACCGTTCAGGAAGTGAACACATCGACCTCGACTGACCCCTCCTCGGGTACGGTTGCCTTAAGCGGGGTTCGACCAAAATCTGAGGGACACATGGGACTCACCATCGGCGTCGACATCGGCGGCACCAAGATCGCGGCCGGCGTGGTCGACGAAGAGGGCTCGATCCTCGAGACCTGCAAGGTGCCGACCCCGTCGACTCCCGGAGGCGTCATCGACGCCATCGCGGACACGGTACGCACGGTCAGCGCCACCCACCAGATCGACGCCGTAGGCATCGGAGCCGCGGGATACGTGGACGACAAGCGCGCCACCGTACTGTTCGCGCCGAACATCAACTGGCGCCACGAGGCGCTCAAGGACAAGGTCGAGCAGCGGGTCGGCCTCCCCGTGGTGGTGGAGAACGATGCCAACGCGGCCGTCTGGGGCGAGTACCGGTTCGGCGCCGGTCAGGGCCATGACGACGTCGTCTGCATCACCCTCGGCACCGGCCTCGGCGGCGGCATCATCATCGGCGGCAAGCTGCACCGCGGACGCTTCGGCGTCGCGGGCGAGTTCGGCCACATCCGTGTGGTGCCGGACGGCCTGCTGTGCGGTTGCGGCAGCCAGGGCTGCTGGGAGCAGTACGCCTCCGGGCGCGCCCTCGTCCGCTACGCGCGCCAGCGCGCCGCCGCCACCCCCGAGAACGCGGTGATACTCCTCGGCCTGGGCGACGGCACCGTCGACGCCATCGAGGGCAAGCACATCAGCGAGGCCGCCAGGAAGGGCGACCCGGTGGCCATCGACTCCTTCCGCGAGCTGGCCCGCTGGGCCGGAGCCGGGCTGGCCGACCTCGCCTCGCTCTTCGACCCCTCGGCGTTCATCGTCGGCGGCGGTGTCTCCGACGAGGGCGACCTGGTGCTGGAACCGATCCGAAAGTCCTTCCGGCGCTGGCTGGTCGGCGGTCAGTGGCGGCCGCACGCCCAGGTGCTCGCCGCCCAGCTCGGTGGCGAGGCCGGACTGGTCGGCGCCGCCGACCTGGCGCGCCAGGGCTGACACCGGACGACGGACGACCTGGAACGGGCAGAGACGTGAGCGACGCACGCGCGGCCGACCGGCCGCTGACGACGGCGAAGGGCGCGGCTGTGCGTCGCGCGGGCGGAGCAGCGAACAGGGTGGCGCGGTGAGCGCGGCGGGCACCCTGCCGAACTCCCGTACCGAACCGGGCGGCTCGGCGGTGGTCCGTGTGCTCAGCTACAACGTGCGGTCCATGCGCGACGACCGAACGGCGCTGGCCCGGGTGATCCGGGCCTGTGCGCCCGATGTCGTCTGCGTCCAGGAGGCCCCGCGGTTCTTCCGCTGGCGCAAGCATGCCGCATGGCTGGCCCGCGAGTCCGGACTGGTCACGGTCTCCGGTGGCGCCACCGCCGCCGGGCCGATGATCCTCGCCAATCTGCGGGCCCATGTGGAGCGGACCGAGGATCTGCTGCTGCCCCGCACCCCGGGCCTGCACCAGCGTGGCTTCGCGACCGCGGTACTGCGCTTCGGCGCAGCGCGGCTGGGTGTGATCAGCTGCCACCTGAGCGTCAACCCCGAAGAGCGCTACGTGCAGTCGGGGCTGCTGCTCGACCGGGTCGAGGCCGCCGCGGAGCCGCACACAGTGGTCGGCGGCGACTTCAACGACCACCCCGACGGGCGGTCGTTCTCCCGGATCGCCGCCGAACTCCAGGACGGCTGGGCGGTGCGGCCGTGGGGCGGCGAGTTCACCTCGCGCCCCGGCGATCCGTACCAGCGCATCGACGCGATCTTCGCCAGCAAGGGCGTCGAGGTGCTCGGCTGCGGGGTGCCCAGCGCCCTTCCGGGCGTCAGGATGGACGACCTGACGGCGGCCACGGACCACCTGCCGGTACTGGCCGCGCTGCGCGTTCCTGCGGGCTGAGGGCCTGGACCGGGTTGCGGCCGGTCCCGGACGGCCGGGCTCCGGCGCGGCGGTTGCCCGCCGCCGCGGCCGACTCTTCCGGGGGCAAGCCTCCGGCCCCCGGGCACTGGCCCCCGCACCCCCGGGCACTGCCCGGGGGCTGGCCCCGGTCCGCCAGAAACGACCCGGGGGCCAGGGCCTTGCCCCAGGAGTGCCGCGGTGGCCCCAGGAATGCCGCAGGGGCCACGGGCCCGCCGACCCGGGAAATCCGCCGCGGGGGTCAGGGGGGCTTGCCGACCCCCGAAATCCGCTGTGGGGGTCGGGGGTGTGCTGCCCTTCGAGACCCGCCGTGGGGGAGGGGGCGTGCTGACCCTCGAAGACCGCCGCGGGGGTCAAGGGGCTTGCCCCCTGAAAGAAGCCGCCGCGGCGGCGAGTAACCACCGCGGCGGAGCCCGGCGGTGGCGAACGCGCCGGAGGCGAACCCCCAGAAACACGTCTAAGGCGCAAGGCGCCTTAGACGACCGCGCCGCCGTGTGGGTCGTCGTCCTCGTCGCCGTTCTTCATCCGTGCCACCAGCGTCGCGAATCCGCCGAGGAAGCCGCCGATCCCCAGCACCATCGCCCACCAGGGCAGCGGCTCCTGGAGGAGCACGAACCCCAGCACCAGCAGCGGTCCGCCGAGTACCGCGATCCAGGCGAACTTGGTGGTGACATCGCTCGGCGGCAGCGGCGGCGGCTCCGGCGGTACGAAGTGCCCCTCGTCCCCGTCGTCGGAGAGTTCGTAGTCGCGTGGCCCCGGCCGCGGAGCCCGGATGACGAAGTTGCGCGGAATATCCGGAATACCGGTGTTCTTCGGCGACTCGGGCGCGGTCGCCCCACTGCCGGAGCGGTCCTCCGGCTCCGGCCAGCCCTCCGGCACCTGCGGCTCCTCGCCGTACCCGGCGACGATCTGCGCCCAGGCGGCGTCCTCGTCCAACGGGACTCCCGCACCGCCCGCCGGGTCCCGCGGTTCCGCGCCCTCCGTGCCGTCCTGCGGCGGCTCGTCACGCTCCGCCACTGGCCACCTCGTTGACTTCCCCGTCCGACGCGGGTGCCAGCCGTCGAACGAACTCGTAGCTGGACCGGAAGATCTGCTCGGCGTCGTTGTCGAGCGGCGCCACGTGATAGCTGTGCTCCAGCATCGTGCGGGTCAGATCGGTGGACGACACGCTGTGCTCCACCAGATCCCCGTTCGACGGGTGCACAACGTGATCCACCCGGCTGTTGAGCAGCAGCACGGGCTGAGTGACCTTCGGTAGGTCGGCCTGGACGATCCGCCAGAACTTCGTCATCGAGTACACCGCGTGCAGTGGAGTGCGGTCGTAACCGATCTCCACACCGCCCTCCTTGGCGATGTCGCTGGTGATGCCCCTGACCGACGGCACGAAGTGCCGGGCCACCGGCACCGCCTTCAACTGTGCGCCGTCCGCCTTGACCGACGGGTTGACCAGCACGATCCCGCTGATCGTCGAGCCGTGCTCGGCCGCCAGGTGGATGGTGAGCGCAGCGCCCATCGACAGCCCGAAGACGAAGACCCGGGAGCAGCGCTCGCGCAGCGCGCGCAGCTCCCGGTCGACCTCCGCGTACCAGTCCTGCCAGCCGGTCAGCTGCATGTCCTGCCAGCGGGTGCCGTGCCCCGGAAGCAGGGGCAGCGACACGGTCAGACCGCGTTCCGCGAGATACTCGCCCCAGGGGCGCAAGGACTGCGGGGAGCCGGTGAAGCCGTGGCACAGCAGCACGCCGATCTCTCCGCCGTCGTGGCGGTACGGTTCGGCTCCGGGCATGAGCGGCACCGTGGGTCTCCTGTTCGTGAGGGCGATCCGGAGGGTCGGTCGGTACGGGGTCAGCGGGGCTGACGGCACCGGGCGCGGATAGGTACCTCACAGTACGCGGCCCACTGGACACCCGGTAGGTCCGTCAGGCCCGCCCGTCGCCCACCACCACCCTCAACGGAGGCGCTACGCGCCGCTGCGTTCGCCCGCCCGTCGCCCGCCACCACCCTCAACGGAGGCGCTGCGCGCCGCTGCGTTCGTCGGCCCGTCGCCCACCGCCACCCTCAACGGAGGCGCTACGCGCCGCTGCGTTCGCCCGCCCGTCGCCCACCGCCACCCTCAACGGAGGCGCTGCGCGCCGCTGCGTTCGTCGGCCCGTCGCCCGCCACCACCCTCAACGGAGGCGCTGCGCGCCGCTGCGTCGCATGTACGGGCGGCAAGATCCGCGTCGTGGCAGGTTAAGGTCTACCGTCGCCCTTACAGGAGGTCCTCGGTTGTTCTACGGCGTGATGAAGCTGACGCTCGGCGGGTCGCTCAAGCTCGCCTTCAAGCCCTGGGTCGAGGGGCTGGAGAACATCCCCCAAGAGGGCCCGGCGATCCTGGCGAGCAATCACCTGTCCTTCTCGGACTCGTTCTTCCTGCCCGCGGTCCTTGACCGGAAGGTCACCTTCATCGCGAAGGCCGAATATTTCACCTCACCCGGTGTCAAGGGAAAGCTGACGGCGGCGTTCTTCAAGGGCGTCGGGCAGCTGCCGGTGGACCGGTCGGGGGCGCGCGGCGCGGGCGAGGCGGCGGTCAAGAGCGGCCTTGACGTGCTGGCCCGCGGTGAGCTGTTCGGCATCTACCCGGAGGGCACCCGCTCGCCCGACGGGCGCCTCTACCGCGGCAAGCCCGGCGGTCTGGCCCGGGTGGCGCTCGCTTCCGGGGCGCCCGTCATCCCGGTGGCCATGATCGACACCGAGAAGATCCAGCCGCCGGGCAAGGTCGTGCCGAAGCTGATGCGCCCCGGCATCCGGATCGGCAAGCCCCTGGACTTCAGCCGCTACCACGGCATGGAGAACGACCGCTTCATCCTGCGCTCGGTGACCGACGAGGTCATGTACGAGATCATGAAGCTGTCCGGGCAGGAGTACGTGGACATCTACGCCACTGCCGCGAAGCGCCAGATCGCCGAGGCGAAGAAGCAGGCCGAGGAGGCCGAGAAGGCCGAGAAGGCCGCCAGGCACGAGAAGTCCGGGTCCTGAGCCGAACGGACCGGTCAGCCGGAAGCGAGGGGGGTACGGTGTCGCGCGCCGCACGGCCGCAGGTCGCCCGGATGTCCGTCGAGCAGCCGCTGTGGCGGGCGCTCACCTGGTACCGCGTGCTGGTGCTCGGCTATGTGCTCACCGGGTACTCGGTCGCGGTCGCCGACTACGTGCATCCGGTGGCGGCCGGGGTCTTCCTGGGCCTGCTCGCGGTGTGGACCCTGGTCACCACCCCGTTCGTCGGCTCCGCCGCGCGATGCACCAAGCGCTTCCTGCTCGCGGACCTCGGCGTGGCGCTCACCGGGATCCTGCTCACCCCGGTCGTCGACTCGCACGCCCGGGTGGTCGCCGGGCAGCCGACCCTGGTGGGCATCTGGTCGGCGGGGCCGGTGCTGGCGTTCGCCATCAAGGGCGGCTGGCGCTGGGCCGCGGCCACCTCGGCCATCGTGGGCGTCTCCAACGTCGTCGAACGCGGCGAGGTCACCCAGGGCAATGTGCACAGCATCGTCCTGCTGTTCTTCATCACCACCGGCATCGGCTACGTGGTCGAGGTGGCCCGCAGCAGTGAGCGGGCGCTCGCCCGGGCGCTGCAGATCGATGCCGCCACCCGGGAACGCGAGCGGCTGGCCCGTGACATCCACGACAGCGTGCTCCAGGTGCTGGCCATGGTCCAGCGGCGCGGCGGTGAAATCGGCGGTGAGGCAGCAGAGTTGGGGCGGCTCGCGGGCGAGCAGGAAGTGGCGCTGCGCGCCCTGGTCTCCAGCGCCTCGGCACCCCCGCCGCGTGACGAGCGGGGTGCGGAAGCCGTCGAAGTCCCGTGCGGCGAGGAGGAGTCGACGGACCTGGCCGCCCTGCTCGGCCGGTACACGGGGGCGCGGGTGACGGTGTCGGCGCCCGCCGGGCCGGTGCCGCTGGAGCCGTACGCGGCCCGGCAGGTCGCCGCCGCGGTCGGCGCCGCCCTGGACAACGTGCGGACACACGCGGGAGGGCAGGCGCACGCCTGGATCCTGGTCGAGGACGAGGGAGGCGAGGTGCTGGTGAGCGTCCGGGACGACGGCCCGGGCATTCCCGTGGGGCGACTGGCCGCCGCCGAACGCGAGGGCAGGCTGGGCGTGGCCCAGTCCATCCGCGGACGGCTGCGCGACCTCGGCGGCACGGCCGAGCTGGTCTCCGTACCCGGACAGGGCACGGAAGTCGAACTGCGGATTCCGCGAACGAGGCGGACAACGGACGAGAGGACGGGGCGATGACCACCGGCGGGGCGGTGCGGGTGATGGTGGTGGACGACCACCCGATGTGGCGGGACGCGGTCGCCCGGGACCTGGCCGAGGCCGGATACGAGGTGGTGGCCACCGCGGGCGACGGCCCCGAGGCGGTGCGCAGGGCCCGCGCGGCGTCCCCGCAGGTGCTGGTGCTCGACCTCAACCTGCCCGGCATGCCCGGTGTGCAGGTCTGCAAGGAACTGGTCGGCGGCGACCCCGCGCTGCGGGTGCTCGTGCTGTCGGCGAGCGGTGAGCACAAGGACGTACTGGAGGCGGTGAAGTCCGGAGCGACCGGTTATCTGCTGAAGTCCGCGGGGCGGGACGAACTGGTGGACGCGGTACGGCGTACCGCCGTCGGTGACCCCGTCTTCACACCGGGCCTGGCCGGTCTCGTCCTGGGGGAGTACCGGCGGCTCGCCGCCGCCCCGCCGACCGCCGAACCCGAGAACACCGACATACCGCGGCTGACCGAGCGGGAGACCGAAGTGCTGCGGCTGGTCGCCAAGGGCCTCGGCTACAAGCAGATCGCCGAGCGGCTGGTCATCTCCCATCGCACCGTGCAGAACCACGTCCAGAACACCCTGGGCAAGCTGCAGTTGCACAACCGCGTGGAGCTGGTGCGATACGCGATCGAGCGCGGCCTGGACGAGGACTGAGCCGGCTCGGGCCACCCGTTCGGGTGGTCCATGATCCCCAACTCCCCTGCGGTGGACGGGAATCCGCGCCACGGACGATCCCCTGTGACCTGGACCACGGCTAGCGTGTGCCGTGTCGACTGCCAGTGCTGCAGAGAGGGAGGCTTCCATGCGCGTTGGAGTACTGACCGGCGGCGGTGACTGCCCCGGGCTGAACGCGGTCATCCGGGCCCTGGTGCGCAAGGGCGTACAGGAGTACGGGCATGAGTTCGTGGGCTTCCGCGACGGCTGGCGCGGCCCGCTCGAAGGCCAGACCAAGCAGCTCGACATCCCCGCGGTCCGCGGCATCCTGCCGCGCGGCGGCACCATCCTCGGCTCGTCCCGCACCAACCCGCTGAAGGTGGCGGACGGGGTCCGCCGGGTCAAGGAGAACCTCGCCAAGCACGAGGTGGACGCGCTGGTGGCGATCGGCGGCGAGGACACCCTGGGCGTGGCGGCCACCCTCTCCGGGCAGTACGGCATCCCGTGCGTGGGCGTGCCCAAGACCATCGACAACGATCTCAACGCCACCGACTACACCTTCGGCTTCGACACCGCCGTCAACATCGCCACCGAGGCCATCGACCGGCTGCACACCACCGCCGAGTCGCACATGCGGGTCCTGGTCATCGAGGTCATGGGCCGCCACGCGGGCTGGATCGCGCTGCACGCCGGGCTCGCGGGCGGCGCCAACGTCATCCTCATCCCGGAGCACCGCTTCGACATCGACGAGGTCTGCGGCTGGGTGGAGAGCCGCTTCAAGGTCCGGTACGCGCCGATCATCGTGGTCGCCGAGGGCGCCATGCCCAAGGACGGCGAACTGGTCACCAAGGACGGCACGCTGGACTCGTTCGGGCATGCCAGGCTGTCCGGGATCGGCGACTGGCTGGCCAAGGAGATCGAGAAGCGCACCGGGAAGGAGGCCAGGACCACGGTCCTGGGCCACATCCAGCGCGGCGGTACTCCGTCCGCGTTCGACCGCTGGCTCGCCACCCGGTTTGGGCTGCACGCGATCGATGCCGTTCAGGACGGCGACTTCGGGAAGATGGTCGCGCTGCGCGGCACCGATATCGTGCGCGTCGAGCTCTCCGAGGCCACGGCCAAGCTGAAGACCGTTGATCCGGCGCTCTATGCGGAAGCCGGGGTCTTCTTCGGCTGATGCCGGGTGGGTGGGTGGGGATGTCTTCCCCACGCATCCACCCACCCTGTTTTCCTCAAGCCACCGTCACCGTGGCCAGTAGCTCTGTGACGATCGCCTTGCCGTTCATCGTCAGTACCGACTCCGGATGGAACTGGACGCCCGCGAAGCCCGGGCCGCGCAGCGCGTGGACGTCACCGGTGGCCGGATCACGGCTCAACTCGACGCGGTGCATGGCCAGTTCATCGGCGGCGGCGTCATCGCACCGGGCGGTGAAGGTGTTGTAGAACCCGACGGTCTCCGGCCGTCCGAACAGGTCGATGTGTTCCTGAGCGCCCTGGAACGGCACCCGCTTGCGGACGATCTCCAGGCCCAGCTCGGCCGCGATCAGCTCATGACCAAGGCACACACCGAGCAGCCCCTGCCGGTGGGTACTGAGCAACTCGGCGGCCAACGAGCGCAGTTGGCGCATCTTGGGGTCGGTGCGGTCCGACGGGTCGCCCGGCCCGGGGCCGAGCACCACCGGGCCGGGGTGCGTCAGCGCCGCTTCCCGCAGCCCGGGCTCGTCGTAGCGCCGTACGGTCACCTCAAGCCCGGAGGAGCGCAGTACGTGCGCCAGCATCGCGGTGAAGGTGTCCTCACCGTCGACCACGATGGCGTGGCGGCGTGTGGCGTCGCCATCGAGGCCGGTCGGCTCGGCGGCCGGCCGGTCCTGCATCCGCAGCCAGAACGGCGCCAGGTTCGCCCGGCGGGCGTCGAGTGCCGCGCGCACCCGGATGTCGTCGGCGAGCCGGGGCCGCGGGCCCTCCTCGGAGCGCCCGGGACCGGGCCGTACCCCCAGCGCGGCCAGGACCGCGGCCGCCTTCGCGTGCGTCTCGGCCACCTCGCCGCGCGGGTCGGAGTGGCGTACCAGCGTCGCGCCCACCGGGACGCTCAGCCGTCCGTCCGGGGCGATGTCGGCGGTGCGGATGAGGATCGGCGAGTCGAGGGTCTGCGCGCCGTCCGCGTCCCGGCCGATCAGCGCGAGGGCGCCCGCGTAGTAGCCGCGCCCCGAGGGCTCATGGCGTTCGATGACGCGGCAGGCGTTCTGCACCGGCGAACCGGTCACCGTCGCGGCGAACATGGTCTCGCGCAGCACGTCCCGTACGTCCATCGAACTGCGGCCGCGCAACTCGTACTCGGTGTGCGCCAGATGCGCCATCTCCTTCAACCGCGGCCCGACCACGTGGCCGCCGAGGTCGCCGACGGTGCACATCATCTTCAGCTCCTCGTCGACCACCATGGTCAGTTCCTCCACCTCCTTCGCGTCGCGCAGGAACGCCAGCAGGCCCTCGGCGGACGGGCCCTCGGCCGGATAGCGGTAGGTGCCGCTGATCGGGTTCATCACGACCGTCGCTCCCGACATCCGGACGTGCACCTCAGGGCTGGCGCCGACCAGCGTGCGCTCACCGGTGTGCACCACGTACGTCCAGTACGCGCCGCGCTCCTCGCTCAGCAGTCGCCGGAACAGGGCGAGCGCGTCGGCGGCGGTGAAGCCGGGGATCTCGCCGCGGAAGGTCCGGCGGATCACGAAGTTCGCGCCCTCGCCCCGGCCGATCTCGTCCTCGATGACCCGCTCGACGATCCGCGCGTACGCGTCGTCGTCCACGTCGAACGCTCCGCGCTCGACCGACACGCCGTGCCGTGGCAGCGCGGCCAGCAGCTCGGACACCGGCAGCCGGTGCGTCTCCCGCGGCCGCAGCACCACCAGCGGTGTGCCGTCGTCGGTCACGTCGAAGCCGCGCTCCCGGATCTGCCGGAACGGCACCAGTGCCAGCGCGTCCAGCGCCACGCCAAGCTCGGGCACACCGGACGGCAGCGGGATGTCGGCCAGCCGCTCCAGCCGCTCGACCGGGCCGAGCAGCAGCTCGGCGGTGTCCGCGGCGCGGCCGGGCGTACGGCGGTGCAGCAGGGCGAACGGCGGGCAGGCGGGGGAGCACAGGCGCTCGACGAGTGCGCTGGGGCTTGCGTTCATGGCGGATCCTTCCGGGATGCGGAGGGCGGCCAGATACGCCGAAGGCCGCCCCTCGGGCGGCCTTCGCGGAACTTCTGAGTGCGCGCGATCAGTGGGCCGCCGGATCAGCGGTCCACCACCATGCCGTGCGGCAGGTCAACTCGGATTGCGCGAACATGGCCCCGACCCTAGCGCACGACCCGGGATGACCACGGACTGTCTCATCCTGCGGGCATCGACGAAAACATCTGGACAAGACCCCGTAATGTTGGCCTTGTGACCGTGAACGCTGAATCCCCTGCCAGTGGCAACACCTGGCGCGACCTTCCCGCGGCGCAGCAGCCCGAGTGGCCCAACCCCGAGGCTCTGCGCGATGTGATCGCCGACCTCGAGTCGTATCCGCCGCTCGTCTTCGCAGGCGAGTGTGACCTGCTGCGCAACCGCATGGGGGCCGTCGCCCGTGGCGAGGCGTTCCTGCTGCAGGGCGGCGACTGCGCCGAGGCGTTCGACGCGGTCTCCGCCGACCACATCCGCAACAAGCTGAAGACGCTGCTGCAGATGGGTGCCGTGCTCACCTACGCGGCATCGGTCCCGGTGGTGAAGGTCGGCCGGATCGCCGGCCAGTACTCCAAGCCGCGCTCGAAGCCGACCGAGACCCGCGACGGCGTCACCCTGCCGACGTACCGCGGCGACAGCGTCAACGGTTTCGAGTTCACCCCCGAGGCCCGCACGCCGGACCCGGAGCGGCTGAAGCGGATGTACCACGCCTCGGCCGCCACCTTGAACCTGGTGCGTGCCTTCTCCACCGGTGGTTACGCCGACCTGCGCCAGGTGCACGCCTGGAACCAGGACTTCGTGAAGTCGTCCCCGTCCGGTCAGCGCTACGAGGCGCTGGCCCGGGAGATCGACAACGCGATGAACTTCATGAAGGCCTGCGGTACCGACCCGGAGGAGTTCAAGACCGTCGAGTTCTACTCCTCGCACGAGGCGCTGATCCTGGACTACGAGTCGGCGCTGACCCGCGTGGACTCGCGCACCGGCAAGCTGTACGACGTCTCCGGGCACATGGTGTGGATCGGCGAGCGCACCCGGCAGCTGGACGGCGCGCACATCGAGTTCGCCTCCCGGATCCGCAACCCGATCGGCGTCAAGCTCGGCCCGACGTCCTCCGTGGAGGACGCGCTCACCCTGATCGAGCGCCTCGACCCGGAGCGCGAGCCCGGCCGCCTGACGTTCATCACCCGCATGGGCGCCGACAAGATCCGTGACCGGCTTCCCGAGCTGGTGGAGAAGGTCACCGCGTCCGGCGCGCATGTGGCGTGGGTGTGCGACCCGATGCACGGCAACACCTTCGAGGCGGCCTCCGGTCACAAGACCCGGCGCTTCGACGACGTGCTCGACGAGGTCAAGGGCTTCTTCGAGGTCCACAAGGGCCTTGGCACCCATCCGGGCGGCATCCATGTGGAGCTGACCGGTGACGATGTCACCGAGTGCGTGGGCGGCGGCGACGAGATCTTCGTCGACGATCTGCACCAGCGCTACGAGACCGCCTGCGACCCGCGGCTCAACCGCAGCCAGTCGCTTGACCTGGCATTCCTGGTCGCGGAGATGTACCGCCAGCAGTAGGCCGCGGCCACCGGCAAACCCCAAAAAGCCAGAGGGGCACGGATCACATGGATCCGTGCCCCTCGGCTCTTTGCGGTGCAGGGCACGGCAGGTAAGGTTAGGTTTGCCTCAGTAACCTAGGGACCCGCTGGGAGGGAACCCGCGTGTACGTATGCAGCTGCTTCGGCGTGACCGAGGCACAGGTGCATGCGCACAAGGCCGCCGGGGCCTGCACCCCGCGTGATGTGGCCTCCGCGTGCAAGGCGGGTACCGACTGCGGCTCCTGCGTCCGCCGCATACAGGCGCTGCTGGGCCGCGGCGGCGGCTGTGTCTCACGTGGCGAGGTCTCACGCGCTGAGATCCAGGCCCGGCTGACTCCCACGGCGGCCGCCACCGAGCAGTCCCGTGGCGAGCCCGCGGCCGCGCCGCGTCCGGTGCTGGCGGCGTTCAAGGCGGCCTGAGCCCGGCCTACGACGCGTCCGGCTGCTCGATGACCTGCGCGATGTAGAGCGGTTCGCCCAGCTTCTCCACCAGTTCCAGCTGCGTGTCGAGATAGTCGATGTGGTGTTCCTCGTCGGCCAGGATGGACTCGAAGATGTTGGCCGAGGTGATGTCCTCCTTGGCCCGCATCACCTCGATCCCGCGGCGCAGCCGGTCGATCGCCTCCACCTCGACCTGCCGGTCCGCCTGGAACATCTCGGTCACCGTCTGGCCCACCCGGACATGGAAGAGCCGCTGGTAGTTGGGCAGCCCCTCAAGGAAGAGGATCCGGTCGGTGAGCACCTCCGCGTGCTTCATCTCGTCGAACGACTCGGCCCGGGTGTAGTTCGCGAGCTTGTACCAACCGAAGTTCTCCTGCATCTTCGCGTGCAGGAAGTACTGGTTGATCGCGGTCAGTTCGCCGGTCAGCTGCTCGTTGAGGAACTCGATGACCTCGGGGTCGCCCTGCATGGCAACGCCGTCCCTTCGTTGGTGCCCTGGGGGCGGGGCAGATGGGCGCATCCTCGCACCGAGCCGCGGACCGATCCAGTAAGTACACACTCATGGCAGCTTGTCGTGATTGGCCGCCCAGCGGTTCACCGCGGGTCAAGAGCATGCTGCCCGGTCTGTCACCATGGAGTCATGGGTCAGTCGGAACGCCGCGAAGGAGAGCTTCCTCCCGGACAGCGGCTTCAGCGCGGCTGGCCGGTTCTGCACTATGGGCCGGTGCCCAGGTTCAAGCCGGACCGCTGGGAGTTCCGGGTGTTCGGGGCCACGGCCGACGGTGAGAAGCACTGCTGGAACCACGAGGAGTTCTCGGCGCTGCCGCACGCCACCGTCATCGGCGACTTCCACTGCGTCACCAAGTTCTCCATGCTCGGCGTCGAGTGGGGCGGGGTGGCCACCTCGACGGTGCTGAAGCTGGCGCCGCCCGCACCCGAGGTCACGCATGTCATGGTCTGGGCCGAGTATGGCTTCAGCTCGAACCTGCGGCTCGCCGACTTCGCCGACGACAAGTCGATATTCGCGACGCACCGGGGCGGCGAGCTGCTCACCGCCGAGCACGGCTTCCCGGTGCGTCTGATAGTCCCGCATCTGTACGCCTGGAAGGGCCCCAAGTGGGTGCGCGGCATCGAGTACATGGTCGCCGACCGCCGCGGCTTCTGGGAGGAGCGCGGCTACCACAACATCGGCGACCCATGGGGCGAGCAGCGCTACTCGTACCAGGAGGTCCCCGGCGAAGGCCCCGAGCTCTAGCCTTCCCGGCGGATCCTGACCGGGGCGCGGTGCCCGCGGGCCGCTACGCCCGCAGTTCCTTGAGCCGGGCCACGTCCGCCGCGTACTTCTCCTTCGGCCCCGGCGTCTCGATCACCAGCGGTACGCCCTCGGTCGCCGGATGCCGGAACAGCTCACCGAACGGCTCCGCGCCGATGTGACCGGCGCCGATGTTCTCGTGCCGGTCCTTGTGCGCGCCGACCACGTCCTTGGAGTCATTGGCGTGGATGAGTTTCAGCCGTCCCGCGCCGACCGTGTCGGTCAGCAGGTCCAGCGTCTGCTTCATCCCCCCGGGGCCGGTCAGGTCGTGGCCCGCGGCGAAGACATGGCAGGTGTCCAGGCACACGCCCAGCTTCGGATGCCGGTCCAGTGCCTCGAAGTACGGGCCGAGGTCCCAGATGCGGGAGCACACCGAGGCACCCTGCCCGGCGGTGGGCTCCAGCAGCAGCCATGGGTCGTCGTCGTGGGTCAACTCGTCGAGCAGCGGCAGCATCCGCTCCCGTATCTGTGCGAGCGCCACCGAGCGAGGCCGCCCACCGGTTGCCGAACCCGTGTGCACCACCACGCCCCGCGCGCCGATCGCCCGCCCCCGGCGCAGCGAATGCCGTAGCGAGGCCACCGAACTGTCCACGGTCGCCGCCGTGTGCGAGCCGAAGTTGATCAGGTAGGGGGCGTGCACGTAGGCCGGAACCGCCGCGGCGGCGCACCGCTCGCGGAAGGCCTCGTCCTGCGCCGGACTGCCCACCGGCGTCGCCCAGCCGCGCGGGTTGGCGACGAAGACCTGGACGGCCTCGGCGTCGATGTCGTCCGCGTACTTCAGGCCGGTGGCCGCGAGCCCACCGGCCACCGGGACATGGGCGCCGACGGGATTGCGGGCCGGACCGCTGCTCCTGACCGCCATCAGCGTGCCCACAGGGTGATCGTGGTGCCCTTCGGCTGCATCGAACCGCCGCCGGGCGACTCGTTGAAGACCTTGCCGGTGAAGAACAGGTTGATCACGGTGACCTTGAAGCCCGCGGCCTCCAGGGTCTGCTTCGCCGTGTCGGTGTCCTGACCGGTCACATCCGGCACCTTGAACAGCTGCTGGCCCTTGGAGACGGTCAGCGTGACGGTGTCGCCCTGCGCGGCCTGTCCGCCGTCGGCGGGGCTCTGCTGGGCGACGGAGTCCTTGGGCACCGAGTCCGAGTACACCGGGCTGCCGGAGACCTGCACCTTCAACCCGGCGGCCTGGAGCTTCTGTTCGGCGTCGCTGACGGTCGCTCCCACCACGTTCGGGATCGGCACCGCCTTGCCCCTGCTGACGGTGATCGCGACGGCGTCGCCGTTCTTGCGCGCGGTACCCGGCGCGGGATCGATGGAGATCACGGCGCCCGCGGGCACGGTGTCGCTGAAGGCCTCGGCGACCGTCCCCGGGGTCAGACCGGCATCCTTGATCTGCTGCTGCGCCTGCTCCAGCGGCTTGCCGGCCACCTGCGGCACATCGGTGCGCTGCGGGCCGCGCGAGACGACCACATGCACCGTGCCGTTGCCCCGGATGCGCTGGCCGGGGCCGGGATCGGTGGAGATCACATGATCCTTGGCGACGGTCTCGCTGAAACCCTCGCTGACCCGCACGCCGAGCCCGGCGTTGCGCAGCTTCTGCTCGGCCTGCGCCTTGGACAGCGCCAGCACCGGCGGCACGCTGGTGAACTGGCCGGAGCCCACGTACCAGACGACCGCGCCGGCGCCGAACAGCACCAGCAGCGCGGTGACGATCGCTATCAGACCGCGGCGCGGCAGCCGCCGTCGGGCGCCGGGCGCCGGGGGCTCCTCGTGCTTGATCAGATCCGGTGGCAGCTGGAAACGGCTGGTGCGGTTGATCACCTCGGTCCGCTGGGTCCGCTCGCGGCGGATGACCGTCGTACGGTCGTCACCGTCCGCGCCCGCCAAAGCCTGCGGCGGCGCCGCGTCCAACTGCTCGTCGGACAGCGCCGAGCGCACCGAACGCAACCGCCCGAGCGCCGCCACCGCGTCGGACGGGCGCGGCCCCGGCTCACGCGCCGCCATGACTGTCACCAGTTCGTCGAGCTCGGGCGCCAGGCCGGGCACCGCGGCCGACGGCGGCGCGATGTCCTGGTGCAGATGCTGGTAGAGCACGGCGGCCGGGGTGCCGCCGTTGTGCGGCTTGGCGCCGGTGAGCATCTCGTAGAGCAGCACCCCGCACGCGTAGATGTCGGAGCGCTCGTCGGCGGTGCCGTGCTCGATCTGCTCCGGTGCCAGGTACGACACCGTGCCCAGCACCTCGCCGCTGGTGGAGGTGGTGTCGGTGCCCACCGCGCGCACCAGCCCGAAGTCGGCGACCTTGACCCGGCCGTCGTCGCCCATCAGGACGTTCTCCGGCTTCATGTCACGGTGTACGAGGCCCGCGCGGTGCGCGGCGCCCAGCGCGGCCAGTATCGGCTCCAGGATGTCCAGCGCGGCCCTCGGCGGCAGCGCGCCGCGCTCGCGCAGCACGTCCCGCAGTGTGCATCCGGCCACGTACTCCATCGCCAGATAGACATACGTACCGTCGGTGCCCTGGTCGAACACGCCCACCACGTTGGGATGGTCGAGGCGGGCGACCGCCTTGGCCTCCCGGATGAACCGCTCGACGAAGGCGGCGTCGCCGGCCAGCGCCGGATGCATCACCTTGAGCGCGAGCACACGGTCAAGACGGGTGTCCACGGCCCGGTAGACCGTGGCCATCCCGCCGACGGCGATCCGTGCCTCGATCCGGTACCGACCGTCGAGCACTTGCCCGACGAGCGGGTCCTGGAGGGTCGTATTCACGGGATGGAGTTTACGAGGTGGGACTGTGGGAGCCAGCCCCCACGAGGATCGGCCCCACCTCGCGGCGTGCTCCGGGGCCGTCAGGCCCCACTGCCCCACGCCGGGCGTTCCGGATCCAGCGCGGCCAGGCCCTCCACGGGCGAGGACGCCTCCGCATGATGCCGGCGCGGAATCCGGCCCGCCCGCGCGGCGAGCCGTCCCGCCTCGACCGCGTGCCGCATCGCGGCGGCCATCAGCACCGGCTGCTGCGCCCTGGTCACAGCGGACGCCAGCATCACCCCCGAGCACCCCAGCTCCATGGCGAACGCCGCGTCCGACGCCGTGCCCGCCCCCGCGTCGAGGATGACCGGAACCGACGCCCGCTCCGCGATCAGCTGGAAGTTGTACGGATTGCGGATGCCGAGCCCGGAGCCGATCGGCGAGCCCAGCGGCATGACCGCCGCACACCCCACGTCCTCCAGCTTGGCGGCGAGCACCGGGTCGTCGTTGGTGTACGGCAGTACGACGAAGCCGTCGTCCACCAACGTCTCGGCCGCGTCCAGCAGTTCGACCGGATCCGGCAGCAACGTGCGTTCGTCCGCGACGACTTCGAGCTTGACCCAGTTCGTGCCCAGCGCCTCGCGGGCCAGTCGCGCCGTGAGGACGGCCTCCCCGGCGGTGTAGCAGCCCGCCGTGTTCGGCAGCACGCGAATGCCGTGCTTGTCGAGCACGGACAGCACCGAGCCCTTGACGGTCGGGTCGAGCCTGCGCATGGCGACCGTCGTCAGCTCGGTCCCGGAGGCGAGCAGCGCCTGCTCCAGGACCTCAAGACTGGGCGCACCGCCGGTGCCCATGATCAGCCGGGAGGTGAAGGCGGCGTCGGCGATCTTGAACAGGTCGTCGGCCATGTGATCAGCCTCCCTGGACCGCGGTGAGGACCTCGACGCGGTCGCCTTCGCCGAGCGCGGTGCTGGTCCATCGGCTGCGGGGGACCACCGTCTCGTTGACGGCGGCGGCCACGCCGGAGTGCGCGGTGGTCAAGGTGGCGACGAGGCGGTCGAGGGTGAGGCCTTCGGGGACTTCGCGGGCTTCGCCGTTCAACGAGACGGTCATACGGCCTGCTCCTGGAGTGCGTTCGCGAATCGTGCGGAGGTGAACGGGCGTGCGTACGCCGGGACTTCGCCGGTGGTCAGTACCTGCGCCATCACATCACCGGTGACCGGGGTGAGCAGCACTCCGTTGCGGTGGTGGCCGGTGGCCAGCAGCAGCCCGGGCAGCGCGGTCGGGCCGAGCATCGGGGCGTTGTCCGGTGAGCCGGGGCGCAGCCCCGCCAGGGTCTCGGAGAGCGGCAGTTCGGTGATGCCGGGTACGAGGTCGTGCGCGTCCCGCAGCAGTTCGTAGACGCCGCCCGCGGTGACCGTGGTGTCCCAGCCCAGTTCCTCGCTGGTCGCGCCGACCACCAACTCGCCGTTCTCGCGCGGCACCAGATAGACATGGCCGCCGCGCACCACCCCGCGCACCGTCCTGGACAGGAAGGGCGCGTACGCCTGCGGGATCCGCAGCCGCAGCACCTGGCCCTTCACCGGCCGCACCGGTGGCCGTACGTGCTCGGGCAGGCCCGCGACGGTGGCGCTCAGGCTGCCCGCGGCCAGTACCACCTGCCCGGCGGTGAGCGCCGTGCCGTCGCGCAGCACCACGCCATGGGCCCGGTCGCCGTCGACCGTGACCCGGTCCGCGAGATCGCGGTGGAAGGTCACCCCGGCGAGCTCGCAGGCCCGTAGCAGGGCGGCGCCGAGTCGCCGTGGATCGACCTGGTGATCGCCGTCCACCCGCAGGCCGCCGCGTACCCCGGGGGCCAGCATCGGCTCAAGACGGCGGCAGTCACGACCGCTGATCCACTCGGATTCGAGGCCGAGCGAGAGCTGGAAGGCGTGCAGTTCGCGCAGCGCCGCACGGTCGTCGGAGTCCAGCGCGACCGCGAGCGTGCCGCACGGCCGGTAGCCGAGGTCGAGACCGGTGGCCTCGGTCAACTCGGCGGCGAACGACGGATAACGCCGCGCCGAGGCCAGATTGAGGTCGAGCAGCGTCTGCTCGCCGTACTGGAGCTCGGTGACGGCGGCGAGCATCCCGGCCGCCACGCGTGCGGCGCCGCCGCCCGGTGACGGGTCCACCACCGCCGTCCGCAGCCCGTGCTGGGCCGCCCGCCAGGCGGTGACCAGACCGATGATGCCGCCGCCGATGACGAGCACGTCGTCGCCTTGCGGCGGGCAACCCGAAGAAAGCATGACAATCCCGCTCCTCCCTTCGCCGGCATGACCCGGATCAGGTTCCTACGGTCGGCGGCCGCTCAGCCGCCCTCTCAGCCCGGTACGTCCGGGCTCCCGCGAGTGCAATGCGTGACGCCACCTTACTGCTTGATCCGGGGGACCCCCAGACCCCCTCGGACGGATCCCGGGTGCCCCGCACTCCCGGCCCCCGGCCAGGAGTGAGGGGGCGGGGTCGTGGCGCCGCGCTGTGCCGGCGAAGCGCCGGGGGGTGGGCGTGACGATGTGTCAGGGATCTCGTCGCACGCCGCTGCGGTATCCGCCCTGTGCGGCGCTACCGTGATCACGTGAGCGATGACCAGAATGTGCGCCGCGTCGTGGTGGTCGGAGCCGGGATGGCCGGAGTACAGACCGCGGTGTCGCTGCGCGAACACGAATTCAGCGGCTCGATCACACTGCTGGGCGCGGAGCCGCACCACCCCTATGACCGGCCACCGCTGTCCAAGTCCGTGCTGCTCGGCTCCGCCGACGGCTCCGCCTTCGACGTGGACTTCGCCGGGCTCGGCATCGAGCTGCTGCTCGGCCAGCACGCCGACGCGGTGCGCCCGGCGGAGCGGCAGGTGGCGACGGCGCGGGGCACGGTCCCCTACGACCGGTTGGTGATCGCCACCGGCGCGGAACCGGTGACGCTGCCGGGGGCGGTCGGGGTACCGGGCGTACACATGCTGCGCACCCTGGACGACGCGAACGCGCTGCGCCCGGTCCTGGCCGCCAAACGCCAGGTGGTCGTGGTCGGCGCCGGATGGATCGGCGCCGAGTTCGCCACGGCGGCCCGCGAGTCGGGGTGCGAGGTGACCGTGGTCGAGGCCGCGGAGCGACCGCTGGCCGGGGTGCTGCCCGCCGAGATCGCCGCGCCGATGCGCGGCTGGTACGAGGAAGCCGGGGTGCGGCTGCTGACCGGAGCCACGGTCGCCGGTGTCGAACCGGGCGCGGTGGTGCTCGCCGACGGCACCCGGCTGCCCGCCGGTGCGGTGGTGGTCGGGATCGGCGCGCGCCCGACGACCGGCTGGCTCGCGGGCTCCGGCATCGAGCTGGACGCGCAGCGGGCGGTACGCGCCGACGACCGGCTGCGCACCTCGGTCCCGGGCATCCTCGCGGTGGGCGACTGCGCGTCGTTCCCGTCCGCCCGCTACGGCGAGCGGCTGCTCATCCACCACTGGGACAACGCTGTGCAGGGACCGCGTACGGCGGCGGGAAACCTGCTGGGCGGGGACGAGCCGTACGACCCGGTGCCGTACTTCTGGTCCGAGCAGTTCGGGCGTTTCGTGCAGTACGCGGGCCACCACACCGACGCCGACCAGATACTGCGGCGCGGTGATCCGGACGGTCCGGCGTGGTCGGTGTGCTGGCTGCGGGACGGCGCGCTGGTCGCGCTGCTCGCCGTGGGCCGGCCGCGCGACCTGGCCCAGGGCCGCAAGCTGATCGAACGCGGCGCGCTACTGGACCCGTCCGCGGCGGCCGATCCCTCCGTCCCGCTGAAGTCGGCGGTACGCAGCGCGGCATAGCGCCTGTCCCGCGGGGTGAACCGTCCGCGCGGCGGGCCCTCCGCGTCGTAGGCCGACTTTCTGCACCGCGGGCCCTCCGTGGCGTGGGCCCTCCGCGTCGTGGCCGACGCGTCGTCGTGGCCCGGAGACTCGCCGAGCGGCCCTGGTACGGCGGGCAGCCGTCAGGGTGACTTCGGGCGGGCGGCGCGCCGGGCGCGGACCGGGCCGGACGCCGAGCCCGGTCGCCCACCTCGGACCGGGGCCCGTGCGGCGCCGTCCCCCGTGCGCCCCAGCCCGGGTACCGGTTGGCGGTGCGGGATGGCAGGCTTGTCCCGTGACTGGTTACTCGTCGATTGACCCCAAGATTGACGCCCTCGTACCTTCCTGGCTCACTCTCCCCGACGCCGCTGAGCGGCTCGATATCGAAGTGACCCGCGTTCGGCAGCTGATCAAGGAGGGTCAGCTCATCGCGGTCCGTCGGGGCGAAAACCGGGTCCTGATGGTTCCCGCCGACTTCATCGGCGCCGGCAAGGCGGTCAAGGGACTCGCCGGAACGCTGACGCTCCTCAGGGACGACGGCTTCACCGACGAAGAGGCGTTGGAGTGGCTGTTCACCGCCGACCCGACCCTGCCCGGCACCCCCGCCCAGGCTCTGCGCGAGAATCGCGGGACCGAGGTGAAGCGCCGCGCCCAGGCGCTCGCCGTCTGACCCTTCCCCGTCCGGGGACCCGACCGGGGGAGCGCCACCGTATGACCAGTACCGCCGCCGAGGCCGATTCCGCGCACTACGGGCGTGCGGTGCGCGCGAAGCTCGCCGACGCCCGGGTCTACCTGTGCACCGACGCCCGCAAGCGCCAGGGCGATCTGCCCGAGTTCCTGGACGCGGTCCTGGGCTCCGGCGTGGACATCGTCCAGCTGCGTGACAAGGGGATGGAGGCCGCCGAGGAGCTGGAGCACCTCGCGGTCTTCTCCGCGGCCTGCCGCAGACACGGCAAGCTGCTCGCGGTCAACGACCGGGCGGACGTCGCGCACGCGGCGGGCGCGGACGTGCTGCACCTGGGTCAGGGTGACCTGCCGGTGCCCGCAGCCCGCGCCATCCTCGGTGACGAGGTGGTCATCGGGCGCTCCACCCATGCCGAATCCGAAGCGGCCGCGGCCGCCGCCGAGCCCGGTGCGGACTACTTCTGCACCGGGCCGGTGTGGCCCACCCCCACCAAGCCGGGACGGCACGCCCCCGGTCTGCCGCTGGTGGAGTACGCGGCCGGACTGGCCACCGGCCGCCCCTGGTTCGCGATCGGCGGTATCGACCTGTCCAATGTGGAGCAGGTGCTGGCGGCGGGAGCACGGCGGATCGTCGTGGTCCGGGCGATCACCGAGGCGGACGATCCCGCCGAGGCCGCGGCACGGCTGGCGAAGATCGTCCGAGGGGCGGACGGAAGTCCGTCATAACCGGTCATATCGCTGAAGCTGGTTACGGGGTGTCCACGCAGGCCGTTAGCCTGAACGACATGGCCCTCGGAACTCCTTCCACCAGGACCGATCGCGCGGTCACCATTCGTGAACTGCTCTCGTCCGGCGAGCGCTCGTACTCGTTTGAATTCGCCGCCCCGAAAACCGAGAAGGGCGAGCGGACCCTCTGGAACGCCATCCGTCGGATCGAGGCCGTAAGGCCGACCTTCGTATCCGTGACCTACGGCGCGGGCGGCTCGTCCCGTGAGGGGACGGTCCGCGCCACCGACCGCATCGTCTCCGACACCACGCTGACCCCGTGCGCGCATCTGACCGCGGTCAACCACTCGGTCGCCGAGCTGCGGAACATCATCGGGCAGTACGCGGACGCCGGAATCCGCAACATGCTCGCGGTCCGCGGCGATCCGCCCGGCGATCCGATGGGCGAGTGGGTCCCGCATCCGCGGGGCCTGCGCTACGCCGCCGAACTGGTCGAGCTGATCAAGGAGTCCGGGGACTTCTGCGTGGGCGTCGCGGCTTTCACCGAGATGCATCCGCGTTCCACCGACTGGGAGTCCGACACCCGGCATTTCGTGGAGAAGTGCCGGGCGGGTGCCGACTTCGCCATTACCCAGATGTTCTTCGACGCCGAGGACTATCTGCGGCTGCGCGACCGGGTGGCAAAGGCCGGTTGCGAGACGCCGATCATTCCGGAGATCATGCCGGTCACCAACGTCCGGCAAATCGAGCGTTTCTCCCAGCTCGGCAACGCGCCGTTCCCGCCGCGGCTGGCGGAACAAATCCTCGCGGTCCAGGACGATCCGGCGGCCGTGCGGGCCATCGGTGTGGAGTTCGCCAGCGAGATGTGCCGCAGGCTGATGGCCGAGGACATCCCCGGACTCCACTTCATTACCCTGAACCACTCCACAGCGTCGCTGGAAATCTACGAGAATCTCGGTCTGCACCAAAGGTCGTAACGGGCGGATCCGCCGCCCCCGGGGGATACGACGGCGGTGAACGGTAAAAGGGAAGTGCGCGCATGGGCTACACGGTGCTCTATATCGCGTTCGGTGTCGTGGCGCTCTGGCTGCTGGGTGAGGTCCTCCTGCAGTACAAGGCGCGGCTGCGCTGGCGGGTGCTGGCCTTCGCCGGGTTCTGCGGTGTGGTCCTGGGCGTGGCCCTGCCGTCGGTGATCGTGATCTGCCTGGGCGCGGCCGGGTTCGCGACCGGACAGACCTTCGTCACGCTGTCGCACCGGCGCGGTTTCTCCACCGGTTGGGCGCTCGGCGGGCGGCCCGGCTCCAGCCGCCGCCGCAGGGCGGGCCGCGGCGCGGGGAACGCCGCCCCGCCGGCCGCGCCGGAGCCTTCGGCCGACGCCGAGGAGACCGCGGTCGCCGTGGCCGCGGAGGAGGCCCTCACCGCGACCGCCGCGTTCCAGCCGTTCGACGCCGGAGGCGACGAATACGGCCAAGGCGTGGACAGCACACAGGTGTACTCGCCGATGCCGATGCCCGACGACACGGGGGAGTACGCGGTCTACGGTGACCGCTCCCCGTATGCCGCCGACCCGTATGCCACCGCCGGCTACGAGGGGTACGGCGCGCAGCAGGGGTACGGAGCCGAAGGCTCCGCATGGCCGGAGCAGCAGCCCGCGGCCATGCCCGAGTACATGGCCTACGAGGCGGATGTGTTCGGGAACGCCCCGCAGCCTGGATACGACTACGGCTACGGCTACGGCCAGCAGCAGTATCCGCAGTACCAGGAGTACCCCCAGCAGGCCTATCCGCCGCAGGATCCGTACGCCGCCCAGTACGGCTACCAGACCCCGCCGGACGGAGTCTGGATGCCGCCGCAGGAGCACCCCTACCCCGAGCAGGCCCACATCCCCGAGCAGGCCCACATCCCCCAGCAGGCGCCCCCGATGCACGATCAGCCGCAGCCCACGGACCCTTACGACCCGTACCGCTACTGAGCGCCCGGACTCCGGGTCATCGGCTGCCGCCGGGACCGCCCGCGATCAGGTCCGCGACGATCGCCCCGGACATCCCGGCATGCGCCAGCCCGCCACCCGGATGTGCCGAACCGCCCACCAGATAGAGCCCCTCGGCGCGGGCGCGGTTGCCGGTCCGCAGATACGCACCGGACGCACCGGCCAGCGCCGGGCCGGGCACCGCGCCACCGCGGAAGCCGGTCTGCCGCTCGGTGTCCGCGGGGGTGCGCACCTCGCGCCACAGGATCCGCTCCGACAGGCCAGGTATGGCGGCTTCCGCCACCTCCACCACCCGGTCCGCGAACGCGTCCGCGTAGCCCTCCGCTGTCCAGTCCACCGGTCCCTGCGCGGGCACGGTGACCGTCAGTGTGACCGCTTCGTGCCCGTCGTCCGGGCGCAGCCGGGCGTCCTCCGGGCGCAGCACCGCCACGGTGGGCGCGCCGGTGCCCGGGCGGCCGTCGTGTGCGCTGTCCGCACCGTGCACGATGGTGCGGTGTGCGGTTCCCGCCGGGCGCGGCCCGCGCAGTGCCAGCAGCACGGTGAAGCGGGCCAGGTCCACCGGCAGCGGGTCGCGCGGGGTGCCCCGGACCACCGTGTCGGCGTCCGCCAGGGTGCCGTCCGCGAGCTCCACACCCACCGCCCGGCCGTCCTTCTCGACGACGTCGGCCACCTCGGCCCCGAAGTGGAACTCCACGCCGCGCGCCAGACAGCGCTCGTACACCGCGTCCGCGAGCGCCCGCAAGCCGCCGCCGACGTACCAGGAGCCGAAGGTCTGCTCCATGTAGGGCAGAACGGCCGCGCTGGCCGGCGCGGTGCCCGGGTCGTACCCGTACGCGAGGACATAACCCGCCAGCAGCGAGACCAGGCCGGGGTGCTTCAGCTCGCGGCGGCCCACCTCGGCCAGTGTGCGCGCTGATCCACGGCCGAACAGCCCGCGGCGCGCCGGGTACGGATCGCGGCCCAGCGGCCCGGTGTCCGCGGCCAGCGTGTCCTCCAGCAGCGGGCGGCGGGTCACCTCCCAGACCGCACGCGCCCGGTTCATCACCTCGCTCCAGCGCTCGCCCGCACCGGCCCCGAACGCCTCGTCCAGCGCCGCGACCACGCCCGCGCGGGACGCGTTCGGCAGCGCGAACCCGGTGCCGTCCGGCAGCAGATGGCGGCTTGCCGGATCCACCTGGACCAGCTCGACGGTGCGCTCCAGGGTCTCCTTGCCCGTCTTGACGAACAAGTCCCGGTAGACGGCGGGCAGATGGAGCAGTCCCGGCCCGGTGTCGAACGCGAACCCGTCCCGCTCGTAGCGGCCGACACCGCCCCCGTACGTCTGCGCGCGCTCGTACACCGCCACCCGGTGGCCGCCCGTGGCGAGCCGGGCGGCCGCCGCCAGCGAGCCCATACCCGCGCCGATTACCGCGATCCGTGCCATGCCAGGGACTGTATCGGTCACCACTGACAGTCGGCCGCCGGGCCGGGACTGAGTATCCGTACCTAGTGGCTACCTGGGCACGCAGATGAGTAGCCGAGCGGATGGGCAGCCGCCCGCGGCGACGAGAGAGTGGAGCCCGCGAGCAGGGATGAGTCATCGGACCGCCGACACGGGGCGGCGGAACGGAGCCGCCCGCTCGCGGACCGGGGGAAGCGCTGGTCCGGGGCGGCTCGAAGGGGGATCGAGCCGTACCGGACCAGCGCGCTGGTCTCGGTGGGGGGTCTTCGTTCCGGGGTTGCGCTGGGTTCGGTACCGCCGGTCCCGTACGTCGTGGTTGCGCGCCGCCGCGGGATTCCTTTGGCGGCAAGCCCCCAACCGTCAGCTGCCGCCCACTCTGCCCTGCAGTAGGCGGGACAGGGCCGCGTGTACGTCGTCGATGTCGCGGTCGGGCTGGAACGCCTGCCAGTCGAGCGCCGCCACCAGCACCATCCCGAACAGCGCGGACGCCGTGAGCGGCACATCGATCTCGTCGCTCAGCTCACCACCGTCCACCGCCTCGCGCAGCACCTTCTCCACCACCGCGATCGCCTCTTGGCGCACCATCATCAAGGTGGACTGCCAGGCCCGGTTGGTGCGCCACAGTTCCGCGACGTACAGCTGGGTGAACGACGGGTAGCGGCCGATGAAGACCAGCCCCGCACGGATCATCGCGTCCAACGCGTCGACCCGGCTGCCGCCCGCCGCGGTCACCTTCTCCGACGCCTCGCGCAGGGATGCGGTGAGCAGCCCCACGCCATGCCGCAGCAACTCCTCGAAGAGGTCGTTCTTGCTCGCGAAGTTGTAGTACACCGTGCCCTTCGCGACCCCGGCGCGCTCGGCGATCTCGTCCACGGTGGTGGACGAGAACCCCTTCTCCGCGATGAGGGTGACCGCGGCCTCGTAGAGCCGCTGCCGGGTGGCCTGGCGTCGTGCGCTGTTCATAGCGCCGATTCTCCTCCCCGTTCACAAACTGATTTCGGGATGGAGCCGGTCCACCGTCCACACCTGCTTACGGCGAGCGCTCCACGCGGTGAGGGTAAGCGAGCCCGCGGTGAACGCCAGCAACACCAGGCACGCCCGCCACACCGGCCACATCTCACCTCCGGTGATCAGGTGGCGCAACCCGTCGACGATGTAGCTCATCGGAAGGAACGGGTGAATCGCGTTGAAGAACCCGGGGGACGCCTGCACCGGGTACGTACCACCCGCCGAGGTCAGCTGGAGCATCAGCAGCGCCAGGACGAGCACCCGGCCCGCGGGCCCGAAGCGCGCGTTCAGCAACTGCACCATGGCCGCGAAGCACGCGGCCACCAGCACCAGGAACCCGACGGTCCCGGTCGCCCGTGCCATCTGCAACCCGATCGCCCAGTGCAGCACCGACAGCAGCGCGCCGGTCTGCAGCACACCGATCGCCGCGACCGGCAGCCAGCCCGCGAACGCGATCCGCCACGCCGGGGCGCCCGCGGACAGCGCGCGCTTGCTGAGCGGCTGCATCAGCATGTACGCCACCATGGCGCCGACCCACAGGGAGAGCGGGATGAAGTACGGGGCGAGACCGGTGCCATAGGTCGGAGCCTTGTGTGTCGCCTGCGAGAGCAGCCGCACCGGGTCGGACATCACGGAAGTACGGGTGTCGCGGTCCCGCTTGCCGTAGTCCGGGATCTGCTGGACGCCGTCCTTCAGACCGGTGGCCAGCGTGTTGGAGCCGTCGGACAGCTTGTACATCCCGCCGTTGATCGACTGTGCGCCGGACCTCAGGTCGCCGATGCCGGAACCGAGCGAGTCGATCGCGTTCTTGGCGGTGGTGGTGCCGTCGTGGACGCCGTCGGCGCCGGTGGCGAGCTTGTGCAGGCCCGAGTTCAACGCGTTGACCTGGGCGACCGCGTTGTCCATGTCCGTGGACAGGGTCGGTGCCTCGTCGGCTATCCGCTGCGCCAGCGAGTGGAGCGTCTTGAGGTCGCCGTCGATCTTGTCGAACGACGAGGAGTTGTCCTTCACGAGCGTGTCGACGTCGCCCGCGGCTCTCGCCGCCTGGTCCGCGCCGTCCGCGATGTCCTTCAACGCGCCGCAGTCCGCGCCCGGTAGCGGGACCGTGCCGCAGTGCGTGCGGTAGTAGGCGCGGGCGTTGTCGGCGTTCGTCTGCGTCTTGGTGGCCAACTGGGCGGCCTTCTGCGGCAGTTGGGTGAGATTGTCGCGGATCGCCTGCGAAGCGTCGGCGACCAGTTGCGCGATGGTGCCGATCTCCTTGCTGTGGGACTTCAGGAACGGGCCGTAGCTGTCCACCGAGCCGTTGACCTTGTCGGCCAGCTTCTGGGTGCCGTCCGCCGCCGTGTGGACGCCGTCGGCGAGCTGTCCGGTGGCGCTCTGCAGCGTGTCGAGGCCGTTGCCGATCTGGTCGCTGGCGTTCTTGGCCGTGCCGAGCCCCTTGGCCAGCTGCCCGGTGGCCTGCTGCGCCTTGTCGATTCCGCCGTGCAGGTCGTCGGCGCCCTGCGCCGCGTGCTGCGTCTTGTCGTGGATGTCGGAGAACGAGACGAAGATGTTGTCGTAGAACGACCGGGAGGCGTTGGCGGAGGCCGCCGAGCGGATCTCGGCGAAGACCGAACGGGAGATCTGCCCGACGACGTAGTTGTTGGCGTCGTTGGTGCGCACCTGCAGCGCCCCGGTCTGCGGGTCGTTGCCGGAGCTGGAGGCGACGCGGCGGCTGAAGTCCGCCGGAATGGTCAGCGACAGGTAGTACTTGCCGTTCTCCACGCCCTTGGCGGCGTGCGCGGCGTCCGTCTCCTGCCAGTCGAAGCCGGCGCTGCTGTGGCTCAGCTTGCGGGCGATGTCATCGCCCGCGGTGAGCTTGTGGCCGCGGGCGGTCGCGCCCTGGTCGGCGTTGACCAGCGCCACCGGGATCTTGTTCAGCCGCCCGTACGGGTCCCAGAACGACCACAGGTACAGCGCGCCGTAGAGCAGCGGCAGCAGCAGGAGCGCCGCCATCGCGGCCCTCGGCAGCCGCCCCCTGCCGAACTTGCGCAGCTCAAGCGCGGCCAGTTTCGGCGTACGCATGCGCCGCCCCCTCCTTGGTCTCGGTGGTGTCGTCGGTGCTGGTCGTCTCCTCGGAGTCGCCTTCCACGCCGCCCAGGCGGACGGTGAACGCGTCCTCGGGTGCCTCGGTGCACACCGCGACCACGGTCGTACCGGCGTCGGCGACGGCCCGGAGGGTGTGCCAGGCGGCCGTGCGGTCCTCGGCCGACAGCTTGTGGTCGGCGTCGTCCACCGCGAGCAGCCGCGGGCGGCCGATCAGGGCCAGCGCCGTGCCCAGGCGCAGTGCCTCCAGCCGCTCCAGGTCCCGTACGTAGGTGCGCGGGCCCTTGGACAGCGTGTCCAGGTCCAGTCCGGCGGTGGCCAGGGCCTGCTCCGTCCGGGCACGGGATTCGGCGGCGCGCTCGCGGCGGGGCCGCAGCAGGGCGCGCAACGAGCCGTCGAACCGGCGCTGCAGAAGCGCCCGTTCCCGTAGGTGCTCGGCGACGGTCAGGGCGGGGTCGAGCTCGGCCACGCCGTCCACCGGTCCGAGCCCGCTGATCCGGCGGACCGCCGACAGGCCCTTGGGCAGACGGTGTCCGGCGACCTCCGCGTGCCCCTCGGTGCCGCGCATCCGGCCGGTCAGCGCGAGCAGCAGACAGGTCCGACCTGAGCCGGACGGCCCCTCGACGGCGATCAGGCTCCCGGGCGGCGCGTCGAACGCGACGTTCCGGAAGACCCAGCCCCGTGGTCCCTTGAGTCCGAACCCGTCGGCGCTGACCGCCGCACCGTGCGGTGCGGCGGTAGCCGTGTGCGCTTCGGCGTGCCGACCCACGTGCCCTCCCTTGAACTTGAACTGACTGGCATGAACTTGAACTGACTGGTCAGTTCAAAAAGTATGCCGCATGGGATGCGGGCCGGTTCGGGCGGGGGTGGCTGATGCGCCAACTGTGCTGCGGTTACTGGCGTTTCCGCAGGTCAGAGTCGATTGTCAGTGGTCTGCCCCACTATGAGCGTGGACGGACTCGAACCGTCGTCCGAAGGAAGACAGGAGTCCGAAGACAGGAGGTCGCCATGGTTGCCACCGCCAGCGCACGCGCACGTCACCGTCACGGCGTCACGGGCCCGGCATCCGGTCCGCCGAGTGATGTCCACCCCGTCCTGCGCAAGATGGCCGCACCACCCGCCGCCCTCGATCTACTGGCCCAGGCCCACGCGGGCCTCGACGAAGCCGCGGTCCTGGAGACCGCCAACGAGCGCTACGCCACGGCTCACCTCGCCGCGCTGCGCACCGCCGCCGCCGTCCTCGCCGTACGCGGCCGTCCGGAACCGACCGCCCGCCGCAGACAGCGGATCCGCAGCGCATGGGAGGTTCTGCCCGAGGTCGCACCCGAACTGGCCGAGTGGAGCGCCCTGTTCGCCTCCGGCGCCACCCGCCGCGCCAAGGCGGAAGCAGGCATACCCGGCGCCGCCAGCTGGCGTGCGGCGGACGACCTGCTGCGAGCCACGGGGATGTTCCTGCGGCTGGTGGAACGGCTGCTGGGGCTGCAGCCACCGCTCGGCTAGGGGGTTCCCGGCCGCGGGCCATTAAGGTGGAGGCCGACGTCAAGTTCCGTGCCGCAGGTCAAGAGCCTGCGACGCCGCGCCGAGGAGCCGCCCCGCCGTGTCAGATCCGCTGCGCCCCCGAGCGTCCCTGCGTACCGCCGTCGTCTGGGAGGTGCTCAAGGATGCCCTGGAACGGCAGGCCAAGGCCTCGGGACTCGAGGCCCTTGACGTGCTGGATACCGGTGGTGGGACCGGAAACTTCGCGGTCCCCGTCGCCCGGCTCGGGCACCGGGTGACGGTGGTGGATCCCAGCCCCGACGCGCTGTTCGCGTTGGAGCGGCGGGCGGCCGAGGCCGGGGTGACCGAGCGGATCCGCGGTGTGCAGGGCGATGCGCACGGGCTGCTCGACGTGGTCGAGCCGTCCTCGTACGACGCGGTGCTCTGCCACGGCGTACTGGAGTACGTGGACGACCCGGCCGAGGGTGTACGCAACGTGGTGCGCGCGCTGCGCCCGTCCGGCACCCTCAGCCTGCTCGCCGCCAGCCGCAACGGAGCGGTGCTCGCGCGGGCCATCGCCGGCCACTTCGCCGAGGCCCAGCGCGGGCTCTCCGATCCTGACGGCCGGTGGGGCGAGGGCGACCCGCTGCCCCGCCGCTTCACCGCGGACGACCTGACCGCGCTGGTCCGTGACGGGGGCCTGGAGGTGGCCGCCGTACACGGGGTGCGGGTCTTCGCCGACCTCGTCCCCGGTGTGCTCGTCGACACCGAGCCCGGCGCGCTGGACGCGCTGCTGAGGCTGGAGCTGGCCGCCGCCGAACTGCCCGCGTTCCACTCCATCGCCACCCAGTTGCATGTGCTCGCGCACCGCGGCTGAGGAGCCTCGCGCACCGCGGCTGAGGATCGGCGCGAGCAGTCCATCACAGCCCCACCCGTTCCAGGGCTGCGGAACGTATCATCTGGGTAAAGCAACGACAGCATGACGGGCCGGTGGGTGGGGAATGCACTCCTCGTTCCGTCGCGCTCGTCACTCCGCAGGTACGCGACAAGTGGATCGGCGGTTGGATTTGCGCTCAGGGGCGGGTTTCACGGGGACGGATCCCTGCCTATCCTGAAAGGGTCGTACCGGTCGCGCCCCTGCGACCGACGAGTAGGAGGACTCCGTGCCGCTCTCGGAGCACGAGCAGCGCATGCTTGAGCAGATGGAGCGAGCGCTGTATGCCGAAGACCCCAAGTTCGCGTCGGCGCTTGAGGGAAGCGGGCTGCGCACGTTCACTCGACGGCGTGTATACCAGGCGGTAGCGGGCTTCCTGGTGGGCATCGCGCTGCTGATGGCCGGAATGGTCGCCCAGCAGATCTGGATCAGTGTGGTGGGATTCCTCGTCATGCTGGGTTGCGCCGCGCTCGCGATCACCGGTTGGCGGCGCTCGGTGAAGCCCGCTCAGCAGCAGCCGGGCATGGGCATGTCTCCAGGGCAGTACGGACGCCATCACCCCCGCCGCAAGGGGCGTGTGATGGACCGGATCGAGGAGCGGTGGCAGCGCCGCCGCGATGAGCAGCAGGGTCCCTGACACCGGGATCTTCCGAAAGCGTGACGTTGAAGGGGCGCGGGTTCCCACCGGAACCCGCGCCCCTCAACGTGCTCTGACCGCCGTCGCCGCGCGCCCGGCCACCTCGCGGCACCGGCGAAGCACGGCCGACCACCGGTCCGCGACCCGCCACCCCAGCCGCGCCGCCGACCTCGGCGCAAGGACCGCCCGAACCCGGGTGGACCGGTCGGCGTCCGCGTGCAGCGCCCGGCGCACCCGCCGTACGTCCTCGGCGACATCCGCCGCCGTGCTCGGCGCCGGTGCGTACAGCACCTGTTCCATCGCGCTCGCCAGCCGGCGGGCGGACTCCGCGGCGCCGCCTTCCAGCCTGCCCACACGGATCAGCCGGTCGGCCGCTCCGCGTGGGGTCTCCGAGCCATGGGGCAGGATGCCGTAGTCCCAGGCGGTGTCCACCAGTTCACGCCAGGCGGCCGGCACCCGGCCACCTGGCGAGTCGTCATCAGGCCCCAGCCGGGCGGTCCGCAGCCGCGAGCGCCACACCATCGGCAGCAGGCACAGCGCGCCGAGCACCAGGGCACCAGCCACTACGATCCACACCCCGGCGGTTGAGCTGTCGCCACCGCCCGGCGCGCTGACCGACGGCAGGCCGCTGTTGCCGCAGTCGTTGGTCCGGCGGGCCGCCTCGTCGCAGGTCGGCGTGGCGGAGGGGTTGGCGGACGGCGCCGAACTGGCGCCCTGCTGCGGCCCGGCCGGGTCATGGGTGCCCGGCAACGTGGTGTTGTCCCGGGTGTAGTCGGGGGTGCTGCCACGGCTCGGGGTGGGTTCGAAGCGGGTCCAGCCGACCCCCTCGAAGTACAGCTCGGGCCAGGCGTGCGCGTCCTTCACCCCCACCAGCCAGGAGTTGTCCGACTGCTGGGTGCCCGGGACGAAGCCCACGTCGACCCGGGCCGGGATACCGAGGGTGCGTGCCATCGCGGCCATGGTGAAGGCGAAATGGACGCAGAAGCCCCGCTTGTCCCGCAGGAAGCGGTCTATCGCATCCGGGCCGCTGCCCTCCTGGACCCGGGTGTCGTAGGTGAAACCACCGGTCAGGGTGAACCAGTTCTGCAGCTTGACCGCGCGCTCGTAGGCGTTGGCCGCGCCCTGCGTCACCTGCTGCGCGATCTGCCGGACATCGGCCGGCAGCGAGCCGGGGACCTGGGTGTAGTCCCGCTGGATCTGAGACGGTGCCGGGGGAGCCTCGGCGAGTTGGCGCGCCGTCGGCTGCACCAGCAGGCTGGAGACCTGGTACTGCGCGTCCGCGGTGGTCTGCCCGTGGTCGCCGATCAGGGTGCGGCCCTCCGGTTCGTACCGCCAGTTCCCGGCGATCCGCACCCTCGTCGCCGGATAGGGCAGCGGCAGGTAGTTCTGCGCATACGTCGAGACGGCCCTGATCGAGGTGGCCGCCTGGCTCACCTGCACCCCGGGGCTGAGCCCCGCGGGCGTCGGCAAGGGGTCCGGCACGTCGGTGACCCGGCGCTGCGACGCCTTCCACGAGGTGCCGTCGAACTGGTCCAGCGTGATGATCCGCAGATACATGCTGAGGGCGTCGGGGGAGGTGGTGCTGTAGCGCAGCACTTCGCGGTCGCCCTGCTGATTGAGGTTGTTCTGCAGGGACACCAGCGGATTGACCGCGGTGATCGTGCCGCCGCCGTGCCCGAGCGGGCCATTGGGGTCGGCGGCGTCCAGCAGCCCGCCGCCCATCGCGGGCAGCGCGGCCGGTGCCATCAGCGCCAGCCCCAGGGCCAGCGCGCCGATCCGGCGCCCGGTGCGCACCGGTGCCACCGCGCCCTGCCCGCCGGGCCCGGCGCCGCCCGCCGGATGCCCGGCACGGCGCGCCGAGCCGCCGAACACCCGCCCCCACCGCGACAGCCGCTCCCGGCCCTCCGCGAGCAGCAGCAGAAGGTATCCGCCCGCCGCGAGCAGGAACCACAGCCAGTGCACACCGCCCTCGCCCAGCCCGGAGGCGACCGAGTACAGCGCCAGCAGCGGCAGCCCGGCCGGGGCCGCACTGCGGTAGGTCACCGCGAGTACGTCCACCACCAGCGCGATCAGCAGCACGCCGCCCACCAGCAGCAGCCGGATCCCGCCGGTCACCGGCGCCGGTGTGGCGTACTGGCCGACGTCGCGTATCCCGTCCCCGAGCAGTAGGCCCAGCCCGCCGATCGCGGCCGGGCCCGGCAGCAGGCCGAGCACCGCGTGGGCGCGGACGAAGACGAAGGCCAGCAGCACAAGCGACACGGTCGCCTGCAGCGCCACCGTCAGCGGTCTGGCCAGCGGTATCCGCCGCGCCCCGGCGCCCACCGCCGACTGCACCAGCACCAGCACCGCGGCCTGCACGATCCATGTCGTCGGCGTCGCCAGCGGCAGCAGCGAACACGCTGTCAGCAACGAGGCCAGCGCCGCGCAGAACGTCAGCCGTGCCCCTCCGCTCATCGCCTGGCCCCCGTTCCGTTGGGCGAGGCGGAACGGTCCGCTTGCCGCCACAGATCGGCCAACTGGTCGCCGGGCCGTACCAGGAGCACGGTCCAGCCCGCCTCACGCAGGAGCCGCAGCGGAGTGTGGGTCCGCTCGCCGTCGTCCCGCCCGTCGAGCACGAACGCCACCGCGCCGCCGGTGCGCTGCCGCATCCGTCCGACCACCGTCGCCTGCTCCTCGTCCAGCTCCCCGAGGAAGGCCACCACCAGCCCCTCGTTCCCCCCGCGCAGCACCTCGTGCGCGGGGGAGAGCGCGGCGCCGTCCGAGTGGTCCACCACGGCGAGCGCGTCCAGCAACAGCCCGGCCGTCTCCGAGGAGTCGGCGCCGGAGCCGCCGAACCCGCCGTTACCGCCCGAGCCCGCGGCTCCCTCCGGCCCCGGCACACAGCTGCCGGTGTCGGTCAGCAGCCGGGTCGCGTATCCGCGCTCCAGCATGTGCAGCGCGACCGACGCGGCGCCGGTCACCGCCCACTCGAAGGGGGAATCCGGCCCCGCCCCGTGGAAGGCGATGCGCCGGGTGTCCAGCAGGACGGTGCAGCGCGCCCGGTGCGGCTGTTCCTCGCGGCGCACCATCAACTCTCCGTACTTGGCGGTGGACCGCCAGTGCACCCGCCGCAGGTCGTCGCCGTACCGGTAGCCGCGCGGGATCACATCGTCCTCACCCGCCAGCGCCAGCGCCCGGTACCCGCTGTCCCCGTACCCCGACGCCTCCCCGCCGAGGCGCACCGCCGGGAGATGCTCCGTGCGCGGCACCACGGTCAGCACGTCGGAGGTCGCGAACGACCGGGTCAGCTCGCACATGCCGAACGGATCCGCCAACTGCAGCTGAAGCGGCCCGAGCGGATAACGCCCGCGCAGATCGGACCGGACGCGGTAGGCCACCTCCCGGTGCCCGCCCGGTTCGACCCGGTCCAGTACGAACCTCGGGCGCGGGCCCAGCACGTACGGCACCCGGTCCTGCAGCATCAGCAGCCCGGTGGGCAGCCGCGAGACGTTCTCCACCAGCAGCCGGACCCGCGCCTCGGACATCGCGGGCACCCGCGACGGGCTGAGGCGGCGGGTGCTCGACACCCGGTACCGGGTGCGGTACAGCACGGCCACACAGACCAGTGGCAGCACCGCGAGCAGCAACCCGACCCGCAGCAGGTCCGGCTGCCCGAGCACGTAGGCGCAGACGCCCGCCGCGACCCCGGCAGCCAGGAACGACCGCCCCCGCGTGGTGAGCCCGCTGAGCGCCTGGCGCACCCCGCCCTCCGGCTCGCTCCTGTCGGGCCCGCCCGGGCTCATGCGACGGCCCCCGGTGCTTCCGCGGGCACCGGACCCAGGTCCGCCGGGACGGCGGCGGCAGCCGCGTGCGGGGCGTTCACAGTGATCGGCCGCCGGAGCGCGGACCGTACGGGTCCGGGATCGGGGTGCGGCGGACGATCTCGGTCACCACGACTTCCGGGGTGCGGCGGTTCAACTGCGCCTGCGCGGTGGGCAGTAGCCGGTGTGCCAGTACCGCGGAGGCGAGCGCCTGCACATCGTCCGGCAGCACGAACTCCCGTCCGTCCAGGGCCGCGGCGGCCCGAGCCGCCCGTACCAGGTGCAGGGTCGCGCGCGGTGAGGCGCCCAGCCGCAGTTCCGGGTGGTGGCGGGTGGCGCCGACCAGATCCACCGCGTAGCGGCGCACACCGGGAGCCACGTGCACCGTCCGCACCGCCTCCACCAGTTTGGCGATCTCGTGGGCGTGTGCGACGGGTTGCAGATCGTCCAGCGGGTTGACGCCGCCGTGCACGTCCAGCATCTGCAACTCGGCTTCCGGGCTGGGGTAGCCGATCGACACCCGTGCCATGAAGCGGTCCCGCTGCGCCTCCGGAAGCGGGTAGGTGCCCTCCATCTCCACCGGGTTCTGGGTGGCGATCACCATGAAGGGGCTGGGCAGTTCGTACGTACTGCCGTCGATGGTGACCTGCCGCTCCTCCATCGACTCCAGCAGCGCCGACTGCGTCTTGGGCGAGGCGCGGTTGATCTCGTCGCCGACCACGATCTGCGCGAAGATCGCGCCCGGCTTGAACTCGAAGTCCTTGCGCTGCTGGTCGAAGACGCTCACTCCGGTGATGTCCGACGGCAGCAGGTCGGGGGTGAACTGGATGCGCCGCACCGAGCAGTCGATGGATCTCGCAAGTGCCTTGGCGAGCATGGTCTTACCCACGCCCGGCACGTCCTCGATCAGCAGATGCCCCTCGGCGAGCAGCACCGTCAGTGCGAGCCGTACGACCTCGGGCTTGCCCTCGATCACGTTCTCCACCGAACGCCGCACCCGCTCCACGGTGGTGGTCAGATCGCTGAGGCTCGCTCGTGCGTCAAAGGTCGTCACCCGGCCCTCCTAGGCCCATGTGCAGCAGGGCCCGTGCTGGCGCCCTTGTCCAGGGCCCGTCGCATTCCGAGGACCGGCCCTCCCCGACTCCGCGCACCGGGGAAGCCGGTGCCGCTCTGTGCATTCTTCCCTTCCGCTTGGCCCTACGTCACGGGCCTGCGCCAAGAGGGCGTTACTCGGTCGTGATTTCGCGGAGCAGGCCGGTGTGCACATCGAAGACGAAGCCGCGCACATCGTCGGTGTGCGGCAGGAACGGCGAGGTGCGCACCCGGGCCATCGACTGCCGTACGTCCTGGTCCGCATCGGAGAACGCCTCCACCGCCCAGGTCGGGCGCTGGCCCACCTCGCGCTCCAGCTCGGTGCGGAAGTCCTCGGTCAGCGACTGCAGGCCGCAGCCGGTGTGGTGGATCAGCACCACCGAGCGGGTGCCGAGGGCACGCTGGCTGATGGTCAGCGAGCGGATGGTGTCGTCGGTGACCACACCACCCGCGTTGCGGATGGTGTGGCAGTCGCCGAGCTCCAGGCCGAGCGCGGCGTGCAGGTCGATACGGGCGTCCATGCAGGCGACGACCGCGACCTTCAGTACCGGCCGGGCGTCCATACCGGGGTCGTGGAAGTCCGCCGCGTAGCGTCGGTTCGCCGCCACCAGGCGGTCGATCACGGACTCCCCGGCGGCGTCGGCGGTGGACTCGGCGGGCAGCGGTGCAGGTATGGGCATGTCCGTGACCGTAACGGGCGAGGGGCGCGCTGTCCCTCCGTGGGCTGGTCGAAATCGCGTAATTACCGCGTCAATTGCCTCACCTGTGAGGTAACCCACAGGTGAGGCGGCGGCTCCCCCGAACGGGTGAATTGCGCGCAAGGGGCGCGCGATGCTGCGCCCGCCGCGCCGGGGCGCCCGCGCATACTGCGGCCGCAACCACTCTGGCCTGCGGTTTCGTCTGTCACAGTGATGGCTGAGTACTCCTGGCGTCGGTTGACGGTGGGGCAACGTGGAGTAAAGTGGCGCGAAGTGGGAGGCGAGGTGCTCCCATTGTGGTGTTTCGGGCAGTCCGGGCGGTCGGTGCGGGTCGAGTGCGGGAGGTGCGGATGTTCCTCGGAACGTACGCGCCGCGACTCGATGACAAGAGCCGACTCGTCCTCCCGGCGAAGTTCCGTGACCAGCTCGCCGACGGACTGGTGATCACCAAGGGCCAGGAGCGGTGTCTGTGTGTCTGGCCGGCGAAGGAGTTCCGCGCCGTGACCGAGCAGCTGCGGCAGGCGCCGGTGACCTCGAAGGCAGCCCGCGACTACATGCGGGTGCTGTTCGCCGGAGCCACCGACGAGATCCCCGACAAGCAGGGGCGCATCACCATCCCGCAGCCGCTGCGCGACTACGCCGGACTCGCCAGGGACTGCGCGGTGATCGGCGCCAACAACCGGGTCGAGGTGTGGGACGCCGCGGCTTGGGATCACTACCTCGCCGCCCAGGAGGAGTCCTTCTCGGCTCTGTCGCAGGAGGTGCTTCCCGGAATACTGTGACGGCGCCGCCGCGCCCCGACGTGACGCGCCCTGGCGCACACCACGTCCCGAACCATCCGAACTGTCCGCATCCGAAACACCCGGCAGCCACGCCCGCGCCATCCGTGTACGTGACGCCAGGCCTCCTCCCGCTCCACGGTCTGCTGGTGCTACTTCCCCGGTACCAGCCGGCCTCTTCCCCTTCCGAGCGGGCGGGGACCCGGCGGTACGTCCAGCGCGTTCCCAAGGGCGCAGTCCGACAAGAGGGCCCAGATGAGCACCACCTGCCACGCGCCCCCATGCCCTAAGGGCATGGGAGGTACCCCCTGCACCCCGCCGCGGCCGCGGCGAGGCGACGCCGGAAAGGGGCGGTGACGGTGGAGCCACGCCATGTCCCGGTCATGCTCCAGCGCTGCCTCGACCTGCTGGCCCCGGCGCTGGCCGAACCCGGCGCGGTGGTGGTCGACGCCACGCTCGGCCTCGGCGGGCACAGCGAGGCGCTGCTGACGGCGTTCCCGGACGTCCGGCTGGTCGCGGTCGACCGCGACCCGGCCGCGCTCAAGCTGGCCGGGGAGCGGCTGGCGCCCTTCGGCGACCGGGCCGCCCTGGTGCACGCCGTGTACGACGAACTGCCCGATGTCCTGCACCGGTTGCAGATCCCCAAGGTCCAGGGCGTCCTGTTCGACCTCGGCGTCTCCTCCATGCAACTCGACGAGGCCGAGCGCGGTTTCGCGTACGCGCAGGACGCCCCGCTCGACATGCGGATGAACCAGGACGTCGGGATCAGCGCGGCCGAGGTCCTCAACACCTATCCGCCCGGTGAACTGGTCCGCATCCTGCGGACGTACGGCGAGGAGAAGTTCGCCCGCAAGATCGTGGAAGCGATCGTGCGGGAGCGGGAGCGGGAACCGTTCAGCAACAGCGCGCGACTGGTCGAACTCATCCGCGCCGCGCTGCCGCAGGCCGCCAAGCGCACCGGCGGCAACCCGGCCAAGCGCACCTTCCAGGCGCTGCGTATCGAGGTCAACGGCGAACTGGCGGTGCTGGAGCGGGCCATCCCGGCCGCCGTCGCCTCGCTGGCCGTCGGCGGGCGGATCGCCGTGCTCTCGTACCACTCGCTGGAGGACCGCCTGGTCAAGCAGGTCTTCGCGGCGGGCGCCAGCAACACCGCGCCGCCCGGGCTGCCGGTCATCCCCGAGCGGTACCAACCGCGGCTGAAACTGCTCACCCGCGGCGCCGAACTGCCCACCGAAGAGGAGATCGCCGCCAACCGGCGCGCGGCTCCCGCCCGACTGCGCGCCGCCCAACGCGTCCGCGAGGACGCTCCGGACGAGCGGGCCGCCCCATGACCGGCGGCATGAGCGGCGGCAAACCCAAGCCAGCGCCCCGGCCGGGGCTGGGCCGGCTGCTGCCGGGCCGTACCGGACGGTCGGCGAAGGCAGCCCGGGCGCCGTTCGTGCTGCTGGTGGTGGCGCTGCTGGCCAGCGGACTGATCTCGCTGCTGCTGCTCAACACGGCGGTGAACCAGGGGTCCTTCCAGTTGTCGAAGCTGAAGAAGGAGACCACGGACCTCACCGACCAGGAGCAGGCGCTCCAGCAGGAGGTCGACAAGGACTCGGCCCCCGGCACGCTGGAGCAGCGCGCCCGGGGGCTCGGCATGGTGCCGGGCGGCACCCCGGCCTTCCTCGGCCCCGACGGCAAGGTCCACGGCGTACCGGGCCAGGCCAGCGCACCGCCCGGCACGGCAGCGAACACCGCTCCCGCACCGCAGCCGCTCACGGCCCCCCGACCCGCGAGTGCCGCCCCGACCGTCGGAAGGTGAGCGAGTGACCGAGCAGAAGCCGCCCCGCCGCGGTCAGCCGCCCCGCCCGGCGGCTCCCCGCGGGCCCAGACCCGGCGGGCCGGGCCCCGGAGCGCGTCCGCGGCCGCGGACGACCGCCCCGGCCCGGCCGTCCACGGCCCCCGCGCTGCGCCTCATGCAGCCCCGGCCCCGGCTGCGGCTGGTGACCGTGCTGCTCACCCTGGTGCTGGTGGTGTTCTCGGTACGCCTGTTCCAGGTGCAGGTCGTCGACGCCGCCGCGTACGCGGCCAAGGCGGACCTCAACCGCTATCAGCCGGTGGAGATCGCCGCCAAGCGCGGCGACATCACCGACCGCTTCGGCGTACCGCTGGCGACCAGCGTCGACGCGGACGACATCACCGCCGACCCGTACCTGTTCACCCCGCAGCAGGCCAAGACCGACAGCGCCCCGCAGCAGGCCGCCGCGCTGCTCGCCCCGATCATCGGCGGCGACGAACGGACCATCGCCCAGCAGCTGTCCACCCCCAAGTCCCGCTACGTGGTGCTGGCCCGCCGCCAGTTGCCGCAGGTGTGGAACCGGATCAAGGTCCTCAAGAGCAGCCTGGCCGACCAGGCGGCCAAGCACGGCGCCCCCGGTCTGCTGAACGGCGTCCTGTCCGAGCCCACCAGCAAGCGGGTCTACCCCAACGGCGACCTCGCGGCCGGTGTGCTCGGTTTCGTCAACGGCCAGCAGCAGGGCGCGGGCGGCCTGGAGGCCGGGCTGAACGGTGAACTCGCCGGTCGGCCGGGCAAGATGACCTACGCCCAGTCCGGCAGCCAGATGATCCCCAGCGCGGGCATCCAGGAGCAGTCCGCGGTGCCCGGTGCGAACGTCGAGCTGACCATCGACCGGGACATCCAGTGGGCCGCCCAGAGCGCCATCAGCCAGCAGGTGCGGCAGTCCGGGGCCGACCGCGGCTACGTGGTCGTCCAGGACTCGCGCACCGGCCAGATCCTCGCCATGGCCGACGCCCCCGGTTTCGACCCCAACGACATCGGCCGCGCCGACCCCGCCGCGCTGGGCAACCCGGCCCTGCAGGACGCGTACGAGCCCGGCAGCGTCAGCAAGCTGATGTCGATGTCCGCGGTCCTCGACGAGGGCGTGGCCACCCCCTGGACGCATGTCGTCGTCCCCGGCACCCTGCAGCGCGGCGACCGGGTCTTCCACGATGACGTCGACCACGGCACCTGGGACCTCACCCTCAACGGGGTGCTGGCCAAATCCAGCAATATCGGGACGATCCTGGCGACCGGCCAGCTCGGCAAGAACCAGAATCAAGCCAACCAGGTGCTGTACTCGTATCTGAGGAAGTTCGGCATCGGTGATCCGACCGGGCTGAACTTCCCCGGCGAGACCCCCGGCATCCTGGCGAAACCGCAGAACTGGAGCACCTCCCAGCAGTACACGATCCCCTTCGGCCAGGGACTGTCCGTCAACGCGGTACAGGCCACCTCGATCTACTCGACCATCGCCAACGGCGGAGTACGCATCCAGCCGACCCTGGTCAAGGGCACCACCGGCCCCGACGGCCAGTTCACCCCGGCCCCCGCGGCCAAGAAGACCAGGGTGGTCGGTGAGAAGACCGCCAAGACGCTCTCCGAGATGCTGGAGTCCGTGGTCGGCGACGACCAGGGCACCGGCACCAAGGCGCAGATCGACGGCTACCGGGTGGCGGGCAAGACCGGCACGGCCAACCGGGTCGACCCCAAGACCGGCCGCTACCACGGCTACACGGCCTCCTTCATGGGCTTCGCCCCGGCCGACGCCCCGCGGGTCACGGTCTCCTGCGTCATCCAGAACCCGACGGTCGGCAGCTACTTCGGCGGCCAGATCTGCGGGCCGGTCTTCAAGCAGGTCATGGAGTTCGCGTTGAAGACACTCCAGGTGCCGCCCACAGGTACGGCGGGACCGCAGATCCCCGTCGACTTCCAGTCCGGGAAGCAGTGAGGACACCGTGACAACGATCACAGATTCAACGGGAGAGGGAACCGCCGGAGAGCCGTCGGCGCTGGCCCCTTTTCGCCGGGACCCGTACCCGCCCGGTAACCTCACCGCCGTGCCACATGCTGATCAGTCCCACCAAGCGCAGGGCGACCCCGGTCATGTCCCGGGACCGCCGCGCCCGTCCCAGGTCCGCCCCAAACCGCTCACGGAGCTGGCCGAGCAGCTCGGCACCGCGGTGCCCTCCCCGGGGAAGTCCGCCACCGGCATCACCCACGATTCCCGAGCGGTCCGCCCGGGAGACGTCTACGCCGCTCTGCCGGGCGCCCGCTTCCACGGCGCCGACTTCGCCGCCCAGGCCGCCGAGCGCGGCGCGGTCGCGGTCCTGACCGACCCGGCGGGCCGGCAGCGCGCCGCCGCCACCGGGCTGCCGGTCCTCGTGGTGGACGAGCCGCGGGCCCGGATGGGCGCGCTGGCCGCCGCGATCTACGACGAGCCCGGCCATGACCTGCTGCAGATCGGTATCACCGGCACCTCGGGCAAGACCACCACCGCGTATCTGGTCGAGGGCGGCCTGCGGGCGGCCCACGGCGAGCACACCGGGCTGATCGGCACCGTCGAGTCGCGGATCGGCGACGAGCGGATCAAGAGCGAACGCACCACGCCGGAGGCCACCGACCTGCAGGCGCTGTTCGCGGTGATGCGGGAACGCGGTGTGCGCTCCGTCGCCATGGAGGTCTCCAGCCACGCCCTGGTGCTCGGCCGGGTGGACGGCGCGGTCTTCGACATCGCGGTGTTCACCAACCTCAGCCCCGAGCACATGGAATTCCACTCCGACATGGAGGACTACTTCCAGGCGAAGGCGCAGCTGTTCACCCCGGTCCGCAGCCGGGCCGGGGTGGTCAACCTCGACGACGAGTACGGCCGCAGGCTGCTGAAGGAAGCCACCGTGCCGGTGGTCAGCTTCTCCGCCGAGGGCCACCCGGACGCCGACTGGCGTGCCGAGGACGTCACCGTCGGGCCGCTGGGCAGCACGTTCACCGTCGTCGGCCCGAAGGACGAGCGGGTCAGCGCCACCGCGCCGCTGCCCGGCCCGTTCAACGTGGCCAACTCGCTCGCCGCGATCACCGCACTGGTCGCCGCCGGTATCGACCCGCAGACCGCGGCCGACGGTGTGGCCGCCGTCCCCGGCGTCCCCGGCCGCCTGGAGCGGGTGGACGAGGGCCAGGGGTATCTGGCGGTGGTCGACTACGCGCACAAGACCGACGCCGTCGAGTCCGTACTGCGTGCCCTGCGCAAGGTCACCGAGGGCCGCATCCATGTCGTCCTCGGCTGCGGCGGCGACCGTGACCAGCAAAAGCGCGGCCCGATGGGCGCCGCGTGCGCGCGGCTGGCCGACACGGCGGTCCTCACCTCGGACAACCCGCGCTCCGAGGACCCGCTGGCGATCCTCGCCGCGATGCTGGCCGGGGCCGCCGAGGTACCCGCGCACGAGCGCGGACATGTCACCGTGGAGCCGGACCGGGCGGCCGCGATCGCCGCGGCCGTCGCGGTCGCCGAACCCGGGGACACCGTGCTCGTCGCGGGCAAGGGCCATGAACAGGGCCAGGACATCGCCGGAGTGGTACGCCCCTTCGACGACCGTGAGGTACTGCGTACAGCGATCCGGAACGCCGCGCTCCGGAAAGCCGAAACTCCGCTCACCCAAGCGAAGGACCAGGACCAGCAGTGATCGCATTCACCCTCGCCGAGGTCGCGCAGGCGGTCGGCGGGAGCATGCACGACATACCCGACCCGCGCGTCCCCGTCACCGGATCCGTGGTGATCGACTCCCGAGAGGTGCGCCCCGGCGCGCTGTTCGCCGCCTTCCGCGGTGAGCGGGTGGACGGACACGACTTCGCCGAGACCGCCCTGGCGGCCGGTGCGGTGGCGGTACTGGCCGCCCGTCCCATCGCCGGGCCGTCGATCGTCGTCGACGACGTCCAGGCCGCCCTGGGCGCACTCGCCCGGGCCGTCATCGAACGGCTCGGTGCCAGCGTCGTCGCGCTCACCGGCTCGGCGGGCAAGACCAGCACCAAGGACCTGATCGCCCAACTGCTGGCGAAGATCGGCCCCACCGTCTGGCCGCCCGGCTCCTTCAACAACGAGATCGGGCTGCCGCTGACCGCGCTGCGCGCCGACGAGGAGACCCGCCATCTCGTACTGGAGATGGGTGCGCGCGGAATCGGCCACATCAACTACCTGACCAGCCTGACCCCGCCGCGCATCGGCGTGGTGCTCAACGTCGGCACCGCGCACATCGGCGAGTTCGGCGGCCGTGAGCAGATCGCCCAGGCGAAGGGCGAGTTGGTCGAGGCGCTGCCGCCCGCCGTGGAAGGCGGCGTCGCGGTGCTCAACGCCGACGACCCGCTGGTACGGGCGATGGCGGCCCGCACCAAGGCGAGGACGGTGCTGTTCGGCGAGGCCGAGGACGCCGAGGTGCGTGCCGAGAACGTCCGCCTCGACGAAAGCGGACGCCCGGTCTTCACACTCCGCACACCCACCGGGTGCGCCCAAGTGACCTTGCGGCTGTACGGTGAGCACCACGTGTCGAACGCGCTGGCCGCGGCCGCCGTCGCCGGTGAACTGGGCATGCCCACCTCGCAGATCGCGTCCGCGCTCTCGGAGGCGGGCACACTCTCGCGCTGGCGTATGGAGGTCGTCGAACGGCCGGACGGTGTGACGGTCGTCAACGACGCCTACAACGCGAACCCCGACTCCATGCGTGCTGCGCTGCGTGCGCTCGCCGCCATGGGCGAAGCCGCACGGGCAAGGGGGGGCCGGACCTGGGCGGTGCTCGGCGAGATGGCCGAGCTCGGCGGGGAATCCCTCGCCGAGCACGACGCGGTCGGGCGGCTCGCCGTCCGGCTCAACGTCAGCAAGCTCGTGGCCGTCGGTGGCCAGGCGGCCGCCTGGTTGGACATGGGCGCCAAGAACGAGGGTTCATGGGGTGAGGAGTCGGTGCACGTGTCCGACGCGGAGACGGCGATCGATTTGTTGCGCAGCGAAGTGCGCCCGGGGGACGTCGTGCTGGTGAAGGCATCGAGGTCGATCGGCCTGGAGCGGATCGCACTGGCACTGCTGGACGGCGCCGAGGGCGAGGGCTGAGCGATGAAACAGATCCTCATCTCCGGTGTCATCGCGCTGTTCCTGTCCCTGGTCGGCACCCCGCTGCTGATCAAGCTGCTGGCCCGCAAGGGCTACGGCCAGTTCATCCGTGACGACGGCCCCAAGGAACACCACAGCAAGCGCGGCACCCCGACCATGGGCGGTATCGCGTTCATCCTGGCGACACTGATCGCCTACGCGATGACCAAGGTCATCGTCTCCGAACGGCCCACGATGTCCGGCCTGTTGGTGCTCTTCCTCTTCGCCGGTCTCGGCGTGGTCGGCTTCCTGGACGACTACATCAAGATCGTCAAGCAGCGCAGCCTCGGTCTGCGGGCCAAGGCCAAGATGGCCGGGCAGTTCATCGTCGGCATCACCTTCGCGCTGCTGGCCCTCAACTTCGCCGACGGGCGCGGCACCACCCCCGCCTCCACCAGGCTGTCCTTCACCCAGGACTTCGGCTGGTCGATCGGCCCGGTGATCTTCGTCATCTGGGCGCTGTTCATGATCCTCGCGATGTCGAACGGGGTGAACCTCACCGACGGCCTCGACGGTCTGGCCACCGGCGCCTCGGTGATGGTCTTCGCCGCCTACACCGTCATCGGCGTCTGGCAGTACGGGCAGTCCTGCGCCAACCCGCTGACCGCGGGCCCGGGTTGTTACGACGTACGCGACCCGCTGGACCTCGCCGTGGTGGCGGCCGCCCTGATGGGCGCGTGCTTCGGCTTCCTGTGGTGGAACACCTCGCCCGCCAAGATCTTCATGGGTGACACCGGGTCGCTGGCGCTCGGCGGCGCGCTCGCCGGACTCGCGATCTGCTCGCGCACCGAGCTGCTGCTCGCCATCCTCGGTGGTCTGTTCGTCCTGATCACCCTCTCCGTCGTCATCCAGGTCGGCTCCTTCCGGCTCACCGGGAAGCGGGTCTTCCGGATGGCCCCACTCCAGCACCACTTCGAGCTCAAGGGGTGGAGCGAGGTTCTGGTCGTGGTCCGCTTCTGGATCATCCAGGGCATGTGCATGGCCGTCGGCCTGGGCCTGTTCTACGCGGGCTTCGTCGCGGCGAAGTAAGGACTGCCATGGAACTGTCGGGTAAGCACGTCACGGTCGCCGGGCTCGGCGTCTCCGGGGTCAGCGCCGCCCGGGTGCTCGCCGGTCTCGGCGCGCACGTCACCGTGGTCGACGGCGGCGACGGCGAGCGGCAGCGGGAGACCGCGGCCGCTCTTGGGGGCGAGGGCATCACGGTCCGCCTCGGCGACGGTGACACCCTGCCCGAGGGCACCGACCTCATCGTCACCTCGCCCGGCTGGAAGCCCACCAGCCCGCTCTTCGCGGCAGCCGCGGATGTGGGCATCGAGGTCTGGGGCGACGTGGAGCTGGCCTGGCGGCTACGCGGCACGGCGCGTAGCGCCTCGGTTGAGGGTGGTGGTGGGCGACGGGCGGGTGTATCCGCGGCGCGTAGCGCCTCGGTTGAGGGTGGTGGTGGGCGACGGGCGGGCGCCGCCCCCTGGCTCGCGGTCACCGGGACCAACGGCAAGACCACCACCGTCCAGATGCTCGCCTCGATCCTGAAGGCGGCGGGCCTGCGCACCGCGGCCGTCGGCAACATCGGCGTCTCCGTGCTGGACGCCGTGCTCGGCGAGGAGGAGTACGACGTCCTCGCCGTCGAGTTGTCCAGCTACCAACTGCACTGGGCGCCCAGCGTCCGCGCCCACTCCGCCGCCGTACTGAACATCGCCCCCGACCACCTCGACTGGCACGGCTCGATGGCCGCGTACGCCGCTGACAAGGGTCGTATCTACGAGGGCAACACGGTCGCCTGCGTCTACAACACCGCCGACCCGGCCACCGAGGAACTGGTCCGCGCGGCCGACGTCGAAGAGGGCTGCCGGGCCATCGGCTTCACCCTCGGCACGCCCGCCCCCTCCCAACTCGGCGTGGTGGAAGGGATCCTGGTCGACCGGGCCTTCGTCGAGGACCGGTACAAGAACGCCCAGGAACTGGCCGAGGTCACCGACGTCCAGCCCCCGGCGCCGCACAACATCGCCAACGCGCTCGCCGCCGCCGCGCTGGCCCGCGCCTACGGCGTCGAACCGCGCGCGGTACGCGACGGGCTGCGCGCCTTCCGTCCCGACGCGCACCGCATCGAGCGGGTGGCCACCGTGGACGGCGTGGACTACGTCGACGACTCCAAGGCCACCAACACCCATGCCGCCGAGGCGTCGTTGGCCGCCTATGAGCACATCGTGTGGATCGCCGGAGGTCTGGCCAAGGGCGCCACGTTCGATGAGCTTGTCGCCAAATCGGCAAAGCGACTTCGCGGGGTCGTGCTCATCGGCGCCGACCGCGCCCTGATCGCCGAAGCGCTTCGACGACACGCCCCCGAAGTCCCGGTCGTCGACCTGGAACGGACCGACACTGAAGCGATGACGGCCGTGGTCGACGCCGCCGCAGCACTCGCCCAGCCCGGCGACACCGTCCTACTGGCCCCCGCCTGTGCCTCGATGGACATGTTCGCCAACTACGGCAAGCGCGGCGATGCCTTCGCCGCGGCCGTACGCGCTCTGCACAACAACCGATAGCCGGTCGTCCACGCGTCGCCGAGGACCCGGCGCGACGCACCGATGGAGGGGACGCGCATGACGGCCGACCGCTCTACCGCCCGTGACGGCCGCCGCCCCGGACCGGGGGCGTCGCAGGCGCTGCCCGGCGGCCGCCCCCCGGCGCGTCCGGGCCCGGCCGCCGTACCGGGGCCGCTGCGCGGGTCCGGCCGGGGCGCCGCGGGCCCGGCCCGGCCGCCGGGTACGGCCACGTCGGGCCGGGGCGGTACGGTACGCGGTGCGCGGGTGGCGTACGAGCGGGTCAGAAGGGCCTGGGACCGGCCGCTGACCGCCTACTACCTGATCCTGGGCGGCAGTGCCCTGATCACCGTGCTCGGCCTTGTCATGGTGTTCTCCGCCTCACAGGTCAAGGCGTTGCAGATGGGCCTGCCGGGTACCTACTTCTTCCGTAAGCAGTTGCTTGCGGCAGCCATCGGCGGGGTTCTGATGGTGTTCGCCGCCCGGTTGTCGGTACGGACCCATCGGACGCTGGCGTATCCACTGCTAGCCGGATCGATTTTCCTGATGGCGCTGGTGCAGGTGCCGGGGATAGGGAAGAAGGTCAACGGCAACCAGAACTGGCTGTCCATCGGCGGCCCGTTCCAGATCCAGCCCAGCGAGTTCGCCAAGCTCGCCCTGGTGCTGTGGGGCGCCGACCTGCTCGCCCGCAAGTACGAGAAGCGGCTGCTCACCCAGTGGAAGCATCTGCTGGTGCCACTCGTACCGGCGGTCATGCTGGTCCTCGGGCTGATCCTGCTCGGCGGCGACATGGGCACCGCGATCGTGCTCACCGCGATGCTGTTCGGGCTGCTGTGGCTGGCCGGGGCGCCCACCAGGCTGTTCGCGGGCGTGCTGAGCGTGGCGGGACTGCTCGCGCTGCTGCTGATCAAGACCAGTCCGCACCGGATGTCCCGGCTCGCGTGCATTGGTGCCACCGACCCGGGGGTCAATGATCAGTGCTGGCAGGCGGTGCACGGGATCTATGCACTGGCCTCGGGCGGATGGTTCGGTTCCGGTCTTGGCGCGAGTGTGGAAAAATGGGGTCAACTCCCCGAGCCGCACACCGACTTCATCTTCGCCGTGACAGGGGAGGAACTCGGCCTAGCGGGGACGCTGTCGGTGCTCGGTCTCTTCGCGGCTCTAGGCTATGCGGGTATCCGCGTGGCCGGACGCACGGAGGACCCCTTCGTCAGGTTCGCGGCGGGAAGCGTGACCACCTGGATCATGGCCCAGGCCGTGGTCAACATCGGGTCGGTGCTCGGTCTGCTGCCGATCGCCGGGGTTCCGCTCCCGCTGTTCTCCTACGGGGGTTCGGCCCTGCTGCCGACCATGTTCGCGATCGGGCTGCTGATCTCCTTCGCCAGGAGCGAGCCCGGCGCGAGGGCGGCACTGGCCGCGCGGGGGGCGGGTCCTGTGACAGGGGCAATGACACGTAGCATGCGACGTCTCGTCCGACGACGGTCGTCCAGGAAGCGGTGAATTTCGGTGCATGTCGTTCTCGCCGGCGGGGGGACCGCCGGCCACATCGAGCCCGCGCTCGCGCTCGCGGATGCCCTGCGTAGGCAGGACCCGACCGTGGGGATCACGGCGCTCGGTACGGAGCGGGGCCTGGAGACCAGGCTGGTTCCGGAACGCGGCTACGAACTGGCCTTGATCCCCGCAGTCCCGCTGCCGCGCAGGCCCACCCCGGAACTGATCACCGTTCCCGGTCGGCTGCGCGGCACCATCAAGGCCGCCGAGCAGGTGCTCGAGCGCACCAAGGCCTCCTGCGTGGTGGGCTTCGGCGGCTATGTGGCGCTGCCCGCGTATCTGGCCGCCAAGCGGCTCGGGGTGCCGATCGTGGTCCACGAGGCCAACGCCCGCCCCGGTCTGGCCAACAAGATCGGCTCTCGCTACGCGAAGGTCGTCGCGGTCAGCACTCCCGACAGCAAGCTGCGCGACGCCCGGTACATCGGCATCCCGCTGCGCCGCTCCATCGCGACCCTGGACCGGGCCGCGGTGCGCGCCCAGGCCCGCGCCGCCTTCGGCCTCGACCCGAACCTGCCGACCCTGCTGGTCTCCGGCGGCTCGCAGGGCGCCCGGCGGCTCAACGAGACCATCCAGGCGGTGGCTCCGCGTCTGCAGCAGTCCGGCGTCCAGATCCTGCACGCGGTCGGCCCCAAGAACGAGCTGCCGCAGCCGAACAACATGCCGGGCATGCCCCCGTATCTCCCCGTCCCGTACCTCGACCGGATGGATCTGGCGTACGCGGCGGCCGACATGATGCTGTGCCGGGCCGGTGCCATGACCGTCGCCGAGCTGTCCGCGGTGGGCCTGCCGGCCGCGTACGTCCCGCTGCCGATCGGCAACGGCGAACAGCGGCTCAACGCCCAGCCGGTGGTCAAGGCGGGCGGCGGTCTGCTGGTCGACGATGCCGAGCTCACCCCGGAGTGGGTGCTCGGCAGCGTCCTGCCGGTGCTCACCGATCCGCACCGGTTGTACGAGATGTCCCGCTCCGCCGCCGAGTTCGGCCGACGCGACGCCGACGACCTGCTCGTCGGCATGGTGCACGAGGCCATCGCCGCCGGCCGGGCAGGATAGGGAACAACGTGCGGAGGAGCTAGAGGAGGGGCAGTGGCCGGACCGACGACCGCCGACCGTGAGCGCGCTCGCCCGGCCCGGCCGCACCCCGCGGTCCGCCGCCCGCCCCGGCCCCGGCTCTCCCGGCGCGGCGTCCTGGTTCTGCTCGTCGCCGCGACGTTGCTGGTCGGCGGGGGTACGTACCTGTTCTACGGGTCACCCTGGCTGAGGGTGCGGCAGGTTGGGGTGTCGGGTACCCGGGTGCTCTCGGCCGACCAGGTCCGGGCCGTGGCGGCGGTGCGGATCGGGACGCCGCTGGTCTCGGTCGACACCGGCGCGGTGGCGGACCAGCTCCGTACGGGGCTGCCGAGGATCGCCTCGATTGACGTCGAACGGTCCTGGCCGGACAAGATCGTACTGAAAGTGACCGAGCGAACGCCAAAAGTACTTCTCAAAAAGGGCGGAAAGTTCCAGGAAGTGGACGTGAGCGGTGTCCGATTTGCTACGGACTCGACCCCGCCTTCCGGAGTTCCGATCGTCGAATTGGCTGGCGACGCCGCTTCGAGTGACCAGAGCCAGATGCCCAGCAACCGCTATTTCGGGACAGATCGACTTCTGCGTGCGACGGTGCAAGTCGCCATGGATCTCCCTGAATCCGTACAGAAGCAGACGCAAACCATCCAAGTGCGTTCGTTTGACGCCATCTCGCTGGAACTCACCGGCGGCCGCACGGTGCTGTGGGGAAGCGCCGAACACGGTGCGCGGAAGGCCGCCGCGCTGACCGCGCTGATGAAGGCGGCGGGAAGTGCCGCGCACTATGACGTGAGCGCCCCCACCGCGCCCGCGTCATCGGGTAGTTGACGGAGCAGATTGTCCGGGGCCACCCTGGTTGGCCCGCATCAGGCGTGATCACATAGGGTCAAAAGAAAAGCGGGAGGTTCGGCGTGTTCGTTGAACGAGTACCGCTTGTCGACTTAGTGTCCTGTGCAGGCGGACACAAGGAACAGACATACTGGTAACCCTAAACCTCAGGGTTAGGGTTCGGGTCGGCGTCCGAACCGTCCCATCGGCATCCGTCGGCGCACCGCGACTTCGCGAGGCGCCGACACGTAAATCGAGGCGAGAGGCCTTCGACGTGGCAGCACCGCAGAACTACCTCGCAGTCATCAAGGTCGTTGGCATTGGCGGCGGTGGCGTCAACGCCATCAACCGGATGATCGAGGTCGGGCTCAAGGGCGTCGAGTTCATCGCGATCAACACCGATGCACAGGCCCTGCTGATGAGCGACGCCGACGTCAAGCTCGATGTCGGCCGTGAGCTCACCCGCGGCCTCGGCGCCGGCGCCAACCCCGAGGTCGGCCGCAAGGCCGCCGAGGACCACCGCGAGGAGATCGAGGAGGTCCTCAAGGGGGCCGACATGGTCTTCGTCACCGCGGGGGAGGGCGGCGGCACCGGCACCGGTGGCGCACCCGTCGTCGCCAACATCGCCCGTTCGCTGGGCGCGTTGACGATCGGCGTGGTCACCCGCCCGTTCACCTTCGAGGGCCGCCGCCGCGCCAACCAGGCCGAGGACGGCATCGCGGACCTGCGCGACGAGGTCGACACCCTGATCGTCATCCCCAACGACCGTCTGCTGTCCATCTCCGATCGCCAGGTCAGTGTGCTGGACGCGTTCAAGTCGGCGGACCAGGTACTGCTCTCCGGTGTCCAGGGCATCACCGACCTGATCACCACCCCCGGCCTGATCAACCTGGACTTCGCGGACGTCAAGTCGGTGATGTCCGAGGCGGGTTCGGCGCTGATGGGCATCGGCTCGGCGCGCGGCGACGACCGCGCGGTGGCCGCCGCCGAGATGGCGATCTCCTCGCCGCTGCTCGAAGCGTCCATCGACGGTGCCCGGGGCGTGCTGCTGTCCATCTCGGGCGGCTCGGACCTGGGTCTGTTCGAGATCAACGAGTCCGCCCAACTGGTCAGCGAGGCCGCGCACCCCGAGGCCAACATCATCTTCGGTGCGGTCATCGACGACGCACTCGGCGACGAGGTCCGGGTCACCGTCATCGCGGCCGGATTCGACGGCGGGCAGCCGCCCACCAAGAACCGCGAGAAGGTGCTCGGCGCCTACGGCGGCCGTGACGAGAGCGCTTCGTCCACCCCGTCTGCAGCCTCCCGTATCGGCAGTCAGCCGACCGAGTCCCCGCGCCCGGCGTTCGGCGGCCTCGGCAGCGTCACCGCGCGTGACCCCGAGCCGGTCAGGGAGGAGCGACCGGAGCCCGCTCCGGTCGCCGAGGCCCCGACCGCTCCGCTGGCACCGCCGCAGGTGCCCCCGGCCCGTCCCTACCAGGACAGCCAGGCCGAAGAGCTGGACGTTCCCGACTTCTTGAAGTGAACCCGCGCAATTGATAATCCGGCAGCGTTATGAAGTGAGCGGCGCCCACTTCGCCTTCACCGATCGGTGGGGCGGGGTGAGCGCCGCTCCGTACGAGGAGCTCAACCTCGGCGGCGCGGTCGGCGACGACCCGCGGGCCGTGCGGACCAATCGCGAACTCGCCGCGAAGGCGCTGGGGCTTGACCCCGGTGATGTGGTCTGGATGAACCAGGTGCACGGCAACGACGTGGCCGTGGTCGACACCGCCTGGGGTGACGCACCGGTCCCCGCGGTGGACGCGGTGGTCACCGCTCGCCCCGGACTCGCGCTCGCCGTGCTCACCGCGGACTGCGTGCCGGTACTGCTGGCCGACCCGGTCGCGGGTGTGGTGTCCGCCGCACACGCCGGACGGCCCGGACTCGTCGCCGGAGTGGTTCCGGCGGCGGTCGAGGCGATGACCCGGCTCGGTGCGCGACCCGAACGCATCACCGCCTTCACCGGGCCTGCGGTCTGCGGCCGGTGCTATGAGGTGCCGGACGAGATGCGCGAGGAGGTCGCCGATGTGGTTCCGGAGGCCAGGGCCGAGACGAGTTGGGGGACGCCGTCGGTCGATGTGACGGCCGGGGTTCATGCCCAACTCGCCCGACTTGGGGTGTCAATAAGAGAGAAATCCCATATTTGCACCCTGGAGTCCGCAGACCACTTCTCGTACCGACGCGACCGCACGACGGGGCGGCTCGCCGGATATGTCTGGCTGGACGGCAGCGAGTGACGGAGAGATGACGGACAGGAAGGCCCAACTGGCCGCGAATCTGGCTCAGGTCGAGCAGCGCATCGCGGCCGCGTGTGCCGCCGCCAGGCGCGAGCGCGAGGACGTGACCCTGATCGTGGTCACCAAGACCTACCCGGCGAGCGATGTGAGGTATCTCGCGGAGCTCGGAGTGCGGGAGGTCGCCGAGAACCGCGACCAGGACGCGGCGCCCAAAGCCGCAGAATGTTCCGAACTCGACCTGAATTGGCACTTCGTGGGACAACTGCAGACCAACAAGGCCCGGTCTGTGGTGCGTTATGCGGACTTTGTGCACTCTGTCGACCGATTGCGACTGGTTGACGCACTCTCAACGGCCGCGGTCCGGGCGGAGCGCGAGGTTGGTTGCCTGGTACAGGTGGCTCTCGACGCCTCGTCAGGATCTGTGGGCGGTAGGGGTGGTGCGGCCCCGGCCGACACGGTCGCCGTGGCCGACGCGATCGCCGCCGCACCGGGGTTGCGGCTCGAGGGGTTGATGACTGTAGCGCCGCTCGCCGGTCCGTACGCGGGAAAGCCGCGGGCCGCCTTCGACCGGCTGATGGAAATCGCATCCGCACTGCGCGAATCGCATCCTGCTGCAACCATGGTGTCCGCAGGGATGAGTTCGGACCTTGAGGAAGCCGTCGCCGCCGGTGCGACACATGTCCGCGTCGGTACGGCGGTACTCGGAGTCCGTCCCGCCCTCGGGTAACGTCACGAGGAAGTCGGACCACAGCAGAAAATATGGTCATGCTCCGTCAGGACACGGAGCTGGCCCAGTGGATCCCCTCACCTGGTGACGGTGCCGATCCACCACAGAGCGGAGGACGCAGAGCATGGCCGGCGCGATGCGCAAGATGGCGGTCTACCTCGGCCTCGTGGAGGACGATGGGTACGACGGCCCGGGGTTCGACCCCGACGACGAGTTCGAGCCCGAGCCGGAACCCGACCGGGCAAGACGACAACACCAGCCAACTCAGGAGGAACCGGCGCGAATCGTGCATGCGCCGGCCCCCCGGGAACCGCGGATCGCCCCCGTGGCATCCATCACACCTGAACGCCGCACTCTGGAGAAGAACGCACCGGTGATCATGCCCAAGGTTGTGTCGGAGCGAGAGCCGTATCGAATCACCACGCTTCACCCCCGGACGTACAACGAAGCCCGTACGATCGGGGAACACTTCCGCGAGAGCACGCCGGTGATCATGAACTTGACGGAGATGGATGACACGGATGCGAAGCGTCTTGTTGACTTTGCGGCGGGTTTGGTCTTCGGTCTGCACGGGAGCATTGAACGGGTGACGCAGAAGGTGTTCCTGCTGTCTCCTGCTAACGTCGATGTCACGGCGGAGGACAAAGCCCGTATCGCCGAGGGCGGGTTCTTCAACCAGAGCTGAGACAGCGACCATGTGGAACCGGACCGACAAGGCCGGCGGAGAGCAGGGGAGAGGGGAGCGCGATGAGTGTCGCTAAACAGGTCATCTACATCGCGTTGATGTGCTTCCTGATCGTGCTGATCTTCCGGTTGGTGATGGACTACGTCTTCCAGTTCGCCCGATCGTGGCGACCTGGCAAGGTGATGGTGGTCCTTCTCGAAGCCACCTACACTGTCACCGATCCGCCACTCAAGCTTCTGCGGCGGTTTATTCCGCCGCTGCGTCTCGGGGGCGTGGCGCTCGACCTGTCCTTCTTCGTACTGATGATCATCGTCTACATCCTGATCTCCGTCGTGGCCAGGCTGTGAACGATACGGTCTTGCCGATTGCCGACGATCACGTTGAGGTGAAGAGATGCCGCTGACCCCCGAGGACGTTCGTAACAAGCAGTTCACGACCGTCCGCCTCCGCGAAGGCTATGACGAGGACGAGGTCGACGCCTTCCTCGACGAGGTCGAGGCGGAGCTCACCAGGCTGCTGCGGGAGAACGAGGACCTGCGCGCCAAACTCGCGGCGGCCACCCGCGCCGCCGCACAGAACCAGCAGCGCAAGCCCGAGCCGCAGGACCGGCAGGGTGCTCCCGTGCCCGCCGCCATATCCGGCCCGCAGCCGGTGCCGCCGGGCCAGCAGCAGATGGGCGGTCCGCCCCAACTGCCTGGCGCCCCGCAGCTTCCGGCTGGTCCGAGCGCGCAGCACGGCCCGCAGGGCCAGGGCCCGATGGGTCCCGGTCCCATGGGTCAGGGCCCGATGGGTCAGGGTCCGATGGGACAGGGCCCGATGGGTCCCGGTCCCATGGGTCAGGGCCCGATGGGTCCCGGTCCGATGGGACAGCACCCGATGCAGGGGGGTCCCGGTCACCCCATGCAGCAGGGTGGTCCCGGTGGCGACAGCGCCGCCCGGGTGCTCTCGCTGGCGCAGCAGACCGCCGACCAGGCGATCGCGGAGGCCCGTTCCGAGGCCAACAAGATCGTCGGCGAGGCGCGCAGCCGCGCCGAGGGTCTGGAGCGCGACGCCCGTGCCAAGGCGGACGCCCTTGAGCGGGACGCGCAGGAGAAGCACCGCGTCGCGATGGGCTCGCTGGAGTCGGCCCGCGCCACGCTGGAGCGCAAGGTCGAGGACCTGCGGGGCTTCGAGCGGGAGTACCGGACGCGTCTGAAGTCCTACCTGGAGAGCCAGCTGCGGCAGTTGGAGAACCAGGCGGACGACTCGCTGGCCCCGCCGCGGACGCCCGCGACCGCGTCGCTGCCCTCGTCGTCCACCATGGGCGGCTCGCTCGGCGGCGGCACCATGGGCGGCGGCTCGATGGGTGGCGGCTCGATGGGTGGCGGCATGGCCGCGGCCGGTGCCGGAGCGATGGGGCACACCAACGGTGGCAACCAGACCTACGGCGGCCAGCAGATGGGCGGTGCCGGCGGTAACCAGACCTACGGCGGTCAGCAGCAGATGTCACCGGCCATGACACAGCCGATGGCACCGGTGCGGCCCCAGGGCCCGCAGCCGCTGCAGCAGGCGCCCACGCCGATGCGGGGTTTCCTGATCGACGAGGACGACAACTGAACGCTCGCCGCCAGGCGAAGCACAGGGCCGGGCCCCCGGGGATACGTTCCCCTGGGGCCCGGCCCTTTTGGCGTTCCGCCGGACAGCGCCGTTGCGGCTGCTCGCCGCTGCGGTGCCCTCAGTCGCCGGGCGGGCTCTGGTGAGCCCGCCCGGCGACTGAGGCAAGGGGTCCGGGGCGAAGCCCCCAGGGGCGGGTGGGAAAGCTACTGCTTGCGCAAGCGGAACGTCAGCCCCAGCGCCTCGTCCGTGAACGGCTCGCCATAGGCGGAATCCGCCTCCCCCTCCGCGAAGTCAACGGCGAGGACCTCGTCGGAGACAAGCCCAGCATGCTCACCGAGCGCCTCCGCCAGTTCCCCGTCGGATGCGCGCCAGCGCAGCGCGATCCGGTCCGCCACGTCCAGGCCGCTGTTCTTGCGGGCCTCCTGGATGAGGCGGATGGCGTCCCGGGCCAGCCCCGCCCGGCGCAACTCGGGGGTGATCTCCAGGTCCAGGGCGACCGTCGCGCCCGAGTCCGAGGCCACCGACCAGCCCTCGCGCGGGGTTTCGGTGATGATGACCTCTTCCGCGGACAGCGTGATGGTCTCCCCGTTCACCTCGACCGCCGCCGTGCCCTCGCGCAGCGCCAGGGACAGCGCGGCGGCGTCCACCTCGGCGATGGCCTTGGCGACCGGCTGGGTGCCCTTGCCGAAACGCTTGCCCAGCGCCCGGAAGTTGGCCTTCGCCGTGGTGTCCACCAGCGAACCGCCGACGGAGGAGAGCGAGTCGAGGGCGCTGACGTTCAGCTCCTCCGCGATCTGGGCGCGCAGATCCGCGTCGAGCGACTCGAACCCGGCCGCCGCGACCAGCGCCCGGGACAGCGGCTGACGGGTCTTGACGCCCGACTCCGCCCGGGTCGCACGGCCCAGCTCCACCAGGCGGCGAACCAGGGTCATTCGGGCGGAAAGGGTGGGGTTGATCAGATTGTCGTCGACTTCCGGCCAGCCGGCCAGGTGGACCGAGGCCGGGGCATCCGGGGTGGTCGGGACGACCAGGTCCTGCCAGACGCGCTCGGTGATGAACGGGACCAGCGGAGCCATCAGCCGGGTGACCGTCTCGATGACGTCGTGCAGGGTGCGCAGCGCTGCCTTGTCGCCCTGCCAGAAGCGGCGGCGCGAGCGGCGGACGTACCAGTTGGACAGGTCGTCGACGAAGGCCGACAGGGCCTTGCCCGCCCGCTGGGTGTCGTAGGACTCCAGGGCGTCGGTGACGTCCCGGGTCAGCGAGTTCAGCTCGCCGAGCAGCCAGCGGTCCAGCAGCGGCCGGTCGGCCGGGGCCGGATCGGCGGCGCTGGGCGCCCAGTTCGAGGTGCGGGCGTAGAGGGCCTGGAAGGCGACCGTGTTCCAGTAGGTGAGCAGCGTCTTGCGCACCACCTCCTGGATCGTGCCGTGGCCGACCCGGCGGGCCGCCCAGGGCGAGCCGCCAGCCGCCATGAACCAGCGGACCGCGTCGGCGCCGTGCTGGTCCATCAACGGGATCGGTTCCAGGATGTTGCCCAGGTGCTTGGACATCTTGCGGCCGTCCTCGGCGAGGATGTGGCCGAGGCAGACGACGTTCTCGTAGGCGTTGCGGTCGAAGACCAGCGTGCCGACCGCCATCAGCGTGTAGAACCAGCCGCGGGTCTGGTCGATCGCCTCGGAGATGAACTGCGCCGGGTAGCTCTTCTCGAAGACCTCCTTGTTGCGGTACGGGTAGCCCCACTGCGCGAACGGCATGGAGCCCGAGTCGTACCAGGCGTCGATGACCTCGGGGACGCGGGTGGCGGTCAACTGGCAGCCCTCGGCGGTGCAGTCGAAGGTGATCTCGTCGATGTACGGGCGGTGCGGGTCCAGCGAGGTCTGGTCGGTGCCGGTGAGCTCGGTCAGCTCGGCGAGCGAGCCGACGCAGGTGAGGTGGTTCTCCGCGCAGCGCCAGATCGGCAGCGGGGTGCCCCAGTAGCGGTTGCGGGACAGCGCCCAGTCGATGTTGTTGTTCAGCCAGTCCCCGAAGCGGCCGTGCTTGACCGCCTCCGGGAACCAGTTGGTCTTCTCGTTCTCGCGGAGCAGGGCGTCCTTGATCTGCGTGGTGCGGATGTACCAGGACGGCTGTGCGTAGTACAGCAGCGCCGTGTGGCAGCGCCAGCAGTGCGGGTAGCTGTGCTCGTACGGCAGGTGCCGGAACAGCAGGCCGCGGGACTGGAGGTCGGCCACCAGCGCCTCGTCGGCCTTCTTGAAGAACTGGCCGCCGACCAGAGCCAGGTCCTCGGCGAAGGTGCCGTCCGGGTTGACCGGGTTGACCACCGGCAGGCCGTACGCGCGGCAGGTCTTGAGGTCGTCCTCACCGAAGGCGGGAGCCTGGTGGACCAGGCCGGTGCCGTCCTCGGTGGTCACGTAGTCGGCGTTGACCACGAAGTGCGCGTTCTCGATGTCCACCAGCTCGAACGGGCGCTGGTACGTCCAGCGCTCCATCTCGGTGCCGCGGTAGGTCTCACCGGTGGCGGTCCAGCCCTCGCCCAGGGCCTTGTCCAGCAGTGGTTCGGCCACCACCAGCTTCTCGCTGCCGTCGGTGGCCACCACGTAGGTGACCTCCGGGTGCGCGGCCACCGCGGTGTTGGAGACCAGGGTCCACGGGGTGGTGGTCCACACCAGCAGCGACGCCTGGCCCGCGAGGGGGCCCGAGGTGAGCTGGAAGCGGACGAAGACTGAGGGGTCGACGACCGTCTCGTAGCCCTGCGCCAGCTCGTGGTCGGACAGGCCGGTGCCGCAGCGCGGACACCAGGGCGCCACCCGGTGGTCCTGCACCAGCAGGCCCTTGTCGAAGATCTGCTGGAGCGACCACCAGACGGACTCGACGTACTCCGGGTCCATGGTCCGGTACGCCTGGTCCAGGTCGACCCAGTAGCCCATGCGCCGGGTCAGCGCGGCGAAGGCGTCGGTGTGCCGGGTGACGGAATCCCGGCACTTCGCGTTGAACTCCGCGATGCCGTAGCGCTCGATGTCCTGCTTGCCGGAGAAGCCCAGCTCCTTCTCGACGGCCAGCTCCACCGGCAGACCGTGGCAGTCCCAGCCCGCCTTGCGGGTCACATGGTGGCCCTGCATGGTCTTGAAGCGCGGGAAGACGTCCTTGAAGACGCGGGCCTCGATGTGGTGCGCGCCGGGCATACCGTTGGCGGTCGGCGGGCCCTCGTAGAAGACCCACTCGGGCCGTCCCTCGCTCTGCTCCAGGGAGCGGGCGAACACCTTGTTCTCCTGCCAGAACCCGAGCACCTCGTGCTCAAGGGCGGGCAGGTCTACCTGGGCGGGGACCTGGCGGTACTGCGTCATCGGAACGTCCTCCGGCGGATACGGTGCGATCTCCGTCGGAGGGACGAGAGCAGGTGCTCCCGCGGTACCACCCTCCTTGGCCGGGAGTCATCCCTCCCGGCCCCCTCATTGGGGTCGCGAAACCGGTTCTACTCACCCGCTGGGTTTTCCTCCGGCGGCTCCGGGGTGATCTTCACGTCGCGCACACCCCCGGGCTCACACCATCCCCGGATCGCTCATGGCTGCGTGCGGCGCTACTCGTCCCTTTCCACGCCTTTCGCTTCGGACAGTGTACGGCGAACGGGCCGGGTCCTCTTCCGGAATTCCCCGCTGACCCCTGCTGTTCCCCCACTGACCCGAATGGGGACGTTAGGCGCACTGGACGGGTCGCTACCGGGGCGTACCGGATTACCCGCCGGTGAGCTGGGCACAACGGATGCAGACCTGCCTGCTGTGGGCGAGCCCCGTTGCCGCGGGCGCCGGGTCGATTTATCGTTCCGGGACGATTCGCGAGCAAGATCACACTATGTGAAGGGGCCGCGTCCATGGTGGTGAAGAAGACCGCAGCGCCGAAGAGACCGGCGCCCACCGCCAAGAAGGCCGCCACCCAGAAGACCGCGGCCAAGAAGAGCCCAGCCAAGAAGAGCCCAGCCAAGAAGAGCCCGGCCAAGAAGACCCAGGCGAAGATTCCGGCGAAGAAGGCCCCCGCCAAGAGGACCATGGCGAAGACGGCGGCCGAGAAGGAGGCGGCGACACCCGACGCCGCAGCGGAAGGAAGGACCGGGGCGAAGAAGTCCCCGGCCAAGAAGGCCGTCGCCAGGAAGGCGGCGGCCAGGAGCACCACCACCAAGAGGGCGACGGCCGCGAAAAAGAGCGCGACCGCTAAGCAGACAGGAGCCAAGACGGTGGTTGCGAAGAAGACAGCGGCCCGTGGGGCCTCCCCGCTTCCGTCCGCGCGCGCCGCGGCGGACCCCGGCCCGGTCGACCCCGGGACCCTCGCCGTACGCCCAGGAGAGGAGCCCTGGTCACCGGCGGAGGTCGCGGAGGCGCGGACCGCGCTGATGGACGAGGCCGCTCGGCTGCGCAGCGAGATCCTCGCCTCCGAGGACGCGATCTCAGGCCTGATGCGGGACTCCGGCGATGGCGCTGGGGACGACCAGGCGGACGTCGGGACCAAGAACATCTCACGCGAGCACGAGATCGCCCTGGCCGAAAACGCCAGGGAGATGCTGCTGCAGACCGAGCACGCGCTCGAACGCCTGGACAATGGCACGTACGGCTTGTGCGAATCCTGTGGCAAGCCGATCGGAAAGGCCCGCATGCAGGCATTCCCGAGGGCAACCCTGTGCGTTGAGTGCAAGCAGCGGACCGAACGCCGCTGACCGCGGTGAACCCGGTGCCGTACGCTCGACTCCGTCAGGCAGTGCCTGACGCGGGACTCAAGGCTGAGGGACTCACGTGACGAAGGCGGAGCGACGGACCATCGGTACTCCCCCACGCCTCAAGGGCGCGGGGGGTCCCCCTGGTTTCGGACAGGTGGCGGGCGAGCCGGCGGACGGGAAGGACGCACAGGCGTCACCGGCCGCGGACGGCGCGGACACTGACGGTACTCCGGAGCCGGACGCGGCGCCGGGCGGTGCCACGGACGTGCCCGTCCCGCGCCGCAAGCGCCGGATCGCCGTGCTGTTCGGCGTTGCGGCACTCGCCTACGCCCTGGACCTGATCAGCAAGACGCTCGTGGTCCAGCATCTGGAGAACCAGCCGTCGATCCAGCTCATCGGCCACTACCTGCAGTTCGCGGCGATCCGCAACTCGGGTGCCGCCTTCGGCATCGGCCAGGGCATGACCGTGGTCTTCACGCTGATCGCGCTCATCGTGATCGGCGTGATCGCCCGGCTGGCCCGCAAGCTCTACAGCGCGCCGTGGGCGATCGCGCTGGGCCTGCTGCTCGGCGGTGCGCTCGGCAACCTCACCGACCGCATCTTCCGTTCGCCGGGTGTCTTCCAGGGCGGTGTGGTGGACTTCATCGCCCCGGCGCACTTCGCCGTCTTCAACCTGGCCGACTCCGCGATCGTCTGCGGCGGCATCCTGATCGTCTGGCTCTCCTTCCGCGGCCTCGACCCGGACGGGACCGTGCACCGGGACTGACGGCCCGTGGACCGGGGTGCCCGCCCGGTCCGGCATACTCGATCGGGTGAGCACCCTTCCCGAGACCCGCACTCTCCCGGTACCCGACGGCCTGGAGGGCGAGCGGGTAGACGCCGCGCTGGCCCGTATGTTCGGCTTTTCCCGTACGAAGGCGGCCGAGCTGGCCGCTGACGGCAAGGTACGGGTGGATGGCGCCGCCGCCGGGAAGTCCGACCGGGTGCGAGGCGGGGCGTGGCTCGAGGTCGAGATGCCCGCGCCCGCGGCGCCGGTACGGATCGTCGCCGAGCCGGTCGAGGGCATGGAGATCATCCACGATGACGATGACGTCGTCGTGATCATCAAGCCGGTCGGAGTTGCGGCGCACCCCAGCCCGGGGTGGACCGGGCCGACCGTGATCGGCGGCCTCGCCGCGGCCGGGTACCGGATCTCCACGTCGGGCGCCGCCGAGCGCCAGGGCATCGTGCACCGCCTCGACGTCGGCACCTCTGGGCTGATGGTCGTCGCCAAGTCCGAGCGGGCGTACACCCTGCTCAAGCAGCAGTTCCGGGAGCGCACCGTCGACAAGCGCTACCACGCGCTGGTGCAGGGCCACCCCGACCCGCTCAGCGGCACCATCGACGCGCCGATCGGACGCCACCCGAACCACGACTACAAGTGGGCGGTCGTCGCCGAGGGCAAGCCCAGCGTGACCCACTACGACCTCATCGAGGCGTTCCGCGCCGCCAGCCTGCTCGACATCAAGCTGGAGACCGGCCGCACCCACCAGATCCGGGTCCACATGTCCGCGCACCGCCACCCCTGCGTCGGCGATCTGACCTATGGCGCCGACCCGACGCTCGCCAAGCGGCTGAAGCTCACCCGCCAGTGGCTGCACGCGGTGCGCCTCGGTTTCGAGCACCCGGCCGACGGCCGCTGGGTGGAGTTCGACGCCCCCTATCCGGCCGACCTCCAGCACGCGCTGGACACGGTACGGGCGGACAGCGCATGACGGACCCTCAGCGCTACCGGATCGAGGTCGCGGGCGAGCCGGAGATGGACGGCTGCTTCGCCGTCCGCCGCGAGGTGTTCGTGGCCGAGCAGGGCGTTCCGGAGAGCGTGGAGATGGACGCGTACGACGCGCACGCCGTCCATCTGCTCGCCACCGGTGCCCAGGACGGGCGTCCGGCGGGCACCGTCCGCATCCTGCACGGCGCCGTCGCGCGCCGGAAGTACCCGGCGGCGGTGGACGACGACCTGACCGCGGTACTCGGGCGGCTGGCCGTGGCCAAGTCCGCCCGCGGCACCGGTCTGGGCGCCGCGCTGGTACGCGCGGTGGAGGACGAGGCGCGCCGACTCGGTCTCACCGGGATCTATCTGGAGGCGCAGACGCACGCCCTCGGTTTCTACCAGCGGCTCGGATACACCGCGTACGGGCCGGAGTTCGACGAGGGAAGCGGGATTCCGCACCAGGCGATGCGCCGCACCCTGTGAGCCGGGCGATGTGACGCTCGGGTCCTGAAACGGGCTCAGGATCCGGATTGTCAGTGGCTCGTGGCACGCTGAAGGCGGCTGACGCCAGATCTCGACTCCGGGAGCGTGCCGTCCGTGGACCGGCTCGCCCTGCTGTTCATCCTGCTGCTCGGGACCCTTGGCATGGTCCCGGTGGGAGAGCGGCTCGGGCTGCCGTCCCCGGTGCTGATGACGCTGCTCGGGGGCGTGCTGGCGGTGTTGCCGTTCGTACCGAACGTCGCCATCCGCCCCGGGCTGATCCTGCCGCTGGCGCCGCCCCCGCTGATCTACGCCGCCCCCGGCGTGCCTACGACATCGGGGCGCGGATCAGCCCGGACATGGTCGGCACCGAGCGGCGCGAGGCGGTCAAGCAGCGGGTCACGCGCCGGCGGCACATCCGCCGGGTGCACAACGAGATGATGTCCGCCGCCCGGCGGGCCGTACTCGTGGCCCGTAGCCGGCCGGGCTTCGACCCGGAGGTGGTCGACCGCGTCCTACGCCATCTCGACGTCCGCAGCCTGCACTGACGGGACCTCGGACGGTTTCTCTCCGGGGCGCGGCTGGTTCGGCGCCGGCGGCGAGCCGCCCAAGTGTGCGTGCCCTCCGCCGGAGACAGCCGTCAGCCGTTGGGCGCGCCGGGCCCCGGGCCGATGTCGTCGGGGCGCGGCCCGGCCGACACGCCGCGGTCGGGAGCCGAGGAAAGCCCGGGCGCGGGCGCGGTGTTGATCCTCGGCAGGGAGTACGGGTGCTCCCGCCGCAACCAGTCGATCAGCCGCTCCCGGATCGTGCAGCGCAGGGTCCAGATGTCGGCGGCGTCCTTGGCGGTGGCCAGCGCCCGCACCTGGATCGTGCTCGGCGTGGTGTCGGTGACCACCAGACTCCAGGCCCGGCCGTCCCACTGCTCGCAGTCCTTGAGCACCTGGTAGAGGTGCTCACGCAGCAGGTCGATGGGGGTGGCGTGGTCGAGATGGAGGAAGACCGTGCCGGTCAGTTGGGCGCTGCCGCGCGACCAGTTCTGGAACGGGTGGCTGGTGAAGTACGACACCGGCATGGTGATCCGGCGCTCGTCCCAGGTGTTGACCACCAGATACGTCAGCGTGATCTCCTCGACCGTGCCCCACTCGCCCTCGACCACCACGGTGTCGCCGAGCCGGACCATGTCGCCGAAGGCGATCTGCAGCCCGGCGAAGAGATTGCCCAGCGTGGACTGGGCGGCGATACCGGCGACAGCGGCGATCACACCCGCCGAGGCCAGCACGGATGTGCCCACCGCCTGCATGGCCGGGATCTGCATCAGCATCACGGCCGCCGCGACCACACCCACGGCCGCCGTGACCACCCGCTGGATCACCGTCACCTGGGTACGCACCCGCCGCACCCGGGCGGCGTCCTGCGAAGTGGCCGCATAGCGGGCGTAACTCGACTCGACCACGGCCGTGCTGACCCGGACGACCAGCCAGGCGAGCGCGCCGATGAGCACCAGAGCCAGCGCCCGGTTGATGCCCGTCTCATGGCCGCGCCCGATGTGCGCCGCGCTGTAACTGCCCAGCAGCAGACTGGCGCACAGCGCGATCCGCAACGGCCAGCGGCACCGGCGCAGCAGATGCCACAGCGGGTTGTCCGGGCGCCGGGCGTCGATCCTTCGCAGCATCCGGTCCACGGCCCAGCTCACTGCCAGGGTGATGACGATGGCGCTTCCGGCCACGATCACCGGTCGCAGCACGGTCTCCATATCGGCCTTCCTCGGACTCGTCGGCGTCGGCAGTCGGCACTGGTGCGCGGCTGCGGATGCCACTCCGAGGGTAACTGGCACGATGGTGCGTGTACGCCGTCCGCCCACGCGAGGAAGCTCACCACATTGGCTGCCGCTACCGTCTTTTCCGGGGGGATGCCCCCCGGACGCCCAGTGATCGTCCTGTTCCACTCCACGTACGGGCTGCGGCCCGCGGTGCACGCGGCGGCCGACCGGCTGCGTGCCGCCGGACACGAGGTGGTGGTCCCGGACCTGTTCGACGGCAGGACCGCCGACACGGTCACGGACGGAATGGCGATCAAGGACGAGATCGGCCGCGAGGAACTGCTGAGGCGGGCCGTCGCCGCCGCGGCGCCACACTCCGCGGACGGGCTGGTGTACGCGGGCTTCTCGCTCGGCGGATCCATCGCGCAGAACCTGGCCCTGGCCGACGAGAAGGCCCGCGGCCTTCTGCTGCTGCACGGCACCTCGGACATCGCGGACGATGCCGCGACCGATATCCCCGTACAACTCCACGTCGCCGAGCCGGATCCGTTCGAGCCCGACGACTGGCTGAACGCGTGGTACCTGCGGATGCGGCGGGCCGGCGCCGATGTCGAGGTGCACCGCTACCGCGGCGCGGGCCACCTCTACACCGACCCCGACCTGCCGGACTGGGACGAGGAGGCCGCGGAGCGCACCTGGTCCACGGCCCTGTCCTTCCTCGCCGAGCTGTAGCCGCCCGCTACTTCTTGGGGCCGAGCGCCTTGTCGAAGGCCGCCGCCAGCTGGGCGGAGGTGATCACACCGGTCTGCGGGAAGGCGTTACCGGCCACCGGGAAGTCCTTGTTGTCGAGCTTGGCGGTGGGGGTGGCCTGGACACCGCTGCTGTTGAAGGAGTCGGACATCTTCTTCGCCCACGCGTCGTACGTGCCGTCCTTGACCGCCTTCTGGAAGGCGGCGTTGCCCTTCAGCTCCGGAACCTGGTCGGAGATCTTGAACAGGTAGCTGTTGTCGCTGAACTTGTCGGTCGTCTCCTGCGGGTGGTTGGCCTGGGTGTACAGCGCGGTGTGGAACTTGACGAACGCGTCCGTGCTCACGTTGAGCGCCGCGCCCAGGGCGCTGAGCGCGTGCATGGAGCCGGTGCCGGGGCTGGCGCCCTGGTCGAGGAAGGTGCCGAAGGTGTACTGGATCTTGTACCGGCCGTCCTGCGCGCCCTGGAGCACGTCCTTGCCGTCCGTCTGCTCGAACAGGGCGCAGACCGGGCAGCGCGGGTCCTCGTAGAGGCTCAGGGTGTGCTGGGCGTTCTTGTTGCCGTAGATCACCGTCGTGCCGTTCGGCCCCGAGGTGTTGGCGGGCAGCACCAGCGGCTTGCTGGGGCTGCCCGAATTCGAGACGGCCACGGCGATGCCGCCCGCTATCGCGAGGGCGGCGACGACCGCGCCGCCCGCGATGAGCTGGCGGCGGAGCTTGTCCCGCTTCGCCTGCCGCTCACGCTCGGCCTTCAGACGCTCACGCGCTGACGCCTTGTTCTCCCAGGAGTTCTTGCTGCTCATGGTGATCCGCTTCTCCGTCACGGTGGTGGATGTACGTGCTGCGTGGCCCGGTGCGGCGGCCCGACGGCAGGGTCAGACCGCGGCCGGGCGCGGCGGGCCGCGACGTACGACGGAGTGCAGCAGGAGTGGCGGTACCGGCACGGCCGCCCGGGCCTCCGGCCGCCGCGCGCGCGGCCGGGCCGGTCCGGCGACGTAGGCGCACAGCACCGTGGCCGCCCGGGTCAGCGGGCGGAACGCCAACGAAGCGGTGGCGCGCAGCAGTTGGTACAGCGCCGCCTCACCGCGCCGCAGCCACCATGAGGCGAGCAGCCCCACGGCGACATGTGCGGCGAGCAGCAGCCACGGCAGCGCCGGGTCGGCGACCGGCAGCCCGGCGCCGGCCAGCGGGGTGCCGACCCGGCCGCCGTCGCAGATCACATCGGCGCCGAAGGACCGCAGCGCGCCGGTGACCGGGCCGCCGGACGGTCCGTAGCAGGTGTGCTGGCCGGTGGTGAACACGGTGTCGGCGGCCAGCTCCAGCGGCACCAGCAGCGAGGTGATCGGCCAGAAGCCGCGCTCCCGGCCGGCGAGCGCATAGGCGAGCGCGAACATGCCGAGGAAGGCGAACGCCACCGTGGGCAGCGGCAGCGGCAGCCGCGACAGCAGGACGTGCGAGGTGGTGGAGAGGGTGACGCACAGCGCGGCGAACAGCGCGGCGCGCGCCGCCCTGAAGTGTGCAGTCCCCTCCATGAGGCCAGAGTGTGCCACGGGAATCCGTATGCGGCGCCTAAAGGTCGCGCAACGATATGAGCGGGCCCCTGCTGTCAGTGCCGCGGACTAGACTTTCCACCTCTCCCAAAGCTCCCACCGGAGGTGTCCCGCACCGTGGCCAAGACCTTCACGCACCTGCACGTCCACACCCAGTACTCCCTGCTGGACGGGGCGGCGCGGTTGAAGGACATGTTCAATGCGTGCCAGGAGATGGGCATGTCGCACATCGCCATGACCGATCACGGCAACCTGCACGGCGCGTACGACTTCTACCAGCAGGCGACCGGCGCGGGGATCACTCCGATCATCGGCATCGAGGCCTATGTGGCGCCCGAGTCGCGGCGCAACAAGCGCAAGGTCCAGTGGGGCCAGCCGCACCAGAAGCGCGACGACGTCTCCGGCTCCGGTGGTTACACCCACAAGACGATCTGGGCGGCGAGCAAAACCGGTCTGCACAACCTGTTCCGGCTCTCCTCCGACGCGTACGCCGAGGGCTGGCTGCAGAAGTGGCCGCGGATGGACAAGGAGACCATCTCCCAGTGGTCGGAGGGGCTGATCGCGTCCACCGGCTGCCCGTCCGGTGAGGTGCAGACCCGGCTGCGGCTCGGGCAGTTCGACGAGGCGGTCAGGGCCGCCGCCGACTACCAGGACATCTTCGGCAAGGACCGGTACTTCCTGGAGCTGATGGACCACGGCATCGAGATCGAGCGGCGGGTCCGCGACGGGCTTCTGGAGATCGGCAAGAAGCTCGGCATCCGCCCGATCGTGACCAATGACTCGCACTACACGTATGCGCACGAGGCCGACGCGCACGACGCGCTGCTGTGCATCCAGACCGGCAAGAACCTCACCGACCCCGACCGCTTCAAGTTCGACGGCACCGGCTACTACCTGAAGACGGCCGACGAGATGTACGCCATCGACTCCTCCGACGCCTGGCAGGAGGGCTGCGCCAACACCCTGCTGGTCGCCGAGCAGGTCGACACCACGGGCTGGTTCGAAAAACGCGACCTGATGCCGCGCTTCGACGTGCCCGAGGGGTACACCGAGGTGACCTGGTTCCGCGAGGAGGTCAAGCGGGGCATGGCCCGCCGCTACCCCGGGGGTGTCCCCGAGGACCGGCAGAAGCAGGCCGAGTACGAGATGGACATCATCATCCAGATGGGGTTCCCGGGGTACTTCCTGGTCGTCGCCGACTTCATCATGTGGGCGAAGAACAACGGCATCGCGGTGGGCCCCGGCCGAGGTTCGGCGGCCGGTTCGATCGTCTCGTACGCGATGGGCATCACCGACCTCGATCCGATCGAGCACGGGCTGATCTTCGAGCGGTTCCTCAACCCCGAGCGCGTCTCCATGCCCGATGTCGACATCGACTTCGACGAACGTCGGCGCGCCGAGGTGATCCGGTACGTCACCGAGAAGTACGGCGCCGACAAGGTCGCCATGATCGGCACCTACGGCACCATCAAGGCGAAGAACGCGATCAAGGACTCCGCGCGGGTGCTGGGCTACCCGTACGCGATGGGCGACCGCATCACCAAGGCGATGCCCGCCGACGTCCTCGGCAAGGGCATCCCGCTGTCCGGCATCCTCGACCCGCAGCACCCGCGCTACGGCGAGGCGGGCGAGGTCCGGGGCATGTACGAGAACGAGCCGGATGTGAAGAAGGTGATCGACACCGCCCGCGGCGTCGAGGGCCTGGTCCGGCAGATGGGCGTGCACGCCGCGGGCGTGATCATGTCCAGCGAGACCATCACCGAGCACATCCCGGTCTGGGTCAGGCACAGCGACGGCGTCACCATCACGCAGTGGGACTACCCCACCTGCGAGTCGCTCGGCCTGCTGAAGATGGACTTCCTGGGCCTGCGCAACCTGACGATCATGGATGACGCGGTCAAGCTCATCAAGGCCAACAAGGGCATCGACATCGAGTTGCTCTCGCTGCCGCTCGACGACCCGAAGACCTACGAACTGCTGTGCCGCGGCGACACGTTGGGTGTCTTCCAGTTCGACGGTGGGCCGATGCGCTCCCTGCTGCGCATGATGAAGCCCGACAACTTCGAGGACATCTCCGCGGTTTCGGCCCTGTACCGGCCGGGGCCGATGGGCATGAACTCGCACATCAACTACGCGCTGCGCAAGAACAAGCAGCAGGAGATCACCCCGATCCACCCGGAGCTCGAGGAGCCCCTCAAGGAGGTCCTCGACATCACCTACGGCCTGATCGTGTATCAGGAGCAGGTGCAGAAGGCTGCCCAGGTGCTCGCCGGGTACTCGCTCGGCCAGGCCGACCTGCTGCGCCGGGCGATGGGCAAGAAGAAGCAGGAGGTCCTGGACAAGGAGTTCATCCCGTTCCGGGAGGGCGCGCGGGCCAAGGGCTTCTCCGACGCGGCGATCCAGGCGGTGTGGGACGTCCTGGTCCCGTTCGCCGGATACGCGTTCAACAAGGCGCACTCCTCGGCGTACGGGCTGGTCACCTACTGGACCGCGTATCTGAAGGCCAACTACCCGGCCGAGTACATGTCCGCGCTGCTGACCTCGGTGCGGGACGACAAGGACAAGTCGGCGATCTACCTGAACGAGTGCCGTCGTATGGGTATCAGGGTGCTGCCGCCGAACGTCAATGAGTCGGATGCGAACTTCACCGCGCAGGGTGATGACGTGATCCTCTTCGGCCTCACCGCGGTACGCAACGTCGGTGCGAACGTGGTGGATTCGATCATCCGTTGCCGCAAGGCCAAGGGGAAGTACACCTCGTTCCCGGACTTCCTGGACAAGGTCGAGGCGGTGGTGTGCAACAAGCGGACCGTTGAATCGCTGATCAAGGCGGGCGCGTTCGACGAGATGGGGCACACCCGGCGGGGTCTGACCGAGCACTACGAAGCGATGATCGACAACGTGGTGCAGGTCAAACGCAAGGAAGCCGAGGGCCAGTTCGACCTCTTCGGCGGTATGGGCGACGACGACGCCAAGGACGAGCCCGGTTTCGGCCTCGATGTGACCTTCTCCGACATCGAGTGGGACAAGGCGTATCTGCTCGCCCAGGAACGCGAGATGCTCGGCCTGTACGTCTCCGACCACCCCCTGTTCGGCATCGAGCATGTGCTGAACGACAAGACGGACGCCGCCATCGCCCAGCTGACCGGCGGGGACTACGCCGACGGGGCGATCGTGACCATCGGCGGCATCATCTCCGGCCTGCAGCGCAAGATGACCAAACAGGGCAACGCCTGGGCGATCGCCACCGTCGAGGACCTGGCGGGCTCCATCGACTGCATGTTCTTCCCCGCCACCTACCAACTGGTCTCCACCCAGCTCATCGAGGACGCCGTGGTCTTCGTCAAGGGCCGTCTCGACAAGCGGGAGGACGTCCCCCGGCTGGTGGCGATGGAACTCCAGGTCCCCGACCTTTCCGAGGCGTCCGCCAACGCCCCGGTGACCATCTCCATCCCCACCGTCAAGGTCACCCCGCCGCTGGTCGCCCGCCTCGGCGAGGTGCTCGACAGCCACCGGGGCAACACCGAGGTACGGGTACGGCTGCAGGGCGCCCGCAAGACCACCGTGCTCCGCCTGGACCGGCACCGGGTCGCCCCCGACCCCGCGCTGTTCGGCGATCTCAAGGCGCTGCTCGGCCCGGCCTGCCTGGGCGCGGCGCAGAACTCACAGGCCAGCTGACCACCGGCACACTACGAGGGGCGCACCCGGGTTTCCGGCTGCGCCTCTCGACGGCCTTACGGGGCCGGGCGGTTGAGCGGGCCGGTCGGGCCGCCCGCCGAAGCGGTCGGCTGCGGCGGTCAGTTGTGACCGAAGCGCTTCTGCCGACCCTTGTGCGCGATCGACATGTTCGGGATGGCCTCCTGCTGGGCCTCCATCGCGGCGGTCTTCGCCTGCTCCGCACCGCGCTCGGCCGCACTCCGGCTGCTCTCCGACTGCCGACGTTCCTGTTTCCTGTTCTTGTTCTTGGCCACGATCGTGCCTCCTGTCGGGGGATCTCGGACAATGGCCTGAGATGCGTGAGTCCCGAGACGGCTCCCGGGGTGGAACACAGACTCGCACGGCGGAACGAAAGTCGCATTTCGGGCGTTTGTAGGAGGGAAGGAGTGCCCGGATCCCGCATCCGCCACGCCGATGATCGAGTTCCGGCTCATATCCCCGGCGCGGTCGGGCAGACTCAAGGCAACATCGTGCCGGGGGGCGACCGGATGTAGAAAAGAGGGTGGAACGTGGACCGCTGCGTCGTCCTCGTGGACGCCGGCTATCTGCTCGGCGCCGCCGCGAGCCTGCTGGCCGGAGAACCCTCTCGGTCGCGGATCACCGTGGACCATGCCGCCGTCGTCCAAGGCCTGCGAGAACGCGCGGAACGTGAGACCGGCCAGCCGCTGCTGCGGATCTACTGGTTCGACGGTGCCCCGGACCGGGTTCCCCAACCCGAACACCGGCGGCTGCGGGTGATGCCGCGGGTCACCGTACGGCTCGGTGCGCTGACCCGCACCGACGGGCGCTGGGCGCAGAAGGGCGTCGACGCCGCGATGCACGCCGAGTTGTCCGAGCTCGCCCGCAACCGCGCCTGTTCCGATGTGGTCCTGGTGACCGGAGACGGCGATCTGCTGCCCGGAATGATGTCCGCCAAGGAGCACGGCGTCGCCGTCCACCTGTGGGCAGTACAGGCCGCCGACGGCGACTACAACCAGTCCGAGGACCTGGTCGCCGAGGCCGACGAGCGCCGTGTCCTTGACCGTGAGTGGATCACCCAGGCGGTGCAGGCCCGGGACACCGGGGCGGTGTGCGCGCCGCCCGGACCTCGCCCGGAGATCGCCGCGATCCTGTCCGCGCCGCTCCCCGAATCCGCGATGCGCGCCCCGGCCGCCAAACCGCCCGCCGAGCCCCCGGAACCGGTCAAGAACGGCCACGGCCCGGCGCCCGCCGAAACCGCCGCCGGAAAGACCGGCGTGCCCACCCCCAAGGACCTCGCCGGACTCGGCGGCGGCCGGGGACCCGCGGGCGGCCACCCCACCCCGCACCCGCCCCCCGCCGCCACGCTGCGCTGGTCGTCCGAGAAGGGCTGGATCGAACGCGGCCCCGGCAGTGAGGCCGCCGACCCCGGGCTGCCCACCCTCGCCCAACTCACCAGCGCCGAACAGCGCTGGGCCGACCGCGAAGAGGACATCACCGCCGTCAGCGGCGACCCGTTCGAGGTCGGACAGGTCTTCGCCCGCCGCTGGATCGACCGCCTCACCGACTCCGCCGCGCTACAGGCGCTCTCCGCCGAGTACCCCCGGGTGCCGCACCGCATCGACGGCGAACTGCTGCGCTACGCGGCCCGTTTCGGCCTGCTTGCCCACAAGGACGACCAGATCGACGAACACGACCGCTACGCCATCCGAGCGGGCTTCTGGCGCGAGGTGGACGCCCGATCGGTCTCCGCCGATCAGACGTCGTCAGCCGAGTAGCGCCCGCCGGGCGTTCGGGCGACTCCCCTGACCGGGGCCCAGGCCCACCCGGGCCCGAGGGACCGCGTACCCTCAGTGCTCGTGAGTACGGGCACTGAACAGGCGGCACCCAGCCCCGCCGCCGTGGCCCGCGAGGCGATGTGGACCGTCCGCGGGCTGGTCAAGAGCTACCCCGCCGGGCGTGCGTTCCGGCGCCGTAAGGCCGCTGCCGCGCCCGCGGCTGCGGTCCGCGCCAACGACGGCATCGACCTGGACATCCGGCGCGGTGAGATCTTCGGCCTGCTCGGACCCAACGGCGCGGGCAAGTCCACCCTGGTCCGCCAGCTCACCGGGCTGTTGCGGCCGGACGCGGGCAGCATCACCCTCCTCGGCCACGATCTGGTGGCCCACCCCGAGCGTGCTGCCCGGCTGATCGGCTACCTGGGCCAGGAGTCCACCGCCCTTGACGAGCTGACCGTCGCCCTCGCCGCCGAGACCACCGGACGGCTGCGCGGCCTCGACTCCCGTACCGCACGCGCCGAGCGGGACGCCGTACTGGAAGAACTCGGCCTGACCGACATCGCCCAGCGACCGCTGAAGCGGCTGTCCGGCGGACAGCGGCGGCTGGCCTGCTTCGCCGCCACGCTGGTGGGGGAGCGGCCGATGCTCGTCCTCGACGAGCCCACCACCGGCATGGACCCGGTCGCGCGCCGCGCGGTGTGGACCGCCGTGGACCGCCGTCGTGCCGAACGCGGCACCACCGTGCTGCTCGTCACCCACAACGTGCTCGAGGCCGAGACCGTGCTCGACCGGGTCGCCGTCATCGACCGGGGCAAGGTCATCGCCTGCGACACCCCGGCCGGGCTGAAGACGATGGTCGACGGCGACGTACGACTGGACCTGGTGTGGCGGGACGAGCCGCCGCTGGACCTGCCCGAGATCGCCGTGCTGCGGGAAGGCGCGGAAGCCGCCGGGCGCCGCTGGACGCTGCGGCTGCCCCAGGACCGGGCGCGGGCCGTGGTCGCCTCGGTCACCGCGGGACCCGCGTTCGCGGCCCTCGACGACTTCACGCTCGCCACCCCGAGCCTGGAGGACGTCTACCTGGCGCTCGGCGGAAGCCAGAAAGGACTGGTCAAGGCGTGACCACTGTGTCCGCTCGGAGGGTGCCGGTGATGCGCGGCGCCGTGGAAGACCCCACCGGACTCGCGCCGCGCGCCCGGCTGTGGCCCGCGCTGGGCGCGGTCTACCGGGCCCAGCTGTCCCGGGCCAAGGTCGCGCGCATCCCGCTGCTGTTCGTGGCGACGTTCCAGTCGGTCGGGATCATGATCCTGATGCGCGGGGTCGTCTCGACCGGCTCCGACGCCGCCCGCGCGGTGGTCTCCGGTTCCAGCGTCCTGGTGGTGGCGTTCGTCGCGCTCAACCTGCTGGCCCAGTACTTCGGGCAGCTACGGGCGTCCGGCGGACTTGACCACTACGCGACGCTGCCGGTGCCACCGGCCTCGGTCGTGCTGGGTGCGGCGGCGGCGTACGCGTCGTTCACCCTGCCGGGCACAGTGGCGACCGCGGCCGTCGGCTGCGTGCTGTTCCATCTGCCGCTCGGCGGCCTGTGGGTGCTCGGGGCGGTGGTACCGCTCGCGGGCGCCGCGCTGTCCGGGCTCGGGGCGACCCTCGGGCTGCTCGCGCCGCGCCAGGAACTCGCCACGCTGTTCGGCCAGTTGGGCATGTCGGCGGCACTGCTGCTCGGTGTGCTCCCGCCCGGGCATCTACCGGGCCCGGTGGGCTGGGCGCGGGACGCGCTGCCGTCCACGTACGGGGTGCAGGCCTTCGCCCGCACCTTCGACGTCTCGCCGGACTGGCCCGCCGTGCTGGGTGACCTGTCCGTGTGCGCCGCGGTGGGCGTGGTGTCGCTGGCGGTGGCCACCTGGGCGTACCGCAGGGCCGCGTACCGCTGAGCGGACCCGTCACAGCCGGGCCTCCCGCCGCCAGCCCGGCGGGACCTGGCACCATATGCGGGTGACCGCACCGTTGACCCCGCACGACCACGATCAGCAGCCGCCGAACCCGCCCGTTCCGGACGAGCACGGCGGGGCCCCGGACGAGCGGCCCAGCCTCGGCCGGGAACTGCGCGACGGGGGCATCGTCGCGGCGGCGGTGGCGGTGTGCGGAGTCCTGTTCGGGCTGCTGTGGGTGTGGCTCGCCCCGCAGGTACCGCTGATCTCGGACGGCTCGGCCGTCTACCTGAAGAACTCCGAGGGCGAGCAGGCGATCGGCGCCGACGGCTGGTTCGCGCTGATGGGCCTGGGGTTCGGCGTGCTGACCGCGGCGGCGGTCTTCCTGTGGCGGCGCGCCGGGGGAGTCGCGATCGTCGTCGGGCTGGCCGTCGGCGCGGTGCTCGGTTCGCTGATCGCCTGGCGGCTGGGCGTGTGGCTCGGCCCCACGCAGAACGTGGTGGCGCACGCCAAGGCGGTCGGTCCCAACAAGGTCTTCTACGCGCCCCTGGAACTGCGTGCCAAGGGCGCCCTACTGGCCTGGCCGGTCGCCGCGATGGCTGCCTTCCTGGCCCTGACCTCGGCCTTCGGCCCGCGCGAACCCCACCCACAACCACACTGGGACGGCTGGTCGGCCCCGCCGCCCAACCCCCACCCCCAAGGCGACACCACGCCACCCCCGGACCACCCGGACCGCCCGGACCGCCCGGACCACCCGTAGGGCGCTTCCCGGCAGGTCCCCCTCCCGGCACCCTGGCCCCCCTCGCCACGGCGGCGAGCCACCACAACGTCGTGGACCGACGGGGTCGGACAACCGCGCCTTCGGAGATCGGCGGCCGGGGTCGGGCCCGTGCCCGGTAAGAAATCCCGGCCGAGACGGCGAGCAACCACGACGACACCGACCGGCGGTGTCCAGGGAACCGCGTCCCCGCCCCCGAGACCGCCGGAAGGGCTACGCCGGTCGACGGCCGTGATTCGCGCTGCGCTTCTTGATCCGCCACTTCCGCTTACGTGTACGTTTCGACATGGTGCCCGGCCCCTCCGCGCGGGTCCGCCCCCGCGCTGTGCGGTCAGCGTGCGCCCGGTGGGCGGATCTGTCGAGACGTCAGACAGGCCGGAGTCGGGGTGATCAGCCCCGGCCGATCGGCGCCGTCACGGCGCCGGTGAGCCGCACCAGATCCCGCGGGGCCAGTTCCACTTCCAGCCCACGGCGGCCCGCCGACACGAAGACGGTGGGATGCCCGAGCGCCGACGCGTCGATGACCGTGGCAAGCCGCTTGCGCTGGCCGAGCGGCGAGATCCCACCGCGTACATAGCCCGTGGTGCGTTCCGCGGCGGCCGGATCGGCCATCGCCGCCCGCTTGCCGCCGGCCGCCGCGGCGAGCGCCTTGAGGTCAAGCGACCCCGCCACCGGGACGACCGCGACCGTGAGCGCGCCGTCCACATCCGCGACGAGCGTCTTGAACACGCGCTCCGGTGCGACGCCCATCGCCTGCGAGGCTTCCTCGCCGTACGACGCGGCGGCCGGATCGTGTTCGTAGGAATGCACGGTGAACGGCACACCGGCCGCGCCCAGCGCGACCGTCGCCGGAGTCATTCCGGACTTCGCCTTCCTGGCCAACTCCGCCACGCTCCCGGTCAGTTGCGGTTGGTCGGCTGCCGGGTCAACTCGACGGCGGGCAGCGACGGGAGCTTACCGATCACAGCCGTCTCCCGGCGCAGCAGTTTCAACTCCTCCGTGAGCCGGGTCGCGGTGTCCGCAGCCTCCAACAGCTCCTGTTTGACCGGAACTTCGACCACCGTCGCGGCGGCCACCAGATAGGACAGCACCGACGGCTGGGCGGGCAGCTCCTGGGCAGTGGACAGCGTCCGCTCCCGCGCGCCCGCGAGCTGCTTCTGGTACGTACGGAACGCCCGCTCCACCTCCGCGGTGAGCGGCCCCGCGCCCGCGCCCGGCAACTCGGGCAACTCCTCGATCTCAGCCACCAGATACGGCCCTGTCGCGTCCACCGACCGCAGCCGGAACCGGGTGGTGCCGGTGGCCACCATCTCGTACCCGCCGCCCTCCTTTTCCCGCAGCGAGGCGGCGTCCGCGATGCATCCGACCTCGTACAACGCCTTGCCCAGATCGGGCCCGAGGCCGGCCGCCGCACCGTCGTCGGGGGCTCCCGGGCCGCTCGGGGCGACCTCGTACCCGTCCCGGATCGCCACCACACCGAAGTGCCGCGGCGCGTCCTCGGGGAGCGCGAGCAGATCCCGGGCGAGCGCGCGGTACCGCTCCTCGAAGATGTTGAGCGGCAGCACGAGGCCCGGGAAGAGCACCGAGCCGAGCGGGAACAGCGGAAGTCGTGCGGTCACAACAGGTAAGCCTAAGCGCAGGCCCCGGGCGTCAAGACCAGTTTTCCCGAGTAGGGGGACGGGCGAGCGATCGCTACCCGCGGCGCAGCAGCCGTGACGCGCCGGTCACCACAGTCGACGCCAGGATCCAGCCGACCATGGTCATGGCAGCCGCCACCCACTGCGCCGTTCCGGCCAGCCGCCAGGAGTGGCTCTGGCCGAGATCGACGATCGGCAGTAACAGGTCCAGCGCGAACAGCGCCGGGTTCCAGTGCGGCCACGCCTGGTCGTCCACCGGCTCGGGCCTCGGTCCCATCCCGAAGTACAGCGTCCCGGCCGCCCACAGCACCGCCATCCACAGTGCCGCCCGGCCCGGCCGGTATCCGTAGCCGACCGTGATGTCCTGCACCCAGCCCCACACCACGCCCGCCGGCGGCAGCGTCTCGCGGCGCCTGCGCTGCTTGGCCAGCAGCACCTCGCGGGCCTGCGAGTCCTCGCCGCCCTGGCGCAGCACCTGCGCCAGGGTCTCGTACGGCTCCGGGTTGTACTCGGGCGTCGCGTCGGCCAGCCAGGCGATCCGCTGCTCCAGCGGGACGGGGCCGGGCGAGGACAGCGACTCGTAGCTGAACCCGGCGAGGTCGATACCGCCCCGGCCCGGCCAACTGGACGGCCGGTCCGTGAGGTTGCCGATCCGGGCACCGGCCAGCGAGATCCGTCCCGACGGGGGTTCGTCGAGGGTCAGCCGCAACTCGGGCGTCTGGATCCGGCGCAGTGACAACTGCTGGGTGCCGGTGAGCCGGAAGTGCGCCTTGTCCGCGATCACCGCGTTGCCGAACCGCCCGTCGTCGAGACGGATTCCGCCCTCGGAGGTGAAGCGCTGGGTGTGCACGCCGGCGGGCGGGGTGCCCCCGCCGGAGTAGCCGCTGAACCAGCCCGAGCTCAGATACAGCGTGTGCTCCACGGTGACCCGCGCGGCGTTGAGCGCGTACCGGCCGTACGGATTGTGCAGTGCGCTGCCGCGCAGGCTCAGCCGGCCGCCGATCCGCGCGCTGCGCAGGCTGATCTCACCGGTCGACTCCAGCAGCTCGGCCTCCACGTCCTGGGCGACGGTCAGCCCGTCCGCCGCGATGGAGTGGCCGCTGCGGCTCTGGCCCACGGTGAGTTGGTTGAGCACCAGGTCGGTGCCGATGTGCGCGTCGGTGAGCCGGATCCCGCCCGGCACCGTGCACTGCGGCAGATGTAGATCGCCCTCGCTGTTCAGCCGGGCGGCCTCGATCCGCGGCACCACGCAGCGCATCAGCCGCGCGGTGGTGAAGTGGCAGGCGGGAAGCAGGAGTTGGTTGTCGAAACGGCACTCCCGCAGCTCCACATAGGGCTGGACTTGGCCGCCCGACAGGTTCAGCAACCCGGTGATCAACGCCCCCGTCAGCTTCAGGGCGGCGACCCGCCCGGGCTCGCTGGGCGGCCCGTCGAGCAGCAGCAGCGCGACGATCTCCGCCCGGACGGTACGGCCGGGCTCCGCCTCCCCAAAGCCGGGCTCCGCGCCGTCCCCGTCCCGGCCGGGCTCCGACCCGCGCGGCCCCGGCACTCCGGGCTCCGGTGCCGTGTCGTCCGCGGCAGCGGTCGGGGGGCGGCCGGACGTGGTGCCGGACGGCCTCGGCACCGTGCGTTCGGTGGCGCCGTCAGCCGTAGCGCCAGCGGTACCGCCGGTCGTACCGGCCGCCGTCACGCGTCCGGTGTCGTCGGTCGGGCCCGGCCGGGTGCCCGGCTCGCCGGGTACCGGTGAGCCGGTTCGCAGGTCGCAGGTCGCGCCGCGGCGGAAGGCATGCCACATGCGGAGTTCGGCGGGGGTCAGGTCTGCGGGCATGGCGGGCTGGCTCACGGTGTGGTCCCTTCCCGTCGACAGCGGGTGATCACCCAGGTCGCACGGTATAGGGCCGGCCACCTCCAGATGGCTGAATTCGGCCAGCGATCTGCCCGGAGCATGACAGGCTTTTCGGGACGCGCCGCGTCTCACGGAGTGGAGGCCCGCCGCGTGCGGCATACGCGCTCTCTACACTTGACACCGTGATCTCCCGAATTGATCTGCGCGGCGCCGCCTTCGCCGAGGCCTCCCTCGACGGCGGGATCGACCGTGACCTGCTTCCCCGTGCCGAACTCGACGTGGAAGCCGCTCTGGAGAAGGTGCGGCCGATCTGCGACGACGTGAAGCATCGTGGCACCGCTGCGCTGATCGACTACGCGGAGCGGTTCGACGGTGTGAAGATCGACCGGACCCGGGTGCCCGCCGAGGCGCTGAAGCGCGCGCTGCGGGAACTGGATCCGGCCGTACGCGCCGCGCTGGAGGAGTCCATCCGCCGCGCCCGTCTGGTGCACGGGGAGCAGCGCCGCACCGACCACACCACCCAGGTCGTGGCCGGCGGCACGGTCACCGAGCGATGGGTTCCGGTGGAGCGCGTCGGGCTGTACGTGCCTGGTGGGCGCGCCGTCTACCCGTCCTCCGTGGTGATGAACGTGGTGCCCGCCCAGGAGGCGGGCGTCACATCGCTCGCCGTGGCCTCCCCGCCGCAGGCGGACTTCGACGGCCTGCCGCACCCCACGATCCTCGCCGCCTGCGCGCTGCTGGGCGTGGACGAGGTGTACGCGGCCGGAGGCGCACAGGCGATCGCCATGTTCGCGTACGGCACCGAGGAGTGCCGCCCGGTCAACCTGGTGACCGGCCCCGGCAACATCTGGGTCGCCGCGGCCAAGCGGCTGCTCAAGGGACGCATCGGCATCGACGCCGAAGCCGGACCCACCGAGATCGCCGTCCTCGCCGACCACACCGCCGACCCGGCGAACGTCGCCGCCGACCTGATCAGCCAGGCCGAGCACGACACACTGGCCGCCGCCGTGCTCGTCACCACCTCCGCCGACCTCGCCGACGCGGTCGACAAGGAGCTCGACCGACAGGTCGAGGCCACCAAGCACACCGAGCGGATCACCGAGGCGCTCTCCGGCAAGCAGTCCGCCACCGTCCTGGTCGACACCATCGAGCAGGGCCTGGCGGTGGTGGACGCCTACGCCGCCGAACACCTGGAGATCCAGACCGAGAACGCCGCCGATGTCGCCGCCCGGGTGCGCAACGCGGGCGCGATCTTCGTGGGCGCGTACGCCCCGGTCTCGCTGGGCGACTACTGCGCGGGCTCCAACCACGTGCTGCCCACCGGCGGCTGCGCCTGCCACTCCTCGGGCCTGTCGGTGCAGTCCTTCCTGCGCGGCATCCACGTCGTGGACTACACGCGCGACGCCCTCGCCGAGGTCGCCCACCACGTGGTGACCCTGGCCGAGGCCGAGGACCTGCCTGCGCACGGCGCCGCCCTGAAGGCTCGCTTCGACTGGCAGGTGCCCGGCCAGTGACCCGAATCGACGATCTCCCGATCCGGGACGAGCTGCGCGGCAAGACCCCGTACGGCGCCCCCCAACTCGACGTCCCGGTGCGCCTGAACACCAACGAGAACCCGTACCCGCTGCCGGAGCCGCTGGTCGAGCGGATCGCCGAGCGGGTCCGCGAGGCGGCCCGCGGGCTCAACCGCTACCCGGACCGGGACGCGGTGGAACTGCGCACCCAGCTGGCCGCCTATCTGACCCGGACCACCGGCCACCGGATCGGACTCGCCGGTGTCTGGGCGGCGAACGGCTCCAACGAGGTCATCCAGCAGCTGCTGCAGACCTTCGGCGGGCCCGGCCGCACCGCGCTCGGCTTCGAGCCCTCGTACTCGATGCACGCGCTGATCTCCCGCGGCACCGGAACCGGCTGGATCTCCGGGCCCCGCACCGCGGACTTCACCATCGACGTCGAGGCGGCGAAGGACGAGATCGCCGCGCACCGGCCCGATGTGGTCTTCATCTGCTCGCCCAACAACCCCACCGGCACCGCCGTGGACGCCCAAACCGTGCTCGCGCTGCACGACGCGGCGCAGGCCGCCAAGCCCTCGCTGGTGGTGGTGGACGAGGCGTATGGCGAGTTCTCGCACCGCCCGTCGCTGCTGGCGCTCATCGAAGGCCGTCCGAATCTGGTGGTGTCCCGCACCATGTCCAAGGCGTTCGGCGCCGCCGGACTGCGCCTCGGCTACCTGGCCGCCGACCCCGCCGTGGTCGACGCGGTCCAGCTGGTGCGGCTGCCGTACCACCTGTCGTCCGTCACCCAGGCCACCGCGCTCGCCGCTTTGGAGCACACGGATACTCTGCTGGGGTACGTCGAGCAGCTGAAGGCCGAGCGGGACCGGCTGGTCACCGAGCTGCGGGCGATCGGCTGCGAGGTGACGGACTCGGACGCCAACTTCGTGCAGTTCGGCCGGTTCGAGGACGCGCACGCCGCCTGGCAGGGTTTGCTGGATCGCGGCGTACTGGTCCGTGACAACGGAGTACCGGGTTGGCTACGCGTCACCGCGGGCACCCCGGCCGAGAACGACGCGTTCCTCGACGCGGTACGCGAGCTGATGAAGGAGAACGGAAAGTGACAGCGGTGCATGGCACCTCCTTTGAGGGCGGTGGTGGGCGACGAGAGGGAGTGGCAGCGGTGCATGGCACCTCCTTTGAGGGCGGTGGTGGGCGACGAGAGGGAGTGGCAGCGGTGCATGGCACCTCCTTTGAGGGCGGTGGTGGGCGACGGGAGGGCATGACCCGCGTGGGCCGCGTGGAGCGCACCACCAAGGAGACCTCGGTCGTCGTCGAGATCAATCTCGACGGCACCGGACAGGTCGATGTGTCGACGGGCGTCGGCTTCTACGACCACATGCTCGACCAGCTGGGCCGCCACGGCCTGTTCGACCTCACCGTCAAGACCGACGGCGACCTGCACATCGACACCCACCACACCATCGAGGACACCTCGCTGGCGCTCGGTGCCGCGTTCAAGCAGGCGCTCGGCGACAAGCGCGGCATCGTCAGGTTCGCCAACGCCTCGGTCCCGCTGGACGAGTCGCTGGCCCAGGTGACCGTCGACCTGTCCGGCCGCCCGTTCCTGGTGCACACCGAGCCGGAGGGCATCGCGCCCATGATCGGCACGTACGACACCACCATGACCCGGCACATACTGGAGTCCTTCGTCGCGCAGGCGCAGATCGCCCTGCATGTGCACGTCCCCTACGGGCGCAACGCGCACCACATCGTGGAGTGCCAGTTCAAGGCGCTCGCCCGCGCACTGCGCTACGCCTCGGAGATCGATCCGCGGCAGACCGGGATCCCGTCGACCAAGGGTGCGCTGTGAACAAGGCGGCGATGCTCTTCATCCTGTTGGGGCTGTTCCTCGCCGGAGGCGTTTACTCCTTCTGGAAGCAGAAGATGCCGAAGAGCGTGGTCGTACTGCTCGGCCTCGGCTCGGCGATGTCGCTGGCCGCGGGACTGCTGCGGCTCTAGAGCCGTGCGAAGCGCTGGAACCGTGAAGCCGACGGAACCGCGGAACTGGGAAAGGGACAAGCGATGAGCAAGCGCGTGGTCGTCTTCGACTACGGCTTCGGCAACATCCGTTCCGCCGAACGGGCGCTGGCCCGGGTCGGCGCCGACGTCGAGATCACCGCCGACTACGACGCCGCGCTGGCCGCCGACGGGCTGCTGGTGCCCGGCGTCGGCGCGTTCGCCGCCTGCATGGCCGGGCTGAAGGCGGCACGCGGCGACTGGATCATCGGGCGGCGACTGGCCGGTGGACGGCCGATCATGGGCATCTGCGTCGGTATGCAGATCCTGTTCGCGCGCGGCGTCGAGCACGGTGTGGAGACCGCGGGCTGCGACGAGTGGCCCGGCACCGTGGAGCCGCTGCGGGCGCCGGTCGTACCGCACATGGGGTGGAACACCGTCGAGGCGCCCGAGGACTCACGGCTGTTCGCCGGGCTCGACAGGGACGAGCACTACTACTTCGTGCACTCCTACGGGGTACGCGAATGGCAGCTGGAAGTCACCAACGACGCCATCCGTGCCCCCAAGGTGACCTGGGCGACGCACGGCGAGCGGTTCGTGGCGGCCGTCGAGAACGGGCCGCTGTGGGCCACCCAGTTCCACCCCGAGAAGTCCGGCGACGCCGGTGCCCAGCTGCTGACCAACTGGATCGAGACCCTGTGAGCCGTCAGATGTCCAACCTCGAACTCCTCCCCGCCGTCGACGTACGGGACGGCCAGGCCGTCCGCCTGGTGCACGGCGAGTCCGGTTCCGAGACCTCCTACGGCGACCCGCTGGCCGCCGCGCTCGCCTGGCAGCAGGCGGGCGCCGAGTGGCTGCACCTGGTCGACCTGGACGCGGCGTTCGGTACCGGCGACAACCGCGAGCAGATCGCCGAGGTCGTGCGCTCCATGGACATCAGGGTCGAACTGTCCGGCGGCATCCGCGACGACGCCTCGCTCGCCGCTGCGCTCGCCACCGGCTGCACCCGGGTCAACCTCGGCACCGCCGCCCTGGAGAGCCCGCAGTGGGTGGCCAAGGCCATCGCCGAGCACGGCGACCGGATCGCGGTCGGCCTGGACGTACGCGGCACCACGCTGCGCGGCCGCGGCTGGACCCGGGACGGCGGCGACCTGTACGAGACGCTGGCCCGCCTCGACTCCGAGGGCTGCGCCCGCTACGTCGTCACCGACATCGCCAAGGACGGCACGCTGCAGGGCCCCAACCTGGAACTGCTGCGCAACGTCTGCGCCGCGACCGACGCGCCGGTGGTCGCATCCGGCGGCGTCTCCTCGCTCGATGACCTGCGCGCCATCGCCGCCCTCGTCCCGGAGGGTGTGGAAGGTGCCATCGTGGGCAAAGCCCTCTACGCCAAGGCATTCACCTTGGAAGAAGCGTTGGAGGCAGTGTCACGATGACCGAAACCCCCGCCGTGCGGCGTGTGCAGACCGACAGCCCCTGGGAAGAGACCATCGGCTTCGCCCGAGCCGTCGCGGTCGGCGACCGGGTTCTGGTGTCCGGCACGATGCCACTGGTCAAGGGGGTGCTGCAGGCCGAAGGCGACCCGTATCTGCAGGCCAAGGCGGCCTTCCAGAACGCCTTCGCGGCACTGGAGTCGCTGGGTCTCGGAGCCTCGGACGTCGTCCGTACCCGTATGTACATCACCCACGCCCGCGATGTGGACGCGGCGGGCCGCGCCCACAAGGAGCTGTTCGACGACATCCGGCCGGCCGCCACCCTGGTGGTGGTCTCCGGCTTCGTCGACTCGCGGGTGCTGGTCGAGGTGGAAGTCGAAGCAGTGCGTCCGGCGGCCCGCCCCGATGGCCGCCGCGCTGATGAACCGAGTGGAGATACGCCGTGAGCCTGGCCGTCCGGGTCATTCCGTGCCTCGACGTGGCCGACGGCCGCGTCGTCAAGGGCGTCAACTTCCAGAACCTGCGGGACGCCGGTGACCCCGTCGAGATGGCGAAGGTGTACGACGCGGAAGGCGCCGACGAGCTCACCTTCCTCGACATCACCGCCTCCTCAGGCAACCGGGAGACCACGTACGAGGTGGTGCGCCGCACCGCCGAGCAGGTCTTCATCCCGCTGACCGTCGGCGGCGGGGTGCGCACCGCCGAGGACGTCAACAAGCTGCTGCGGGCCGGCGCCGACAAGGTCGGGGTCAACACCGCGGCGATCGCCCGCCCGGAGCTGATCCGGGAGATCGCCGAGCGGTTCGGCAGCCAGGTCCTGGTGCTGTCGGTGGACGCCCGCCGATGCCCCGAAGGCACGGTCACCCCGTCGGGATACGAGGTCACCACGCACGGCGGTCGCCGTGGCACGGGGATCGACGCGGTCGAATGGGCGCACCGCGCCGTCGAGTTGGGCGCCGGGGAGATCCTGCTCAACTCGATGGACGCCGACGGGACCAAGGACGGCTACGACACGGAGATGATCGAGGCGGTCCGCAATCACGTCACCGTCCCGGTCATCGCCAGCGGCGGCGCGGGCAAGCTCAGCGACTTCCCGCCCGCCATCGCGGCGGGCGCGGACGCGGTCCTGGCCGCCTCCGTGTTCCACTTCGGCGACCTGCGGATCAACGAGGTCAAGCGGACGCTGCGCGAAGCGGGCCACCCGGTCCGCTAGCGGGACCGGGCGGCGGTCGCGCCGCAGGGCCACGTGGCGTCGCCGTGGTGCCGCCGCGACGACGAGCGACCACGAGGACGCGGCCCTGCGGTCGTACGGCTGCCCACGGCAGCCCGGTGGCCGAAGGTCCGCCGAACAGGCCCTAGGCGTCGATGCCGAGCTTGGTGCCCCGCACCTTGGCGATCGCGTCCGGTTCGCCGTCCAACTCGACGTGTGCGACGGACTGCCGCCCGAACGTGAACAGCGTCAACTCGCCGGGTTCTCCCGTCACGGTGACCACCGGCGCGCCCTTGTGCGCGACCGCCGTCTGGCCGTCCGGGCGGCGCAGCACCAGGCCGACCGGGGACTTGCGGCCGAGGACCCGCGCCGCCCGCTCCAGCCGCTTCCACAGCACGTCCGAGAAGACCGGGTCGAGGGTCCGTTCCGTCCAGTCGGGTTGGGCCCGGCGGACGTCCTCGGCGTGCACATAGAACTCGACGCTGTTCGCGGCCTCGTCGATCTGCTTCAGCGCGAACGGTGAGGAGCGGGGCGGTCCGGTGCGAATGAGCTGGATCAGTTCCTCGTACGGCTTGGCCGTGAACTCCTGCTGAACCCGGTCGAGTCGGGACTTCAGCGGTTTGAGCAGGATTCCGGCGGCCGCGTCGGGGCGCCGCTCCCGGACCACCACATGGGCGGCTAGGTCGCGTGCGGTCCAGCCCTCGCACAGCGTCGGGGCCCCGGGGCCGGCGCTCTCCAACAGGTCGGCGAGGAGGAGACGTTCACGCTGCGCATGAGTCGACATGGCGGCAGCGTACGTCCACCCCGGCCCGGGCGGCTACGGCAACGGGCCGGTCAGCTGCTTGCCGTCCATCGAATTGCTCAACGTCAGCGAGCAGGAGACCGTGTTCTCCCCCTGGAACTGATAGGTAGTCAGGTCCGGGTAGAGCGCGTAGTTGTAGTAGGTCTGCCCGTCCCTGGGTATGGACTCCAGCCGCTTCTTGGCATCCGGTTCGCACAGGTCGAGAACCTTGGTCTTCAGATCGTCCTCGGTGCTGATGGTGCCCTTCAGGGTCTCGTTGGCGATGACCTCGCCGTCGTGCGCGGAGCCGCACGAGACCTTGGTGATGTCCTGGACATGGCTGTCCAGACTGGGGGAGTTGAAGCAGTCGCCGGGGGAGAGCTTCACATACGTCAGATGGTGGCTCGCCGACGGCTCGGGTATGCCGGGCAGCGAGGCGCCGTCGGACGGGTTCTCACTCGGCAGGCCGGACGAGTCCGACGGCGACGGTGAGGAGGACGCGGACGGTGAGGCGGAGCCGTTGTCCTGCGCCGCGCTGTTCTTGTCGCTGTGGCTGCTGCCGAGCCACACGATGCCACCGATCACGATGGCCAGCACGACCACGGCGCCGATCACTATGCCCGCGACCTTCGGGCCGTTGCCGCCGCCGTTCGGGCTGCCGCCCGGGCCGGGCGGAGGCGGCGGATAGGGGCCGTATCCGCCCGGGCCACCGGGGCCGTATCCACCGGGCCCCGCGGGGCCGCCGGGCGTGCCCGGTCCATAGCCGCCGAAGCCGCTGGAAGCGGGCGGTTGCGGACCGTATCCGCCATGGCCGGGCGGAGGCGGCGGGCCGAAGCCCTGCGGCGGGCCGAAGCCACCCCCTGAACCCGGGGGTGGAGCGTCATTCGGCGGCGGAGGGAAACTCATGACCGAAGCATGCCCCATAGGACTGACAGTCGATCGTGGAGGATGCCAAGTCGTGACTCCCAGCTCAGCGGCGGCTGTTGCGTTCCGCCGCACAGGACACAGCCGTCCGTGCCGCACCATGGCAGGGACGTTTTCCGTATCCGGCGCGGCTGATCCACAATGGGGGGCATGCCGGCCGTCTCCCGTCTCGATCCCGCCATCGCCGCCCGCCTGAAGCGGTCCGCCGACGGCTTGGTCCCCGCCATCGCCCAGCAGTACGACACCGGTGAGGTGCTGATGCTCGGCTGGATGGACGACGAGGCGCTGCACCGCACCCTGACCACTGGCCGCTGCACCTACTGGAGCCGCAGCCGCCAGGAGTACTGGGTCAAGGGCGACACCTCGGGCCATGTGCAGCACGTGAAGTCGGTCGCCCTCGACTGCGACGGCGACACCTTGCTGGTCAAGGTCGACCAGGTGGGCGCCGCCTGCCACACCGGCGACCGCACCTGCTTCGACGCGGATCCGCTGCCGCTGGGCTAGCGGGCACTCCGGGGCCGGCCCCGTACGCCCCCGCCCCGGTGCGGAGCGGGCTACCGCGGTTTGCGGCTGGTCCGGCCCCGCCGGGCGCCTTCGGATCCGGGTTGTGCTCGGTTCGGCGCCGCCGGGTCGTGGTCGGTTCGGGCTCCGTCGGGTGGCTTCGGATCCGGTTTGCGGCCGGTTCGGCGCCGCCGGGTGGCTTCGGATTCGGGTTGCGGTCGGTTTGGCGCCGCCGGGTTGTGGTCGGTTTGGGCTCCGTCGGGTGGCTTCGGATCCGGTTTGCGGCCGGTTTGGGCTCCGCCGGTCTGCATCGCCGTGGTTGCTTGCCGTTGCGGCGGATGTTTTTGCCTGCGGCAGTCTTTGCCGCGTGGGGTTTCCTCTTTGGCGTGCCTCGCGTCGCTTCCTTGCCGTCTGGCAAAAGAATTCCGCCGCCATGGCGAGCGACCACCACGGTGGTGCCCGGCGGTGCCGAACCAACCGCGGCCAGGATCCGGTGTCTCCCCTGGGCGCGCAGCCTTCCGGCGCTCCGCGTCGCTTCGTTGCCGCCAGGCGAGAGAACCCGCCGCGACGGCGAGCAACCACTACGGCGGGGTCCGGCGGTGCCGAACCACCGCGACCCGCAACCGAAATCCCCCGGCGGCATCCGGTGTCGTGGTGGCCGGGGCGCGTCGGGGTGCGGGCTGTGTGATCCCCCGCCCGGGCAGGGCCTAGGCTTCCGCCCATGACCACGGGCTATGTCACCCCCGACCTCGAAACGTTCCGCGACCTCGCCCGGGACCGCCGGGTCATCCCGGTCACCCGGCGGCTGCTCGCCGACGGCGACACTCCCGTCGGGCTGTACCGCAAGCTGGCGGGCGAGCGCCCCGGGACGTTTCTGCTGGAGTCCGCGGAGCACGGCCGCTCCTGGTCGCGCTACTCCTTCATCGGGGTACGCAGCGACGCCGCCCTGACCGAGCGCGACGGGCAGGCGCACTGGCTCGGCACGCCGCCGGTCGGCGTACCCACCGGCGGCGATCCGCTCAGCGCGCTGCGGGCCACCATCGAGACCCTGCACACCCCGCGCGACCTGCACTCGAGCGGCGCCCTTCCGCCGTTCACCGGCGGAATGGTGGGCTACCTCGGCTACGACGTCGTACGCCGACTGGAGAAGCACATCGGCGAGCACGCCAAGGACGACCTGCGGTTGCCCGAGCTGACCATGCTGCTCACCTCGGACCTGGCCGTACTCGACCACTGGGACGGCACCGTCCTGCTGATCGCCAACGCGATCAACCACAACGACCTCGACACCGGTGTCGACGAGGCCTACGCGGACGCCGTCGCACGGCTCGACAACATGGCCGCCGACCTGGCCCGTCCGCTGGACAGCTCCCCGGTCGAACTGCCGCCCTCCGAACTGCCGGAGTTCACCGCGCTGTGGGGCGGTGCCGCGTACCAGGAGGTGGTCGAGGACATCAAGGAGCGCATCCGCGCCGGTGAGGCGTTCCAGGTCGTGCCCTCGCAGCGGTTCGAGACACCGTGCCCGGCGAGCGCGCTCGACGTGTACCGGGTACTGCGGGCGACCAACCCCAGCCCGTACATGTACCTGCTGCGCTTCGACGATTTCGACATCGTTGGCTCCTCGCCCGAGGCGCTGGTCAAGGTCGAGGACGGGCAGGCGATGGTGCACCCCATCGCCGGAACCCGGCCGCGCGGCGGCACCCCTCAGGAGGACCAGGCGCTCGCCGAGGAACTGCTGGCCGACCCCAAGGAGCGGGCCGAGCACCTGATGCTGGTCGACCTCGGCCGCAACGACCTGGGCCGGGTCTGCGAGCCGGGCAGTGTCGAGGTGGTCGACTTCATGTCCATCGAGCGCTACAGCCATGTGATGCACATCGTCTCGACGGTCACCGGAAAGGTCGCCGAGGGCCGTACCGCCTTCGACGTGCTGACCGCCTGCTTCCCGGCCGGGACCCTGTCGGGTGCGCCCAAGCCGCGCGCGATGCAGATCATCGACGAACTGGAGCCCACCCGCCGGGGCGTGTACGGGGGCTGCGTGGGCTATCTGGACTTCGCCGGGGACTCCGACACCGCGATCGCCATCAGGACCGCGCTGCTGCGCGACGGCACGGCGTACGTGCAGGCGGGCGCGGGCATCGTCGCGGACTCCGATCCGGTGGCCGAGGACACCGAATGCCGCAACAAGGCGGCGGCGGTGCTACGGGCGGTCGCCACCGCCAACCGGCTCTGAACGCAGGTGAGTTGGGCCGCCCCCGGGAGTGGGCGGCCCAACCCGCTCAACGGGGTCAGCCCTTGAAGGCCGCGGTGCCCTTCGGGGTGCCGAGGCCCGTCGGGCCGTCGTAGCCGGGCTTGGCGGTGCACAGGTAGCCACCGCCGCACGAGCCGTTGGAACCGCTCGTCACATCGTTCAGCGCCGAGGTGTGGGCGTACGGGAACGTAGCCGGGGTGGAGCCGGAAGACGGCTTTCCGGCGAGCGCGTACACGCTGGCGATGATCGGCGACGAGACGCTCGTACCGCCGAAGACCTCCCAGCCCGGGTCGCCGCCGTAGGTGTCGTAGACCGCGACACCGGTGGCCGGGTCGGCGACCGCCGAGACATCGGCGACCGTGCGCTTGCCGCAGCCGCTGTCCTTCTGCCAACCGGGCTTGGCGTCATACGCCGAGCAGCCGGATCCGGCGCCGCTCCAGGCGGTCTCGGTCCAACCGCGGCTGTTGGACGCCGTGGTGAGGTGGGTGCCGCCGACGGCGGTGACGTACCGCGAGGCGGCCGGGTACTCGACGCCGTAGCCGGAGTCGCCGGAGCTCACGGTGATGGCCACACCGGGGTGGTTGAAGTACTTGCTGTCGTATCCGGGGTCGGACGAGGACTCGCCGCCGCCGTAGCTGTTGGATACGTACTTCGCGCCGAGCTTGACGGCCTCGTTGACCGACGCGCCGAGGTCGGCCATGGACGGCGAGTTGGCCTCGACCAGCAGGATGTGGCAGCTGGGGCAGATCGCGCTGGCCATGTCGACGTCCAGCGACTCCTCCTCGGCCCAACCGGCGTCAGGCGCGGGGAGGTTGGTGGTGCTGCCGGTCTGGCCGACCTTCTTGAAGCAGCCGCCTGAGCTGGTGCAGGCGGGCAGCCCGAACTGCTTGCGGTAGGCGGCCAGGTCCTTCTCGGCGTTGGGGTTGTCCTGCGCGTCGACGATCGCCACGGTCGCGCCGGAACCGCCGCTGGACGGAAGCGAGTAGGCCTTGTGCAGGTCGCTCGGGCCGAAGCCGGAGGGGGCGGCCTCGGGGGAGACGCCCGTCGCCTTGGCGGCGACCGTGCCGCCGACCACCTTGAGCGCGTTGCACGCCGCCCAGTCGGCCTTGTTCGGGATGGCGCAGGAGTGGATGGTACGAACGCCGTGCGCGCCGGAAGTCAGCGGGGACTGCTGCGCGTTGGCGGCGGGTGCGGCGGCGAAGCCGGAGAGCGCGAGGCCCGCCGCGGCGGTCAGGGAAAGCCCGGCGCGGTAAAGCGCCTTGGGCATGGATCTGCGCAATGTACTGCCTCCTGTGGCTGGTGACCCGGAGTCATGAGGGGGGACAGGCCACGGCGGACAGGGGGGGCGAGCCATGGCCTGCTTGCGCGTTGGTGTGGTGCCGGGGTCCGGGGGCGAAGCTCCCGGAAAATCTCCTCAACCTCCGTGCGGGGCGGGAGCTCCGCATTCGGCCCGTCGACCGATATCCGGAGGCGGATTGCCGGAAAACGTAATGTGACCGGCGCACGTCAACAAGAGCGCACGCGCGACTCTGTACCGCCGCTTTGCCGGTGGATGGGGTTCCGGGGGGAAGAAATTGCCCGCTCATGGGGGCGGGCGGCGCTTCGAAGCGCCGCCCGCGGGGTAGCCACTACAAATCGCCGTCCGTGGCCCCCGGGTGCCGGACGGCCGCGCGGGGACGAGATAGTGGAAGGCGTGAGTGTCGCCGCAGTGCCCCCGCCCCGCCCCGCCGAGGAATCCGCCGCCGAACCGCCGAGCCGCGGTTCCGGACGGCGCAGCCTTGCCGTGGCGCTGCTGCTCGGCGCGGCGGGCGCCGCGCTCGTACTGCTCGCGGCGGGCAAGACCTGGTCGACCGGAACGGCACCGTCGGCAGGCAGTGTGATTCCGGTCACCGCCACCGGCAAGGCGGTCACCGGGCTGCCGGACGCCCTGGCACTGGTCGGACTGGCCGCGCTGGTCGCGGTCTTCGCGGTGCGCCGGGTCGGGCGCCTGGTGGTCTCGGCCCTGCTCGCACTGTGCGGCGCCGGGACCGTTGCGGCGTGCGTCACCGGCGCCGCCGACACCAAAGCGCTCAACGCCGCCGCCGCCAAGGCCAGCGGCCTGACCGGCACCGCCGTCCAGCACGTCGGCCACACCGGCTGGCCGTGGGTCGCCGCGGTGGGCGGGCTGCTCCTGCTGCTCGCCGGGGCACTGGCCATCGTGCGGGGCGCCGCCTGGCCGACCATGTCCAGCCGCTACGAGCGCGCCGGCGGCCCCCGCCCCCAGCGCGCCGCCCGCCGCGCGCCCGACCCCGAGCAGCCCGGCGAGATGTGGAAGGCACTGGACCGCGGCGAGGACCCCACCGCCGACTGAACCCGGTGCCGGGCCCCCGATGACGAGCACTGCTGCGGACGGGTGACAATGGCCTGAGGATCAATGCGCCCTCAGTCGGCGCCAGAGCACATGCAAGGAGTAGAAATGGCGGGAAACAGCCACGGACACACGCCTGCCGCCTGGACCGGCGTCATCATCACCTTCATCGGCTTCTGTGTCGCGGGTGTCTTCACCGTCGCGGCCGAGCCGGTCGGTTTCTGGGCGGGTATGGCCGTGGTTGCCCTCGGCGGCGTCGTGACCCTGGGCATGCGCGCGGCGGGCCTCGGCGCCCCCACGCCGCAGAAGGCCGGTCGCTGAGGCCCGTCCGGCGGCTGTTCACCGCCTGAGCGCCGTGGGGTGTGGCGGTCTCCGTACCGCCGCCCGGCACCGTGGTCGCGCGTCCCGGCAGGGCCTGCCGCCAGGGCGGTGACCAATCCCACAGCGCGGACCGGCTCCCGTGATCGCCGATGCCCGGCGACGAGTCGGCTGAGCGGCCACGCGACAGCGCGTCAGGCGCAGTGTCGGGAGCGCATCGCCCCGGTGCTGCGCCTGCCGGTGTTTCCAGGGAGAATCGGCTCGTGTCGTCCAGCCAACCGATCAGCCCGGCCGATTCCGGTGGCCCTGCACAGCGCCCGACCGCCGCGCCCATGGGGTACGGCGGGCCGGACGCCCGCGCCGGGCGGACGGCGACGAGCGCACCCCCGTCCGCGGCACACGGCTTCGCCACACCCCCGCGGGGTGGCGTATCCGGTGGGCGACCGGCCCCCCGGACCCTGCTCCGGCGTGTCGGCGCTCCCGTCGGCCTGCTGGCCGCGGTCACGGGGGCCTTCGGGTACGTGGGGTCCGTGGACCCCAACCACCCGGGGCACTACCCGGTGTGCCCCTTCCTGTACCTGACCGGCTGGTACTGCCCCGCCTGCGGCGGACTGCGCAGCGCGTACGCCGTGGTGCACGGCGACTTCGGCGGCGCGCTGCGCGACAACGCGCTGGCAGTCGTCGGCTACGGGACCGCCGCCGTGCTGTGGGCGCTCTGGCTCTCCCGCGAGGTGCGCGGCCGCCCGGCCGCGCTGCGCGTGCCGCGGGCGGTGTGGTGGGGGCTCGGCGCCGTCGTACTGGTCTTCAGCGTTGTCCGGAACCTGTCGTTCGGGGCGTTCCTGGCGCCCTAGGCACTGCTCCGAGTAGCTGTATTTGTCCAGGTGATGGGACTAGCGGCAACCGGATGCCGTCTCTTCGGCCCGCGGCGGATACCATCGCACTACCTGAGCTCCACAGATCCACCAGTAGGTTTTCGGAACTTCGACAACCGCCACCGGAAGGGGGCCGCTCGCGTGAGTGTGCTCGACGAGATCATCGACGGAGTCCGCGCCGACCTCGCCGAACGGCAGGCGCGTGTCTCCCTCGACGAGCTCAAGGAGCGGGCGGCCAAAGCCCAGCCGGCGAAGGACGGTGTCGCCGCGCTGCGCGGCGACAGCGTGAAGGTGATCTGCGAGGTCAAGCGGTCCAGCCCCAGCAAGGGCGCGCTCGCCGCGATCGCCGACCCGGCCGGCCTGGCCGCGGACTACGAGGCGGGCGGCGCGGCCGTGATCAGCGTCCTGACCGAGCAGCGCCGGTTCGGCGGCTCCCTGGCGGACCTTGAGGCGGTACGGGCCAGGGTGGACATCCCGGTCCTGCGCAAGGACTTCATCGTCACCGCCTACCAGCTCTGGGAGGCACGGGCGTACGGCGCCGACCTCGCGCTGCTGATCGTCGCGGCCCTTGAGCAGGAGGCGCTGGTCTCCCTCATCGAGCGCGCCGAGTCGATCGGGCTCACTCCGCTCGTCGAGGTGCACGACGAGGACGAGGTCCAGCGGGCGGTGGACGCCGGGGCGAAGATCATCGGGGTCAACGCCCGCAACCTGAAGACCCTTGAGGTCGACCGTGGCAACTTCGCCCGGGTCGCGCCGGAAATCCCCGGCCACATCGTGAAGGTCGCGGAATCGGGCGTACGCGGCCCGCACGACCTGATCGCCTACGCCAACGACGGCGCCGACGCGGTACTCGTCGGCGAGTCCCTGGTCACCGGCCGCGACCCCAAGGCCGCTGTCGCCGACCTCGTCGCCGCGGGCGCGCACCCCGCGCTGCGCCACGGCAGGGACTGACCGCCCATGGCCGTCTGCGTCCGTCTGGCTCGCGGCTGCCGTCCGCGCGGCTGCCGGGCACCCGCACGGCGGGTGCTCGGGCGGCGCGTGCGGTATGTCATCGGCTGCGAGCCGGGCCAGGTGAACGGCATGCGATGGCGCCGTCGCTCCGCGACGGCTTGAACACGTTCCGGGGTACGGCCCCGGTTCCGTCCGGCTGATCTTCGCGGGTTGCGGTTGGTTCGGCATCGCCGGGCCACGTGTAGTGGTTGCATGCCGTAGCGGTGAAGATCTTTCCGTCGCGGCGGCGAAAGGATGCCTCTGTCACTGCGGTGGGTTCGGTCCCGCCGGACTCCGCGGTGGTGGTTGCTCACCGTTGCGGCGGAATGGAATTCGCCTTCGGCGGCGAGCGACCACGTGGTCGGTGGGTTTCCGCTACCGCGGTGCGTGCCCGACGGCGTCAGCGGTTTTCCGTCGCTGCGGTGGGTAACCGACGGCGTCGGTGGGTTTTCGCCGCCGCGGTGCGTGACCGACGGCGTCAGCGGTTTCCGCCCTGCGGTGCGTGACCGACGGCGTCAGCGGTTTTCCGTCGCTGCGGCGGGTAACCGACGGCGTCGGTGGGTTTTCGCCGCCGCGGTGCGTAACCCACGGCCTCAGTGGTTTCCGCCGCCGGGGCGCGCAGTCGCGATGTCAGTCGGATTCCGCCACACGGCTCGCAACTGTGACGTTGATCAGTTCCCGCCGCGACGGCGAGCAACCACCACAGTGTGGCCCGGCGGTGCCGAACCCACCGCAACCCCGCCGAACCGCCGAACCGCTGTACCGCCATCCCGCAGGGAGCCCGCAGGGACCCCGCAAGCCCTAAAGTCGCACTCACCGGGTAAACCACCGCATTCGCCGCAGATCACGGAGTACGGGGCGCCAGCCCCGTCGAGGAGTACACCGAATGTCCACCGACTTCTTCATCCCGGACCCGGAGGGTCAAGTCCCCAACGCCGAGGGCTACTTCGGCGCGTTCGGCGGGAAGTTCATCCCCGAGGCGCTGGTCGCCGCGGTCGACGAGGTCGCCGCCGAGTACGAGAAGGCCAAGGGCGACCCGGCCTTCGCAGCGGAACTGAACGACCTGCTGGTCCACTACACCGGACGCCCCAGCCCGCTCACCGAGGTCAAGCGGTTCGCCGAGCACGCGGGCGGCGCGCGGATCTTCCTCAAGCGCGAGGACCTCAACCACACCGGCTCGCACAAGATCAACAACGTGCTGGGCCAGGCGCTGCTCACCAAGCGCATGGGCAAGACCCGGGTGATCGCCGAGACCGGCGCCGGGCAGCACGGCGTCGCCACGGCGACCGCCTGCGCACTGTTCGGCCTCGACTGCACGATCTACATGGGCGAGGTGGACACCCAGCGCCAGGCGCTCAACGTCGCCCGGATGCGGATGCTCGGCGCCGAGGTCATCGCCGTGAAGTCGGGCAGCCGTACCCTCAAGGACGCCATCAACGAGGCGTTCCGCGACTGGGTCGCCAACGTCGACTCCACGCACTACCTGTTCGGCACGGTCGCCGGACCGCACCCCTTCCCGGCCTTGGTGCGCGACTTCCACCGGGTCATCGGGGTGGAGGCGCGGCGGCAGATCCTGGAGCGCGCCGGACGGCTGCCGGACGCCATCTGCGCCTGCGTCGGCGGGGGCTCCAACGCGATCGGCATCTTCCACGCCTTCCTGCCCGACGAGGACGTACGGCTGGTCGGTCTGGAGGCGGCCGGACACGGCGTCGAGTCCGGTGAGCACGCGGCGACGCTGACCGCGGGAGAGCCCGGCATCCTGCACGGCTCGCGCTCCTACGTACTGCAGGACGAGGACGGCCAGATCACCGAGCCCTACTCGATCTCCGCCGGGCTCGACTACCCCGGCATCGGCCCCGAGCACTCGTACCTGAAGGACGTCGGCCGCGCCGAGTACCGCCCGGTCACCGATGACGAGGCGATGCGGGCACTGCGGCTGCTCTCCCGCACCGAGGGCATCATCCCGGCCATCGAGAGCGCGCACGCGCTCGCGGGCGCCCTGGACCTCGGCCGTGAACTCGGCCCCGACGGACTGCTGTTGGTCAACCTCTCCGGCCGCGGCGACAAGGACATGGACACCGCCGCCCGCTACTTCGGGCTGTACGACGCACCTGAGGGGGACGCCAAGTGAGCGGGAACATCCAGCTGTTGAACGAGGCGCTGGCCACCGCCAAGGCCGAGAACCGCGCCGCGCTGGTCGGCTACCTCCCGGCGGGCTTCCCGTCCGTGGACGAGGGCACCGCCGCCGCGATCGCCATGGTCGAAGGCGGTTGCGACATCGTCGAGATCGGGCTGCCGCACAGCGATCCGGTGCTCGACGGGCCGGTGATCCAGACCGCCGACGACATCGCGCTGCGCGGCGGCGTCAAGATCGTCGACGTGGTCCGCACGGTCGGCGAGGTGCACGCGGCGACCGGTGCGCCGGTGCTGTGCATGACCTACTGGAACCCCGTCGACCGCCATGGCGCGGAGCGGTTCGCCGAGGAACTGGCCGACGCCGGGGGAGCGGGCTGCATCCTGCCCGACCTGCCGGTGGAGGAGTCCGCGGGGTGGCGTGCGGCGGCCGAGCGGCACGGTCTGGCCACCGTGTTCGTCGTCGCGCCCAGCAGCCGGGACGAGCGCCTCGCGAAGATCACGGCCGCGGGTTCCGGCTTCGTCTACGCGGCCTCGCTGATGGGCGTCACCGGCACCCGCGCCTCGGTCGGTGCGCAGGCCGCCGACCTGGTGCGCCGCACTCGCGCCAGCACCGACCTGCCGGTCTGCGTCGGCCTCGGAGTCTCCAACGCCGAGCAGGCAGCCGAGGTGGCCGGATTCGCCGACGGCGTGATCGTCGGCTCGGCCTTCGTCAAGCGCCTGCTGGACGCACCCGACACGCAGTCCGGTATCGCCGCGGTCCGCGGCCTGGCCGGGGAACTGGCGACCGGCGTGCGTAAGCGCTGAGCCGCGGACGGTGATCCGTTCGGGGGAATTGACCGCCGGGGACGCGCGATGACGCGTCCCCGGCGCGTTAGGCAGGGGCGTGAGTGACAAGAACAGCGAGGGAAAGCGCAGCGCCCGTGAGCGGCTGCAGGCGGAACGCGAACGGGAGAAGGCCCGGGGCAAGCGCAAGAGAGCCCTGGTGGTGGCGGGCGGGATCATCGCCGTACTGGCGATCGCCGCGGCCGTCGGAATCGTGGTCTCCAACACCAAGAGCGGCACCAGCGGCACGGTGACCCCGCCCAAGGGCGCCGTCGGCAAGAACAGTCTCGCCATTCCGGTCGGCAGGAACGGTGCGCCCTCGACGCTCACGGTGTACGAGGACTTCCGCTGCCCGGCCTGCGACGCCTTCGAGAAGAGTTTCCGCGACACCGTGCACGGCCTGATGGACAGCGGCCAGCTCAAGGGCGAGTACCACCTGGTCCGGCTGATCGACGGGAACACCGGCGGCACCGGCTCACTGAACGCGGCCAACGCGGCGGCGTGCGCCCAGGACGCGGGCAAGTTCCGCGAGTACCACGACGTGCTGTACGACAACCAGCCCGACGAGCGGGAGGACAAGTTCGCCGACAAGAACTACCTGCTGCAGCTCGCCGACAAGGTGCCGGGCCTGAAGACGCCGGCCTTCACCTCCTGTGTGCACGACGGCACGTACAACGGGTGGGTCGACAAGTCCAACGCCGACTTCAACAGCTCCGGCTTCAGCTCGACCCCGACCATCCTGCTCAACGGCAAGAGCATCTTCGGCGAGAACCAGCCCCTCACGCCCGACATCCTCAAGTCCGACGTCGCCGCCGCCAACAAGGGCAAGCCGATCCCCAGCAGCTGACCGGCCCCTGTTACGGACCCGTTGCCGGGCGGATTGCGCCCGCCCCCGTCCGGCACGGTAGCGTCGGGTACGCCATGGACCTCGCATACATTCCCAGCCCGTCGAGGGGCGTCCTCTACCTCGGCCCGATTCCGCTGCGCGGTTACGCGTTCTGCATCATCATCGGCGTCTTCGTCGCCGTATGGCTGGGCGGGAAGCGGTGGGCCGCACGCGGCGGGCAGAAGACCACCATCGCCGACATCGCGGTGTGGGCGGTGCCGTTCGGCCTGCTCGGCGGGCGGCTCTACCACGTCATCACCGACTACGAGCTGTACTTCGGCAAGGGCCGCGACTGGGTGGGCGCCTTCAAGGTCTGGGACGGCGGTCTCGGCATCTGGGGCGCGATCGCGCTGGGCGCGCTCGGCGCGTGGATCGGCTGCCGCCGCCGGGGCATCCCGCTGCCCGCGTACGCGGACGCGGTGGCCCCCGGCATCGCCTTCGCCCAGGCCATCGGCCGCTGGGGCAACTGGTTCAACCAGGAGCTGTACGGCGGCCCGACCAAGCTGCCGTGGGCGCTGAAGATCGATCCGGCGCACCGCCCGGCGGCCACCCCGGACATCGGCCTGTACCACCCGACGTTCCTGTACGAGTCGCTGTGGTGCGTCGGCGTGGCGCTGCTGGTGATGTGGGCCGACCGCAGATTCCGCCTCGGCCACGGCCGGGCCTTCGCGGTGTACGTGGCCGCGTACACGGTGGGCCGGTTCTGGATCGAGCACATGCGGGTCGACTACGCCCACCACATCCTGGGCATGCGGCTCAACGACTGGACGGCGATCATCGTCTTCCTGGCAGCGGTGCTCTACATCGTGATCTCGGTGCGCCTGCGGCCCGGCCGTGAGGCGGTCGTGGAACCGGGCGCCGCCGGCCCCGACGGCGGACCGGAAGCGACGGACGCGCCCGCCGACCAGAAGGCCGACCAGAAGGCGGACCCGGACGCCGGAGCCGGGACGCAGGCCGGCGACGCGCCGACCATCGGCGCGTCCGGCGAGCCGGACGAGGCGCCCGCCCAGGACGCCCGCACGGCGGGCGAGGCGCGGCCCGCGGACCGGGCGCCCAAGAAGGCCTGAGGCCCCCGACAGGGCCCGACGCGTACCACGGGAAGGCCGCCGGATCTGACGGATCCGGCGGCCTTCCCGCGTACCCGGACCGTGGCGAGGGAACCGCCCCCGCGGGGGTACGCACCCGCTTTGGCCAGGCTTTCCTTGCTGGCAGCGGTCACAGAATCGTGCGTATCTTCGATGCGTTGGGGAGGGGACCGGGCGGTCCGCACCTGGCCCGGAAGGGAGACCGAGCAGATGTCCACCGTCATCGAGAACGAGGCCGAGCGCTTCGACTACCACGTACCGCACCACAGCCACCGGGATGTCAACGGCGGCTGGCTGCGCCCGGCCGTCTTCGGAGCGATGGATGGACTGGTGTCCAACTTCGCGCTGATGACCGGTGTCGCGGGCGGCCATGTCTCCAACAAGACCATCGTGATCGCCGGTCTTGTCGGGCTCGCGGCCGGTGCGTTCTCCATGGCCGCGGGTGAGTACACCTCGGTCGCCTCGCAGCGTGAGCTGGTGCAGGCCGAGCTGGAGCTGGAGCGGCTCGAACTGCGGCGCAACCCGAAGGACGAGCTGTACGAGCTGGCCAAGCTCTACGAATCCCGTGGTGTGCAGCCGGAGCTGGCGTTGGAGGTCGCACGGCAGCTGTCGGCCGACCCCGAGCAGGCGCTGGAGATACACGCCCGCGAGGAACTGGGCATCGACCCTTCCGACCTGCCGTCGCCGGTGGTCGCCGCCGTCTCGTCATTCGGATCGTTCGCGGCCGGTGCGCTGCTGCCCGTACTGCCGTACCTGCTGGGTGCGAGCGCGCTGTGGCCCGCGCTGGTGCTGGCGCTGCTGGGGTTGTTCGCCTGCGGCGCGGTGGTGGCCCGGGTGACGGCCCGGTCGTGGTGGTTCAGCGGGCTGCGGCAGCTGGTCCTGGGCGGCGCGGCGGCCGGGGTCACCTTCGTTCTGGGCTCGCTGTTCGGTACCGCGGTCGGTTAGCCTGGTCAGCCGGGCAGTGACGCAGGCCACAAGCTGCCGACAGCCCGTTGCGTTACTCGCTCGTTTCGGCGCGCTTGCGGCAGGGCATGAGGTACACGCGCACCGGGGCAGTGTCGCCCACCAAGCGCCGGGCGACCGCCGCGTACGCCCGTATCTCGCAGCCTTGCGTCCACATGTTGGAAGCCGATATCCACTGTTCGGGATCCGGCCCATCATGTAACCTGCACGAAATCGCAGAGGGCCAGCGTCGTCCCTGTTGCGCCGTGACATCACTCCGGCAATACACATGCCACGACGACGGGAGAGCCGATGCGTTCCGCGTCCACGCACTCCGAGCCCGGCACCCGCTGGGCCCACATGGACGGGCGTCCCGCCCCGCAGGGGATGTACGACCCCCGCAACGAGCACGACGCGTGCGGCGTCGGCTTCGTGGCCACCCTCACCGGCGAGGCGGACCACGCGCTCGTGGAACAGGCGCTGACCGTCCTGCGCAATCTGGAGCACCGCGGAGCCACCGGCTCGGAACCCGATTCAGGCGACGGCGCCGGAATCCTTGTCCAGATCCCGGACAGCTTCCTGCGGGAGGCCGTCTCCTTCGACCTGCCCACGGCCGGTTCCTACGCCGTCGGCATCGGCTTCCTGCCGGTCGAGGACGAGGCCCGCGCCAAGGCGGTGGACTCGATCGAGCGGATCGCCGCCGAGGAGGGCCTGGAGCTCCTCGGCTGGCGCGAGGTGCCGGTCGCCCCCGAACTGCTGGGCGCCTCGGCCCGCACCACCATGCCGTACTTCTCGCAGCTGTTCGTCGCGGACGCCACCGGAGGGCGGCAGGGACTCGACCTGGACCGGCTCGCCTTCGCGCTGCGCAAGCGCGCCGAGCGCGAGGTGAACGTCTACTTCCCGTCGCTGTCCGCGCGCACCATCGTCTACAAGGGCATGCTGACCACCGGGCAGCTGGAGCCGTTCTTCCCCGACCTGTCCGACCGCCGGTTCGCCACCGCGATCGCCCTGGTCCACTCCCGCTTCTCCACCAACACCTTCCCCAGCTGGCCGCTCGCCCACCCGTACCGGTTCGTCGCGCACAACGGTGAGATCAACACCGTCAAGGGCAACCGCAACTGGATGCGCGCCCGCGAGTCGCAGCTGGCCAGCGACCTGATCAAGGGCGACCTGGAGCGGATCTTCCCGGTCTGCACCCCGGACGCCTCGGACTCCGCCACCTTCGACGAGGTCCTCGAACTGCTGCACCTCGGCGGCCGGTCACTGCCGCACAGCGTGCTGATGATGATCCCGGAGGCGTGGGAAAACCACGACTCGATGGACCCGGCCCGGCGAGCCTTCTACCAGTACCACTCCACGATGATGGAGCCCTGGGACGGCCCGGCCTGCGTCACCTTCACCGACGGCACCCTGGTCGGCGCGGTGCTGGACCGCAACGGTCTGCGCCCCGGCCGCTACTGGGTCACCGACGACGGCCTGGTGGTGCTGTCCTCCGAGGTCGGCGTGCTCGACATCGCTCCCGACAAGGTGGTCCGCAAGGGCCGGCTGCAGCCGGGCCGGATGTTCCTGGTCGACACCGTCGAGCACCGCATCATCGAGGACGACGAGATCAAGGCACAGCTCGCCGCCGAGAAGCCCTACGCCGAATGGCTCGAGGCCGGGCTGATCCACCTCAAGGACCTGCCGGAGCGCGAGCACATCGTGCACACCCACGCCTCGGTCACCCGCCGCCAGCAGACCTTCGGCTACACCGAGGAGGAGCTGCGGGTCATCCTCGCGCCGATGGCCAAGGCCGGCGCCGAGCCGATCGGCTCGATGGGCACCGACTCGCCGATCGCCGCGCTCTCCGAGCGGCCGCGGCTGCTGTTCGACTACTTCACCCAGCTGTTCGCGCAGGTCACCAACCCGCCGCTGGACGCCATCCGCGAGGAGCTGGTCACCTCGCTGATCTCCGCGGTCGGCCCGCAGGGCAACCTGCTGGAGCCCACGCCCGCGACCTGCCGCAACGTCACCCTGCCGTTCCCGGTGATCGACAACGACGAGCTGGCCAAGCTCATCCACATCAACGCCGACGGCGACATGCCCGGCCTGAAGGCCGCCACGCTCTCCGGCCTGTACCGGCTCGCGGGCGGCGGCGAGGCGCTCGCCGCACGGCTCGCCGAGATCTGCGCCGAGGCCGACGCCGCCATCGCGGACGGCGCCCGGCTGATCGTGCTCTCCGACCGGCACTCCGACGCCGAGCACGCGCCGATCCCGTCGCTGCTGCTGACCTCCGCGGTCCACCACCACCTGATCCGCACCAAGACCCGCACCCACGTGGGCCTGCTGGTCGAGGCCGGTGACGTGCGCGAGGTGCACCATGTCGCGCTGCTCGTCGGCTACGGCGCGGCGGCCGTCAACCCGTACCTGGCCATGGAGTCCGTTGAGGACCTGGTGCGTGCAGGGACGTTCCTGCAGGGCATCGAGCCCGAGGACGCGATCAAGAACCTGATCAAGGCGCTGGGCAAGGGCGTACTGAAGGTGATGTCCAAGATGGGCATCTCCACCGTCGCCTCCTACCGCGGCGCCCAGGTCTTCGAGGCCGTCGGCCTGGACGAGGCCTTCGTGGAGACCTACTTCCACGGCACCACCACGAAGATCGGCGGCGCCGGACTCGATGTCATCGCCAAGGAGGTCGCCGCCCGGCACGCCAAGGCGTACCCGGCCTCCGGCATCACCGCCGCCCACCGCCGACTGGAGATCGGCGGCGAGTACCAGTGGCGCCGCGAGGGCGAACCGCACCTGTTCGACCCGGAGACCGTCTTCCGGCTCCAGCACGCCACCCGCTCTCGCCGCTACGACATCTTCAAGAAGTACACCGAGCGGGTCAACGAGCAGTCCGAGCGGCTGATGACGCTGCGCGGCCTGTTCAACCTCAAGACGGGCGACCGGCCCTCGATCCCGCTCGACGAGGTCGAGCCGGTCTCCGAGATCGTCAAGCGGTTCTCCACCGGCGCCATGTCGTACGGGTCGATCAGCCGCGAGGCACACGAGACCCTCGCCATCGCCATGAACCAGCTGGGCGGCAAGTCCAACACCGGCGAGGGCGGCGAGGACCCGGAGCGCCTGCACGACCCGGCCCGGCGCTCGGCGATCAAGCAGGTCGCCTCCGGCCGCTTCGGCGTCACCTCCGAGTACCTGGTCAACGCCGACGACATCCAGATCAAGATGGCCCAGGGCGCCAAGCCCGGCGAGGGCGGCCAGCTGCCCGGCCACAAGGTCTACCCGTGGGTCGCCAAGACCCGGCACTCCACCCCCGGCGTCGGCCTGATCTCGCCGCCGCCGCACCACGACATCTACTCCATCGAGGACCTCGCCCAGCTGATCCACGACCTGAAGAACGCCAACCCGGCCGCCCGCATCCACGTGAAGCTGGTCTCCGAGGTCGGCGTCGGCACGGTCGCGGCGGGCGTCTCCAAGGCGCACGCGGACGTCGTGCTGATCTCCGGCCACGACGGCGGAACCGGCGCCTCCCCGCTGACCTCGCTCAAGCACGCGGGCGGCCCCTGGGAGTTGGGCCTCGCCGAGACCCAGCAGACGCTGCTGCTCAACGGATTGCGCGACCGGATCGTGGTGCAGACCGACGGCCAGCTGAAGACCGGCCGGGACGTGGTCATCGCCGCACTCCTCGGCGCCGAGGAGTTCGGCTTCGCCACCGCGCCGCTGGTGGTCTCCGGCTGCGTGATGATGCGGGTGTGCCACCTGGACACCTGCCCGGTCGGCATCGCCACCCAGAACCCGGTGCTGCGCGAACGCTTCAGCGGCAAGGCCGAGTTCGTGGTCAACTTCTTCGAGTTCATCGCGGAAGAGGTCCGTGAGATCCTCGCCGAGCTGGGCTTCCGCTCCGTCGAAGAGGCCGTCGGCCACGCCGAGTTGATCGACAGCACCCGCGCGGTCAACCACTGGAAGGCCCAGGGCCTGGACCTGGCCCCGCTGCTGTACGTGCCCGAGCTGCCGGACGGCGCGGCCCGCCACCAGGTCACCGTCCAGGACCACGGGCTGGAGAAGGCGCTCGACAAGCAGCTGATCAAGCTGGCCGCCGACGCGCTGGAGAGCGGTACGCCGGTGCGCGCCCAGGTCCCCATCCGCAACATCAACCGCACCGTCGGCACCATGCTCGGCCATGAGGTGACCAAGCGGTACGGCGGCACGGGCCTGCCCGACGACACCGTCGACGTCACCTTCAACGGCTCCGCCGGACAGTCGTTCGGCGCGTTCCTGCCCAAGGGCGTCACGCTGCGCCTGGAGGGCGACGCCAACGACTACGTCGGCAAGGGACTGTCCGGCGGCCGGGTCATCGTCCGCCCGGACCGGGGCGCCGACCACCTCGCCGAGTACTCCACCATCGCGGGCAACACCCTCGCCTACGGCGCCACCGGCGGTGAGCTGTTCCTGCGCGGCCGGGTCGGCGAACGGTTCTGCGTCCGCAACTCCGGCGCCACGGTGGTGGCCGAAGGCGTCGGCGACCACGGCTGCGAGTACATGACCGGCGGACGCGCGGTCGTCCTCGGCGAAACCGGACGGAACTTCGCCGCCGGAATGTCCGGCGGCATCGCCTACGTCCTCGACCTGGACCCGTCCAGGGTCAACAACGGAATGGTCGGCGTCGAACCGCTCGACGCCGACGACATCGCGTGGCTGCACGACGTGGTGCGCCGCCACCAGGAGGAAACCGGCTCCACCGTCGCCGAGGCGCTGCTCGCCGACTGGGGCACCACACTCACCCGCTTCGGCAAGGTCATGCCGAGGGACTACAAGGCAGTGCTCGCCGCCAAGGTTGCCGCCGAGCAAGCGGGACTCTCCGAGTCCGAGACCACGGCGAAGATGATGGAGGCGGCTCATGGCTGACCCGAAGGGCTTTCTGACCACCGGCCGCGAGGTCGCCACCTCCCGCCCGGTCGAGGACCGGGTCAAGGACTGGAACGAGGTCTACGCGCCCGGCTCCCTGCTGCCGATCATCAGCAAGCAGGCCGGACGCTGCATGGACTGCGGCATCCCGTTCTGCCACAACGGCTGTCCGCTGGGGAACCTCATCCCGGAGTGGAACGACTACGCGTACCGCGGTGACTGGAAGGCCGCCTACGAGCGGCTGCACGCGACCAACAACTTCCCGGAGTTCACCGGTCGGCTGTGCCCCGCGCCGTGCGAGGCCGCCTGCGTGCTGGGCATCAACCAGCCCGCCGTCACCATCAAGAACGTCGAGGTCACCATCGTCGACAAGGCATGGGACAACGGCCTTGTCACCCCGCAGCCGCCGGACCGGCTCTCCGGCAAGACCGTCGCGGTGATCGGCTCGGGACCGGCCGGACTCGCCGCCGCCCAGCAGCTCACCCGCGCCGGGCACACGGTCGCGGTGTACGAGCGCGCCGACCGCATCGGCGGTCTGCTGCGCTACGGCATCCCCGAGTTCAAGATGGAGAAGCGGCACATCAACCGCCGTATCGAGCAGATGCGCGCGGAGGGCACCAAGTTCCGTACCGGGGTGCAGATCGGCGCCGACCTGGACGCCGCCGTGCTGAAGCGGCGGTACGACGCGGTGGTGATCGCGGCCGGTGCCACCACCGCCCGCGACCTGCCGGTGCCGGGGCGCGAGCTGCGCGGCATCTACCAGGCGATGGAGTACCTGCCGCTGGCCAACAAGGTCCAGGAAGGCGACTACGTCAGCTCGCCGGTGTCCGCCGAGGGCAAGCACGTCGTGGTCATCGGTGGCGGCGACACCGGTGCCGACTGCGTCGGCACGGCGCACCGCCAGGGCGCGGCCTCCGTCACCCAGCTGGAGATCATGCCGCGTCCGGCGGACGAGCGCCCGGCCCACCAGCCCTGGCCGACGTTCCCGATGACGTACAAGGTCACCTCCGCGCACGAGGAGGGCGGCGAGCGCGTCTACGCGGTCAACACGGTCAGGTTCGAGGGGTCCGCCCCTGAAGAGGGACAGGACGTCGGGAACGTGCAGTTCCTGCACCTGGTCGAAGTCGAGTTCAAGGACGGCAAGTTCGAGCCGAAGCCCGGCACCGAGCGCAAGATCCCGGCCCAACTGGTCACCCTCGCCATGGGCTTCACCGGCACCGACCAGGAGAACGGCCTGGTGGAGCAGCTCGGCCTGGAACTGGACGCCCGCGGAAACATCGCCCGGGACAAGGAGTTCGCCACCAACGTCGACGGCGTGTTCGTCGCCGGTGACGCGGGCCGCGGCCAGTCACTGATCGTGTGGGCGATCGCCGAGGGCCGCTCGGCCGCCCGCGCCGTCGACCACTACCTGACCGGAGCCAGCTCGCTTCCGGCACCGATCCGCCCGACCGACCGCGCCCTGGCGGTCTGACGGCGGCCACGAGTGAGCCGTACAACGCCGTACGGCTGGCAAGGCGGCGCCCGGCCCCCCAACCCCGACCGGGGGGCCGGGCGCCGCGCCATGTCCGCGCGCAGGCGTAGCCTGAACCTGGTTCACCGGACGGTAGTTGGGGAGGCACCAGGGTGGTAGAGCACCACAGCGTCAACGTGAACGGCATCCGGTTGCACATCGCCGAAGAGGGCGAAGGGCCACTGGTCGTGCTGCTGCACGGATTTCCCGAGTGCTGGTACTCGTGGCGGCACCAGTTCGCGCCGCTGGCCGCCGCCGGATACCGCGTGGTCGCCGTCGACCAGCGCGGCTACGGCCGCAGCGACCACCCGCAGGAGGTCGAGGCGTACACCATCCTGCACCTGGTCGGCGACGTCATCGGCCTGATCCACGCCCTCGGCGAGAAACACGCCGTGGTCATCGGCCACGACTGGGGCGCACCGGTCGCCTGGCACACCGCGCTGCTGCGCCCCGACGTGGTGACCGCCGTCGCGGGCCTGAGCGTCCCACCGCAGCCACGCGGCTCCGTACCGCCGCTGCGGGCCATGCGTGAGCGGTTCGACGGCCAGTTCTACTGGAACTACTTCGAGACCCCCGGCGTCGCCGACGCCGAGCTGGCCGCCGACCCCCGCGCCACGTTCCGCCGCACGCTGTACGGCGCGAGCGGCGACAACCCGCACAACGACCCGCCGGGCCAGCCGCTGGTCCAGCCCGGCGGCGGCTTCCTCGACCGGGTCAAGGCCCCGGAGAAGCTGCCCTCCTGGCTCACCGAGGAGGACATCGACGTCTTCACCGCCGAATACGCCGAAGCGGGCTTCACCGGCGGCCTGAACTGGTACCGCAACCTGGACCGCAACTGGGAACTGACCGCCGCCTGGGCCGACGCCACGATCCAGATCCCCGCGCTCTACATCACCGGCGACCGCGACCTCGTCTACCACTTCCCCGGCATGGACCAGCTGCTGCCCGCGCTGACCACTCTGCACCCCCAGCTCCGCGAGCCCGTCGTCCTGCCGGGCTGCGGCCACTGGACCCAGCAGGAACGCCCGGACGAGGTCAACGCGGCGCTGCTGGAGTTCCTGGACTCGCTGTAAGAAGGCGACCACCGTAAGAAGTCGGGCGGGCTATGTGTCGCACTGCAACTCGGTGCGACACAACCCGCACCGAGCCGTGAACCGCCCCCGCACCGGCACCCGGATCCGCTGGTGGCACGTGGGGCAGGGGAACGACACCCGCAGCGGCGACCCGCTCTCGAACGCGTACCCGCCAGCCCGCACCGACGTCCCGCCGCTCCAGTCCCCCCGCTGCACATAGCGGCGCTCGGCGGCGTACCGCCGACGGCTGGCCCACCCGCACCTCACCAGCGGCGGCTGCCGCAGGTCCGCCTCGGCCTGGGCGAGACCGGCCCGATACGCGTCGCGGGCCTGCGCGCTGGAGAACCACGGCTCGATGTCGTCACCGAAGGCCAGCGCCCGCTTGGCCAGCACGTACCCGAACTCCTCCGGAGTCAGATACCCGAGCTTCGACGCCGACCGCACCAGGCGGTCCCCGCGCACATTGCTCTCCTCCCGGTAGGCGTCCAGCAGCAGCCAGCCCGCACCGAGATAGGTGGTCGCGGTGTCCGTCAGTATCTCGTTGTCCCGGGTCCCGGGAAACCCCAGGCCAAGCCGGTGCAGATAGACGTGCATCACCTCATGCGCCAGACAGGCGCCGATGTCGCGCCGGTCGTCCTTGAACCGCGAGTTCAGCTCGATGAAGTACTCGGGCCCGGCCTCCAGCTCCACGTTCCCGGCGTGCACCATGTCGCGGAACGCCACGATCATCCGCGCGTCCGGCAGCCGCAGATGCTGCACGATGGTCCGGGCGACCTGCTGCGTACCCAGATAGATGTCGGCGTCCGGCGGTATGCGGACCTCGTCCGGCAGTACGCTGCGCGCGAACGTGCTGACGGTGTCGTACGACAACCGCTTGTAGAGCGCGGTCAGCGAGGCCTGGATCGTCTGCAGGTGCGGGAAACCGTGCAGGATCTCCCCGGAAGCCGGTCCTGACCGGTCCGCGGGTCCGGCGTGACGTGTCACGGGCACCTCCCCAAGGACTCTCGCCCCTTACGAGACTACGTGCCGCCGCCGGGTTTCGCCCTTGGCTCAACCATGCCGCGAAACCGCCTCCCCCGGCCTACCGTCGGCTCATGGAGACCGTACAACTCGCCTCTGACATCTGGATGTTCCGATTCGCCATCGGCCAGGCGTACGCCGTACGCACCGCAGACGGCTTCGCCCTGGTGGACTGCGGCGCGGCGGGCGCCGAGCGCGACATCCTCGACGCCCTGCGCGGACTCGGCGGCCGCCCGGAGGAGCTACGGCAGATCGTGCTGACCCACTCGCACAACGATCACGGGGGTTCGGCCGCCGCGCTCGTCGCCGCCACCGGCGCCACGGTCGCGGCGGGAGCCGCCGACGCGCCCGTCATCCGGGGCGACGTGCCGGAGCCGCCGCCGGTGCTGTCGGACTGGGAGCGTCCGCTGTACGACAGCGTCGTCCCGAACCTCCCGCCCATGCCGCGCTGCCGTGTCGACCGCGAGCTGATGGACGGCGACGAACTCGACTGGGGCTATCCGGCCCGCATCCTGCACATCCCCGGCCACACCGCGGGCAGCATTGCCGTCCATCTCCCTGACGCGCGGGCGGTGTTCACCGGTGACACGGTCGCGAACGTGGAACAGCTGATGCTCGGGGTGTTCAACGTCGACCGCGACCAGGCGGCGGCGTCCTTCCGCAGGCTCGCCGACCTTGACGTGGACATCGCCTGCTTCGGCCACGGCGAACCGATCCCGCACGGGGCGGGCGACGCGCTGCGTGCGGTGTCGCTCCAGGGCTCAGACGAAGCGCGGCGCGGTCGCCTGCCAGGCGGTGAACAGCGGTAGCTCACCGGCCGAATCCAGGACCACCAGCCCGAACGGCCGGTCGAACGCGATCTCCTCGATGCGCGGTCGTGAAGTGACCATGCTCGCGAGCCGCATCGTGACCGCCGTGGCCGCGGCCGCCTCGATGCCCTCCTCGGCCACCTTGACCACCGCCTCCTGCACCACCTGGTCGATCTTGAGGCGATCCGGCGAGAGCCGGGAGAAATCGGCGTCGTCCCGGGCCGCGATGTCCAGCCCCAGCGCCGGAAGGTGATCGGTCACCTCCAGCGTTGTACGCAGCGTGAGCCGCGGCAGCAGCACCCGCACCTGAGCGGCGTCGATCCGGCCGCGCACCCCGGACGGCGCCCACGCCGCGGGCAGCACCTCGGTCGCGGTGCGGCCGGGCGAACCGATCACGAACCGTACGACGGCCGGAGTGAACCCCTCTGCCGCGCACCGCAGTTCGACCACCCGGGTCAGACCGCCGGACGACTCCGGCACGGTCCACGCCGCGTGCGCCGTGAACGTCTTGCACATCGTCGGTACCCGGTGTACGGCCCCGGCCGCATCAGTGAACGGACGGTCACGGGTCTCCGCCATGTCGAACGGATCGGCCCAACGGGCCTTCAGCGCCAGCGCGTTGACCAGCAGCAGAAGGGTGCTGGACGGCAGATCCAACGGCAGCCGCTCGATCAGCCCACCGGTGGCCTCACGCACCCAGGCGTCGATCGCGGCCGGGGAAGCGGCGTCCAGCTCCCCGAAACCGACGTCCGGCAGCGCGGCACGGAACTCCTCGTACAGCGGCGAGCGACTCCACACCCCGGTCGCCATGGCCAGGGCGTCGGTCTTCTCCAGACCCCGCACCGTCTCGGCCACCGCGGCGGCCGGATCCGGGCCGGTCTCCAGCAACTCCTCGAACGCGGCGGCCGTCGCACCGCGCGCGCCCACCGAGATGGTGGCCAGAGCGAGCCACAGCCCTGCCGGGGACGCGGCGAAGTCCCCGCCGGGGGTGCTCGCGACGGACTCTAGCCAGCGATGCGTGAGTTGGCGCATACCGTCACCCTACGGCGCCGCGGCATCGTCCATTCGGACGATGCCGCGATGGCCACATGGTCGACGCCGCGTCGCCGCCCGCTGCGTAGCGTCAACGGCATGCGCAGGACCACCGCCCGTTCTTCCGAGCTCCGAGTCAACGGTGCCGTCCTCCTGCTGCTCATGACCTCGGCCGCCCTCGCCGCCTGGGCGCTACTGCACGGCCCCGACGGCTACGGCACCCGGGTCCACGGCCGGTACGCCCCGGCGGCCACCAGCACCAGCGCACCGGTACGGCCCGACATCCCGGGCGCCGGGATACACGCCGGGACGGTCGCGGTCGGCGCCGCCGCGCGCGGCCTGCCGGAGCAGTGCGCCGGGTGGTACGACGGCAGCGCGGCCCCCCGGCGAACCGGGACGCTCCGTCATCGTCGGCGACCGTCGCGTCTTCCACGAGCTGCCCCGGCTGCGGCCGCACGACGCCATCGGGGCCTCCCGGCCGACGGCACGCACGTCTGCCTCCACATCACCCGAGTCGAGCGCGCCGCAACCGCCCCGACGTCTGCCTGCTCGACATCCGGATGCCCAAGGTGGACGGTCTGGAGGTCACCCGGCGCCTGCTCGCCCCCGAGGCCGCCTCGTACTGGCAGGGCACCCCGCCGCGGATCGTCATCGTCACCACCTTCGACCTCGACGAATACGTACACACCGCGCTGCACCACGGCGCCAGCGGCTTCCTGCGGAAGGACTCCAGCCCGGCCATGCTGGTCGAGGCGGTCCGCGCGGCAGCCGTCGGCGACTCGCTGATCTCACCGGCGATCACCGTGCGGCTGCTGCGGACCATGGCCGCTTCGGCCGCCACCGGCAGCGCCACCAGGCAGCCGTCAGAGGCGCTCACCCACCGTGCGGCGGATGTCGCACGCTGCCTGGCCAGGGGGCTGACCAACGCCGAGATCGCCTCCGAACTGTTCCGGACCGGCCCGCCCGTGCTCCTCCACGTGGAGAACGGCCTCGCCGCCCGCGTCCCGCCCGATGTCGCGGCGGGCGTGCACCGCATCGTCCGCGAGTCGCTCACCAACGTCGTCAAGCACGCGGCCGACGCCACGGCCGTACGCATCGCGATCCGCCCCGTCCCCGACGGCCTCGAAGTGCGGATCGCCGACGACGGCACCAAGGCCGCCAGGCTCACCGAATCGGCGCGCGGCGGCGGCTTCGGCCTGGTCGGCCTCACCGAACGCGCCGAAGCCCTCGGCGGACGGCTGGCAGCCGGCCCCGCCCCCGAAGGCGGCTGGTTGGTCGCCGCCGTACTGCCGTTGAACCGAACCGCATCGCCGCAGGCCGCGGTCACCACGCACGGAGCGGCGCCGTGCTGCCGCGGCCCAGGACAGCTCGACAGCCGAGTCCCGCCGGACAGGACCCGGCGGCGTCAACCGCCGCGCAAGCCCAAAGCGGTGCGCCCGTAACGGAACTGACACCCGGGCGGCGCACTGCCACATACCAAACCCGGCGCCTGCCCACAAATCGGCAATACCACTTTCGGGTCGAGATCGTTGTGCTCTTCGGGTGAACACACCTCCGAGCCAGAAGACTTGGGGACGCCCGTGCCTCCCCAGCCGCCATCCCGAAGGGCACCGCAGCCATGCCGACGCCGTACGACCCCGGGGCCTACCGTCCGCCCGCACTCGCGGGAGGCGCCTCCGGGCCCAGCCACCTGCGGCCCCTGATCGACACCGTGCTGGGCGCACTCGCCCAAGGAGCCGCCGCCCGCGGCGGCCCCATCCCGCACGGCGGCCCACAAGCGGTCGCCGCCCGGCTGCGTGCCCTGGCCGCCCCCGTCCTCCCCACCGGCGGCACCGGCGCCCAAGAAGCGCTCCACACCCTGGTACGCGCCGTCACCGAAGGCTCCGCCGACCCGGCGGATCCCTACTGCGTCGCGCATCTGCACTGCCCGCCGCTCGCCCTCGCGGTCGCCGCCGACCTCGCCGTCTCAGCGCTCAACCCCTCCATGGACTCCTGGGACCAGGCCCCCGCCGCCAGCACCCTGGAAGCCGAGACCACCGCCGCACTCGCCGCCCTCGTCTACCCCGACCTGCCCCAACCCGACTGCCTAGTCACCACCGGAGGCAGCGAGTCCAACCAACTCGGCCTGCTCCTCGCCCGGGAACGCGCCCGCGCCGCCGGGTCCCCCGGAGTCCATATCGTCTGCGGCGCCAACGCCCACCACAGCATCCACCGCGCCGCCTGGCTCCTCGGCCTCCCCGAACCCCGCACCCTCCCCACCCCCGACGGCACCCTGCACCCCGCCACCGTCGAGCGCGCATTGGCCGAACTCCACGGCCCGGCCCTGGTCATCGCCACCGCCGGGACCACGGACAGCGGCGCCATCGACCCGCTGCCCGGCATCGCCGAAGTCACCACCGCCCACGGCGCCGAACTCCACATCGACGCCTCCTACGGCGGGCCGCTGCTGTTCAGCAGACGCCACCGCGCCCGGCTGACCGGCCTGCAGTCCGCCACCTCGGTCGCCCTCGACCTGCACAAGCTCGGCTGGCAACCCATCGCCGCCGGACTGCTCGCGGTACCGGACGCCACCGCACTACGGCCACTGGCCATCCGCGCCGACTACCTCAACGCCGACGACGACACCAAAGCCGGGCTCCCCGACCTGCTCGGCCGCTCGCTGCGCACCACCCGCCGCGCCGACATCCTCAAGATCGCCGTCACCCTGCGGGCACTCGGCCGCGACGGACTCGCCCAACTCGTCGACGACGTCTGCCAGCAGGCACAACAACTCGCCAACCTCATCGAAGCCCACCCCGGCCTCACCCTCTATGCGCGCCCCACCATCACCACCGTCCTGTTCCGTCCCAGCCATCTCACCGATTCCGAACTGGCCACCAGCCGCCTCGCCCTGATGACCTCGGGCTCAGCGGTACTGGGCCGCGCCCACGCGGCCGACCGGCTCTGGCTCAAGGCCACCCTCCTCAACCCCACCATCGGACCGGCCGACTTCACCGCCCTGCTCGACCTCGTCGCCCACACCGGACGGGAAACCCGAACCGGCCGACCGCCGTCGAACGGCCAGGAACCCTCCACCGGCCAAGACCCGCCGGGCGGCAACACACCCCGGACCGGTCAGTAACCCACGGAAGGACCCCCCCATGAACACCGTCGATCCCGCCGACAGCCCTTCCACCGACGAACCACTGGACCTGCTGGGCGTCGGCATCGGACCGTTCAACCTCTCCCTCGCCGCCCTCGCCGACGGCGCCGCCGACCTGCGCACCGCCTTCTACGACCGACGCCCCGCGTTCAGCTGGCACGCCGGGCAGCTCATCCAGGGCACCACCTTGCAAGTCCCCTTCCTGGCCGACCTGGTGACCCTCGTCGAACCCGCCAGCCCCTGGTCGTTCCTCTGCTACCTCAAAGCCCGCGGCCGCCTGTTCCCCTTCTACTTCGCCGAGCGCTTCCACATCCCCCGCACCGAGTACGACGCCTACTGCCGCTGGGTCGCCGACTCACTCCCCACCTGCCACTTCAGCCACCAGATCGACGCCGTCCGCTGGAACCAGGAACGCGACCTGTTCCAGGTCGACTACACCCGACTCGACCCCGACGGCGAAGCCACGGGCGTGGGCCGCGTCCACACCCGCAACATCGTCATCGGCATCGGCACCACCCCCCACGTACCCGACCGGCTACGCCCGCTCGCCGAATCGCCCAGCGTCCCCGTCTTCCACTCGGCCGACTACCTCGACCACCGCGACCGCCTGCTCGCCGCCGGCCACGTCACGGTCGTCGGATCCGGCCAATCCGGCGCCGAGATCTTCCTCGACCTGCTGCGCAACCGCCCGCACGGCCGGGAAGCACTCACCTGGATCGCCCGCACCGAGGCCTTCGCCCCCATGGAATACAGCAAACTCGGCCTCGAACACTTCACTCCCGACTACACCCGCTACTTCCACGCCCTTCCAGAACCCGTACGCGACCAACTCCTGCCACACCAATGGCAACTCCACAAAGCCATCGACCACGAGACCATCAGCGCCATCCATGAGGAGTTGTACCAGCGCACACTGACAACCGAGTCAGGACAGCCGTCCTGGCCCGACGTCACCCTGACGCCCGGAGTCTCGGTCCGCACCGCCGGCCGGATGGGCGCCGACCGCGTCGAACTCCACCTCGAACACGTCCAACAGGGCACCCAGAGCCGCATCACCACCGACGCCGTCGTACTCGCCACCGGTTACCGGCAGCGCCCCCTCGACCCGCTCCTGGCACCCATCGACCCGTACCTGCGCCGCGACTCCGCGGGCCGCCCACGCGTCGACGAACGGCACCGCCTCGTCCTGGACCCGTCCATCCGCGGCGCCATCCACGTACAGAACGCCGAACTCCACACCCATGGCGTCGGCACTCCCGACCTCGGTCTCGGCGCCTGGCGCTCCGCTGTCATCCTCAACTCCCTGACCGACGAGCCCGCCTACGAGCTGCCGCAGCGCACCGCCTTCACCACCTTCGGCCTGGACCGGCAACGCGACCGGCGCCCGGCCCGCGGTGGGCCGAGCGCCGGACACCGTCCAGGGACGGCCACCCCCACCATCAGAACAGCGGTACTCCCGCGCGGGTGAGCCGCCAGCCACCGGAGGCGAACACGGCCGGATCGATGGTCTTGTTCGCCTTCACCCACGCGATGATCGTGTTGCGGATCTCATCCGAGTCCGACCACACCGACTTCGCCGACGCCACATGCGGGAAGTTCCCCCCGCCGTTCGCCCGGTAGTTGTTCACGGCCAAGACGAACTGCGCCTTCGGATCGATCGGCTTGCCCTGGAAGGCCAGCTTCACGATCCGCGAGCCCGCCGGCTGCGAAACGTCGATGTCGTAGGTCAGACCACCGCCCAGCACGTCGTAGTTGTAGTCGGGCGTGCTGTTGGCGTTGGTCAACTTGGCCACATCGACCGGAGCGCCGACCGGCGTCTGCACGAAGTACCGGGCCGACCACTCCAGATAGTCCTTGACCTGCGCGCCCGTCAGAACGCGGGCATCCAGCGTGTTCTCGTACACATAGAGCCCCGCCACATCCCGCAGCGACACCTTCCCCGCCGGAATCGACGCCGACCGCGAGAAGCACGCCGCCTGCGACAGCACCGGCAGCGAGGCATAAGCGGTCTTCGCCAGTGCCTCCTTCACCGTCGCCGCCTGCACGAAATTGATGAAATCGATGATCGGCGTGTCCCGGTAGGGGGCCTGCGCCGCCGACATCGCCTCCTTGCAGGTGCCGATCACCTGGTTCACATAGGCCACCACCCGCTGGTGCTCCGCCCGCACCAGCTTCGCCACCTGCGGGTCCTCCGGCACCGTGTTGGCGTTGCGCACCTCGGCGGTGACCGAGACGACCTCCCAACGCCCGTGCCGCAGCTGCAGATCGAGGTCGAAGACGCTCAGCCGCATTCCCCACATCAGCGGCTCGGACAACACCACCTTCTTGCCCGTCTGCGCGTTCGCCACGATCGTGCACGGCCGCTCCACATGCGTGTGCCCCACCAGGATCGCGTCGATCCCCGGCACCTGCTCGGCCACCAGCGACGAGGCGTTCTCCGGATACGGCAGGGCGTCACCGTACGACGTGCTGCCGTCCAGCCCCGAGTGATCCGTGCAGATCACCACGTCGCAGCCCAGCGACCGCAGCTTGGGCACATAGATCTTCGCCTGCTCCACCAGGCCGGGGAACGTCATCTTCCCGTGCACGTTGCCCTTGTCCCAGATCGCGATGCCCGGGTTGGTCAGCCCGAGAACGCCCACCTTGACATCGGGGGCGCCCGGTACCCGGATGTGCTTCACGACATACGGCGGGAAGGCGGGCTTCAGCGTCTTGGCGTCCAGCGCGTTCGCCGCCAGCAGCGGGAAGTCGCACTGCGCCTGGAACGCGCGCAGCACCGGAATGCCGTAGTTGAACTCGTGGTTCCCCAGCGCGGCGGCGTCGTAGCGCATGTGGTTCATCGCCAGCGCCATCGGATGCTTCGGCGCGTGCTTGTCATGACGGCCGGTGATCGGCTCAACTCGGGCGTAGTAGTACGACAGTTGGGTGCCCTGGATGATGTCACCCGCGTCGATCAACAGCGTGCGGTGGTGGCCCTTCTCCGCCCGTGCCTGCTCCACCAGGGTGGCGATCTTCGCCAGGCCCACGTCGTTGTGGTCCTTGTCGTCGTACTCCTTGTCCGTGAAGTAGTCCCAGTTGAGGACATGGCCGTGCACATCGGTCGTGCCCAGGACACGCAACGAGGCCCGCTTCGGCTGGTGCCCCCGCTCCTGCGCCTGCGCGGGTTCGGCCGCCGCGGTGCCCGCGGCCCCGGCCAGCGCGACGCCGGCGCTCGTGGCCGCCGAGCGGTTGATGAAGGTCCTGCGGTCGATCGACATCCACTACTCCCCACATGCACCTGACAAGCTCGCCACCGGTCTCGTGACGAGTCGCGTTAAACGCGCGTAGATTCTGGCCTAGCGAAGCCGTACGCAACACCCCCCGCACGTGACCAACAGGTAACCCACCGGTGTCCAACCCGCCTGCCACAGTGGAGACATGACCACGACACCCACGACACCCACGGCACACCCGGAGCAGCCGAGTGCGGACGCGCCGCGCATCGGCGTACGCGGCGAAGCGAACATCGAGGCCGAACCCGAACTCGCCCGCATCGCCATCACCGTCAGCGCCCGAGGAACCGACCGCCGCAGCGCCCTCGACGACCTCACCCGGCGCAACACCACCGTCCTCGAACTCGTCAGGGCGCATGCGGAAGCCGTCGACAAGACGCAGACCAGCGCCCTGGTCATCACCCCGGAACTCACCAAGGGCCGCGGCGAACGCGTCCGCTCCTACCACGGCCGCGTCCACCTCGAAGTCACCCTCACCGACTTCACCGCCCTCGGCGAACTCATCAGCCGCCTCGCGGAACTCGACCTCACCCGGGTCGACGGCCCGTGGTGGTCACTGCGCCCCGACTCGCCCGCCTACCGCACCGCCAGAACCCAGGCGGTACGGGACGCCGTACAGCGCGCCCGGGAGTACGCGGAGGCGCTCGGCGGCGAGGTCACCGCCCTCCTCGAGCTCTCCGACACCGGCGTGGAGTCACCCGCTCCCTACCGTGCGCGGGCGTTCGGGCCCGCCGCCCCCGGCGCCGCGGCCGGAGCCGGGCCGACCCCGGCCATCACCCTCGAACCGGAGCGCCAGACCGTCCATGCCCAGGTCACCGCGCACTTCACCATGACCCGCCCCGATCTGCGTGCGCGCTGAGTCCCACTGAGAGGCCTTGCGGTGTGCGTACACCGTTGCGATTCACGTCAACAACCCTTAACGGAGCGGACGTTCCCCCTTCTCCGGGAGACGGCTCCCTACTGGCAGGTAGGTCGTAGGCTCGACAGTATGCGCCGAGCAAAGATCGTCTGCACTCTGGGCCCCGCCACAGACTCGTACGACCAGATCAAGGCCCTGGTCGAGGCGGGAATGGACGTCGCCCGGTTCAACCTCAGCCATGGCTCGCACGCCGAACACGAGGAGCGCTACCACCGCGTCCGCAAGGCGGCCGAGGAGACCGGGCGCAGCGTCGGGATCCTGGTCGACCTTCAAGGCCCGAAGATTCGCCTGGGCCGGTTCGCCGAAGGACCCGTACTCCTTGAACGTGGCGACGAGTTCACCATCACCGTCGACGACATCGAAGGCGACCGGCAGATCTGCGGTACGACCTACAAGGGCCTGGCCGCCGATGTCAGCCGAGGCGAGCGCATTCTGGTCGACGACGGACGCGTGACCCTCGAAGTCACCGATGTCGAGGGCCCGCGCGTCCACACCATGGTCATCGAGGGCGGGCTGATCTCCGACCACAAGGGCCTCAACCTGCCGGGCGTGGCCGTCAGCGTTCCCGCGCTGTCCCACAAGGACCTGGAAGACCTGCGCTGGGCACTGCGGATCGGCGCCGACGTCATCGCCCTGTCCTTCGTACGCAACGGGCGCGACGCGGAGGACGTGCTGCGCGTCATGGCGGAGGAGCAGCGGCGGATCCCGGTGATCGCCAAGATCGAGAAGCCGCAGGCCGTCGAGCATCTGGACGAGATCGTCGACGCGTTCGACGGGATCATGGTCGCCCGCGGCGACCTCGGCGTCGAAATGCCGCTGGAAGCCGTTCCGATGGTGCAGAAGCGCGCCGTCAAACTCGCCAAGCGCAATGCCAAACCGGCCATCGTGGCGACCCAGATGCTCGACTCCATGATCGACGCGTCCCGGCCGACGCGCGCCGAGGCATCCGACGTCGCCAACGCGGTCATGGACGGGGCGGACGCGGTGATGCTCTCCGGTGAGACCAGTGTGGGCAAGTATCCGGTGGCGACCGTCAAGACCATGGGCCGTATCGTCGCGGCGGCCGAGGAGGACATGCTCGCGGCCGGTCTGTCGCCGCTGTCCGAACGCGGCAAGCCCCGGACCCAGGGGGGAGCGGTCGCCCGCGCCGCCGCCGAGACGGGTGACTTCCTCGGCGCGAAGTTCCTCGTCGCGTTCACGCAGAGCGGCGACACCGCACGCCGCCTGTCGCGCTACCGCTCGCCCATCCCGGTACTGGCGTTCACCCCGGAACCGGCGACCCGTTCGCAGCTGAGTCTGACGTGGGGCGTGGAGACCTTCCTCGGCCCGATGGTCCAGACGACCGACGAGATGGTCGAGCAGGTCGACGAGCAGCTGCTGCGCATCGGCCGCTGCAAGCGCGGCGACGTGGTCGTCATCACGGCGGGCTCGCCTCCGGGGGTACCGGGCACGACGAACATGGTGCGGGTGCACCGCATCGGCGAGGACGATTCGCCGAAGTAGTCGGCTGGGGTCAGTACTTGGGGCCTATGTGCCGGTCCATCAGGGCTACCGAGGGGCGGCGGGCTACCGAGATGTTGTAGGCATTCGCCTGCCTCCACTCGACGCCGAGGCGGTCGAGGGTGTCCGTGTACAGCCGTCGGATGTCCGCCGACTTGTTGGTGAAGAAGTAGCGCGGGTACTCGTAGCGCTTGTGCACCCCGGCGGTGGTCCGCTCGGTCCAGTTGGTGATCCGGGAGCCATCGGAGTGGACCAGCCCTCGGACGAGATCCCACGGGTGGGCGTTGACGATTTCCCGCTGCCAGGGCGTGAGTTGGAGGTGACGCTCGTGCTTCTTCCCGGGGGCGTGCTGCGGAAAGAGGCACGGCCAATGCCGGCTGTAACTCACCACGCTCACGCACCCCTCGCGTTGCAGGCGGTGAACGGATCCTGTCGGGTGAACGGCGTGCATGGCGTCGGCGCAGGCATCGATGAGCCCGGGCCAGGCGTCGGCGCAGGCGATCCGGAGGTAGTGGCCGTCGCGCGGGTGGGGACTGACACAGCCATCGCCGAGGTACAGGCCCAGTAAGTAGGCGTAGGCACGAGGGGGTTGGGGTGCGGTGGGCTGATCCCCGCATCGAGGGCACTCGCCTGGCTGCCGTAGCGGCTCGATCCGCGCCTGCCAGGCGCGGATGGTGGCGCGGGAGATCCCCGTCTGCTTGCTGATCGAATTGAGGCTGCGGCCCTGGCCGACGAGGGCCAGTGTGCGTTTGCGCGTCTCAAGGTCGTACATGCGATCGACCTTGGCGGAAAGTCAATGACCTATGGCCGAATCGAAGGGTTGTTCACTCTAACCGGTGAAGATCATCAACGATGTGATGACCTTGGAAAAGAAGGCGAGTGCCCCGGGTCGGATTCGAACCGACACTGTATGGGTTTTGAATCCATTGCCTGCTGCCAGTTGGGCTACCGGGGCCCCTTCGAAATGAAGGATAGCGGATACCCGCCATGACTCAAACCTACAGGACGTAGGTAGGCTCATGCATGCACCCCCGCCCTGAAATGAGGAGCCGAAGCCCAGTGACCGCCGCTGACGCCCCCGATGAGACGACGCCCCCGGCTGCCGCTGTCGAAGGTGAGCCCACGCACGTCCCGCCGCACACGACGCGTGTCGTCATCGCCGAGGACGAGGCGCTGATCCGCCTCGACCTGAAGGAGATGCTCGAGGAGGAGGGGTACTCCGTCGTCGGCGAGGCCGGAGACGGGCAGCGGGCGGTGGAGCTCGCCGAGGAGCACCGGCCGGATCTGGTGATCCTTGATGTGAAGATGCCGATTCTGGACGGGATCTCGGCGGCCGAGCGCATCGCCAAGGAGCGCATCGCTCCGGTGCTGATGCTGACCGCCTTCTCGCAGCGCGAGCTGGTCGACCGGGCGCGCGAGGCGGGCGCGATGGCCTATCTCGTCAAGCCGTTCAGCAAGAGCGACCTGGTCCCGGCCATCGAGATGGCGGTCTCCCGCTTCACCGAGCTGCGCGCCCTGGAAGCGGAGATCGCCGACCTCTCCCTGCGCCTGGAGACCCGCAAGCTGGTGGACCGGGCCAAGAGCGTGCTGCAGACGGCGTACGGGCTGACCGAGCCGGCCGCGTTCCGGTGGATCCAGAAGACGTCGATGGACCGCCGGATGTCGATGCAGCAGGTGGCACAGGCCGTCATCGACGAGGTCGGCGGCAACAGCGGTGGCGACGACAAGAGCGGCCGGGGCGGCGTGGGCTGAGGCCGACGCCCGCCTGGTGAACGCGTGGGGATGTCCGGCGACGGCTCGAACGGCCGGTGTCCCTGACGGTGCGGCATGCCGCTGATGGCGTAATGGTCGGGTTGGGCGCTTTTACCGCGTCAGGCTGTGGGCCTTGATCATGGTCGTGTCAGGAGCCCGTGTGTACGGACCAGGTGGGTGGATCTTCGAGGGATTCCGCCTGGGGCGTCGGGTGCACCCGACGCCCCAGGGGCGGACGCTGGCCGTGCGCGACCGGATGCCGGGGAACATGATGGTGAAAGCGCTGGCCCGTCCGGCGCCGCCACGAGGAAGATGCCGCCGCCCAGGAGTTCCGTCCACGCCACAGGTGCCATGAGTTACGCCTTCACCTTCTCTCTGGGCACCGCACACCCGCTGCACCACCGCTGGGAGTGACAGGTGAACCAGCAACACCGCGGCGACGTCGGCATCGCCGAACACCGCCGCGCGGCGAGGTTGAGCAACGCGGGCCTGCAGGTGCCCGGTCCGCCGACCTGGATGCGCTGGCTGCCCGCCGGGTATGTCGCGGCCATCCTGATGCTGGAGCCCTTGACTCCCGTACAGTGGCCGGTGAGCTTCCTGCTCATCGCGTTGCCCGCGATCGCCGCGTTCACCCGCGGCCCGGTCGGCGTCGCCGCCGTCACGGTCTTCGCCGTCTCGTTCGAAGCGGTGCTGGCCGGTACCCCGTGCTGCGCGGGCCGCAGCGCGCACGATCTGTGGGAGCGGCACTACGTCGCCTCCTACGTCTCCACGACCCTGGTCGGCATCCTCGGCACCGCGTTGGCCGCCCACCGCAAACGCCAGGAAGCCCATCTGCTGCACGCCAACTCGGTCGCCGAGGCGCTGATGCACACCTTGCTCCGGCCGGTGCCGCACCAGGTCGGCCATGTGCTCGCGGCCAGCCTCTACCACCCCGCCGAGGCGGGCACCATGGTCGGCGGGGACCTCTTCGACATCTGCGCGACCGAGGCGGGGGAGCGCGCCATCATCGGTGATGTCCGCGGCAAGGGCCTGCAGGCCGTGCGGACCGTCGCCGACGTCCTCGGCAGCTTCCGCCAGGCCGCCTACGAACCCGGCGACCTGCTGCAGGTCGCCGTCAGCATGGAGCGCCGTATCGCCCGTGAGGCGGACGCCGTCCTTGACGACGAGTTGTTCGTCACGGCCGCCCTGCTCGAGTACGACGCGCGCGCGAACCATGTGATGATCATCAACCACGGCCACATCGAGCCAGTGCTGATCTCCTGCGGCGAAGTCCACGCGCTGACCGGGCCGCCCGCCCTGCCGCTCGGTCTGGGCACCCTGTCCGCCGACCCGCCGGCCGCCTACACCCACCGGTTCACCCGCGGGGACGTCCTGCTGCTCTGCACCGACGGGCTCGTGGAGGCCCGTGACCACTCCGGGTCCTTCTACCCGCTGATCGACCGGCTGCGTCACCGTTTCGCCGGTCGGCCGGCCCCGGCCCCCATCGACGTCATCGACTTCCTCGACGTCGATCTGCCCCGGCATGCCCGGGCGCTGCACGACGACGTCGCCATCCTCGCCATCGCCCCGCACGGGCGGCCGTAGGCACCGGCGGGTGCCGCGGCGGTCGGTCGCGGTCGGTCGCGCGGGGGCGCGCGTACCGGACAACCGGCTGAGCCGGACCGGGAGGGTTTGGTGCGTCGACTTCTGCCGGCCGTGTGTACGCAACCGTTCGGTCGAAGCCTGGTGCCGCCAGTACGCCTGTCGATCTGATGCGACAGCCGAAGGAGGAAGCTGTGCCTGCTCCCGCTACGAGCGCCCATGCGGCCGATCCGGTCGGGCGCGCGCTCGACGAAGCGCCGTCCAGCATGTTCCACGTGAAGGCCGCGATCACATCGGGAATGGGGTTCTTCACCGATGCCTATGACCTGAACATCATCTCCACAGCGCTGCTGCTGTTGAAGCCGGAGTTCCATCTGTCGGCTGACCAGGTAGGACTGGTGGGCAGCACCTCTTTGATCGCTTCGTTCATCGGTGCGATCGTCTTCGGTCGGATCGCCGACATCGTGGGGCGCAAGCGGGTCTACGGCATCGAGGCGCTGATCATGGCGGTGGGTGCGATCCTCACCGCGCTGGCGCCCGACTTCACCTGGCTGCTCGTCACCAGGTTCATCCTCGGCATCGGGATCGGTGGCGATTACCCGATCTCGGCGACGATCATGACCGAGTACGCCAACCGGCGCAGTCGCGGGCGCCAGGTGGCCTTGATGTTCTCCACCTACACGGCCGGGCAGGTGGTGGCGTTCATCGTCGCGCTCACCCTGCTCGCCGCTGGTGTCGACCATGATCTGGCCTGGCGTCTGATGCTCGGCCTCGGGGCGCTGCCCGCGCTCGCCGTCCTCTACAACCGGCGGCGGATGCCGGAGTCGCCGCGCTTCACGGCGGCCGTGGTCGGCGACCACGAGCGGGCCGCCAGTGAACTGAACGCGTTCGCGGCGGGGGCGGTGCGGGTCACCGCGGCCGCGCCTGGGCAGCGGCAGCGGCTGAGCCTGCGGGAGATCCTCACGAACCGGCGGCTTGTCGTCACGCTGCTGGGTACGGCTGGTGCTTGGTTCGCCTATGACGTCGCGGTCTACGGAAACTCCATCTCGCAGCCCGAGATCGTGAAGAGCATCGCTCCGAACGCCACGGCGAGCGGTGTCACCGCGATCAACCTCATTCTGGCCGTGCTGTTCAGCGTCACCGGTGTCGTCTGCTGTGTGCTGCTGATGGACCGGGTCAGCCGCAAGGGCCTGCAGATCGCCGGATTCCTGGTGTCCGGTGCGGCGCTGCTCGCCATCGGTCTGGTGCCGGGCCTGACCGGCAGTGTGCTGCCCTTCGCACTGGTCTTCGGACTCGCGTCGTTCGGCACCACGCTGGGACCCAACGCCGGGACGATGGTCCTGTCCGCCGAGTCGTTTCCGGTCGGTATGCGCACGACCGGGCACGGTATTTCCGCTGGTTTCGGCAAGCTGGGCGCGTATATAGGGGCGCTGGCGTCGCCGATCCTGCTCGCCGGTATCGGCCTGCGGGACACCGAGATCATCGCGGCCGGGTTCTATCTGCTCGGCGTTCTTTTCACCTTGCTGCTCGCCGAGCCGGCCAGGCGCAGCCTTGAGGAAATCGGGAGTTGCACACTGCCGAAGCAGGCGGACAAGGAGGTTCGCGCGGCTCCGGAGATGTCACGGGCCTAATCCGCGGCGATTTGCCGAAGACCCCCGGGGATTTCCCCGGGGGTCTTTCCGTATGCGCCAGCGGTGGGCCGGGAGAAACGCGCGACAACTGCCGGTGGCGTTCATCTTCCCTGCCGCGTCCGTTGGTTTTCGGGAAGTTGTCCGGACAAGCCGGGCGCGAAGACTCCAGGCATGGGCAAGAACCGGTACGGCGAGATCGTCGACACGCTCGCGGTGGAGCTCGCGCGGCTGTCGCCCGGTACCCGGGTGGCCAGCGAGCATGAGATCGCCGCGCGCTTCGGAGTGAGTCGGGCGGCGGCCAGGGCGGCCGTCCAGGAGTTGGAGAGCCGGTTGCTGGTCCGCCGGGTACGGGGTTCGGGGACGTTCGTCAGCCGCCGGATCGACTACGTCATCTCCTCGCGGAAGGCGCCGTCGTGGCACCAGACGGTGCGGGACGCGGGTGGTACGCCGCGGGCGGTGGTCCGCGACGTACGGCGGGAGCCGCTCCCGGAGGACCTGGCGGAGCGGCTCGAACGGCGGCCGGGCGACCCGGCACACCTGCTGGTGCGCCAGTACTACGTCGACGGGCTGCTCGCGACATGGACCAATGAATGGATACCGGCCGATGTCCTGATGGAGGCCGATGCCGCGGTGCATTCCGTGGAGTCAATCGACCTGATTCTGCGCCAGATGGCCGGGGTCGCGCCGGTGCGCGCCTGGTGCCGGGTGAGTTTCGATCTTGCGACTCCCGAGGTCGCCGCGAATCTGGAGATCGAACAGGGGCGGCAGGTGTGGCTGGTGGAAAGCGTGAGCCGGGACGCCCAGGACGGCACTCCTGTGATGTGCAGCAATTCGTGGTCGCGTCCGGACGCTTCGCGGATCGTCGTGGAGATGGACGGGCCGTGGCCATCGGCGAAAGGGCAATGTTGAGTAACGGAAGACTGTCGCGCGAGGAGCGTTGCGCACTGCTCGCCGCGGCCACTGCCGATGAACTGATCGAACTCGCGGATATCTGCCTGGCCGAGGGGCCGGATCCCGTGGTGGTGGTGGCGCCGGAAGTGGGCTGCGTTTCGGCCCAGGTCCGTGAGCCCATCGTGCGCCAGCGGTTCCTGATCGGCGATGTGCTGGCCTGCCGTGCCGAGGTGGAGCTGGACGGCGTACGGGGCTGGGCGATGCGGCTGGGCGACGACCGGGCGGCCGCGCTGGCCATGGCGGTCCTGGACGCCGCCGCCGAGTCCGGGCGGGACGCGGCGGGCGGGATCGCCCGGCTCTGCGAGCGGGTGGCGGCCCGCATGCGATGTGAGGAAGCCGAGGAATGGGCCCAGCTGGCGCCCACCATCGTCGAATTCGAGGAACTGTGACCACCAACGTGATGAGCCCCGAGGCGGCAGCGCGCAGGCCCGGACAGGCGCCGACGCTGTCGCCCGCCGAGGTGCAGCTGGTCTTCCGGGCGGTGCTGGAGGCACTCGCCCGGCCGGGAACACCGCGGCAACTGCCCGAGCGGCCACTCGCCGAACTGCCGTCCGCGCTCCTTCCGGTGCTGGCGCTCAGCGACTTGGCGACGCCGACCTGTGTGCTGGAGAACGGCGACCGGTGGGCGCGGACCGTGCGCACCATGACGTCGGCGCCGATGACCGGCCCGGCGGACGCCCGACTCGTCGCCGTGCTGCGGCAGTTGGCCGACGGCGAGCCGGTCGCCTTCCGGACCGGCAGCGCGGCGGCACCGCAGGACGCGGCGCTGGTGTGTGTCCGGGTGCCCGAGATCGAGGCCGAGCCCGCGGGCCCCGGCCCGGTGTGGCGCCTCGAAGGACCCGGTGTGCCGGGATCCCGCCTGCTGCGGGTGGCCGGGCTGCCCGACGGCTTCGTCTCCTGGCGCGACCGGCTGGGCAGCGGCTTCCCCACCGGAATCGACCTGCTCTTCGTCACCGCGCGGGGCCGGTTGGCCGGGCTGCCGCGGACCACCCGGGTCGGCGAGGAGGTCATCTGATGGGGTACTCGGGTGTACGCGGCGGCATGTCCGCCATTCTCGCCGCCGAGGGGCTGGTCCGCCGGGCGCGGGACCACGCTGCCACTCCATGGGCGTCGACCGAGCAGATCCTGCTGCGGTTCCGGCTCGCCGTCGACCGGATCATGGGCGAGGCGGGACTGTACGACGAGGCGATCGCCGCGGACGCGTTCCGGCAGGCCGAGGGCGATGTGCTGGAGGCCGCCCATCTGGTACGGGCGCACCGCTCCACGCTGCCCAGGCTGGCGGTGAGCGAGCCGGTCGAACCGGCGGAGATGGTGGTGCTGCGCCGTATCGTGTCGGCCCACCGGACACCGGGCGGACCGCAACTGCTCGGCCGTACCACCGACTACACCGGCAGGCTGCTGGAGCGGCCGGACGGGCCGCCGCCTGCCGCCGACGACGCGGGCGCTCAGGTCCCGCCGGAGCGCACCTGCGAGCAGCGCCACCCGGGCCGCTTCAGCGACCTGCTGCGCGAGCTGGACCTGTTGGTCGAGCACCGCCACGGCACGGCGGCGGATCCCGAACCGGTCGACGTGGCGCGCGAGCCGGCCCGGCCGCCGGCGCCGCGTTCCGCCGTGCTGGCCAGCATGGCCCGGGCCGAGACCGGCGCGCTGGTGGGCCTGTGGTACCGGTCGATCCTCGGCCCCGACGGAGCCGTCCACGAGGTGACGCTCGGCGAACTGCGCCACGGCCGACTGCCGCTGCGGGTGATCCACCCGCACACCGGGAACCCGGTCGTGGTCGGGGTCTTCCGCGCCACCGAGGCGGAGGCGATCGAGGACCTCGACGGGGCCGACGAGGACCGCACCCGGTTCGACATCGGCTACGGGATGTGCTTCGGCCACAACGAGCGCAAGGCGATCGCGATGGCCAACCTCGACATCGCCCACCGCCGGTTCGGGGACGAGGGCTCGCTGGAGCAGTTGCTGCTGCTGACCACGGACGGGCTCGACTCGGGCGGCTTCCTCGAGCACCTGAAGCTGCCGCACTACGTGACGTTCCGCTCGATGATGGACCGCAAGCTCGCGGGCCGCGAAGCGCGGGGCACCGATGACCCGAATCCCCGCCTACCAGAACCCTTTGGGAAGGAGTGCTGATGGCCGCGCGCCTCAGCGAGCCGCGCACCGGCTCGACCCGTGTGCTCAGTCTGCTCGACGACGGCCGTACGGACGCGCCGCCCGGCATCCTCGACGAGGGCGCCAAGCGGGAGATCCGCCGTGCCACCCTCACCGCGGTCTGCGTCCCCGGCTACCAAGTGCCCTTCGGCTCCCGCGAGATGCCGGTCGCCCGGGGCTGGGGCTCCGGCGGACTGCAGGTCACCCTCGGCGTCGTCGGTTCCGGCGATGTCCTCAAGGTGATCGACCAGGGCGACGACGGCGGGGTCAACGCCACCAACCTGCGCCGGATGATCTCCTCGACCATGGGCTGCGCCGCCACCACGGACACCCGGGAGGCGACCGTGGTACAGACCCGCCATCGCGTTCCCGAGGAGGCGCTGGGCGCCGAGCAGATCGTCGTCTACCAGGTCCCGGTGCCCGAACCGCTGCGCGGCGTGGAGAAGTCGGTGGCCGAGTGCGCCCGGATGCACGCCGAGCAGGACTACTCCGCGATGTGGGTCAGCCTCTACGAGGACCTGGTGCGCAACGGCGTCATCACCAAGTCCACCGGCTATCCGGTGCTGGTGGGCGGGCGCTACGTCATGGCGACCAGCCCGGTGCCGCGCTGGGACGTACCACGGCTGCACATGTCGGAACACCTCAACCTGTACGGAGCGGGCCGGGAGAAGCGCATCTACGCCATCCCCCCGCACACCGCCGTCGAACCGCTGACCTTCGACGACGTCCCGTTCGAGGTCGAGCACATACCGGACGGGACGTGCGCGTACTGCGGCAGCGACGACACCTTCCTGGTCGAGGCGAGCGGCGGCCAGTACGTGTGCAGCGACTCCGACTGGTGCGGCAGGGCCGCCGACGGGGACGTGGACCGCGCGGCACACCGGGAGCGGGTACCGCTCGCCTGGCTGCCGGACCCGCGCCGCCGGGTGGCGGCCACGGCGCGGGACACCGCCGAAGCCCCCCGTCCCGCCGCAGGCGTGCGGCCGACGGCCGCGGCGGACGGTCCCGAATGGGCGCTGCGGGTGGACGGCATAGGCAAGGTGCACGGTCCCGGCGGCGCGGCCGCGGTACCGGGCACCGGTCCCGAGCACGCCACCGCGATCAGCCCCGCGACCGGTGCGGTCGTCGCGGCGTGGGACGTGTCCTTCGATGTCGCGCCCGGTGAGGCGCTCGGGCTGATCGGCGAGTCCGGCTCCGGCAAGTCCACCGTGCTGCGCTGCGTGATCGGCGACGAGACGGCCACCGCTGGGAGCGTCCGGCTGTCCGGTGTCGACGGCGGACGCACCGATGTGCTGGCACTCGACCCGTCGGCCCGGCGCGGACTGCGGGTCGACACCATGGCGGTCGTCTACCAGGACCCCGCGGCGGGCCTCGACCTGAACGTGACGGCGGGCGGCAACATCGCGGAACGCCTGACCGCCGCCGGCTGGCGCGGATACCACGCGATACGGCGGCGCGTCGCCGAACTGCTGGACCGGGTCGAGGTGCCGCTGTCGCGGATGGACGACGCGGTGGGCACGTTCTCCGGCGGAATGCGCCAGCGGGTGCAGATCGCCAAGGCACTGGCCACCGAACCTCCGGTGCTGCTGCTCGACGAGCCCACCACGGGACTCGACGCCTCGGTCGCCGCCGGAGTGCTCGACCTGCTGCGCGGCCTGCTGATCGAACGGAACGTGGCCGCGGTGGTGGTGAGCCACGACTTCGCGGTGATCGAGGCGCTGACCGAGCGCAGCGTCGTGATGCAGCTCGGCCGGGTCATCGAGAGCGGTCTGACCGACCAGCTCTTCCGCGATCCGCACCACCCCTACACCCAGCGGCTCGTCGCCGCGGCACGAAGGTGAGCAGACCATGCCGACACCCCAACCCGACCGGCCCGGCGCCGTGTTGACCGTCCGTGAGCTGCGCAAGACGTTCACCCTGCACACCATCGACGGCCGCACGGTGGTCTCGCTCGACGGCGTCGACCTCGACGTCGCGGCAGGCGAGCACGTGGCGGTCGCCGGGCCCAGCGGCGCGGGCAAGTCCAGCTTGCTGCGCTGCATCCACCGCAGCTACCTGCCGGACTCCGGTTCGGTGCTGCTGCACACCCCGGACGGGCCGGTGGAGCTGACCGCGCTGCCGGACCGTGCGCTGGCCCGGCTGCGCGGGCGGGAGATCGGCTACGTATCGCAGTTCCTCACCCCGCCGCCGCGTACCGGCCCGCTGGACGTGGTGGCCGCCGCCGCGCGCCGCAGGGGCCTCGCCCCGGCCGAGGCCCGGGACGCCGCCGCCGAGTCACTGCACCGGCTCGGCCTCGACGAGGCGCTGTGGGACGTGGACTGCGGCGTGCTCTCCGGCGGCGAACGGCAGCGCATCAACCTGGCGGCCGGCACGGTACGGCCCCCCAGGCTGCTGCTGCTCGACGAGCCGGTGTCCGCGCTCGACCCGCGGAACCGGGAGCGCGCGCTGCAACTGATCGCGTCGCTCACCGATCAGGGCGTCGCGGTAGTGGCGGTCTTCCACGACCTCGACGCGATGCGGCAGTTGGCGACCCGCGTCGTACAGATGACGGATGCCCGGATCGTCGCCGAGGGACCGGCACGGGACATCCTGGGAGCGGTGGCATGAGCGACGTCGCGTTGGCAGCGCAGATGACCGGCTGGCCGCTCGGCCCGCCGCCACGGGACTACGTCCTCGGGCACGTCCGCGCGGTCCTGCCGGACGCCGTGCTCGACGACGCCCGCGTCGTGGTCCGCCAGGGCCGGATCGCCGCCGTCGAACCGCACGTGGCCGGGTCGGGCTGCGATGTGGACGGCCGTGGCCTGCTGTGCCTGCCCGGGCTGATCGACGTCCACAGCGACGCGCTGGAGCGCGAGCACCAGCCGCGGCCGTCGGCCCGACTGCCGTGGGACTTCGCGCTGTTGTCGCTTGAGGGCAAGCTGCGGGCGGCGGGGGTCACCACCGTGTTCCACGGCGCCGGCTTCCAGCACAAGACCAGCCGCGGCACCGAGCGCACACCGGGGTCGGCAAAGGCGCTGTGCGAGACCGTCGGTGGCCGGACCGCGGCGCCGGTGGACCACCGGCTCCTCTACCGGCTCGACGTACGTTCCGCGGAAGGCGCGGCGGCGCTGCGCGAGCAACTGGCCGCGGCGGTCGGCACACCGCTGGTCTCCCACGAGGACCACACGCCGGGGCAGGGCCAGTACACCGACCGCCGCTACATGGAGGAGTACCTGGTCGGTGCTGACGGGATGTCGGCGGAGCAGGCGAGGGAGCACGTCGACGGGCTGATCGCCGAGCGTTCGCAGTACGGTGCGGTGCTGGAGCGGAACCTCAGCTGGCTGGGCGAGTCGGCCAGGGCGGGGCGGATCCGGTTGTTCGGCCACGACCCCGACTCGGCCGAAGCGGTCGGGGCGCTGTGCGCCAGGGGCGGTGCGGTCGCCGAGTTCCCGACCACCGTCGACGCCGCGCGGGCCGCCAGGGAACACGGCCTGCCCATCGTGATGGGCGCGCCGAACGTGCTGCGCGGCACCTCGCACTCCGGCAACGTCTCGGCGCGGGAACTGGTCGGGCTCGGCCTGGTGACCGCGTTGGCCTCGGACTACCTGCCGTCCGGGCTGCTGGCGGCGGCCTTCCAGCTCGTCTCGGCCGGACTCGCCGACCTGCCGACGGCGGTCGCCCTGGTGACCGCGGGGCCGGCCGAGGTGGCCGGGCTGTCCGACCGCGGCTCGCTGCGGCCGGGACTGCGCGCCGACCTGGCGCTGGTGCGGCCCGGTTCGCCGTGGCCCGAGGTGTGGGCCGTGCTGCGGGCGGCCGTGGACGTGGAGTGCGAGGGCGGTACGCGATGAACCCGACGATGATCCCGTGGCCGGTCCCCGACCCCGAGGTTCCGGCGGCGGCCCACCCGGTGCTCGCCGCCGCCACCCGGGCGGCCGCCGGCGCCTTTCGGGCCGCCCGGCAGAGGTACGACCGGGCGGGACTCGCCGAGCGGGTACGGGTCGGGGCCGACGGCACGCCCACGATGCGGCTCGACATCCTGGTCGACACCGCCATCGCCGAGGTCGTCGACGCGCACCGGGTCAACCTGCTCAGCGAGGAGATCGGCGTCATCGACAACGGGTCGGCCGTCACGCTCGTGGCCGACCCGGTGGACGGCACGGCGAACGCCGCGGCCGGGGTGCCGCTTTCCGCCTTCGCTGCCGCGCTGGTGCACGACGGAGTGCCCACCGAGTCGCTGACCTGCTGGCTCGACACCGGCCGCTGCTGGCACGCGGTCGCCGGGCAGCCCACCGCGTACCGCACCACCGGGCGCACCGCGCTCGACGGGGCGGCGGTGAGTCTGCTGCGGCCGCATCCGCACGACCCGGACCAGGCGGCCGCCTGGTGGCGGGTCGCCCAACGGGCAAGCCGGATACGGATCTTGTCGACCAGCTGCCTGGAGGCGGCACTGGTCGCCGAGGGATCCATCGACGGCTTCGCCGACGCGGGCTCGCAGACGCACCGGATCGTGGACCTCGCCGCGGCGATGGTGATGGTCCCGGCGGCGGGAGGAGCCGTCGTGGACGCGTACGGCAGGCCGCTGGAGATCGACACCGATCTGCACCGCCGCTGGTCCGGTGTCATCGCGGCGACACCGGACCTCGCCGAGGAACTGGCCGCGGCCATCCGCGGCCAGTAGTGCGGGTCCGGCGGGTTGTGGTGATCCCGCAGCGCCGGACCACGCCGTGGGCGTGCTCGCCGCGGCGGCGGATTCTTTGGGGGCGTACCCCCGAGATCGGCCGCCGCGCCGGTCAGGCGCTCTGGTTGCCGTTGGCTGCGGACGGTCGCAGCATGCAGGTCAGCCGGGCCGAACAGATGCGGCGGTCCTGCTCGTCGGAGATGACGATCTCGTAGGTGGCGCTGGAGCGGCCGCGGTGCACCGGGGTGGCTACGCCGGTGACCGTGCCGGAGCGGAGGCCGCGGTGGTGGGTGGCGTTGAGGTCGACGCCCACCGCGATCTTGTGGGGGCCGGCGTGCATCATGGCGCCGACCGAGCCGAGGGTCTCGGCCAGCACCGCGGAGGCGCCGCCGTGCAGCAGCCCGTACGGCTGGGTGTTGCCCTCGACCGGCATGGTGCCGACGACCCGCTCTGCGGAGGCCTCGATGACCTGGATGCCCATACGGTTGCCCAGGGTTCCGGCGGAGAACAGGGACGGCAGGTCGATGCCGAGCCCGGCGTACTGCTCGATGATCTCCGGCGGGAACTTGGTGGGGGCCTGGGTGGCGGCCTGCTCGCCCATGTCGGTCGGCTCCGATCGTCTTCGGTCGGTCGCGGTGCGGTCCGGGCACGGAGCCCGGGCCGGCACCGCTCTGGGGGCCCGGGGGCCTGCGGCGCCAGCCTTTGGTGTCACAGCCCTCGGAAACTGCGGTAGCAGCGTCCTATCAGGTGTTCAGACGGCTGGCGTGGCCGGCGCGGGGTGGTTTTGATCACGTGTGGCCTCCAGCCGTATGACGACGGACTTCGACGCCGGGGTGTTGCTGGTGTCGGCGGTGTGGTCCAGCGGCACGAGGACGTTGGTCTCCGGGTAGTACGCGGCGGCGCAGCCGCGGGTGGTGGGGTAGTGGACGACGCGGAAGCCCTCGGCACGCCGTTCGACGCCGTCGGACCATTCGCTGACCAGGTCGGCGTACCCGCCGTCGGCCAGACCGAAGGCGGTGGCGTCCTCGGGGTGGAGCAGGACGACGCGGCGGCCGCCCTTGATGCCCCGGTAGCGGTCGTCGAGGCCGTAGATGGTGGTGTTGTACTGGTCGTGCGAGCGCAGGGTCTGCAGCAGCAGGCGGCCCTCCGGCACCTGCGGGTACTCGATGGGCGCCGCCGTGAAGTTGGCCTTGCCGGTGGCGGTGGGGAAGCTGCGGCTGTCGCGCGGGGCGTGCGGCAGGGTGAAGCCGCCGGGGCGGCGGACCTTGGTGTTGAAGTCCGCGAAGCCCGGGACGACCCGGGAGATCCGGTCCCGTACCCGGTCGTAGTCGGCCTCGAACTCCGCCCAGGGGATGACGCTGTCCGGGCCGAGTACCGCGCGGGCGAGCCGGCAGATGATGGCGGGCTCGGAGAGCAGCTGGCCGCTCGCCGGTGCCAGGCCGCCGCGGGAGGCGTGCACCATGCCCATGGAGTCCTCGACGGTGACGAACTGCTCGCCCGAGGCCTGGACGTCCTTCTCGGTGCGGCCGAGCGTGGGCAGGATCAGCGCCCGGGCGCCGGTGACCACATGGGAGCGGTTGAGCTTGGTGGAGACATGGACGGTCAGCCGGGCCCGGCGCATCGCCGCCTCGGTGACCTCGGTGTCGGGGGACGCGGCGACGAAGTTGCCGCCCATGGCGAAGAACACCTTCGCCGTGCCGTCGCGCATCGCGCGGATGGACTGCACCACGTCGAGCCCGTGTTCGCGCGGTGGCGCGAAGCCGAACTCCTTCTCCAACGCGTCCAGGAAGGCGGGGGCGGGCCGCTCGAAGATGCCCATGGTGCGGTCGCCCTGCACGTTGCTGTGGCCGCGCACCGGGCAGACCCCGGCGCCCGGGCGGCCGATGTTGCCGCGCAGCAGAAGGAAGTTGACCACCTCGCGGATGGTGGGCACCGCGTGCTTGTGCTGGGTGAGGCCCATCGCCCAGCACACCACGATGCTGCGGGCGCCCAGGACCATCTCGTGCAGCCGCTCGATCTCCCGGCGGTCCAGGCCGGTGGCGCGCAGCACCTCGTCCCAGTCGGTGGCGCGGGCGGTCTTCGCGAACTCCTCGAAGCCATGGGTGTGTTGGTCGACGAACGCGGTGTCGACGGCGCCTTCGGTCTCCAGGATGAGCCGGCCCAGCGCGCGGAACAGCGCCTGGTCGCCGCCGATCCGGATCTGCAGGAACAGATCGGTGAGCGCGGTGCCGGATCCGGCGAGTCCGCGGGCGGTCTGCGGGTTCTTGAACCGCTCGAGTCCGGCCTCGGGCAGCGGGTTCACGGTGACGATCCGCGCGCCGCCCGCCTTGGCCTGCTCCAGCGCGGAGAGCATCCGCGGATGGTTGGTGCCGGGGTTCTGGCCCGCGACGATGATGAGGTCGGCGCGGTAGAGGTCCTCGAGGAGCACGCTGCCCTTGCCGACGCCGAGGGTCTCGGTGAGCGCGGAACCCGACGACTCATGGCACATGTTGGAGCAGTCGGGCAGGTTGTTGGTGCCCAGTTCGCGGGCGAACAACTGGTAGAGGAACGCGGCCTCGTTGCTGGTGCGCCCCGAGGTGTAGAACACCGCCTCGTCCGGCGACGCCAGCTGGTGCAGTTCCTCGGCGATGATCTCGAAGGCGCGCTCCCAGGGCACCGGCTGGTAGGTGTCCGCGCCGTCGGCCAGATACATCGGCTGGGTCAGCCTGCCCTGCTGTCCCAGCCAGTAGCCGCTGCGGGTGGCGAGGTCGGAGACCGGGTGCCGGGCGAAGAAGTCGGGGGTGACGCGGCGCAGCGTCGCCTCTTCGGCGACGGCCTTCGCGCCGTTCTCGCAGAATTCCGCGCGGTGCCGCTTGGCGGGCTCCGGCCATGCGCAGCCGGGGCAGTCGAAGCCGTCCTTCTGGTTGACCTTGAGCAGGGTGAGCGCGGTGCGGCGCACGCCCATCTGCTGCTGGGCGATCCGCAGTGTGTGCCCGATGGCGGGCAGCCCGGCGGCGGCGTGCTGCGGCGCGGTGACGTCGGGCGCGTCCTGGACCGGGTCCCCTGCGGGCGGCTTGCCTGCCATCGTCGTCCCCTTCGCTACGTTTCGGTACGCCTGCGGCGTGTCCGGCCTCGCGTATCCGATGCTTTTCACTCGATCCTGCCACGTGCCGCTGACGGCGGGGCCCGGCGTGCGGCGTCGCGGACGGGGATGTCAGTGGTCCGTGGGAGGATCGGAGGCGTGGTAGCAAAGGCATCGAAGACGACGGCGAAGAAGACCGCGAAGACCACCGGGGCGACCGGCGCCACCGCGTCGGGCGGTGGGGGCCGGGAGGCAGGCCGGCAGCGCCTGCTCCTGCTGGACGGGCACTCCTTGGCGTACCGGGCGTTCTTCGCGCTGCCGGTGGAGAACTTCAACACCGCCACCGGCCAGCCGACGAACGCGATCTACGGGTTCACGTCGATGCTGGCCAACACGTTGCGTGACGAGCAGCCGACGCATCTGGCGGTGGCGTTCGACGTGTCCCGCAAGACCTGGCGGATGGACGAGTATCCGGAGTACAAGGCGACCCGTTCCAAGACCCCGGACGAGTTCCGCAGCCAGGTCGAGCTGATCGGCGAGCTGCTGGACGCGATGCGGGTGCCGCGGTTCGCCGTGGACGGCTTCGAGGCCGACGACGTCATCGCCACCTTGGCCACCCAGGCCGAGCAGGCGGGTTACGAGGTGCTGATCGTCACCGGTGACCGGGACTCGTTCCAGTTGGTCAGCGACCACGTGACGGTGCTGTACCCGACCAAGGGCGTCTCCGAGCTCACCCGGTTCACCCCGCAGAAGGTCGAGGAGAAGTACGGCCTCAGCCCCCGGCAGTACCCGGACTTCGCGGCGCTGCGCGGCGACCCGTCCGACAACCTGCCCGGGATTCCGGGCGTCGGCGAGAAGACCGCCGCCAAGTGGATCACCCAGTTCGGCTCCTTCGAGGAGCTGGTGAAGCGGGTCGACGAGGTCAAGGGCAAGGTCGGGCAGAACCTCCGGGACCACTTGGAGGCGGTCAAGCTGAACCGCCGCCTGACCGAGATGGTGCGGGACGTCGATCTGCCGGTCGGCCCCGACGGGCTGGCCCGCCAGCCGTACGACCGGGCCTCGCTCGATGTGGTGCTGGAGGCGCTGGAGTTCCGGCACTCCAACTTCCGTGAGCGGCTTTACGCGGCGGATCCCGGCACCAGCGAGGCCGCCGCCGAGGTGATGAGCGACGGTGTCGAGATCGACGGGCAGTTGCTGGGCGCGGGCGAGCTGGCGGACTGGCTGAAGGAGCACGGCGGCGGCACGGTGGGTGTGGCCACGGTCGACACCTGGGCGCTGGGTTCCGGTGCGGTCACCGAGATCGCCCTGGCGATCGAGGAGGGCCCGGCCGCCTGGTTCGATCCGGCGCAGCTGGTGGAGAAGGACGAGAAGGCCTTCGCACAGTGGATCGCGGACCGCGGGCATCCCAAGGTGCTGCACAACGCCAAGGGCGCGATGCGGGTCTTCGCCGAGCACGGCTGGACGGTCGACGGCGTGGTGATGGACACCGCGCTGGCCGCGTATCTGATCAAGCCCGGGCGGCGCTCCTTCGCGCTCGACGCGCTCTCGGTGGAGTATCTCGGCCGTGAGCTGGACAAGTCGGACGACGACAGCGGGCAGTTGGCGTTCGGGGTGGAGGACGGCGCCGAGGCGGAGGCGCTGATGGCCCAGGCCCGTACGGTGGTTGACCTGGGTGAGGTGTTCAGCGCCCGGCTGGCCGCGGACGGCGCGCTGGATCTGCTGCGGGATGTGGAGTTGCCCATCTCGGCGCTGCTGGCCCGGATGGAGCGGCACGGTATCGCCGCCGACCGCGAGTGGCTGGACCGGATGGAGCAGCAGTTCGCCGGGGCCGTCGAGCAGGCGGTGTCCGAGGCGCACCGCGCGGTGGGGCACGAGTTCAACCTCGGGTCGCCCAAGCAGCTGCAGGAGGTGCTGTTCGGCGAGTTGGGCCTGCCGAAGACCAAGAAGACCAAGACCGGGTACACCACGGACGCCGACGCGTTGGCTTGGCTCGCCGGGCAGACCGACCACGAGCTGCCGGTGATCATGCTGCGCCATCGTGAACAGGCCCGGCTGCGCTCCACGGTTGAGGGCCTGATCAAGACCGTCGCGCCCGACGGCCGGATCCACACCACCTTCAACCAGACGGTCGCCGCCACCGGACGGCTGTCGTCCACCGACCCCAACCTGCAGAACATTCCGGTCCGCACCGACGAAGGCCGGGCGATCCGCCGGGGCTTCGTGGTCGGTGAGGGCTACGAGTCGCTGCTGACCGCCGACTACAGCCAGATCGAGCTGCGGGTGATGGCTCATCTGTCCGAGGACGAGGGGCTGATCGCCGCCTTCACCTCCGGCGAGGACCTGCACACCACGGTGGGCTCGTACGTCTTCGACGTGCCCCGGGAGCACGTGGACGCCGAGATGCGGCGCAAGATCAAGGCGATGTCCTACGGGCTGGCCTATGGACTGTCCGCGTTCGGCCTCTCCCAGCAGTTGGGCATCGAGGCGGCCGAGGCGCGGACGCTGATGGACACCTACTTCGAGCGGTTCGGCGGGGTGCGCGACTATCTGCAGCGGGTGGTGGAGGAGGCCCGGGTCACCGGTTACACCGAGACGCTGCTGGGCCGCCGCCGCTATCTGCCGGACCTCAACAGCGACAACCGGCAGCGCCGGGAGATGGCCGAGCGGATGGCGCTCAACGCGCCGATCCAGGGTTCGGCCGCCGACATCGTCAAGATCGCGATGCTGCGGGTGGACGAGGCCCTCACCAGGGAGCAACTGCGTTCGCGCACCCTGCTGCAGGTGCATGACGAAATCGTGCTGGAGGTGGCGCCCGGCGAGCGCAAGCAGGTGGAGGAGCTGGTCCGCCGGGAAATGGCCGGTGCCTACCCGCTGCGCGCCCCGCTCGATGTCTCGGTCGGGCACGGCGCCGACTGGGAGTCCGCGGCGCACTGACCGCCTCGACGGCGCGGGCGCGGGTGGCTGGCGCGGATCACGGCGGTGATCGCCGGGGCGGCCAGCGCGAGACCCGCGCCCGCGCCGAAGGTGGCGGAGGCGATCAGGGACGAGGAGCCGCGGGGCCGGTCCCGTAGGCACCGCAGCGCCGCCCCGGTCATGGCGGAGGCGGCGAGCGCCCAGGCGCCCGTCCGCCTGCCGCGTGTGGTCAGTTGGGGCACCGAGGGCGGCGGCGGGACCCGCGGGGCGCGGCGCAGTTCGCGCGCCGTCCACAGCCCGAGGGCAGCCAGTCCCGCGGCCGAACTCGCGTACTGCGCCCAGTGGTGCAGCGGTACGCCGCACACCGTGCGGTTCAGCACCGGCAGCAGGCGTACACCGCCACGCCCGTGGTGGGTGAAGGCGTCCCAGCCAAGATGCGTGGCCGTGCCGGTCACCGCCGACAGCCAGAACCATCCGGCGTCCCGTGCCGTCGGCAGCGCCGCCTCGACCGGCGCCACACCCAGCAGCCGGGCCGCCCTGCCGCCGACCCCCGGCGGCAGCAGCCCGGTCAGCGGCCCGCGTACCGCCACCCAGCCGCCCACCAGTCCGGCCGCGAGCAGCGGATCGAGTACGGCGGCCCCGGCCAAGTGGTGTGCGGCGCGGCCGTATCCGTACGTGCCGGGGATGACGGAGTCGAGGAAGAACGGAACATCGGGCGCGAGTGACCCGGCGACCAGGCCCGCCGCGAGCAGCCGTCCGCGCCCCCGTACGGCACCCGACCCGTCGGCCCGCAGCAGGGGCAGCACCGCCGCGGGATGGCTGAAGGTGAACGGCATTCGGTCTTCCCATCGCTGAGTTTCGCACTGTTCATCACCATCTCCGTCACGGACGGTGGCTCCGGTGCACAAGTTGACGTAGTGTCCGTTTCGTTGTCGCGCTGGGGAGCGCATACGACACACCATCGGGAGGGAAAGGGCGTATGTCTGTGCCGTTCGGCCGACGGATACGCAAGGGTGCGGCGGGCACCGCTGTCGCGGCGCTGGCGATGGCGGCGCTCACCGCCTCACAGGCCCCGGGTGTGGCCCTGGGAGTGGCACACGGAGCCTCGGTGGCCCCGCCTCCCGGACCGCCGATCGACGGTGGAAAGCCGTACGTCACCAATCTGCCTCCGCTCAACTCCCCGGTGAAGCCCGGCAGTCCGAGCGGGCAGCCCGGCACCGGGCTGGGGACGGGAGCGGGCGGCGCGGGCATCCCCGCGACCGTACTCGCCGCGTACCAGAAGGCCGAGACGGCGCTCCGCGGCAGCCAGCCCGGCTGCCATCTGCGCTGGCAGCTGCTCGCCGGGATCGGCGAGGTCGAATCCGGCCAGGCGGACGGCGGGAACGTGGACGCCTCGGGCACCACCCTCAAGCCGATCCTCGGCCCGGTCCTCGACGGTAGCGGCGGCAACGCCAGCATCGCGGCAGGCAACACCAGTTACTACGACGGCGGCCTGGCGTATGCGCGGGCCGTCGGGCCCATGCAGTTCATCCCGTCGACGTGGGCGCAGTGGGGTGCGGACGGCAACGGTGACGGCATCAAGGACCCCAACAACATCTACGACGCCGCACTCGCCGCGGGCGACTACCTGTGCGCGGCGGGCGGCGATCTGTCCGACTCCAGCGGCCTGGACCGCGCCATCCTGGGCTACAACCACTCGCAGGACTACCTGAACACCGTCAAGGACTGGTACCAGTACTACCTGAACGGTACGCACCAGATCCCGGACGGCTCCGGTGGTCCGGCGCCCGGTCCCGGAAGCGGTCGTGTGCCGTCGGCGACACCGTCGCCCTCGGCCTCGCCCAGCGCGAGCGGCAGGCCTGGTGGCGGGCCGTCCGCGTCCCCCTCGCACAGCCCGCTGCCCACCGCCTCGGCCAGCGGCAGCATCGGCCCCGGCCCGAGCGGCAGCCCGTCGCCTTCGCCGTCCGGCAGCGGCAGCCCGAGCCCGTCGCCGACCGGAGGGTGCCCCACCGGGTCGCCGAGCCCGTCGCCCTCGCCGTCCGGCAGCGGCAGCCCGTCGCCCAGCCCGACCCCGTCGCCGACCCCTTCGCCGAGCGGCAGTTCGTCCGCTTCGCCGTCGCCCTCGCCGTCCCCGACCGGCGGGCCGTGCCCCACGCCGTCGCCGAGCAGGAGCGCCGGCCCGTCGCCGTCCGCCGCGCCCAGCCAAGCGCACTGACCCGCGGCGCCACCTCAGCGGGGCCGGGTCGCACCAGCGCCGGTGCGACCCGACCCCGCTGACATGCCGTCAGCAGAACCTGTTCTCATTTGGCGTTCCGGTTGCTACGGTGCCCGCGCCCCGCAGCCAACACCGGGAGGCTGTCCATGCGCGCCCTGACCGCCGCGGCCATCGGACTCGCCGCCGCGCTGGCCCTGGTCCTGACGATCACCGCGATCGGAGTGCCGGCGGGCAGGACCTCGCCGAAACCGCTGCTGACCACCGTCCCGCGGCATCCGTAAGGGGGACCGGGAAATGCGCCGTAAAGCCAGCCTGGTGCTCCTCGGATTCGCCGTGTTCTTCACCGCGCTGTCGCCACTGCTGCGCTGGTACGCCTTTCCCCGGCTGGCGAAGATCCCGCCCAGCGAATACCAGGTCGCCGTTCTCGAAGCGAAGAACGCGACCCTGCTCGACTACAACCAGATGAAGGACGTCACCGTCCCCGAAGTGAACATCGTGCAGACGCTGCGCGGCAATGTGGCGGCGGCGCAACAGGTCAAGAAGGAGACCGGCCGCGATGTCGTCGTCTGGGACGCCCTCTCCTACATCGCCGACTCACACGGCGCCATGGTCTCCGAGATCCCCGAACGCTACGTCTTCGACGCCCACTCCCAGGCGCCGGTCCACGCGGCCGGGGAGAACGTCGACGGCGACCCCGTACGCCGCCAGGGCATCGAGTTCAAATGGCCCTTCCTCACCCGGAAACGGGACTACTACTACTTCGACGCCCAGACCCGCACCTCCGCCCCCATCCACTACCGGGGCACGCGGACCTTCCACGGCCTGAAGGTCTACTACTTCGAGCAGACCGTCCCATGGACCAAGGTGCCGCTGCCGAAGAAGATGCCGCTCGGTGTGACACCCGCCGTCGTCACCGCCGCCGGAATGGAGCGCTGGTACACCACCAAGCGAATGTTCTGGGTCGACCCGACCACCGGCGCACCGGTCAACGGCGAGGAAGTCCACCAGGAGGAGATGCGCTTCATCGGCCACCCGGAGAAGCCGCCGCTCATCGCCTTCGCGGGCGATGTCAGAATGCGGCCCGACTATGTCGACTCGACCGTCAAACTCGTCAAGTCCCAGCGACAGTTGGTACTGGCACTCACCAGCTATCTGCCGTGGGGCTTCCTCGGACTGGGCGCCGCACTGCTCACCACGTCACTGGTCCTGGAGGCCCGCAGCCGCCGCCCCGGCGCGTCCTCGTCGGCCGACAGCGCCGAACCGGCACCCGAACCGGTGCCCGCCTAGGCCTGTCCGGCGGATCTCCTGACACCCCCGGTGACGTGTGGCGTGGGTCGCGTGACCGCGGCCGTCGGGCGGGGACGCTATGCCCGGCGGTTCGTACGCAGCGTCGGCTGCGCCGTCGAAGGGTCCTCCGGCCAGGGATGCTTGGGGTAGCGCCCGCGCAACTCGGCGCGTACCGACCGGTATCCGTCCCGCCAGAACGACGCCAGATCCGCGGTGACCGCCGCCGGACGTCCGGCGGGGGAGAGCAGATGCACCAGCAGCGGCACCCGGCCGCCCGCGATCCTCGGCGTCTCCTGCCAGCCGAACAACTCCTGGAGCTTGGCCGCCAGCACCGGCTGGCCGTCGCCGTACGCCACCCGGATCCGGGACCCGCTGGGCACCTCGATCCGCTCCGGCGCCAGCTCCTCGAACCGCACCGCCTCCCCGCCTGCCCACGGCAGCAGCCGGGACAGCGCGGCGCCCGCGTCCGCCCGGGCCAGATCCGCGCGCCGCCGTGCCGCGCCCAGCTCCACGCCGAGCCACTCATCGACACGGTCCAGCAGCGCCTCGTCCGACACATCCGGCCACGGAGCGCCCAACTCCCGGTGCAGGAAGGCCATCCGCTGCCGCAGCCCTTCCGCCTCCCGGCTCCAGCGCAGCAGACCGACGCCCTCCCGGCGCAGCCCGTCGAGCAGCGCCGCCCGGACCGCGTCCGGGCCGGGGGAGCGCAGTGCCCGCGACGACAGCTCGATCGCGCCCAGCCGCCGCACCTCGCGCGCCACGACGTCCCCGGAGTCCGCGCTGTCCCACACCACCTCCTCGTAGGAGGACAGCAGCGGTGCCGCCGCCGTACGAGCCGTCGCCTCGTCGATCACCGCGGCCATCCGCACCCGGGCCGAGGAAGCCGACACCGGGCGGTCCGCCACCGCGACCGCCAGCCATCGTGAGCCCGACAGCCGGGTGCCGTCGGCCAGTTCGGCCGCCGTGCCCGAGGCCATCAGATACCCGCCGCCACGCTGCCTGGCCACCCGCTCGGGGAAGGCCAGCGCGGCTATCAGCCCGGCCGCGAGGTCATCGGTGACCTGGCCCTCCTCTTCGGCGCCGCCCTGCCGTGCCGCCGCGCCCACGGCCGCGTCCGGTGCCTGTGGCGCGGCGGATTCCGCCATCGCCGCCGTGAGCCGGCCGGCCTCCGCCCGCCAGCGTCCGGCGTAGGCGTCACCGCCCCGGCGGGCCGAGCGCCACGCCGCGGCCAGGTCGTCCCCGTACTCCCGTGGCGGCTCCTCGCTGAGCAGTGCCACCACCTCGGCCGCCCGGCGCACGCCTGTCGTCCGCGCCCCGTCGAGCAGCGCCCGCGCCAGCCGGGGATGCAGGCCCAGCCTGGCCATCCGCACACCCCGTTCCGTCACCCGGCCGTCCGGGCCGACTGCTCCCACGGCCCGCAACGTGTCCCGTGCCGCCGCCATCGCGCCCGCCGCGGGGGTGTCGAGCAGCGCCAGCCCGGTCGCCTCCGGATCGCCCCAGCACGCCGCCTGCAAGGCGAACGCGGCCAGATCCGCCACCGCGATCTCCGGCGCGGGGCGGACCGGACGGCCCGCGTCGTCGGCCTGCGACCAGCAGCGGTAGACCGTTCCCGGGCCCTCGCGGCCCGCCCGCCCGGCGCGCTGGCGGGCCGCTGCGCGCGAGACCCGTACGGTGGTCAGCGCGCCCAGCCCGCGCGCGTGGTCGGTACGCGGCTCACGCGCCAGACCGCAGTCGACCACCACCCGCACGCCGGGCACCGTCAGGCTGGACTCGGCCACCGCCGTGGCCAGCAGCACCCGTCGCCGGGTCCCCGGGGCGAGCGCCGCGTCCTGCACCGAGGTGGGCGCCCGCCCGTGCACCTGGAGCACCTCGACGCCGGGAACGGAGCCGAGCATTCCGGCGACCCGGGCGATCTCTCCGACGCCCGGCAGGAAGCACAGCACATCCCCCTCGCGCTCGCGCAGCGCACGGTGCACCACGGCCGCCGCATGCTCCAGCAGCGCCGGATCCACCCGCATCCCGTGCGGCGGCCGCACCGGCCGCGTCGCCGGAGCCCACACCACCTCCACCGGGTGCAGCACGTCCTGCGCCTCGACCACCGGCACCCCGCCCATCAGCCGCGCCCAGGCCGCCGTGTCCGTGGTCGCGGACGCCGCCAGCACCCGCAGCTCCGGCCGCAGCGCGGCGCGCACATCCAGCAGGAACGCCATCGCGGTGTCCGCGTCCAGATGGCGCTCATGGCACTCGTCCAGCAGCACCGTGTGCACGCCCGGCAGTTCGGGGTCGCGCTGCAACCGCTGCAGCAGCACGCCGGTCGTCACCACTTCTACGACGGTGCGCCGCGAAACCCTCCGCTCGCCGCGCACCGTGAACCCGACCCGGTCCCCGGCCTCCTCGCCCAGCAGCCACGCCATCCGGCGTGCCGCCGCCCGGGCCGCCATCCGCCGGGGCTCGGCCACCAGCACCCGTCGTACCGGCGTGTCGTCCAGCAGCCCGGCGAGCACCAGCGGCACCAGGGTCGTCTTGCCCGTCCCCGGCGGCGCCGCCAGCACCGCGCCACCGTGCTCGTCCAAGGCCGACCGCAGCGCGGGCAGCGCGCCGCGTACCGGCAGGTCCAGTGCGGCGGTCCGGATCACGCGGTCAGTCCCGTACGCACACGAAGATCGCGGTGCCCGGCAGCAGCGCGCCGCGCAGCGGGGACCAGCCGCCCCACTCCTGGCTGTTCCACCGCGGCCACTCCGGCTCCAGCAGGTCCACCAGCCGGAAACCGGCCGCCGCGATCTCCCGCACCCGGTCACCGATGGTGCGGTGGTGCTCCACATAGACGGCGGCGCCGCGCTCGTCCTGTTCGACGTACGGGGTGCGGTCGAAGTAGGACGCGCCGGCCGTCAGCCCCTCGGGGCCCGGCTCGTCGGGGAAGGCCCAGCGGATCGGATGGGTGACCGAGAAGACCCAGCGGCCGCCCGGCCGCAGCACCCGGTGCACCTCCCGCATCACGCGTGCCGAGTCGGCGACGAAGGGCACCCCGCCGTACGCGGAGCACGCCAGTTCGAACGCGCCGTCCGCGAAGGGCAGCGCTCCGGCGTCCGCCTGCACCAGGGGGAAGGCGCCGCCGATCCGGCGGGAGTGCTGCAACTGCCGGTACGACAGGTCCAGTGCGACCGGCCGGGCACCGCGCGCCGCCAGCCAGCGCGAGCACTGCGCCGCGCCGCAGCCGATCTCCAGCACCGACCGGCCCGCGAGCTCCTGCGCCGGGCCGAGCAGCCCGACGTCGGCCTCGTCCAGCCCCTCGGGGCCCCAGACGAAGCGGTCGTCGCCGAGGAAGGCGCCGTGCTCGGTCTGGTAGTCGTCGGCATTGCGGTCCCACCATCCCCGGCTCGCCCGGCTGCTCTCGGCGGCACCCGCGGTGCGCCGCGTCGCCTCCGGCTCGGACTCGGGTTCGTCGACGGTGTCAAACGGGGAGTCTTGGATCATCGCGGCAGTCGTCGTACTCTCATCGGAGGATTCGGGGTGTCAGAGGTCGGAAGCCCTCGAACACCTGCGGCTGGGCGGTTTGCACCAGGTATGGGGCGTTGCGTCCTTGGTATGCCTCTTCGCGCATTGACCGTGCCCGGCTGCCCCCGTATGCTACAAGTTGCGCTGCGGGCCTGCGCGCCTCGGACGGAGCAGGCCGCGCTCGCATCTGTTGTAGACCTCTCGGTTATTGAGGCGATGTCCGTAGATTCCACATCACGGATCCCCCGCCTCGAAGCTGTCCGGAATCGGCAGAGGCGATACGGGCTCTCGGCGTAGCAGTACCTACGACTTACTGTCCGTACCGGAGTCCTTTCCCTAATGACGAGCAGCACCGAGGCCCCTCGCACCACCCCGCAGGTGGCGGTCAACGACATTGGTTCCGAGGAAGCCTTCCTCGCCGCGATCGACGAGACGATCAAGTACTTCAACGACGGCGACATCGTCGACGGCGTCATCGTGAAGGTCGACCGGGACGAGGTCCTGCTCGACATCGGTTACAAGACCGAAGGCGTCATCCCCTCCCGCGAGCTTTCGATCAAGCACGACGTCGACCCGAACGAGGTCGTCGCCGTGGGTGACGAGATCGAGGCCCTGGTTCTCCAGAAGGAGGACAAGGAAGGCCGCCTGATCCTCTCCAAGAAGCGCGCTCAGTACGAGCGTGCCTGGGGCACCATCGAGAAGATCAAGGAAGAGGACGGCATCGTCACCGGTACCGTCATCGAGGTCGTCAAGGGTGGTCTCATCCTCGACATCGGCCTCCGTGGCTTCCTCCCCGCCTCCCTGGTCGAGATGCGCCGCGTCCGCGACCTGCAGCCGTACGTCGGCAAGGAGCTCGAGGCCAAGATCATCGAGCTGGACAAGAACCGCAACAACGTGGTCCTGTCCCGCCGTGCCTGGCTGGAGCAGACCCAGAGCGAGGTCCGCCAGACCTTCCTCACCACCCTGCAGAAGGGCCAGGTGCGCTCCGGCGTCGTCTCCTCCATCGTCAACTTCGGTGCCTTCGTGGACCTGGGTGGCGTCGACGGTCTGGTGCACGTCTCCGAGCTGTCCTGGAAGCACATCGACCACCCGTCCGAGGTCGTCGAGGTCGGCCAGGAGGTCACGGTCGAGGTCCTGGACGTCGACATGGACCGCGAGCGCGTCTCCCTGTCGCTCAAGGCGACCCAGGAAGACCCGTGGCAGCAGTTCGCCCGGACCCACCAGATCGGTCAGGTCGTCCCGGGTAAGGTCACCAAGCTCGTTCCGTTCGGTGCGTTCGTCCGCGTCGACGAGGGCATCGAGGGCCTGGTCCACATCTCCGAGCTGGCCGAGCGCCACGTGGAGATCCCGGAGCAGGTCGTCCAGGTCAACGACGAGATCTTCGTCAAGGTCATCGACATCGACCTGGAGCGCCGCCGCATCAGCCTCTCGCTGAAGCAGGCCAACGAGTCCTTCGGCGCCGACCCGGCCTCGGTCGAGTTCGACCCGACCCTCTACGGCATGGCCGCGTCCTACGACGACCAGGGCAACTACATCTACCCCGAGGGCTTCGACCCGGAGGCCAACGACTGGCTGCCGGGCTACGAGAAGCAGCGCGAGGAGTGGGAGCGCCAGTACGCCGAGGCGCAGCAGCGCTTCGAGCAGCACCAGGCGCAGGTCATCAAGTCCCGCGAGGCCGACGCCGAGGCGGCGGCCGAGGGCGGCCAGGCCGCTCCGCAGGGCGGCGGCCAGGCGTCCGGTGGCTCGTACTCCTCGGAGTCGGCCGACACCTCCGGCGCCCTGGCTTCGGACGAGGCGCTGGCCGCGCTTCGCGAGAAGCTGGCCGGTGGCCAGAGCTGAACGGCTCCCGCTGAGGGTTAGCTAGTACGAAGCCCGCTCCCCCGGAAGGGGGAGCGGGCTTCGTCGTTCACTCGATCAGGTGACTGTGATGGTCACGGTACGGGTGATGGTGGCGCCGTCGCCGTCCTTCACCCGGACCGCCACCTGATACGTCCCGGCCGCGGTGCCCGGAGGAACCGTCACCTGGACCGGTACCTCGGCGGTGGCGGGCAGGTTGTCGGAACGCTGACTCAACTGCCGCTGCGCCGGGTTGGCGGTCAGCGGACCGCTGGGCGCGATGGTCAGCGTGCCGGTCGCGGTTCCCGGATGGGTCAGCACCGCGTCGGCGGTCAGCGTCACACTGCTGCCCGCGGACGCGGTGGCGGTCGGCGGAGCGACCCCGAGCGCCAGATGGTGCTGCGGGACCGGATGGCTGTCGATCGCCGGAGGAGCGTCGGCGGACTTCGTCCCCCATGCGGAGGGTGTGCTGCCCACCGTGAAGGCGAAATCCCGGCCCGCGCGCAGATCGGCCGTCGTCACATACGTCGCCGAACGCGCCCGGCCGCCGATCCGCACCGACTGGATATACCGCTTACTGTCCGAGGTGCCCGGCGCGCTGATGGTCAGACGGCCGTGCGGGTAGTACCGCCGGTCCAAGGTGAGGTCGATCCGGTTGAACACCGGGGTCGTCAGGCCCCAGGTGTCCATGCCGGACGTGACCGGGAAGATCCCGATCGAGGAGAGCACGTCCCATGACGACATCGTCCCCAGGTCGTCGTTTCCGGTGATGCCGTCCGGGGAGTTGGAGAACAGCGTCAGCGCCGCGTGCACCACATCCGTGGTCTTCCACGGCTGCCCGGTGGACAGATACGCGTACGGGGCGAGAAGGTCCGGCTCGTTGTCAGGGTTGTACTTGTCCTGGTTGTAGTAGGTGTACGGGCCGTTCACCCAGACGTTGCGGGCCGTTCCGGCCGGGTCCTGGAGCAACTGCGGGTAGGCGAAGAAGGAGTCAAGCCGCTTGTTGGTGGCGTCCGCGCCGCCGATCAGTTTCACCAGTCCCGGCATGTCCTGCGGGACGAGCCACAGGTACTGCCAGGCTGTGCCCTCGTGGAATCCGACACTGCTCTTGGGGTCCGCCGGCCCGGTGAAGACCCCTTGCGGGTCACGCGCCCGGAAGAACCCGGTGCGCTGGTCGAAGATGTTGCGGTAGTTCTGACCGCGCGCGAAGTAGCGCCGGGCATCCGCCTCATGGCCGAGCTTGTGCGCCATGGTGCCCAGGGCGGCGTCCGCCAGCGCGTACTCCAGCGTGGCCGACGGCCCGTGGTCGTAGTCGAAGTCGCCCGGCTTGTGCGGGGCGTTGGGGTCCAGCGGTACGTAACCGTCCACCAGATAGCGCGAATTGCCGCCGCGTCCCTCATAGGGGGAGCCGGCGGGCGGCACCGAGTCGGCGTTCCTCTTCAGCGCCTGGTACGCCTCGTCCTCGTGGCCGGCCAACAGCCCCTGGTTGTAGGCGTTCACCAGGAACGGGGTGACCGGGTCGCCGGTCATGATGTTGGTCTCGACGGTGGCGTAGCCCCACTTGGGCAGCCAGCCGCCCTGTGCGTTCACCTTCAGTAGCGATATCGCCATGTCCCGCATCTCGGCGGGCGCGAGCAGGGACAACAGCTGCGCCTGGGTGCGGTAGGTGTCCCACAGCGACCAGTTCTGGTAGTAGGTGAACCCGTCGGTCTTGTGTACGCGGCCGTCCCAACCGGTGTAGGAGCCGTCCACGTCGCTGCCCGTGTTGGGTGACAGCAGGGCGCGGTAGAGCGAGGAGTAGAAGCTGCGGCGGCGCTCATCGGTTCCGCCCTGCACCCGTACCTGCTCCAGCCGCCGCTCCCAGGCCTGTTGGGCTGCCCGGGCGGTGCTGTCGAAGGTTCCGCGCCCCTCCTGGGCGAGGTTGCGCTTGGCCCCGTCGATACTCACATAGCTGATCGCGGTGGTGGCGGTGACCGTGCGCTGGGCCGTGGTGTCGAAGCGGACGTAGGCGCCGCGCGGCCCGCCGCCGGACGAGGAGCCGGATCCAGCGGTGACCGTACCGCCGGTCCAGGTGCCGTGCTCGGTGAACGGCCGGTCGAAGCGGGTGACCGTGTACACCGTGTACGGCCTGGTGTCCTGGCAGAAGCCGTGCCCGGTGATCGCGGTGGCCACCGTGCGGTTGTCCAGCACGGTGACCGTGCTGGAGGTGACGCTGTGCAGCGCCTGGCCGCTGTTGAGCAGCACATTGGCCTTGGTGGTGGCCGGGAAGGTGTAGCGCTGCCACCCGGTGCGGGTGGAGGCCGTCAGCTCCGCGGTAATGCCGCCGTAGGAGGACAGCCCCACCCGGTAGTAGCCGGGCGATGCCTTCTCCTGGGTGTGCGAGTAGGAGGCGGCGTATTTCGCGTAGTCGGTCGAGGAGATATCGCCGGTGGTGGGCAGCACCGGCAGGTCACCGCCGAGCCCGCAGCCCACCCCGGACAGATGCACCGCGCTGAACCCGCGGATGCTGCTCTGGTCGTAGTCGTAGCCGGTGTCGTGCCCGGTGTCGGGGGAGAGCTGCACCATTCCGAACGGCACGGCGGCGCCGGGGTAGGTGTTCCCCGCGTTCTGCGTCCCGATGAACGGGTTGACCAGGTCGGTGAGTTGGCCGCCTGAGGTGGGGGAGGCGTGTGCCATGGAAGTCAGTGTGCCCGTGAAGAAGGCCGCCGCGAAGACGGCGACCAAAGGTGCCCGCAGGCGCGGGCCGAGCGATCTCACGCCGCGCAGAGCTGCCGCTCCGCGCGGGGTTCTGCCACGTGGTGTTCTGGGTGGTTTCGTTGTGCCGCGATGCGTCGGTGGATGGCTCAAGGCTCGGCGTCCCTTCATCATGACATCGTTGTCAGTCCGGGGGCTGCGCACGGCAACTCGGTGGATCTTCGGCCTCGCCGGCCTGCACTGTCAAGGTCGCGTCAACTCAAGGTGACGGTCTTGTGGTTGACGGCGCGGGAATGTCGGTGCGGACCCGTACGTTGGTAGCAGGGGAGAGTGGGAAGGGACGGTCACGGTGCTGGATCCGCAGGGTTTGTATGAGTTGGAGCCGGAAGGCGTCGAAGCGGTCGATTCCGCGGACGCCGGCGGCTTGGTGCTGCTCTACCACCTGGAGGGCTTCATCGACGCGGGTGACACCGGCGAGCAACTCGTCGACGAGCTCCTGGAGAATCTCGAACACCAGGTCGTGGCCCGCTTCGAGGTGGACCAGCTGCTCGACTACCGGGCTCGCCGCCCGCTCATGACGTTCCACCGCGACCACTGGTCGGGCTATGAGACGCCCGAGCTCGCGCTGCGTCTGATGAGTGACACCACGGGCACCCCGTTCCTGCTGCTGTCCGGGCCGGAGCCGGATGTGCAGTGGGAGCGGTTCGCCGAGGCGGTCGGCGGGCTGGTCGAGCGGTTCGGTGTCCGTCTGTCGATCAACTTCCACGGCATCCCGATGGGCGTGCCGCACACCCGCCCGGTAGGGCTGACGCCGCATGGCAACCGCACCGACCTCACGCCGGGCCACCGCAGCTGGTTCGACGAGGCACAGGTCCCCGGAAGCGCGGACTCGCTGATCGAACTGCGGCTGGCGGAAGCGGGGCACGATGTGCTGGGCGTCGCCGCCCATGTGCCGCACTATCTGGCCCGCTCTCCGTACCCGGACGCCTCGCTCGCGGTGCTGGAGGCGATCACCGCCGCCACCGGCCTGGTGCTGCCCGGCCCCGCCCACGAGCTGCGCGCGCAGGCGTACACGGTCCAGTCCGAGATCGAGCGGCAGATCTCCGAAGGCGATGCCGAGTTGACCTCGGTGGTACGCGGGTTGGAGAACCAGTACGACGCCCTGGCGGGCGCCGGCGGCCGGGAGAACCTCATCGCCGAGCCCGTCGACCTGCCCTCCGCCGATGACCTGGGCGCCGAGTTCGAGCGCTTCCTCGCCGAGCGCGAGGCCGACGGGGGGTGAGCCTGCCCGTCCGGCCGATCGTGGCCGGGGTTGCGGCGGGCCTGGCGCCGCGGCTCCGCCCCGGCGCGGTGGCTCGCCGCCGAGGTCGCCCGGTGGCGCCGAACCCGGCGCATCCCGAACCGGCCGTACCCCGAAGCACAGATCCGCCGGAAGGGTCCTAGGCTGAGCCCGTGCTGAAGGTGGGACTGACCGGCGGTATCGGCGCCGGCAAGAGTGAGGTGTCACGGCTGTTCGCCTCCTATGGCGCGGTCGTGATCGACGCCGACCGGATCGCCCACGAGGTGGTGGAGCCGGGGACGCCCGGGCTGGCCGCTGTGGTGGCCGAGTTCGGGGAAGAGGTGCTGAACGCCGACGGCAGTCTGGACCGGCCGAAGCTCGGCGGCATCGTCTTCGCCGACCCGGACCGGCTGGGGGCGCTCAACGCGATCGTGCATCCACTGGTCGGCCGCCGCTCCGCGGAGCTGGAGGCCGCCGCGGCCGACGATGCCATCACCGTCCACGACGTACCGCTGCTCACCGAGAACGGCCTGGCACCGCTGTACGACGTGGTGGTCGTGGTGGACGCCGCCCCGGGCACCCAGCTCGACCGGCTGGTCCGGCTGCGCGGGATGGCCGAGGACGAGGCGCGCTCCCGGATGGCCGCGCAGGCCACCCGGGAGCAGAGGCTCGCCGTCGCCGATCTGGTGATCGACAACGACGGTCCGCTGGAAGCCCTGGAGCCGCAGGTGCGGAAGGTCTGGGAGGCGCTGCGGGAGCGGGCCTCCCGGATCAGCCGCCCCAACTGACCTTGAACACCCAGGCGTACTCCCCGGCCGCCCGCGCGGCCGCCGGGACCTGGACGGTGAGCGTGCCACCGGTGAACTCCCAGTCCAGGGCGGCGTGGTGGCCGAGCATGGTCACCTTGTCGCCCTTGCGGATGGGCACCGGCGCCTGGACCACCAGCTTGCTGCCCGGATCCGTGAGCGAGGAGATGTAGAACGCCTGGTTCTGCTTGACGGAGAACCGCAGGTCCCCGAGTTGCGCCATCCGTGACCAGTACGTCGTGCCGTACACCGACTCGCCGTTGACCGCCAGCCAGCGACCGGTCTGGCGGAGCCGGGTCTGCATGATCTCCGGAATGGTGCCGTCCGAGCGCGGCCCGATGTCCAGCAGGAAGTTTCCGTTCTTGCTGACGATGTCGACGAGGGTGTGCACGATCTCCTCGGCCGTCATGTACTTGTCGTCGGGAGTGGCCTGGTTGTAGCCGTAGGAGTGCGGATCCAGGCCCCGGCTCGCCTCCCATTTGGCGATCACGGTGTTGTTGTACGTCGTGTACTCGGGCGTGCTGAAGTCGTGCGGGGCGATGCCGGAGCGGTTGTTGACGGTCACGTCCTTCGGGTGCGGCCGGTTCTTGGCGTGGTTGAAGTACTCCGCCAGCACGTCGTGGCTGTCGTTCACACCACCGATGTCGCACCAGATGATGTCCGGGTCGTAGCCGTGCACCAACTCCCGCATCTGCGGGGCCTGGTAGTCCTTCACGTAGTCCTTGCCCGCGGTGTATCCGGTGTAGGGAACCGGTGCCAGGGTGTACGGATTGCGCGGTGCGTGGCCCATCCACGGGTTGTCCGGGTTGAACCACTCCGGCATCGAGAAGTACAGCCCGTTGTGCAGCTGCGGAGTGTACGTACGCGAGGCCGTGAACAACTCCTTGACCAGGTCCCGGTGCGGACCCATGCGTACCGCGTTGCGGTCCGAGACCTTGGTGTCCCACAGCGCGAAGCCCTCGTGGTGCTTGGAGGTCAGTACGTAGTACTCGGCGCCCGCGTCCCGGAACAGCTCCACCCAGCTGCGCGGGTCGAAGCGCCGCGCGGTGAACATCGGAATGAAGTCGTCGTACGCGAACCCCTCGCCGTACTTCTGCGCGTGGTAGGAGTACACCGGATTCGACGGACTTTGCAGCGAGTTCCAGTACCACTCGGCGTAGGTGCCGCCCACCGGCGCCCAGGCGGGCACCGAGTAGACACCCCAGTGGATGAAGATCCCGAACTTCGCGTCGTCGAACCAGTAAGGGGCCTGATGGCTGCCGAGGGATGGGTCCGTCGGCTGGTAGTCCGGTGTGCCGAGGGTCAGATCCGTGCGCCGGGCGGCGGCCTGCCCGCCCCTGCCGTTGACGGTGACCGTGCCGGTGCCGCCCGTACCCGGCTTCGTGCCGGCGGAGTTGCGGATGCCGACCCGGACCCGGGCCTGCTCGCCGGGGGCCAGTGTGGTGACCCGGGCCGGAGCCGCGGTCCGGGCGCCGTTCACCTCGACGCCCACGGTCACCGCGTCGGCGGCGCCGATCCACACCGTGCCCGCGTTGACCACGGTCGCCTCGACGCTCTGCGTACGGGGATCCAGCAGCGAGTTGGTGGAGGCGGCGGTTCGCAGCTGCAACGCCCGGCCTTGGGCGGCCGGTTGCAGGGACAGCGCGAAGACGTGCAGCGCCGGGGAGTTGGCCTTGGCGGGACCGATGACGGGCAGGGTGATCGCGACCGCGTGGCGGGCCGGGTCCAGCCAGAGCTCCGCGGTGCCGATGGAGACCGGATGCTGGTCGGTGCCGCCCGGGGCGTAGCGGAACGCCGTGGTCAGCACACCGCTGCCGCCCGAGTACCAGTCGGTGCCGCCGAGTTGGGCCTGTGATGTGCTGCCGTCCTGGTACGTCACGGTGGCGGTGCCGGACGCGTCACCGTAGCTGCACGCCACCAGGAACTGGGCCGAGAGACAGGGGCCCGGCGCTGGCAGGGTGATCCGCTGGCCCGTCGCCACCAGGTTGTTCTTGGCGCCCGCGGCCGACGAGGGGAACAGGAACGGTACGCCGCCCACCACCGTGCGCCCGGCGGGTGGCAACTGCTCGCCGGGAAAGGTGTAACCGGAACCGTCGAAGTCACCGCCGCGAGCGGCCGCGGTGTCGATGCCGTCGTTGTCGAAGTAGCTGCCGAGGGGCACCGGAATCGCTTCGGGAACGGTGACCCAGAGGTCACCGGCACCGGTCGGCCGCGCGGCCGCGGCGTACGCGGTTCCGGCGGTGCCGAGGGAGGTGGCGAACGGGGCGGCGGCTGCCGCGCCCAACGCCGTGCCGAGCAGTCGGCGCCGGGGAAGGCCGCCGGAGTCATTGCGTCCGGGGGAGTCGTTCATGTGCCCTCCGATGGGTGCGTTGTCGCATGGAGTGGCTCAACCGGATGGATTCATCCGATGACTCATCTTTGGGAGGGCACTAAGGGGTGTCAATAGACCGAACAGCACCGATTGTTGGCGCAGAGATCTGATGTTTGATGAAGCTGGTGAGGGCCTCACATCGGAGGTGTCACCACAGGTCCTGCTTGGCCCAGATCGGGTCGCCGTCGTACGGGTGGAAGTTCTCCAGGTTGTCCTTCGCCGGATGGGTGCGTCCGGCGGGGCCCGCCGCGAAGACGCGGAAGAGGTTCTCGGTGACCCGTGAGGTGAACTCGGCGGTGTGCGGCGGTATCCCGTGCCCCGGATCGTCGGTGAGCGACTCCACCCATCGCATGGTGCCGGTGTTGAACACCCCCGCACCGCTGGCGGCGGTGTAGTAAGCGGAGTCCCCGAAGGAGCGCACTCCCCGGCACACCACCTTGGAGTGGGCGACGATCTCGATGGGACGCGGAGTGTTCTGCCCGGCGTTGACCCGGTCGTATTCGGTGCCGACCAGGTTGCGGAATGCCGTCCCCCGGGTGGCGCCGGTCCCCTCGAACAGCCAGTGCCCCGGGTCGGCCACCACATACGGGGCGGACGTCGGATTCGACTCGTACAACGTGCCGGTCATCGAGTTCTCCGGGCGGGCGTGCGGCACCTCGCGCCAGTCGGTGGTGACGGCCGCGTCGTCCCTCCCGTTCATCGGGTCGTGCGGCCAGTCGGTCTTGTAGCAGACCACCAGGTGGCGATCGCCGCCCGGCGTGGGCTCAAGGCGGATCCGGCGGAAGCAGGCGTTCGCGCCCAGGAAGGCGAGGTTGCATCCCGCGTCCCGGGCGGCGGTGACCCGATCGCGCATCGCCGGGGTCCAGTACTCGTCATGTCCGAGCGAGACGATCGCATGGGCGCCGCGCAGCAGCTGGGGGTCGCGGTCGATGTCCATGGTCGTCACATAGCCGAGCGGCAGCCCCAGCTTCTCCGCGAGGGCTATGACGGGCTGCTCGTAGGTGGTGAACAGCGGCGCGCCGTTGTTGTCGTACGGACGGTCGCAACTGACCGCCAGCGAGCGGTTGTCGTAGTCGGACTTGCCGCCGGGGCCCCGGTAGAGGCTGCGGCCGCCCCAGGTGTTGTACGCCTGCCAGGTGCCCACCGCGTTGACCAGCACCAGCTTGCCCGCGGTGGACGCGGACCGGACGGTGATCGGCACATACCGCTGCTCTCCGGAGTCGGCGGTGAGCCGGATCAGATAGGCGCCCTCCGGCCATCCCCGGGTACTGATCGCCATGGACGGCTGCCATCCCGCCAAGACGGTACGGGTACCGCTCTGCGCCGCCGGAATCGGCTGGGCGCCGCCGGATGTTCGCTCCGAGGACCACACCTGGCGCGCCTGGGCGCCGCCGTACCAGCCCAGGCGGAAGGCCTCGGCGCGAAAGCCCTTGGCGATCGTGGAGACATGGAGATGGAACGTCTCGCCGGGGAGCACGCTGACCTGGTCCGGGTAGCCCTCCACCGCCCGGTCGGCGCCGCGGTGCCTCAGCCCCCAGTCGCGGTCGCCGGGCAGGTTGTTCTCGGCGGCCACCGGGGCCGGGGCGGTCGGCCGCGGCGCACCGGTGCGTCCGCTGCCCGAGGCGAATCCGGCCGCGAGCGCGCCCGCGCCCACGCCCGCGGTGGTGCCGAGGAAGTGCCGACGGTCCCAGTCCGCGTTGTCCATGAGGCGCTCCTCAACGGTTGCCCGGCGGATACCGACCGCATCACCGGCCATCGGTCACTCTGTGCACCCTGGCGTGTGCACTCGGTGATGAATTCGGTTCCGTCCCATGGGATCCACCGTGCAGTGAGCGCGCGCTCCTCGCAGCTCGCAGCGGCTGAGCGGACGTGCGGCGGGCGCGGTGCGGCCACGACCGGGCCCGTTCCGGCTCCGGCGGCCGTCCCGGGCGAGCGGTATGGGCATTGCTCCAGATAGGCAATGCCATCGAGGGGCCAGGCCGGGGGCGATGCCGGGCCGGGAATGCGGTTGCGCGGGTCGATGTTGGGTACTCCTGGGACGGTGGACGGCCGTAGACAGACCGCGCCCTTGGAAGGAGGCGGACGTGCCCGAGCGCACCCCGGAGACCAACGTCATCGACTACCGCGCCGCGGAACAACTACTCGCTGCCAACGACCCCCGCGGTGCGGTGAAGCTGCTCGACGCGCTGATCGCCGTTCATCCGGAGAGCACCTCGGCCCGCCTGATGCGCGCCCGTGCCTTCTTCATGGCCGCCCAACTGCGCGCCGCTGAGCTGGAGTTCCAGATAGTCCTGGAACGTGAACCGGCCAACGCCTTCGCACACTTCGCCCTGGCCCGCACCCTGCAGCGGGCGAACCGCGCCGACGAGGCCAAACGCCACTTCCGCCTCGCCGCGGCGCTCGACCCCAAGCCGGAGTACGTCGAGGCGGCCGGGTTCGACGGCGAGGGCGCGGCCGGGTTCGACGAGGAGAGCTGAGCGGCCGCCGGACCTGCGGCGGGGACCCCGCAGCCTGGGTGGGCGCGCGGCCTGCGCGATCATCGGACGGATATCCATTCGAAGCGGAACGGCCGCGGCTGCTACCGTCCATGCCGTGGCGAAACTCAACCAGATCATCGCAGTCGAGAAGGGCGTCAAGTCCACCTCCCACCAGGACCTGACCACCGCTCACCACGGACTGTCCAAACCCGCGCTGCTCGCCGGGATATCCCGCACCTACCAGCCGAAGGACGAGGAAGGCGAGCAACTGCCCCCGGAATCCACCCGGGTGCAGGTCAAGGCCGAGGATGTGCTCCGGGACACGGCTACCACGCTGACCCGGCTGTTTGACGTCACCGCCACCAAGGACTGGGCGAACTGCGCCGCGCGCGCCGACATCACGGTCGACGGCCGTGTTCTGCTGCGCGAGGTCCCGGTGTCGTATCTGCTCTTCCTGGAGAAGCAGTTGGCCGAACTGGGCGCCTTCGTACGCAAGTTGCCGGTGCTGGACGGGGCCGAGTCCTGGTCCCTCGACCCGTCGACCGACTGGTGGCGCACCGAGCCGGTCCGCACGGTGCGTACGAAGAAGGTGCCGCGCAACCACGTCAAGGCCGAGGCCACCGACAAGCACCCCGCGCAGGTCGAGGTGTACTACGAGGACGTGCCGGTCGGCTACTGGACGACCGTGAAGTTCTCCGGCGCACTTCCCGCGCGGCGGGTCAACGAACTGCTGGCCCGGGTGGAGAAGCTGCAGCAGGCCGTGAAGTTCGCCCGCGAGGAGGCGAACGGAACCGAGGTCACCGACCAGCACGTCGGCGACGCGGTCTTCGGCTACCTCTTCGGGTAGCGCCTCGTATACCGTTGTGAACTCCCCGGCCGCCCGAGTGCGGTTGGGGTGCGCGAGGAGCGCAAGCTGAATCTGAAGCTTGTCGTGACGGCGCGGTCCGGGCACTGAACCCGGATCGCGATCAATCTCAGACTCTCGCTCCAGACTCAGCATTCGCCGCCGATCGCCGAACCGACCGAGCCGGGCTTGGTCGTCGGATGCCGGTTCAAGTCCGGCCCGCGCAGCTGATCGATGCGTGGTAGTTCAAAGGCAGAACACGACGACATAAGACTGATCCGAGCTCTCAACCGGTCCGGCGTGCCCAAGACGGCGGCATTCCAGGGCTCGGGGGCAGGCTACGCCCCCGGGCCCGCTCCCGTTTGCGCCGCTCGTCGGACAGCGGTCACACCAACCGCCTGATGTCCCCCCGGACCCGGTAGAAGCCGCCCGAGGACGGGTGGACCGCGTCGACGACATAGCGGGCTCCGGCTTGCCGTATGTGCCGTGGGAACTGCACGTTCCAGGCCGGGTCGTAGCCGTCGGAGACCACGTGCACCCGTAGCCGTCCGCCGTCCTGGACGCACTCGACCAGGACGCCGCCGCCCACCCCGGCGGCGGCCGAAACCGTCGACACGGTGGTGCTCGGGGTGTACGTGGGCAGGGCGGCGGCCGACTTGATGTCCACGGCGGTCGGGACCGTGCCGGACTGGGCGGCGGCGATCGCCCCGGCGCCGGCGTCGACGCAGACGAGCGAGCCGTCGGTGGTGACCATGTAGAGCTTCTCGTCCAGGTACTGCATCGACAGGGCCGAACCGCCGCCGGTGCCCAGTTTCCACAGCCGGTTGCCGTCCGGGTCGAAGCAGTACACGGAGGATGCCGAGTCCCCCGCGAAGACATGGCGCCCGCCGGGAGCGGTGGCGCACGAGTACACCGCGGCGTCGCACGAGTACCTGGCCTGTACCTGGCCGGTCGCCTTCGACAGCCGCTGTACGACATGGCGGTCGGTGCCCGCGTAGACCGACTCGTCCTCCTGCCAGCCGAACAGCACCGCGCCGGTGGTCGGTGTGTGCCACAGCTCCCCGCCGCCGTCGGGCGCGTAGGCGGTCACACCGCGCTGGTGCCCGTGGTAGACCGCGGACTCGTCGGCCCGCACCATCCAGGCGTGGGCACCGGAGCTCTTCCGCGACCACTGGTACTCGTCCTCGTGGTCGATGACCGTCAACCCGCCGTTGCGGTCAGCGACGTTGAGCACGCCCTCGTGGATGTCCAGCCAGAAGATGTCGACATCCGAGGCGATCTCGTAAGCGGCGAAGGGCAGTTTGCCGGACAGGTCGTAGACGGCGCCGTCGTCGCAGCCCGCGTAGATCCAGAAGTCGTCCGCGACCAGGCACTTGACGCCGTCCGGGAGCTGGTAGCGGGCCAGCACCTCGCCGTCGTGACCCAACGTGTAGACGTCACCTGACTGGTTGCCCACCCAGCACCGGTCCTCCCCGATGTGGATGCCGAACGCCGAGGCGCCGGTGCGGAACCGCCACAGCACGGGAGCCACGGCACGCGCCGTGGACGGCGCGGACGTCACCTGGCGGCGGGTCACCGGGCGGGCTGCCCGCTGGCCCTGGACGGCTGGCGCGTATCCCTTGCGGACCTTCTCGGCTATCTTCCTGGCCGCCGCTGCCTGCGCCTTCTCGACCGTCGGGAACGTGGACGTCTGCGCCTGCCCGGCGGCACCGATGCGTCCGTAGCGCACTGAGACGGTGACGCCGTCCACCGTCACCTCGTAGAACTTGTGTGCTCCGCCGCCGGTTTCGGACAGCTCCAGATACGTCTGCGTACGCGACACGACCAGCCCCTCTCCGGGGAGCCACAGCGGCCCACCCCCACTGGTCGGGAACGCTAGGGCCTGCCACTGACAATCGATCAGAACAGCGGCTCTGGCAGTACGCCTTCCAGCGCCAGCAACGTGCGCTTGATCTCCAGACCGCCGCCGAAGCCGCCGATACCGCCGTCGCTCTCCACGACGCGGTGGCACGGCACGACCACCGGAAGCGGGTTGGAGCCCATCGCCACTCCGACCGCGCGGGCGGCTCCCGGCTCGCCCACCCGGTTGGCGAGCGTCTGGTACCCGACGACCGTGCCGTACGGGACGCCTTCGGTCAGCTCATGCAGCACCCGGCGGTTGAAGCCGGTGGACAGCGACCAGTCGAGGGGAATGGAGAAGTCGCGCAGCGTACCGGCGAAGTACTCGTCGAGCTCGCGTATCGCCTGGGCCAGGTGATGGGTGTCGGACTGGACCGGCTCGGTGCCGAAGCGGGCGGCGAGCCGGGCCACGGCGCCGCGCGCGGTCCGCCCGTCGGCCCGGAAGACGACGTTGACCAGGCCGTCCTCCGTCGCGGCGAGGAGCAGCGGCCCGATCGGTGTGTCCTGTAGGGACCAGCTCACGGTCCGGTTCGATTCCGTCACTCGGCCAGCCTAGGACCGGGCACCGACAGCCGCCCGCCCGAATTCACATTCGTCACTCCAGACCCACCAGCATCACAAGGCATGGGCTTGGCCCGGCCATTGTCAGTGGCGGGTCGTACGGTGATTCCATGCGGCCCGTATCTGATATCGAACGCAAGGTGGCGCCCTTCGAGGTCGTCAGCCCCTACCAGCCCAACGGGGACCAGCCGGCGGCCATCGCCGAGCTGGACCGGCGGATCCGCGCGGGGGAGAAGGATGTCGTGCTGCTCGGCGCCACCGGCACCGGCAAGTCGGCGACCACCGCGTGGATGATCGAGAAGCTGCAGCGGCCGACCCTCGTCATGGCGCCGAACAAGACGCTCGCCGCGCAGCTCGCCAACGAGTTCCGCGAGCTGCTGCCGAACAACGCGGTCGAGTACTTCGTCTCCTACTACGACTACTACCAGCCAGAGGCCTACGTCCCGCAGACGGACACCTACATCGAGAAGGACTCCTCGATCAACGAGGAGGTCGAGCGGCTGCGCCACTCGGCCACGAACTCGCTGCTCACCCGGCGCGATGTGATCGTGGTCGCCTCGGTCTCCTGCATCTACGGCCTGGGCACCCCGCAGGAGTACGTGGACCGGATGGTGCGGCTGCGCGTCGGCGACGAGACCGACCGTGACCAGTTGCTCCGCCGCTTCGTCGACATCCAGTACACGCGCAACGACGTGGCGTTCACCCGGGGCACCTTCCGGGTGCGTGGCGACACGATCGAGATCTTCCCGGTCTACGAGGAACTGGCCGTGCGTATCGAGATGTTCGGCGACGAGATCGAGGCGCTCTCCACCCTGCACCCGCTCACCGGTGAGGTCATCACCGACGACCAGGAGCTCTACGTCTTTCCCGCGACGCACTATGTGGCGGGGCCGGAGCGCATGGAGCGGGCGATCGGCGGAATCGAGAAGGAGCTGGAGACCACGCTCGCGACGATGGAGAAGCAGAGCAAGCTGCTGGAGGCCCAGCGGCTGCGTATGCGCACCACGTATGACATCGAGATGATGCGGCAGATCGGCACCTGCTCCGGTATCGAGAACTACTCACGGCACATCGACGGCCGTGACCCCGGCTCCGCGCCCAACACCCTCCTTGACTACTTCCCCGAGGACTTCCTGCTGGTCATCGATGAGTCGCATGTCACCGTGCCGCAGATCGGCGCGATGTACGAGGGTGACGCGTCCCGTAAGCGGACCCTCATCGACCACGGCTTCCGTCTGCCGTCCGCGCTGGACAACCGGCCGCTGAAGTGGGAGGAGTTCCTGGGGCGGATCGGGCAGACCGTCTATCTGTCGGCCACCCCGGGGCCTTACGAGCTCTCGCGCTCCGACGGCGTCGTCGAGCAGATCATCCGCCCCACGGGTCTGGTCGACCCCGAGGTCATCGTCAAGCCGACCGAGGGCCAGATCGACGACCTCGTTCACGAGATCCGGGTGCGGGCGGAGCGGAACGAGCGCGTCCTGGTCACCACGCTCACCAAGAAGATGGCCGAGGACCTCACCGACTACATGCTCGAACTGGGTATCCAAGTGCGGTACCTGCACAGCGACATCGACACCCTGCGCCGCGTCGAGCTGCTGCGTGAGCTGCGGGCGGGCGAGTACGACGTGCTGGTCGGTATCAACCTGCTCCGTGAGGGCCTGGACCTTCCCGAGGTGTCGCTGGTGGCGATCCTCGACGCGGACAAGGAGGGATTCCTGCGGTCGGGCACGTCGCTGATCCAGACCATCGGCCGCGCGGCGCGCAACGTCTCCGGCCAGGTCCATATGTACGCGGACAAGATCACCCCCGGTATGGAGCGGGCCATCGAGGAGACCAACCGCCGCCGCGAGAAGCAGATGGCCTACAACAAGGAGAAGGGCATCGACCCGCAGCCGCTGCGGAAGAAGATCGCGGGCATCCTCGACTCCTTCGCCCGCGAGGACGCCGACACCGAGGAACTGCTGGGATCCGGCCGGCAGCGTTCGCGCGGCAAGGCCCCGGTGCCCGGGCTGTCGGCGAAGGCGGGCGAGAAGCGTGCCGCCAAGAGCCTGCCCGCCGAAGAACTCGCGGACCTCATCGGCGAGTTGACCGAGCAGATGCACACCGCCGCCGCCGACCTGCAGTTCGAGGTGGCGGCCCGGCTGCGTGACGAGGTGGGGGAGCTGAAGAAGGAGCTTCGGCAGATGAAGGAGGCGGGGATGGTCTGACCGATCTCGACACGCCGACGCCGACCTGCGGATTTGGCTTTTGTTTTACCTGTACTTGGTGATTCCTGTACTGTTCCGGGATGGACGTCTCCCTCGCCCTCTGGCTTGCCACCATCCTCGGGCTGTGCGTCCTGATCGCGGTCGACTTCTTCATCGGCGGCCGTAAGCCGCACGATGTTTCGATCAAGGAAGCCGCGGTCTGGACGGTCATCTGGATCGCGCTCGCCGTACTCTTCGGGATCGGCCTGCTGGTCTTCAAGGGCGGACAGCCGGCCGGAGAGTTCTTCGCGGGCTTCATCACCGAGAAGTCGCTCAGCGTCGACAACCTCTTCGTCTTCGTCCTGATCATGGCCAAGTTCGCCGTGCCGAGCATGTACCAGCAACGCGTGCTGCTCGTCGGTGTTCTGATCGCGCTGGTTCTGCGAGCGGCCTTCATCGCCGCGGGCGCCGCCATCATCTCGACGTTCTCCTGGGTCTTCTTCATCTTCGGCGCCTTCCTCATCTGGACCGCATGGAAGCTGATCCAGGAGGCCCGAGCGGATGAGCACGACGAGGAGTACGAGGAGAACAAGCTCCTCAAGGCCATCGAGAAGCGGGTGCCGTCCACCGACACGTACCACGGCACCAAGCTCTTCGTCGTCCAGCACGGCAGGCGGCTGATGACGCCGATGCTCATCGTCATGCTGGCGATCGGCAGCACCGACGTCCTGTTCGCCCTCGACTCCATCCCCGCCATCTTCGGCCTCACCCAGGACCCCTACATCGTCTTCACCGCCAACGCCTTCGCCCTGATGGGGTTGCGCCAGCTGTACTTCCTCATCGGCGGTCTGCTGCAGCGGCTGGTGCACCTGTCCTACGGGCTGTCCGTCATCCTCGGCTTCATCGGCGTCAAGCTGGTGCTGCACGCCCTGCACGAGTCCGGCGTACCAGTACCCGAGATCTCCATCCCGGTCTCGCTCGGCGTCATCGTCGTCGTCCTCGCGGTGACCACCACCACCAGCCTGCTGGCCTCCAAGAAGTCCGCCACCGGCGCCCAGCGGTAGGGCCGCGTACGGTTCGGCACCGCCGAGCGTCTAACGTGGTTGCGGCAAATCGAGCCGATATGAGGGCATCCGACAAGAGGGCAGGTGGACACCGGTGCGCACATTGGCGGTGGAGGGTCTGCCGGAACTGACGGGCTCCCGCTTCCTGGACAGCTGGGAGCTGGACCTGGTGGCGCTCGTGTTCGTCGTGGTGCTCTGCGCGCTGTACGCGACGGCGGTGCTGCGGCTGCGCGGGCGCGGCGAGCGATGGCCGGTGGCCCGCACGCTCACCTTCGCGGTACTGGGCCTGGGCATGATCGTCTTCGCCACGATGTCCGCCCTGTCGGTGTACAGCCGGGTGCTGTTCTGGCCCGCCGCGGTGCAGAACATCGTGCTCGACCTGATCGCGCCGCTCGGCCTCGCACTCGGCGACCCGCTGGCACTGGCCGGGCGGGCGCTGTCGGATCCGGCGCGACGGCGGCTGGACACCGTGATGGGCAGCCGGGTGGTCCGGCTGCTCACCTTCCCGTTCGTCAGCTCGGTGCTGGTACTGGTCTCCGAACTGTCCATCTACTTCACGCCGTACTTCCAGACAGCGCTGAGCAACGGCGGCGTGCGCCAGCTGATGCATCTGCAACTGCTGCTCACCGGCTGCCTGTTCGTGCTGCCGATGCTCACCCGGCAGGAGATGCTGCCGCGCTGGTGCACCCATCCGGTACGGGCGGTGCTGGTGTTCCTGGACGGGCTCTTCGACTCGGTCCCCGGCATCGTGGTGATGCTCAGCGGCACGCTGGTGGCCGGCCACTGGTACGCCACCCACCCCCGGACCTGGGGTCCCAGCCTGCAGCGGGACCAGCAGATCGGCGGCGGGCTGATGCTGACCATCGCCGAACTGGTCGGACTGCCGTTCCTCATCGCCGTGTTCGCGGAGTGGTGGCGCGCCGAACGCGCCAAGACCGCCGAACTGGACGCGCGGCTGGACCGTGAGCTGGTCACCGTCCCCGTTCCGGCGGCCGCCCCGGCCACCGACGCGCCGCTGCCGACGGCTGCCGCACCCGCGCCCGAGATGGTCCGTCCTTGGTGGGAGACCGAGGGCGGCGAGGTGGCCGAACGCGTCCGCAGGAACACCGGCCGCCGCGGCAACGGCTGACCGAGCCCGATGGGGCGGGCGGCGGGGCGCGCTGGTTACGGAAGGCGATCTTCAATCAGCCACAACACGGTCGCAGCCTCATCACCGAACCATCACAGGTGATGCGTTTGCCCGCGGCCCAGCCACCCACCGCGCGAGGATCGGGCCCCCATCGAACCATCCGAAGGGGGACCCCATGAGCCGCACCAGCCTGCCGTCCGAGTCCGTGCCGCGACCCGTCGCCATATCCACCGCCGTACCCGGCGGCGCCCGCCACAGGGCGCGGAAGGTCAAGAGGGCCACCGCGGCTCTCCTGGTCGCGACGGCCCTCCTCGTACCCGCGGGCGAAGCACATGCGGCAACCGCTCGCCCGGCGGCCCGCTGCGCGCACCACACCACCGGCGTCTGCGCCCCCTGGGCCAGGCACCCGCGCGGCGCCACCGCGCAGTGCAAGGACGGCACGTTCAGCTACTCCGCGCACTTCTCGGGCACCTGCTCGCACCACCGCGGTGTGCGCTACTGGTTCAAGTAGGACACCGCGGCGGGGGTGGCGCGGAGCGCGGCGGGATCACCAGCCGCGTGCGCGCCACTCCGCCAGATGCGGGCGCTCCGTGCCCAGTGTGGTGTCGTCGCCGTGGCCGGGGTAGACCCAGGTCTCGTCGGGGAGTTCGCCGAAGAGCTTGGTCTCGACATCGTCGATCAAACGCGCGAACGCCGCCGGATCGTTGTGGGTGTTGCCCACACCGCCGGGGAACAGGCAGTCGCCGGTGAAGACATGCGGGTGGCCGTGCGGATCGTCGTAGACCAGGGCGATGCTGCCGGGGGTGTGCCCGACCAGATGGCGTGCGGTGAGCTCGACCTGCCCGACGCGCACTGTGTCACCGTCCTCGACAAGGACGTCGGTCGGCACCGGGATGCCATCGGCGTCGTAGCGCCCCGCGTAGGTACGGGCGCCGGTGGCGTCCACGACCTCGCGCAGCGCGCCCCAGTGGTCGGCGTGCTGGTGCGTGGTGACCACCGACGAGATGCCGCTGTCGCCGAACATCGACAACAGGGTGTGCGGCTCGGCGGCGGCGTCGATCAGCAACTGCTCGTCGGTCGCGCGGCAGCGCAGCAGATAGGCGTTGTTGTTCATCGGGCCCACGGCGACCTTGGAGACTATGAGGTCGGTGAGTTCGTGCACGTCGGGCGGGCCGCCGACCTTTACTGCTCCGGTGTATGACATGGCGTCACCCTAGCGGTGGGAGTGTGGGCAGGGGCAGGCCAGGCTCGCGGCTCAGCTCCTCGCCGCCGCTGCGGCCGCTGACCCAGGCGAGCAGGGCGTGGGTGGTGCCGCTCACGGTGAGGTCGGGGTGCTCGGCCGCGCCGATCTCCCAGGTCTCGTCGGTCTCGGTGTCCTGCAGGCGGACCGCCGCGATGCCCTCGCGGCCGGTCAGCCGGTCGATGATCACGGCGAGTTCGCGGGCGGCGAAGTCGGCGGGCAGATCGGCGCAGCTGCGGCCGATGCCGAGGTCGACATGGTGCAGGTGGATCTCGGCGAGTCGTTTCGCCGGGAGCTCGGCGGCCGGGACGACGCCGCCGTGCCGGGTGCGCACCTGGGCCGCCCAGGCCTGCGGGGGCATCGCGTCCACGGCCTGGGTGAACCGCTCGGCGCTCTGCCGCAGATCGTCCAGTTGGTCGGGCAGCGGCCGGCTCGCACCGTTCTCGATGTCCTTCTCGCGCGCTTCGTCGCTGACGTACATCGGCGTCTCCTCGCCGGTGCGTGCCCAGGTGAGGAGGTTGACCATGGCGTCGGCGTTACGGGCGAGGTGGGTCAGTACATGACCGCGGCTCCAGCCCGCTAGGAGGGAGGGCTCGGCGACCGCTGGGGGGTCGAGCGCGGAAACCGCCTCGACCAGCTGCTGTGTGGCTTCGCGCACGGCGGCCGCATCGCTGACGGGATCAGGTCGTTGGACGGACACGGAGGCCTCCTGCTCGTCGGCTCTCTGGCTCGGCGATCTTCGTCGTCCCTGCCGATCTTCGGCGGAAGGTCAGCGCGGAACGGTCCCGATCACGTACGACGCTAGCGCGGCTCACTCGGTCGGGTGAACATGGCATGCGGCGGCCGTAAATCGAATGCGCGTGCTATAGGCTCGGTGGAAGCACGTAGATGACAGACTCGAAGCATTCGACAGGAAGAACGGATGGCGCCCCGGCTACGCTGATCGGGGGGTGCTGCCCCTCCGTTTCTACGAAAGGTACGGACCGGCGTGGCCGATCGACTCACTGTCCGCGGCGCTCGCGAGCACAACCTCAAGAACGTCTCACTGGACCTTCCCCGGGACTCGCTCATCGTCTTCACCGGACTCTCCGGATCCGGTAAGTCCTCCCTGGCGTTCGACACGATCTTCGCCGAGGGACAGCGCCGCTACGTCGAGTCGCTCTCCTCCTACGCGAGGCAGTTCCTGGGGCAGATGGACAAACCCGACGTGGACTTCATCGAGGGGCTCTCCCCGGCTGTCTCGATCGACCAGAAGTCCACCTCGCGCAACCCGCGCTCGACCGTGGGCACCATCACCGAGGTCTACGACTACCTGCGACTGCTGTTCGCCCGCATCGGCAAGCCGCACTGCCCGGAGTGCGGCCGTCCGATCTCCCGGCAGTCCCCGCAGGCGATCGTCGACCGGGTGCTGGAGCTGGAGGAGGGCAGCCGCTTCCAGGTCCTCTCGCCGCTGGTCAGGGAGCGCAAGGGGGAGTACGTCGACCTCTTCGCCGACCTGCAGAGCAAGGGATACAGCCGGGCCAGGGTAGACGGTGTGACGATCCAGCTCACCGACCCGCCCAAGCTCAAGAAGCAGGAGAAGCACACCATCGAGGTGGTCGTCGACCGCCTCACCGTCAAGGAGAGCGCCAAGCGGCGGCTGACCGACTCGGTGGAGACCGCGCTCGGCCTGTCCGGCGGCATGGTGATCCTGGACTTCGTCGACCTGCCGGAAGACGATCCGCAGCGCGAGCGGATGTTCTCCGAGCACCTCTACTGCCCGTACGACGACCTGTCCTTCGAGGAGTTGGAACCGCGTTCCTTCTCCTTCAACTCGCCGTTCGGCGCCTGCCCGGACTGCACCGGCATCGGCACCCGGATGGAGGTCGACCCGGAGCTGATCGTCCCCGACGAGGAGAAGTCGCTCGACGACGGAGCGATCGCGCCCTGGTCGCTCGGCCATACCCGGGACTACTTCGCACGGCTCGTCGGCGCACTCGCCGACGAACTCGGCTTCCGTACCGACATCCCCTGGGCCGGTCTGCCGCAGCGCGCCAAGAAGGCACTGCTGTACGGTCACAAGACCCAGATCGCGGTGCGCTACAAGAACCGGTACGGCCGGGAGCGTTCCTACACCACGTCCTTCGAGGGCGTGATCCCGTTCGTCCGGCGGCGCCACTCCGAAGCCGAGACCGACTCCAGCCGGGAGCGTTTCGAGGGCTATATGCGCGAGGTGCCCTGCCCCACCTGCGACGGCACCCGGCTGAAGCCGATCGTCCTGGCGGTCACCATCGCGGATCGGTCGATCGCCGATGTCTCGGGGATGTCGATCAGCGACTGCGCCGAGTTCCTGCGCTCGCTCAAGCTCACCGCGCGTGAGAAGACCATCGCCGAGCGGGTGCTCAAGGAGGTCAACGAGCGGCTGCGGTTCCTGGTCGACGTCGGCCTGGACTACCTCTCGCTCAACCGTGCGGCCGGCACCCTCTCCGGCGGTGAGGCACAGCGAATCCGGCTGGCCACCCAGATCGGCTCCGGCCTGGTGGGCGTGCTGTACGTGCTGGACGAGCCGTCGATCGGACTGCACCAGCGCGACAACCACCGGCTGATCGAGACCCTGGTACGGCTGCGCGACCTGGGCAACACCCTCATCGTGGTCGAGCACGACGAGGACACCATCCGCACCTCCGACTGGGTCGTGGACATCGGTCCCGGCGCCGGCGAGCACGGCGGCAAGGTCGTGCACTCCGGATCGCTGGACAAGCTGCTGACCAACAAGGAGTCGCTGACCGGCCAGTACCTGTCCGGCAAGCGGGAGATCGCGACGCCGGAGATCCGTCGACCGGTAGACCCCAAGCGGCAGTTGACGGTTCACGGCGCGCGGGAGAACAACCTGCGGGACATCTCGGTGTCGTTCCCGCTCGGTGTGTTCACGGCGGTCACCGGAGTCTCCGGTTCCGGCAAGTCCACGCTGGTCAACGACATCCTGTACACCCATCTGGCGCGCGAGCTGAACGGTGCCCGCGCGGTGCCCGGTCGGCACACCCGGGTCGACGGTGACCACCTGGTCGACAAGGTCGTCCATGTCGACCAGTCGCCGATCGGCCGCACTCCGCGCTCCAACCCGGCCACCTACACCGGCGTCTTCGACCATGTCCGCAGGCTCTTCGCGGAGACGATGGAGGCCAAGGTCCGTGGCTACCTGCCGGGACGCTTCTCCTTCAACGTCAAGGGCGGCCGCTGCGAGAACTGCTCGGGCGACGGCACCATCAAGATCGAGATGAACTTCCTCCCGGACGTCTATGTCCCGTGCGAGGTCTGCCATGGCGCTCGCTACAACCGCGAGACGCTGGAGGTGCACTACAAGGGCAAGTCCATCGCCGAGGTGCTGGACATGCCGATCGAGGAGGCGCTGGAGTTCTTCGAGGCCGTGCCCGCCATCGCCCGGCACCTGCGCACGCTCAACGATGTGGGTCTGGGATACGTTCGGCTCGGCCAGAGCGCACCCACGCTCTCCGGCGGCGAGGCGCAGCGGGTCAAGCTCGCCAGCGAGCTGCAGAAGCGATCCACCGGCCGCACGGTCTACGTACTGGACGAACCCACCACCGGTCTGCACTTCGAGGACATCAGCAAGCTCATCAGGGTGTTGTCCGGGCTGGTCGAGAAGGGCAACTCGGTCATCGTCATCGAGCACAACCTCGATGTGATCAAGACCGCCGACTGGGTCGTCGACATGGGCCCCGAAGGCGGCAGCGGCGGCGGCCTGGTGATCGCCGAGGGCACCCCCGAGCAGGTCGCGGGTGTTCCGTCCAGCCACACCGGCAAGTTCCTGAGGGAGATCCTGGGCGACCGGGTCAGTGATGCGAGCGCCTCGCAGCCTGGCACGGCCACGAGGCGGAAGGCCGCGACGACGGCGCCCGCCGCCAAGGCCGCGAAGACCACCAAGCGCGCGAGCACCGCCAAGACCGCCGCCGCCCCCAAGAAGACGGCCGGGCGCGCCGTGGCCACGGCCAAGAAGGTGCCCGCGCCGCGCAAGCGGACTGGCGGTAGCACCGGTAAGGGCTGATCCGGTAGCTCATCCGAGCGGGGCGTAGGGTACGACTCGCTGACGTGGCTGGTCCCGCCCGTCAGCGAGTACGGACGCGCGTTGTCGCGCGCGCCCTGGTACCGAGCGCGGAGAGCTTCACCATGACTGAACAGCCCACCTGCCGCCGCACCCTGCTCCAGGGAGCAGCCCTAGCCGGAGTGGCCGGTATTGGCCTTACGGCTTGCGGCGGCGGCGGCACGTCTTCGGCGACGCCGAGCTCGCCGACCGATCTGGGGGCGGCTGATCAGATTCCGGTCGGCGGGGCCAAGCTGTTTCGCGACGACAAGGTTGTCGTCGCTCAGCCGTCGAAGGGGACGTACAAGGGGTTCAGCGCGGTCTGCACGCATGCGGGGTGCGTGGTGGACAACGTCGAGGGCGCGGTGATCTCCTGCCCGTGCCATGGCAGCCGCTTTAACGCCTTGACCGGTGCGGTTGAACAGGGCCCAGCGGGGGCACCCCTCGCGGAGGTGCCGGTACGGATACAGGGCGGCAAGATCATCACGGGGTAAGGTGTTAATTTCCCCTCCCCTTTCTCTTCCTCTTTCCCTTTTCCCTTTTTCCTTCTCCCTTTTTCTTTCGTCCGCTGGCCCCCTTTGGGGTTCGCTTGCGGTGGTTTGCTTGGGGTTTCCCCACCCCTCCGCCCCCGACCCCGCCCCACGAACCCACAGCGCGCAACGGCACCCATCACGATCCCGGCAACGGGGGAAGGGCTAATCCCAGTCCCACGTAATGCCAAGCACCCCCGCCCGCACCTCCCGCTCAACCAAATGCGCCGTCCCATGGCCGTTGAGCGTCAGCTCAACGAGCCCCGTGCGGGGCGCCCCCGCCGACGCCCGGGTGAAGCGGCGGCAGCGGACCGGCAGCGCACCGCGGTCGAAGGCGATCTGCAGCACATAGCCGCCGCCCCCGTAGGTGAACCCCCGAACGTACTCGTCCGAGAGCGACCCCGTGCCGTCCTCGAAGCGGTACCCGAGTACCGCGGTGTCCCCGGACCGCAGACGGCCGTCGAAGAGCAGCTCGGCGACGATCACCCCCGAGTCGGCGTGCCGCCGCACCCGTCCCACGCGGCAGTTCTCGACTGCCGCGACCCGTATTCGCTCCACGTCGCAGTCCGGGTCGCCCTGGTGGATGGCGAGGTAGCGGTCGACACCGTCGCGGTGGGCGCGCACCACATGGTGCGAATCGCGGTTCAGCAGCTCGCGATGGGCGCCGATGCGCACCTGCTCGTAGTGGACGACGGTGTGCAGCCCGCCGTCCGCCGGGGCCTCCAGGCCCGCCAGCAGGCCTTCGAGCGCCGAGGCGGACTCCAGCACGGTGCGATACGGGCGGGCGACCGGCTGCTCGGCAGTGCGCGGTCCCAGCAGCCGGGTCAAAGCGTGTGCGGGCAGCTCCAGTACCTCCTCCAGCGCTGTGACGGCGCGCAGCGACTCGGGGCGGTCCGGCCGCCGGACGCCCCGCTGCCAGTAGCTGAGGCTGGTCACCCCGACCCGTACGCCGCGCTGCGCGAGCCGGTGTTGGACTCGGTTGAGGGCCAGCCCCCGGGCGGCGAGCGCGGCCCGCAGCGCGACGGGGAACGGCCCGGTGCGCAGCGCCTCGGCCAACTCGGCCTCCAGACGGCTGGTGTGACGTGTGGGCCGGCGTGATCCCAGCCGCTCCGCATTGCCCTTTGGATTCTCTTGTTGTAAGCCTTCCTGTGCTGCCATGGTTCCTTCCCGCGTCTGTCAATTCCGTTGCGCCGACAGCCAATTGGCCGCACTGGCGCGATGTGAACGTTTACTCCCGGACGCATGAGGACGACATCCCGCGTCGCGGGTAACTGCTGGTATCGGTGGTGGTGTTCACAAAGTACGGCTCGCGTTCACATCCCAGCCACCCCTGTGGATAACCTCGTTGACCTGACCCCGACAACTGCCTGATGCTCTGTCGCAGCGTCCGGACGCGCTCCTCCATCAGCCCTGACAGCGAGGAACGCCATGTTCAAAACCCCCCACCTCCGGCTGCGCGGTCGAGGCCGCAGACGCCTCGCGGCCGCGGCCCTGGCGCTTGTCGCCGCGCTGACCGCAGGCGTCGCCACGGCCCCTGGCGCCAGTGCGGACAACGGTTCGAAGCAGCTCGACATCACCATGCAGGCGCAGCAGCGGTCCAACTGGTGCTGGGCCGCGAGCGGCAACACCATCGCCACGTGGTTCGGTCGCGACTACACCCAGAACCAGTTCTGCGACGCCGCCTTCAACGAGCCGCAGGGCTCCCAGTGCGGCAACTGGCAGGCGGCGCTGGACGACGTGCAGAACGCCCTGAACTGGATGGGCATCAACTCCGGTTCGTATGTGAGCGGCTATCTGGGCTACAGCACCGTGCAGAGCGAAATCAACGCCGGCCGCCCCATCGAGACCCGTATCGAGTGGAGTTCCGGTGGCGGCCACATGCACGTGCTGTACGGCTACGACCCCTCGAACAACTGGGTGTACTGGGGCGACCCCTGGCCGTCCAACGACCGCTACAACTGGGCGGATTACCACTACTACGTGAGCAATGACTCGTTCACGTGGACCCACTCGCTCTACCGGATCGGAGCGTGACCGACATGATCCCGATCCGTGCGTCCGCCGCGGGCCTGCTGGCGGCCACCGCGCTCACCCTCGGCGCCGCCTCCGGTGCGCATGCCGACTCCCCGTCCGTCCCGACCCCGTTCACCGCCGCCCAGACCGCCCAGGCGCGCGCGGCGGCGTCCGCCCCGGCCACGCTGGCCACCCTCTCGCGTTTCTTCAACCGCGACGGCAAGCACCCGGCGGCCGCCGAGCCGCACCTGACGGGACCGACGGTCACCGTGTTCACCCTCGATCCTGGATTCGTCGCCGGACGCAAGGGCGCCCCGGTGGCCGACCCGGACTTCCTCGCCAGCAAGGCGGTCTCCGCGGACGGCCAGGTCGCCTCCCTCTGGACGGTGCACACCGCGTCCGGCTGGCAGGTCGTGAACATCGCCACCGGCGGTGACGAGACCGATCACGTTGCCATGGCGCACGGCGACGGGACCGTGTTCCGCGAGCCGCAGATCGACGCGTGGTATGTGCTGCGCTCCGGCCGGGTCCGGCCGCTCGACACCGAGGCACGGCGCGCCGTGGGCAACCACGGCGTCACCCTTGCCGACTACCAGAAGCTGGTGCACCGCGAGTACGGCGACAAGCTGCCCGGTTCCGCGTATGACCGCGCGGGCAAGGCAGGTGGCTACGGCGGGCAGGCCGCGCCAACGGCGGCGGGCCGTGAGGCAGTCCGTGAACGGGCGGCTTCCACCGGCTCGTCGGCGGCGACGGCCGGTATGGCCGCCGTCGCGGGTGTGCTGCTCGCCGGGGCCGGCGCCCTGGGCGTCCGCCGGTGGCACCGGTCTCGCGCCGCCTGACGACGTACGACCCCCGCACCCCGGCCCCGGCGGCGCCCCCACGCGCCGCCGGGGCCGGGATTGTCGGCGGTCGCCAGTAGGGTTGATCTCATGGCCGACCCCTCCAGCTACCGCCCGAAGCCGGGGCAGATCCCCGATTCCCCCGGGGTGTACAAGTTCCGGGACGAGCACGGCCGCGTGATCTACGTCGGGAAGGCCAAGAGCCTGCGGCAGCGGCTTTCCTCGTACTTCCAGGACCTCGCGGGCCTGCACCCGCGCACGCGGACCATGGTGACCACGGCCGCCTCCGTGGAGTGGACCGTGGTCACCACCGAGGTCGAGGCCCTGCAGCTGGAGTACTCGTGGATCAAGGAGTTCGATCCGCGGTTCAACGTCAAGTACCGCGACGACAAGAGCTATCCGTCGCTCGCCGTCACGATGGGCGAGGAATTCCCGCGTGTTCAGGTGATGCGCGGTCCCAAACGCAAGGGCGTGCGCTATTTCGGTCCGTACGCGCATGCCTGGGCGATCCGGGAGACCGTCGACCTGCTGCTGCGGGTCTTCCCCGTACGCACCTGCTCCGCTGGGGTGTTCAAGCGCTCGCAGCAGATCGGCCGCCCCTGTCTGCTCGGCTACATCGGCAAGTGCTCCGCGCCCTGTGTCGGCCGGGTCAGCGCCGAGGAGCACCGTGAACTGGCCGAGGAGTTCTGCGACTTCATGGCCGGGCGCACCGGTGCCTATCTGCGTCGCCTGGAGCGGCGGATGCAGGACGCGGCGGCCGAGATGGAGTACGAGAAGGCGGCCCGGCTGCGCGATGACATCGAGGCGCTCAAGCGAGCGATGGAGAAGAACGCGGTCGTCCTCGCCGACGCCACCGACGCCGATGTGATCGCGGTCGCCGAGGACGAGCTCGAAGCCGCCGTCCAGATCTTCCACGTACGCGGCGGACGGGTACGCGGCCAGCGCGGCTGGATCACCGACAAGGTCGAGGCGGTCGACACCGCGGGGCTCGTCGAGCACGCGCTCCAGCAGCTCTACGGTGAGGAGAGCGGCGACGCGGTGCCCAAGGAGGTGCTGGTCCCGGCGCTGCCAGAGCCCGTCGAGCCGGTCTCGCAGTGGCTCACCGAACGCCGGGGATCCCACGTCAGCCTGCGCATACCGCAACGCGGCGACAAGAAGGACCTGATGGCCACGGTCCAGCGCAACGCCCAGCAGGCGCTCGCGCTGCACAAGACCAAGCGCGCCTCCGACCTGACCACCCGTTCGCGCGCCCTGGAGGAGATCGCCGAGGCGCTGGACCTCGACTCGGCGCCGCTGCGCATCGAGTGCTTCGACATCTCGCATCTGCACGGCGACGACGTCGTGGCGTCCATGGTCGTCTTCGAGGACGGGCTCGCTCGTAAGAGTGAGTACCGCCGCTTCCAGATCAAGACGTTCCAGGGGCAGGACGACGTACGGTCCATGCACGAGGTGGTCTCCCGGCGCTTCCGCCGCTATCTGCGGGAGATGCAGAAGGCGGGGGAGTGGCAGGAGCAGGACGCCGCGGATGCCCACGACGGTTCGGACGAACCGGTCGGCGGCCCGATCGACCCCGACACGGGTCGGCCCCGCAAGTTCGCCTACCCGCCGCAGCTGCTCGTGGTGGACGGCGGCCAGCCGCAGGTCGCGGCGGCGAAGCGGGCCCTGGACGAGCTCGGCATCGAGGATGTCGCGGTCTGCGGCCTTGCCAAGCGCCTGGAGGAGGTCTGGCTGCCGGGCGAGGACGATCCGGTGATCCTGCCGCGCACCAGCGAGGGCCTGTATCTGCTCCAGCGGGCACGTGACGAGGCGCACCGTTTCGCCATCAGGTACCAGCGCAGCAAGCGCGGCAAGGCGATGAAGACCGGTGCCCTCGACGCCGTCGCCGGACTCGGGGAGAGCCGCAAGCAGGCGCTGCTGAAACACTTCGGCTCGCTGAAACGGCTGCGCTCGGCGACCATTGACCAGATCTGCGAGGTACCGGGCATAGGCCGCAAGACGGCGGAAGCTGTGGCCGCGACGCTCGCCCAGGCTTCACCCGCTGTTCCCGCTGTCAACACCGCCACAGGAGAGATCATGGAAGACGAGGTGGCGGCCGGACAGGGGACCGCCCAGCGGGTCCCCCCGGCGGAGCTGGGGGAGGAACGGGGGCAGGAAAGATGAACCAGGTAAATCACACCGATGACCACGACACGTACGGAGCACAGGTGACGACGGGCGGAGCGGGCGAAGCTGCCGAGGCCATCCCCGAACTGGTGATCATCTCGGGCATGTCCGGAGCGGGCCGCAGCACCGCGGCCAAGTGCCTGGAGGACCTCGGCTGGTTCGTCGTCGACAACCTGCCGCCCGCGCTGATCCCCACCATGGTCGACCTGGGCGCCCGGTCCCAGGGCAACGTGGCCCGGATCGCGGTGGTCGTGGACGTGCGTGGCCGTCGCTTCTTCGACAATCTGCGCGAGTCGCTCGCCGACCTGGACACCAAGAGCGTCAAGCGCCGGGTGCTGTTCCTCGAGGCGTCCGACGAAGCACTGGTGCGCCGTTTCGAGTCGGTCCGCCGCCCGCATCCGCTGCAGGGCGACGGCCGGATCGTCGACGGCATCGCCCAGGAGCGTGACCTGCTGCGCGAGCTGCGCGGCGAGGCCGATCTGGTCATCGACACCTCCAGCCTCAACGTGCACGAACTGCGTGCCAAGATGGACGCCCAGTTCGCCGGTGAGGAGGAGCCGGAGCTGCGGGCCACCGTGATGTCGTTCGGCTTCAAGTACGGGCTGCCGGTCGACGCCGACCTTGTGGTGGACTGCCGCTTCCTGCCCAACCCGCACTGGGTTCCCGAGCTGCGTCCGTTCACCGGTCTCAACGACGAGGTGGCCACGTACGTCTTCAACCAGCCGGGTGCCAAGGAGTTCCTGGACCGCTACGCGGAGCTGCTGCACATCATCGCCGCCGGATACCGGCGCGAGGGCAAGCGCTATGTGACCATCGCGGTGGGTTGCACCGGGGGCAAGCACCGCAGCGTCGCCATGTCGGAGCGCCTTGCCCGACGGCTGTCCTCGGACGGCGTGGAGACCGTCGTGGTCCATCGCGACATGGGGCGCGAGTGATCACATCCAGGACCGCGAGACGGCTGCGCCGCACCACCCGCCGCTCCGGCGCCACCCCCAAGGTGGTGGCGCTCGGCGGCGGCCACGGTCTGTCCGCCTCGCTCGCCGCGCTGCGCCGTATCACCCAGGACCTGACCGCCGTGGTCACCGTCGCCGACGACGGCGGCTCCAGCGGCAGGCTCCGCGACGAGCTGGGCGTGCTGCCCCCCGGAGACCTGCGCAAGGCGCTCGCGGCACTGTGCGGGGACGACGAGTGGGGGCGTACCTGGTCACAGGTCATCCAGCACCGGTTCACCAGTAAGGGTGAGATGCACGGGCACGCGGTCGGCAATCTGCTGATCGTCGCCCTGTGGGAGCAGCTGGGCGATCCGGTGGCCGCCCTGGAGTGGGTGGGTCGGCTGCTGGGCGCGCACGGCCGGGTGCTGCCGATGTCCGCAGTGCCGCTGGAGCTTCAGGCGACCGTCCGCGGACATGACCCGGCGCACCCCGATGTCACCAGCACGGTGCGCGGCCAGGCGACGGTCGCACTCACCCCGGGCGAGGTGCAGGAGGTACAGGTGGTCCCGACGGACCCCCCGGCGGTTCCGGAGGCCGTACAGGCCGTGCTGGACGCGGACTGGGTGGTGCTCGGCCCGGGCTCGTGGTTCTCCTCGGTCATACCGCACCTTCTGGTGCCGGAGCTGGCCGAGGCGCTGATGCAGACCCGCGCCCGCCGGGTGCTCACCCTCAACCTCGCACCGCAGCCCGGAGAAACCGAAGGCTTTTCTCCGCAGCGTCACTTGGAGGTTTTGGCCCGACACGCCCCTAAACTCACCATCGACGTGGTGCTGGCCGACGAGGCCGCCGTACCCGACCGCGAGAGCCTCGACCAGGCCGCCGCGCGCTTGGGCGGCACGGTCGAGCTGGCCGCGGTCGCCGCCCCTGACGGGCCGCGACACGACCCCGAGCAGCTGGCCGCCGCGTATGACCGGATTTTTCGGATGCATGGAAGGATCGGCCCATGGCGATGACGGCAGCGGTGAAGGACGAGATCTCCCGGCTCCCCGTCACCCGTACCTGCTGCCGCAAGGCGGAGGTGTCGTCGATCCTGCGGTTCGCGGGCGGGCTCCACCTCGTCAGCGGCCGCATCGTGATCGAGGCGGAGCTGGACACCGGTATCGCGGCCCGGCGCCTGCGCAAGGACATCCTGGAGATCTTCGGCCACCCCTCCGACCTGGTGGTGATGGCTCCCGGCGGGCTGCGCAGGGGCAGCCGCTATGTGGTGCGGGTGGTCGCCGGGGGTGACCAGTTGGCCCGGCAGACCGGGCTGGTGGACGGACGGGGCCGCCCGATCCGCGGGCTGCCGCCGCAGGTCGTGTCCGGGGCCACCTGTGACGCCGAGGCCGCCTGGCGCGGCGCCTTCCTGGCGCACGGTTCGCTGACCGAGCCGGGCCGCTCGTCCTCCCTGGAGGTGACCTGCCCGGGGCCGGAGGCGGCGCTCGCTCTGGTCGGCGCGGCCCGCAGGCTCGGCATCCCCTCCAAGGCCCGCGAGGTACGCGGCGTGGACCGCGTGGTGGTACGCGATGGTGACGCGATCGGCGCGCTGCTGACCCGGCTTGGGGCGCATGAGTCGGTACTGGCCTGGGAAGAGCGCCGGATGCGCCGCGAGGTGCGGGCCACCGCCAACCGGCTGGCCAACTTCGACGACGCCAACCTGCGCCGCTCCGCCCGTGCCGCGGTCGCCGCGGGCGCCCGTGTCCAGCGGGCGCTGGAGATCCTCGGCGACGAGGTGCCCGAGCACCTGGCGGCGGCCGGGCGGCTGCGGATGGACCACAAGCAGGCGTCGCTCGAGGAGCTGGGTTCGCTGGCCGACCCGCCGCTGACCAAGGACGCCGTGGCCGGCCGCATCCGGCGGCTGCTCGCGATGGCCGACAAGCGCGCCGCCGATCTGGGCATCCCCGGCACGGAGTCCAACCTGACCGAGGAGATGGTCGGCTAGCCCGGGTGGTCCTCTCCAGGGCGCCCCGGATCCGGTGACCGGTGGTCTGGAACCAGCCGTAAGCCGACGACGATCCGCCGGACGGGCGGTCCGCCGCGGTGGTCGATTGACCGCCGGTCCCCTTCCTTGCGCCGGGGGTTGTTGCCGCCGCGGCGGCGAGTCGTCTCGCGGCGCTGGCGGGTGGTTTCGAACCAGCCGTAAGCCGACCCGCCCCGCGAGGCGGGCCCGGCCGCGCGCCTCCGCCACGCACCGCCCGGTCCGGAACTCGGGCCACACACCGGCGCTTGCCGCGGACCGCGCGCCCCGGGCTCGCGCCCACGCGCGGGTGGCCGGGCAACGAGCACGCGGCGCTGCGGCGCCGCGTTCCTGGCGTGCTCGATGTCACCCGGGACACCGGGGCGAGGTAGGGTCGTGGGTGGTCGGGGACATCCCATACGGCGCAGCCGGAGTCTAATCCGGTACATCAACGAGGAGATCGGTTCGTGACGATCCGCGTAGGCATCAACGGCTTTGGCCGCATCGGTCGTAACTTCTTCCGCGCCGCCCTTGAGCAGGGTGCGGACTTCGAGATCGTCGGTGTCAACGACCTGACCGACAACGCGACCCTGGTGCACCTTCTCAAGTACGACACCATCCTTGGCCGCCTCAAGCAGGAGGTCAGCCACACCGACGACACCATCACCGTCGGCGGTCAGACCTTCAAGACCATGGCCGAGCGCGACCCGGCGAACCTGCCGTGGGGCGAGCTCGGCGCGGACATCGTGATCGAGTCCACCGGCATCTTCACCAAGCGTGAGGACGCCGCCAAGCACCTCGCCGCCGGCGCCAAGAAGGTCATCATCTCGGCCCCGGCCAAGGACGAGGACGTCACCATCGTGATGGGCGTCAACAACGACAAGTACGACGCCGCCAACCACCACGTCATCTCGAACGCCTCCTGCACCACCAACTGCGTGGCGCCGATGGCGAAGGTGCTCCTGGAGAACTTCGGCATCGTCAAGGGCCTGATGACCACGGTCCACGCCTACACCAACGACCAGCGCATCCTGGACTTCCCGCACAAGGACCTGCGCCGCGCCCGGGCCGCCGCCGAGAACATCATCCCGACCACCACGGGTGCCGCGAAGGCGACCGCCCTGGTCATCCCGGAGCTCAAGGGCAAGCTGGACGGCATCGCCATGCGCGTTCCGGTGCCCACCGGCTCCGTCACCGACCTCGTCATCGAGCTGGAGCGCGAGGTCACCAAGGACGAGGTCAACGCCGCGTTCCAGAAGGCCGCCGAGGGCCAGCTCAAGGGCATCCTGGAGTACACCGAGGACCCGATCGTCTCCTCGGACATCGTCAACTGGCCGGCCTCCTGCACCTTCGACTCCTCCCTGACCATGGTCCAGGGCAAGAGCGTCAAGGTCGTCGGCTGGTACGACAACGAGTGGGGCTACTCCAACCGCCTGGTGGACCTGACCACCTTCATCGGCGGCCAGCTCTGACGCAGACGTAGGCGCACCGCGATGTGACAGACGGGGCCCGAACGACGCGTATGTCGTACGGGCCCCGTCCCACGACCTAGGAGTCCTTCACCATGAAGACGATCGACGACCTTGAGGTCGCAGGGCGGCGGGTGTTCGTCCGCGCCGATCTCAACGTCCCGCTGGACGGTGACGTGATCACCGACGACGGCCGGATCCGGGCCGCCGTACCGACCATCACCAAGCTCGCCGAGCGCGGCGCGAAGGTGATCGTCGCCTCCCACCTCGGCCGCCCCAAGGGCGCGCCGGACCCGCAGTACTCGCTCGCACCGGTCGCCAAGCGGCTCGGTGAACTCCTCGGCAAGCAGGTCGCGTTCGCGACCGACACCGTGGGTGACAGCGCGAAGGCCACCGTCGCCGCCCTGGCCGACGGCGAGGTCACGCTGCTGGAGAACCTCCGGTTCAACCCGGGCGAGACCAGCAAGGACGACGCCGAACGCGGCGAGTTCGCCGACAAGTTGGCCGCGCTTGCCGACCTCTACGTCGGCGACGGCTTCGGCGCCGTGCACCGCAAGCACGCCTCCGTGTACGACCTGCCGGCACGCCTTCCGCACGCCGCCGGTGATCTGATCGCCACCGAACTCAACGTGCTGAAGAAGCTCACCGAGGACGTGCGGCGCCCGTACGTGGTGGTGCTCGGCGGCGCCAAGGTCTCCGACAAGCTCGCCGTCATCGACCAACTGCTGGGCAAGGCGGACCGCCTGCTGATCGGCGGCGGCATGGCGTACACCTTCCTCAAGGCCAAGGGCTACGAGGTGGGCAGGAGCCTGCTGCAGGAAGACCAGATCCCCGCCGTCAACGAGTACCTGGAGCGCGCGGAGAAGAACGGCGTCGAACTGGTCCTGCCGGTCGACGTGCTGGCCGCGGACGACTTCCCGGACCTGAAGACCAAGGCCCCGGCGGAGTTCATCACGGTCGACGCCGACCAGATCCCCTCCGACAAGGAGGGCCTGGACATCGGCCCGAGGACCCGCGAGCTGTTCGCGACGAAGATCGCGGATGCCGAGACCGTGTTCTGGAACGGTCCGATGGGCGTCTTCGAGCACCCCGACTTCGCCGGAGGCACCAAGGCCGTCGCGCAGGCGCTGGTGGACAGCAAGGGCTTCACCGTCGTCGGCGGTGGCGACTCGGCCGCCGCCGTCCGCATCCTGGGCTTCGACGAGAACGCCTTCGGCCACATCTCGACCGGCGGCGGCGCCAGCCTCGAATACCTCGAGGGCAAGACGCTTCCCGGCCTCGCCGCACTGGAGGACTGAACTAGTGAGCACTCGCACTCCGCTCATGGCGGGCAACTGGAAGATGAACCTCAACCACCTTGAGGCCATCGCACACGTCCAGAAGCTCGCCTTCGCCCTCGCGGACAAGGACTATGAGGCCGTCGAGGTCGCGGTCCTGCCCCCGTTCACCGACCTGCGGTCCGTGCAGACGCTGGTCGACGGTGACAAGCTGAAGATCAAGTACGGTGCGCAGGACCTGTCCGCGCACGACTCCGGCGCGTACACCGGTGAGATCTCCGGCGCCATGCTCGCCAAGCTCAAGTGCGCTTTCGTGGTCATCGGCCACAGCGAGCGCCGCCAGTACCACCGCGAGGACGACGAACTCGTCAACGCCAAGGTGAAGGCCGCGTACCGGCACGGGCTGACCCCGATCCTGTGCGTGGGCGAGGGCCTGGACGTCCGCAAGGCGGGCAACCAGGTCTCCCACACCCTCGGCCAGGTCGACGGCGCGTTGAAGGACATCCCGGCCGAGCAGGCCCGCACCATCGTCATCGCGTACGAGCCGGTGTGGGCGATCGGCACCGGTGAGGTCGCCACGCCCGAGGACGCGCAGGAGGTCTGCGGTGCGATCCGCGGCCGACTGGCCGAGCTGTACGGCCAGGAGGTGGCCGACGAGGTCCGCATCCAGTACGGCGGCTCGGTGAAGTCCGGCAACATCGCCGCGATCATGGCGCAGCCCGACGTGGACGGCGCGCTGGTCGGCGGTGCCTCGCTGGACGCCGAGGAGTTCGTCAAGATCGTCCGCTACCGTGACCAGGCAGTAGGCTGACGGACTCGTTCCGAAGTACCCTGTCGGGGACTGGGTCGGCAGCTCGCCGCCCGGTCCCCGAGCCCCTTCTACATCGTTCTACGTCCCCGAGAGAGTTGGTCCAGCCGTGGTCATCGGGTTCTCCATCGCCCTCATCGTCTTCAGCCTGCTGCTGATGCTGCTGGTCCTGATGCACAAGGGCAAGGGCGGCGGCCTCTCCGATATGTTCGGTGGCGGTATGCAGTCCTCCGTCGGCGGTTCCTCGGTGGCCGAGCGCAACCTCGACCGGATCACCGTCATCGTCGGCTTGCTGTGGTTCGCGTGCATTGTCGGGCTCGGCCTGGTGCTGAAGCTGCAGCACTGAACCGCCCGCGGCCGCTGGGGGACACAGCGCCCAGATCGTCCTACTCCCGCTCGTTCGGGCATAACTGACGCCTCGTCGCCTCGGCGGCTTATCATGGAACGACGTCCTCGCGGCGCCCGGCCATAGGCCTGCCACTGGACGAGACGTAAGGTCCCCGTAAACTGGACGACCTCGCAGCACCATCACGCAGGGAGTTACGACCGTGGCAAGTGGCAACGCGATCCGTGGTAGTCGGGTCGGAGCGGGGCCGATGGGGGAGGCAGAGCGCGGTGAGTCCGCGCCGCGTCTTCGCATCTCCTTCTGGTGCTCGAACGGGCACGAGACCCAGCCGAGCTTCGCCAGTGACGCGCAGATCCCGGACACCTGGGACTGCCCCCGCTGCGGCTTCCCGGCCGGGCAGGACGAGAACAGCCCGCCGGACCCGCCGCGCACCGAGCCGTACAAGACCCACCTGGCCTATGTACGGGAGCGGCGCAGCGACGCGGACGGTGAGGCGATCCTCGCCGAAGCGCTCGCGAAGCTCCGCGGCGAGATCTGACACAGAAGGGGTCCGGGGGGTGATACCCCCCGGACCCCTTCTCTTCGGGCTCGTCCTCCGGCAGAAGTCAGGCGGAAGCCGGCGGGTAGAGCTGCTTGGGCAGTTGGGCCGCGGCGGCCCGGTCCAGTAGCCACAGCGTCCTGCTGCTGCCGTACGCCCCGGCGGCCGGGGCCTGGATCTCGCCCGCGCCCGACAGGGCGATCGCCGCCGCGTTCGCCTTGTCCTCACCGGCCGCCAGCAGCCACACCTCACGCGCCGCCCGGATCGCCGGAAGCGTCAGCGAGATACGGGTCGGCGGCGGCTTGGGCGCACCGCGCACCCCGATGACGGTCCGCTCGGTCTCCCGTACGCCCGGGTGCTCCGGAAAGAGCGACGCGACATGGGTGTCGGGGCCGACGCCCAGCATCAGCACGTCGAACGCCGGCACCGGGCCGCCCCCGGCGCCAGCCGGTGGTGATGCGATCTGCGGGCCCGCCGCCGTGGCCAACTCCTCGGCGTACGCCTCCGCGGCGGCGTCCACGTCGTTGCCGAACAGGCCGTCTGAGGCGGGCATCGGGTGCACCCTGGCCGGGTCCAGCGGGACGGCGTCGAGCAGCGCCGCACGGGCCTGGGTGACATTGCGGTCCGGGTCGCCCTCCGGCAGGAACCGTTCGTCGCCCCACCACAGGTCGAGCCGCGACCAGTCCACCGCGTCCCGCGCCGGGGCCCCGGCGAGCGCCGCCAGCAGCGCGTTGCCGTTGCGCCCGCCGGTGAGCACCAGGCTGGCCGAGCCGCGAGCGGCCTGGGCGTCCACGACCTTCGTGATCACCCGGGCCGCCGCGGCCTGCGCCATCAGATCCTTGTCGCGGTGCACCACGACCTGAGGCGTGGTCACTTCGACTTCCCCGCGGCCGAGCCGGCCGCCTTCTTGGCCGTAGCCGCGCTCTTCTTGGCGGGCGCGGCGGCCTTCTGCTCGTCCTCGTCCGGCAGCGGCCGGGTCGCCGAATCCTCCTGCGACCGGTCGAACTTCAGTCGCTCCACGCCGAACTGCACAGCGGACTTGTAGATCTCGTCCGGGTCGAGACGGCGCAGCTCCTCGGCGATCAGCTCGGCGGTCTCCCGCCGCTTGAGCGCCACATGGCGGTCCGGCTGACCGGGCATCGCCAGCTCCGCCAGCGCGCCGTCGGCGCGGTCCAGGGAGATGGCACCGTCCGCGGTGTCCAGCCGTACGGCGGTCAGCCCAGGACCGTCCGAGACCTTGCGCGCGACCGGCACCTTCAGCCGATCGGCGAGCCACATGCCGAGCAGCTCGGTGCTCGGGTTGTACGGCTCGCCCTCGACCTCCGCTGCGCTGATGGCCGAGTGCCTCTGGTCCAGCGCGGCGGCCAGCATGCTGCGCCACGGGGTGATCCGGGTCCAGGCCAGATCGGTGTCGCCGGGGGAGTAGGAACCGGCGCGCACCCCCAGCGCGCCGACCGGGTCCTCGGCCGACGCGGCGTCGGTGATCCGGCGCTGGGCCAGCTTGCCCAGCGGGTCCTCCGCGGGCTTCTCCGGCGCCTCCTCCGGCCACCACACCACGACCGGCGCGTCCGGCAGCAGCAGCGGCAGGACCACCGCCTCGGCGTGGTTGGCCAGCTCGCCGTGCAGCCGCAGCAGTACGGTCTCGCCGGTGCCCGCGTCGGAGCCCACCCGGACCTCGGCGTCCAACCGGGACTTGGCACGGTCCCGCGGGGTGCGGCCCGGCCGCTTGATGACGACCAGGGTGCGCGACGGGTGCTCGCGGGAGGCGTCCCCCGCGGCCTTGAGAGCGTCGTAGGCGTTGCCCTCGTCGGTGACAATGACCAGGGTGAGCACCATGCCGACCGCCGGGGTGCCGATCGCCCGGCGGGCTTCGATGAGGCCCGCGTTGATCTTCGACGAGGTGGTGTTGGTGAGATCGATCTTCATGGCCGGCGCCAGCTCCTGCCGTCTCGTGCGAGCATCTCGTCCGCCTCCACCGGTCCCCAGGTTCCGGCGGGGTACTGGGCGGGCCTGCCGTGCTTCTCCCAGTGCTCCTCGATCGGGTCGAGGATCATCCAGGAGAGCTCGACCTCCTGGTGGCGCGGGAAGAGGTTGGCGTCGCCGAGCAGGACGTCCAGCAGCAGGCGCTCGTACGCCTCCGGGCTGGACTCGGTGAAGGACTCGCCGTAAGCGAAGTCCATCGTCACGTCGCGGACCTCCATCGAGGTGCCCGGCACCTTGGAGCCGAACCGCACCGTGATGCCCTCGTCCGGCTGGACCCGGATGACCAGCGCGTTCTGCCCGAGCTCCTCGGTGGCGCCGGACTCGAACGGAAGGTAGGGCGCCCGCTTGAAGACCACCGCGATCTCGGTGACCCGGCGGCCGAGCCGCTTGCCGGTGCGCAGGTAGAACGGGACGCCCGCCCAGCGGCGGTTGTTGATGGTCAGCTTGATGGCGGCGTAGGTGTCGGTCTTCGACTTGGGGTCGATGCCCTCTTCCTCCAGATAGCCGAGCACCTCCTCGCCACCCTGCCAGGCGTGCGCGTACTGGCCGCGCACGGTGTACCTGCCCAGGTCCTCCGGCAGCTCGACGGCGCTGAGCACCTTCAGCTTCTCGGTCACCAGCGCCTTGGGGTGGAAGGAGCCGGGCTCCTCCATCGCGGTCAGCGCCAGCAGCTGCAGCAGGTGGTTCTGGATGACGTCACGGGCCGCGCCGATGCCGTCGTAGTACCCGGCCCGGCCGCCGATGCCGATGTCCTCGGCCATGGTGATCTGCACGTGGTCGACGTACGACCGGTTCCAGATCGGCTCGAACATCGTGTTGGCGAAACGCAGCGCCAGGATGTTCTGGACCGTCTCCTTGCCCAGGTAGTGGTCGATCCGGAAGACGTCGACCGGTTCGAAGACCTCGTGGACGACCCGGTTGAGCTCCTGGGCACTGGCCAGATCGTGGCCGAACGGCTTCTCGATGACCGCGCGCCGCCAGGAGTCGCCCTGGCCCTGGGACAGTCCGTGCTTCTTGAGCTGCTGGACGACCTTGGGGAAGAACTTCGGCGGTACGGAGAGGTAGAAGGCGAAGTTGCCGCCGGTACCGCGCGCCTTGTCCAGCTCGTCGATGGTGGCGCGCAGCGCCTCGAAGGAGTTGTCGTCGTCGAACTCACCGGGTACGAACCGGAAGCCCTCCGCGAGCTGCTGCCAGACCTCCTCGCGGAACGGGGTCCGGGCGTGCTCCTTGACCGCGTCGTGTACGACCTGGGCGAAGTCCTCGTCCTCCCAGTCGCGGCGGGCGAAGCCGACGAGCGAGAAGCCCGGCGGCAGCAATCCGCGGTTGGCGAGGTCGTAGACCGCGGGCATCAGCTTCTTACGCGACAGATCGCCTGTGACGCCGAAGATGACCAGGCCGGACGGCCCCGCGATGCGCGGGAGCCGCCGGTCCTGGGGGTCACGCAGCGGATTGCTGCTGGTGCTCACTTTTCTCACGCCTCCGAAGGGGTGAGACGGTTGAGCTCCGCCTCGGTGGACTTGAGCAGGTCGTTCCAGGACGCCTCGAACTTCTCCACGCCCTCGTCCTCGAGCAGCTGGACCACGTCGTCGTAGGAGATGCCGAGCGCCTCCAGCGCGTCGAGGTCGGCCTTGGCCTGCTCGTAGGTGCCCTGGATCGTGTCGCCGGTGATCTCGCCATGGTCGGCGGTGGCCAGCAGGGTCGCCTCCGGCATGGTGTTGACCGTGTTGGGGGCGACCAGCTCGGTCACGTACAGGGTGTCCGGGTACGCCGGGTCCTTGACGCCGGTCGAGGCCCACAGCGGACGCTGCTTGTTCGCACCTGCGTTCTCCAGCGCCTCCCAGCGCTCGCCGGAGAACACCTCCTCGTACGCCTGGTAGGCGAGCCGGGCGTTGGCCAGTGCCGCCTTGCCGCGCAGCGCCTTGGCCTCGTCGGTGCCGATCTTGTCCAGGCGCTTGTCGATCTCGGTGTCCACCCGGGACACGAAGAACGAGGCGACGGAACGGATCTTGGACAGGTCCTGCCCGGCGGCCTTGGCCTTCTCCAGACCGGCCAGGTAGGCGTCCATGACCTCGCGGTACCGCTCCAGGGAGAAGATCAGCGTGACGTTGACGCTGATGCCCCGGCCGATGACCTCGGTGATCGCGGGCAGGCCCGCCTTGGTCGCCGGGATCTTGATGAGTGTGTTCGGCCGGTCCACCAGCCACGCCAGCTGCTTGGCCTCGGCGATCGTCGGCCGGGTCTGGTGCGCCAGCCGCGGGTCGACCTCGATGGACACCCGGCCGTCCTGGCCGTCGGTGGCGTCGAAGACCGGGCGCAGGATGTCGGCGGCGTCGCGGACGTCCGCCGTGGTGATCATGCGGATGGCCTCGTCGACGGTGACCCTGCGGGCGGCGAGGTCGGCGAGCTGCTCCTCGTAGCCGTCGCCCCCGGAGATCGCCTTCTGGAAGATGGACGGGTTGGTGGTGACACCGACGACATGGCTGGCGTCGATCAGCTCGGCGAGGTTGCCGGAGGTGATCCGCTTGCGCGACAGGTCGTCCAGCCAGATCGCGACGCCTTCGTCGGAGAGGCGCTTGAGTGCGTCTGTCATAGGTCTTGCATCTCCTCGTAAGGTCGTTGAGAGATCAGCGGTTCGCGGCGGCGATGGAGTCGCGGGCGGCGTCGACGACGGCGTCGGAGGTGATCCCGAACTCCCGGTACAGCACCTTGTAGTCGGCGGAGGCGCCGAAGTGCTCCAGGCTGACGATCCGTCCGTCGGCACCGACGAACCTGTGCCAGGTCAGGCCGATGCCGGCCTCAACCGCCACCCGCGCCTTGACGTTGGGCGGCAGCACGTGGTCGCGGTACGCCTGGTCCTGCTCCTCGAACCACTCCACCGACGGCATCGAGACCACCCGGGTCGGGATGCCCTCGGCCTGCAGCACCGCGCGGGCCTCGACCGCCAGCTGGACCTCGGAACCGGTGCCGATCAGGACGACCTGCGCCTGCCCGCCCTCGGCGTCGAGCAGGACGTAACCGCCCTTGGCCGCGTCCTCGTTGGCCTCGTAGGTCGGGACGTTCTGCCGGGTCAGCGCCAGGCCGTGCGGGGCCGGCTTGGCGGAGTGGCGGCGCAGGATCTCGCGCCAGGCGATCGTGGTCTCGTTGGCGTCGGCCGGGCGGACCATGTTCAGCCCGGGGATGGCGCGCAGCGCGGCCATCTGCTCGACCGGCTGGTGGGTCGGGCCGTCCTCGCCGAGGCCGATGGAGTCGTGCGTCCACACGTAGGTGACCGGCAGCTTCATCAGCGCGGCCAGCCGGACGGCCGGGCGCATGTAGTCGGAGAAGACCAGGAAAGTGCCGCCGTAGACACGGGTGTTGCCGTGCAGCGCGATGCCGTTCATGGTCGAGCCCATGGCGTGCTCGCGGATGCCGAAGTGCACGGTACGGCCGTACGGGCTGGCCTCCGGCAGCGGGTTGTCCGCCGGGAGGAAGGACGACGAGGCGTCGATGGTGGTGTTGTTGGAGCCGGCCAAGTCGGCCGAGCCGCCCCACAGTTCGGGGATCACCGTGCCCAGCGCCTTGAGCACCTCACCGGAGGCCTTGCGGGTCGCGACCGCCTTGCCGGGGGCGAAGGACGGCAGCGACTGCTCCCAGCCGGAGGGCAGTTCGCCCGCGGCGATGCGGTCGAACTCGGCGGCGCGCTCGGGGTTGGCGGTGCGCCACTCCTCGAACCGCTTGCTCCAGTTGCTGTGCGCCTCGCGACCGCGGTCGGCGACCGCACGGGCGTGCGCCAGCACCTCGGGGGTGACCTCGAAGTGCTTCTCGGGGTCGAAGCCCAGCACCCGCTTGGTGGCGGCGACCTCCTCGTCGCCGAGCGCGGAGCCGTGCGCGGCGGCGGTGTTCTGGGCGTCCGGGGCCGGCCAGGCGATGATGGTACGGGCGACGATCAGCGAGGGGCGCTCGGTCTCGGCCTGAGCCGCCTTCAGCGCCTGGTACAGCGTGTGGACGTCGATGTCGCCGTCGGCGGACTGCGCGACGTGCTGCACGTGCCAGCCGTACGCCTCGTAGCGCTTGGCGACGTCCTCGCTGAAGGCCGTCTCGGTGTCGCCCTCGATGGAGATGTGGTTGTCGTCGTAGAGCGCGACCAGGTTGCCGAGCTTCTGGTGGCCGGCGAGCGAGGACGCCTCCGCGGAGACGCCCTCTTCCAGGTCACCGTCGGAGACGATGGCCCAGATCGTGTGGTCGAAGGGGGACTCGCCCGCCGGGGCCTCCGGGTCGAACAGGCCGCGCTCGTAGCGGGCGGCCATCGCCATGCCGACCGCGTTGGCGATGCCCTGGCCGAGCGGACCGGTGGTGGTCTCGACGCCCGCGGTGTGGCCGTGCTCGGGGTGGCCCGGGGTACGCGAGCCCCAGGTGCGGAAGGCCTTCAGGTCGTCGAGTTCGAGGCCGTAACCCGACAGGTAGAGCTGGATGTAGAGGGTCAGGCTGGTGTGACCGCAGGACAGGACGAACCGGTCACGGCCCGTCCAGTCGGGGTCGGCGGGGTCGTGCCGCATCAGCTTCTGGAACAGCAGGTAGGCGGCGGGTGCCAGGCTCATGGCCGTGCCCGGATGGCCGTTTCCGACCTTCTGGACGGAGTCCATGGCCAGAACCCGGGCGGTGTCTACTGCCCGCTTGTCCAGATCGGTCCAGTCGAGGTCTGCGGTGGTCGGCTGCGTGCTCACCCTGGGTCAGGGCTCCTCTCCACATGTCTGCAACGCCAGTCAGCCCTTGCGGCCACCGGCGATTTCGAGCCTACCCTTGTGCGGGCAGGCGTTCGGCTACGTCTCAGGCAACGAGAGTCCCACTTTGTTCATTCCCGGTACATATTCTGTCCCGTCGGTTCAAGCCTGGTTCATCGGGGGCCGTTCCGCCCGGCGGAGTGCGCAGAACGGCGCTGTGAATGTCACCTTCGAAGCCGCGCCGGCCCCCGCCCGTCAACACGGGTGCCCCCCGCGGCAGGTCATGTAACAGCAACGTCTAGAGTGGCGTGGTACGCGCAGGGACTTACCCGGTCTTCACAACTGGGAGGGCCTTGCTGGTCTTTCTTCCTCTCAGAGGTGTTCGTGACGGCCGTCGAAACCCGACCCCCAGGGGTCGTCGGGACGAGCCCTGGGCACCGGCCGTTCGGGGCCCGGGTCAAGGCGTTCGTGGAGCTGACCAAGCCGCGCATCATCGAGCTGCTGCTGATCACCACGGTGCCGGTGATGTTCCTGGCCGCGAACGGCGTCCCGGACATGTGGCTGGTGCTGACGACGATGGTCGGCGGCTACATGTCGGCGGGCGGTGCGAACGCCCTCAACATGTACATCGACCGCGACATCGACGCGCTGATGCACCGCACCGAGCAGCGTCCGCTGGTCACCGGCATGGTCTCGCCGCGCGAGTGCCTGGTCTTCGGCATCTCCCTCTCGGTGATCTCGACCGCCTGGTTCGGCTTCCTTGTCAACTGGCTTTCCGCCGCACTGTCGCTCACGGCCATCCTCTACTACGTCTTCGTCTACACGCTGGGTCTGAAACGTCGCACCACGCAGAACATCGTGTGGGGCGGCGTCGCCGGCTGTATGCAGGTGTTCATCGGCTGGTCCGCGGTCCGTAACGAGCTCGCCTGGCCGCCGTTCGTCCTCTTCCTGGTCCTGTTCTTCTGGACGCCGCCGCACTACTGGCCGCTGTCGATGAAGGTCAAGGACGACTACGCGCGGGTGGGCGTGCCCATGCTGCCGGTGGTCGCGGGCAACCTCGTCGTCGCCAAGCAGATCGTCATCTACAGCTGGGTGATGGTGCTGGTCTCGCTGACCCTGTGGTGGCCGCTGGGTGCCACGGGCTGGCTGTACCCGGCGGCGGCGGCGCTGCTCGGCGGCTTCTGGCTGCAGGAGGCGCACGCGCTGTACTCCCGGGCGAAGAAGGGCGTGACCGGCCCCAAGCTGAAGGAAATGCGGCTGTTCCACTGGTCGATCACCTACGCGACGCTGCTGTTCGTGGTGGTCGCCGTGGACCCCTTCGTGCGCTGAGACACCCTTTTCCGGTCGCTCTTCCGCCATTAATTACTCGCGGGTAGCATTGTGTTCATGGCAGAGACCGAGGCCCCGCACAGCACGCCCGACGCCCGCGCCGAGCGCCGCGCACACAAACTCGCCCAGCAGATCGGCGCCTTCGCGCGCGCCCACGGCGGCAGCGCCGAAGGCCAGATCGCCTACATCGGCGAGATCGGCACCCGCATCGTCCTGGTCGGCGAGGACGGCGAGTGGGGCGACCTGGTGGCCCCCTCGTACGACATCGCCAAGCGTGCGGTCGAACTGTCCGATATCACCGTTCATGAGGACTTCGACGGCGAGTTCGCGGCCAAGGTCCGTACCGGTCCTTACGAGTGGGCGCGAATGGCCGGAATTCAGGTGGGGGGACGAAAGTAGCCTGACACCCACCCGTCCCGTTAGCACCATGGACACGGTCCGACGCATTGATCGCGAACCGAGCCTGGACGAGGGAGCTGCATGGGCGCGCGGGAAGTACGGGAACAACGGCACCGGCTCGCGCGCCAGGAGGCGGCGCGGCTCGGTGCCGAGGGCATTCACGCGGTCGCCCTCAGCTGGGTGGACACCGCGGGAGTGACCCGGGTGAAGGCCGTACCGACCAACCGCCTCGCGCACGCCGTACGCCATGGCGTCGGCATGTCACCGGTCTTCGACGTCTACACCTCCGATGACGCCATCGCCGCGGTCCCCGAACTCGGCCTGGGCAGCCCCGACGGCGATCTACGGCTCATCCCCGACCTCGACCGTCTCACCGTCCTTGCCGCGCAACCCGGTTGGGCCTGGGCCCCGGTCGACCGCTACGACCAGGAGGGCGCCCCGCACCCGGTGTGCGCGAGGCTGTTCGCCCGTCGGATGATGGCGCAGGCCGAGGCGCGCGGGCTGCGGGCGCGCATGGGGTTCGAGACGGAATGGGTGGCCATGCGGCCGGGTGAGCCGCCCACACCGGTCACCACGGCGCCCGCCTACGGGATGACGCGGATCGTCGAACTCTCCGACTACGTGCGCGACATCGTCGAGGCGCTCGCCGCCGAGAACCTGGACCTGCTGCAGATCCATCCCGAGTACACCCCGGGCCAGTTCGAGATCTCCACCGCCAGCGCCGATCCGCTGCGCGCCGCCGACGAGCTGATCCTGGCCCGCGAGACGGTACGGGCGGTCACCGCGCGGCACGGGCTGCGCGCCTCCTTCGCCCCCATCGTCATGGCGGGCCAGGTGGGCAACGGCTGCCATCTGCACCTGAGCCTGCAGCGGGGCGGCGAGGACCTCTTCCGGGGCGGCCCGGGACGATATGGGCTGACCAGCACCGCCGAGGCCTTCCTCGCCGGAGTGCTGGACGCGCTCCCGGCCCTGATGGCGATCGGCGCGCCATCGCCCGCCAGCTATCTGCGGCAGGTCCCCTCGCACTGGGCGGGCGTCTTCCAGTGCTGGGGGCTGGAGAACCGGGAGGCCGCGCTCCGGCTGGTCCCCGGCCCGCCGGACGAGTCCGGCAGCGCCAACGCCGAGGTCAAGTGCTTTGACGCGGCCGCCAATCCGTACCTGGTGGTGGGCGCGGTGATCGCCGCCGGGCTGCACGGCATCGACGCGGGCCTGACACTGCCCGATCCGGTGCAGGGCGACCCCGCCGTCAGCGCGCCCGACACGCCCAGGCTGCCGGAGACGCTGACCGAGGCGGCGGACCGCTTCGCGGAGTACGAGCCGTTGCGTACGGCGCTGGGCGCGCCGGCACACGGCGCGGTGCTCGCCGTACGCAGGGCGGAGGCGCGGCAGTTCGCCGGCCACGGCCCGGAAGAGATCGCCTCGGCCATCCGCTGGCGCTACTGATGCCCGAACTGCCGCCACTGCCACCACTGGTCGACCAGCACTGCCACGGGGTGGTCCGCCGCGACCTCGGCCTGGGCTCGTTCGAGCCGTACCTCACCGAGGCGCACGCGCCCGCCGCGCGCGGCACCACGTACTTCGACACCCAGACCGGGTTCGCCGTACGCCGCTGGTGCCCGCCGCTGCTCGGCCTGGAACCGCACTGCCCGCCCGCGCACTACCTCGCCCGCCGCCGTGAGCTGGGCGCGTACGAGGCGACCCGGCTGCTGCTGCGCGGCACCGGTATCGGAACGTTCCTGGTGGACACCGGGCTGCCCGGCGATCTGACGGAACCGGCCGAACTCGCCGCGGCGGCAGGGGGATCGGGGCAGGAGATCGTCCGACTGGAAACCCTGGCGGAGCAGGTCGCCGACACCTCCGGCACCGCCGCCGCCTTCGTCGCCAACCTCGCCGAGGCGGTACACACCGCGGCGCGGGCGGCCGTCGGTTTCAAGTCAATCGCCGCCTACCGGCACGGCCTGTCGCTGACCCCCGATCCGCCGGGCCCCGCCGAGGTGCGCCGGGCCGCCGAGGAGTGGCTCGCCGCCCGGCGCACCGGCGACCGGGTCAGCGACCCGGTACTTCTGCGGCACCTGCTGTGGACCGCGGTCGCCACCGGGCTGCCGCTGCAACTGCACACCGGGTTCGGCGATCCCGACCTGCGACTCGACCAGGCCGATCCGGCGCTGCTCACCGACTTCGTACGGGCGACGGACGGCCTCGGTACGGATCTGGTGCTGCTGCACGGATATCCGTACCACCGGCAGGCCGCCTATCTGGCGAACGTCTTCCCGCATGTGTACGCGGACGTCGGGCTGGCCCTCACGCACACCGGCGCACGAGCGGCGGCGGTGCTCGCGGAGACGCTGGAACTCGCGCCCTTCGGCAAGCTGCTGTTCTCCACGGACGCCTACGGGTTGCCGGAGCTGTACGTGGTCGGCGCCCGGCTGTTCACCGACGCGCTGGAACGGCTGCTCGGCGGGTGGGTCGAGGAGGGCGCATGGTCCGCCGAGGACGCCGGACGGGTCGCCGCGATGCTCGCGGCGGGGAACGCCCTGCGGGTGTACCGGTTGTGAGATCGGTCAGACGGCGGCCGGAACGGCAGAGTCCTGCGCCGGGACCGCGGCGGTGCCCGCTACCTCGTACGACCGCTCGCGCAGCGCCAGCGCCACCCGCAGCACCGCGATCCACACCAGGCATGAACCGAGCATGTGGATGCCCACCACGATCTCCGGCAGATGCGTCGCGTACTGGACGTAACCCACCACACCCTGCGACATCAGCACCGCGAACAGCTCAACCACCCGCCGCCGGGCGGTGGTTGGGCCGTCGACCGCGCGCAGTACGAACCACATCGCGACCGTCAGTCCGATGACGACGTAGACGAAGTCGACGTGCAGCTGGGTGATCTCCCGCCAGTCGACCGGGATGCGGTGCACCGTGTGCGCGTCGCCCGCGTGCGGACCGGCGCCGGTGACCACCGTGCCGATCACGATCAGCAAGCCCGCCGCGCTGACCAGCAGCCAGGCCAACTGCCGTACCGGGCGCGCCACCAGATCGCGGGCCGGGCCGTCGCCCTCGCGGGCCCGCTGCCACATCAGCACGGCGACGGTCAGCAGCGCGGTCGCCGACAGGAAGTGGGCGCCGACGGTGTACGGGTTCAGGCCGGTCAGTACGACGATGCCGCCGAGCACCGCGTTGCTCATGACGAGCCAGAACTGCGCCCAGCCGAGCCTGGTCAGGCTGCGCCGCCAGGGGGTGCGGGCCCGGGCGGCGACGATCGCGAGGCCGACGAAGACGCACAGCACGTCGGTCAGCATGCGGTTGCTGAACTCGATGATTCCGTGCAGGCCCATCGCCTTCGTCGGCGTCAGGCTCTGCGCGGTGCAGGTCGGCCAGGTCGAGCAGCCGAGACCGGAGTCGGTCAGCCGCACCGCACCGCCGGTGACCACGATGATCACGGCCATCACCACGGTCGCCAGCGCGGCCCGCTCCACGAACTTGGCGGAGGGCTGCCAGCGCTCGGCGATGAGCGCGAAGGGATTGAGCGATTTCGGCACCCGCCTATCGTAGGCGGGCGCTTGTGCATTCCTTCACGAGGGTCCCGGCATGCCTTGGGCAGGGTCCCGGCAGGGTCACTCCCAGCGGAAGAAGCGCGCCGCCGCGCCCAGTCCCAGCACCGCCCACACCGTGAGGATCCCCAGGTCCGACCAGGGCATCGCGGCCCCGTGCTGCAGCACGCCGCGCAGCCCGCCCGACAGCGCGGAGATCGGCAGCAGGTCCAGCGCGGAACGCACAACGCCGGGGAACTTGTCGAGCGGGACGATCACACCCCCGCCGACCAGCAGCAGCAGGAAGACCAGATTGGCGGCGGCCAGCGTCGCCTCCGCCTTGAGCGTTCCGGCCATCAGCAGCCCGAGCCCGGAGAACGCCGCCGTGCCGAGCACCAGCAGCAGGACCACGGCCACGGGACTGCCCTGCGGCGACCAGCCCAGCGCCAGCGCGATCACCGTCAGCAGCACGATCTGCAGGATCTCGGTGACCAGTACGGAACCGGTCTTCGCGGTCATCAGCGCCCAGCGCGGCAGCGGCGACGCGCCGAGCCGCTTCAGTACCCCGTACCGCCGCTCGAAGCCGGTCGCGATGGCCTGGCCGGTGAAGGCCGTGGACATGACCGCGAGTGCCAGCAGACCGGGAGCGAGGAAGTCCACGCGCTTGCCGCTGCCCGTGTCGATGATCGGCACGGCGCTGAACAGCACCAGCAGCACTGTCGGGATCACGATGGTCAGCAGCAGCTGCTCACCGTTGCGCAGCAGCATCCGCGTCTCCAGCGCGGTCTGCGCGCCGATCATGCGGGGGAGCGGGGCCGCGCCCGGCGCCGGGGTGAAGGTGGTCACGAGCGCGGTTCCTTTCCCGTCAGCTCCAGGCTGCGTTCTTCCCGGGGGCAACCCCCGGACCCCCGGCCGGGTCGTACGTACCCCATCACGAGCGCAGTTCCTTTCCCGTCAGCTCCAAGAAGACGTCCTCCAGCGTGCGGCGCTCGACCGCTATCCGGTCCGGCAGCACGCCGTGCTGGGCGCACCAGGAGGTGACGGTGGCCAGCATCTGCGGGTCGACCTTGCCCGCCACCCGGTAGTTGCCGGGGGTCAGCTCGGCCGCCGCGCTGTCCGAGGGCAGCGCCTTGAGCAGGGACAGCAGGTCGAGGCCCGGCCGTCCGGAGAAGCGCAGGGTGTCCTCGGCGCCGCCTCGGCACAGCTCCTCGGGGGTGCCCTGGGCGATCACCTTGCCGCCGTCGACGATCACCACATCGTCGGCGAGCTGTTCGGCCTCGTCCATGAAGTGCGTGGTCAGTACCGTCGTCACCCCGTCCGCGCGCAGCTCCCGCACCAGGTCCCAGGTGGCTCGGCGGGCCTGCGGGTCGAGGCCCGCGGTCGGTTCGTCGAGGAAGACCAGTTCGGGGCGGCCGACCACGGCCATGGCGAGCGCGAGCCGCTGCTGCTGCCCGCCGGACAGTCGCCGGTAGGGGGTGCGGCCGCACGAGCCGAGGCCCAGCCGCTCGATGAGGAGCGCCGGGTAGATCGGGTCGGCGTGCAGCTTCGCGGTGTGCCGCAGCATCTCCTCGGCGCGGGCGCCCGGATAGACGCCGCCGGACTGGAGCATCACGCCGATGCGGGGCCGTAGCTGAGCCGACTGGGTGACCGGGTCGAGGCCGAGGACCCGCACCGTTCCCGCGTCGGGACGGCGGTATCCCTCGCAGGTCTCGATCGTGGTGGTCTTTCCTGCGCCGTTCGGTCCCAGGACCGCGGTGAGGGAGCCGCGCGCGACGGACAGTTCGAGCCCGTCCACCGCGGCCTTGGCCCCGTACCGCTTCACCAGGCCGACGACCTCGACCGCGGGGGTGCTCTGCATGAGCCCGAGTGTAGGGAGCCGCGGGGCGCCGTCAGCACGGGGTTCGGAAAGTCTGCCTTACGTGGACGGAAAATGAGGTTTGCCTTACGTGATGGACCTAACCGGGGCGTGATCCATTCGGCGCTTGTCGTTGTGAGGGGAATTACGCAACAATGGCGTTGTGAAATACACGGGCAAGGTAGCGCAGAAGAAGGCGACCGCCGCTGCGGCCGCCGTCTCCGCTGTGCCCGTGACCGAGGGCAGCGAGGCCGAGTCACACCGCGGCACCCGTAACCGGGTCGCCCGCTCCATCCTCGACCACGGCCCGTCCACCGCGGCCGACCTCGCCGAACGGCTTGAGCTCACCCCCGCGGCGGTCCGCCGTCACCTCGACGCCCTGGTCGCCGAGGGCATCGTCGAGCCCCGTGAGCAGCGGGTCTACGGATCACGCTCGCGCGGCCGCCCCGCGAAGGTCTTCGCGCTCACCGACTGCGGCCGGGACGCGTTCTACCAGGCGTACGACCAGCTCGCCGCCGACGCGATGCGCTGGATCGCGCAGAGCGCGGGCGACGAGGCGGCCGGCAATGCGGCGGTGGCCGCGTTCGCCCGGGCCCGCGCCGCGGGCCAGGCGGAGCGGTACCGCGCCGAGGTCGAGTCGGCGGCGCCCGAGGACCGCGCCAGGGCACTCGCCAAGGCGTTGACCGAGGACGGGTACGCTGCTACCACGCGCAGTGCGCACGCCTCCGCAGGGGGCACCTCCACGCCGCCAGGCGTAGGGGGCGAGCAGCTCTGCCAGCACCACTGCCCGGTGGCTCACACCGCCGAACAGTTCCCGCAGCTGTGCGAGGCGGAGGCCGAGGTCTTCTCCCGCCTGCTCGGAACCCATGTGCAGCGTCTGGCCACCATCGCCCACGGCGACGGTGTGTGCACGACGTTCATTCCGAAAGCACCGCAAACCCACCAGTCCGACAGCGCACCTGCGTCCGCACCCGCATCTGTCAGCAAGTCCGGGAGGAACCCCGCATGACTGCTCCCACGGAGACCACTCACCCGGAGCTCGAAGGCCTGGGCACCTACGAGTACGGCTGGGCCGACTCCGACGTGGCGGGCGCCTCCGCCCGGCGCGGTCTGTCCGACGAGGTCGTCCGCGACATCTCGGCGAAGAAGAACGAGCCGGAGTGGATGCTGAAGCTGCGACTCAAGGGTCTGAAGCTGTTCGAGAAGAAGCCCATGCCCACCTGGGGCTCCGACCTGTCGGGCATCGACTTCGACAACATCAAGTACTTCGTGCGCTCCACCGAGAAGCAGGCGGAGTCCTGGGAGGACCTGCCCGAGGACATCAAGAACACCTACGACAAGCTGGGCATCCCCGAGGCGGAGAAGCAGCGCCTGGTCGCGGGTGTCGCCGCCCAGTACGAGTCGGAGGTCGTCTACCACCAGATCCGCGAGGACCTGGAGGAGCAGGGCGTCATCTTCCTGGACACCGACACCGCGCTCAAGGAGCACCCGGAGCTGTTCAAGGAGTACTTCGGCACCGTCATCCCCGCCGGTGACAACAAGTTCGCCTCGCTGAACACCGCGGTGTGGTCCGGTGGATCGTTCATCTACGTGCCGAAGGGCGTGCACGTGGAGATCCCGCTGCAGGCCTACTTCCGGATCAACACCGAGAACATGGGCCAGTTCGAGCGGACGCTGATCATCGTCGACGAGGACGCCTACGTCCACTACGTCGAGGGCTGCACCGCGCCGATCTACAAGTCGGACTCGCTGCACAGCGCGGTCGTGGAGATCATCGTCAAGAAGGGCGGCCGCTGCCGCTACACGACCATCCAGAACTGGTCGAACAACGTCTACAACCTGGTCACCAAGCGCGCCGTCGCCTACGAGGGCGCGACCATGGAGTGGGTCGACGGCAACATCGGCTCCAAGGTGACGATGAAGTACCCGGCCGTCTACCTGATGGGTGAGCACGCCAAGGGCGAGACGCTGTCCATCGCCTTCGCGGGTGAGGGCCAGCACCAGGACGCGGGCGCCAAGATGGTCCACATGGCGCCGAACACCTCGTCCAACATCGTCTCGAAGTCCGTGGCGCGCGGCGGCGGCCGTACCTCGTACCGCGGCCTGATCGAGATCGGCGAGGGCGCCGGCGGCGCCAAGTCCAACGTGCTGTGCGACGCGCTGCTGGTCGACACCATCTCGCGGTCCGACACCTACCCGTACGTGGACGTGCGCGAGGACGACGTCTCGATGGGTCACGAGGCGACCGTCTCGAAGGTCAGCGAGGACCAGCTGTTCTACCTGATGAGCCGCGGCCTGAGCGAGACCGAGGCGATGGCGATGATCGTCCGTGGCTTCGTGGAGCCCATCGCGCGCGAGCTGCCGATGGAGTACGCGCTGGAGCTCAACCGGCTGATCGAGCTGCAGATGGAGGGCGCGGTCGGCTGACCCCGCCCCACCGACTGCAGCGACGACGTTCTTACGAGAGAGAGCACAAATCAGCCATGGCTGAAACCATCCCGGCCGGCAGCACCACCGACGGTGCGATTCAGGTAGGCCAGCCCGCCGATGCGCGGGTCAGCGCCGCCCCGTCCTACGACGTGGCCGACTTCCCCGTGCCGCACGGCCGTGAGGAGGAGTGGCGCTTCACCCCGCTGGAGCGGTTGCGCGGTCTGCACGACGGCACCGCGGAGGCGACCGGCGGCCTGCGGGTCGAGGTGACCGCCCCCGAGGGCGTCACCGTCGAGACCGTGGACCGCACCGACCCGCGCCTCGGCAAGGCGGGCAAGCCGGTCGACCGGGTGGCGGCCCAGGCGTACAGCTCCTTCGAGAAGGCCTCGGTCGTCTCGATCGCCAAGGACGCGGTGCTGACCGAGCCGGTGCGCATCTCCGTGCACGGCGAGGGCGGCGTCGCCTACGGCCACCAGGTGGTCGAGGTCGGCGCGTTCGCCGAGGCCGTCGTGGTCATCGACCACACCGGCGACGCCACGCTGGCCGCCAACGTCGAGTACGTGATCGGGGACGGCGCCAAGCTCACCGTCGTCTCGGTCCAGGACTGGGACCGTCCGGCCGTGCACGTCGCCCAGCACACCGCGCTGGTCGGCCGGGACGCCAGCTTCAAGTCGGTGATCGTCACCTTCGGCGGCGACCTGGTCCGGCTGCACCCGCGGGTCATCTACGGCGGCCCCGGCGGTGAGGCCGAGCTGTACGGCCTGTACTTCACCGACAACGGCCAGCACCAGGAGCACCGGCTCTTCATCGACCACGACACCCCGCACTGCCGCTCCAACGTCGCCTACAAGGGCGCGCTGCAGGGCAAGGACGCGCACGCGGTGTGGATCGGCGACGTGCTCATCCGCGCCGTCGCCGTGGGCACCGACACCTACGAGCTCAACCGGAACCTCGTCCTCACCGACGGTGCCCGGGTCGACTCGGTGCCCAACCTGGAGATCGAGACCGGCGAGATCGTCGGCGCCGGCCACGCCTCGGCGACCGGCCGCTTCGACGACGAGCAGCTGTTCTACCTGATGGCCCGCGGCATCCCGCACGACGAGGCCCGTCGCCTGGTGGTGCGCGGCTTCTTCGCCGAGCTGCTCCAGCACATCGGCCTGCCGGACATCGAGGAGCGGCTGCTGGCGAAGATCGAGCAGGAGCTGGAGGCGTCCGTCGCATGACCGCCAATGGCTACGTCCGCGTGTGCGCGCTGAGCGAGCTCGAAGAGGACACGCCCAAGCGCGTCGAGATCGGTGACACGCCGGTGTCCATCGTCCGCACCGAGGGCGAGGTGTTCGCGATCAACGACACCTGCTCGCACGCGAACGTCTCGCTGTCCGAGGGCGAGGTGGAGGACTGCCAGATCGAGTGCTGGCTGCACGGCTCCAGCTTCGACCTGCGCACCGGAAAGCCGTCCGGGCTGCCCGCAACCCGGCCCGTCCCCGTATACCCCGTCAAGATCGAAGGGGACGACGTGCTCGTCTCCGTCACCCAGGAGTCCTGAGGCACCCATGGCAACGCTTGAGATCCACGACCTGCACGTCTCCGTCGAGGCCGAGAACGGCCCCCGCGAGATCCTGCGCGGTGTCGACCTGACCGTGAAGCAGGGCGAGACGCACGCCATCATGGGCCCCAACGGCTCCGGCAAGTCCACCCTGGCGTACTCGCTGGCCGGGCACCCCAAGTACACGGTCACCGGCGGCACCGTCAGCCTCGACGGCGAGGACGTCCTCGCGATGTCCGTCGACGAGCGGGCGCGGGCCGGTGTCTTCCTCGCCATGCAGTACCCGGTCGAGGTCCCCGGTGTCTCGGTCTCCAACTTCCTGCGCACCTCGGCCACCGCCGTGCGCGGTGAGGCCCCGAAGCTGCGTACCTGGGTGAAGGAGGTCAAGGAGGCCATGGAGGGTCTCCAGATGGACCCGTCCTTCGCCGAGCGCAACGTCAACGAGGGCTTCTCCGGTGGTGAGAAGAAGCGCCACGAGATCCTCCAGCTCGAACTGCTCAAGCCGAAGATCGCGATCCTGGACGAGACCGACTCCGGTCTCGACGTCGACGCGCTGCGCGTCGTCTCCGAGGGCGTCAACCGGGTCCGTGAGTCCGGCCAGGTCGGCACCCTGCTGATCACCCACTACACGCGCATTCTGCGCTACATCAAGCCCGACTATGTCCACGTCTTCGCCAAGGGCAGGATCGTCGAGTCCGGCGGCGCCGAACTGGCGGACAAGCTGGAGAACGAGGGCTACGAGGCATACGTGAAGGGCGGCGCATCAGAGTGATTTCACTGCCGGGCCTCCTCGACACCGAGGCGATCCGCAAGGACTTCCCCATCCTGGACCGCACGGTCCACGACGGTAAGAAGATCGTGTACCTGGACAACGCGGCGACCTCGCAGAAGCCGCGCCAGGTGCTGGACGTCTTGAACGAGTACTACGAGCGCCACAACTCCAATGTCCACCGCGGCGTGCACGTACTCGCCGAGGAGGCCACGGCCGGGTACGAGGGCGCCCGCGACAAGGTCGCCGCGTTCATCAACGCGCCGAGCCGCGACGAGGTGATCTTCACCAAGAACGCCTCCGAGTCGCTCAACCTCGTTGCCAACATGCTGGGTTGGGCCGATGAGCCGTACCGGGTGGACCGTGGCACCGAGATCGTCATCACGGAGATGGAGCACCACTCCAACATCGTTCCGTGGCAGCTGCTCTCGCAGCGCACCGGCGCGAAGCTGAAGTGGTTCGGCCTCACCGACGACGGCCGTCTCGACCTGTCCAACATCGACCAGGTCATCACCGAGAAGACCAAGGTCGTCTCGTTCGTGCTGGTCTCCAACATCCTGGGCACCATCAACCCGGTGGAGGAGATCGTCCGCCGGGCCCAGGAGGTCGGCGCGCTGGTCGTCATCGACGCCTCGCAGGCCGCGCCGCACATGGCGCTGGACGTGCAGGCGCTGCAGGCCGACTTCGTGGCCTTCACCGGCCACAAGATGTGCGCCCCGACCGGCATCGGCGTGCTGTGGGGCCGCCAGGAGCTGCTGGAGGACCTGCCGCCGTTCCTGGGCGGCGGCGAGATGATCGAGACCGTCTCGATGCACTCGTCCACGTACGCTCCCGCGCCGCACAAGTTCGAGGCCGGTACGCCGCCGATCGCCCAGGCGATCGGGCTCGGTGCGGCGGTGGACTACCTGACCGGCATCGGCATGGACAACATCCAGGCCCATGAGCATGCCATCACCGAGTACGCGGTGCGGCGGCTGCTGGAGGTCCCGGACCTGCGCATCATCGGCCCGACCACGGCCGAGGACCGCGGCGCGGCGATCTCGTTCACCCTCGGCGACATCCACCCGCACGATGTCGGCCAGGTGCTCGACGAGCAGGGCATCGCGGTACGCGTCGGCCACCACTGCGCACGGCCGGTCTGCCTGCGCTACGGAATTCCTGCGACCACGCGAGCGTCGTTCTATCTGTACTCCACCCCGGCCGAGGTTGACGCCCTGGTCGACGGGCTGGAGCACGTTCGGAACTTCTTCGGCTGACGAGGGTGCTGACGCTGTGAAGCTTGATTCGATGTACCAGGAAGTGATCCTGGACCACTACAAGCACCCGCAGGGGCGGGGTCTGCGGGACGGCGACGCGGAGGTGCACCACACCAATCCGACGTGCGGCGACGAGATCACGCTGCGCGTGAAGCTCGACGGCGGGCGGGTCGAGGACGTGTCGTACGAGGGCCAGGGCTGTTCGATCAGCCAGGCCAGCGCCTCCGTGCTGCACGAGCTGCTGGTCGGCAAGGAGCTGGCCGAGGCGAGCAAGGTCCAGGAGCTGTTCCTGGCGCTGATGCAGTCCAAGGGGCAGCTCACGCCGGATGACGCGATGGAGGAGGTGCTGGAGGACGCCGTGGCGTTCGCCGGTGTCTCCAAGTACCCCGCACGCGTGAAGTGTGCCCTGCTGAGTTGGATGGCGTGGAAGGACGCGACCGCACAGGCGCTGTCCGTGAAGGAGACGGCATGAGCGAGAACGAGACCACCACGAAGCCCGCCACCGAGGAAGAGATCCGCGAGGCGCTCTACGACGTCGTCGACCCCGAGCTGGGCATCGACGTGGTCAACCTCGGCCTGATCTACGGCATCCACATCGACGACTCCAATGTCGCGACCCTGGACATGACCCTGACCTCGGCGGCCTGTCCGCTGACCGACGTCATCGAGGACCAGGCGAAGTCCGCGACCGAGGGCATCGTCAACGACCTCAAGATCAACTGGGTCTGGATGCCGCCGTGGGGCCCCGACAAGATCACCGACGAGGGCCGCGAGCAGCTGCGGGCGCTCGGCTTCAACGTCTGAGGCCATTCGACGGCCCCCATGCCACTGGCGTGGGGGCCGTTTTTCATGCGTTCACCCCGCGTTTATGTACGGCCGTACACAACGATGCGTACACTCGTACACATGGGATATCTGATGCTGACCGGCGCCATCTGCGCCGAGGTCCTGGGGACCACGTCGATGAAGTTCAGCCATGGCTTCACCAGGCTGTGGCCGTCACTGGGGACGCTGGTCGGCTACCTGGTCGCGTTCGCGCTGCTCGCGCAGACGTTGAAGACCATGCAGGTCGGCACGGCATATGCGATCTGGGCGGGGGTAGGGACAGCCGCGGTGGCCGCCATCGGGATGGCCTTCCTGGGGGAGACCGCGAACCTCGCCAAGCTGATCGGAGTCGTCCTGGTGATAGCCGGAGTGGTCGTGCTCAACCTCGGCGGGGCGCACTGAGATGGCTCGGAGGTACGACCCCGAGCGGCGGCAGCGGATCATCGACGCGGCGATCCGGGTGGTGGGCGAACGCGGTATCGCGGGGCTGAGCCATCGCGCGGTGGCCGCGGAGGCGGATGTTCCGCTGGGGTCGACCACGTATCACTTCGCGACTCTGGACGACCTGCTGGTCGCGGCGCTTCGACAGGTGAACACGGTGCTGTTCGAGGATCTCGGGCGGCGGGCGGAGCGGATCGCCCCCGACGCCGATCTCGCCGGTGAACTCGCCGATCTGGTGGGCGAGTCGCTGACCGAGAAACGGGACCGCAGCATCCTTGAGTATGAGATCTATCTGACCGCGCTGCGCCGCGGCCCGGTGCGGCCGATCGCCGCGGAGTGCGTGGACGGCATGGTCGACGTCCTCTCGGCGCGCACCGGCCGGGCCACCGCGCAGGCGCTGGTCGCGCTGATCGACGGGATCTCGCTCCAGGTGCTGCTCACCGGACGCGACTACGACCGCGAACAGGCCCGCGCGATGATCGCCAGACTCCTCGACTGACCCGCTGCCGCGCCCGCACGGAATCGATATTCCGGCATCCGGGCCGGTTGGGCATCGCCCCCGGCCAGCGACTAGCGTTCGGTGCATGACTGAAACGACTGCCCCTTCCCGCGCAACCGGCGCCGTCGCGGCCGGACTCGCCACCATCGCCGCTGACGGCACCGTCCTCGACACCTGGTTCCCGGCCCCCGAACTGGTCGCGGAGCCCGGCCCGGCCGGGACCGAGCGGTTGTCCGCCGAGCGTGCCACCGAGCTGCTGGGCGAGACCGCGCCCAACGCCCTCGGATCCGACCCGCGGCGCGGGGTCGAGGTCGTCGCGGTCCGTACGGTCATCGCGTCGCTGGACGACAAGCCGCTGGACACGCACGACGCGTACCTGCGCCTGCACCTGCTCAGCCACCGGCTGGTCCACCCCAACGGGCAGAGCCTGGACGGGATCTTCGGCCTGCTGGCCAATGTCGCCTGGACCTCCATCGGCCCGGTGCCGGTGGACAACGTGGAGCGCGCCCGGCTCGCCGCCCGCGCCGAGGGGCTGCACCTCTCGGTGTACGGCGTCGACAAGTTCCCGCGGATGACCGACTACGTGGTGCCCTCCGGCGTGCGCATCGCCGACGCGGACCGGGTGCGCCTCGGCGCCCACCTGGCCGCGGGCACCACCGTCATGCACGAGGGCTTCTGCAACTTCAACGCGGGCACGCTGGGCACCTCCATGGTCGAGGGCCGGATCAGCCAGGGCGTCGTGGTCGGCGACGGCTCCGACATCGGCGGCGGTGCCTCGATCATGGGCACTCTCTCCGGGGGCGGTAAGCAGATCGTCTCGATCGGCGAGCGCTGCCTGCTCGGCGCCGAGGCGGGCCTCGGCATCTCGCTCGGTGACGACTGCGTCATCGAGGCGGGCCTCTACGTCACCGCGGGCACCCGGGTCACCCTGCCGGACGGCCAGGTGGTCAAGGCACTTGAGCTGTCCGGCGCCGACAACCTGCTCTTCCGCCGCAACTCCATGACCGGCACGGTCGAGGCGCTGCAGCGCACCGGCTCGTGGGGCGGCCTCAACGCGGTACTCCACAGCCACAACTGACGCCTCCCGCCCATCGATCCGGCGCCGACCCGGTGGGCCGATGCCGGATCGATGTGGATGAGGCCTCTCCGGCGCGGGTCTGTATTCGATTCGGGTACGGCTGGTTCGTCACCGCCGGGCTCCGCCGCAGTGGCGGAGATTCTCCTACGATCACCCGATCGTGGCCTCCATCACGGGAGCGAAGAATCCTTCCGCCGCGACCGTGAGCAACCACCACGGCGGAGACCGGCGGTCACGCGACCACCGTGACCAGGGGTGCTCCGGCGCGAAGGCGCTCCCGCCGCTACGGCGAGCAGCGGAGCCCGGCGGTGCCGCACCCAGCCGCACCCTGGAGCCGGCATCCCGGTCACCTTCCCTGTCCCTGTCGGCTTCGGTGAGAAGAACGTTACGGACCCTTGCGGTCAGGTTCTGTCCGCGATCGGTACTCGCCTACCGTAAGAGTGAGCTCGCGTACCGTAATGTGCGTTCCGGTCTGGGGTAATAGGGGTCCGGAAGAGGTGAATCGGGCAGCAGCCCGCGCGATACGTCTAGGCTGGGACGCGAGCGCTCGCGCGCCTCCGGATTCCGGTCCCGGTCCTTATCTCGTACGAGGAGAACACCCCCCATGGCTGCTGACAGCCGCGACATGCCGCCGGTGCGGCTGCTTCCCGACGTCGAACTCGCGCGGCTCGCGCTCGCCGCGCCGTTGTTCCAACGGGCGGTGCGGCTCGCCCGGTGGGCCGCGCCGCAGGTGCGCATTGACGCGACCGCCGAACTGGTCGAGGACGAACTGGCCCGCGCGGTCGTCGAGTTGGAACTCGGCGACGAGCCGGAGGGCGACACCGAGGCCGCCGACGCCTGGGCGTTCGCCGTGGACACCGGATTGGTGGAGGTGGACCTCGCCGAGGAAGCGACCGGGTCGGAGGAACTGTCCGAACAGGGCGGAACGGCCGTTCCCGGCAAGGCGCTTGAACTGCTGACCCGCGGCGGGCCGCGCGATGTCATCGAACTGTGGCGGATCGGTCTGGAGTCGGTGGTCGCCGAGGCCTCGGAGCCCGGGCTGACCGAACTGTTCGACGACCTGGACGGCGAGGGCCCGGCGGAGCCGGAGTGGGACCCGCAGGAGGAGGCCGCGTTCCTGGACGGTGCGCTCGCCAACCTCTATCTGCTGACCGCGCTGGAGGCGTTCGACACCGACTCGAACGGCGACGCTCCCGGCACGGCGCACGGGAACGCCGCCTCGGCCAGGGCGGTGCCGCTGCCCGTACTGGCCGCCTCGATGGTGGTGCCGGACGACATGGACGTACCGACCGACGCCGTGCTGGAGGAGGTGTCGGACGCGATGATGCGGCTGGACGACCACTTCCGGCTGCTCGCCCCGACCGGTCTGGTCGACTACCAGCCGGTGGACGACGCGCTGATCTCGGAGGACCCCGAGGCGGCGGAGGAGCCGGAGGCCGCCGGGGAACTGCCCGAGGAGTTGGGCGAGGAGGAGGTCTCGCGGTACGGAATGGTGCGCCTGACCCCGCTCGGCGTACTGGGCGTACGCGATCGGCTGGCCGACGCCGGGGTGCACGCCCCCGCGCTGGGCGACCTCGCCGGACAGGACGCCGCTGTACTCCTCGACGCGCTGGTCTCCTACCCCGAGGCGGCGGCCTACGTGGAGGGCGAGCACTGGCTGGCCAGGCGCTCGCCGGTGGACGCCGCCCGGGAACTGCTGGCCGCCGCACGCGGCAGCGATCCGGGCGCGCCCGCGCGGCGCCTCGCCTGCCAGCAGACCCTCAGCCGGTTGGGGACGGATGCCGAGCCCGCGCTGCGCGAGGTGCTGGACGACCGTGAGCTGGGCGGACTCGCCCGGGTGTGGCTGGTGGAGCGCGGCGCCGCGGATGTGCCGGCGCCCGATCAGGCGATGGTCTTCTGGCTCACCATCGATACCATCGCCGCGCAGCTCGACGTCGACGACGACCCCGAGCTGCTGGGCGACCTGGTGCGCGATCTGGTGGCCCGGCACGATGGCTTCTTCGACGCGGCCTGGCGGGTGGACCACCCGTCGACCGCCGAGGTGCTGGAGGCGATGGGCCGGTTGCACCCGGACCGTAAGACCGCGAAGGAAGCCCGCAAGGCGGCGTTCAAGGCGCGGTCCTCGGCCGGGCGCGGCTAGCGAACGCCGCTCAGTGCGGCCACATGGGCGGACGGGTGCAGAAGCTGCCGCCGAGATGGGTGTGGTCGGGATCGTCCGGGGTGAGTTCGCCGTGCTTGGCGATGAGTTCCGCGGCGTACTGCTCGGAGTCGTCCTGCGGCTCGTATCCGAGTGCGCGCGCCGGTGAAAGATCCCACCACAGGCGGGTGTTGGCGGAGCTGCCGTAGACCACGGTGTGCCCGACGTTCTCGGCCGTCAGCGCCGCGTGGAACAGCCGGGCACCGTCGGCCGGGCTCAGCCAGAGCGACAGCATGCGCACCGTGGTCGGCTCGGGGAAGCAGGAGCCGATGCGCACCGAGACGGTCTCGATGCCGTGCCGGTGCCAGTACAGCGAGGCGAGATCCTCGCCGAACCCTTTGGACAGCCCGTAGTAGGTGTCCGGGCGGTGCGGGATCTCGACGGGGATCAGCGGGTCGTCGCCGACGGGTCGTGGAACGAAGCCGACGGCGTGGTTGCTGGAGGCGAAGACGATCCTGCGCACCCCTTCGGCGCGCGCGGCCTCGTACAGGTTGTAGACGCCCTCGATGTTGGCGCGCAGGATCTTCTCGAACGGTGCTTCCAGCGAGATCCCGGCGAGATGCAGGATCGCGTCGACGCCGCGTACCGCCTCGCGCAGGGCGTCCCTGTCGGCCAGGTCGGCGGTGATGGCGTTCGGTTCACCGGAGATGGGTAGAAGGTCGAACAGCCGCAACTCGTAGCCGTGGTCCGGCAGTAGGCCGCGCATCATGCTGCCCAGGCCGCCTGCGGCGCCGGTGAGCAGAAGGGTACGGGGAGCGGGCATCGGCGGTCTCCTCGGTTCGATCTCAGTCTCATCCATGGACAGCGTTCACATTCGTGGACACTAGAGAGCCGTAGCCGCTGCCGTCAAGGATGCTTGCCTGTGTGTGCATGCATGGGGATATTGCCGCCCTCGGCAGCGGGTTGAGTGCTTGACCGGCCGCAGGGGGCTGCCCTAGCTTGGCCTCGTTCACGCATATGTACGTGAATCACAATGCAGAACGATAGGGGTGTCTCGATGACCGCAGCGCCGCTGGCCGAGCGTCTTGACGGACTGCTGTTCTTCCCCGTGACCGCGTACGGCCCCGACGGTGAGCTGGATCTCGACGCCTACCGTGCCCATGTGCGCGGCGGTGTCGAGGCGGGTGCGGGCGCGGTCTTCGCGTGCTGCGGCACCGGTGAGTTCCACGCGCTGACCCCGGAGGAGTTCCACGACTGCGTGGCCGCCGCCGTCGAGGAGGCCGCGGGCCGGGTGCCGGTGGTCGCGGGCACGGGATACGGGACCGCGCTCGCCCTGCGGTACGCGGCGCTCGCCGAGCGGGCGGGCGCCGACGGACTGCTCGCCATGCCCCCGTACCTCGTCGCCCCCGACCAGGAAGGGCTGCTGCGGCACTACACGGCACTGGCCGCCGGCACCGGGCTCGACCTCATCGTCTACCAGCGCGACAACGCGGTCTTCACCCCGGAAACCGTCATCCGACTGGCCGATGTGCCGAACATCATCGGTCTCAAGGACGGCCTCGGCGATCTCGACCTCATGCAGCGCATCGTCTCCGCGGTCCGCACCGCGCTGCCCGGGCGGGACTTCCAGTACTTCAACGGACTGCCCACCGCCGAACTCACCGGCCTCGCCTACCGCGGCATCGGCATCACCCTGTACTCCTCCGCCGTGTTCTGCTTCGCCCCCGAGATCGCCCTCGCCTTCCACCGCGCCCTCACCACCGGCGACGACGCCACGGTGAACCGGCTGCTGGACGTTTTCTACCGGCCGCTGGTGGAACTGCGCGGCCAGGGCAGGGGATACGCGGTCTCGTTGGTCAAGGCGGGGGTACGGCTGCGCGGTGGGGAGGTCGGCGAGGTTCGGCCACCGCTCACCGAGCCGTCGGCCGCGCACATCAAGGAGCTGGGGCAACTCATCGAACGCGGGCTGGCGTTGCTGGGTGAGAGCTGATGGGTTTCACCCCGGGGAGCGCTGCCCGAGCCTCCAAGGTTTCGGTCTTCCTGTATCCATGGGATGTGGTGGGGGACCCGGACGGACCGCGGCGGATCGCGGAACTCGGCGTCAGCCAGGTCACGTTGGCCGCCGCCTACCACTCCACCCGTGCGCTGACCCCGCGCCATCCCCGGCATCGTGTCATCACCGCTGGCCACTCGGCGGTGCTCTATCCGCCGTCCGCCGAGCGCTGGCGAGGCCGGCGGCTGCGTCCGCATCCGCAGGCGTGGTTACCGGCGGCCGATCCATGGAACGAGGCGGCCGAGGCGTTGGCCGCCGCCGGTATCGACGTGCACAGCTGGGTTGTACTGGCCCACAACTCCCGTCTGGGGGAGCAGTTTCCGGACGTCCGGGTGCGCAACGCGTACGGCGACACCTACCCCTGGGCGCTGTGCATAGCCCGGCCGGAAGTGCAGCGCTACGCGGTCGACCTGGCGGCGGAGGCGGGCGCGCGCCCCGGCGCCGCCGGAGTCGAGCTGGAGTCCTGCGGCTGGTACGGCCTCGCGCATCTGCACGCCCACGACAAGACCGCTGGAGTGCCGCTCGGCGGCGGCGCGGGCTATCTGATGTCGCTGTGCTTCTGCGAGGTGTGCTGCGCGGGGTACACGGCGCTGGGCGCGAACCCCGCCGAACTGCGCCTGGCGGTGCGGGCGGCGCTTGCCCCGGTCTGGGCGGGGGAGCGCGGTCCGGGGCCCGCTGACCGCGCGGGGGAGTGGAGCGAGGTCGAGCAACTGCTGGGGACGGATGCCGCCGCGCTGACCCTGGCCTGGCGCCACCAGGTGGCCAGCCGGTTCCAGCGGGCGGCGGTCGCCGCGGTGCGGGCGGCTTCGAGCGCCGCCCGCTTCCAGGTGCTGCTGCACGCCGATCCGGCCGCGCACCGCTGCGGTGCGAACGTCGGGGTCGATCCGGCGGACGTACTGGATCATGCGGACGGTGTGGTGCTGCCCTGTACGGGAGGAGCGGCGGAGCGTGCGGCGGTGCTGGCGCCGTTCGGCGCGCGGCGCCAGGTGATCGCCGCGAACTTCACCGTCGTCTCCGGAATGGGCGGCAGTCCCCGGACACTGGCCGCCGACGCGGCGCACGCGGCTCAGCTGGGCGCCAACCAACTCCGGCTCTACCACGCCGGGTTGGCCTCCGACACCGATCTCGCCGCCGTACGGGAGGCGCTCACCGCTCTCTGATCCGGTCCGTGGACTTCTGCGCCGAGCACGGCTTCGGCTCCGAGATCGAGGTCATCAACGCCGACCAGATAGTCAGCGGGCGGTAGCCAGTCGTCGCGTCTCCACATGTCCGCAACCGTCACACAGGAGGTTCAGCAGAGGCTGGATATCCTGACCAGTCGTAGACAGGGGCCACGTGTCATGGCTGCGACACTTGACGCATGGTGTGCCCCGGAACCGTTGGATGGACCGGTACAGTTCCTCGACCTCAGAGGCGTTCATCGGACTCCAATCAACTAAGCTCGATATACCCGCACTTTGAGCACATCTCGTTGCCCTGGCCGGTGTCCTGCATGGTGCCGCCGCATCCTGGCTGTGGGCGCAATGCGATCACTCCTGTCGGCTCCGGCGTGAGGCCAGCGTCCCACGCTGCGCGGTTGTTGTGTGACCGTTGGTGCACTTGCTGACCCCTGCCGGTCGGTAACCGGACGGGTGTTCATACCGCCCAACCCGCCGAGGCGGTATCGGGGGCACCGGGAGGACAGCTCAGTGCGGGGAACGGCCTTCCCCTGCTCCGGCAAGACCCCACCGGGGGACTTCTATCCCGCCCCGATCACCGGCAGCTTCACGGCGACCGGAGCAGGCGTTCACGGGAAGTGGTAGGGGGTACTGATGATCGACAGGCCGGTGGTCAACCCCATGGTGAACGCGATCACGAAGATGAACGCCGCATCGGAGAACCGGCCCAGACGGGCCGCCGTGCGCCTCATTGCCGCCCCTTCTCCACGCAGATCGAACACGGGAAGGGGCACGGCGGAACCTCTCCACCAGGAGGGATGTACTCGATCAGCGACCGGTCAACGACCGCCGACCGAGGAATCTCATCGCTCTCCTGCACTTCGATCTCGTCGGTCATGGACGGACCACCGACACCACGCCGTGAACCGTCCGTAGGTGACGCCGCGCCAGCACCCGGTAGTCCACTTCCTTGCTCGGGTTCCGCCTCAGCCGCGCCGTTGCCTCAGCGGACTTCAGCCGCCCGCACTCTGCGCACCCATCCTGGTACGGCAGGGGTGGAGTGATCACCTGGCCACCTCCGCACCGTGGATGATGCGGGGGCCGAGATCAATGCCCATCGTGGCCAGCACCAGGGCGCACCGCCGTGGCCGTTGCTGCCGCCGCCCGTGAGCGAGCACATACGGGCGCACGATGGCCAGCGCTTCCCCATCCAGCAACATCGCCGACCGGTACGGTACCCGCCGCACCTCGGCCCGCGCGGGATCAGCCGGAGGCTGGTAGACGCGCGAGTGACGACCGGGGGATCGAGGCGTCAACCACGCCCTGCCCCTTCCAAACCATCGGCCGATAAGGTCTGTCATGTCAGCCTGCTTCCGTCAGGTTGGCCATGCCCCGGGGCCGTGTCAGCGGTCGCCGGGGTCTGTGCTCTTTCAGAGCTGCGGCCACGTGACCCCATCGAAACGCTCACCGTTGAGTCGCAGAGGAGCCAGACAGGAGGCCGCGCCGGGGGCCACAATGGGCGCAGCGGGGGGGCCAGAAAGGGGGCCAGCGGTGAGGGAGAGACAGCGGTTCGGGCAGCACCTTGCCCGGCTGCGCCGTTCGACGGGCAAGAGTCAGCGGGAGTTCGCAGAGCTGCTGTGTGCCCTGTCCGGCGTGCAGACGCTGACACGTAACGAAGTGAGCCGCTGGGAGCGCGGTGAACGACTACCGGAGACGTGGTTACCCTTCATCGCCCAGGTTGCCGGGATGCCACTGGCCGACCTTGAACGCGCGGCAGCTCCCGCACGGTGGCCCGACAACGTCCGGCCCGTAACACCGACCGTGGCGGACTTCCTCCCCGAAGGTGACCTCCTGGCGCCGCTGGTTGCCCAGACGGGCCAGCGCATCGGCGCGGGCACTGTGCAAGATCTCGTTGCTCGCGTTCATGGATTGCGACTGGCCGACGACGTGCTGGCGGGGCGTGACCTGCTGCCCCCCGCTGTGCGAGAACTGAAGTCGGCCATCCGTCTCTACCGCGAGAGCACCTTTCCCGAGGACACCGGCCAAGCGCTATTGCGCGCCATTGGCGAACTGGCACAGATCGCCGGATGGATCACGTCCGACGCGGGCGAGCACAGGCAGGCAGAGCGCATCTACCGTGTGGGTCTGTCCGCCGCGCACAGCGCCGGAGACGCCACCTTGGCCGCGAACCTCCTCAGCTCCCTTTCGTACCAAGTAGCGAACACCGGTGACGCACGCCAGGCCGTGACGATGGCACAAGCGGCCGTTGAAGAAGCCATTGGACAGGCGCCTCCTCGGGCACGCGCGCTGTACCTCGACCGACTGGCTTGGGCATACACAAAAGCTCAAGACGCCCAAGACGCCATGCGTGCCCTTGGCGAAGCAGAAGCGGCGTTGGCCGAGCACTCCCAAGAGGAAGAACCTGCCTACCTCTACTGGGTCGACGGCATCGAGCTGCAAGTGATGGAAGCCCGCGTCTACACCGAGTTGCGCCGACCACTGCGTGCCGTACCGCTGCTCACCGACGTACTCATGCGCTATGACTCCACCCACGCGCGCGAAATCACCCTGTACCGCTCGTGGCTCGCGGTCGCTCTCGTCGACGCCAACGAACCAGAGCAAGCAGCCTCAGAAGCCCATCACGTCGTCTCCACGGCGGTTGAGGTTGCCAGCGCACGCACCGCCGAACGCTCGCGCGTCGTGCTACGCCGTCTGCAGGACTTCCAAGACGTGCCGGAGGTTCGAACGGTACTCAACGACTACCGGTACCTACTGATCGCGTAGGCACGCAGCGCAACAACAGACAGCCCCGGCACGCGCAACCGGCAACGCACGCGACTAAGCCCTGTATCTGTCGTGGCCGGCCGACTCGTACCTAGCAGCCGGAGAAGTCGAGCAAGCCGCAGCCATCACCGGCCGCGCAATGGAGTTGTCAGCAGCAGTGGCGTCAGTCCGCCCGCGCCAGCGCATCGCGCCTGCCCTCCAGCAGCTCAGCGCCCACCGGGAACTGCCGTTGGTGGCCGAGACCCTGGAGAAGGCCGCAATGTGAGGTCAGCCCCTATCGTCTGGCGCAGTAGTCCGCTCGACCCACCGCAGGCACGCGTCCGACCCCGCGACGATCGGCACAGCCGAGATCTCTGGGTTTGTCCATGGGTGGTGCTGCAACAAATGTGCCTCAAGATCGGCGTACCGATCAGCACGGGTCTTGAGGAGTAGTTGCCACTCCCTACCAGTGCCGAACTCGCCCTCATGCCAGAACGCGGAGATCACCGGCCCAATGATCTGAGCCCCCGCCGCCAGCCGGGCCGAGACCACCGAGCGGGCGAGTTTCTCCGCTTCGTCGCGACTCTCGGTCGCCGTCGCTACCTGGACAAACTCAGTCATGCGCACGAGCCTAGCGTTCGGAGATCAGGTCGCATTCCGAACCACGCACGGGGCTGTGCCCCTCAAGTGCAGTGTGCCCGACGGGCGTTCCCGACCAGCATCGGCAGGTTCGGTGCTGCCTGACAGGGCGTCAACGCCCGAGAGTCGCGGCAACTCCCTGAGCATCGCGGTAGCCCGGGTCACTGACAGCCACCCGGCCGACGCCAACACGCCGCAATACCGGACGGCGACTCACAGCCGCCGGGTGGCCAGCGTCAGCCGGTCGCGGGCGTCGAACAGGGCGTCCTTGATCATCTGCTCATGGGCCGGGGTCAACCGGGCCACCGGCACCGAGCAGCTGATCGCGTCGCGCGCCGGGGTGCGGTAGGGGATCGCGACGCCGAAGCAGCGCAGCCCGAGGGTGTTCTCCTCGCGGTCCACCGCGTACCCCTGCTCACGGATCACGTGCAGTTCCTCGATCAGCTGCTCGCGGTCGGTGATGGTGTGCTCGGTCAGCGGATCGAGGGTTTCCGGGAGCATCTTGCGCACCTGCTCGTCGAAGTACGTGGCGAGCAGCGCCTTGCCCAACGAGGTGCTGTGCGCGGGCAGTCGGCGGCCGACGCGGGTGAACGGCCGCAGATAGTGCTGCGACTGACGGGTTGCCAGGTACACCACATTGGTGCCGTCGAGGCGGGCGAGGTGGATGGTCTCGGTGGTGTCGTCGGAGAGCCGGTCGAGGGTCGGCCGGGCGGCCGCCACCACCTCGTCGCCGTCGATGTACGAGGTGCCGACCAGCAGGGCGCGGACCCCGATGCCGTAGCGGGTGCCGGTCGCGTCCGTCTCGATCCAGCCGAGGTCCACCAGGGTGCGCAGCAGCATGTAGAGGCTGGACTTGGGGTAGCCGACGGCTTCCTGTACGGCGGCGAGGCTGTGCATGCCGGGGCGGCCCGCGAAGAACTCCAGCAACTCCACGGTGCGGACCGCCGACTTGACCTGGGACCCGCCGCCCTCGCCCACAGTCATGATCCGACCCCTCTTGTCCGAGTGGGGCGCCGCCAGTAGGCTCCCCACAGGATTCACAAACGAAGACGGCGTTCAGTATACCGAACAGGCAATGTTCTGGTTGAGGGAGCCCTGGAGGTTCACGGTGGTTGTACCGGTGGCCGTACCAGTCTGGAGCGTCGACCCCCGCACAGGGAAGCAGCGGGAGCAGGTGACCGTGGAAGCCACCGCCGACCAGGTCGACACGGCGGTACGGGCAGCGGCCGCCGCCGCCCCAGCCCTCGCCGACCGCCCGGTTCGCGCCGCGCTGCTGCGCACCGCGGCCGACCTGCTGGAGGCGGAGCGGGAGCGGGTCGTGGCGACCGCCGACGCCGAGACCGCGCTCGGCGCGAACCGGCTGACCGGTGAACTCGCCCGTACCACCTACCAGTTGCGCGCCTTCGCGGACGTGGTGGACGAAGGCGCCTTCCTGGACGTGATCATCGATCACGCGGACCCGGACGCGCTGCCCGTACCCCGCCCGGATCTGCGCCGCTACAAGGTGCCGCTCGGGGCCGTCGCCGTCTACGCGGCCAGCAACTTCCCGCTGGCGTTCTCCGTCCCCGGCGGGGACACCGCAAGCGCGCTGGCCGCCGGATGCCCCGTCGTGGCCAAGGCGCATCCCGGCCATCCGGCCACCTCGCAGCTGTGCGGGGCGATCCTGCGCCGCGCGGCCGTCGCGACCGGGCTGCCGGAGGACACCGTCACGGTCGTGCACGGCTTCCAGGCCGGTGTCGACCTCATCGAGCATCCGCTGATCAGCGCCGCCGGATTCACCGGCTCCATCCCCGGCGGGCGCGCGCTGTACGACGCGGCGGCCGCCCGGCCGCGGCCGATCCCGTTCCACGGCGAACTCGGCAGCCTCAATCCGGTGATCGTCACCGCCGCCGCCGCGGCCGAACGCGCCGAGCGGATCGGCAGCGGTCTCGCCGCGTCCTTCACCCTCGGGGTGGGCCAGTTCTGCACCAAGCCGGGACTCGTCCTCGCACCGGCCGGTGCCGACGGCGACCGCCTGGTCAAGGCGCTGACCGAGGCCGCCGCCGAAGCGCCCTCCGGTGTGCTGCTGGACGGCCGGATGCGCGATCACTTCCTCGCCGGGGTGCGGGAGCGTGCCCGGCTGCGCGACGTCGCCGCGCCCGTCGAGCCCGGTGAGGACGGTGCGAATGCGGTACGGCCGGGCTTCCTGACCGTCCCCGCGTTCCGGCTCACCCAGGACGGCCCCCACGAACTGCTGACGCAGGAGTGCTTCGGGCCGGTCACCGTCATCGCGCGCTACGAGAACGACGCTGAGGCCGCCGCCGTCCTCGCCCGGCTGCCCGGCAACCTGACCGCCACCGTCCAGCTGTCCGCGGCGGAGGCCGCCGGGGAACAGGGCGCGGCCGCCGAGCTGATCGCCCGGCTCACCCCGCTCGCCGGACGTGTCCTGGTCGACGGCTGGCCGACCGGCGTCGCCGTCGCCCCCGCGCAGCACCACGGCGGGCCCTACCCGGCCACCACATCGGTCTCGACCTCGGTCGGCGGTACGGCGATCGAGCGCTGGCTGCGTCCGGTCACCTACCAGGACACCCCGCCCGCGCTGCTGCCGCCCGAGCTGCGGGACGACAATCCGCTCGGTCTGCCGCGACGCGTCGACGGCCAGCGGTACCACTGAACTGGGCGTGCGGTGCGGCTATCCTGGGCGCCGCTCGGGCCCGTACCGCAACTCAGCCGCACAGAAAGAGACCGCCTGCCGTGTCTCACCGCACAGACCACTCGCCACGTACGCACCGCACCGCGCTCCGTACCGCCGCCGCCGTGTTCACCGTCGCCGCGGGCCTCACGCTCTGCGCGTGCGGCCCCGACGGCGGCAGCGCTTCCGGCAAGACCGGGCCCAGCGTCTCGGCCTCGCAGGGCACCGACCGAGCCGGTGTCCCGGCCACCCCGCGCACCACCGCGCAGGGCCGTACCACCGCACCGCCGTGGGACGCCCCGGCCGACGCCAGTGCGCGCGCCCAGGCCGCCCAGCTGCCGATGCTCGGCGCCGAGGGCCAGGTGATGCACATCCACACGCACCTGGACATCCTGGTGAACGGCCAGCCGGTCACCGTCCCCGCTTTCATCGGCATCGACGCCAAGCAGCAGCGGATCAGCCCGCTGCACACCCACACCCCGGACGGCGTGATCCACATCGAGTCGCCGGTGAAGGCGGCCTTCACCCTGGGCCAGTTCATGACCGAGTGGAACGTCGCCCTCAGCCCGCAGCAGCTCGGCGGACTGAAGGCGGAGGGCGGCAAGGAACTGCACGCCTACGTCAACGGCAAGCAGATCAAGGGCGATCCCGCCGCGATCGAGCTCAAGGCCCACGACGAGATCGCCCTTGTCTACGGCCCGGCGAACGCCCAGGTGAAGATCCCCAGCAGCTTCAACTGGCCCGCTGGCGAATGATGTTCAACGCACCGGCGTGAAGTCCCGTGCCCCGATGAACCCGGGGCGCGGGGCCGGTGCGGCGAACGGCTCGACCGCGGTGTTCTCCACGCTGTTGAAGACGATGAAGACGTTGCTGCGCGGGAACGGGGTTATGTTGTCACCCGAGCCGTGCATGCAGTTGCAGTCGAACCAGGTGGCCGAACCGGCCGGGCCGGTGAACAGCTTGATGCCGTGCCGCTGGGCCAGTTCGGTCAGCGCCGTGTTCGACGGCGTCCCCGCCTCCTGCATCCGCAGCGACTGCTTGTAGTTGTCCTTCGGCGTCACACCCGCGCACCCGACGAACGTACGGTGCGACCCCGGCATGATCATCAGGCCGCCGTTGGTGTCGTGGTTCTCGGTCAGCGCGATCGACACCGACACGGTACGCATCCGCGGCAGACCGTCCTCGGCGTGCCAGGTCTCGAAGTCCGAGTGCCAGTAGAAGCCGCTCGCCCCGAAGCCCGGCTTGACGTTGACCCGGCTCTGGTGGACGTACACCTCGGAGCCGAGGATCTGCCGGGCGCGACTGAGCACCCGGGGGTCACGGACCAGCTCGGCGAAGACCTCGCTGATCTTGTGCACCTCGAAGACCGACCGGATGTCCTGGGACTTCGGCTCGACGATCGAGCGTTCGTCGGCCCGTACCGCCGGGTCGGCGATCAGACGGTCCAACTCGGCGCGATATCGGGCCACTTCCTCCGGCGCCAGCAGCCGGTCCACCGTCAGGAAGCCGTCGCGGTCGTAACCGCGCAGGTCGGACGGCTGGATCGGGCCCGAGGTGGCCGCGGTGGACCACACCACCGGATCCTGGCGCGGGGTGCTGACCTCCGCCGCGCCGCGGGTCGGGTACAGGTCGGTGATCGTCGTCATCGCTCAGGCCTCCTCGGTGAGCAGCGGGTAGACGCCGTTCTCGTCGTGGTCCTCCCTTCCGGTGACCGGCGGGTTGAAGACGCACAGGCACCGGAAGTCGGTCTTGGGACGCATCGTGTGCTTCTCGTGGCCGTTGAGGAGGTACATCGTGCCCGGCGTGATCCAGTGCTTCTCACCGGTCTCCTCGTTGGTGAGCTCGGCCTCGCCCTCGACGCAGACCACGGCCTCGATGTGGTTGGCGTACCACATCGACGTCTCGGTCCCCGCGTACAGGACCGTCTCGTGCAGGGAGAAGCCGACGCGCTCCTTGGCGAGGACGATGCGCTTGCTCTCCCAGGTGCCCGAGGCCGCCTTCACATGCCGGTCGGTGCCTTCCAGTTCCTTGAACGATCGGACGATCACGGTGGTGCGGTGCCTTTCTGTGCGGTTGCTACGCGATGCGGGTTCAGGCGGTCTCGCGGACGGCGCGGGCGAGGGTGCGCAGCCCCTCGTCCACCTCGTCGGGGCTGATGGTCAGTGCGGGCAGCAGCTTGACGACCTCGCTCTCCGGTCCCGAGGTCTCCAGCAGCATCCCTAGCTCGAAGGCCCGGGCGCACACCTTGGCGGCCCGCTGCTTGTCGGTGAACTCCAGCCCCCAGACCAGTCCACGGCCGCGGAACTCGGCACCGGAACGCTGGTGTTCGCGGGCGATGTCGCGCAGCGCGGCCTCGATCTGCTCACCGCGGGCCAGGGTCTGCTTCTCCATCTGGCCGTCGGCCCAGTAGGTGTCGAGGGCGGCGGTGGCGGTGACGAAGGCCGGGTTGTTGCCGCGGAACGTGCCGTTGTGCTCGCCGGGCTCCCACAGGTCGAGCTCCGGTTTGAACAGTGTCAGCGACATCGGCAGGCCGTAGCCGCTGATGGACTTCGACAGGGTGACGATGTCCGGGACGATCCCGGCCTCCTCGAAGGAGAAGAACGGGCCGGTGCGACCGCAGCCCATCTGGATGTCGTCGACGATCAGCAGCATGTCGCGGCGCTTGCACAGGTCGGCGAGGCCGCGCAGCCACTCGGCGCGCGCGACGTTGATGCCGCCCTCACCCTGGATGGTCTCCACGATCACCGCGGCGGGCTGGTTGAGGCCGGACCCCTGGTCCTCCAACAGCCGCTCGAACCACAGGAAGTCCGGCACCCGCCCGTCGAGGTAGTGGTCGAACGGCATCGGGGTGCCGTGCACCAGCGGGATCCCGGCGCCCGCCCGCTTGAAGGCGTTGCCGGTCACCGCGAGCGAGCCGAGCGACATGCCGTGGAAGGCGTTGGTGAACGAGACGATCGCCTCGCGGCCCTTGGCCTTGCGGGCCAGCTTCAGCGCCGCCTCCACGGCGTTGGTGCCGGTGGGGCCGGGGAACATCACCTTGTAGTCGAGGTCCCGCGGTCGCAGGATCACGTCCTGGAAGGTGGTGAGGAACGCGCGTTTGGCTGTGGTGCTCATGTCCAGGCCGTGGGTGATCCCGTCGCGTTCCAGATAGTCCAGCAACGCGCGTTTCAGTACGGGGTTGTTGTGGCCGTAGTTGAGTGCGCCCGCACCGGAGAAGAAGTCGAGGTAGGTGTGCCCGTCCTCGTCGTGGATCCTGCTGCCCTGCGCGCGGTCGAACACCGCGGGCCAGCCGCGGCAGTAGCTGCGAACCTCGGACTCAAGGGACTCGAAGACACTGAGTTCGGGCGGGGTGATGGTCACCGTGATGCTCCTTGTGAGCTGGGTGTGTTGCGGCGTCAGCGGGAGTGGGGGGTGCGTCAGCGGGAGTGCGGGGGCGCGGCCCCCGCATGAGAGGACCTCACCGGGAGGCCCGGACAGGGCCGATCCGGTACAGCACTTCGGTGCCGTGCCCGTCCGGGAACTGCCCGCCGTGGAACAGCACTTCGCGCTCTATCGGGGCGCCGTGCCGCTTTCCGTACGAGGTGAACAGCCGGTTGGAGGCGTCGTTGTCCGGGGTGATCGTGGTCTCGACGCGGTCGATGCCGAGGGCGGCGACCCGCTCGGTCAGCCCGTCGAGCATCGCGGCGGCGAGTCCCCGGCCGCGGTACGAGTGGTCCACCGCCACCTGCCAGACGACCAGGGTCCCCGGCCGCTCGGGGCGTACGTAGCCGGTCACGAACCCCACTGGCTCTCCACTGCCGTCGCGGGCCACCACGGAGGTGCGGGCGAAGTCCCGGCACCACAGCAGGTAGCTGTACGAGGAGTTGAGGTCCAGCGCCTTGGAGTCACGGGCGATGCGCCAGATGGCGGCGCCGTCGTCGACGGTCGGTGTATCCAGTCGGCAAGGGGAATTCATGGTGTTCATGGCTTCGCGTACAAGGTCTTCTTGTGCGGCGGTCATGCGAATTGAACTTACCGAGGTGGAAAGCGAAATGCATCGGGGTCCGGGGTTAACAGCGGCGCCTGGATATGTTATCGCGCGCACGCGACCCGATGGCTGAATTGGCCGTCTGGAGTGGGGTTTTGCCCGGATATAACCGGGTCAATCGGGCGCAGTGTGGAGTCGGTCACATCTCCGTAACGCCCGTGAGATCCGCTGGACGCAGGCCATTCGGTGTTAGCGAAATCTTGGTGTTTAGCCTGGGGCGGGCTGGGCAGAAGAAGACGGGCGAATGTCGTGCCGAGAATTCCGGGGGGAATTACCGGAATCATGGCGCAGAATTGTTTCCGCGTCCACCGATGGGTTTGCGCCGCAAGGGCCGGGGCAGGCGCGCGGGGTGACCGTCTCGACACGACGCACCCGACCCCGCGCGGTGATCTGCCGCCGCCCTACCGCGCGAGTACCGACTCCCACGCCTCGGCGGCCGCCTGCCACGCCTGCGACGGGTCGGCGTCCAGCGCCTCGGCCAGGCCGGTCAGCGTGCGTTGCACCACGCCCAACTCGGCATCCCGCCCATAGTGGTTGACCCGCACCATCTCCTTGGCGAGCGCGCCGCCGCCCGCGATCAGCGGCAGCGACGGGTCGGCGGCGAGGGCGGCGGCCACCACCTCGCGGGCGTCCGCCGAGGTGCGCAGGGTCGTCGCGACCGGTGCCGCCTCATGCGCCTGGTGCACATACGGCTCGATGCCGTCGCCCAGTGCGACCGCGCCCGCCCGGGTCGCCGCGGCGGCGGCGCGGTGCCGGGCGATGACCGCTTCCCGACCGGCCTCCTCGATACGCGCCAGGCAGGCTTCGAGCGCGAGCATCTCCAACTGCGCGGGTGCGTGCGGCAGTGCCGTCCGCCCGGTGTCGATCCAGCGCTCCTTCCAGTCCATCAGCGACAGATAGGAGCGGCGCGGCGCCGCCGGGTTGTCCGCCATCCGCTGCCAGGCGCGCTCGCTCACCGAGACCGCCGACACCCCGGCCGGACCGCCCATCGCCTTCTGCGCACCGATCACACACAGATCCACCCCCCACACGTCGGGGAGCAGCGGTTCCGCGGCGACCGAGGCGACCGCGTCCACCATCAGCAGCGCGCCATGCGCGCTCACCACCTCGCCGATCTCCGCCACCGGATTGGTGTTTCCGGTCGCCGCCTCGGCGTGCACCAGCGAGACGAAGTCGATCTCCGGACGCTCCGCCAGAGCCCGCTCGACCTGCTCCGCGGTCACGGCCGTGTGGTACGGCACCGCGAGGTCCACCACCGTCGCCCGGCAGTCGCGCAGCCAGTTGCCGAAGGTCTGGCCGTAGGGACCGGTCACCACGTTCAGCGCGGTGGATCCCGGCCGGGCGACGGAGCGGATGCAGCCCTCCAGCGGCAGCAGTGCTTCCCCCTGCGTGATCACGACGTCCTGCCGGGTGTCGAGCAGTTCCGCGATCCGGCGCTCGATGGCGGCGAAACGGTCGGCGGTGAGCGGTTCGAGATCGAGCAGGGGGTGGGTCACGGCGATTCTCCTGGGGAGGGGACTTGAAGGAGCGTACCGGGCGGCTCGTAGAGTCCTGTTCATGACGGATGCCGCGGTGCTGCACATCAAGGGGCGGGTTCTGGCCGGACCCGAAGACGTACGGGATGAGCTGTGGGTGGTCGGCGGGCGGGTGACCTACGAGCGGCCGACGCACGCCCGCGATGTGCGCACTGTCACCGGCTGGGTACTGCCGGGGCTGGTCGACGCGCACTGTCATGTGGGGCTCGACGCGCATGGCGCGGTCGATGACGCGACGAGCGAGAAGCAGGCGCTGGCCGACCGCGACGCGGGCGCGCTGCTGCTGCGGGACGCCGGTTCGCCCGCCGACACCCGCTGGGTGGACGACCGCGAGGACCTGCCGAAGATCATCCGCGCTGGTCGCCACATCGCCCGTACCCGCCGCTACATCCGCAACTACGCCCATGAGATCGAGCCCGGTGACCTGGCCGCCTATGTGCGCCGGGAGGCGCGGCGCGGCGACGGCTGGGTCAAGCTGGTCGGCGACTGGATCGACCGCGAGGCCGGCGACCTGACGCCCTGCTGGCCGCGTTGGGCGATCGACGAGGCGATCGCCGCGGCGCACGAGGAGGCGGCACGGGTCACCGCGCACTGCTTCGCCGAGGACTCGCTCAGCGACCTCGTCGAGGCGGGCGTCGACTGCGTCGAGCACGCCACCGGGCTGACCGAGGAGACCGTTCCGCTGTTCGCGGAACGCGGCGTCGCGATCGTTCCGACACTGGTGAACATCGCGACCTTCCCCGGTCTGGCGTCCGGGGGAGAGGCGAAGTTCCCCAACTGGGCCGCCCATATGCGGCGGTTGCACGCCCGCCGCTACGACACCGTGCGGGCCGCTCATGACGCCGGGATCCAGATCTTCACCGGCACGGACGCGGGCGGTTCGCTTCCGCACGGGCTGGTCGCGGACGAGGTCGCGGAACTGGTCGCGGCCGGAATCCCGGCGATTGACGCGCTGGCGGCGGCGACGTGGCGGGCCCGGGCCTGGCTCGGCCGGCCGCTGCTCGACGAGGGCGCGCCCGCCGACCTGGTGGTGTACGAGGCCGATCCGCGCGCGGACGTACGGGTGTTGGCGGCCCCGCAGCAGGTGGTGCTGCGGGGCCGGGTGGTCGGGTGATGATCCGGCGGGTCAGGCCTTGAGCCGCTGCTGGATCTCGTCGAGGGCGGCGCGCACCCACTCCTCGGTGGCGTCCCGGGTGACCCCCAGGCCGATCAGCACCTGCGCGCCCGGTTCGTCGTCGTTGCGCAGCAGGCCGAGCAGGATGTGCTCGGTGCCGATGTAGTTGTGGCCGAGGTGCAGGGCTTCGCGCAGGGCGAGTTGGAGCGTCTTCTTGGAGCCGCGGGTGAACTTCAGCCGCTCGGGCACCGACTCGTCGGTGGGGCCCAGCGTGGCGAGGAGCGCATCGCGCACCGTCTGCTGTTCGGGTGTGCCGATTTCCGCGATGGCCTTGGCGGCGAGCCCCTCCGGTTCGCCGAGCAGGGCGAGGGCGATGTGCTGCGAGTGGATCTGGGCGTGGCCGAGTTCGCGCGCCTGCTTCTCGGATTGCTCCACCACGGCGCGGGCGCGCGGGGTGAACCGGGTGAACAAGTTGGAGCTGGGCAAGTCGAGTTCGTCGGCTTCGGTCTCCTTTGGAACGAACCGCTTCTGTGCGGCCTGTTTGGTCACCCCCATGTACTGGCCGATCTCGGTCCATGACGCGCCGGTGCGTCGGGCCTGGTCCACGAAGTGGCCTATGAGGTGGTCGGCGACCTCGCCCAGGTGGGCGGAGGTCTCGACGGCGTCCGAGAGGTGCTGTAGGGCGCCGCCGTCCGGGTGCTGGGTGAGGACGTGCTCGATCAGGTCGTCGAGCCGTACGGGTTGCTTCGCCATGCGTCAACCGTAGGTTGTCGCCCTTCGACGTGTCAACCGTGGGTTGACGATGGCCTGTCGTCGAACGTAGTGCCGGAAACCACCCTTTCAGGTGAAGTGGCTCCAGGTAGCTGCCCGTGCACGCGCGGTGCGTAAATATTGCCGGGTCGATGTCGTCGGCGGGCGCGCTGTCCCCTTCAGCGGTGCCGACGACGCCATGCCATCTGTGGGGGTTCCTCCGTTGTACAGCTCTGTCCTCAGCCTGCCCGCACGCCGTTCGGCGGCGGCGATCGGCGCGTCCTTCGCGCTCACCGCGAGCGCCCTGGTCCTCGCGCCGGCCGCGCAGGCCACCACCGCCGGAGACGGTGGTTCCGGCAGCGGCCGCTCGACCGCGGCCGTACTCAGCACCGGCCTTGACGTCTCCCTGCTCAACAAGGCCGTCGACATGCCGCTGAACGTCACGCTCAACGACGTGCACGCGCCCGCCAACGCCAACGAGACGGCGCTCACCGCCCACTTGGACGGCGTCGACGGCGGAAAACCGTTCAACGTGCTGAGCGCGGACGTCGCCACCGCACGTGCCACCGCCGAGACCCGGCGGGCCGAGGGGTATGTGAACCTCGTGCACGCCCGGGTGCATCTGCCGGGGCTGCCGGACACACCGCTGATCCAGGTACAGCAGGTGACCTCCAAGGCGACGTGCGACGCCGGACAGAAGCCGAGCGCCTCCTCCGACCTGCTGGGCGATGTGGAAGTCCTGGGCAAGCGCGTCACGCTCACCGTGGGCGGTACGACCAAGGTCGACGCACCCGGTGTGGGCGAGGTCCGCCTCGACCTGTCGAAGACGCAGACCACCTCCAGCACGTCGGCCGCGACCGCGCTGAACCTCCAGGTCTCGGTGAACCCGGCGCAGCTCAATGTCGCGCAGGTGACCGGAGACGTCACCTTGGCCCACGCGACCTGCCAGACGCCGCAGGGCGACGGCAACACCGGCGGTTCGTCCGATGGGGGCGCCACCAAGGGGGCCACCGGCGGTACTCCGTCGGGCGGCAAGACCGGCGGTGCCTCGCAGGGCGGTGGCAACGCCACCGACGGCACCGGAGCGCGGACCGATGCGGCCGCCGCCAAGCGGAACCTCGCGGAGACCGGTGCGGACTCCAGCACCCCGTATCTGGCCGCTGGCGCGGTGGCGTTGGTCGCCGGGGGCGGCGCGGTCCTCTACGTCAGCCGGCGGCGTAGGGCCGCCCGCGGCCAGGGGTAGTACCTACCCGGTGCCCGGCGCCGTCCCGTGGGTCACGGTGGTCGCATGACCGACGGTCCGCGTCATCGTGGTTGCTCGCCGTCGCGGCGGGGCGTCCTTTCGCCGCGACGGCGCGTAGCCCGGTTCTGGCGCTCGGCACGGCGACCGCAACCTCTTCCGCCGCGACGGCGAGGAACCGCACCGTGAGGATCGGCGGTGACACGCCAACCGCGAGTAGCCGCACCCGCGCGGACCGGCGGTGTCCCACCAGCCGCACCCGGCAACGATCCGCCGGACAAGTCGCGGGGGATGGCGCGCCGTCCCCCGCGACGCACCTGTTGTTCGTCCGGCCGTCTTCCCGCGTACGCCAACGCGCCGTACCTTCAGCCGAGTTGGCGCCGATCGCCGGGAGGTGTTGTGCGGTGGGGCAAGCGGTGGAAGCGCGGGGGCTCGTCAAACGGTTCGGGGAGACCACGGCTGTCGACGGCGTGGATCTGACCGTCGCCTCCGGCGGTGTGCACGGGCTGCTCGGACCCAACGGCGCGGGCAAGACCACGCTGCTGCGCATACTGCTCGGGCTGGTGCGCCAGGACGCCGGAACCCTGCGCCTGTTCGGCCGCGACGACCGCCTGGCGAACCAGCAGTACCGGCTGGCGGGTTTCGTGGAGAGCCCGCGCTTCTATCCCTACCTGAGCGCGGAGCGCAACCTCGCGCTGCTCGCCGACTTCGACGGCGGCGACGCCCCCCACCGCATCGGCGAAGTGCTGGCCCGTGTCGGCCTGACCGAGCGCAGGCGCCGCAAGGTCGGCGGCTACTCGTTCGGCATGCGCCAACGGCTCGGCATCGCCGCCGCGCTGCTGCGCGCCCCCGATCTGCTGGTACTGGACGAACCCGGCAACGGCCTCGACCCGGCGGGCATTCGGGACATGCGGCAGCTGGTGCGCTCGCTCGCGGCGGACGGACTGCCTGTGCTGCTCAGCAGCCACCACATGGCCGAGGTCGAGGAGCTCTGCGACACGGTGACCATCATGCGCACCGGCCGGGTGGTCTACGCGGGCTCGCTCGCCGAGCTGCGGTCCCGTGCCCCTGACCCCGCCCACCAACTCGCCACCAACGACGACGAATCGGCCGCCGCCCTCGCCGCCGGCCAACCCGGCGTCGAGGTGGCCGGTCATCCCGACGGCGGTCTGGCCGTACGGGCGAGACCCGAGCAACTCGACGCGTACGTCCTGGCGCTCGGCCGTCGCGGGATCGCGGTCCGTGCGCTGCGGCTGGAGTCGACTCCGCTGGAGTCGCTGTTCCTCACGCTGACTGAGGAACAGTCCGACGAAGAGACCGAAGGGGCCGAGCGGTGACGGCGGTCGCGCTGGACGAGCCTGCCGTGACCCGCCCGCGCGGCGGCGTCCGCACCGTCTACCTGTGGGAGTTGGAGAAGCTCACCGCCCAGTGGCGGATCCGGGCCGTCGCCGCGGTCTGCCTGCTGGCGCCCTTCGCGTTCGTTCTGGCGCTGAAGACGCAGGACACCGTCCCGTCCGACACGCTGTTCGGCCGCTGGGTGCACGACACGGGCTACGCGATTCCGGGGGTGGTCCTCGGATTCGCCGGGCAGTGGGCGTTTCCGCTGCTCACCTGTGTGGTCGCGGGGGACATCTTCGCCGCCGAGGACCATCACGGGACATGGCAGACGATCCTGATCCGCTCCCGCACCCGGGGGCAGATCTTCACCGGCAAGGTGCTGGCCGCCGCCACGTTCACCGTGGTCGTCGTGGCGCTGGCGGGCGCGGGCAGCATCGCGGCGGGCGTACTGCTGGTGGGCCATCAGCCGCTGGTCGCCCTGGACGGCAGCCTGGTGTCCTCCGGCCGGGCGGCCGAACTCGCCGCCCTGAGCTGGCTGTGCGTGCTGCCTCCGGCGCTCGGCTTCACCGCACTGGGCGTGCTGTTCTCCATCGCCACCCGGCACAGCGCGGCCGGGGTCATGGGGCCGGTGCTGGTCGGCCTGCTGATGCAGTTGTACGCGTACGTGGACGCGCTGGACGTGATCCGGCACGCGCTGTTGACGACGCCGTTCGACGCCTGGCACGGGCTGATGTCCGCCACGCCGTACTACGGACCGCTGGTCGAGGGCTGTGTGGTGAGCGCTGTCTACGCCGTGGTCTGCCTGGCGGCCGGATATGTGCTGCTGCGGCGCCGGGACTTCACGAAGGGCTGACCGTTGAACAGACTGCTGGGGTGCGCGGCCACGGCCGCGGCCGCGCTGGCCCTGCTGGGCGGGACCGCCGGATGCGGCGCCGGTCCCGACATCACCAGCCCGCGGCTGGAGCACGCGATCGGCCCGACGTTCCGGAACCTGTTCGTCCTGCAGCAGACCGAGTTGCACGGTACCGACAACATGCCGTCACCGGACACCTGGGCCAACTGCGCCAAGGGCGGCCGCAAGTCCGGTGGCAGCGGCCCCGGTGACGACTGGGTCTGCCTGGTGCACTGGCCCTCGCCGAGCGGGATCACCCAGCCCATCGCGTACGAGGTCAACGTGCAGCCCACCGGCTGCTACCGCGCCCAGGGCCCGGCGACCCTGGTGGGCCAGCAGCGGATACGGGGGGCCGACGGGCAACAACACACCAATCCGCTCTATGAGTTCGACGGTTGCTTCGACACCACGTGACATGCGGCGCCGCATCAGGTGCCCGCTCCGACGCCACGGACACTCGACAGGGGACAGGATGAGGAAGCCACACAGCACCTTCCGCCGGGCCAGATCCCGCGGACTGCGCGGAACGACCACCGCCGCACTCACCGTCACGGTCGTACTAGGCGTCACCGCCGGGGCGACCGCCGTCGGCGCCTGCGGCGGCTTCGGCACCGACAAGGTCGACGGAGAACAGACCGCCAAGGGCATCCTGCTCCCGTCCAACCAGCGCGTCACCCCGCTCGGCACCCGGCACCTGGTCGACAACGGCCGACTGCTGTCCAGCACCCTCAGCCCCGACGGCAGGAAGCTCGCCGCCCTCACCTACAAGCAGGGCACCGGCTTCCTGACCATCATGGACGTGGCGACCGGGAACATCGTCCAGCAGATCGGTACCGGGGTCGGCACGGACAAGCGGATCGGCGACGGCAAGGTGGCCGCCGACGGTCCGCTGTACTCGCCGGACGGCAGGTCCCTCTGGTTTCCGCAGGCCTCCGACCTCGTGCGGTTCTCCCTTGACGCCGACGGCAAGGTGACCGCCGCGGCCCCGACCGTCATCCCGCTGACCGGCAAGAACGGCGCGGACCTGCCGTCCGGCATGGCGCTGTCGCAGGACGGCCGCACCCTCTACACGGCGCTGAACGGCAGCAACACCCTCGGTGTCATCGACACCACAGCCAACGCCCTGGTCAAGGAGATTCCGGTCGGCATCGCCCCGCGTCAGGTGGTGGTTTCCGGCAACGAGGCGTACGTGTCCAACGAGGGCGGCCGTCCGGCCGGTGCGGGCGACAACACCAACCTGACCGACGGCACGCCGGTGGTCGCCGACCGGCGCAACGGCGCCGTCACCAACGGCACCGTCTCCGTCGTCGACCTCGGCACCCAGACCCAGAGCAGCACCATCAAGGTCGGCCTCGAACCCACCGCCCTCACCCTGCACGGCGGTTCACTGCTGGTCGCCAACTCCAACGACGACAGCGTCTCGGTGATCGACACCCGCGCCCGGCGCGTCACCCAGACCTTCAACGTCAACCCACTGCCCGGCTCCTCGGTCGGCAGCTACCCCAACGCCTTCGCCTTCACCGACCCGCACACCCTGCTGGTCAGCGTGGGCCGCGACAACGCGCTGGTGCGGTACCACTGGGACGGCGGCCGAGCGCCCGTCCAGTATCAGGGGCTGATTCCGACCGACTGGTACCCGGTCAACGTGCAGCGCAGCAACGCCACCGGCAGGATCGTCGTCACCAACGACAAGGGCATCGGCACCCGCGGCGCCCCCTCGACCATCAGCGAGGGCCCGGGCACCAATCCGGCCACCGGCCACAACACCTACAACGACACCGGATCGATCACCACGTTCCGGCAGCCGTCCGAGGCCGCGCTCGGCAAGCTCACCCACCAGGTCTTCGTCAACAACGACTGGGAGAAGCTGCTGCGCGGCGGATCCTCGTACGGTTCGGCGAAGGACCGGGCGGGGGTCATCCCGGCGCACCTCGGCAGTCCGTCGAAGATCAAGCACGTCTTCCTGATCGACAAGGAGAACCGCACCTACGACCAGGTGCTGGGCGACGTCGGCAAGGGTGACGGCAATCCGTCCCTCGCGCAGTTCGGCAAGGGCGTCACCCCCAATCTGCACGCGCTGGCGAACACCTACGGCGTGATGGACAACTTCTACGACATCGGCACGCTGTCCGCCGACGGACACAACTGGCTGGTGCAGGCCGACGCCAACGACTACATCGAGAAGGAGTTCGGCGCCTTCTACCGCAGCTACCCCGCACTGGGCAATGACGCGCTGGCCTACCAGCGCAGCGGCTTCCTGTGGAACACGGTGCAGCGAGCGGGCAAGACGGCCGAGGACTTCAGCGAGTACGCGGGCAACATCGCACTGCCCGCCACCGGCGCGCCGACCTGGGCCCAGTGGTACCACGACTCCCAGGTCCTGGAGGGCAAGGCGTCCGGTCCGCTGAACACCCCGATCGGCAAGTACCCGACCACGTCCGACGTGCCGTCGGTGAACGCCATCAACCACTCGGACTACCCGACCTTCGACACCGACATCCCCGACCAGTACCGGGTCGACATCTGGCAGCGGCACTTCGCCGACTCCGTCAAGTCGGGCAAGCTGGCCAACCTGACGATGATTCAGCTGCCGCAGGACCACACCAACGGCATCAGCGGCAAGGACCCGTATCCGACCGCGATGGCCGCGGACAACGACCTGGCCGTCGGCCGCATCATCGACACCATCTCGCACAGCAGGTTCTGGAAGGACAGCGCCGTCTTCATCCTGGAGGACGACTCGCAAAACGGTGTCGACCACGTGGACGGCCACCGCGCCCCGCTGTGGGTCGTCAGCCCGTACGCGAAGCGCAACGCCGTGGTCTCCACGTACTACTCGCAGGTCAACGTGGTCAAGACGATCGAGCAGATCCTCGGTGCCCAGCCGATGAACCAGGTGGACCGCGCCGCTGAGCCGATGTACGACCTGTTCACCGAGCACCCCGACTTCACCCCGTACACGGCGCTGTCCAACCAGGTCCCGTTGGACTACGGCCTGAAGCCCGCCGTCGGCACGGCCGACGCCAAGTCGACGGCCGCCGGCACCGAAGCGGGCAACGTGCCGCAGCGGTTCAAGGACATCGCCCAGCAGTGGCAGGCGTGGAGCGCCATGCAGCAGACCGGCGGCTCCAAGCCCAAGCTGGACCAGGTCAACCCGGCCCAGCTCAACCGCATCGACTGGTACGCCGCCACCGGTTGGACCCGCCCGTACCCCGGCGACCAACGCATCCTCGCCCCCAACGAGGTCCCGGGCCGCGACACCCCACCCCAGGAACTGGGCGGCCAGTAACGGCCCCCACCCGCCCACGCTCACCGGTCCGCCGCTTCGACGGCCGATCGGTGGGCGTTCCGCGGGGCGGGCCGGGTCAGATCCGGCCGGCCAGTTCGTCGACCGCCTCCTTGGCTTCTTTCAGGCCCGCGCCGGTGGCCTCGCGGTAGGCCTTGATGGCGGGGATCGTCTTGCCTTCCCGTAGGAGTTCGTTGACCCTTCCCAGGTCCGGGCCGGCCACCTCGATGCCCAGGTGGTCCAGGATGGCGTCGAGCTTGCGCTCCAACTGCTCCAGCCTGCGGTCGATGCGGTCGAGCTTCATTGATGAGCCGGGGTTCAGTAGGTCCATGCTCGAAGATCTTAGGCGGGCGACGCGCCCGCCCCCACCTCGGCGATCCTGGATGCGGCAGTTGTGATGAAGGTCAACTGACGGATTGCGCCAGGGCGTTCAGGAACGCGTCGGTCGTGCCGCGGTCGCGGACCGCGACCCGTAGCCAGTCCGGGCCCAGGCCAGGGAACGTGTCGGCGCGGCGGACCGCGAAGCCGAGCTTGCGCAGGCGTTCGCGTACCTCCGCCGCGCCGCGCGACCGCAGCAGCAGGAACGGCGCGGCGGCCGGGCCCGTGACCTCGATGGCGGGGAAGTCCGCCAGGCGGGACAGCAGGTACGCGCGGTCCCGCGCGATGTGCCGCGCCGCCTCCTCGGCCTCCGCCACCGCGGACGGCGCACAGCACGCTTCGGCGGCCGCCAGCGCAGGGGTGCCGACCGGCCACAGCGGCTGCGCGCGCTGCAGCGCCGCGATCGTCTCCGTGGCGGCGAGTACATAGCCGATCCGCAGGCCCGCCAGGCCCCAGGTCTTGGTCAGGCTGCGCAGGACCACCACGCCCGGCAGATCGCGGCGCGCCGCGAGCGACTCGGGTTCGCCGGGGACCGCGTCCATGAACGCCTCGTCGATCACCAGGGTCCGGCCCGGGCGGGCCAACTCCGCGAGCGTCCGCGCAGGGTGCAGGACGGAGGTGGGGTTCGTCGGGTTGCCGATGACCACGAAGTCGGCGTCCTCGGGGACGTCCGACGGATCGAGGCGGAAGCCGGACTCGTACCGCAGGAGCACTCGGTGCACATCGTGGCCCGCGTCCCGCAACGCCGCCTCGGGCTCGGTGAACTGGGGGTGTACGACGACGGCCCGGCGCGGCGTGTGCGCGCGGGCCAGCAGGACGAAGGCCTCCGCCGCGCCCGCCGTCAGCAGGACCTCCTCCGGCGGCCTGCCGTGCCGCTCCGCGACCGTGCGCCGGGCCGCCCGGCCGTCCGGGTAGGCGGCAAGTCCGGTCAGCGAGGAGGCGATCCGGTCCACCAGCCATGGAGGAGGTGTTCCGGTGCGGACGTTGACGGCGAGGTCCACCAGGTCCTCGCCGTCGTCCCGTACCTCCGCGTCGCCGTGGTGGCGCAGGTCGTGGCGCAGGTCGTGGCCGTCGGTGGGGTCAGTGCGAGTGCGCATGACCGTCATGGTGGTGTCCGCGGCTGTGCGCGGGGTCCTCGGGGCGGTGGTGCGACGGGGGCGTCCGCTCGTCCGGGCCGGGCCGCCCGATGACGTATCCGCAGGAGTCGCAGTTCATCCGCAGGCCGCCGGCCAGCGCCTCGCGATACCGCTCCATCACCAGATCGGCCAACTCCGGCGCGCGGCCGATGACATCGGCGTACCGCACATCGATCTGCGGGTGCGCCTCCGCCCAGCCCTCGGCCTGCTGACGCACCCGGTCCGGCAGCGCACCGGTGAACAGGAAGTACGGCAGCACGACCACCCGCTTCGCGCCCAGCCGCAGGCACCGGTCCAGGCCCAACGGGACGTCGGGGGCGGCCAGGGAGACGAAGGCGGTCTCCACGCCCGCGTACCCGCGCCCCTCCCACAGCAACCGGGCCGCCCTGTCCACCTCGGCGTTGCCGCCGGGATCGGTGGACCCCCGGCCGACCAGCAGCACCGTGGTCGCCGCCCGGTCGGAGGGGGAGCGGCGGCCGTCGCCCAGTACGTTGTCGAGGCGCCGCTCCAACGCCTCCAGCAGCGCCGGGCGGCAACCGAGCGGCGCGTACAGGTACGAGGTACCGGGGTGGCGCGGCGCCGCCTGGGACAGCGCGGCCGGCGCCCCTCCTGTGGCCTGACCGGCGGCGCCCAGCGCCAGCGGCACCGCCACGAACCGCCGTGCGCCGTGCCGCGCCATGAGCTCCTCGACGGCGTCGTCGAGCGACGGGGTGGACAACTCGGCGAAGCCGCCGCCCACCGGTAGCCCGGGGTTGCGCTCGCCGAGCGTTCTGACGAGCGAGCGGAAGGCTTCGGCCTCCTCGTCGTCGCGCGTGCCGTGACCGATCAGCAGTAGGGCGGGCGGCGAGGTCACAGAGGTGTCTCCTTGCTGCGGGTGGTGCTGGGTTGGTGCGTGCGGCACACTACCGGCCGTACCAAGGAGTGAACCCGCTGGCCTGCGGGGTTGTTACGGGACTGATCACGTCTGTTATCCGCGGCGCCGCCGGGCCAGCGCGGCGGTGGCCATCGGGGCCCGGCCGGCGAGCGGGGTGGACTTCCGCTTGCGGACCAGGAGTTCGCCGCCGGGGGCCGAGGCGAGGGCGGCGGCCTCGGCCACACTGGGTGTGCCGACGGCGGTGAGCGGGGCGTTCGACGGCGTGGGAACCGTGATCCGGGCGAGCGTCTCGGCGTCGTACGTCACCACGGGCACTCCGCCGAGCCGCCGGGCCGCCTCGGTGATCCCGGGCTCGCCGCCCTTCGCGTCCACGGTCGCCAGCGCGGCGACACAGCCCGGCGGCAGGCCCGCCTCGGCGAGGACGGCCTCGATCAGCGCGTACACCTCGTCGGCGGGCGCACCCCTGCTGGCCCCCACACCGACGACGATCCGCCGCTCGCTCACCTGGTGCACCGCTCGACGAACCTGCGGGCCAGCGCGGGCTCGGCCGCCCAGTGCGTGTGGAGGTACGAGGCGTGGACGCCTCCGCTCGGCCCCGAGACGAAGCCCTCAAGGCGGCGTACGGGCCGGGACCAGCCCCATGCGGCGGCCTGCCCGGCGCCGGGTTCGATCGTGGTGCGGTGGAACTCATGGCCGCGTACCCGGGTTCCGGCCACGGCGAGCGCGCTGTCGCACACCGCCACCGCCTCGCGGTAGCCGAGCGTCAGCCGGTCGGTCATCCGGGCGGTGGCGTCCAGTACGCCGCACATGGGGGCGCCGTCCAACTCCCTTGCCAGATAGAGCAGTCCCGCGCACTCGGCGGCCACCGGGGCGCCGCTCGCGGCCAGTTCCACCACTGCCTCGCGCAGGGGTTCGTTCGCGGACAGTTCCGGTGCGTACACCTCCGGGAAGCCCCCGCCGATGACCAAAGCGGCCGTTTCGTCCGGAAGGTGTTCATCCCGCAGCGGGTCAAAGGGGACGATCTGCGCGCCCGCGGCCGCCAGCAGCTCGGTCTGCTCGGCGTACGAGAACGTGAACGCGGCGCCGCCCGCGACGGCGACGACCGGGCGCGGCTCCGCCGTCGGCCCCCGCCCACCCGTTCCGCCCCGGTGCGGCGACGGCCCGCAACCGGCTATCTCCGCTGCCGGATCCCATGCGGCGTCGGTGAGCGGCGGTGCGCTGCGGGCCAGCGAAAGGAGCTGCTCCAGGTCGCAGCCCGCCAGCACCCGGGACGCCATCTCGTGTACCGCGGCCACCGCGTCCGTGTGCCGTTCCGCCACCGGCACCAGGCCCAGGTGCCGGGCCGGGACCGCCAGTTGGCCGTCCCGGCGCAGCACCCCCAGTACCGGCACGCCGGACTCGTCCAGCGCCTGCCGCAGCAGTTCCTCGTGGCGGTCGGAGCCGACCTTGTTGAGGATGACGCCGCCGATCCGCACCTCGGGATCCCAGGAGGCGAAACCGTGCACCAGCGCGGCCACCGACCTGGACTGCGACGAAGCGTCCACCACCAGGACCACCGGTGCCCGCAGCAGCTTCGCCACCTGCGCGGTGGAGGCCAGCTCCCCCTGACCGGCCGCACCGTCGTACAGCCCCATCACGCCCTCGATCACGGCCACGTCAGCGCCGCGCGCCCCGTGCAGGAACATCGGCGCCATGCGCTGCGGGCCGCACAGATAGGCGTCCAGGTTGCGGCCCGGGCGGCCGGTCGCCAGCGTGTGGTAGCCCGGGTCGATGTAGTCCGGGCCGACCTTGTGCGGTGAGACGGCCAGGCCGCGCTGGGCGAGGGCGGCCATCAGACCGGTGGCTACGGTCGTCTTGCCGCTGCCCGAGGCGGGTGCGGCGATGACGAGTCGCGGAACACTTACCACTCGATGCCCCGCTGGCCCTTCTGCCCGGCGTCCATCGGGTGCTTGACCTTGGTCATGTCGGTCACCAGGTCGGCGGCGTCGAGCAGCTGCTGCGGCGCGTTGCGGCCGGTGATGATCACGTGCTGGGCGCCGGGGCGGTCCTGCAGCACCGCCAGTACCTCATCGGTGTCGACCCAGCCCCAGTGCATGGGGTACGCGAACTCGTCCAGTACGTACAGCTGGTACGTCTCGGCGGCCAGATCGCGCTTGACCTGCTCCCAGCCCTCCCGGGCCGCCTCCTCGCTGGACTCCAGATCGCGCTGCACCCACGACCAGCCCTCGCCCATCTTGTGCCAGGCGACCGTGCCGCCCTCGCCCGAGTCGCCGAGCACCCGCAGCGCCCGCTCCTCGCCGACCCGCCACTTCGCGGACTTGACGAACTGGAACACCCCGATCGGCCAACCCTGGTTCCAGGCGCGCAGCGCCAGACCGAAGGCCGCGGTCGACTTGCCCTTGCCGGTGCCGGTGTGCACCATCGTCAACGGCCGGTTACGTCGCTGACGGGTCGTCAGGCCGTCGTCCGGCACCACACTCGGCTTCCCCTGCGGCATTACGCGGCCCTCCTGGCGTCTCGTACCAGCGCGGACACCGCGTCCGCGCGCAACTCGTCCAACGTCACCGCGGTACCGGCCAGTTCACGGGCCAGCGCGCCCGCCAGGCCCAGCCGTACCGGGCCGGTCTCGCAGTCCACCACCACCGACGACACCCCCTCGGCGGCCAGCAGCCGCGCCGCGCGCGACGCCAACGCCACCGGTGCGGAGCCGTCCGCCCGTCGTCCACCGGAGCCCGCGGTCGCGTCCGTCGCCCGGCCGTCGGTCACCACGACCAGCAGCGGTCGCCGCGACGCGTCCCGCAGCCGTTCCACCCGCAGCACCTCGCGCGCCCTGAGCAGCCCGGCCGCCAGCGGGGTACGGCCGCCGGTCGGCAGCCTCTCCAGCCGTGCCGCGCCCGCCTCCACCGACGAGGTCGGCGGCAGCGCCAACTCCGCGCCGGAGCCGCGGAAGGTCACCAGCCCCACCTTGTCCCGCCGCTGGTAGGCGTCCAGCAGCAGCGACAGCACCGCGCCCTTCACCGCGGCCATCCGCTGCCGGGCGGCCATCGAACCGGAGGCATCGACCACGAACAGCACCAGATTGCCCTCCCGGCCCTCCCGTACCGCCTGTCGCAGATCGTCCTTGCGGACCACGAGCCCGGGACCGCTGCGCCCGCGCGCCCGCTGGTGCGGGGCGGCGGCGCGCACGGTGGCGGCCAGATGCAGCTTGGTCAAGGTGCCCTGCGGGCGGCGGGCGCCGGTGGTGCGGCCGTGCTCGGTACGCGCCCTGGACCGCCGCCCGGCCGCACCGTCGCCCAGGCCCGCCACGGTGAAAGGCCTGGTCCTGAACGGCTCGTCCGCGGCCACGGCGGCCTGCTCGCCGCCGTCCGCCCGGCCGGCCGTGCTGTCCTGCGGCGTCGGCTGCGGGGCGTCGTCCTGCTCGCCGGTGCGCTGCTCCGGTACCGGCGGGTCACCCATCGGACCGTCCTGCGGGGGCTGACCGCCGCCGTCCGGGCCGTTCGGGCCGCCCGGATCTGGGTCGTCGTCCTCCCCGCGGGACTGCTCCAGCGTCTCGTCCAGCTTGTCCTCGTCCAACCCCGGTGCGTCGAAGGGGTTGCGGCGCCGCCGGTGCGGCAGCGACAGCAGCGCCGCCTGCCGTACGTCCTCGTCCAGCACCTCGGTACGGCCCGCCCACGCGGCCAGCGCGGTCGCGGTGCGGGCGGTCACGATGTCCGCGCGCATCCCGTCCACCTCGAACGCCGCGCACACCGCGGCGATCTGGCGCAGCGCGGCGTCACCGAGCCGCACCGACGGCAGCAACTGCCGTGCGGCGGCGATGCGTTGCCGTAGCGCGTCCTCCTCGGCCGCCCACCGCGCGGCGAACCCCGACGGGTCCTCGTCGTACGCCAGCCGCCTGCGCACCACCTCCACCCGCTGGTCCGGCTCGCGGGACGCCGTCACCTCGACGGTGAGCCCGAACCGGTCCAGCAGCTGCGGGCGCAGCTCGCCCTCCTCGGGGTTCATCGTGCCGACGAGCAGGAAGCGTGCGGCGTGCCGTACCGAGACGCCCTCGCGTTCGACGTACGAGGCGCCCATCGCGGCGGCGTCCAGCAGGAGGTCGACCAGATGGTCGTGGAGCAGGTTGACCTCGTCGACGTAGAGCACCCCGCGGTGCGCGGCGGCCAGCAGACCGGGCTCGAAGGATTTCTCGCCCTCGGCGAGGGCTCGTTCGATGTCCAGCGCGCCCACCAGCCGGTCCTCGGAAGCGCCGACCGGCAGCTCGACCATCCGCGCCGGACGGTGGACACCCGCCTCCGCGTCCGCGGTGTGCGGTCCGTCCGGGCAACCGGGGTCCGGGGACCGCGGATCGCACGAGAAGCGGCAGTGCGGGACGACCTCGACCTCCGGCATCAGCGCCGAAAGCGCCCGTACCGCGGTCGACTTGGCGGTGCCCTTCTCGCCCCGCACCAGCACACCGCCGACCGCGGGCGACACGGCGTTCAGCAGCAGCGCGAGCCGTAGGTCGTCCATCCCGACGATCGCCGTGAAGGGGTAGTGGGTGCTCACGCGGGGGTTCCTCCTACGAGTGATGGTGCGGTGCGAGAGGCCGCGCCGGATGTCACGGTGCCCCCGGAGCCAGGAACGGGAGACCGGCGGGCGCGCCGTCCTCGACGAGCCGAAGCAGCGCGGCGGTGTCGGCGTGCTCCTCGATCAGATCGCCGAGGCGGTCCAACTGCTCCTCGCGCAGTGCGCCGAAGCTGGTGTCGGGTGCCGGTACGAAGCGGCGGCCGGAGGCCTGCGCCACCCGGCGCAGGAACGCCCGGCGGAAGCCGTCGCTCTCCAGCGACCCGTGCCAGTGCGTTCCCCAGACCGCGCCGACGCGCACCCCGTCCAGGAACGGCTCGTCCGCGTCGCCGAGTCGGGCGACGCCGTGATGGATCTCGTAGCCCTCGACCGGCTCGCCCAGCGCCTTGCCGGACGGGCGGGCGAGGGTCTTCTCCGGCGCGAACCGGACCTGTACCGGCAGCAGTCCGAGTCCTTCGACCGTCCCGGCCCGCGACTCCACCTCGTCCTCGATGGTCTCGCCGAGGATCTGGAAACCGCCGCAGATGCCCAGTACCGGCCTGCCCTCGGCGGCCCGCCGCCGTACCGCGTCCGCCAGTCCCCGCTCGCGCAGCCACCGCAGTGCCCGCACGGTGCCACGGGTGCCGGGCAGCACCACCAGATCGGCGTCGGCGAGCTCCTCGGGGCGGTCCACGAAGCGCACCACGACGCCGGGCTCGGCCGCCAGGGCGTCGACATCGGTGAAGTTGGACATCAGCGGCACGGCGGCGACCGCCACCCGCAGCACGTCCTCGCCGTACGGGGGAGCCGAGTTCGACTCCCGGACCGTGCCGCGCAGGGACACCCGCAGGCCGTCCTCCTCGTCGATGCCCAGACCGTGCGCGAACGGCAGCACACCGAACGTCGCGCGTCCGGTGATGCCGCGCAGCATCTCCAACCCCGGTTCCAGCAGCGAGACATCGCCGCGGAACTTGTTGACCAGATACCCGGCGACCAGCGCCTGGTCCTCGCGGCTGAGCAGCGCCGTGGTACCGAAGAAGGACGCGAACACACCACCGCGGTCGATGTCCCCGACCACCACCACCGGGAGCCGGGCGGCCCGCGCCAGGCCCATGTTGACGATGTCGGTGCGGCGCAGGTTGATCTCCGCGGGGCTGCCCGCGCCCTCGCAGATCACCACGTCATGGGCGTCGCGCAGTTGCTGGAGGCAGTCCGTCACGGTCGCCAGCAGCTTCTCCCGCCGCCCTTCGTACAGCGTTTCCCCGGGGGACGACCCCCCAGCCCCCCCGAAATACCCGCGGGCGCTGAGTTCGCCCACCGGTTTGCCCAGCAGCACCACCTGGCTGGTGCTGTCCCCGCCCGGCTTGAGCAGTACCGGGTTCATCAGCGCGCTCGGCTCGACCCGGGCGGCCTGCGCCTGCATCGCCTGGGCGCGCCCGATCTCCGCCCCTTCGCGGGTCACGAACGAGTTCAACGACATGTTCTGCGCCTTGAACGGGGCGACGCGCATGCCCTTGCGGGCCAGCCAACGGCAGATGCCCGCCGTCACCACACTCTTGCCCGCGTCGGACGTCGTCCCCGCGATCAGCAGTCCACCGCTCATCGTCCCCTCCTGACCGCCAGCCGTCCGACCACGCACACCGCCAACGCCAGCGCGCTCACCCGGCGGGACAGCCGCACCGCGCGGTCGATGTCCGCCACCTCCACCGGCCGGTTGGCGCCTCCCAGCACCGGGCGGCGCTCGATCCGGCCCCCGTAGGAGAGCGTTCCGCCCAGTCGTACGCCCAACCCGCCCGCGAACGACGCCTCCACCGGACCGGCGTTGGGGCTCGGGTGCTTCGGGCCGTCGGCCCGCCAGGTGCGCCACGCCCCGCGCCGGTCGGGGGCGGCGAGCACGGTCAGGGCGGCGGTGAGCCGTGAACCGGGGAAGCCGACGACATCGTCGAGGCGGGCCGACGCCCAGCCGAACCGCCGGTAGCGCGGCGACCGGTGGCCGACCATCGCGTCCAGGGTGTTGACCGCGCGGAAGCCGACCAGCCCCGGTACGCCGCCGAGCGCCCCCCACACCAGGGCGCCGACGACCGCGTCGGAGGTGTTCTCCGCGACGGACTCCACTACGGCGCGGGCGATCTGCTGCCCGTCCAGCGCCTGCGGGTCACGCCCGCACAGGTGCGGTAGTCGCTGCCGGGCCAGCGTGAGGTCCTCGGCCCGTAGCGCGGCGCCGACGGTGCGGGCTTCCCGGGCCAGCGAGGTGCCGCCCAGCACGGACCAGGTCGCCGCGCCGGTCAGCGCGATGGAGGCGGCGGGGGAGCGGCGGGCGAGCCGGGACAGCCCGGCGGCGGCGGCCACCGCGCCACCGGCGCACACCGCGGTGAACAGCGCTCCGCGGCCACGGCGGTCACGCCACAGGGTCCGTTCGCAGGCGGCGGCGGCCCGGCCGAAGGCGGCGACCGGGTGCCCGCGGCGCGGATCACCGGTGAGCAGATCGCCCGCGAAGCCGAGGACGGCGCCGTACCCGAAGAGGCGGTCGGCACGCATGGGTCAGGCCGCCGTCGTTCCTCGGCGCGGCCGCGAAGTCAGGGCGAACGGTGGTGTGCCGGGCATGGCAGGAGTCCTCACTCAGGGTCCGCGCCCTGGTTCGACGTGACCGGCGATGAGAGTCTCCTGGCTCCCGGATCGGCACACCCCCTGGCCTTCCAGCCGCATCTGGCGGCCGTGACGTTCGGGTGGGAGCGCACTCCCCGGTGACAGTGGCGGGACCGCGCCGGATTCGCACCGGCTTCCTCTCCTGTCGCCGTTTCGGCTTGGTGCCTTATGGCACCGGGCAGTCCACCACGCTGCGGGAACGGCCGTCAACTGACGCCCACATGGGCGCACACGGCGCGCGGGCGGCGCTGCCGCCCGCGCTCGGCTCAACTCAGCCCGCGATGAGGTAGATCCCGTAGGCGACGGCCGCCGCGCACGCCGCGAAGGCGGTGTACGCACCCGCCCGCGCCGACTCCTGCTGCTTGGACAGCCCGACGATGCCGAAGGTGAACAGGCCCACCAGACCGACCGTCGCGACGAGACTCACGCCGACGACCGATGCGAAGGCGCCCCAGTCGATGTTCACAGTGCGGCTTCCTTCCGGGGGGCTTGCGGCTGCGGGGCCGGGATGGTGGCGGTGAACGCCGGGTCGGGGGTGAAGGCGTCGAAGGACTCCGCGTCGGCGGGCCGCGCTTCCGGCGCTGCCCCGGCGATGTCCTCGACGTCGTTGACGTTGGTGTGGTCGACCGGCTTGCGCATCGAGAGCAGCCAGGCCCCGGCGCAGACGGCCAGCCCCAGCAGACCGATCAGGACGACGCCCCAACTGCCCTGCAGGGCGACGAGCGTCGCGCCCCCCGCCACCAGTCCGGCGGCGGGCAGGGTGATCAGCCAGGACAGCGCCATGCGCTGCACCACGCCCCAGCGCACCACCGCGCCCTTGCGCCCGAATCCGGTGCCGGTGACGGCGCCGGAGACCACATGGGTGGTGGACAGCGCGAAGCCGAGGTGGGAGGAGGCGAGGATGGTGGTCGCGGCGGCGGTCTGGGCGGCGAAGCCCTGCGGCGGCCGGATGTCGGTGAGCTTCTTGCCCATGGTGCGGATGATCCGCCAGCCGCCGAGGTACGTACCGAGCCCCATGGCGGTCGCGGCCGCGAGGATGACCCACAGCGGCGGGTCGGAGTGCGGGGCGATCATGCCGCCGGTGACCAGCGCCAGGGTGATGACGCCCATCGTCTTCTGGGCGTCGCTGGTGCCGTGGGCGAGCGAGACCAGTGCGGCCGAGGCGATCTGGCCCGCGCGGTAGCCCTTGGAGGTGGCTTCGGGGTCGGCGTCGCGTCCGATGCGGTAGGTCACCCTGGTCGCGAGCATCGCGGCGACACCGGCCACCAGCGGCGAGACGACCGCGGGGATGAGGATCTTCATCACGATGGCGTTGCCGTGGATGCCGTGTGATCCGACGGCCACCAGCGTTGCGCCGATCAGACCGCCGAAGAGGGCGTGCGAGGAACTGGACGGCAGCCCGGCGAGCCAGGTCACCAGATTCCAGACGATGGCGCCGATCAGCGCCGCGAAGATCACTTCTGGCTTGACCCCGGCCTTTTCGTCGATGATTCCGCCGGAAATGGTCTTGGCCACCTGGACCGAGAGGAAAGCGCCAACGAGGTTGAGTACCGCGGCCATCGCCACCGCCGCCTTCGGCGCGAGCGCCCCGGTGGAAATGGTGGTGGCCATGGCGTTGGCGGTGTCATGGAAACCGTTCGTGAAATCGAACACGAGAGCGGTGATGATCACGACTCCGATGAGCAGCGTGAGGTGTTCCATTCACCCAGACAATCGTTCAGGCGGGCAGCGACGCGGCGACCGTACGGACAAAGGATGAACGAAAGGTTAACGGGACACGCCCTGCAGGTGCGAGAGGTCGGATCGCGCCAGGTTTCACGCCGCGAAATGCGGCAATTACCGGGCTCGGTCTGAGACGTGGTCAGTGGCGGCCCGAGATGCGGTCCGCGACCTGGGCCACCCGGTCGGTACGGCCGGTTCGGGCGGTCTGCTCGCGCCGGTCCGCGGCACGGTACGCCGCGTACAGGCCGTGCACCCCGAGCCAGCGGAACGGCTCTGGTTCCCAGCGCCGCACCCGGTGGCCCACCCACGGCAGCCCGGTCAGCTCCGTCGCACCACCCTGGCCGGAGTCCAGCTGGACCAGATCCCGCAGCGTACGCGCCGCCAGGTTCGCCGTGGCGACGCCGCTGCCCACGTAGCCGCCCGCCCAGCCCAGGCCGGTCGCCCGGTCCAACTCGACGCTCGCGCACCAGTCCCGCGGCACACCCAGCACACCCGACCACGCGTGGTCGATCGCCACCCCGGCCGTCGCGGGGAAGAAGCGGACCAGGATCTCCCGCAGTGCCGCCACCGTCGAGGCCTGGGTGCGGCCGTCGTTGTCGGTACGCGAGCCGAACCGGTACGGGACGCCGCGCCCGCCCAGCGCTATGCGGTCGTCGGCGGTCCGCTGGGCGTACATGTAGGCGTGCGCCATGTCGCCCAGCGTCTCGCGGCCCTCCCAGCCGATGGTGTCCCACACCTGCCGCGGCAGCGGCTCGGTGGCGATCATCGAGGAGTTCATCGGCAGCCAGGCGCGCCGCTGACCACTGATCCCGGCGGTGAATCCCTCCGTGCAACGCAGCACATACGGAGCCCGCACCGTGCCGTACGGAGTGACAGCGTGCTTCGGCCGGATCTCGGTCACCGGGGTTGACTCATGGACCACCACACCCAATGCCTCGACCGCCGCCGCCAGCCCCTGCACCAGCTTCACCGGGTGGATCCGCGCGCCGTGCGGCGTCCAGGTACCGCCGACCGTGCCCGCGACCCGGATCCGCTCGGCGGTCTGCGCGGCGCCCAGCAGCAGCCGGTCCTTCTCCCCGAACGCCGTCTCGGCCTCGTGGAACGCCTTCAGCCGGGCCAACTGGGCGGGGGAGTAGGCGACTTCGAGCACTCCGCCCTTGTGGACGTCGGCGTCGATGCCCTCCTCCTCGGCGACCCGGATCACCTCGTCCACGGTGTCGTTCATCGCCCGCTGGAGCCGGACCGCCGCGTCATGGCCGTGCAGCCGCGCGTACCGGTCGCGTCCGGCGATCCCGTTGTACAGCCAGCCGCCGTTGCGGCCGGAGGCGCCGTACCCGCAGAACTTCTGCTCCAGCACCACGATCCGCAGGAACGGCACGGCCTTCTTCAGGTAGTACGCGGTCCACAGCCCGGTGTAGCCGCCGCCCACCACGCAGACGTCGGCGGAGGTGTCACCGGGCAGCGGTTCGCGCGGAGCGGGAACGCCGGTGGTCGCGTACCAGAAGGAGATACCGCCGTTGACGGTTGCCATGGGTGCCCTCGTGTCGTGATCGCTGCTGGTGGCGGGACGTTACTGCGGTTCTTCCGGTACCGGCAATGGACAACGTGTCAGGATCAGGCCCCGGAGGTGCGGTGAATGACGGCGGACGGCGAACTCACGGCGGCCTGGCGCGATGTGGTGGACACGGCCCGGCGGACCGCCGACGAGGGGTTGGTGGTCGGTACCTCGGGCAATGTCTCGGCACGCGTCGGCGATCTGGTGCTGGTGACGCCGAGCGGCGTCCGCTACGACCGGCTCGGCGACGCCGACCTGGTCGCCGTCGGCCTCGACGGCGAGCAGCGGATCGGCACGCTGCGGCCGACCAGCGAACTGCCGATGCACCTCGCGGTGTACCGGGCCACGGGTGCCCGCGCCATCGTGCACACCCACGCCGTGCACGCCACCGCCGTCTCCACGCTGGTGGACGAACTCCCCGCCGTCCACTACATGTGCGCCGCACTCGGCGGCCCGGTACGCGTCGCCCGCTACGCGACCTACGGCACCGACGAACTGGCCCGGTACATGCTGGAGGCGCTCCGCGACCGCACCGGCTGTCTGCTGCGCAACCACGGCACGCTGGTGTACGCGAACAGCCTGGAGACGGCCTACGACCACACCGCCCAACTGGAGTGGATGTGCCATGTCTGGCTCACGGCCCGTGCGGCAGGCACCCCCACGCTGCTGCCACAGGCGGAAATCGACCGGGTCGCCCAACGCCTCGGTGATTACGGCCAGCCGCGGTGAGGTCTCCGGCGGACCCGTCCGCCGGTCGCGGCCGCTTGCCACCGCGGGCCCACGCCGAGGCGGTTCGGGAGCCCGGGACTTCGGCGTTCGGGGGCTTGCCCCCAGCAAACTCCACGCTTCACCCACCCGCCCTCACCCAGTGGCCTTTCGGGGGCCCGGGGGGCTTGCCCCGGCAGAGGGGAACGCGGTTTCCCCGCTCGCCGTCGTCCAGTGACCCGTGGGGGCCGGGGGCTTGCCCTGGGGGAAGTGACCGCGGATTCCCCGCTCGCCGTCATCCAGTGACCCGCGAGGGCCCAGGTCTTGCCCCGGAGGGAGTGACCCCGGCTTCACCCACTCGCCCTCACCCAGTGGCCTTTCGGGGGCCCGGGGGCTTGCCCCCGGAAAAGAAAAAGCCGCTTCACCCACCCGCCGCCACCCAGTGGCCCACCCCGCTGGCGCGATCGACACTGAAGTCGATGCGCCTACGTACTGCGGCCGCCCTGGCCGCCAGCTGCCTCGGTGCCGGTGCGGTCGCCGTGGCGACCGGCCGGTGGGTGTCGGGGCTGGCCCTCAACCCGCGGCCCGACGGCTCGGCGATCGGGCCCGCCGCTACCGCCGAGGGCGAGCTGACCGTGCACTCCATCGCGCCTGGCCAGGTCACCCTGACCCGCTCCCTCACCTCGGCACGCCCCGGGATCTACGGGCTCACCGGCCCCGACTGCCACGCGACCGTCGGCCGGGTGCTGTCCACCACCCCCTTCACCGTCACCCGCCGCCTCGAACGCGTCCAGTTCGGCAGGCTGGTGGACGGCACCCAGGTGACGATGACCCCGCAGGCCTACACCGGTGAGCCGATGGGCGCCCATGGCCTGGCCTACCAGGAGGTGGCGGTCGACGGTGAACTCGGGCCGATGCCAGGCTGGTTCGTGGACGGGGCGCGCGACACCTGGGTCATCGCCGTCCACGGCCTGGGCACCACCCGCCGCCACCCGCTGGTCGTCCTGCCGCTGCTGCACCGGCTGCGCTTCCCGGTCCTGATCACCAGCTACCGCAACGACCCCGGCGCCCCGGCGTCGCCCGACGGCATAGGGCATCTCGGCGACACCGAATGGCGCGATGTGGACGCCGCGGTGCGGTTCGCGGTACGCGAGGGCGCCCGCCGGGTGGTGCTGTACGGCTGGTCGACCGGTGCCGCGATGGCGCTGCGGGTGGCCGACCACTCCCCGCTGCGGGACCGGGTGAGCGGCCTCGTCCTCGACTCCCCGGTGCTCGACTGGCAGGCCGCGGTGCGCGGGCTGGCGCGTGGCCGCGGAGTGCCGGGCCCGCTGGTGCCGCTCGGCGTACGAGCCGCCGCGGGCCGTACCGGACTGCACGCGGAGCGGCTCACCGGCTCCGCCGATCCGGCCCTGCTGTCCGTACCCACACTGATCATGCACGGCCCCGGGGACACGCTCGCCCCTTATCAGGCCTCCCGTGACTTCGCCGAGCGGCGGCCCAAGCTGGTCACCCTGCACACCGTTCCGGACGCCGAGCACCAGGCGATGTGGAACGCCGACCCGGTCGGCTACGAGGAGGCGCTGCGGCGCTTTCTGACCCCATTGATGTGATCACGCGGTGCCCAGGGGGTGACCGCAGGGGGGTGCTCGTTTGGGAATCCGGGGACTCACCCGTAAGACTGCTCCCGTGACGTCCCGTTCCCAGCGTGACAACAGGCTCCGGCTCGTAACCGGGCAGCCCATCGCGGCCGTACGCAGGGCCACCGCGGCTCGCCGCACCGGGCCACCCCGGCCGCCGGAGGGCACCCCGGCTCCCGCCGAACTCGCCGCGCTGGCAAGGTTCGTACTCGCCGACGCGGTCCGGTTGGCCCGCTGGGCCGATGGCGAGCAGGGCGCAGCACCGCGCGGCAGCACGTTCGAGGACGTCCGCGGACGGCGGGCGCCAGGGCGTACGACCCCGCTGCGGCCGGAGCCGAACGGGATACTGCCCGCACCGGAGCTGCGGCGTGCCGCTGAGGCACTGAGCTTGACGGACCATCGAGTGCGGGCGGCGTGGGACCACGCCCGGCTGGCCGGTCTGGTCGAACTGCGGGACGGCGTGGCACGGTCCGGATGGCGCCTGCGCGCCTGGGACCGCGACGACACCGCCGTGCTGCGCGGCTGGGTCGCGCTCTTCGACGCCTGGTCGCTGTGCCGCACCGCGCCCGCCGACGCCGATCCGTCCCTGGTCGCGGAGGTCATCGAGGCCGTCCCCCAACTCCTGTCGCTGCTGCACCTGTCCAGCGGCACGGCGGCGGGCCCCGTCCTGCTCGACCTGCTGCGGCAGCGGGTGGCGGAGCTGCGTACCGAACGGCACGAGCCGCCCGCCGACGGCAGCGCTGACCAGCTGTCCGCGCTGCTGGACTGGACATGGGAGGCACTCGTCTCGGTCGGCGCGCTGCGGCCCCGCACCGGTGGCGAGGACGTCGCGCTCACCGCGCTGGGGAACTGGGCGGTCTGGGTCAAGCTGGAGCAGATCTGCGTGGCCGCGCAGTCGCCCGCCGGGCACATCGAGCAGTCGGCGGAAGGCCTGCTGCGGGCGTGTGCGCAGTACTCGCCGGGACCCGCGCGGGTCGAGTACCGCGCCTGGCTGGCCGCCCGCCCGGTCGCCCAGGCGGTCAGCGAGCTGCTGGACGCGGCGCGGGGGGACGACGCTCTGCTGCGCGGCCTCGCCTTCGAGGCGCTGCGCACCGTCGGCGCTCCCGCCGAGTCCGCCGTGCGCGCCGTGGTCGACGAGCCGCAGCTGCGCCCTTACGCGCTGCTCTGGCTGGCCGAACAGCAAGGCGGCGAGCCCGAGGAGCAGATGGCCCTGCTCACCCGCGAGGAAGCCACCTGGCTGTGGGTCGACACCGCGGCCGCCGTCGCGGACCACGGCGAGAGCCATCTGCTGGTCGGCCATCTGGAGACGGCCGTACAGGAGTCACTGCCCGTGCTGTTGGACGAGGTGCGCGGCACCGGCCACCCGCGCACCGTGCAGGTGCTGGTCGCGCTGGCCGCCGCGCACCCCGATCCGGCGCTGGCCAAGGCGGTACGGCGGGCCGCCTTCGAGGTCCACCACGGCGGCGAGTGAACCCCCGCCGCCGCACGCCGCGGCGGCAGGCATTCCCCCCTCCACCACCCCGTGGTGAACGCCTCTGCGACAGGCTGGCCGCGCCTGAAAACCGCCGCATCTGCGATCGGGGGTGCGGCATGTCTTTGACCGCCGCTCCACACCGTGGTGGTTGCTCGCCGTCGTGGCGGTAAGAAGTTTCACGGCGTGGGCCGCGAGCGCCGTCGCGCCCCCCGGCCGGGCTGACCGCGAAGCCGGGCGAATCGCCCCGGCCGCCCAGGCGGCCGGAAATCCGTTTGCCGCGCCCCGGTAGACTGCTCGCATGGCAGTTCTCCTCGCGCATTAGACGGCAGCCGGAACCCCGCGACTGGATCACCCCCAGCCGGAGAAACCGCCCGTCCTGCCGTCCACCATGTCCTGGAGCCCCACCCGTGATCACTGCCTCCGGCCTTGAGCTGCGCGCCGGCGCCCGAGTCCTCATCGAGTCCGCCTCCTTCCGTATCGCCAAGGGCGACCGCATCGGCCTGGTCGGCCGCAACGGCGCGGGGAAGACCACCCTCACCAAGGTGCTCGCCGGTGAGGGCCAGCCCGCCGGGGGCACGGTGACCCGCTCCGGCGAGATCGGCTACCTCCCGCAGGACCCGCGCACCGGTGACCTCGACACCCTCGCCCGCGACCGCATCCTGTCCGCCCGCGAACTGGACACCGTGCTGCGCAAGATGCGGGAGAACGAGGAGCGGATGGCCAACGGCAAGGGCGCCACTCGCGACAACGCGATGAAGAAGTACGCCCGCCTGGAGACCGAGTTCCTCACCAAGGGCGGCTACGCGGCCGAGGCCGAGGCCGCCACCATCGCCGCCGCACTCGGCCTGCCCGACCGGGTGCTCGGCCAGCCGCTGCACACCCTGTCCGGTGGCCAGCGGCGCCGCGTCGAGTTGGCCCGGATCCTCTTCTCGGACGCCGACACCCTGCTGCTGGACGAGCCGACCAACCACCTCGACGCCGACTCGATCGTCTGGCTGCGCGACTACCTCAAGAACTACAGCGGCGGCTTCGTGGTCATCTCCCACGACGTCAACCTTGTGGAGACGGTGGTCAACAAGGTCTTCTACCTCGACGCCAACCGCTCGAACATCGACGTCTACAACATGGGCTGGAAGCTGTACCTGGCCCAGCGCGAGGCCGACGAGAAGCGCCGCAAGCGCGAGCGGGCCAACGCCGAGAAGAAGGCCGCCGCGCTCAACTCGCAGGCCGACAAGATGCGGGCCAAGGCCACCAAGACCGTCGCCGCGCAGAACATGGCCCGCCGCGCGGAGAAGCTGCTGTCCGGCCTCGAAGCGGTGCGGGTGTCCGACAAGGTCGCCAAGTTGCGCTTCCCCGACCCGGCACCGTGCGGCAAGACCCCGCTGATGGCCTCCGGACTGTCCAAGTCGTACGGCTCGCTGGAGATCTTCACCGACGTCGACCTGGCCATCGACAAGGGCTCCCGGGTGGTCATCCTGGGCCTCAACGGTGCGGGCAAGACGACGCTGCTGCGGCTGCTCGCCGGCGTCGAGCAGCCCGACACCGGCGAGGTCGAGCCGGGCCACGGCCTCAAGCTGGGCTACTACGCGCAGGAGCACGAGACGCTCGACCCGGACCGCACCGTCCTGGAGAACATGCGCTCGGCCGCGCCGGACATGGACCTGGTGGAGATCCGTAAGATCCTCGGCTCCTTCCTGTTCTCCGGTGACGATGTCGACAAGCCCGCGGGCGTGCTGTCCGGCGGCGAGAAGACCCGGCTGGCGCTGGCCACCCTGGTGGTCTCCAGCGCCAATGTGCTGCTGCTCGACGAGCCCACCAACAACCTCGACCCGGCCAGCCGTGAGGAGATCCTCGGCGCGCTGCAGACCTTCACCGGCGCGGTGGTGCTGGTCACCCACGACGAGGGCGCGGTGGACGCGCTCCAGCCGGAGCGGATCATCCTGCTGCCGGACGGTGTGGAGGACCTGTGGGGCGACGAGTACGCGGACCTGGTCTCGCTGGCCTGAGCCGGCTCGGCGTCCGGCCAGCGCAGCGGCCGGTCCGCACCGCGGTCCGGCCGTGTCCGGTGGTGTGATCGGCCTTCTGGATCATTCATCTGGATCATTCGGCTTACCGGTGATCCATCATCTGCGTGAGGACGGCTGGTACCCCGATACGCCAGGTCCGGACCATCGCGCGGCGTCCGGTGATCAGCCTCGTAGCTGTCGAACGCTCCTTACGCACGGTGATGACCAGCGATTTCTCGATCGACTTCGTCCCGGCGAAGAAACACACCTGTGCGAAATCCTTTCCCTTCCCGCCGCATGACCCGGGCGGTGAATTCCGTCGGCCGCGCACGTAGTTCCTTCAGACCTTGTCGAATGGGTGGCCAGGAAGCGCTGGAGGGGTGATCATGAGAGTCCAGAGCGCACTTCCCTAGAGGAGGCACGGGTGGCCGAGACTCTGAAGAAGGGCAGCCGGGTTACCGGCGCCGCGCGCGAAAAGCTCGCGGCAGACCTGAAGAAGAAGTACGACTCCGGTGCGAGTATCCGGGCACTGGCCGAGGAAACCGGCCGTTCCTACGGATTCGTGCATCGGATGCTCAGCGAGTCCGGTGTGACTCTGCGCGGTCGCGGAGGTGCGACGCGGGGCAAGAAGGCGGCAACGGCCTGACGGCACCGGGCACCCCGGTCTGTCACGGACCCGGCGGCGGTGACCACCCGGTCACCTCGGCTCACGGCCGGGTGGTTACTGTTCGGTAATCCTGTCCGTGGCCCGCTCGGAGGTGCCCGATGTCCGAACCCAACGCTCCGACCACCGCTGCGCAGGCGGATCCGCTGCTGATGCATGACGGCGTACGGCTCACCGTGGACAACGGTGCCGTCGCCACCATCACCTTGTGCAACGCCGCCAAGCGCAACGCACAGTCGCCCGCACTGTGGCGGGCGCTGGTCGAGGCGGGACGACTGCTTCCCGGGAGCGTCCGGGTCGTCGTGCTGCGCGCGGAAGGCGTCTCCTTCTCCGCGGGGCTCGACCGGCAGGCGTTCACGCCCGAGGGGTTCGACGGCGAACCGTCGTTCATCGACCTCGCACGCGGCTCCGAAGCCGACCTCGACGCGACCATCGCCACCTACCAGGAGGCATTCACCTGGTGGCGGCGGAACGACGTGGTCAGCATCGCGGCCGTGCAGGGCCATGCCATCGGCGCGGGCTTCCAGCTCGCGCTCGCCTGCGATCTGCGGGTGTGCGCGGACGATGTGCAGTTCGCCATGCGCGAGACCAGCCTCGGTCTGGTGCCCGACCTCGCGGGCACCAAGCCGCTGACCGGACTCGTGGGCTACGCAAGGGCGTTGGAGATCTGCGCCACCGGCCGCTATGTGCACGCCGAGGAGGCCGAGAGCACCGGCCTGGCCAACCTCGTGGTGCCGTCCGCCGAACTCGACTCGGCGGTACAGGACCTCGCCGCGGCCCTGCTGGCGGCCCCGCGCGACGCCGTCATCGAGACCAAGGCGCTGCTGCGGGACGCCGCTTCGCGTACCTACGAGGAGCAGTGCGCGGCGGAACGGGCCGCGCAGGGGCGGCGGTTGCGCGACCTGGCGGGTGTCGGCGAGTAACTGTTCGGGGCTTTCGGGGTTGTCCCCCCGGAAGCCCTACTCGACGTCGGTCACAGGGCCGCCACTGCGACCCCAACCCCGGCCCGTACCGCGCGTGCCACATCCAGCGCACGCCATCCCGCGGCCACGGCGATCTGCGCCAGGACATCCGGGCCCACACCGGCCAACCGCGAGGTGCGCCGGGCGACCCCCGGCACGGACGCGGCGCCGTCGCCGGCCGCGCGTTGGCCAGCGCCCTCAGCGCGCGCACCGCGTACGTCGCGCTCACCGTCCGCACCGCGCCCGGCGCGGGGGCGTTCGTCGTCCAGCAGTCCGCTGACCCGCTGGTCGATGGCGGTGACCACCAGCCCGAGGTCCGCGTCGGCGCTCCCGGCCAGCGCCGCCCGTGGCTCATCCGCCGCCCGCAGCGGCTGGTCGCCGGTCGCCTAGAAGTCCGCCTCGATCCGCAGCGGGCCCGGCGGCAGGGCACTGGGCCGTGCGGCGATGTCCGCGCCCGCATCCGGCGACCGGCCGCCCGCGCGCCCGATGCACAGCGCGCCCAGCCGGACGCCGACCATCGCGTCCGCCGCCGTGCGCAGTACACCGGTCGCCGCGCGCTCGGTGATCCACGAGCCGTCCGCCGCCTCTCCCAGCGGCAGCAACCGGCCGATGCCCAGGTGCTCCCGCACCGCGCGAGCCAACCGGTCGGTGGGCGGCGGCGTCTGCTTCCCGGATCTGCGCGCCCGATCGCCTGAATAGCGGCGCGGCCCAGCAAACCCGGCGGCACGGTCGGGTAGGCGCACATAGTCTGGCAGCGGAGCGACCGCCGCGGCCTCCCGACGCTTCCCGACCGGAAGGGATGACGCGCGATGACCGAGATCACACAGCGGAACCACCCGGAAGGCCCTGACGGCGCGGCAGGTGCGGCGAAGAAGACCACGGGGGAGGACAGGCGCTCGCGCGCCGGACAAGGTCTCGGCGACCCGGCCACCCGGGGACGCACCACTATCGCCGACGGCGTCGTGGAGAAGATCGCCGGGCTCGCCGCCCGCGAGGTGATCGGCGTACACGCACTGGGCACCGGCCTCGCCCGCACCCTGGGCACGGTACGGGAGCGGGTGCCCGGCGGCGCCAAGTCGGCGGCCACCCGCGGGGTCAAGGCCGAGGTCGGCGAGGTGCAGACCGCGATCGACCTGGACATCGTGGTCGACTACGGCGTCTCCATCGTCGAAGTCGCCCGCGCCGTAAGGGAGAACGTGATCGCCGCCGTCGAGCGGATGACCAGCCTTGAGGTCGTCGAGGTCAACATCGCGGTCTGCGATGTGAAGCTGCCCGACGAGGAGGACGAAGAGCCGGGACCGAGGCTGCAGTGATCACGCGGGTGACGACGAGGAGCGAACGATGAGCAGGGCCGTAGTGGGCATGGCCGCCGGAATGGCGCTCGGCTTCGCCGGGTACTTCGGCGGATTCCCTGCCTTCCTACTGGTGGCGGCGCTCGGCGCGGTCGGGTTCGTGGCCGGGCGGTTCCTTGACGGCGATCTGGAGGCCGGGGACTTCTTCCGGCCGCGCGAGCACCACCGCCGCCGATGAGGGCCGACCCGCCCGCCGTGCTGGTACCGGCCGCCGAGCGCGGGAGGCTCCGGATCGCCGACCGGGTGGTCGCGAAGATCGCGGCGCAGGCCGCCCGTGAGGCGCTGGGCGAGGCGCCGCAGGCGCACCGGGTGCCCGGCGACCGGGTGCCGCACGTCTCGGTGTCGGTGCGCCCGGCCGCCGTGCGGGAGAGCGGTAGGCGACTGGCCACGGTCAGGCTCTCGGTGGAGCTCGGCTACCCGGTGGACGTCCGCTCGGTGTGCGCCGCGGTCCGCCGGCGGGTGGTCGAGAAGGTGGGCGCGCTGACGGACATGGACGTCCCCGAGGTCTCGGTGGCGGTCGAGCGGCTGCACTCGGCGGCCATGGGGCGCGCGGAGCAGGGGAGGACGACATGACGGACCCCGGATCCGAACACCGGCCCGGCGGCGAGCAGGACGACGGCACGACGCGACGGCTGCCGACCGTCGACCCCGGCGCACCCCTCGGGTTCGAGTCGCAGCCGCCGCCGGTCGTGCCCGCACCGGTCGGTCGCGCCCGGCGGTTCTGGTCGGCCCGGCGGGTACCGTCCGCGATCACCGCGCTGCTCGCCCTCGCCGTGTCCGGCTCGGTCCTCTACGACGTGACGGCGGTACGGGCCGGACGCCAGGGGATGACCTGGCGCGGCAGGCTCGCCGAGGAACTGGCCACCCGGCCGCTGCGGGACCACTGGGTGATCACCGGCGCCGCGATCGCCGCGCTGCTGGGCCTGTGGTTGATCGTCCTGGCGCTGACTCCGGGACTGCGCTCGCTGCTGCCGATGCGCCCGGCCGCCGCCGAGGTACGCGCCGCCCTGGACCGCCGGGCGGCCGGTCTGCTGGTACGGGACCGGGTGCTCCAGGTGTCCGGCGTACGGTCGGTGCGGGTCTCCGTCTCCCCGCGCTCGATCAAGGTCCGCGCCGATGCGCACTTCCGTGATCTGGACGACGTACGGCAGGACGTGGCCGCCACGCTGCGGGAGGCGGTGCGCTCGCTGGGCCTGGACCGGCGGCCCGTGCTGTCGCTGACCGTACGGCGGGCGGGAAGGGGGTGACCGGCAGTGCGGACCCGGGTGAACCGGACGCTGTTGTTCCTGATCGGACTGATCCTGCTGGCGGTCGGCTGCGCGGTGCTGATCGGCGGGCTCGACCTCCCGCGCCACTGGGGCTTCTCGCTGCCCTCCTGGTGGCCGTACCGGGGGCCGCACGATGTGCTGCTCAGCGCGAACGCCCGCACCCGGTACCGGAAGGACAGCTGGTGGTGGCCGGTGGTCATCGGGGTGCTCGCGGTGCTGGCGGTCGCCGCGCTGTTCTGGCTGCTGGCGCAGTTCCGGGACCGCAGGCTCGGCCAGGTGCTGGTGCACAGCGATGACGACGGCGACGTGGTGCTGCGTGGCCGCGCGATGGAGCGGGCCCTGGCCGCCGATGCCGCGGAACTGCCCGGGGTGCTCGGCGCGGAGGTACTGCTGACCGGCGGCCGTACCCGCCCCAGGGCGGGTGTGCGGTTGCAGCTCGACCGGCATGCCAGACCGGCCGGGGTGGTGTCGGATCTCGGTGGGCGAGTGCTCGCCGAAGCCCGTGCCTCGACGGGCCTCACCGAGTTTCCGGCCGTGGCGCGGTTGCGGGTCGAGCGCCATCGCGCCCGCCGCGTGGAGTAGGTGACGGAAGGTCAGAATCCGTGCTGGTGGCCGCCGTCGACCGGGACCATGATGCCGGTCAGATTGGCGGCGAACTACGCGGGGCCGCGGCCGGGTCGACGGCCGGATGCCGTACCGGTGAGCGCCATCGCCGTGTTGACCAGGGCGATGTGGCTGAACGCCTGCGGGAAGTTGCCGAGCTGGCGCCCGGCGACCGGATCCCACTCCTCGGCGAGCAGCCCCACATCGTTGCGCAGCGCCAGCAGCTGCTCGAACAGCTCGGCCGCGTCCTTGCGCCGCCCGGTCGCGGCGAGCGCGTCGGCGAGCCAGAACGAGCAGGCCAGGAAGGCCCCTTCGGAGCCCGGTAGACCGTCCACGGAATCCTTCGCGCTCTCGTCCAGCGAGTAGCGGCGGATGAAGCCGTCGTGCGCCAGTTCGTCGCGTACCGCGTCGATGGTGCCGACCACCCGTGGATCGGTCGCGGGGAGAAAGCCGATCTGCGGGATCAGCAAGGTGGCGGCGTCCAGCGCGGTGGAGCCGTACGACTGGGTGAAGGTGTTGCGGTCCGGGTCGTAGCCCTTCTCGCACACCTCGCGGTGCACCTCGTCGCGCATCGCCCGCCAGCGGTTGACGTCGCCGCGCAGCTGCGGGTTGGCCTCGACCGCCCGCACCATGCGGTCCGCCGCGACCCAGGCCATCACCTTGGAGTGCACGAAGTGCCGGCGCGGGCCGCGGACCTCCCACAGCCCCTCGTCGGGTTCCCGCCAGTTGGATTCCAGGAAGTCCATCAGCAGGCGCTGGATGTTCCAGGCGTGCTTCTTGTCCGGTAGGCCGTAGACCCTGGCCAGGTGCAGCGAGTCCAGGACCTCGCCGTACACGTCCAGTTGGAGCTGGTCGACCGCCGCGTTGCCGACCCGTACCGGGGCCGAGCCCTCGTAGCCGGGCAGCCAGGGCACCTCGAACTCCGGCAGCCGCCGCTCGCCGCCCAGCCCGTACATGATCTGCAGGTCGGCGGCGTCACCGGCGACCGCGCGCAGCAGCCAGTCCCGCCACTCGGCCGCCTCCTTGAGGTAGCCGCTCTCGACCAGCGCGCCGAGGGTCAGCGTCGAGTCGCGCAGCCAGCAGAAGCGGTAGTCCCAGTTGCGCACCCCGCCGATCTCCTCGGGCAGCGATGTGGTGGGCGCCGCCACGATGCCGCCGGTGGGGGCGTAGCTCAGCCCCTTGAGGGTGATCAGCGACCGCAGCACGGCATCGCGCCACGGTCCGGCATAGGTGCACCGATCGGCCCATTTATGCCAGTCCCGCACGCTTTGGGCTAGTGCCTTGTACGGGTCGATCGGTCTGGGCGGCGACTCGTGCGAGGGCTGCCAGGACAGGACGAACGCGACATTCTCCCCCGCGGAGACGGTGAACTCGGAGTGGGTGGCGTAGTCCTTGCCGTAGGTGTCCACCTCGGGAACGCTGCGAAACCACACCGCGTCCGGACCGGCGACCGCCACACGCGTTCCGTCGGTCCGCCGCACCCAGGGGACGACCCGTCCGTAGTCGAAGCGCAGCCGCAATCTGCTGTGCATCCGCACCGTGCCCGAGACACCCTCGACGATCCGGACGACCTCAGGGGTGCGGTCCCGCTGCGGCATGAAGTCGATCACCTTGACGGTGCCGGACGCCGTCTCCCAGACGCTCTCCAGGACCAGGGTGTCCTCACGGTACGAACGGCGGGTGCAGTGCTCGCCGTTCTTCGACGGGGACAGCCGCCAGTGCCCGTTGTCCTGGTCGCCGAGCAGCCGGGCGAAGCAGGCCCCGGAGTCGAACCGCGGCAGACACAGCCAGTCGATCGAGCCGTCCTTGCCGACCAGCGCCGCGGTCTGCAGATCGCCGATCAGCGCGTAGTCCTCGATACGTCCAGCCACGGTGCCGCCTTCCGGGTGTCGGATCTCGTCGGATCGTCTCTGGCGTATGCCCGGTTCAGGCGCCCGCAGCCGCTTCCGTCTTCTCGACCGTCGCCGGGGCCTGCGCCTTCTCCCGGGCGCGCAGTCGGTCCCTGCGCTCGCGCCGGACCAGGATGAACCAGCCCACCGGGAGCATCACCACGAACAGCCACCACTGCCAGGCGTATGCGAGGTGCGGGGGGCTGTACCACCCGGCGCTGGCGCCGGGCGTCGGAGCCGGGACCAGCTCGGGCTGGTCGCCGGACGGCTTGGGGGAGGTGCCGGTCAGCTCGATGTAGCCGCCGAGCAGCGGCTCGGACACCGAATTGGGCAGCTTCGAGCTGTTGATCAGCATGATCTGCCGGGCGGGCAGCCCGGCCTTGTCACGAATGCTGGTGCTGGCGGTGGTCTCGTCCGGCCGGATCCGGCCGGTGACCGTGATCTCGCCGGACGGCGTGGCCGGGACCGGCGGGAACGAGACACCGTCGCCGTACTGCGGGGACGGGATCCAACCCCGGTTGACCAGGACGGCCTTGCCGTCGCTCATCACCAGCGGGGTGACGAGGTAGTACCCGATGGTGGCACCGTCCGAGGAGGTGCGGTGCCGTACCACGACCTGACGCGCCGGGTCGTAGTGCCCCTTGGCCGTCACGCTGCGGAAGTTGTCCTGCGAGGCGACCTCGGCGCCCGCCGCGGTCAGCTTCTCCACGGGCACGACGGGAGCGGCCAGGCTCCGGGCGATCACGGAGTTCTGCGCGGCCTGGCTCTCATGCCGGTGCATTTGCCACAGCCCGAGCTCCACCATGGTGGGCATCAGGACCAGGCAGACGAGGGTGAGGATCACCCATTGCCTTGACAGCAGGAAGCGGTACACCCCACGACGGTACAACTCCGTCGTGGGGTGATCACCGTGGGGTCATGCCATGGGCGCGCCCACCCGGTCGACGATGCCCTGGACCCCCTCGGCCTTGGCGCAGTGTGCGCTGCAGAACTGGCGGCCGTTGGCCTCGACGCCGTGGCCGACGACCTGTACCCGGCAGTGTTCGCAGACTGGCGCCATGCGGTGGATGGCGCACTCGAAGCAGTCGAAGACATGCACCGCGCCGCCCTGCGCATGCACCTCGAACGTCATGGAATAGTCGTTTCCGCAGACCTCGCAATGTCCCATGCGGTCAGAGTGCGGGGCGCCGCGCCGCGCGGACAACGCTGTGCCTGGCGGGTCGCGGTGACTCCGCCCGTACGGCCTACCGCCGCTCACCCCTCGGCCGGGGCCACTTCCCGGAGCAGTTCCCGGAACCGCGCCTCGTCCACCACCGGGGTGCCGAACCGCCGCGCGTTGGCCACCTTTCCCGCGGGAGAGCCGGGGTCGTTGGTGACCAGCAGACTGGTCAGCCGGGAGACGCTGGAGGCCACATGCAGCCCCGCCTCGGTGGCCCGGTCCTCCAACAGCTCGCGGTCGACGGCCGTATCACCCGAGAAGGCGACCCGCATTCCCTGTATCAGCGGCCCGCCCGGCAGCAGCCGGCCCGGGTTGGGGTACGGGCACGGCGGCCGCTTGCGTGAGTGCCGCCAACTGGTGGGCGGGTAACCGGCCGAGCGGAGCGGCCCACCACGCGGCGACCACTCGGTGAGCGGCCGGCAGGCGTGCAGCGGGAGCGGCAGCCCGGCGGCCGCCGCCAGATGCAGGCTCGGCCGGAACGCCTCGGCCAGCACCCGCGCGTCATCGAGGGCGTGGTGCGCCTGCCGCTGTATCACGCCGTAGTGCGCGGCGAGGGATTCCAGCTTGTGGTTGGGCAGCGGCAGCCGCAGCTGCTTGGAGAGCATGATGGTGCACAACCGCTGCTCGACCGGGGCGCGGTGGTCGGCCCGGGCGTACTCGCGGGCCAGCATCGACCAGTCGAAGACGGCGTTGTGGGCCACCAGCACCCGGCCGGAGAGCCGTTCGGCCAGTTCGTCGGCGATCTCCCGGAACAGCGGGGCGTCGGCGAGCACCTCGCTGGTCAGCCCGTGGATCCACACCGGGCCCGGGTCGCGCTGGGGATTGACCGGCGAGTACCAGTGGTCCTGGACGGCGCCCTGCGCGTCCAGGCGGTAGACGGCCGCCGACACTATCCGGTCGTCGCGGCCCAGCCCGGTGGTCTCCACGTCCACCACCGCGTACCCGTCCGGGTAGCCGGTGGGCCACGGGGACGGGAGCTCGGTCAAGACCGCGCGGTCCGTTCGGTTCTCCAGCATGGTCATTGAGGATAGGGGGCGGCACCGACAGTCATTGACCGAGCAGGGCGTTCACCAGTGCGCGGGTGGCGGTCAGATAGAGCCGCTCCGAGTTGGGCGGCGCCGCCAGGGCGCGGGCGAGCGCCGGGTCCTGGTCCGCGCGCTGAGCCGTCCACAGATCCCCTTCCGCCGGGTGCTGTACGGGCGAGCGCTCGCGGTTGCGCTCGACCAGCACGAAGCCGATGACATGGAACTCGATGGCCCGCACCGCCTCGGCGGCGCGTGCGCCGCGCAGTCCCGCCGCATGCACCTCGTGGACCAGCGCCTGCTGGGCGGGCAGGAACATCAGCTCGGTCAGGCCGCGTTCGTGCACCATCGCGATCAGATGCGGGCGCTCGCGCAGCATCCTGCGCTGGGCGCGGGCGATGGAGACCACCCGCTGCGCCGGGGTGCGGCCGCTGGGGGTGATGGCGCCCATCTCCCGCACGGTGCGCGTCACCAGCTCCTCCAGCAGGGTCTCGCGATTCCCCACATGCCAGTAGATCGAGGTGACCGCCGTGCCCAGCTCGGCGGCGAGCTTGCGCATCGTCAGCGCTTCCGGGCCGTGTTGTGCAACGAGGTTGGCGGCGGCGTCCAGGACATCCTCGCGGGTCAAGGCGGTGCGCTGCGATCTCGGCATGATCGGCCCTCAATTTCGTTACGTGCACGGCTCTTTACCCTTCAAGGCTGCCGTTGTAACCCAGTTACAGACGTCGGTACCGCGAACGAAGGGCGATACGTGATGGCACGCGTACGGTACGGCCCGCGTGACGAGGCCGAGATCACAGCGGCGCGGGCGGCGGGCGCCGCGCTCCCCGACATCTGGTCGACGGGCGTGACGGCGCTGTGGGAGACCGATGCCGACGTGGTGGCGCAGGTGCTGCCGCCACCGCTGAAGCCGGGGGAGCGGCCGCTGGTTCGGGTCAGCATCAGCCAAGTCGACCTGTTCGGACACCCGTTGGGCGCAGGATCGGTCGCGGTCGCCGCCCGGCACGGTGCCGTCGACGGCTGGTACCCGCTGGTCATGCCGATGACCACGGAGCGTGCGCTGATCGGCGGGCGCGAGGTGTTCGGCGAGCCGAAGAAGCTCGGCGAGGTCTCGGTGCGGCGCGAGGGCCCGCGGGTGTCCGCGGAACTCGTCCGGCACGGCGTCGCGTTCGTCCAGGTCGACGGCACCGTGACCGGCGTGTTGCCGGTGCCGGGGACGTCGGAGAAGACCGACTTCTACTTCAAGTTCCTGCCCGCCGTGGACGGCGGCGGTCTGGAGGGCGACGCGTTCCTGGTGCACTGCACCCGGCGCGAGCGGATCCGCGAACTGACCGCGGTCACCGGGCGCGTGGTGCTGCGGGAGTCGGCGTACGACCCGGTCGCCGACCTGGTCGTGCGCGAACTCGTCGAGATCACCGTCGGCGAGAAGTCCAGCGACCAGTCGGGCCGGGTGGCAGAACGGGTCGGCGCACGCTCCCTGCTGCCGTACATCCACCAGCGCTATGACGATGTGGCGCAGATCCTCGACGCCCCGCCGCGGGAGGCGTGATGGAACTGCGGGCCGGACAGGTCGCGGTGGTCACCGGAGCGGCGAGCGGCATCGGATGGGCCATGGTACGGCGGTTCGCCGCCGAGGGGCTGCGGGTGGTGCTCGCCGACGTGGAGGAGGACGCGCTGGCCAAGGCGGTGGCCGCGGTGCGCGAAACAGGCGCGGAGGTCCTCGGCCAACTCACCGACGTGGGTGAGCCGGACTCGGTCACCGCACTCGCCGAGGCGGCGTACACGGCCTACGGCGCCGTGCATGTGCTGTGCAACAACGCGGGGGTCGGCTCCGGCGCCGAGGGCCGGATGTGGGAGCACGACCCCAGGGACTGGCAGTGGGCCTTCGCGGTCAACGTGTGGGGCGTCTTCCATGGCGTACAGGCCTTCGTGCCCCGGATGCTGGCCGCCGGGCAGCCGGGCCATGTGGTCAACACCTCGTCGACGGACGGCGGTGTGGCACCGCTGCCCAGCGCCTCGGTGTACGCCGTCACCAAGGCGGCCGTGGTCACCATGACCGAGTCGCTCTACGCCCACCTGCGGGCGGAATCCGCGCCCATCGGTGCCTCCGTCCTCTTCCCCGGCCCGCACATGCTGCGTACCGGACTGTGGGAGTCGCACCGCAACCGCCCCGCCAGATACGCCAAGTCCCGCCCGCGGCGCACCCCTTACCGCACCCTCGCGCAATGGGAGGCGGCGATGCGGGAAGCCGGACACGAGGTGGAGTTCACCCCCGTCGAGCAGGTCGCGGAACTGGTGGTGGACGGCATCCGGGCGGACCGCTTCTGGCTGCTCCCGGCCAGCGAACGCAGCGACGCGCAGATCCGCGCGCGGGCGCAGTCGATGCTGGACCGCGCCAACCCGGCCTATCTCGAACGCTTCGTCCTGGACCGAGGTGAGGAGCACCGATGACGGATCGCTATCTGATCGTCTCCTCCGACTGCCACGCGGGTCTGCCCACCGAGGAGTACCGGCCGTATCTGGAGTCGAGGTTCCACCGCGCCTTCGACGACTTCCTGGCGCAGCGCGACGCGCGCCGTGCGGCGATGACCCGGCTCGGGGTACGGAACGAGGCGTTCGCCGCACAGTGGTTCCAGGACAACGCCGAGGGGCTGCGCGGCGGTTGGGACAGTGCGCAGCGCGACAAGGAACTGGACGGCGACGGAGTGGCCGCCGAGGTCGTCTTCCCGGACGCGGACGCCGTGGACAGCGCGACCGCCGCGCCCTTCGGCGTCGGCCTCGGGCTGTCCGGCGACCACGACCCGGAACTCGGCATGGCGGGCGCGCGGGCCCACAACCGCTGGCTGGTCGAGTTCTGCGCGCTCAACCCGCTACGCCGCTGCGGTGTGGCCCTGCTGCCGATCACCGGCGAGACCGACCAGGTCGTCGCGGAGATCCGGCGGGCCAAGGAGACAGGTCTCGGGGCCCTGATGATCCCCGCCATGTGGGGAGGCAACCCGCCCTACCACGACCGGCGTTATGACCCGGTATGGGCGGAGGCCGAGGCGCTGCGGATGCCGGTCGTCACCCATTCCGGCACCGCCCCGCGCCATGAGTACGGCGACCATCTGGGCATCTTCGTCAGCGAGGTCACCTGGTGGCCGGCGCGCCCGTTGTGGTTCCTGCTGTGGTCCGGGGTGTTCGAACGCTTTCCCGGGCTGCGGTTCGGGGTGGCCGAGTCCGGCTGCTGGTGGCTGCCCAATCTGCTGTGGTTCATGGACCGGCTCTACCTCGGGGCGCACGGCGGCAAGAAGCTCTCGCCATTCGCCGAGTTGCGGCAGGCACCCAGCGCGTACCTGGACCGCAACGTCTTCATCTGCGCGACCAACACCAAACGCCGGGAACTGGCGCACCGGTACGAGATCGGGGTGGACAACATCCTGTGGGGCAGCGACTTCCCGCACCCTGAGGGCACCTGGCCCAGCACCCGGGAGTGGCTGAGGAACACCTTCCACGACATCCCGGTGTCAGAGGCACGGCGCATGCTGGGTCTCGCGGCACTCGACGTCTTCGGGTTCGACGCCGAGGCGTTGCGGCCCGTCGCGGCCCGCATCGGGCCGCTGCCACGGGAGTTGGGGCAGCCGGAGGACCAGACGGCGGTCGAGCGGTCATGGGCGCGCGCCCGGGAGACCGGCCGCCACTGGCTCACCGGAGACGACTTCCCGTACCTGGGAAAGGAGGAGGCGTGACCGAGCGGTACACGGTGATCTCGGCGGACTGCCATGCCGGGGCCGATCTGCTGGACTACCGGCCGTATCTGGCGTCCCGGCACCATGAGGCGTTCGACGCCTGGGCGGCCACCTACGTCAATCCGTGGGAGGACCTGGCGGCGCCCGAGGCGGAGCGCAACTGGGACTCCGACCGGCGGCTGGCGGAGCTGGAAGGGGACGGCATCGTCGCCGAGGTCGTCTTCCCCAACACCGTCCCGCCGTTCTTCCCCAGCGGTTCACTGGTCGCCCCGGCGCCCACCCGCGAGGAGTTCGTACTGCGCTGGGCCGGGTTGCGGGCGCACAACCGCTGGCTCGCGGACTTCTGCGCCCAGGCCCCCGGCCGGCGCGCCGGAGTCGCCCAGATCCTGCTGAACGACGTGGACGAAGCGGTACAAGAGGTGCGATGGGCCAAGGAGGCCGGACTGACCGGGGGAGTGCTGCTGCCCGGCGTCCCCCCGGGCGCGGGGCTGCCGGAGCTGCACTCCAGGGTGTACGACCCGCTCTGGGCGGTGTGCGACGAGCTGGCGGTACCGGTCAACCACCATGCCGGATCGGCGTCTCCGCCGCTCGGCGACGAACCCGCCGCGCGGGCCGTCTTCATGGTCGAGACGACCTGGTTCTCGCACCGGGCGCTGTGGCACCTGGCGTTCGGCGGAGCGTTCCAGCGCCACCCGGGGCTGCGGTTGGTCCTGACCGAGCAGGGCTCGGCCTGGATACCCGGAGTGCTGGACATGCTGGAGTACTACCACGGGCGGCTGGTCGCGGCCGTCGCACCGGGCACGGCGAAGGCGGCGACCGCGGAGGCCAAGTTCGGTGCCGGGCTTGCCGGTTCGATGGGAAAGGGCCCGAAGGCGGTCTGGCGGGACCACTGCTTCGTCGGCGCGAGCTTCATGCGGCGCCATGAGGCGCTGCTGCGGGACCGGATAGGGCTGGACAAGGTGATGTGGGGCAGCGACTACCCGCACGACGAGGGCACCTGTCCGTACAGCAGGGAGGCGCTGCGGACCGCTTACGCCGGGCTGCCGCAGAAGGAGATCGCGTCAATGGTGGGCGGCAACGCGGCGCGCGTCTACGGCTTCGACCTGGCGCTGCTCGACCCGATCGCCGCCCGGGTCGGCCCGACGGCCGCCGAGTTGGCCGAGCCGCTGCCGGCGCCGCCCCCGGACGCGACCAGCCCGGTCTTCGCGGCCGGGGGCGGGGCGCGGGTCTGGTGAACGGGGGCGCGGCCGGGCGGTTTGGGACGCTGATCTGGTGAAGTGCGTCCGGCGTGATCGTTACCTTCGGTAGTACTAGTCGGTAACAACCCCTAGCGCAGGTGGCATGGGCGCTCTTATGGTGCGCCCATGCCGCAACTGCCCGATCCCGTGCTGTGGTCGATACCGGCCTTCCTGCTGCTGACCATCCTGGAGGTGGTCAGCTACCGCATCCATCCCGACGAGGACGCCGCCGGATACACGGCCAAGGACACCGCGACCAGCCTGTCGATGGGGCTGGGCAGCCTGCTCTTCGACGCCACGTGGAAGATCCCGATCGTCGCGATCTACACCGCCGTGTACGAACTGACACCCCTGCGGGTGCCGGTGCTGTGGTGGACCATCCCGCTGATGCTGCTCGCGCAGGACTTCTTCTACTACTGGTCGCACCGCGGACACCATGTCGTCCGGATCCTGTGGGCCTGCCACGTCGTGCACCACTCCAGCCGCAACTTCAACCTGTCCACCGCACTGCGCCAGCCGTGGACCACACTCACCGTCTGGCCGTTCTACCTGCCGATGATCGCCTGCGGAGTGCATCCGGCCGCCCTCGCCTTCTGCTCGTCCGCCAACCTGGTCTACCAGTTCTGGGTGCACACCGAGCGGATCGGCAAGCTGCCGCGGCCGGTTGAGTTCGTCCTGAACACCCCGTCCCACCACCGGGTGCACCACGCCTCCCAAGGCGGCTACCTGGACCGCAACTTCGGCGGAATCCTGATCATCTGGGACCGGCTGTTCGGCTCGTTCGTCCCGGAGGTCGAGCCGCCGGTGTACGGCCTCACCAAGAACATCCTCACCCACAACCCGCTGCGGGTCGCCACCCACGAGTACGCGGCCATCGCCCAGGACCTCGCCGCCGCCCGCACCTGGCGCGACCGGGTGGGCCATCTGCTGCGCGGACCCGGCTGGCGGCCGCCGGTGCGCGAGACCGACGGCGCGACAGCGGTACCGGCGCGGGAACCCGCCGCGTGAGGACAGCCGGCCGCGACCGTACGGCCCGATGGCTGCTCGGCGGCTTCCTGGCGCTGTCCGCGGTGCACCTCGCCGGACAACTCGCCGGTGGCGGACTGCTCGCCCAGCTGACCAAGCCCGCGCTGATGCCGGTGCTCGCCGCCTGGAGCGCGGCGCGCGGCGGGCCCCGGTCGCTGGTCGTGGCGCTGCTGTTCGGCTGCGGCGGCGACACGCTGCTCATGCTGGGCGGCAACGGCCCGTTCCTCGCCGGCATGGGGTGCTTCGCCGCCGGGCACGTGGTCTACATCACGGCGTTCGCCCGCCGGGGAGGCCTCGCAGCCGGGCGCCGCACCCGGGCGGCCGCCGTCCTCTACGGGCTGGGCTGGGCGACCAGCCTTGTGACGCTCGGTCCTTCACTGGGCGCGCTGCGCTGGCCGGTCGCCGGGTACAGCCTGCTGCTGTCGACGATGGCACTGAGCGCGGCGGGGCTGTCGGTCCACACCTGCGCGGGCGGCGCGCTGTTCCTGCTCTCCGACAGCCTGATCGCCGCCGGTCTGGCCCACTGGCCGCAGCTGCCGCGACCGGAATTCTGGATCATGCTCACCTACCTCGGCGGCCAGTACCTGCTGGCCACCGGACTGGTGGCGGCACGGGACGTGGTCCCCCGCGGCGGGAATGCCCCGCCGCGGGCCCACGTTGAAGCGCGGGTACCCCCTGTACAGCGATAAGGACCACGCATGCGCGCGACCGTCATCCACGCCCCGAACGACATACGCGTCGAGGAGGTGCCCGATCCCGTCATCCAGCGCTCGGATGACGCGGTGGTGCGCGTGCTGCGCGCCTGCATCTGCGGCAGCGACCTGTGGGCATACCGGGGCGAGTCCGCGCGCGAGGCCGGACAGCGAATCGGCCATGAATTCCTGGGAGTTGTGGAGGAGACCGGCTCCGAGGTCTCCGGGCTCCGGGCGGGCGACCTGGTCGTCGCCCCCTTCGTCTGGTCCGACGGCGCGTGCGAGTACTGCGCCGAGGGCCTGACGACCTCGTGCCCGGCCGGTGGCTTCTGGGGCACGCCGGGCTCGGACGGCGGCCAGGGCGAGTACGTACGGGTGCCGTTCGCCGACGCCACCCTCGTCGCCCTGCCCTCGGACGCGACGAGCGACGACCGGCTGCTGTCCGCGCTGCTGACCCTCTCCGACGTGCTCGGTACCGGTCATCACGCGGCGGTCGGCGCGGGCGTGCGGCCCGGAGCCACCGTGGCGGTGGTCGGTGACGGCGCGGTCGGCCTGTGCGGTGTGGTGGCGGCGAAGCGGCTCGGCGCGGAGCGGATCATCGCACTCGGCCGCCACACCGACCGCACCGACCTGGCCAGGACGTTCGGCGCCACCGATGTGGTCGCCGAGCGCGGTGAGGCGGCCGTCGAGGCGGTGCGCGAGCTGACCGGGGGACAGGGCGCCCACTCGGTGATCGAGGCGGTCGGCACCGAGCAGTCGATGCGTACCGCTGTCGGCATCGCCCGCGACGGCGGCGCGATCGGCTACGTCGGCGTGCCGCACGGCAGCGGCACCGGACTGGACCTGGGCGTGATGTTCGGGCGCAACATCGCCCTGCGCGGCGGCATCGCCCCGGTGCGCACCTACATCCCGGAACTGCTCCCCGACGTACTGAGCGGGGCGATCGACCCGTCGCCGGTGTTCGACCTCGCCGTAGGCCTCGACGGCGTCCCGGACGGCTACCGCGCGATGGACGAGCGCAAGGCCCTGAAGGTCCTGGTCCGGCCCTGACGCATCACGGTCGTCGTCGGGATCGTCGAACGCTGCGCCGCCCTTGAACCCGTCGCCGCGACGACGAGCGGCCCCCGCCGCGCGGACCGGCGGTCCGAACCACCCGTGAGGATCCGCCGTGACGGAGTCAGCGCGTGCCCCGCAGCGTCTCGATGCTCAGCAGCGGTATGGCCACCCGCGGCCCGTACCACCGGCCGGGTACCGGCGGTACGGGCCTGCGGGGCGCGGCCGGGGCCACGGGAGCGGCCAGCCGTACGGTCCCGTACGGTCGTTTGCCCGGCCCTGGCGGTGGGGTGCTCGGCGACGCGCTCACGCCCTGTAGAACGAACCGGAGCGATACCGGTACCGGCTTGTCACCCGCACTGTCGCAGCGCCTCTGGGCTGCGCCGGGGACGCCGCGCAGGCCCCTGTGCCGCGACGGATTCAACAATCTGTTGCAAACGGCCGGCCGTCACGTACCCTGACTGTCGATCTAGGCTTGATGCCAGGGGCGCACTCCGTGCCCAGGAGGGGAGGAGCGCCATCGTGCTGCTCGACACCTACGGCCGGGTCGCCACCGACCTGCGGGTCTCACTCACTGACCGGTGCAACCTGCGCTGCACGTACTGCATGCCGGAAGAGGGCCTGCAGTGGCTGGCCAAGCCCGAGTTGCTCACCGACGACGAGATCGTCCGGCTGGTCCGGATCGCGGTCACCGAACTGGGCATCACCGAGGTCCGCTTCACCGGCGGCGAACCGCTGCTCAGGCCCGGCGTCGTCGGGATCGTCGAACGCTGCGCCGCCCTTGAACCCCGCCCCCAGCTGTCCCTCACCACCAACGGCATCGGGCTGGCCAGAACCGCCGAGGCACTGCGCGACGCGGGCCTGGACCGGGTGAACGTCTCTCTGGACACCCTGCGGCCCGAGGTCTTCCAGCGGCTCACCCGGCGCAAGCGGCACGATGACGTCATCGCGGGCCTGCGGGCCGCACGGGACGCGGGACTCACCCCGGTCAAGATCAACAGCGTGCTGATGCGCGGGCTCAACGACGACGAGGCACCCGCCCTGCTCGCCTGGGCCCTGGAGAACGACTACGAGCTGCGCTTCATAGAGCAGATGCCACTCGATGCCCAACACGGCTGGCAGCGCGCCAACATGGTGACCGCGGAGGAGATCCTGCGGCAGCTGACCGCACACTTCACCCTGGCCCCCGAGGAGTCCTCGGTGCGCGGCTCCGCCCCCGCCGAGCGCTGGCTCGTCAACGGCGGACCGGCCAAGGTCGGCGTGATCGCCTCGGTCACCCGGCCGTTCTGCCGAGCCTGCGACCGCACCCGGCTCACCGCCGACGGCCAGGTCCGCAACTGCCTGTTCGCCCGCGAGGAGAGCGACCTGCGGACCGCGTTGCGCTCCGGCGAGCCCGACTCGCGCCTGGCGGAGCTGTGGCGTGCCGCCATGTGGGGCAAGAAAGCCGGATCCGGCCTGGACGACCCGTCGTTCCTCCAGCCGCAGCGCCCGATGTCGGCGATCGGCGGCTAGCTCAGACGTCTTCCGGGAAGTCCCAGTCCTGGATCTTCACCACGTCCTTGAGGAAGCCCCGCATCCCGAGGAACGACGCCAGATGCTCGCGGTGCTCCTCGCATGCCAGCCAGGTCTTGCGACGGTCAGGGGTGTGGATCTTCGGGTTGTTCCATGCGATGACCCACACCGCCTCCGCCCGGCATCCCTTGGCCGAACAGATCGGTGTCTCGGCCGCGACGTGGTCCATGGTCTTCCGCACTCTCAAAACACACTGTGAACTCACCGCGAACACCGGGGTGTTCGCCGGAAAAGAGAACGACGCCGGGCAGCCACGGGGGGAGCCGCCCGGCGTCGGTCCGTCGCTCCGACGGGGGATGCGGAGCGCCTACGAAGTATGTCACGCACCCACCCCGCCACGGCACCGGAACGGCGTGATTGATCTGAGCTTTTCTTGAGCTTCGCGGAAGCGCGCAGGTCAGCTCGTCCGCTCCCGCCGGGGCTCCTCACCGGGTTCCGCCCCGGCCGCTGGCTCGGACTTCTCCGGGGCCTTCGCGTCCTGTCCCGCGCCCCGCTCCAGCATCGGATGCGGCGGCTGAGGCACGAACGCGGACGGTAGCGACGGCGCGTTCTCCCGCCCCGCATTGGCGATAACCACCGCGATATACGGCAGCACCCCACCGAGGACCAGCGCGATCGCGGCCAGCACCGTCTGCACATGCCACAGGCAGATGGCGAGCAGGAAACAGACAGTGCGGACCGACATCGAGATCACATAGCGGCGCTGCCGCCCCTTGACGTCTTCGGTCAGCCCGGCACGAGCCCCCGTGATCCGGAAGACCCCGGCACTGCTGTGGTTCCGCATCACGTTCCACCACCTGTTGGATATGCCGGAATCTCCCCTGTCCGGACACTTCACACGTTACGCTGCGGCTGCGCTTGCTACGAGACTGGGGCTGACCCGTTCGTGGCGTCTGAACTGCGCCGAACGGATGACCGCCGCCCCCGGCAAGCCGACGACCCGGCCCGGGCCGCCCGTCTGCGGGGCCCGGACCTCACACTCCCTGGCTGACCGAACTCATGTTGAAGTCCGGCACGCGCAGGGCGGGGGCCGCGGCGCGCGGGAAGTAGTCGGCCCACTCCCGTGGGAGCGTGCGCTCGGTGCGCCCGGCCTCCGTCGCCCGGCCGAGTATGTCCACCGGCGACTCGTTGAAGCGGAAGTTGTTGACCACCGCCGTGACCTCGCCGTTCTCCACCAGGTAGACACCGTCCCGGGTCAACCCGGTCAGCAGCAGGGTCGCCGGATCCACCTCGCGGATGTACCACAGGCAGGTCAGCAGCAGTCCCCGCTCGGTCCCGGCGACCAGTTCGTCCAGCGACTTCGTCCCACCGGCGTCCAGGACCAGGTTGTCCACCGCGGGAGCCACCGGCAGCCCGGTCAGCGCCGCCGCGTGCCGGGTGGCGACCAGCCGGTCCAGCACCCCGTCGCGCACCCACTCGGTACGCTCCAGCGGCAGCCCGTTGTCGAAGACCGACACATCGTCACCCGAGGCATGCGCCAGCACGAAGGGCGCCGTCTCCAGCCCCGGCTCCCGCGGATCGCTGTACAGCGTGACCGGCAGCTCGGTGAGCTTCTCGCCCACCCGCGTACCACCGCCCGGCTTGCTGAAGACCGTACGGCCCTCGGCGGCGTCCCGGGCACCCGACGACCACATCTGGTAGACGAGCAGATCGGCCGCCGCGGTCGGCGGCAGCAGCGTCTCGTACCGCCCGGCCGGAAGCTCCACCCGGCGGCCCGCCCACTCCAGTCGGCGCGCCAGCCCGGCGTCCAGCGCCGCCGGATCGACATCCGTGAAGTCCCGGGTGGCCGCCCCGGCCCAGGCCGAGCGGGTGCCGTCCGGCGACTTGGCGTTGAGCTCCAGCGTCCCGGTCGGCTGGTCATGGCGCAGCCGCAGCCCGGTGGAGCTGCCCAGGTAGCTGGAGACCACCGAGTGGTACGCGAAGCCGTACAGCTCACGCCCGCCCGCCCGAGCCGTCGCGAACGACTCACCCAGCGCGGGGGCGAACGACGCGAACACCTCGGACGAGGTCTCGGCGGGCGCGTCGGTGAAGTCGCAGGCCGCAGCGAGCTCGCTGACCAGCGGCTGGGCGTCCTCCGCCGGGCCCGCGTCGCGTGCCGCCGCCTCCGCCGCCCGGACCAGCGGCTCCAACTCCCCGGCGGTGACCGCGGACCGGGAGACCACACCGGAGGCGGTGCCCTGCGCGCCGTCGACGGTGGCGATGACGGTCAGGGTGCGGCCGCGCGTGACGCCGTTCGTGGTGAGCGCGTTGCGTGCCCAGCGCAGATTGGCGCTCGACTCCTCATCGGCGATGACAACGCACCCGTCGGCCCTGGACAACTCCAGGGCGCGCTCGACGATTTCATGCGGAGCGGTCTGCCGGGCGCTCATCGGCCTGCCTCCTGCGCGGTGTTGAGGATGGTGACGCCGCGGAACAGCGCCGAAGGGCAGCCGTGGCTGACCGCCGCGACCTGAGCGGGCTGTGCCTTACCGCAGTTGACCGCGCCGCCCAGGACGTACGTCTGCGGTCCGCCGACCGCCTCCATCGATCCCCAGAAGTCGGTGGTGGTCGCCTGGTAGGCGAAGTCACGTACCTGCCCGGCGAGTTGACCGTTCTCGATGCGGAACGCCCGCTGCGCGGTGAACTGGAAGTTGTAGCGCTGCTGATCGATGGACCATGACCGGTCACCGACCAGGTACAACCCGCGCTCCACGGCGCCGATCAGCTCCCGGGTCGACGGGCCGCCCGCCGCGGGGCGCAGCGAGACGTTCGCCATCCGCTGCACCGGCACATGCGAGGGCGAGTCGGCGTAGGCGCAGCCGTTGGAGCGCTCGAAGCCGCACCGCTTGGCGATGCGCCGGTCCAACTGGTAGCCGACCAGGGTGCCGTCCCTGACCAGGTCCCAGGACTGCCCGGCCACGCCCTCGTCGTCGTACCCGATGGTCGCCAGGCCGTGCTCGGCGGTGCGGTCACCGGTCACGTGCATGACCTCGGAGCCGTACTTCAGCGAACCCAACTTGTCGAAGGTGGCGAACGAGGTGCCCGCGTACGCCGCCTCGTAGCCCAGCGCGCGGTCCAGCTCGGTGGCGTGTCCGATCGACTCGTGGATCGTCAGCCACAGATTCGACGGATCGATGACCAGGTCGTACGTCCCGGCCTGGACGCCCGGCGCGCGCATCTTCTCGGCCAGCAGCGAGGGGATCTCGGCCAGTTCGGCGTCCCAGTCCCACCCGGTGCCGGTCAGGTACTCCCAACCGCGGCCGACCGGCGGCGCCAGGGTCCGCATCGAGTCGAACTCACCGGACTCGGGGTCCACCGCGACCGCCGTCAACTCGGGGTGCAGCCGCACCCGCTGCTGGGTGGTCGTGGTCCCCGCGGTGTCGGCATAGAACTTGTTCTCCTGAACGGCCAGCAGCGAGGCGTCCGCGTGCGACACCCCCTCGGCGGCCAGCAGGCGGCCGCTCCACTCGGCCAGCAGCGCGATCTTGTCCTTGTCCGGCACGTGGAACGGGTTGATCTCGTACGACGACACCCAGGTGCGGTCCGCGTGTACCGGTTCGGCGGCCAGCTCCACCCGCCCGCCCGTCTCCCACCACCGCCCCTCCGGGGAAGCGCTGCGCGGGCCCTGCTCTTCGGAACCCGCCGCGGCGGTCACCTTCGCCGACAGCTTCGCCATCGCCACCGCCTGGCCCGCCACCCTGGCCGCCGCGTCCATCGTCAGCTCGACACCGGACGCGAAGCCCCACGCCCCGCCGTGCACGACCCGTACCGCATACCCCGTGTCGGTGGTGTCGGAGGAGCTGGACAGCCTGGCGTCGCGCAGCCGCCAGGCCGCGTCGCGCACCCGCTCGAACCGGAAGTCCGCGTGCTCGGCGCCCAGCGCCCGGGCGCGAGCCAGCGCCGCGTCGGCCAACGCCCGTAGCGGCAGTGCCACAAACGACTCGTCGATGTCCTGGGGCACGACGGCTCCCCCTTCTCGTGACGTCCTCGCAGTGAATCATGCCCCTGTGACAATCGGCGGGCAGCCTGAATCTGTAGGGACCCGACAGTGACGGCCGCCAGCCCCTGTGGGAGGCCGATTCTCCGTAGCGGTCGCGCGACCGATAGTTTCGTAGCGCACAGACGACCAAACGAAAGGGTGGGCCGTTGAGCCGCTCGGTTCTCGTCACCGGAGGTAATCGGGGCATCGGCCTCGCCATCGCCCGTGCCTTCGCGGAGGCAGGAGACAAGGTCGCGATCACCTACCGGTCCGGCGAGCCACCGGCCGACCTCAGCGAGCTGGGCGTCCTCGCGGTGCGGTGCGACATCACCGACCCGGAGCAGGTCGAGCAGGCTTACAAGGAGGTCGAGGACAAGCACGGCGCGGTCGAGGTGCTGGTGGCCAACGCCGGTGTGACCCGCGACCAGTTGCTGCTGCGGATGTCCGAGGAGGACTTCACCTCCGTCGTCGACACCAACCTCACCGGCACCTTCCGGGTCGTCAAGCGGGCCGCGCGCGGCATGCTGCGCGCCCGCAAGGGCCGCATCGTGCTGATCTCCTCCGTGGTCGGACTGCTCGGTTCGGCGGGCCAGGCCAACTACGCCGCCTCCAAGGCCGGTCTGGTGGGCTTCGCTCGCTCACTCGCTCGTGAGCTGGGCTCCCGCAACATCACCGTCAATGTCGTCGCCCCCGGCTTCGTCGACACCGACATGACCCGCGCGCTCACGGACGAGCAGCGGGCGGCGATCCTTGGCGGGGTCCCGCTGGGCCGCTACGCACAGCCTGAGGAGATCGCCGCCTCGGTGCGCTTCCTGTCCTCCGAGGACGCCGCATACATCACCGGAGCCGTCATTCCTGTCGACGGCGGATTGGGCATGGGTCACTGATCGCTATGAGTGGAATCCTCGCTGGCAAGCGCATCCTCGTCACGGGTGTTCTGACCGAGTCCTCGATCGCCTTCCAGGCGGCGAAGGTGGCACAGGAGGAGGGCGCCGAGGTCATTCTCACCGGCTTCGGCCGGCTCTCCCTCGTGGAGCGCATCGCCAAGCGGCTGCCCAAGCCCGCCCCGGTCATCGAGCTCGACGTGACCAACCAGGAGCAGCTCGACGGACTCGCCGACAAGGTGCGCGAGCACGTCGACGGCCTGGACGGCATCGTCCACTCCATCGCCTTCGGCCCGCAGGGCGCCTTCAACTTCCTGGAGGCGACCTGGGAGGACGTCTCCACCGCCGTGCACGTCTCCGCGTACTCCCTCAAGTCGCTGACCATGGCCTGTCTGCCGCTGATGCCGCGCGGCGGCTCGGTCGTCGGCCTGACCTTCGACGCGCAGATCGCCTGGCCGAAGTACGACTGGATGGGCGTGGCCAAGGCGGCCCTGGAGTCGACCAACCGCTACCTGGCCCGTGACCTCGGTGCCAAGAACGTGCGCTGCAACCTGATCTCGGCCGGCCCGATCAAGTCGATGGCCGCCAAGTCCATCCCGGGCTTCGAGGAGCTCGCGGACGTGTGGAACCACCGCGCCCCGATCGGCTGGGACCTGGCCGACCCGGAGCCCGCCGGCCGCGGTGTCGTCGGCCTGCTGTCGGACTTCTTCCCCAAGACGACCGGCGAGATCGTGCACGTGGACGGCGGCGTGCACATGATGGGCGCCTGACGGCGACGGCTTACCGGAGCCCCGGTTCCGCCTTCGGGCGGGCCGGGGCTCCAGCCGTACGGACACCGAACGGCCGAGCACGACTGAGCGGCGGGGCCGGCCCACCGGGCAGGATGTGTGCCATGCGCCGGTATCCCCGTACGGCCGCACTGCTCCTGGCGGCCGCGATCGCACCCGCCGCGACGCCGTCGGCCGCCCACGCGGTACCCGGCGCCGACTCGCCGTCGGGCGCCGCACCGGGCACGCAGTGCCGTACCCAGATCCGCGGCAGTGCCGGCACCGCCGTGTGCCACAACCCCGATCCGGCGGTCGTGCACGTTCGACTGCACATCGTCTGCCGACGCTGGTGGGACCCGGCGACAGACACCAGGCCGGTGCCGGTCGGCCCGGCGCAGACGGTCACGTTGACCGGGCGGTGCTGGAAGGAGATCCGCTCGGTGTGGATCACCCGCGGTTAGCGTCGCGACTCAGGCCTGATGCCGCTCGGCCCCGGTGCTGTCGCCGCGTGGTCGGCACCCCAGCGTGTAGGCGCTCGCCTGGGCCGCCGCCCGCTCGCCGTCCCCGGCACGGATCGCCTCGACCAGAGCGCCGTGCTCCGCATAGCCCTCCGGGCGCAGGACCTCGCCGACGTCGGAGCGGATCAGGTCGCGCAGCACCTCGCCGAGGTCCGCGTACATCTCCGTCAGCACGTCGTTGTGCGCCGAGGCCACCACCGCCAGGTGCAGCGCCGTGTCCGCGTCCACGAACGCCTCCGCGTCGCCGGACTCCCAGGCCCGTTCGCGCCGGTCCAGCGCCCTGTCCAGCTGGGACAGGTCGCGTTCGGTACGGCGCCGGGCGGCGAGCCGGGCCGCCGCGGCCTCCAGCACACCGCGGACCTCGGCGAGATGGTCCCGGTCGGTGTCGGCGAAACGGCGCTGCATCACCCCGGCGAGCTCGCTGGTCGCCACCACGTACGTGCCCGATCCCTGCCGGATGTCCAACAGCCCGTTGTGCGCCAGCGCGCGCACCGCCTCGCGCACCGTGTTGCGGGCGACGCCGAGCTGCTCGACCAGCTCGGGCTCGGTCGGAATGCGGGAGCCGACCGGCCATTCGCCGGAGGTGATCTGGGTGCGCAGCTGAGCGATCACCAGGTCGACCAGGGCGGAACGCCGGGGCGCGGTCAGCGGCATGGCTCTCCTCGTGGGGCTCGCGAACACCGGATCGGGAAATCAACTGGACAGTCAATCATCCCATGATTCTATGATGACTGCATGCGTGACGACGAGACCCTGACCCACGACCGCCAGGAAACCGCGGTGACCGCCCCCGGACCGGCGGCCAGGGCGCGCCCGGACGCCTGGGTGCGCCGGCTCGTGGTCATCGGCTTGATCGCCGCCGCGCTCAACCTCCGTCCGGCGATCACCAGCCTCGGCACGCTGCTGGCGGAGGTCCGCGGCGGCCTGCACATGAGCGGCACCGTCGCCGGACTGCTGACCTCCGTACCAACGCTGTGCTTCGCGGTCTTCGGCATCGCCGCCCCACGGCTCGCCCGCCGCTTCGGGCCGGGCGCCGTCGTGTGCGCGGGGATGGCGGCCATCACCGCGGGGCTGTTGCTGCGCCCGTTCGCCGGGGGGACGCCCGCGTTCCTCGCCGCCAGCGCCCTCGGGCTCGCGGGCATAGCGGTCAGCAACGTGCTGATGCCGGTCATCGTCAAGCAGCACTTCCCGGACCGCATCGGCCAGATGACCGGCCTGTACTCCATGGCGCTCGCCCTCGGCACCGCGATAGCGGCGGCCGCCACCGTTCCCATCACCCATGCCCTGGGCGGTAGTTGGCGGCTCGGCCTCGGGGTATGGGCGGCGCTCGCCGCGCTCGCCGTCGTCCCGTGGCTCGGGCTGATACGCGCCCGCGCGACCAGCACGGCGACCAGCACGGCGTCCAGCGCCGCGCCCGCACCGGACGCTCCCGGCATACGCATCACCCGCAGCCCCACAGCCTGGGCACTGGCCTGCTACTTCGGGCTGCAGGCCACCGGTGCGTACATCACCATGGGCTGGCTGCCGCAGATCTTCCGTGACGCGGGGATCTCGGCGAGCACCGCGGGTGTGCTGCTGGCCGGCACCATGATCATGGGCGTACCGCTGTCCTTCGTGCTGCCCACGGTCGCCGGGCGAATGCGGCACCAGGGCGGGCTGGTCGTCGCCCTGGCGGCGTTCGGCCTCGCGGGGTACGCGGGGCTGTGGCTCGCTCCGGACGCCGCGCCGCTCGCCTGGGCACTGATGCTCGGTGTGTCGAACTGCGCGTTCCCGCTCGCGCTCACCATGATCGGCATGCGGTCGCGCAGCGGCCCCGGGGTGGTCCGGCTGTCCGCCTTCGCGCAGAGTGTCGGCTATCTGATCTCGATACCGGGGCCGATCCTGGTCGGCGCCCTCTACCAGCAGTCCGGAGGCTGGGGCCTGCCGATCGCGTTGATGGCCGGCCTCATGGTGCCGCAGGTCATCGCCGGCCTGTTCGCCGGGCGCAGCCGCCACATAGAAGACGAGGCCCGGCGCGCGGTCTGACACGCTCGCCGCGGACCCATGCGCCGGGCCGCGGGGGACTGGTGCGAGACTTGGCCCATGCCAGTCCTCGAACCGAACCCGCCGCAGCCGCAGAAGAAGCTCCTGCTGGTCTTCGGCCTCATGCTCGGTGTGCCCGCCGTGGTCGCCGTGATCGCCTCCATCGCCGCCAACTACGGGTGACCGCGGCCCTGACCTGCTGGTTCAGGGTCGGGGGTGGGGTTGTCCCCACCTCCCTTAGGGGGTCAGGGTCAGGGTCAACTGGGTGGATCGCCTGATGGGTTGGGCCGCCGCGGTTCCGTAGCGTCGTCAGTGCACCGAGCAGGCGCGAGGTGCGCCGAACAGTGACCGACGACGCCACGCGACTCTGGAGGCGGTTTCCATGGCGGCCCCCCACATCCAGCCGAGGTCAGCGCACCCGCGGGCCACCGGGGTGCCGACAAGACTGCCGTGGTGGGCGGTGGCCCTGCCCGCCATCTCCTTCGCGGTGCTGCTGGCCGTGGTCGCCGGTCCCGCGCACGCCGCCTCGTCGGTGCCCGGGCAGCCGTTGGACCAGCTGCTCGGCCGGTTGTCCGAGGTGCTGCCGCGGCTGCTGTCGCACCTGATCTGACCGTACGTACTCCCGCGCCCGCCGCCGAGATTTCTGCAAAGCTGATGGGCATGAGCGACGCAACGCCCCGAAGGGTCATTCTCCTCCGGCACGCCAAGGCCGACTGGCCGGACGTGCCCGACCGGGACCGGCCGCTCGCCGAGCGCGGGCGCAAGGAAGCGCCCGCCGCCGGAGTGTGGCTTGCCGGAACGCGCATCATGCCCGACCTCACCCTCTGCTCACCGGCGGTCCGTACCCGCGAGACCTGGAAGCTCGTCGCGCACGAACTGCCGCAGCGCCCCAAGACCGTCTACGAGGAGCGGCTCTACGAGGCCAGCCTCGGCGAACTCATCGCGGTGATCAACGAAACCCCCGACGAGGTCGCCGATCTGCTGCTGGTGGGCCACAACCCCGGGATACACGCGCTGGCCGACGCCCTCGCGGGCACGGTGGAGGGGGACGCCCTGGTACGGATGACCAGAACCGCGTTTCCGACGTCAGCGGTCGCCGTGCTGACGTTCTCCGGATCGTGGAAGTCCGTGGAGCACGGCGTGGCACGTCTGACCGAGTTCTGGACGCCGCACCCCTGACACGACGGTCTGGACGCCGCGCCTGAAACGTGAAGGTGCGGCTCCCGGCCGCGGGCCGGGAGCCGCACTCATCTCCGCGCCACCTAAGCCTCGATGTGCAGATCGGCCGCCTCGATCTCCTCGCGGGTGACCCCGAGCAGATACAGGACCGTGTCCAGGAACGGCACGTTCACCGCGGTGTCCGCCGCCTCGCGGACCACCGGCTTGGCGTTGAAGGCGATGCCGAGCCCCGCCGCGTTGAGCATGTCCAGGTCATTGGCGCCATCTCCGATCGCCACGGTCTGGGCCAGCGGCACCCCGGCCTCCGCGGCGAAGCGCCGCAGCAGGCGTGCCTTGCCCGCCCGGTCCACCACCTCGCCGGTCACCCGCCCGGTCAGCTTCCCGTCCACGATCTCCAGCGTGTTGGCGGAGGCGAAGTCCAGGCCGAGCCGCTCCTTGAGATCGTCGGTGACCTGGGTGAAGCCACCGGAGACGATGCCGACCTGGTAGCCGAGGCGCTTGAGGGTACGGATGAGCGTACGGGCACCCGGGGTCAGCCGTACCTCGGCGCGCACCTTGTCCACCACGGAGGCGTCGAGGCCCTCCAGTAGCGCCACCCGAGCGTGCAGCGACTCGGTGAAGTCCAGCTCACCGCGCATCGCCTGCGCAGTCACCTCGGCGACCTCCGCCTCACAGCCCGCGTGCGCCGCGAAGAGCTCGATCACCTCGTCCTGGATGACGGTGGAGTCCACATCCATCACGATCAGGCGCTGAGCCCTGCGATGCAGGCCGGACGCGACCACCGCCACGTCCACACCGCGGCGGGCCGCCTCCACCGCGAGCGCGGTGCGCAACTCCTCGGTGGGCGCGCCGGAAACCGTCAACTCCACGGCCGTCACCGGGTACTTGGCGAGCCGGAAGATACGGTCGATGTTGCCGCCCACCTCGGTGATCTTGGCCGCTATGGCGGCCGCCGACTCGGCGGTGAGCGGATGACCGAGCACGGTCACATGCGAACGGCCCACACCACGCGGGCGGTTGTCGCCGATACCGGAGATGATCTCGGCCTGCATCTTGATCGATTCGGCCCAACTGTGCACGGTGGCGCGGAGGTCGCCCTCCGCGCCGGGGCCGCCGGTGGGCGCGGTGATCAGCACGCAGAGCACTATGCGGCCTCGGGTGACCACCTGCTCGATGTCGATGACGTCCACGCCGAAGGCGGCGAGGGTGTCGAAGAGTCCGGCGGTGATCCCCGGGCGATCCTTGCCGAAGATCTTGACCAGGAGAGTCGGACCGGTCTCATGCGCTGCCGCCGCGCTCGCGGCGGCGCTGACCGGAACGGCGGGGGCAGGTTTGGGCTGCGAGTCGTCCATGGTGTGACCACCGTATCTGCCGTCCCTCCGCCCCGACCCCGCGGCCTCCGGCCCGGTCGCGCATCCGGGCACGAAGATTTCCCTCCCACCCCGGTTTCCGGTGCCCCGCATCTCGCCGTTGCGCGGGGTGGCCTCCGGCTCGGTTGCGGTTCCGCTCGCGCTTGGCGGTTCCGGGTACGAAGATTTCCCTCCCGCCCCCTGTTGACGGTGCCCGCATCTTGCCGTTGCGCGGGGTGGCCTCCGGCCCGGTTGCGGTTCCGCTCGCGCTTGGCGGTTCCGGGTGCGGAGATTTCCTCCCCGCCCCCTGTTGCCGTGGTCCGTATCTTGCCGTTGCGCGGGGTGGCCTCCGGCTCGGTTGCGGTTCCGCTCGCGCTTGGCGGTTCCGGGTGCGGAGATTTCCCTCCCTCCCCGTTGCCGTGGTCCGTATCTTGCCGTTGCGCGCGGCTGTCGTGGGGTCGGGGGCGGGCCGGGGTGTCTCCTCACTCCGGCTATCGCTGCACAGTTGCGGTGCTTCCTGGGGTCGCTGCGGGGACACCCCGGCCCACCCCCTTCCGCCGTCGACTGCGCTTGCAGCTGCGTGGGTGGGGATGCGAACCCGAGGGGAAGAGGGCCAAAGGAAATCGCACCCACTGCGGATCGTGATGGCCACCGGCCCGCGAGCGCCCCCGATCCCGCCCCACGAACCAACAGCGCGCAACGGCACCCATCACGATCCCGGCAACGGGGCGGAGGCAGGGAAAGCGCCTTACCCGGAACCGCCAGCGCGAGCGGAACCGCCAAGCGCGAGCGGAACCGCCCCAAGGGCCCCCGCAACCACCCCCCACGCCGCCCCCAAAAGCACCGCAACCGCGATCCCCGCGTGAAGACCGACCCCAGACCCAACAGCGTCAAAGCCGAACACGGAAAGATCCGCGTTCACGGAAAACCCGCTCAGCCAAGCCACCAACGGCACCCCCACCGCGCTCACCAGCCCAAGCCGCACCGCACAGCCCCCCACGAAGCGCCACCGCGGCACACCCCCCGCCGGGGTGCGAGCCGCAGCCAGCACCCCGGCGGCCAGCATCATGACCACCGCGGCCACCGGCAGCAGCCACATCCGACCGTCGACCTGAGCCAGCCCCGCCACCGTGATCGAACGCTCGCCGCCCCCAGAACCCAGCAGTACCTCCAGCGGTTGCGGCAACAGCACCGCCAACGGCCCCGACGCGCTCCCATGCCAAGGCACGAACAGCCCGAGCGTCGCACCGAGCCACACCCCGTTCGGCGCACCGAGCAGCGCGCTGCCGACCACACGCCCGGGGTGACCGTCGGTGATGGCCGAGTACACCGCCGTGGCCAGCCCGGCAGCCACCGCCGCCAGCAGCATCACCCACAGCGCCCACACGGCAGGCCGAACGGCCGCCACGCCGGGCGGCAGCGGTGTGGCCCGTGAGGCCAGCAAGGCGACCGCCAGCACCACGAGCACCCAGATCAGCCCACCGGCCATCGACGCACCGACGTCGGCCCGGAAGCCAACGGACGCCTTGTCCTTCACGAGGTTGCCGAGACTGTTCACCAGCCCGCCGCCGAGGTTCCCCAGGTCCCCGATGCCGGGAAGCGTGCCGAGGATCCCGCCGGTGCCGCCCTGGCCGTTGCCCAGCGCGGCACCGTTGATCGAGATGGTGGAGTGCCCGGCCCACGCCAGCCCGCCGAGCACGGCGAAGAACAGCGCCGCCACCGTGACCGCGCGGGCGGCCAACTCAGGCCCGCTGACCAGGCCCCCGACCCGCCGTAGCGAGCGCAGGAACACCCACGCCAGCAGTAGCGCCCCGGTCAGGCCCACCCCGAGCGGCATGATGTCGATGGTGCCGTGCGCGGCGGCGCCGGTGATGCCGAAGACCGTCACATCGCCGGACGGGCTGACCTTGCCGCCCACCGCCATGGTGACCACGGCCGCGGTCATCGGGCCGAGTGACCCCAGCGCGTCCGCGCCGAGCAGATGGAGGCCGAGCGCGGCCACCGCCGCCATGGCCGAAAATGACCAGCCCACCGCCGCGAACGCGGTGAGCAGCACATTGCCCCAGGGCACCCCGCGCGCGGTGGAAGGGGAGGCGGCGTATCCGTTTCGCGCCTGGTAACCGTCAGTGTCGCCGCTGGTCATCGCGACCCCCGGTCGGAGAGTTGCCCGGATCGCCCGGACTGCGGCGGTCCGTGGGCGCTTTCCACTCTCCGAGGCTGTATCGGTGGAGTCAATTCGACGGTGTCGCAGCGGTTCGATGAGGGCGACTTTCCGTTACGGACAAGAGCCTGAAATAGTTCCTCCCGATGTTCGACATCCCTAGACTCCCCGGCATGGGGGATTACTCGGGGGACAAACCTTGTGGGGCATGGAGTGCCGGAACTCGTACTGGAATTGAACGGACAAACCTGGACGCTTGACGCGTCCAGGTCATACACTTTGGGCCGTGACCCACAGGGTGATGTGGCGCTCGACGACGCCCGCGTCTCCTGGCGGCACGCCACGATCCGCTGGGGCGGACAGAGTTGGGTCGTGGAGGACCTCGGCAGCACCAACGGCACCTATCTGCGGGGGCAGCGCATCCAGCAGGTGGAGATCGGCCCCGGTTCCGTGGTGAACCTCGGCAACGCCACCGACGGCCCGCGTCTGAACTTCACCGCCGCACAGGCGGTGGCCGCACCCGCCGCGCATCAGGCGCCCGCCGCGCAGGCGGCACAGGTGCCAGCCCAGGCCGCGCCCGCCGCGCACCAGGCGCCGCAGCAGCACGCGGCGGGCGGCTGGGCCCAGCAGCCGCCCGCGCAGCAGCAGTTCGCGCAGCAGGCGGCCTGGAACGGCCAGCCCCAGCAGCCCCCGCAGGCGCACATACCGCAGCAGCCGCCGCAGCCGCACCAGCAGCCCGCAGCCGCGGCCACCCCGCAGTCACCGCGCGGCGACCGCAGCCCGACGACCTTCCACCATCTCGCGGTGGGCCGGGTGATGCGCATCGGCCGTGCGCTGGAGAACGAACTGGTCGTCTCCGACCTGCAGGTCTCCCGGCACCACGCCGAGTTCCACGCGCACCCCGACGGGCGCATGGAGATCGTCGACCTCGGCAGCCACAACGGCACGTACGTCAACGGTCAGCCGGTGCAGCGCCACCTCATCGGCCCGAACGACATCGTCGGCGTCGGCCACTCCACGTTCCGCCTGGTCGGCGACCGGCTGGAGGAGTTCGTCGACACCGGCGCGGTCTCCTTCTCGGCCCGCCGCCTGACCGTCCAGGTCCCGCAGGGCGGCACCACCAAGACGATCCTCAAGGACGTCTCCTTCGGCGTCCCGGAGAAGTCGCTGGTCGGCGTCATCGGCCCGTCCGGATCCGGCAAGTCCACCCTGTTGCGAGCCCTCACCGGCTACCGCCCGGCGGACCAGGGTGAGGTGCTCTACGACAACCGGAACCTGTACAAGCAGTTCGCCGAACTGCGCCAGCGCATCGGCCTCGTCCCGCAGGACGACATCCTGCACAAGGAGCTGACGGTCCGCCGGGCGCTGCGCTACGCCGCCAAGCTGCGCTTCCCCGGTGACACCGCGACCGAGGAGCGCAACGCCCGCATTGACGAGGTGCTGCGCGAGCTCAAGCTCGACATCCACGCGGACAAACGCATCACCTCGCTCTCCGGTGGTCAGCGCAAGCGGGTCTCGGTCGCCCTCGAACTGCTCACCAAGCCGTCGCTGATCTTCCTCGACGAGCCCACCTCGGGCCTCGACCCGGGCATGGACCGCGATGTGATGCAGCTGCTGCGGGGCCTGGCCGACGACGGACGCACGGTCCTGGTGGTCACCCACTCGGTGGCCGAACTGGCGCTGTGCGACCGGCTGTTGGTGATGGCCCCGGGCGGTTCGGTGGCGTACTTCGGCCCGCCGGACGAGGCGCTGAACTTCTTCGGCTACGAGACCTGGGCGGACGTCTTCCAGGCCTTCGAGAACTACCGCGACTACGACTGGTCGGGCCGCTGGCGCGGTTCGCAGCACTACCAGATGTACGCGGCCGACCTCGACGCCGCCGCCCCGCAGCAGGTCGCGGCCGTCGCGCCGCAGCAGACCCGGCCGCAGAAGCCGCAGAGCTGGGGCTCGCAGCTGGGCACGCTGATCATGCGCTATCTGTCGGTGATCGCCTCCGACCGCGGTTTCATGGGCCTGATGGTGGTGCTGCCCGCGGTGCTCGGCGTGGTGAGCACGGTCATCCCGGCGAAGTTCGGCATCGGCCCAGGGCCGATAAGGGGTGGCTTCGCCTGGAACAAGGACGCCGGCACGATCCTGATGATCCTCACGGTCGGCATGTGCTTCTCCGGTGCCGCCAACTCGGTACGAGAACTGATCAAGGAACGGGTCATCTACGAGCGCGAACGGGCGGTCGGCCTGTCACGTTCCGCGTATCTGATGTCCAAGGTCATCGTGCTCGGCTTCATCACCGCCATCCAGGGCGTGATCATCTGCGGTATCGGCTTCATTCCGCGCAAGTTGCCCACCGAGGGCGTGCTCTTCCACAACGCCCCCGCCGTCGAGATGACGCTGATCATCATCGGCATCGGGTTCACCTCGATGATGATCGGCCTGGTCATCTCCTCGCTGGTCAAGACCGCCGAGAAGACCATGCCGCTGCTGGTGATGTTCGCCATCGTCCAGGTGGTGTTCACCGGCATCCTCTTCCAGCTGTTCAACAAGCCGGGCATCGAGCAGGTCGCCTGGCTGATGCCGTCCCGCTGGGCGCTGGCCGGACTGGCCACCACGGCTGACCTGAACAACCTCATGCCGTGGGACCCGCCCGTCCCGCCGGACCACGCGGGAAGCGTGGACGCACTGTGGAAGCACACTGCGCTCGCCTGGTCGCTCGACATGGTGGTGCTGCTGCTGCTCGGCGTGATCTGCGGCTTCGCGGTCGCCCGGCTGCTGCGCCGCCACGAGCCCGAGGTCATGCGCGAGAAGTAACCGGCCCGTCGGTCCCACGAGAGGCGGGGGCCCCCCCCCCCACGGGGGGGCCCCCCCGCCTCCGCGTATCGGCACGTCAGGGCAGCAGGCTGACGTCCCCGACCGCCTCGCCGCCGTGCACGGCGTCCACGGCGGCGGGCAGGGTGCGTGAGGTGTTCACCACCAGCACGTCCCCGGCCCGCAGCAGCGAGGGCAGATCGCGGAAGGCGGAGTGCTCCACTGCCCCGGACGTCCTGCGGCCCACGATCATCCGGACCCCGTCCCGGCACCGCGGCGGCACACGGGCCGACAGCTCCGGTGGCACCCGTACCGCCCGCACGCTCCTCACCGCCGTACCGCAAGCAGCGCCGCGGCCGTGTATCGGCCGCTGTCCGCGCACTCATCCAGCTGCCGCAGCAGCGCCGGGACCACCGATTCCGGCGCGGGGCGGTCCGCCGCACAAGGATCCTCCGGGACCGCCGCCGCATACAGGTCGGTGCGCATGTCGCCCGGATCCACCCACCACACCCGTACCCGCGGCTCCTCGACCGCGAGCACCGCCGAGAGCTGCTCCAGCGCGGCCTTGCTCGCCCCGTAGCCGCCCCACGCCGGATACGCCTCCACCGCGGCGTCCGAGCTCACGTTGAGCACCGCGCCCCCAGAAGCGCGCAGCAGCGGCAGCACCGCCCGGGTCAGGGCCAGCGGTGCCACGACGTTCGTCTCCAGTGCGCCGCGCAGCCCCTCCGTCGACAGGGCGTCCAGCCGCGCCGGCGGCTCCGCACCCAACGCGCTGGCGTTGTTCACCAACGGATCGAGGCCACCCGACTCCGCGGCCGGCGCGACCAGCTCCGTACGGTGGCCCGGGTCGGTCACGTCCCAGGGCAGCGCCACCACCCGCCCCGGTCCCCGCGACTCTCCGGCCGCCGCCCGCAACGTGGCGGCCGACCGCGCGTCCAGGACCAGATCCCAGCCCCGTCCGGCCAACGCCGCCGCCAGCGCCCTCCCGAGCCCCTTCGAAGCACCGGTGATGATCGCGACAGGCACGTCCGGCTCCCCTACGCCCAGCGCCGGGCCCGGTGCCCGGCGACGCCCCCACGGTAGGAACGTGTACGACGCGGTCGCCTCGGCCGTACGCCGCACCCCACCAGGGCACTTCGGCCTACGCCCGCGGGCCCGGCCCGCCCCGTCCGCCGGTCCGATGCCGCTGTCAGTGCCCGCCGGTACGGTGAACACATGTCCAACGGGTCCGCGCGGAGCGAGATCGACGCGGTGAGCGCCGCGGTGCTGGCGATCAGCCGGCACCGCGAGGTGCGTGACGTGCTGCAGACCATCGTCACGTCCGCGCGCGAGCTGCTCGGTGCCAAGTACGCGGCGCTGGGTGTGCCCGACGACCACGGCGGCTTCGCCCAGTTCGTGGTGGACGGCGTCGGCGACGAGCAGTGGAAGAGCATCGGCCCGCTGCCCCGCCAGCACGGCATCCTCGCGGCCATGGTCCAGGAAGCCGCCCCGCAGCGCCTTGCGGACGTCCGCAAGGACCCGCGCTTCGGCGGCTGGCCCAGCGCGCACCCCGAGATGTCCGACTTCCTCGGCGTACCGATCGTCGACGGGGACGAGGTGCTGGGCGCCCTGTTCCTGGCCAACGAGGAGTGCGCGGGGCCGCGCACCGGCTGCTCCTTCACCGACGACGACGAGGCGCTGCTGCGCACCCTCGCCGCCCACGCCGCCATCGCGCTCACCAACGCCCGGCTGCACGAGCGCGGCCGGGAGCTGAACATCGCGGGGGAGCGGGCCCGGATAGCCCATGAGCTGCACGACGCCGTCTCCCAGAAGCTGTTCTCGCTGCGGCTGACCGCCCAGGCCGCCGCTACCTTGGTGGACCGTGATCCGGAGCGTGCCAAGGGCGAGTTGAAGGAAGTCGCCCGGCTCGCCGCCGACGCCGCCGACGAACTGCGGGCCGTCGTCGTCGAGTTGCGCCCTGCGGCGCTCGACGAGGACGGCCTGGTGGCCACCCTGCGCACCCAGGTCCAGCTGCTCAACCGGGCGCACACCGCCCGTGTCCTCTTCACCGCCCGTTGCATCCGCGCCCTGCCCTCCGCCCAGGAGGAGGCGCTGCTACGGGTCGCCCAGGAGGCACTGCACAACGCCCTGCGGCACGCGGACGCCGACACCGTCGAGGTGCTGCTCGAAGGCCGCGGCAGAGGCGCGGTGCTGCGGATCCACGACGACGGACGCGGCTTCGAACCGACCGCGGTGCGCAGGGCGGGCCGCCATCTCGGACTTGTCTCGATGCGTGACCGCGCCGCGGGCGCGGGAGGCAGGCTGACCGTGGACTCGGCTCCCGGCAAGGGAACCGTCATCGAAATGGAGGTGCCCGGTGGCTGAACCGAGCGAGCCCCGGACCGGCGGTGCGGGCAGCGGCGCCGCTGTCATCAGGGTGCTGCTGGTCGACGACCACCAGGTGGTGCGCCGTGGCCTGCGGACCTTCCTGGAGGTCCAGGACGACATCGAGGTGGTCGGCGAGGCGGCCGACGGCGACGAAGGGGTTTGCCGCGCCGAGGAGTTGCGGCCCCACGTGATCCTGATGGATGTCAGGATGCCCGGCACCGACGGCATCGCGGCGCTGCGCAAGCTCCGTGAACTGGACAACCCCGCAAGGGTGTTGGTGGTGACCAGCTTCACCGAGCAGCGCACGGTGGTGCCCGCACTGCGAGCCGGTGCCGCCGGGTACGTGTACAAGGACGTAGCCCCCGACGCGCTGGCCGACGCGATCCGCTCGGTGCACGCCGGGCATGTGCTGCTCCAGCCCGAGGTGGCCGATGCGCTGCTGTCCCGGGAGGAGGCCAACGGCGGGCAGGGGCGCGGGGGTTCACTCACCGACCGCGAACGCGAGGTACTCGGCCTGATCGCGGACGGCCGGTCCAATCGAGAGATCGCCCGGGCGCTGGTGCTCTCCGAGAAGACCGTCAAAACCCACGTGTCGAACATCCTGATGAAGCTCGACCTCGCCGACCGCACCCAGGCCGCGCTGTGGGCGGTACGGCACGGGATAGGCACCTGACGTGCTCCCGGGCGAACCGGGCTTAGATTCATACCGTCGGGTGTATGTCGCCCGGATGGCGCAACCGATGGTGCCGTCGGCCGTTCTCCATGGCGTGTCCGCAGCGACCTGCTCGGGCGCACCACGCTAGGAGGAACGTAGAAGTGATGAACCTGAAGAAGGCCGCGGCTGTCACCGCCCTCGCCGGCGGTCTCGCCCTCGCCGGTGCCGGCGCTGCCTCTGCCTGCTGCCCCCAGGCCGAGGGCAAGGCCGTGAACTCGCCGGGTGTGCTCTCGGGCAACGTGGTCCAGGTGCCGGTGGACGTCCCGGTGAACGTCACGGGCAACAGCGTCAACGTGGTCGGCATCGGCAACTCGGCTTTCGGCAACCACTCGGTGAACGAGTAACCACCGAACGGAACGACTGACCGCGTCCGCGAGTCCGTTTCCTGGTCACCGGCCCCGGAGGAAGCCTCCTCCGGGGCCGCGTCGCTGCTTTGCGCCGTATGGAGGTATCGGCGGTCGAACGCGTGTCATCGGGGCCGGTCGACGCGTTTGGCCCGGTGTGGCTCCGCAGCAGCGGCCACGGAACGACAAGAGGAGCATTTTCCATGCACACTGCCAAGAAAGCCGCCCTCGTCCTCGCAGCAGCCGGTGTCGCCGCCGGTGCGACCGCGACGTCCGCGTCAGCGCACGAGAAGAACGAGAAGGAGTTCTGCGGCAGCGCCGCGGTGGCCAAGACGGCCCTGTCACCGGGCGTGATCTCGGGGAACGTGATCCAGGTCCCGGTGGACGTCCCGGTCAACGTGGTCGGCAACACGGTGAACGCCCCCGGGATCCTCAACCCGGCCTTCGGCAACACCGGCGCCATCTGCCGCTGAGCCCCAACCAGCCCCTCTCGCCAACGGCCCCGCGAACGTGTTCCGCGGGGCCGGTCGCGTACTCACCGAGCGCCGCGGGGTCACTCCCCCTTGCGGCGTTGCGCTTCCTCCACGTAGGCGTTGTACGCGGCCACCTGGGCGCGGCGGGCGGTGCGCTCCACCGGGCGCAGCAGTTCGGCGCGGGCCGCGATCTGGGAGGCGCTCACGGCCGTGCCGTGTTCGGGTCCGGCCTGGATGCTCTGGGCGATGGAGGTCAACGCGCCCACCCGCTGGGCCAGTTCCAGGACGCGCGCGGCGCGTGGTGGATAGCCGGGGGCCAGTACCTCCCGGCCGCGTTCCACGCGGGCTCGATAGGCGTCGAGGGCCGCTTGCGCGGCCGGGCCCGCGCCCGCCACGTCCAGTCGGGACAGCGCCGCCGTCGCGTCCCGCAGGGCCTCGGCCAGCTCCCGTTCCGCCTCGCCGAGCGAGGGCACGTCGGCGGGCGGCGCGTCCCATACCTCCAGGCAACGCCAGAGCACCTCCACATGCCGGTCGTCGCGCGGCCCCGCCTCGGTGACTTCGGGGACCAGGCCGAGCGCCGCCGCTCCGGCCCCGATCACGGCTTCGCCCGCCGCGAGCGCCCGCGTGTTGAACTCCGGCGGGCCGCTCAACCCCAGCGGATGCCCCGGAACGGGCAGCGCGAGCCGGAAGCCCGACACTCCCAGCGCGCGCAACCGGCCGAGCCCGAGGGTCAGCCCCACCGGGCCCTCCTCACCCGGCAAATCGACGATTCGGTGAACGGAATCACCGCCGACGATCTCCTCCGCCGCGTCATCCGGGGCGACAAAACCACCAAGTAGGGCATTTCCCCATGCCGTCATACGTCCTGAGCGAGGTTCCTGAAGCATCCACCCAGCCTATGGACAGGAGCGCTGGACGCGTGGCGTAGGTTTTCCTTCGGGACTGCACCCTCGACGACCGAGATCGCAACAGGCAATAGGGGAGACAACGCGCTCATGAGCGATGTACTGGAGCTGGTGGACGTATCCGTGGTCCGCGACGGACGGGCTCTGGTGGACAAGATCTCCTGGTCGGTCGCCGAAGGGGAGCGCTGGGTGATCCTCGGCCCCAACGGCGCGGGCAAGACCACCCTGCTCAACATCGCCTCCAGTTACCTGTTCCCCACCACCGGTGAAGCCGTGATCCTCGGCGAGAAGCTCGGCAGCGTCGACGTGTTCGACCTGCGCCCGCGGATCGGCATCGCGGGCGTCGCCATGGCCGACAAGATGCCGCGCCGCCAGACCGTCCTGGAAACCGTGCTCACCGCCGCGTACGGCATGACCGCCCACTGGCGGGAGAGCTACGACAAGTCCGACGAGGACCGCGCCCGACTGATCCTCGACCGGCTCGGCATGGCCGAGTACGCCGACCGCAAGTTCGGCACCCTGTCCGAAGGCGAGCGCAAGCGCACCCTGATCGCCCGCGCGATCATGATCGACCCCGAAATGCTCCTCCTCGACGAGCCCGCCGCCGGTCTCGACCTCGGCGGCCGGGAAGATCTGGTGCGGCGCCTGGGGCGCTTGGCCCGCGACCCCATCGCCCCCTCGATGATCATGGTCACCCACCATGTGGAGGAGATCGCCCCGGGCTTCACCCACGTCCTGATGATCCGTCAGGGCAAGGTGGTCGCCGCCGGACCCATCGAGCTGGAGCTGAACTCCCGCAACCTCTCGCACTGCTTCGGCCTGCCGCTCGTCGTGGAGCGCCGTGCCGACCGCTGGACCGCGCACGGCCTGCCGCTGACCTGACGTCCCCGACGCCGGGCGCCGCGGGCGACTCCCTGTTCGGCGGCGACCGCGACGGCCTACCATGACCGTGTGGACACATGGGTGTGGTGGCTGGTCGCCGCGGCTGGTCTGGGTATCCCGCTGGTGATCACCGCGCTGCCGGAGTTCGGCATGATCGCGGCCGGTGCCGTCGCGGCGGCGATCACCGCTGCCCTCGGTGGCGATCTCACGCTCCAGGTCGTGGTCTTCGCCGTCGTCTCCGTCGCGCTCGTCTCGGTGGTGCGCCCCATCGCCAACCGACACCGCACCACACATCCCGTGCTGCGCACCGGCGTTGACGCACTGAAGGGCCGCGAAGCCGTGGTCCTGGAGAGAGTTGACGGCCACAACGGCCGGATCAAGCTCGGTGGCGAAATCTGGTCGGCGCGGTCATTCGACGCCGACCAGGTCTTCGAAGCCGGACAGAAAGTCGACGTCATCGAAATCGAGGGAGCAACCGCGGTCGTCATGTGACAGGCCCGGTTGCCAGGAGACTGGCCGCCCAGCAGACTGGCCCGCCCAGGAGACTGGCCCGCCCAGCAGACCGGCCCGCGGAGCGACGGGAATTCGCCGGTCCCGCAGCGTCCGCGGCGGAGGTCTGACAGACTTGATCACCAAACCATCAGACAGCGGCGCGTGGTACGGAGAGTGGTCGTGACCCCCATCATCATCGTCCTGGTCATCCTGGTGGTGCTCGTCTTCATCGCACTCATCAAGACGGTCCAGGTCATCCCGCAGGCGAGCGCCGCCATCGTCGAACGCTTCGGCCGGTACACCCGCACCCTCAGCGCCGGCCTGAACATCGTGGTGCCATTCATCGACACGATCCGCAACCGTATCGACCTACGCGAGCAGGTTGTGCCGTTCCCGCCGCAGCCGGTGATCACCCAGGACAACCTGGTGGTCAACATCGACACCGTCATCTACTACCAGGTCACCGACGCGCGGGCGGCCACCTACGAGGTCGCCAGCTACATCCAGGCGATCGAGCAGCTCACCGTCACCACTCTCCGCAACATCATCGGTGGCATGGATCTGGAACGGACCCTGACCTCCCGCGAGGAGATCAACGCGGCACTGCGCGGCGTCCTGGACGAGGCGACCGGCAAGTGGGGCATCCGCGTCAACCGCGTTGAGCTCAAGGCGATCGAGCCCCCGACCTCCATCCAGGACTCGATGGAGAAGCAGATGCGCGCCGACCGTGACAAGCGCGCAGCGATCCTCACCGCCGAGGGCATCCGGCAGTCCCAAATCCTCACCGCGGAAGGTGAGAAGGCCTCCGCGGTGCTGCGCGCCGAAGGTGACGCCCGGGCCGCCGCCCTGCGCGCCGAAGGTGAGGCCCAGGCGATCCGTACCGTCTTCGAGTCCATCCACGCGGGCGACCCCGACCAGAAGCTGCTCGCCTACCAGTACCTGCAGATGCTGCCGAAGATCGCCGAGGGCGACGCCAACAAGCTCTGGATCGTGCCCAGCGAGCTCGGCGACGCGCTCAAGGGCCTCGGCGGTGCCATCGGCAACTTCGCTCCGCCCACCGGCGGCGGCAACAACGGGTCGGGCCAAAGCCCCCGCCGCGAGAGCCCCCGCCTCGACAAGGAGTGACTCGCACTTCCGCACGCTGACCCGGGCCCCAGCCGAAGACGCGGGCCTGCCGTCTCGGCCGGGGCGACACCGCACGGCTGACAGCGGCAGCCCGGGAACGCCGTCAGGCCGGAAGCGCCAGCCACTCCGGCAGGTCCATGCCGTCCCGCAGCCCGAGCGCAAGCAGCAGTGCGTCCGCCGGGGTCGGCTCGAACGGTCTGGCCAGCAGCCGCATTCCGGCCTGCTCCGGCGTACGGTCCGCCTTGCGGTGATTGTCCGCCGCGCATGCCGCGACCGTGTTGAGCCAGGTGTCCCGCCCGCCGTGCGAGCGCGGTACGACATGGTCCACCGTGGTCGCGCGGCGGCCGCAGTACGCGCACCGGTGCCGGTCCCGCACCAGAACCCCCCGCCGTGACCACGGCGCCCGTTGTCGGAACGGCACCCGTACGTAGCGGCAGAGCCTGATCACCCGCGGCACCGGAACATCAACGGCCGCCGCGCGGATCCGCAACCCGGGATGCGCCTGCTCGACCACGGCCTTGCCCTGCATCACCAGCACCACAGCACGCCGCAGCGACACCGTCGACAGCGGTTCGAAGCTTGCGTTCAGTACCAGCGTCTCGCGCATCCCGCCCACCTCCCGAGTCCCTCCCCGCCCCCACGGCGAGGTGGCACCACTGTGGCCGGATCACGCCCGGTGAACAACGCAATTTCCGTAATTCACAGCTTATTTGACGCTGAGTCACAATGAATTGGGCTGGCGGAAAGTAAAAGGCTCCGGACGCCCACCCCCGTGGAAACAAGGGCGCCCGGAGCACACGGCAGCCGGCGCGGACACCACATCCGCGGACACCAGAGCGCGCCCCACGGACCCGGTTCCGGCAGACGACGGAAGAAACGCCGCCGCCCCCGCCACTGCGGTACCGACTGCCCGGTGACCTTGGCCAGATCACCTGGTACACACCACTGTGCGGTGCGCGGCGGCGGGGCGCAACGGAATTATTTTCGGGTCAACCCGCCGCGGGCTCCCCGTACTCGCCGATCAGCTGCGCGCGGGCGATGGTGTGGAAGCGCAGGTTGAAACCGACCACCGCGGGGGTGGCATCGGCATCCGGCCCGAGCTTCCCGGTGTCGACCGCGTACACCGTGAAGACATACCGGTGCGGCTCATCACCGGGCGGCGGCGCGGCGCCCCCGAAGTCGCGCGTCCCGTAGTCGTTCCGCACCTGGACCGCGCCGTCGGGCAGCCCCTCGAACTTCCCCGACCCGGCACCGGCGGGCAGCTCCGTCAGCGTCGCCGGAATGTCGAACACCGTCCAGTGCCAGAAGCCACTGCCGGTCGGCGCGTCCGGGTCGTAGCAGCTCACGGCGAAGCTCTTGGTCTCCGGCGGGAAGCCCTCCCACCGCAGATGCGGCGAGGTGTTGCCCTTGGCGTAGACCTGCGCGTCGCCGAGCTTCCCGCCCGGCCGCACGTCATCGCTCACCACCGTGAACGACGGCACCTGTGGGTGGAAGTCATGGGGGAGCGGCCGCCTCTTCTGCTCGGTCACCTGGCTACCTCCTGATCGCGCCTGATCCTTCGTCGGTCACCCTAGGGCTTGGCCGCCGCCGCCCGTGACTGGCTCGCCTACCGCTAGGCTCGTACGACATGATCGCCGCCCCCGACCGGACCCCCCTGGACCGCGCCTTCTTCGACCGGCCGGTCCTCGACGTCGCGCCGGACCTCCTAGGCCGCGTCCTGGTCAGGAAGACGGCACACGGCCCGATCGAACTGCGCCTGACCGAGGTCGAGGCCTACGCGGGCCCTGTCGACCCCGGCTCGCACGCGTACCGCGGCCGCACCGACCGCAACGCGGTCATGTTCGGTCCACCCGGCCATGTGTACGTCTACTTCACGTACGGCATGTGGCACTGCATGAACCTGGTCTGCGGCCCGGAGGGCACCGCCAGCGCGGTGCTGCTGCGCGCGGGGGAGATCACCGCGGGCGCCGACCTCGCCCGCAAGCGCCGCCAGACGTCACGCCGTGACACCGACCTCGCCCAGGGCCCGGCCCGACTGGCCACCGCGCTCGACGTGGACCGCGCACTCGACGGCAGCGATGTGTGCCCCTCCGATCCGGACAGTTCGCCCTTCCAGATCCTGACCGGCGCTCCGCCAGCCCTGCACACCGTCCGCAACGGCCCGCGCACCGGCGTCGGCGGCGAGGGCGCTGCCCACCCCTGGCGCTTCTGGATCACCGCGGACCCCACCGTCAGCCCGTACCGGCCGCACGCTCCCCGGAAACGCCGTTCATAAGCGTTCGCCGGAACCGCGTAGGCTCGTTCACGCTGCGGGAGCGGCATCGACCGATACGACTGAAGGAGACACGGGACCGTGACGGACATCGTCGACGAGCTGCGGTGGCGAGGGCTGATCGCCGTTTCCACTGACGAGGACGCACTGCGCAAGGCGTTCGCGGACGGCCCGGTCACGGTCTATTGCGGCTTCGACCCGACGGCTCCCAGCCTGCACCTGGGCAACCTGGTGCAGATTCTCACCATCCGCCGCCTTCAGCAGGCGGGCCACCGCCCGCTGGGCCTGGTCGGTGGGGCGACCGGTCTGATCGGCGACCCCAAGCCGACGGCCGAGCGCACGCTCAACGATCCGGAGATCGTCGCGGGCTGGGTGCAGCGGTTGCGCGCCCAGATCGAGCCGTTCCTCTCCTTTGACGGGCCCAACGCCGCGATCATGGTGAACAACCTGGACTGGACGTCCGGTATGTCGGCCATCGAATTCCTGCGCGACGTGGGCAAGCACTTCCGCGTCAACAAGATGATGTCCAAGGAAGCCGTCGCCCGCCGCCTGAACTCCGACGCGGGCATCAGCTACACCGAGTTCAGCTACCAGATCCTGCAGGGCATGGACTTCCTGGAGCTGTACCGACGGTACGGCTGCACCGTGCAGACCGGCGGCAGCGACCAGTGGGGCAACCTCACCTCTGGTATCGACCTGATCCACCGGGTCGAGGGCGCCAACGTGCATGCCATCGCCACCCCGCTGATCACCAAGGCGGACGGCACCAAGTTCGGCAAGACGGAAAGCGGCACGGTCTGGCTCGACCCCGAGATGACCACGCCGTACGCCTTCTACCAGTTCTGGCTCAACGCCGACGACCGGGACATCCCGCAGTTCCTTCGGATCTTCAGCTTCAAGTCGCACGAGGAGATCGAGGAACTCGAGCGGCTCACGCTGGAACGCCCCCAGGCGCGCACCGCTCAGCGGGCACTCGCCGAGGAACTGACCACCCTCGTCCACGGTGCCGGCCAGACGGCCGCGGTGATCGCGGCGTCGAGGGCGCTTTTCGGCCAGGGCGAGCTGGTCGATCTCGACGAGCCGACGCTGGCCGCCGCCCTGTCGGAGCTGCCCTACGCGAAGGTGCCCGCGCTCGCACCCGTCGTCGACCTCTTCGCGGAGGTGGGACTGGTCGCCAGCAAGTCAGCCGCCCGACGCACCATCAAGGAGGGCGGTGCGTACGTGAACAACGTGAAGGTTGAGGCGGAGGACGCGGTTCCGTCCGCGACCGATCTGCTGCACGGACGGTGGCTTGTGCTGCGCCGCGGTAAGAAGAATCTGGCTGCGATCCAGGTCAGCGAGGGCTGACGGCAGGGCGACGGATGTTGGGCGGGCCGGAGACTTGACTCCGGCCCGCCCAACGCCTAACGTAGCCCGAGCCGCTGGATAAGGAGAGCCGTACGGCGTGGTCACACAGGCCGCCGGGGCACCTTGAGAAGGCAGCCAACCACTACCGACTCATCGCGACCCCGAACAGGGTGTAATTCCCCTGTCGAGAATTGCGGTAAAGTAGTGGCCGCCAACAAGGCCGGAAACGAAGACCGGAAACGGAAATCGAATCTGGTAGGGTTGGAAACACCGGAAAGCGAAAGCCAGAAGGTAATCCCGCCAGCGGGAATCGGGTCGGAAAAGATCTGATAAGCTGGAGAAACCGAAGGGAAAGCCCGGAGGGGCCGGTGAAACGGTCTCGAAGGAAGCTTCCGTTCCTTGAGAACTCAACAGCGTGCCAAAAGTCAACGCCAGATATGTTGATACCCCGTCCGCCGGTCAAGCCCGGTGGATGAGGTTCCTTTGAAACACACAGCGAGGACGCTGTGCACGATCCGGATTATTCCTCCGGGTTGTGCCGCTCTCGTGGTGTTGCCGGGATAGCCCGGAAGCATTCACGGAGAGTTTGATCCTGGCTCAGGACGAACGCTGGCGGCGTGCTTAACACATGCAAGTCGAACGATGAAGCCCTTCGGGGTGGATTAGTGGCGAACGGGTGAGTAACACGTGGGCA
>NZ_JARHTQ010000089.1 GCF_029223525.1 Streptantibioticus ferralitis | reverse complement strand
GGGTGTGTCAACTTAACGGCTGATCTTGGTTGTTGAGTGGTCAGTTGTTGCTCGGGGTCAGGCGGCCCTCGAAGGCGATCTGGAAGGCGTTCAAGGGTGCCTTCCAGCGCATGGTCCACCGCTTGCGGCCCTTCCCCGTCGGGTCCAGGCTCATCAGCGCCATGTAGATGCACTTGAGAGCCGCTGCTTCGTTGGGGAAATGGCCGCGGGCGCGGACGGCCTTGCGTATCCGGGCGTTCACGCTCTCGATCGCGTTGGTGCTGCAGATGACCTTTCGGATCTCGACGTCGAAGGAGAGGAAGGGCACGAACTCGGCCCAGGCGTCCGACCACAGCTTCACGATCGCCGGATACTTTCGGCCCCATGCCTCCTGGAACTCCAAGAATCGTTCCGTGGCCGCGTCCTCGCTGGGGGCGGTGTAGACGGGCTTGAGGGCCTTGGCGACCTTGTCCCAGTCCTGGCGGGCCGCGTAGCGGAAGCTGTTGCGCAGCAGGTGAACCACACACGTTTGAACAATTGTGCGGGGCCAGACCGTCTCCACCGCCTCCGGCAGGCCCTTCAGTCCGTCGCAGACCAGCATCAGCACGTCATGGAGGCCGCGGTTCTTGAGCTCGGTGAACACGTGCAGCCAGTACTTCGCACCCTCGCCGCCGTCACCCGCCCAGATCCCGAGGATGTCACGGTGGCCCTCCACGGTCACCGCCATCACCACGTAAATGGGACGGTTTGCCACCTGGCCGTCGCGTATCTTCACGTTGATGGCGTCCACGAACAGCACCGGGTAGACGCGGTCGAGCGGACGGCTCTGCCATTCGCCCATGCCCTCCATGACCTTGTCCGTGATGGTGGAGATGGTCTGTTTGGACACCTCGGCGCCATACACCTCGGCCAGGTGCGCGGAGATCTCCCCGTGCGTGAGCCCCTTCGCCGACAGGGACAGCACCATCTCATCCACCCCGGTCAGGCGTCGCTGCCGCTTCTTGACGATCTGCGGCTCGAACGTGCCGGCGGTGTCCCGGGGTACCTTCACCTCGACCGGCCCGACGTCGGTCAGCACGATCTTCGCACGCGTGCCGTTACGGCTGTTGCCGTTGTTCTTCCCAGCCGGGTCGTGCTTCTCATAGCCGACATGGTCGGTGATCTCACCCTCCAGGGCGGACTCCAGCACCCGCTTGGTCAGCTGCTGCAACAGCCCGCCCTCGCCGGTCAGCTGGAGTCCCTCGCTGCGGGCCCGGTCCACGAGCATCGCGATCAACTGCTCGTCCGTCGTCGCATCCGACGGCGATTCGTCGCCGGTCAGTTCAACGGACTCGGGCCCAACGGCGGTCTCGGTCATCTGGCGTCTCCTTGATCATCAGATCCGCCGTTGATTAGACACTCCC
>NZ_JARHTQ010000088.1 GCF_029223525.1 Streptantibioticus ferralitis | reverse complement strand
CAATGCCGTTGCTTGACCTCTAAACCAATCTGGGGAGGAGTCTGACGATCTTGGGTTGGATGCGTCGAGTCGGTTGACGTCTCCAACCTTTCGGCGGGTCGGCGTACTTGAGTTTCAGGCGTTTGACGAAGCGCTCGGCCTCGCGGTCGCGGCGCGGACCGATGTCGAGTTTGCGGAGCTTGGCGGCGAGCTTCGCGAGGAACTGCTGGAGCTTGCGCGGGGTGGACGTCGACTGCTGGATGACGCTTCGGCGGGCAGCTTTGAGGATCTTGACGAAGGAGATCCGGTCCGGGTCGATCCGGTGCTGGCCGGCGATGTCGACGATCATGCGGGAGAGGCAGTGATGGACGGTCAGGTGGGCCCAGATCTCCTGGCGTACCAGGTCGGGGGTAGCGGACCTCAAGATCTCTTGCGGGCCGCGCTGGTAGGTCTTGATCTGCCTGTTCGACAGTTCCGCTTCCCACCTCTGATGGTAGAGCTCGGCGAGTTCGCAGGCAGGGCCCGTCTGGGGGTCGAGCAGATCGGTCAGCAGCCGGATCGTCTCACCGTCGTCGACCTGGTACTCGATCACACGCACGACCACACGGCGGGTCTTGGTGCCGTTGCGGCCGAGCGAGGTGACGCGGGCCAGGTAACTGCCGTCGGGGAGTTGCTCCACGACATGGCGCGCGACGGGGGTCTTCGCGCGGATCAGCAGATGTGCGCCCGCACCGGTGAAGGCTTGCCACACGTCGAGGACGGCGAAGTTCCGATCCATGATCACGAGCATGTCGCGGGCCGCATCTGCCAGCGGTGTTGCCAGTTCCAGTTCGCCGCAGTTCAGTCCGCCGATCCGGGCGTCGACCACCGCGTGAGTACCTGCTTCGGACAAGGTCACGACCCGGGCCTGCGGGAACGCAACAGGGCTCCCATCCGGCGCTGTCGGCCCGCCGAACGCCTCGCGGTTGGCCGCCGTGTCGGGGGTGTCCATGAAGAACCCGTCGACGGCGGCCACCCGCATCCCGCGCCAGAAGGAGCCGGTCGTCCCGTCCCGGGCGATTGGGCCCACGACCCGGTGAAACACCGTCTCCAGTACCTCGGCGCCCAGACGCTGCCGCGCCCGAGCGAACGAGGACTTGTTCGGTATATCTGCAGCCAGACTCGGCATCGCGCTGACCAGGTTCTCCGCCACGTCGTCGTACGAGTCCTGATGGAACAGGGCGAGGCCCAGAACGAAGTAGACCATCGTCCGGGCGGGCAGGGCCCCCGGCCTCTTCCCTCGCCGCCCGCAGTCACCGATCGCCTCGTCCACCAGCTCCGGCGTCACCCACTGTGTCAACACGCCGAGTCGCACCTGATCAGACAATCCCACCCACGAATGAAGCACGCCCAGCCCAACGGCCCGCGGACCACTCCGTCACGGGTAACCCTTCACCACATCAAGCAACGGCATTGGG
>NZ_JARHTQ010000087.1 GCF_029223525.1 Streptantibioticus ferralitis | reverse complement strand
TAGGGCTTGGTCATGTTGATCTTGGCGGTGCGTGTCCTTCGGCCGCTGCATGCGTTGAAGGTGTGTGACGCCGGAAGAAATCGCAGCCATCCGTGGCGAGTTGGAAGCATTCGCAGCTGATGTCTTCGAGCCGTTCGCCAGAGATGGGCAGCGTTGGTGGGGCCAGGTCTACCTGCGGGGATTGCTGACCGATGGCAAGCGCAAGTCGGTGGAGCCCATGGCCGCCCGGCTTGGGGAAGATGGCAATCGGCAGGCCCTGGCCCACTTCATCACGACGAGCCCGTGGGATCCGGCCCATGTCCGCGCCAGGCTGGCCTGGAAGATGGAAACCGCCGTCCGACCGACCGCTGTGATCTTCGACGACACCGGATTCCTCAAGGACGGGACCGCCTCGGCGTGTGTGTCCCCGCAGTACACCGGCACGGCGGGCAAGGTCGCCAACTGCCAGGTCGGGGTCTCACTGCACCTGGCGTCCGACCACGCCTCCGCTGCGGTCGACTGGCGGCTGTTCCTGCCCGAGACCTGGGATCCGGGATCACCGAAGGCAGACCCGGACAAGATCGCCCGGCGTACCACCTGCGGCATCCCCGAGGACATCGGGCATGTGGAGAAGTGGCAGTTGGCCTTGGACATGCTCGACGAGACTCGCTCGTGGGGAATCGAGGTACCGCTGGCCATCGCGGATGCCGGATACGGCGACTGCGCGGCGTTCCGGCTCGGCCTGCAAGATCGCGGACTGAACTATGTCGTGGGGATCTCCACCACCGCCTCGGCCCATCCCGGCGACGCCGTGCCGGTGATACCGGCGTACCAGGGAAACGGACGCCCGCCGGTGGCGAAGTACCTGGACAAGCCCCAGTCGGTCAAAGAGCTGGTCATCGCGACGGGCCGGAAGGCAGCGCGGCCGGTGTCCTGGCGGGAGGGTTCCCGACCCGGTCGGAGCCGTTCCGGCTTGAAGCGGATGTACTCGCGGTTCGTGGCACTGCGGATCCGGCCTGCCGGACGCGAGATCCGTCAGGCCACCGACGGGCCAGAACTTCCAGAGTGCTGGCTGCTGGCCGAATGGCCCGCTACCGAGCCGGAACCGGTGCAGTTCTGGCTGTCCGACCTGCCCACCGACTTCCCACTGACCACCCTGGTGAGGCTGGCCAAGCTCCGCTGGAGGATCGAGCACGACTACCGCGAGATGAAGCAAGCCCTCGGCCTGGCCCATTTCGAGGGCCGCACCTGGAACGGCTGGCACCACCACGTCACCCTCGTCTCGGCCGCCCACGCCTTCTGCACCCTGCAACGACTGGCCAAATCCCCAAAAGACACGGCGCCGGCCTGAGCCTCTACTCAGTCATCCGCGAGATACAGACACTCCTCGCAACCTGGACCGGCGCCTGCCCCACATGCCACCGCGACATACCCACCCCAATACCAATCTGACCAAGCACTACTAG
>NZ_JARHTQ010000086.1 GCF_029223525.1 Streptantibioticus ferralitis | reverse complement strand
GGGAGTATCACGAAAGCGGTGTTCACCACTCGGTTGGCGTAGAGGTTTCTCGTTGATCTGATTGGCCTATACCCGTCCGGCCGAGAGGCGGCCGTCGAAGGCGATGTCGAAGGCGTTCATCGCCTCCATCCAGCGGCTGGTCCAGCGCTTGCGGCCGCGGCCGGTGGGGTCGAGGGCGAGCGTGGTGAGGTAGAGGCGCTTGAGGGCGGCGGTCTCGTTGGGGAAATGTCCGCAGGCGTTGACCGAGCGCCGGTAGCGGGCGTTCAGGCTCTCGATCGCGTTCGTCGTTGAGATGATCTTCCGGATTGGAGACGGGAAGCCGAGGAAAGGCACCACTTCACTCCAAGATCGCTCCCACGCCTTCACCGCGGCCGGGTACTTGACCTCCCATTTCTCGCTGAACTCGGCGAGCCGGGCGAGGGCTTCGTCCTCGTTGGCCGCGGTGTAGACGGGTCTGAGGTCGCGGGCGGCGGCGTCCCAGTCCTGGCGCGAGATGTATCGCAGCGTGGTGCGAATGAGGTGAACGATGCAGAGCTGGACCACCGTCTGAGGGAAGACGGTGTTGACCGCTTCCGGCAGGCCCTTGAGGCCATCACAGACGAGCATCAGCACGTCCCGGACCCCGCGGTTTTGCAGCTCGGCGAGGACGCTCTGCCAGTATTTAGCGCCCTCGCCGCCGTCACCGGCCCACAGGCCCAAGATCTCGCGGTGGCCGTCGCAGGTGACCGCGAGCACGACGTAGACCGGTCGGTTCGCCACCGCACCGTCCCTGATCTTGACGTTCACACAGTCCACGAACAGGACCGGGTAAACGGGATCGAGCGGCCGGGTACGCCAGTCCGCCATGGAGTCCAGGGCTTTATCGGTGATCGTGGAGACGGTCTCCTTGGACGTCTCCATGCCGTACGTCTCGGCGAGATGCGCGACGATCTCGCCGGACGTGAGGCCCTTCGCGGTCAGCGAGAGGACCATTTCGTCCAGGCCACCGGTCCGCCGGGCGTACTTCGGCAGCAGACCGGAGGTGAAGGTGCCCAGCCGGTCACGGGGGACCTGCACCGTCACGGTGCCGACCTCCGTTATGACCTTCCTGGGGCGGTAGCCGTTGCGGGCGTTGCCGCCCGAGCGCGAGCCCTTCCCGCCGGTGCGGCCGGCCTCCTCGGCCAGGTGCAGGTCCATCTCCGCCTCGACGGCGGCCTGCATCAGGTGCCGGGCCAGCTCGACGAGCAGCCCGCCCTCGCCCATCAGCTTCAGTCCGCCGTCACGGACCTTGTCGGCGGCGAGTTCGGCCAGCTCGTCCAGCAGACGCGGGCTCACCCCGTGCGCGGCCGCCACCTCGCAGCTCAGGATCGTTGCCTTCGATGCCACACCAGCACCGTCAACGCCGCTGCCCAACACCGCAACCGACACGCCGTCAGCGTCCTCGATCAGGTGACTGCTCTTCGTGTCCATCTGGGGTCCCTTCTGATCGGGTGCCCACCTGATTCATGACACTCCC
>NZ_JARHTQ010000085.1 GCF_029223525.1 Streptantibioticus ferralitis | reverse complement strand
AGCTTGACGTTTATCCTCGGCGGGCTTGGTGTTCCTTGATGGTCTCGGCGCGTTTGACGGTCTTGCCGACGTCGTGGCGCTTGGCGCGGTGTCTGTTCTTCGAACCGGGCGGCCGTCCCGGGCCGGGGCGGGACCGTTTCGGTGCGGCTGCCGGGCAGGCCGTGGTCGGCCGGAGGTTGCGAAACCCGCGGCGGACGCGGGCGGGGGTGAGGCGGCGGGGTTCGGTGCGGCGTTCCCAGGGGCGGCGGAGGTCCTCAGCGAGGGGGCGGGCGAGGCGGAGCTGGGTGTGGGCGGCGATGACGAGCCAGGTCCACAGGTCGGCGGTGTCGGCGTGGCGGACCTGCGGGGCGGTCCACCCGAGCGTCTGCTTCATCAGCCGGAACGTGTGCTCAAGGTCGAATCTGCGTAGGAAGGACTGCCACCACAGGTCCACCTGAGCGCTGGTGGCGGCGGTGGCGGAGCACCACAGCCAGACCGGTTTCGGGTCGCGGTCGCCCGGCAGCCGCTCGACTTTGAGGCGGATCAACGTGCCGTGTAGTACGGGAAGTTCCTCTTTGGTGTGGTCCAGCCAGGGGCCGCGGTGGGTGAGCCTTGGGTGCATCCGGTCCCAGGCGATCGCCTGGGCCTTGCCGTAGCGGGTGGTGTCGGTGACGGTGGTGACGTCGGGTTCGTGCCAGCTGTCGGGCTTGCCGAAGGTGAGGACGCCGCCGTGCCGACGGGGCCGCCCGCCCTTCGGTCCGGAGCGGGCCGGACCTGGGTCGCGGAGCATGACGCGGTCCGAGCGCAGGCGCCCGACCAGCGCGACCGGCAGATCCGCGAGGACGTGGGTGAGGTAGGCGATGTCGTAGCCGGAGTCCATCACGATCAGAATCTCGGGATCGCCCGGATGCCAGTGCCCCGCCTGCGTCAACCGCTTGACGATATCGCGTAGTTGGGCGGCGGTGACGGCGGTCGCGTCGTCGGCGGGCCCCAGGCGAACGGCGTCCAGCAGCGCAACCCAGGAGGTACGGCCGGTCTCCAGCGCGCCGACGAAGGAGTACGGCCATCCGGGAATCAGCTGGTCCGTCTTGCGGTCACCGCGTCCATAGACGTGGCAGAACAGCCTCTCGTCGCTGGTGGCGGCGTCCGGGCGCAACCAGTTGGACACGTCCACGGCCAGCACGATGCGCCCGTCGGCCGCTCTTGGCAGCGGCAGGCCGGCCAGGGTCCGGCGCAACCGCGCTGGCTCCAGCCAGCCCCGGTCCAAGGCTGCGTACAGGGCGCCGTGTCCACGCCGGTGCTCGACCGCCAGCGACAGCTCGACCAGCGTCTTCACCGGCCCGTCCGCGCACAGCACCGCGTCGGTGAGCTCGAAGAGCGCATCCGCGCGGGCGTAGAGGCATTCGTAGAACTCGACCCGAAAGCAGGACAACACGTCCAACGCCTCGCCTGCGGGCACATCGACAGACAGACTCATACACAGCGGCCGTTCTCTTGTACTTCGTGACTCGACATCTCGAAGCGTGGAGAACGGCCGCCTCCGCTGTCCCGGAAAGAACCGCAGATCAGCAGGTCGGGTGACCTGCGACGTTAAACGTCAAGCT
>NZ_JARHTQ010000084.1 GCF_029223525.1 Streptantibioticus ferralitis | reverse complement strand
TCGTCGGTGTCCAGCAAAGTGATCCGGCCCGGATGCTCCGCCTGCGCCGAACGCACCAGACCCCACACCGCCGCAGCCGCCACATCCCCCACCGGCTCACCCGGATCCACCGCAACAGCACCCCGGGTCACCACCACCAAACGACCATCCACACAACGGTCATCAACCAACCACCGCTGCACCTGAGCCAGCACCCAACCAGTCACCTCATGAGCCGACCGCGGCATACCCCCAGCCACGCCAACCGCCTCCAGCACCACAACACCCGCCGAAGCGATACCGTCCAAAGCGATGTCGTCCGCAGCCCTGAACACCACCACATCAGTACCCGGCGCCGGATCCTCCAACGTGACCACCGACGACCAGTCCACCGCCAGCATCGTCCCCGCCCGCACACCGGCAACCGGACCACCGGCCGACACCGGCCGCAACACCAGCGACCCGATCGACACCACCGGATCACCATCACCGTCCACCAGCTCCACCCCGACACTGTCCGGCCCGGTCCGCACCACCCGCACCCGACCCACCGTCGCACCCACCGCATGCAACGTCACATCAGCGAAACTGAACGGCAACCAACCCCCCGGCGCCGGATCCAACCCCACAAACGCCATCGCCTGCAACGCCGCATCCAACAACGCCGGATGCACACCAAACTTCCGAGCCCGGTCCACCTCCCCCTCCGGCACCACCACCTCCGCAAAGACCTCACCATCGCCCCGCCACACCCGCCGCAACCCCTGGAAGACCGGCCCATAGACGAACCCGCTGTCGGCAGTCAGCTGGTAGAAGTCGGCGACATCCACCGGCGAGGCATCCACCGGCGGCCACGGCCACGAACCGAAATCCGCCCTACGGTCGTCCCCGGACCCGGTGACGGCGGTCGCGTGCCGGACCCACGGATCATCGTCAGTAGCACGCGAGTAGATACCGAGAGTGTCGTCGTCGTTGACGACCACCTGCACCTGAACACTGTCCCGCTCCGGGATGACCAACGGAGCCTCCACGACCAACTCCCGCAACCCACCAGCACCAACAGCATCCGCACCCCGGACCGCCAACTCCACAAACCCGGTACCCGGGAACAACACCACCCCGTGCACCGCATGATCCGCCAGCCACGGATAAGCCCGCAACGACAACCGCGACGTCAGCACCACCATGCCCGACCCCGGCACCGACACCACCGCACCCAGCAACGGATGCCCCGCCGAAGCGAGGCCGGCAGCGATCACGTCTCCACCAGCGACCGAGGACTGCGGCCAGTACCGCCGCCGCTGGAACGCATACGTCGGCAGATCCACCCACCCCGGCTCCCGCCCCGCGAACAAACCATCCCAGGAGACCGGCACACCCTGCACGAACAGCTCACCGGCCGCGGTGAGCGCGCTCTGCATGCCATCGCGGTCCTTACGCATCAACGCCACCGCGACCGCATCAGCGGTGTTCGCCTGCGCCAAACCGGACACCACCCCATCCGGACCCACATCCACGAACGTGTCCACACCCTGGCCGGCCAGCCACCGCACACCGTCGGCGAACCGCACCGCCGACCGCACCTGCCGCGCCCAATACCCCGGGCCG
>NZ_JARHTQ010000083.1 GCF_029223525.1 Streptantibioticus ferralitis | reverse complement strand
CACCCCGCCACCGCCGCGCCCGTCCCCGACCGCGCCCCGCTGAGCTGCCACGCCGAGACGCTCTTCCTGCTCGTTCAGCAGCCGTACTACTACGTCGACCACGACCCGCTCCGACCGCCCAACACCGGAGACCGGTCCCCGACCCGCCGAGCCCACCGGATCGGCCGGATCGCCGTCCTCGTCGAGCACCAGGCGCCGCATCTCGGCCGGATGCGGCGGATCACCCGGCCCACGGCGCACCTCCCGCTCGGCCGCCGCGTAGAACACGTCCTGACCCTGCTCGCTGCGCCCCGCCGCACGCGCCTGCTCCACCAGCTGCTGGGTCCGGCCCACAACAACGCTTCCCGTACGGCCGGCCACGGCGGCTCGGGCACCGCCGCCGCCCCACCCGCGCCGGGCATCCCCGCCTCGGCATACCAGGCCAGCACCGTCCACCGCAGATCACGCCCCTGCCACGCGTGCCGCGCCAGTACCGCCGCGACCTCGACCGTCCCTTCATGCAGCACAGCCACCGACCCACGCCCGCGGCCCAGCCACCGCCGCTCATGCGCCGGCAACAGCCCGGCCGCCCGCCACCGCTCCAACTGCGCCATAGAGACCACCAAGCCTCGCTGCGCCAGCCGTGCGATCAACTCCCGCTCCGCACACCCCGGTTCACCCCTGTCCACCGCAGCAGATTAGAACCCCGCGAAGCACCCACACCCCCACATCACCCCACCTGGCTGACTACCACCAAGCCCCACCACCGGGCCCCGACCGTCACCAAGGAGCACCCCGGACCATGCCACCGCGCCACCACCACCCCGCCCCACGCGCCGCCCGCACCGTCACCGCGGCCGCAGGCCTCCTGGCCACCACAACCCCCGCCGCCCGCACCGCTCTTGACCTCGCCGCCACGGCCCTCTTCCTCCTGCTCACCCTGACCAGCACGCTCGCCCTTGGCGCCGCCTACGTCCCCCGCGCCGAACATCGCACCGCCGCCCGCCACACCCTCCACCTCCTGCTGTGCCTCGCTCCCTGGTACCCACCCCGCCCCTGACATGCCGCGTCCGAGGCCTGCGTGACAAAGACAGGCCCCTCGATCGGGGGGTTCTCCGTCGGCCACGGCACCGATGCGCGCTGGCCACCCTGGCGGGATGAGCGCCCCCACAGATGCAGGCTGGTGACCGCCCGGGAAGCCCGCTGTACGCCGCGTGCGTAGGCCGCATCAGGCTTGCCGCAATCGAGATGGGCGTGATCAGGCTTGAACCCGAGTCGGGCACGGCCGGTGCCCAGGACCTGGCGGAGACCACGCGGCTGGCCCTCATGGCCGTTCGGCCCATCGGCATCGGTACTCACCGTGGACCAGGACCGGACCGCAGTGTTCAACCGCAAGGAACGCTCGCCGCGCACCATCATCCACTTCGGTAAGGACAACCAGGTCGACCTCGTGCTCTTCCAGACCACGGCCGCCGTCACCCCCCACGTGGACAGCGCTGTGACAAATCTGTTGTTGATCATTGGATGCGTGAAGTGTTGAGCTGGGGATCTAGTGATCGTTTCGGATTTTTGGCTGTGGGTGGCGGTGCGGGTCCGGGCGGGGGTTTTCGTGGGGTTGCGGAAGTTGCAGTGGTTCTGAGGTGCGGGTTCAGTGATCGTTTCGGACGGTGTAGTGATCGGCGCGGGATTTGGTTTTGTCTGTCCGGGGTGTTCCTGCAGTTTTGCTTGGGGGGAGGGGTTCGGTTGGTCTGTGTCTGGTTCGGTATGGCGGCTGGTCTGCCCCGGCTGATCAAGGGTCGTATGCGTGGCGTGGTGTTCGTCACCTACCGCAAGTCGGGTCCCGGCAAGCTCCGCGGCGTG
>NZ_JARHTQ010000082.1 GCF_029223525.1 Streptantibioticus ferralitis | reverse complement strand
TCAGGAAGACCGTCGGCATGGAGGCGGCCGTCGCGAACGACCAGCCCGCCGGGATCGGCACGACCAGCCGCCGGTCGGTCACCACCACCGAGCCGAACCCGCCGTCGGTGATACCCATGACCCGGTCGCCCACCCGCAGGTCCGACACGTCCGGGCCCACTTCGGTGACCACACCCGCGACCTCGCCGCCCAGCGGGCCAGCCTCACCCGGGTACATCCCCAGGGCGTTGAGGACGTCGCGGAAGTTCAGGCCGGCCGTATGCACCCCGATCCGGATCTCGCCGCTCTCCAGCGGGCGCGCGGCCGACGGGAACGGCACCAGCCGCAGATTTTCGAGGGTTCCCTTGGCCGACGAGTCCAGGTGCCACGCATCGGCCTGCGGCACTGCCAAGCCCGTATCGGCCCGCGTCAGCCGGGCAGCGTGCAGCTTCCCTGCACGGACCGCCAGCTGGGGCTCGCCGGTGTCGCGCGCGACGGCCAGCAGACCGGCCGACATCCCGGTCGCGGCATCGGCGTCGATCAGCGTGATCCGGCCGGGGTTCTCAGCCTGCGCCGAACGGACCAGACCCCACACTGCGGCGGCGCCCAGATCCGTGACCGCCTCCCCGGGGCCGACGGCGACCGCACCCGAGGTCAGCACGATCAGATCCCGGTCCCCGGTCAGCCAGGCCTGCAGCTGGGCCAGCATCCACCAGCTGGACCGGTGGGCCCCGTCGATCGGGCTGTCCCCGCCGGACACCGCGACCACCAGCGGCAGGGCCGAGTCAGACTCCACCCGGTCGACGTGCTCGTGCACCAGCGCACCCGGCAGCCACGCCACCTCCGGCTCGGGACCGGCCACCACTGCGGCGGCCACGCCCGCCCAGTCGTCCAGCACGGGGGACGGGGCGTCGAGGGGGGTCCACTCCACGGCCAGCACAGTCTCGTCCTGGCCGTCGCTGGCGGCGGTCAGCGCCTGCGGCGTCAACGGGCGCACGACCAGCGATCCCAGCGACAGCACCGCGCCGCCGGCCGCATCGGCCACCGCGACCGAGAGCGAATCCGGACCCGTCTGCGTCAGGCAGGCCCGCGCCCGGGTCGCCCCGGACGCGTGCAGCACCACATCCCCGAAGCTGAACGGCAACCGGCCAAACTCCGCGGGCTCGAGGTCCACGAACAGCGATGCATGCAGCACCGCATCCAGCAACGCCGGGTGCAACCCGAAACCGCTGGCCCGACCCGATTGAGGCTCGGGCAGCACGACTTCGGCAAAGACTTGACCGTCGCGGCGCCAGGCCCGGGTCAGGCCCTGGAACGACGGCCCGTACACGAATCCCTCACCGGCGATCCGCTCGTAGATCCCGTCGGTGTCCAGCGCTTCTGCGCCGACCGGCGGCCACACCCCGGCCAGGGTGGAGAAACCGGCCGCCTCAGCCGCCGTCGTGTCATCCACGACACCGCTGGCGTGCCGGAACCAGGCTTTCTCCCCACCCGCGTCGGGGCGCGCGTACACGGTCACCGGACGGCGCCTGTCCACCAACTCGCCCACAACCACCTGGACTTGAACGCCACCCCGCTCCGGAAGCACCAACGGCGCCTCCACGATCAACTCACTGACCCGGCCACCCCCCACCACATCGGCGGCATGGACGACCAGCTCCACAAATCCCGTCCCCGGGAACAGCACCACACCCTGAACAGCATGGTCGGCCAGCCAGGGCTGCGCCCCGACCGACAACCGCGAGGTGAACACCACCCCACCGCCTTCAGGCAACGACACCACCGCACCCAGCAACGGATGCTCCGCCGACACTAACCCCGCCGCAGCCACATCAGCAGCCACCGCACCACCCTCAGGCCAGTACCGGCGGCGCTGGAACGCATACGTCGGCAGATCCACCCACCCCGGCCTCCGCCCAGCGAACAACCCGTCCCAGGAGACCGGCACACCCTGCACGAACAGTTCACCGGCGGCGGTGAGCGCGCTCTGTATGCCATCGCGGTCCTTACGCATCAACGCCACCGCGACCGCATCAGCG
>NZ_JARHTQ010000081.1 GCF_029223525.1 Streptantibioticus ferralitis | reverse complement strand
TCTCGACGACGGTCCAAATCTGACCCTTTGACAGCGTGTCAATCCTGACCCTTTTGTGGATTTTCATCTGATTCTTGGCCTTGGTGATCAAGGTCAGGAGGGAAGGGTGATTCCCGTGGAGGACTGGGCAGAGATCCGCCGTCTGCGCCGTGCCGAGCAGATGCCGATCCGGGCGATCGCACGGCATCTGGGCATCTCGAAGAACACGGTCAAGCGGGCGCTTGCGAGCGACCGGCCGCCGAAGTACCAACGGCCGCCGAAGGGCTCGGCGGTGGACGTGGTCGAAGGGCAGATCCGCGAGCTGCTGCGGGAGACGCCGACGATGCCCGCGACCGTGGTCGCCGAGCGGATCGGCTGGGACCGAGGGATGACGATCCTCACCGACCGCATCCGGGAGCTTCGGCCGGCTTATCTGCCGGTCGATCCGGTCTCCCGCACGACCTACCGGCCCGGTGAACTGGCCCAGTGCGACCTGTGGTTCCCCGACGCGCAGATCCCGCTGGGCTATGGGCAGACCGGCCGCCCGCCGGTGCTGGTGATGGTGTCGGGCTACTCGCGGGTGATCGCCGCGAGGATGCTGCCCTCCAGGAGGACCGGCGACCTGATCGACGGGCACTGGCGGCTGCTGTCGCGGTGGGCAGCGGTCCCCCGGATGCTGGTCTGGGACAACGAGGCCGGCGTCGGCCGGGGACGCCCCACGTCGGAGTTCGCCGCGTTCGCGGGCCTGCTCGCCACCAAGATCTACTTGTGCCGTCCCAGGGATCCGGAGGCGAAAGGGCTGGTGGAGAGGGCGAACGGCTATCTGGAGACCTCCTTCCTGCCCGGCCGTCACTTCAGCGGCCCGGACGACTTCAACACCCAGCTCGCCGAGTGGCTCAAGGTCGCCAACCGGCGCGTCCACCGCGGCCTGGGCACCCGCCCGGCCGACCGGTGGGAAGCCGACCGGGCTCAGATGCTCACTCTGCCCGCGGTCGACCCACCGACCTGGTGGCGGTTCTCGACCCGGCTCGGCCGCGACCACTACGTCCGCGTCGACACCTGCGACTACTCCGTCGACCCCGCAGCCATCGGCCACCACGTGACCGTGCTGACCGACACCGACGAGGTCATCGTCCTGGCCGCCAGCGGACAGATCATGGCCCGGCATCCGCGCTGCTGGGCCCGCCACCAGACCCTCACCGACCCCGAACACGCCGAGGCCGGCCAGATGATGCGGCACCAGGCACGCCACCGTCCCACCGGTCAGATCCAGGCCGTCAACTCCGGCGGCCCGCTGGTCGAGGTCGAACAGCGCGAGCTGGACACCTACGACCGCCTGTTCACCGTCATCGACGGCGGCGCCGACAAGGAGGCCATCTGATGCCATCAACCGCCACCGCCGACGGCGAGGCCGCCCTCGCCCAGCCCGCAGGCAAAGCCCAGGTGCCGGCCGCAGGCCGCCGCACCAGCCAGCAGATCTCATCCGATCTGGCCTTCCTGGCCCGGGCCCTGAAGGCTCCGGCCCTGCTGGAGGCCGCCGACCGGCTCGGCGAACGAGCCCGCACCGAGTCCTGGACCCACGCCGAATACCTCGTCGCCTGCCTGCAACGCGAGGTCGCCGCCCGCGAATCCCACGGCGGTGAAGCACGAGTACGCGCCGCCCGCTTCCCCTCGATCAAGACACTCGAAGAACTCGACGTCACCCACCTGCGCGGCCTGACGCGCCAACAGCTCTCCCATCTGGGAACCTTGGACTTCATCGCGGGCAAGGAGAACGTAGTTTTTCTGGGCCCGCCGGGCACGGGCAAGACACACCTGGCCATCGGCCTGGGAGTGCGGGCCTGCCAGGCCGGCCACCGCGTCGCGTTCGCCACCGCGGCCGAGTGGGTGGACCGGCTCGCCGCCGCCCACCAGGCCGGAAACCTCTCCGCAGAACTCACCCGCCTCGGTCGCTATCCCTTGATCGTGGTCGATGAAGTCGGCTACATCCCCTTCGAATCGGAAGCCGCCAACCTGTTCTTCCAACTGATCTCAAACCGCTACGAACACGCGTCCGTAATCGTCACCAGCAACAAACCCTTCGGACGCTGGGGAGAGGTCTTCGGCGACGAGACCGTGGCCGCCGCCATGATCGACCGCCTCGTCCACCACGCCGAAGTCCACTCCCTCAAAGGAGACTCCTACCGCATGCGCGGACGTGAACTCGGACGCGTCCCTACCGACAACGACACCGACTGAACCGCCACAAAGTGGGTCATCTTTCACCCGGTCAAACTGGGTCACGATTCACCCGACGCCGACAGG
>NZ_JARHTQ010000080.1 GCF_029223525.1 Streptantibioticus ferralitis | reverse complement strand
GCCCGGGACGGCCGCCCGGTTCGAAGAACAGACACCGCGCCAAGCGCCACGACGTCGGCAAGACCGTCAAACGCGCCGAGACCATCAAGGAACACCAAGCCCGCCGAGGATAAACGTCAAGCTGAGACACGCTCCTAGCCGGCCTGGCCGGTCACACCCGCCAGCCATGCACGTACGGCTGCCGCGGTGGACGCGACGAACTGCCGGTCCATGATGCTGAAGTGGTCGCCCGGCACGTCGACGACCGTTGCGGCCGCGAGCGTTGTCTGCCAGCCGACACCGTCCTCCGCCACCAGGGGCTGGGCGGCACGGACCAGATACGACGGCACGGCGAGTCCTTGCGGCTCCCAGTCGAGCAGCAGCTGCTGGCAGATCCAGGCTGAGGCAGTGATCTCCTCGAGCCGGAACCCCTCGTCGGCCTGCCGCCGGTCGAGCGAACGCGCGCGCTCCAGGCCGACCCGGGCCATCTCGTTCTTCCACCGCTTCAGGACCGGGCTGTTCATCGGGTACGAGTCGAGCAGCACCACACCCGACGGGTCGTCGCCCCGCCGGTGCAGCTCCCGCGCGATCTCGTAGGCGAGCACGCCACCGGAGGACAGACCGGCGAGGGCGAAGCCGGAGTCACCGATGTACTCCTGCACCGCATCGGCCAGCGTCGTAATCAGAACCTCCCTGGTCCCTGGCAGCGGGGAGTCCGCTGCGAACCCTGGTGCCACCAGAGCGGAGACCTTCCAGTCGGCGGCCAGTTCGGCCGCGAACCGGGTGTAGGTCTGCGGGCCGTTCAACGCCAGCGGCGGGCAAATGCAAACGAGGTGCGGGCCCGTGTTCCCGGCGGACAGCAGCACCGGAACCGGCCGTCGCTTCAGGTGCGTGGGATTGTCGTACCGGGGACGCAGTTTCGCGGCGCTGAGCGCGAACTCGTCACCGAGATCGGCGTGGCCGCTCTCCAGCGCTTTGAGGTAGAGGTCCTGCATCGGGTCCTTCGGCGCCGGGTCCACAGGCTCGGCGGCGGCCGGCCCAGCATCGCCGAACCTCACGCTGAGGAAACCGGCCAGGCTGGTCGCGTCCGGGTAGTCGAAGACGAGCGTCGCCGGGAGAGTCATTCCGGTGACCGCCTGCAGGCGGTTCCGCAGGTCGACCGCGGTCAGCGAGTCGAACCCGAGCTCACGGAATTCCTTCGTGGTGTCCACCCGGTCGCTCGGCGCGTGACCGAGCACGAGGTCGACGTGATCGGTGACGAGCGTAAGCAGGTACTCGTACCGGGCCTGGGGCCCCGGCAGGGCGGCCAGGCGACGTGCGAGGTCGTCGGGGGTGTGCTGGTGGTCGCCTGCGGTGCGGCGGGTGGGTTGGCCGGCCAGGGTGCGCCACAGCGGGGGCAGGTCCGGCCGGGTGCGCAGGGCGGCCAGGTCCAGGCGGGTCAGCGCGATGACCGGCTGCCCGGCACCCAGGGCCTGGTCGAACATCTGCAGACCCTGCTCGACCGTGAACGGCGCAGTACCGGACTGAGTGATCCGCCGCATCTCGGTGTCCGACAACGCACTGGTCAAACCCGCCTCCGGTGCCCAAGGCCCCCAGACCAACGACACCGCGGGCAGCCCCGCCCGCCACCGCTGCTGCATCAACGCATCCAAGAACACGTTCGCCGCCGCATAATTGCCCTGCCCAGGACTTCCGATGATCCCAGCCAGGGAGGAGAACACCACGAACGCCGACAGCTCCACACCCACCGTCAACTCGTGCAGATGCCACACAGCATCAACCTTCGCAGCCATCACCCGATCCAACCGGGCCATGTCCAACGAGGTCACCACAGCGTCATCGACCACACCCGCGGCGTGAACCACCGCCGACAGAGCAACCCCGTCCAACACCTGCGCCAACGCCTGCCGGTCACTGACATCACACGCACACACCCGCACCCGGGCACCCAACTCCCCAAGCTCAGCCACCAGATCAGCCGCACCACCACGACGGCTCACCAGCAACAAATCACGCACACCATGCCCCGTCACCAAATGACGGGCCACCTCCCGGCCCAGACCACCCGTCCCACCCGTGACCAACACCGTGCCCTCACCAAAACCCACCGGCCCTGCGACCGGCGCGGCGACACGAACCAGACGCGCACCCCGCACCACCCCACCCCGAACCACCAACTGCGGCTCCGGACACACCGCCGCCCCGGCGATGAGGGAACTGTCCAGGTCGTCGGTGTCCAGCAAAGTGATCCGGCCCGGATGCTCCGCCTGCGCCGAACGCACCAGACCCCACACCGCCGCAGCCGCCACATCCCCCACCGGCTCACCCGGATCCACCGCAACAGCACCCCGGG
>NZ_JARHTQ010000007.1 GCF_029223525.1 Streptantibioticus ferralitis | reverse complement strand
GGGGTACCGCCATCGAAGAAATCCACGGTACCGGTAGGAGTACCCGCCCCAGGACTCACAGCAGCAACCGTCGCCGTCAGCGTCTTCGCCTCACCGAACACCGAAGGATCAGGCGCCGACACCAGACTCGTGGTCGTACCCGCCTTGTTCACCGTCTGGTTGTCCACCGCCGACGTCGAACCGTTGAAGCCGCTGTCGCCGTTGTACGTCGCAGTCAACGCATGTGAACCCACAGCGAAGTTGGAGACCGTGACCGTGGCGACGCCGCTGCCGTTGAGCGTGGCGCTGCCGATCGGGGTACCGCCATCGAAGAAATCCACGGTACCGGTAGGAGTACCCGCCCCAGGACTCACAGCAGCAACCGTCGCCGTCAGCGTCTTCGCCTCACCGAACACCGAAGGATCAGGCGCCGACACCAGACTCGTGGTCGTACCCGCCTTGTTCACCGTCTGACTGTCGACCGCCGACGTCGAACCGTTGAAGTCGCCATCGCCGTTGTAGGTGGCGGTGAGGGCGTGCGGACCGACAGCCAGGGTGGAGATCGAGAGGGTGGCAACACCACTGCCGTTGAGAGTGCCGCTGCCGATCGGGGTACCGCCATCGAAGAAAGTGACGGTGCCCGTCGGGGTACCCGCACCGGGGCTCACAGGGGTGACGGTCGCGGTGAGGGTCTTGGCCTGCCCGAAAACGGAAGGGTCGGGCGCCGAAGTCAGACCGGTAGTGGTGTCCGCCTTGTTCACCGTCTGGTTGTCGACCGCCGACGTCGAACCGTTGAAGCCGCTGTCGCCGTTGTACGTCGCAGTCAACGCATGTGAACCCACAGCGAAGTTGGAGACCGTGATCGTGCCGACGCCGCTGCCGTTGAGGGTGGCACTGCCGATGGGGGTACCGCCATCGAAGAAATCCACGGTACCGGTAGGAGTACCCGCCCCAGGACTCACAGCAGCAACCGTCGCCGTCAGCGTCTTCGCCTCACCGAACACCGAAGGATCAGGCGCCGACACCAGACTCGTGGTCGTACCCGCCTTGTTCACCGTCTGACTGTCCACCGCCGACGTCGAACCGTTGAAGTCCCCGTCACCGTTGTAGGTGGCGGTCAGGGCGTGCGCACCGACAGCCAGGGTGGAGATCGAGAGGGTGGCAACACCACTGCCGTTGAGCGTGCCACTGCCGATCGGAGTACCGCCATCGAAGAAAGTGACGGTGCCCGTCGGGGTACCCGCACCGGGGCTCACAGGGGTGACGGTCGCGGTGAGAGTCTTGGCCTGCCCGAAAACGGAAGGATCAGGCACCGACACCAGGCTCGTGGTCGTATCCGCCTTGTTCACCGTCTGGTTGTCGACCGGCGAGGTGGAGCTGTTGAAGTCGCCGTCACCGTTGTAGGTGGCGGTGAGGGCGTGCGCACCGACAGCCAATGAGCTGATGGTGAACGTGGCGACGCCGCCGGAAAGGGGCGCGGTACCCAGCAACGTCAGCCCATCGAAGAAGCTGACGGTCCCGGTCGGCGTGCCGTCGCCTGGCAGGGTGGCGGTCACCGTGGCGGTGAGAGTCTTCGATTCACCGAAGACGGAGGGATCAGGCGTCGACGTCAGACCGGTGGTCGTATCCGCCTTGTTCACCGTCTGGTTGTCGACCGCCGAAGTGGATGGGGCGAAGTTGGTGTCGCCGCCATAGCCGGCAGTCATGGCGTGGGTCCCCACCGCCAGGGTGGAGGTCGTGATCGTGCCGACGCCGCTGCCGTTGAGGGTGGCACTGCCGATGGGGGTGCCGCCGTCGAAGAACGTGACCGTCCCCGTTGGTGTACCGACCGACGAGGTCACCGTGGCGGTGAGGGTCTTGGTCTGACCGAAGACCGAAGGTTCGGGAGTGGAGACCAGCACGGTCGTGGTCGGGAAGGGCACCGTTTCGGTGATGGTCACAGACGCGTCGCTGTTGTCGGTGACGTACAGTGCTGAGCCGTTCGGCGTGACCGCCACGTCGAACGGACCCGGGCCCACGGGGATGGCGAACGTCACCGTGTTGCTGCTGGTGTTGATCACGCTGACCGTGTTGTCCCCGCTGTTGGCCACGTAGGCGTGGGTCCCGCCGGGGTCGAGGGCCACGCCCTCGGGGTTCGTGCCCACGGCGACCGTGGCGCTGACGGTGTTGGTGGCCGTGTCGATGACGGAGACCGTACCGTCTCCGCTGTTGACCACGTAGGCATGCGTCCCGCCGGGGTTGACCGCCACGCCGAAGGGGGCGGTACCCACGGTCACCGTCGTGCTGACGGTGTTGGTGACCGTGTCGATGACGCTGACCGTACCGTCTCCGGCATTGGTGACGTAGGCATGGGTGCCGTTGGGGGCGATCGCCACGTTGGAGGGGTTCAGCCCCACGGGGACCACCGCGATCCCGACGCCGAGGGGGACGCTGACGACGCTGACCGTGCCGTCGGACATGTTGGTCACGTAGGCCCTGAGGCCGTCGGGGGTGACCGCGAGCCCGAGAGGCGTGGTGCCTACAGCGAATGTTCCGATGACGGTGTTGGTGACGGTGGCGATGACACTGACGGTGTTGTCGCTGGAGTTGGTGACGTAGGCCTCGGCCCCGGCGACAGGGTCGATCGCCACCCAGAACGGGGTGTTGCCCACCGGGATGGTGGCGACAACGCTGGTGGTGGCGGTGTCGATGACGCTGACGGTGTGGTCACTCTCATTGGTGACGTAGGCGCGCGCTCCGTTAGGTGTGATGGCCACGCCGGTCGGTGAAGTGCCTACCGGCACGGTCGGATCCGACAAAGGCGTGAGGATGACGGACCGAAGCCCGTTCCGCGGCATTCCGAGCAGTTGACGCCATTTTGACTGAACGGCCTTGGCCATGATGCAGTCCCCTGTGATCTAGGTATGCCTGATCTGGATGGGCTGCTCAGGAGGTCCGCCATGCCGTGCCGGTCATGCTTGGAGGCAACGCGTAGCGGTGTTGGTCAGCGTGCTGAGGCGGGCCCATCTTGTGTGCTGCCGACCGGTGCTGAGCGCAGTCGGCGCTCATCGGTTACCGAGGGGGATGGGCAACCCGCCGGATTCGATAAGACCATTAACGCACTGGCGGTGTATGGAGGGTAGCCCACCCATCAAGCACCACCCCGACGGCCCAGTTGTACGACCATGTGACTGTGGTCGGTTCGAGATGAGTTGGAGGTCCGGCAACCGACGTCGGTCGGCGCGCACCAGGCGGCACCGGTCGGCGCCGCAGGCCGATCGCCGGTTGAGCCGACCTCACCAGCACGCGCGCGTTGAACTCCGTCTCATGACCGCCGACGAGCGGGGGTCTGAACGTAGTCGTCGCGGCCCATTCGTACGCTACGAGCCGACTGGGCCATTGGAGTGATGTTTGACGAGGCGCACTGTTCCCCGCTGCTCAGCGGTGGATTACTAGTGTTATTGAATCCGGCGGGTTGCCCATCCCCCTCGGTAACCGATAAGCGCCGACTGCGCCCAGCACCGGTCGGCAGCAGACAAGATGGGCCCGCCTCAGCACGCTGACCAACACCGCTACGCGTTGCCTCCGAGCATGACCGGCACGGCATGGCGGACCTCCTGAGCAGCCCATCCAGATCAGGCATACCTAGATCACAGGGGACCGCATCATGGCCAAGGCCGCTCAGTCAAAATGGCGTCAACTGCTCGGAATGCAGGGGAGCGTGGTCCGCAAGGGAGGCATTGCAGCCTTCCTGGACCCGACGGTCACCGTCGGTACCTCGCCCGCCGGAGTGGCGATCACCCCTGACGGCACCCGTGCCTACGTCGCCAACGAAAGCGACAACACCGTCAGTGTCATCGCCACCGCCACCAACACCGTCACCGCGACCGTCACCGTAGGCACCACACCGTTCGGGGTGGCGGTCACGCCAGATGGGCTGCACGTCTACGTCACCAACGCCGGCGACGGCACGGTCAGCGTCATTTCCACCGCCACCAACACCGTCACCGGGACCGTCACGGTGGGCACCACGCCTCTCGGGGTCGCGATCACCCCCGACGGCACCCGTGCCTACGTCGCCAACGCGGGCAGCGGCAATGTCAGCGTGATCAATACGGCAACCAACCTGGTCATCACTGCCGTCACCGTGGGCAGCGCCCCGCTGGGGGTGGCGGTCACGCCAGACGGGCTGCACGTCTACGTCACCAACGACGCCGACGGCACGGTCAGCGTGATCAACACCCTGACCAACACTGTCAGCGCCACGGCTGTGGTCGGCTCCCTCCCTGTCGGCGTGGCGATCACCCCCGACGGCACCCGTGCCTACGTCACCAACGAAGGCGACAACACCGTCAGTGTCATCGCCACCGCCACCAACACCGTCAGCGGCATTATCACGGTCGGCGGCGCACCGTCAGGGGTCGTCATCGCCCCTGACGGAAGCCACGCCTACGTGGCGAACAACAGCGACAACACGGTGAGTGTCATCGCCACCGGAACCAACACCGTCACCTTCGCCATCCCGTCCGGTCCGGGGCCGTTCTGGGTGGCGGTCACCCCCGATGGGACGACCCTCTACATCACCAACAACAGTGACGCCTCCGTCACCGTCACGGCGGCAGTGCTCTTCCCCACCTCCACCACACTGGTGTCGACCCCGGACCCCTCGGTGTTCGGCCAGGCCAAGTCCCTCACCGCCACAGTGAGTTCCGGGTCCGGTACCCCGACCGGCACGGTCACCTTCTTCGACGGGGCCACCCCGATCGGCAGCGCCCCCCTCAACGGCAGCGGCGTCGCCACACTGACGAGCTCCACGTTGGCGGTGGGAGCGCACGCCCTGACTGCCAGCTACAGCGGAGACGTCAACTTCGCCGGATCCGCCTCCGCGGTGGACAACCAGAGCGTCAACAAGGCCAACACCGTTACCAGTCTGATCTCTTCGCCGAACCCGTCGATGAACGGGCAGACGGTGACGCTGACCGCGACGGTCACCGCCGTCCCTCCCGGCGTGGGTGTCCCGACCGGCACCGTCACCTTCCTCGACGGGGCCACCCCGATCGGCAGCGCCCCCCTCAACGGCAGCGGCGTCGCCACGTTGTCGACCTCGTCCCTCAGCGTGGGCACCCACACGCTCAACGCCAACTACAGCGGCAGCGGAAACTTCAACACGTCGTCGGGCAACGCCACCCAAGTGGTCAACACTGCCTCGGCGGCCACCCATCTGACCGCCACCCCGGCCGTGATCCAGTTCCTCCTCACCGGCCAGTTCATCATCCCGGTAGTGAGCGCCACCCTCACCAACCAGGCCACCAGCGCCGGCATCCCCGGCCAGGTGATCACCTTCACCGTGCCGACCCTGGTCGGCACGGTGAACCTGGGCTCCGCGACAACCGGGCCCACCGGCACGGCCACTCTCACCAACATCGCCGTACCACCGACCGTCATCCTCGCAAGTGAGTACGTCGCCACATTCGCCGGAAGTCCGGGCCTGCTGCCTTCCACGGCAACCGCGTCCCTGACCTTCGCCTGATCCCTCGTGGGGTCTTGCTCCCAACACCCGCCGGACCGCGGGATCCACCCGCGGTCCGGCGTCGCTCGTTCGCCGGGGTGAGGGCAAGCACCAGATGGTCCCGGGATGGCGGTACTCGATCGTGGCCGCGCTGGAGACCGGCCGAACGTCGTGGACAGCCGTGGGTCGCCAAGTCCTGGGGTAACACCTCTGTACCTACTAGTATGTACACTCGTGGTTGGGCAAGCGACGCCTCGGCGGTGAAGGCGTGGATGCCTCAAGCCTGTGCAGGCGCTGCCTGCGTCACAGCTCTAACGGCCAGACCTGCCGCCAATCCAAGAGATCCCGAAGAGGGGACACGCTGATGCCGCTTGTTCGTATCGACGCGCTGAGGGCCGACCGCGAACGGCTTGAGGCGCTCGGTAGCGCAGTGCACGACGCCCTGGTCGAGACGATTGGCTTCCCGCCCGACGACCGGTTCCAGATCCTGGCGAGCCACGATGGCATCAGTGGCACGCTGCGCTATGACAACTACCTCGGTGTGCACCGCGACGACGGCATCGTCTACGTGTCGATCACCATGCGCTCCGGACGCGCGCCGGAGCAGAAACAAGCGCTGTACCGGCGGATCGCGCAGCTCGCCCACGAATACGCAGGAACCGAGCCACGCAATGTGTTCGTCGTGCTGACGGAGAACGAGTCAATCGACTGGTCGTTGGGTGAGGGTGTGGCCCAGTACGCCGTCTCGCCGGATGCGTGCGCCTTGTCGTCTGCGACGCCCTACCCGGACCCGCATTCAGCTGATCCGAACGAAACCGCCTAGGTCAACTCGTGGCGGTGCCGGTGCCCACGCGTATGTCCCCTCGTACCACGACGCGTATGACGGTGAGCGCTCCGACGCAGGACATGCCGGATGTGGGTGCGGACTGGCTGGGCGACCTGTCGGGATACGGGCCCATCCGTGCACGGCCTGAACCTCGGCGGCGGCTCGCGGCGGCCGCCATCGGTCGGCGAGTCATGCGCGGTCCAGTGGGTCTGTGGGAAGGGATACCAAGCCGAGGCGTGCGAGTTCCTCCAACGGCTCGGTGATGCTGCAGGTGCCGTATGCGGTGAAGGAGGCACGGGCAAGAGATGCCTGACGGGGCGTCATTCGGCTGGTGTTCGCGGCCAGTTCGGCGCCGTCCCGCTGCTCCAGCACGGCGGTCACCTCCGTCGGGCCGGCACCGGAGAGGACCGAGGCGGTGGCGGCGAGGATGTTCAGGAAGCCATGGTGCTCGAAGCCGGTGACCGGATCGGTGTGGCGCACGGCTTGGTGCAGCCCGGCCGTGCACTTGAACGGCAACCCGCGGGCCACGCATCCACCGATGAAGGTAGCCACTTCGGCTGCGGAAGGGAACGCATCGGCGACCGTGCCGCCGGTCCGCAGCTTGGCCCGGCAGCCCGTACCGGCGAGCGCGTCGAGGGCTGCCTGCATCTCCGCGTCGCTGCTCCGCCGCACCTCTACCACCCCGCCCATGTCGCCCAAAGGGAGCCGGGCAAGCGCGGTAGCGGCGGCCCGAGCCGCCTCGGCCGGCGATCCGGTGGGGGCGGAGCCCAGCTCCACCCCGACCAGACGCAGCCCGCATCTACGGGCGGCGTCCAGGGACGGGGCCAGCTCCGGCGGTCCGCCGCGCACGACAAGCACCGCGTCCGGAGAGGCCGAAGCGTGCTCAAGTGCGTCGGCGACGACGGCGAGGTGGTTGGCGCCGACCAGGAACGGGCCGACCAACGGCGCGAACCAGGCGCCGCGGTAGCGGGTGTGGGCCGGCAGTGCATCCGCGGCCGCGGCGTTGCCGGGCGGAAACAGCGCCGCGTCGTCGCAGAGTCCGGCGAACATCGGCGGTATGGCGGCTATCGGTTCGAAGTCGGTGGGGCTCACTGGCTTGGTCTCCGTCCGTTCCAACTCAGGCACAACGGCCATCGTCAGTCGCGCGGCCGACTTCGGCAATATCCAGACGCCGTGACAGCCGGGCGGATGGCCGGGATCACCGACCCGGCTGGCGCGGAGTCGCGGCGCGCTGACCGGGCGGCGCCCCCGGCGGCGGGAGGCCGAACCGTTGTCACCTCAGGGCCCTGCTGGCTGAGCCGATCGCGATCGCCGATCGGCAGCGTCGGGTCCGGGTACCCGGACTCGGGGTTCACGGCGTCATGGTGGTGCCGCCGTCGACACGTAGGCAGGCCTACCGCGCCATCGGCGACCGCGACGCACTTTCAAGGTCGCCGATACGCATCAGCTGCCTAGGCGCAGGATGGGCACAGTCCGCGGTAGGTGACCTCGGCCTCGGACACGGTGAAGCCGAACCGCTCCTCCGCCGGGAGGTCGGCCAGCGGATTGCCTCTCGGGTGGACATCGCGGATGGTGCCGCAGTTGGAGCACACCAGGTGCTGGTGTGGGTGGTGTGCGTTGGGGTCGTAGCGCTTCGCGCGGCCGTCCGTGGAGACCTCTATGACCTCACCGAGGGAGACCAACTCGCCCAGGGTGTTGTAGACGGTCGCCCGGGAGATCTCGGGCAGCCGCCGTGCCGCGCGGGCGTGCACCTCGTCGGCCGTGAGATGCACGTGGTCGCCATTGAGGACCTCCGCAACGACACGCCGCTGGGAGGTCATCCGCCAGCCACGCCCTCGCAGTCGCTCCAGCAGGTCACTCATATCGGTTCACCTATTCAGGTTCGGTGGGATGTCCGAAGTTTACCTGTGGACTACGGGCTCCGATTGGATATGGGTTTGGCGTGCTTCTTGACTTGGATTCTGTCCATCGTAGGATCAGTTCCGGCGATAGCCAAGGGACGGGAAGACTCAAGTACGGCAGGAGACAGAGACGTGACGGGACCACCGCCGAGGAGCTGCGCGGTGCCGGCTTGGGGGTGAAGGCCGCCCGCGGCGTGCTGCTCGAGACCGTCCGGGACGGTCACTGCCTCGGCGTCGAGGAGATCGCCTCCGGGGTGCGCCAACGCGGTGGCCATACCTCTCTTCGAGTCGTGCCCTCCCCGCGCTCACCGCGACAGGACTCGTACGCCGCATCGAACCGGTCGGCAGCCCAGCCCGGTTCCAGGGCCGCGTCGATGACAACCACCACATCGCGTGCCAGTCGTGCGGTGTCGTCGCTGACGTCAACTGTGCAGTCAACGAGGCCCCTGCCTGACCGCGTCCAACGACTACGGCTTCGCGACCAAGGAGGCCAAGGTCATCAACTGGGGTCTGTGCCCCGAGTGTTCCACCGCCCGCAGTTCCTGAGCAGCGTGATCCGCCTGGTCCGGAAGGATTCCCATGTCTGAGAACCATGATGCAATCGTCGTAGACGCGCAGTCGGAGGGCGCGGGCGGCTGCCCCGTCGCGCACGGGCGCGCCCCACACCCGACTCAGGGCGGCGGAAACCGCCAGTGGTGGCCGGAGCGGCTCAACCTGAAGATCCTCGCCACGAACCCCGCCGTGGCCAACCCCCTCGGCGAGGAGTTCGACTACGCCGAGGCGTTCAAGACCCTCGACCTCGCGGTCGTGAAGCAGGACATCGCGGAGGCGCTGACGACCTCGCAGGACTGGTGGCCGGCCGACTTCGGCCACTACGGCCCGTTCATCATCCGGATGGCGTGGCACAGCGCGGGCACCTACCGGATCAGCGACGGTCGCGGCGGCGCCGGCGCCGGCCAGCAGCGCTTCGCGCCCCTGAACAGCTGGCCGGACAACGCGAACCTCGACAAGGCCCGCCGCCTACTGTGGCCGGTCAAGAAGAAGTACGGCCGGAGCCTCTCGTGGGCCGACCTCATGATCCTCGCCGGCAACGTCGCCCTGGAGTCGATGGGCTTCCAGACCTTCGGCTTCGGCGGCGGCCGTGCGGACGTCTGGGAGCCCGAGGAGGACGTCTACTGGGGCCCGGAGTCCACCTGGCTCGGCGACGAGCGCTACACCGGCGACCGGGAGCTGGAGAACCCCCTCGGCGCGGTCCAGATGGGTCTCATCTACGTCAACCCGGAGGGCCCGAACGGCAATCCGGACCCGCTCGCCGCGGCCCGGGACGTCCGTGAGACGTTCCGCCGGATGGCGATGAACGACGAGGAGACGGTCGCCCTGGTCGCGGGCGGCCACACCTTCGGCAAGACGCACGGCGCGGGCCCGGCGGACAACGTCGGCCCCGACCCCGAGGCCGCCTCGCTCGAGGAGCAGGGCCTCGGCTGGAGGAACTCCTTCGGCACCGGCAAGGGCGGCGACGCGATCACCAGCGGTCTCGAGGGTACGTGGACGAACACCCCGACGACGTGGGACAACAGCTTCTTCGAGATCCTGTTCGGCTACGAGTGGGAGCTGTTCAAGAGCCCGGCCGGTGCGCACCAGTGGCGGCCGAAGGAGGGCGCCGGGGCGGGTACCGTCCCCGACGCCCACGACCCGTCGAAGAGCCACGCCCCGACGATGCTGACGACCGACCTCGCGCTTCGGTTCGACCCGGTCTACGAGCAGATCTCGCGGCGCTTCCTGGAGAACCCCGAGGAGTTCGCGGACGCCTTCGCCCGGGCCTGGTTCAAGCTGACCCACCGTGACATGGGCCCGGTCGTGCGCTACCTCGGCCCGGAGGTCCCGAGTGAGACGCTGCTGTGGCAGGATCCCCTCCCCACGGTGACGCACGAGCTCATCGGCACCGACGACATCGCCTCCCTCAAGGGCCAGATCCTCGCCTCGGACCTTTCCGTGCCCCAGCTCGTGTCCACCGCGTGGGCCTCGGCCTCGTCCTTCCGGGGCAGCGACAAGCGGGGCGGCGCCAATGGTGCGCGCATCCGCCTTGAGCCGCAGCGCGGATGGGAGGTCAACGACCCCGACCAGCTGGCGACGGTGCTGCGCACCCTGGAGGGGATCCAGCAGTCCTTCAACGCCGCCCAGACCGGCGGCAAGCAGATCTCGCTCGCCGACCTGATCGTGCTCGCCGGTGCTGCGGCCGTCGAGCGGGCCGCCAAGGACGCCGGCTTCGACGTCGAGGTCCCCTTCACGCCGGGCCGCGTGGACGCGTCGCAGGAGCAGACCGACGTTGAGTCGTTCGCCGCGCTCGAGCCGACCGCCGACGGGTTCCGCAACTACCTCGGGAAGGGCAACCGGCTGCCGGGCGAGTATCTGCTGCTCGACCGCGCGAACCTGCTGACCCTGAGCGCCCCCGAGCTGACGGTCCTCGTCGGTGGCCTCCGCGTCCTGGGCGCGAACCACCAGCAGTCGCCGCTCGGCGTGTTCACCGAAACCCCGGGGTCGCTGACCAACGACTTCTTCGTCAACCTGCTCGACCTGGGTACGACGTGGAAGGCGACGTCCGAGGACGCGAACACCTTCGAGGGCCGCGACGCCGCCACGGGCGAGGTCAAGTGGACCGGCAGCCGTGCCGACCTCGTCTTCGGGTCCAACTCCGAGCTACGCGCGCTCGCGGAGGTCTACGCGAGCGATGACGCGAAGGAGAAGTTCGTGAAGGACTTCGTCGCGGCGTGGGACAAGGTGATGAACCTCGACCGGTTCGACCTCGTCTGATCATGACGTCCAGGTCGGCCCACGCCGGCCGGCCTGGACGTCCTCGGTCCGAAGGGATTTCGACGTCGCCCGCCTCCACCGCGACGTCGAGAGGGTCATGGCCGAGCCAGCGGCGAGCCGGGGAGTGTGCCCACGGGTTGGCCGGCCTCCGGGCGGCACCGCGGGCCCACGATCTCGAGCCGCGCCCGACGTCGCCCCCGACTGCCTCGGGCGAAGAGGTGGTCTGGCCGATGCACGCAATCAACGCCTCCATCATTGGGAAGCATGTTCCGCGTCCCGCCACCTCGCGAACGCACCCACGACGGCGGCAGCAACTGCCGTGCGATCTCCATGACCCGTCCGGGAGATCCAACCCCACTCGTTCTTCCCCATGACCGGGCCAACGCCCAACTCACCGCGTAGAACACGGCCCAAGTGGTGGCCGGCGGCGGCTTGGGGCTGAACTGTCCAAGGAGTGCCGCCTGTTCCTGCTTGAGGTGGAGGCGGGAGGCACGGGCCCTCCGCCAGAGCCACGTCCACGGGCGCCAGAGCGTCGCGCATGAGATGGACGGTGCGGAGTAGCGACATTGCCCCTGAGCTGCGATGGCTCTGGCGGACGTACCGCCAGAGCCATCGGCCATGGTCGTCGACAACCGCTGCGCCGGTCGCCGCTGTTCATTACGACCTCGTCAGCCGCCTCAGATCGACCTGACGCGCAGTACCGAGGTCACGATGGCTCTATCGCCAGCCGTCGTGGTCGTGCCGCCAGCCGCGGTCGTGACGCCAACCGTCGCGGTCGTGGCCCCAGCCGCGGTCGTGACGCCAACCGTCGCGGTCGTGCCCCCAGCCGCGGTCGTGATGCCAACCGTCGTCGCAGTGGCCGTGGCGGTAGTGGCAGCCGTGTTCGTGGCCGAGCTCAGCGGCGGAGGCGGGAAGTGCGCCCGCTCCGACGACGACGCCGGCCATGAGGGCGGCTGCGACGATGCGCTTTCTGTAGGACATGCCAGGGTTCCCTTCGCTGTGGGATGCGGCGAGAGGCTCGCCGATCGCGATGTGAATGTCGGCGATCGCCGACACAGGGAATAGTCCCGGCAAAACACCCAAAATGCCCGCACACTCTCCATGGATTACCAAACCGAAACAACATCCGTTTTTTGTTCCAACATCGTCAGGAGCGGGGTGTCGCCGTGGGCAGACTGACGGCTACTCGGCCGAGCTTCGCCGGCCCACGGTCGTCGCGGCCCCTGAGCCGCCGCCCACCACCAACGCAGAACCGGCCACGCGACAGTCCAACCGCCCGGCCTGGTGCAGCCCCGCAATCCCGCTATGCGGCCGCTTCGCGAACCCGGCGAACCGAGGATTTCACGCGGCACAGATCAGAACATGTGCGGTTGACCGTTGGAAGCACCGAGCCCGCCATCGACCGGAATGTGGGCGCCGTTGACGAAACGGGCGTCGGAGCTGGCCAGAAAGGCTATGACATCGGCGACTTCGGCCGGTTCGGCGGGGCGCTGCATCGGGATCCGCTGACGGAATGCGGCGATGAAGTCCTCGTTCTCGACAAAGGGCGCGACCGCCGGGGTGAGCGTGAGACTCGGGTGCACGGCATTGACACGCACGCCCTCATGGCCGTGGTCGAGTGCCATGGCGTTGGTCAGGTTGACCACTGCCCCCTTGGCGGCGTTGTAGGCGGCCAGGCCCCAGTCCGCACCGAGCCCGGACACCGAGCCGACGTTGACGATGCAGCCACCGACGCGACGCAGATGGGGAAGCGCGGCCCTCGAGGCGAAGAAGACACCGTCGACATCGACTGCTAAGACGTGTCGCCAAGTGGCAGTGTCGGTGTGCTCGACGGTTCCGGGCACACCGATGCCCGCGTTGTTGACCAGCACGTCCAGCCGACCGTATTCCTCGGCCACGCCCGCAATCAGTGCGGTGATCGAGGACTCGTCGGAGACGTCCGCGACTCGCGTGACGATGGTCGAACCGGTGGGTGCGCCAGCGGCGGCTTTCTTCAGTGTGTCCTCGGTCCGCCCGACGGCGATCACCGTCGCACCTTCGCGCCCGAAGCGATACGCGGTGGCGGCGCCGATCCCGGATCCGCCGCCGGTGACGATGACGACCTTGTCAGCGAATCGGTTCCCGTCCACAGCAACTCCTCATTCGTATCGGCTGTATGCCACGACATGGCGTGGAACTACGTTGCCGCGCACCGCATTCTCTGCGGTTCCGATGCCACGGGGGAAGAGCGCGTCCGCCGTTGTCGTCCGCGCAGGCCGTCCAGCATCGACCTATACCTGGACTACCTGCAGAAACGCTGGGACGAAGGCGAGCACAAAGCCAAGCTGCTGCATCAGGAGCTGACCGGCAAGGGCTACCGCCACACTGGCTCGACCAGCTCGCCACATGCCAACTCCCGGCCCTGGCCGACCTGGTGAGACCGCCCCGTGAACAGCGGGCATCGGCCATCCAAGGGATCAGCACCTCGTTGAGCTCCGGCGTCAACGAGGGCCGCATCACGGTCGTGAAACTCCCACAACGGATCACGGCCGGTCACGCAGGCATCCGGCTCCTGCGTCAACGGGTCGTGCTGATCGCACATCTACTCCCGCCGCTATCGGACCGCTCACCCCTCCGAGGTGACCTCCGGTCACGAAATCCTGTCGGAGCCACGTTCGCGTGTACGCCGACGTGGTGCCCGAGGGCTGGGATGGCGGGCACCAGACCGGCAAACCGCGCCTGATCCCAGCACATTCATGTGCGACCCCACAGCAGCCGGCAGGTCGACGGGATCAGGTATGTGCCGTCCGTTGCGGCGTAGGCCTTGAGTCGGGCCGAGTAGCGGCGGCGCAGTTCGGCGACCGTCCCGGCGTCCAGCGATGAGACAGCAGACTGCCAAATGCCCGGTCCGGTGAGCATCGACCACAACGGTTCAAGTCCGTCGACCGGGGTTGACCAGCTGAACAGTTCGGTCCGCAGTTCTGTCACGCCGACCTGGGTGAGGGCTGTTTTGGGGAGCGCTTCTGCCGCCCTGGCGTCGAGCTTGTCGAGAGGAGGCAGCAGCGCGTCGTCGACCAGTCCACGGAGCGACTCGATGGACGCGGACGCCACCGTGTTCAACTCAAGCCGGTCCCATATGGCGATGCTGTAGGCGCAGCCAGGTCGTGCGATTCGGGCGAACTCGGCGGCGCTACGCGGGATGTCCTCGAGAGCAAGAAAGCCGAATCGGGACACGACGGCGTCAACGCTGTCCGGCGGCAGGTCCAGCTCCTCCATGTCCATGTTGGCGAACCGGACGTTCGCCCTGCCGGCGGCTCGGGCACGGGCGATCGCGAGCATGTCCTCCGAGGTGTCGACGCCGAGCAGTTCCACCTCCGGGTAACGCTCGACCACAGACAGGCTGGGCTCCCCAGGGCCGCAAGCGAGATCCACGACCTGGGCATGCGGAGTAAGAGCAGGCAGCCGGTCCACGATGGCTAGCGCCACCGGCCTGAATGAATCAGTGAGTGCGGCGAACGAGGCCGACGACTCGTGTCCGTAATCGATCGATCTATCGTGCGTCATGCGTCGCCCTTCTTCATCGCTCTATCGATCTGACGAGACCCTGAGGTGGGTAGCCGAGGACCAAGGAGCACAGTCCTGGTCCGCCCGGGGGGGGCGAGGGTTGCCCTTCCAGGTTGGATCCCCATCCTCGACGCCGGCCGGCTGCTCCGGCGACTCGTCGCCGATGGCCGTTCGCGTGCTGCCGGAAGCGGCGGGAAAACCTGCCGGTGACCAGGCACTCGTCAGGGTCCAAGTGAAGGCCCCTCCTGCCCTCTTCATGGAACGCGGAGGAGCTCGGCCGGTATCTCCAGCAGCTCGGTAAGGGCTTCGACGTGGGGGACGAGGCGGCGGCAGATCTTGTTGATCCGCTCGGGCAGCGCGAGGACCTGCTGCGGCACGAGCATTCCGTGTGCAAGGTACCAGCCGGCGTGGGGTGCCGTCTGCTCCAGGCAGTGGAGCCGGTAAAGGTCGTGCAGCACGGGTCTGGCGGCTTCGGGGACCTCCGCGGCGCACCAAACGTCGCGCAGGGCCTCGGCCGTGGTGCGCGTGGCATGGGCTTCGGCGAGGCGTTGGGCCAGTTCGGTCCGGGCGTTCCAGGACTCGAAGCGGACGGCCCCGCCCTGGTCGTCCGTGCGCAGGGCCGAGGCGAGCTCGGCGTGCAGAAGGCGTTCCCTGGCGCGGAAGAGGCGTGGCCAGCCGCTCGGTGCGGACTCTTCGTCCGGTGGCAGGTAGTCCGCGGCGGTGACCATCGCCCACGCGGCGTCGAGCAGAATGAGCCGGTTGTCGCCGCCGGCGGACTGGAAGGCCGTGGTCAGGGCCTGATAGTCGATCAGTTGGTGTTCCGAGAAGAAGCCGAGTGCGCCGCATGCCGTGCGGCAGCGGGAGACGGCCCTGTCCGTGAGGACGGCGACGGTGACCTTGCTCAGTGCCAGCGTGCGCATCTCGGCGGCCGAAGGCCCGGTGCCGAGGCCGCCGCCGGGAGGGATGTGCCAGCTCCGTGCGGTCGCCCGGCGTGCGACCGCGGTGGTGGCCAGGGCGTCGGCCGAGGCGCCGAACAGGAGGCGCTGCTGGTTGAGGTGGGCGATGGCCGCGATGTCGCCGGCGAGGCGGTCGTTGGTCCGGCGGTGCCGGGCGTGGGTGAGCGCGAGGGCCGCGCTCGCCCGCGCGACTGCGGCCAGGCCGGCCGTGACCGCCCCCCAGGCGAAGCGGCTCATGCCCACGCTGCGCCCCGTACGGGCCTCGGGCCCGTCCAGGGGGTCGTGGAAGGATCCGTCGGCGGCGATGGACGCACCGTCGCTGAGCCATCTGCGGTACGGCACCCGGACCTGGTCGAACCGGACCTTCGCGTAGTCCATGGGGAGGAGCGGCGTCGGCGCGAGCGGCTCGATCGTGACGCCCTCGCACGGTCCGTCCTCGTCGCGCAGGGGGACGAGGAACAGCGCGGTCCCGCGATCGGCGCCGCCGGCCCGAAGGAGCGCGCTCACCACGGCCAGTCTGGCGAAGCCGTCCAGGCCGACGTTGACCGGGCGCTTCGTTGCCTCGGGGGTCGGCGTGTGCAGGACGAACTCGCGGGCTGCCGGGTCGAAGACCGCCCGGGTGCGGATGGCGGAGCTGCTGTTGCCGTGGCCGATTTCGTTCATCAGGGCGGCGCCGATCCACCGCCCGGAAGCCAGGTCGGCCACGTCCTCGGGCGGGGCGCCGAAGTCGAGCGCGACGCCGACGGCCATGCAGTGGTGCAGGAACATCGCGAAGAACAGGCGCGGGTCCGTCACGGCGCTCAGTTCCAGCACGGCCCGAAGCCGGGCGTGGTCCGCGAGAAGTGGCCGTTGAGCGCCGAGTCGGGACTGGAGGTGCCGCAGCCCCAGGTAGGGCGAGGCCGGCGACGGCGTGTCAGCTCGGTGTGCTCGGGCGAAGAACGCGTCGGTGAACAACTCCGTGAGGTCGCTGTCGTAGGGGGCCATGTCCGATGCTCCTTGGCGCGGGGGATGCTCCTGATACGGGGCGTTAACGCGGGGGCTACGGTGCGTCTGCGATCTCGGCCCACCAGGTTCGTACGGCATCAGCCAGCGCGGAGGCGTGGGTGTCCAGCATCGTGAAGTGGTCGCCTGGGACGGCGCGTTCGGTGTGCGGCAGCTGCCACGGACGGGCCCACCGGTCGTCCTCGGCGAACTCGGGGACGGTCTGCCGTGCGCGGAGCAGGAGCGTGGAGGTGCTGACCGGCGCGGGCTGCCAACCGGCCAGTACGCGGAGATGGCCGCCGGTGGCGGTGAGCCGGTGTACGGGGATGCCGTGTGCCGTGAAGGCCTGCTGTCGTACGGCCGCGATGGCGAGGACGCGGGGCAGCACGTCGTCCTGAAAGGTTCGATCGGGCCACCAGGTGTCCAGCAGGACCAGGCCGCTTGCGGAGCGGCCCTGTTCCTCGAGCCGCGTGGCGACGGCGTGCGCGATCAGCCCCCCGGAGGAGTGGCCGCACAGCAGGAACGGCACCTCGCCGGCGTACCGGCCGACTGCCGCCGCGTGCGCGGCGGTCAGGGCTTCGATGTCGCGGGGAAGCAGCTCGTCCTCGGCGAAGCCGGGCTGCGGAAGCACGAGCACCTCGTGGTCGCCGTTCAACGCCTCGGCGAGTGGGGCGTATTCGTGCGGTCCCGAGGCCGGGAGCAGGGAAGGGAAGCACAGCAGCAGCGGGCTGCCTCCCGCCGGTCCGAGCCGGACGGCCCGGGGCGCGTTCTGCGGTGCGGACTCGGGGCCGAACGTGCGGCGGAGCCGGGCTGCTGCGCTGATCAGCTCGACGGCGGTCCGGCCTTCCCCGATCAGGCAGGCTTGTCGGTACAGGGCATCGAGGGTGTCCGGCGCCTCGCGAGGGGGGCGTCGACCGGGCTCCGGGTGTGCCTTGTCTCGTAGGAGGCGCCACAGGTGTTCGGTCAGTGCCCGGGGCGTACGGTGGTCGAGGACGACGGTGGAGGGCAGGGGAAGACCGAGTGCGCGAGCCAGTCGGGCGCGTAGCTCGACCGCGGCGAGCGACCCCGTACCCATCTCGGCGAATGCCGTGTCCGAACCGATCTGCCCGCCGTCGTGGAAGCCGAGGACGACTGCGGTGTGGTCCCGTATGAGCGTCAGGAGCGCGGACACGCTGTCCGGGAGCGGCATTTCGTCGGCAACCCGGCGGGCCGTGGCGGCTCCGGATGTCTGCTCGGGCGGCCGGAGCGGCTGTGCGGCTGCGGCTCCGGTCGGAAGCCAGTAGCGCTCACGCCGGAACGGATAGCGAGGCAGCTCGACGTGGCGGGCTTCGCGCCCGGCGAAGACGTTCTTCCAGACCACCGGAACTCCGTTGCCGAAAGCCTCCGCCGCGGAGAGCAGAAAGCGTCGTTGGTCGCCCTCGCCCCGTCTGAGGCTTCCTACCACGCAGACGGGCCGTCCGGCCGACTCGGCGGTCTCCAGGACCGGGTAGGTGAGGACCGGATGTGGGCTGACTTCGATGAAGTGGGAGAAGCCGTCTTCCAGCAGCGCGCGGACCGCCCTGTGGAACTCGACCGGGCTGCGGAGGTTCCGGTACCAGTAATCCGAGGTCAGCCGCGTGGTGTCCAGCGGGCCCGGCTCGACGCTGGAGTAGAAGCGCATCTGTGCGGGGCGGGGTTCAAGGCCGTCGAGTGCTTTCGACAGGTGGTCCCTCAGGCTGTCCACGTGCGCGCTGTGGGAGGCGTAGTCGACCGCGAGGCCAGTCGCTCGTACGCCCCGATCACCGAGCTCGTCGAGCAGGGCGCCGATGGCACCGGGATCGCCGGAAATCACGGTCGAGTGAGGGCCGTTGTCGGCCGCGAGCCACAACCGTCCCTGCCCGGCGCCCAGATGACCGGACACGTCGTCTCTGGACCGGGCGACGGCTGCCATCCGGCCGGCCGGCAGCTCCCGGACGGCGGCGGCGCGCCGGGCGACGACCTTCGCCGCGTCCGCCAGCGAGAGGGCGCCGGACACACAGGCGGCGGCGATTTCCCCCTGGCTGTGCCCCACCACCGCGTCCGGACGCACCCCCAGCGACTGCCACACGGCGCTGAGCGCGACCATCACGGCGAACAGGGACGTCTGTGCGACGTCGACGCGGCTCAGCGGTGGCTGACCGGACTCCCTGCGCAGTACACCGCGCACGGACCAGTCGATGTGTGGCGCGAGGGCCTCCTCACATGCCGCCAAGGACCGCTCGAACACCTCGGACTCGGTCAGCAGGTCCGCTGCCATGCCCTCCCACTGGGAGCCATGTCCGGGGAAGACGAAGACCGTGCCACCGCCCTCGGGACGGGCCAGGCCACCGACCGCATGGGCGGGCAGGGTGCCGTCGGCGACACCGCGCAACCCGGCGACCAGCTCAGCCCGTTGACGTGCGACGACCACCGCACGGTGCTCGAACGACGGCCGGGAGGTGACCAGTGCCCGGCCCGCCTGGAACACATCGGCTGACTCGGCGATCGGTACCAGCCGCAATGCCATCTCGCGCAGGGCCGGGGCGCTGCGGGCAGACAGTACCCAGGGCAGCGCCTGGTCACCGCTCGCCTGCTCTTCGTCCATGGCCGAGGCCACGATCGGGACGGGCTGTTCGAGAGCGGCCTCTTCCAGGATCACGTGGGCGTTGGTACCGCTGATCCCGAAGGCCGACACCCCGGCCCTGCGGATCCGGCCGGAGCGCGGCCACGGTTGGGGCGTCAGCAGCAGCCGCACGCCGCCGGCCTCTCCGACCACCGGCGGGGACACCAGGTCGGTGTGCAGGGTGCGCGGCAGCAGGCCGTGCCGCAGCGCCTGGACCGTCTTGATGATGCCGACGACCCCGGCGGCGGCCTGGGTGTGCCCGATGTTCGACTTGACCGAGCCCAGCCACAGCGGTCGCCCCTCAGCGCGGTCGCCGCCATGCACGGCGTACAGCGCCTCGGCCTCGATCCGGTCGCCCAGCGGTGTGCCTGTTCCGTGCGCCTCGACCGCATCGACCTGACTGGGGGTCAACTCGGCGTCGGCCAGGGCCTGCCGGATCACGCGCTGCTGCGCGAGCCCGCTGGGCGCGGTCAGGCCGTTGCTCGCGCCGTCCTGGTTCACCGCCGAACCGGCGATCACGGCGAGGACCGGGTGTCCGTTCCGCCGAGCCCGCGAGAGCCGCTCCAGTACCAGCACGCCCGCGCCCTCCGCCCACGCAGCCCCGTCGGCCGAGGCCGCGAAGGCCTTGCACCGGCCGTCCGGCGCAAGGGCTCCCTGGCGGCTGAAGTCCACGAACGAGGCCGGGGTCGCCATCACGGTCGCGCCACCGGCCAGGGCCAGGGTGCATTCGCCGCGGCGCAGCGCCTGGACCGCGAGGTGCACGGCAACCAGGGAGGAGGAGCAGGCGGTGTCGACGGTGAGCGCTGGTCCGGTCAGGCCGAGGGTGTACGCGATGCGTCCGGAGGCGACGCTCGCCGCGTTGCCGGTGAGCAGCAGGCCGTCGAAACGCTCGGGGGCCTCGGTCAGTCGTGGTGCGTAGTCCGGCGCCATCAGGCCGAGGAAGACCGCGGTGTCGGAGCCGCGCAGCGCCGTGGGGTCGATCCCCGCACCCTCCAGCGCCTCCCAGCTCGTCTCCAGCAGTAGCCGTTGCTGGGGGTCCATGGCCAGCGCTTCGCGGGGGGATATCCCGAAGAAGCGGGCGTCGAACTCGGCGGCTCCGGCGAGGAAGTGGCCGTAGCGCGTACTGGAGCGCCCGGGGTGGGCGGGATCCGGGTGCCGGAGCCGGTCGAGGTCCCAGCCGCGGTCGGCCGGAAAGGGGCCGACCGTCTCCCGGCCGTCGACGAGCAGCTGCCACAGGTCCTCGGCGGAGCGGACGTCGCCGGGGAAGCGGCAGCCGATGCCGCTGATCACGACCGGGTCGCGGCTGTCCGGTTCCGGTGCGGGGTGCGGCTCCTCCCCGCCGGTCTCCTGCTGCGGCCGGCGGCCGGTGGCCAGGTCGGTCAGATGGCGGGCGAGTTCCCCGGGGGTCGGGTGGTCGAAAGCGACGGTCGTCGACAACGCCAGTCCGGTCGCCTCCGACAGGTTCACGGCCAGGCGCACCGCGGCGAGCGAGCCGACCCCCGATTCCCGGAACGTCCGGTCCGGTGCGGGGTCGCCCGCTGCATCGGCGGGCAGGACACGAGTGACCTCTTGGCGTATCAACTCCCGTGCGGCGTGGAGGCTTTCTGGCCCCCGCAGGGCGGCCGGATCCGCTCGTCGGCGCGTTCCGGTCTCCGAAGGGCGGGCGAGCAGCTCGGCCAGGCGACCGCGGGCGATCTTTCCGGTGGGGGTGAGCGGTATCTCGTCGACGAGGAGCAGCTCCAGCGGCTGCTGGAACTCGGCTGCGCCCTTGCCTGCGAGATGGGCCCGTACCTCTTCCAGACCGATGGCGGCCCCGGGCCGCAGGGCGGCGACCAGACAGGGGTACTGGCCGAGCCGGGCGTCGGAGCGGGCGGTGACGGCCAGCCCCGAGAACTGCGGCAGATCGCTGAGCATGGTCTCGATGTCCGAGGCACTGACCTTCACTCCCCCGACGTTGATCACCTCCGCGTCGCGCCCCTGGTAGGTGAAGGTGCCGTCCGCGTTCCGGCGGGCCCGGTCTCCGGTGCGCAGCCAGCCGTCGGCGGTGAAGGCCTCCCGGGTCCGCTCGGGATCCCCGAGGTAGCCGAGGAACAAGTGCGGCCCCCGGTACTGCAGTTCACCGACGGTGCCATCGGGGCGGACGGCACCCGTGTCGTCCACCACGCGCGCGTCGCAGCCGCTGAGCGGGCGGCCGATGCTTCCGACAGCGACCTCTGGCGGGTCGTCGGGCCGGGTCACGGTGCCCGCGCCCAGCTCCGACATGCCCCACTGGACGACCACCGATGCCCCGGTCACCCGTCGCAGGTCCGCCACGAGCGGCCCGGGCACCGCCGCGCCGCCCGTGCGCACCTCGCGCAGGCGCAGCTTGCCCGTCGCAGGGTCACCGCGCAGTGTCGCCACCAGATCCCGCAGCTGGGCCGGCACCGCGAACAGCACGCTCGCCTCGGTACGGTCGGCGAGCGCGCGAAAGGCCCCGGCATCCCACTGCGGCAGCAGACCCTGCCGGCTTCCGGTGAGGAGCGCCAGGTGCACCGACAGCAGGCCGAAGAGATGGGTGAACGGGCTGGCGCTCACGATGGTGTCGCCTTCGCTCGCGCCGCCGTCCAGGGCCACCGTCGCGGCGTTCGACAACAGCGTGCCATGGCTGTGCAGGCAGAGCTTGGGGCGGTTCGAGGTGGTGCCCGACGACGGCAGCAGGGCGAGCGGCAGCTCGGCCGTCAGTTCCACGCGTCGGGGTGAGGTCAGACGGTGCTCGTCGACGAGCGCGTCGTACCAGGCCATGTGGGCGTCCCGCCGTGCCGGGCCTCCTTCCGCCAGGGCCGTCGGCCGGGCCTCCCCGACGACCAGCACGAGTTCGAGCGCGTCCAGCCGGGCCAGCAGCCGCCGGCCCAGCGCCACACCGTCCACCTGTCGGTAACCTGCGGGCAGGACGAGCACGCGGGCCCCCGCCCGGCGCATCAACGTCAGCAGCTCCCGCTCACCGTAGGTGAGATGGAGCGGCAGGAGCACCGCGCCGACCTCGGCCACCGCGGTGTGGGTGACCACGAACTCCCAGCAGTTCGGAAGGTGGACGGCCACCACGTCGCCCACACCGATTCCGCGGCCCTGCAGGCCCGCGGCCAAGTCCTGGGACTCGGCGCGCCACTGCGACCACGACCGCGGTTCGCCGCAACCGACGACGGCCGGAGCATCGCCGTGCGCGTCGGCGGCCGCGGCGAAGATCTCCGGCAGTGTCGTACGGCTGCGTCCCTCGGTGGTGGCGTCCGAGGGGGCGACGAGATAGTCGTGGACCGTAACCGCCATGCATGAATCCTTCCCCGCACCGGTACTGCTTGTCAGCCCCGTCGTCGGGCGTGCAACAGGTTGCCGTCGAGCGGCAGGCCCCGGACCGAGAGCAGCTCGAATCCGGCCGTAGCCAGGAGGCGTTGATAGTGGCCGGTGGTCCGCTCCTGGCCGCCCACGTTGCACATCATGTGCAGGTCCCAGGCCACCGCCAGGGACGGCGCAGCCCTGGGCATTCGCTCTTCGGTGTCGGGCAACAGCCGCTCCACAAGCAGTAGTTGGGACTTCTCGTGCATGCTCTCGGCACAGCGGCGCAGGATGGTCAGGCACCGCTCGTCGTCCCAGTCGTGCAGGACGCGTGACAGCAGGTAGACGTCCCCGCCCTCTGGCACGGCACGGGTGAAGTCACCGGCTACGAAGGAGCAACGGTCGGCGCATCCCGCACCGGCCAGGTGCCGGCGTGCACCCTCCAGCACGTGCGCTCGTTCCAGGAGCACGCCCCGCAGATGAGGCGCGCGAGCCAGGAGCAGGCCGAGCAACTGCCCGTTGCCTCCGGCGACATCCACCACCACGCGGGCGTCCGAGAAGTCGAAGAGGCCGGGTACCGGCTCGAACATCGCTGCGCTGGCGGCCATCGCGGAGTCGAACAGCTTGGCCAAGCCGGGCCGTTCGGCGAAATAGTCGAAGTGTCCCTTCCCGAAGAGCGCTTTGAACGCCTCCCTTCCGGTACGGACGGAATGGGCCAGTTCCCCGAAGGACTGGTAGAAGGGCCCGCCGTAGAGCAGTGCCAGCGAGCGCAGCGAGTGCCGGGAGTCCTCCCGGAGCAGCGCACCGAGCTCCGTCAGCGCGTAGAAGTCGCCGACAGGAGTGACCACTCCCACGGCCGCGAGGTAGCGCAGCAGGCGGACCAGGCCGGCCGGATCGGCAGTGAGACGGCCGGCCAGCTCGGCAACGGAACCGGCTGCTGCCGCGGCTTCGGTGCCGCGCGTGGATCGGACGGAGGGACCGGGCAACTGGTCGGCCAGGCCCAGCCTGGCAGCCACCGCGATCGCCTGGGTCGTCCAGGCCCCGGTCATCAGCTCCAGCAGACGTTTCGCCGGATCACCCGGCTCGGCCCCCCGGTGGGCGGCCAGGACCGCCGGGTGGTGGCCACGGGCCCGTAACTCCAGGCGCCTGGAACGCGCCGGGCCGGTTGCGGAGAGCCCGTCCCGGCCGTCGGCGGCAGCACTGAGGAAGTACAACACGGTGCAGTTCTCAAGGGAGTTGTAGCCCCCACCGTCGGCAGCCAGTCCGCCATGGTCGGCCAGGAGCGCACGCAATCCCGCCATGACCACGCCGTCGGGTGCCCTCACCTCCAGTGCGAGGTGGGACTCGTTGCGTTCCATACGTTCCCTGGCGGCGATCGCGCGCAGCTCCGTACCCGGCGCCGTCTCCAGGACGAAGAGCTCGATCTCGCATGGCCCTTGACCGGTGGCAGGCACCTGTACGTGCAGGATCGTGACCTCCAGCGCGGTAACCGGCACACCGTAACGCCGGCTCAGCCGTTCGCGTACCACCACGCTGGGGACGGCTTCGCCGACGGTGAAGCCGTCGGCCCGAAGACCAGCGATCAGCCCGTCCAGCGAGGGCGGAAACACCAGCGCGGCAGCATGGGCCACGTCACAGTGAGCGGCCACGGACTCCTGCTCCCTCTCCGTGAGCCGGGGCAGCAGGTCCCGCACGACAGCACGTGCGTCCGCCGACCGGACGAGCGACAGGGAGTCGTTGATCAGGGCACGATCGGCCTCGTCGAGGCCAGCTGTTCGGACATACGGGTCCATCAAGTCAGCTCCCTCGACAGGGCAACCGCGGAGTGCCCTCAGCGTGCCCGCTGGAGAGCCGCCCGGGCAATGCCGCCCACATCTGCGCGAGCCTGACCCCACCCCCGATGCCCCCGCCGGACGAGCGCGCCCGGCACTCAGCCGCGGATGAGACTGGCCGCCCGGTGCCCGATGACCACGCACGGGGCCATGGTGTTCCCGGAGGTCACGCGTGGCAGCACCGATGCGTCGGCAACGCGCAGGCCCTCCAGGCCCCTGACGCGCAGCTCGGAATCGACGACGGCGTCGCCGTCGACACCGATCCGGGCCGTTCCGCACTGATGCCAGAACGTGCTGGCCGCCGCCCGGATACAGGCGGCGACCTCGGCGTCGGAAACGCCTCCGGGGATAGCGCGGGAGGCCCGGTAGGGACAAAGCGCTGCTGGAGCACCAGGGCGTATCCGATAGGTCAGATGTCAGCGGCCACTTCAGATTCCCTTGGCGTGCCAGTTGTTGGGGAGATAACTGGCCGCCAGAGGTTGCGGAACGTTGATCTGCCCCGTCGGGACACCAGCCTCACAAGCCCCGCGACCACGAAGAGCCCAAGCAGGAAGAAGCCCTACCAGCTCGGATGGTGAGGGGGACGCCGGCGTTCCCGGGCGGGACCGTCACCATTTCGAACTCATCTCACAACCACATGTTCGTCATACTCGGCGCTCAACGAGACCGAGGCGCGGTCGTAAGAGTGAGCCGGAAGGCTCAATTCGACGCGCCGCCACTGCCCGGTCATTCACCCTGAATGGCCCCGAATGGGAAGGTGGTTCGGATATTTTCCGGCAGCTGGTGGCAATACAGGAGTGGCGCAGTGAGCATCCTCAACGAACCCCAGGGTGCTGCCGTGGGCGGAGCCACCGAGCTGCCGCCGGTGCGGCGTAAGCAGCCGGGCAACGCGGTCGTGAAGTGGATGACCACCACCGACCACAAGACGATCGGCACGCTGTACCTGGCGACGTCGTTCGGCTTCTTCATCATCGGCGGCATCATGGCGCTGCTCATGCGCGCCGAGCTGGCCCGTCCCGGCCTGCAGATCATGTCGACCGAGCAGTTCAACCAGGCGTTCACGATGCACGGCACGATCATGCTGCTGCTTTTCGCGACGCCGCTGTTCGCGGGCTTCACCAACTGGATCATGCCACTGCAGATCGGCGCGCCCGACGTGGCGTTCCCGCGGCTGAACATGTTCGCCTACTGGCTGTACCTGTTCGGCGGGCTGATTGTGGTGGGCGGCTTCCTCACCCCCCAGGGTGCGGCGGACTTCGGCTGGTTCGCCTACTCTCCGCTGACCGACGCGGTCCGCTCTCCGGGTGTCGGCGGAGACATGTGGATCATGGGGCTGGCCCTCTCCGGCTTCGGCACCATCCTGGGGGCGGTCAACTTCATCGCCACGGTCGTGTGCATGCGCGCTCCGGGCATGACGATGTTCCGCATGCCGATCTTCACGTGGAATGTGCTGCTGACCTCGGTGCTGGTGATGATGGCCTTCCCCGTGCTGGCTGGCGCGCTGCTGGTGCTGGAGGCGGACCGCAAGTTCGGGGCACACGTCTTCGACGCGGCCAACGGCGGTCCGCTGCTGTGGGAGCACCTCTTCTGGTTCTTCGGCCATCCCGAGGTGTACATCATCGCGCTGCCGTTCTTCGGCATCGTCACCGAGGTCATCCCGGTTTTCGCACGGAAGCCGATCTTCGGCTACATCGGCCTGGTGGCCGCGACCATCACCATCGCCGGTCTGTCCATCACGGTGTGGGCGCACCACATGTACGTCACCGGTGGCGTGCTGCTGCCGTTCTTCTCCTTCATGTCCTTCCTGATCGCGGTCCCGACCGGTGTGAAGTTCTTCAACTGGATCGGCACGATGTGGAAGGGGTCGCTGAGCTTCGAGACACCGATGCTGTGGTCGATCGGCTTCCTTGTGACCTTCCTCTTCGGTGGCCTGACCGGTGTGCTGCTGGCCGCGCCGCCGATCGACTTCCACGTCTCGGACTCGTACTTCGTGGTGGCGCACTTCCATTACACGGTCTTCGGCACCGTCGTCTACGCCATGTTCGCCGGGTTCTATTTCTGGTGGCCCAAGTTCACCGGGAAAATGCTCGACGAACGCCTGGGGAAAATCCACTTCTGGACGCTGTTCATCGGCTTCCACGGCACCTTCCTCGTCCAGCACTGGCTGGGCGTGATCGGAATGCCGCGCCGCTACGCGGACTACCTGGCGGTCGACGGCTTCACCACGCTCAACACGGTCTCCTCCATCGGCGCCTTCCTGCTCGGCGGCTCGACGCTCCCCTTCTTCTACAACATCTGGAAGACCGCGAAGTACGGCAAAAAGGTGGAAGTTGACGACCCCTGGGGCTTCGGACGGTCATTGGAATGGGCGACATCCTGCCCGCCACCGCGGCACAACTTCCTCACGCTGCCGCGTATCCGCTCCGAATCCCCGGCGTTCGACCTGCACCACCCCGACATCGCCGCCTACGAAGTAGAGCGTCAACTCCAGCCTCCCCCTATTAGCGGCGCGCCACAGGGCGGGAGTGAACCGGGCGATAGCCCACAAGGATCCGATCGGTGAGCCCCGGAGTCGGCAAGGCATATGGGGGGCCGTCTGGAGAGGGCTCGCCGTGTGCCCCGGACATGGACGAGATCGCGTCGTACTTGTCCTGGCAGGCTGAGATCAGCGAAGCCCAGAAGAATGCCGCGCGATTCGCCAACCGGCTGCCGTGGCTGACCTCCCGGCAACGGGAGGACGTCATCGGCCACTACACGGCCGACTGGCTGGACCTCATGCACCGCACCGCCTCCCGCAACCACGAGCAGCAGCATCAATGCGCCCTGCGCCACCGATCGCTGAGGATGCGCTGGGTCGCCACGCTGCTGGGCCTGGTCTCCGTCACCGCAGGGCTGGTGGCCGTGCTGGCCGCAATGCTCGCGGTACGACGCTAGGGAGTGCGCGGCGGATCATCAACGCAGCCGCAGCCGGATCGCGACGAGGGTGACCGTGCCGTGAAAGACGAACGCCTTCTCGTACCGGGTGGCCACGGCTCGAGAGCCCTTGAGCGCGTTGCTGGTCCGCTCGACTTCGTTCCGCGGTCAGCCCGCTGGTCCCGGTGCTCGGGGATCGTGTGCCGGATCTGCCATCGCCGCGGGTAACGGCGGTTCTGGCGTGAGCTGTACGCCTAATTGGCCTCGTGGGTCGGGGAGTTGTTCCCGCAGCACCCCGACGCACAGATCACCACGAGCTTCCCCGGCCTTGCCACGCTCACCGGCGCCCGGATACTCATCGAGATCGGCGACGACCGCACCTGGTTCAGCCAGGCTCGGGACCTGAAGGCCTACGCCGGAGCGGATGCGGCTTCCGGGTGAGATCACGAGGGCTGCCTGGCCAGGCTCCGCGGCTTGGGGAGGTCGTTGGTGGAGGGATTGGTGGGGCGATGCCGGTTGTAGTGGTCGGTGTGGGTGTCCAGCACGGCGCGTAGGTGTCGCTCGTTCATGATGAGCAGGCGTGTCCCGCGTGAGAACCCGGATCAGAACTACAGAATCCTGCGGAGTTGTACGCGTGCCTGGCCTCGCGTGCACACGAACTGTTCGGTCTCACCGACGCGGTGCTCTGCGCGGACGGGCCGGTGAAGACTCGTCGGGCCGGCCCCGGCCGCAGAACACCGCCGGGGGGCACGACGCTTTGTACGCGGGCCTGAACCATGGGCAGGGTGCGCCGCCGCAACGACTGCCGCGCCCCGGACGGTCGCGGCTCCATCGGCTGCATCACCGCCCGAGGTCGGTTACGTTGATAAAGCACCTGGTCAGAGGGGGGTAACAAGCCGCAACCCACCGGGGACACTCCATGACCGGCCTGACCGTCATCCTGCTGCTCGTGGTCCTGGCCACAGCCGTGGCGACCGGTGCCCGGCGCTGGAGCTTGCCCGCGCCCTCGCTCCTCGTGGTTGCCGGTCTGATCGTTGGGCTGATGCCCTGGGTTCCGGAGGTTCGCCTGCCGCCTCACGTGATCAACGTGCTGGTGCTGCCGCCACTGCTCTTCGCCTCGGCCGGGGAAATCTCCGTCCGCGACCTACGCACGGTGTGGCGCCCTGTTACCGGCCTGGTCTTCGGCCTGGTCCTCGCCTCGGCCATCGCCGTCGGGTACGTCGCCCGAGCGATCACCCCGCTCACCGCCGCGACCGCGTTCATCCTCGGCTCTGTCCTAGCCAGCACCGACCCCGTGGCCGTTACCGCGCTCGGCCGGCGCCTGTCTCTCCCACCGCGCGTACAGGCCATGGTGCAGGCGGAAAGCCTGTTCAACGACGCCACATCCCTGGTCCTGTACAAGGTCGCCGTGGTCACCGCGGTTTCCAGCAGCGCCATCACCGTGCCCGGGACCATCGAGCAGTTCCTGATCCTTGCAGGCGGAGGAGCCCTCATCGGCGCGGCGGTCGCCGCAGTGGTGACGCTCATCCGCAGACGAACCGAGGACCCCGTGCTGGAGACCGTCATCGCATTGGTCACTCCGTACGCCTCGTACGTCATCGCGGAGCAATCGCACACCTCCGGCGTCACCGCCGTCATCGTGTCCGGGGTCGCCTTCGGCATCACCGGCCGCAAGCTCAGCAACGCCCCCATCCGCCTCCAGGTCCACGCCGTCTACGACACCGTGACTTTCCTGCTGGAGAGCGTCGTCTTCGCCCTCATTGGCCTCGAGCTCCCCTCCGCCGTCCGTCAGCTCGCGCACGACGAGCACGGCTGGCCGCTGTGGGTGCCGGTCATCGCCTTCACTGTGCTGGCGATCCGCCTGCTGTGGATCTTCCCGCTGTCCGCCCTGATCCAGTACCGGCACGGGGAGGGCGACCGTCGCCTCTCCTGGCGCGTTCCGGCCGTCTTGTCCTGGGCAGGCACCCGAGGCGTCATGCCGCTGGCCGCCGCGCTCTCCATCCCCCTGGCCACCCACACAGGGGCGCCGCTGCCGCACCGGGCGCTCATCCTCACGCTCACCACCGGGACCATCGCGCTCACTCTTATCTTCCAGGGTTTCACCCTCGCCCCTGTCGTCCGCCGCTCCGGCATCGCTGTGGAACCAGAGCACACCGCCCGCGAGGAGTCCCGGACCCGCCGACACATTGCCCGCGCCGCTCTCGAAGAGCTCAAACAGCTTGGCGATCTGGATCAGCTCGCCGATCTGGGTGCCGCCGCGGAGGCCGCCTTGAAACAGGCCCGTCGCCAGCTGGAAGCGCGCATCCACCAGGCCGAAGATGCCCACTACACCGACCCAGACGCCCGACCTGCCGACGCCTACCGCGAGATACGCCGGACACTCATCGCCATCGAGGCGGCCGAGCTCCAGCGCCTCTACGAAGCGAACAAGATCAGCAATGCCACCCGGCGCCGGATCCAGCGCGAACTCGACCTCGAAGAAGCCAGCCTCCGCGCCCGCGGCTGACAGCTCTCCTAACGGTCCGACCGGTCGGTAAGTCACTTTGACGTTGGACACCGCTTCCGCCCGAGACGCCGCGGCTCTTGCAGCCCCAGCTCTTGGTGGATCGGGTCTGGGGGGCGAGGTGAGGCCGAGGTGTTGTGACGAAGACGGGGAGGGGGTAGCGGGCGTAGAGCACGCTGTCGTTGAGGTGGACGTCGCTCCAGTGGAGTCTTCGCGCTTCGCCTCGGCGCATGTTCCTCGGCTTCTTCGCCTGGTACCGCGGACTCGCGATCGGCCCGATGGCCCAGGTCAGCCAGATACGGCTCGTTCAGCCGGTGCTGGGCATCTGCTGGGCTGCGCTGATCCTGCGCGAGCAGATCACCTGGCCCACCGTTCTCGGCGGTATCACCGTGATCGCCTGCGCCGGTACCGCCGTGCGCACCCGGCTCGGGCGCGCTGCGGGCATGGTCACGAAGTAGGGCCCTAACGATGGCCGGCTATGGCAGTTGGATGATCCAATGCAATGGCCGACCTGAAGTGACTCTGAGACGTGGGGGATGCCAATGTCGACCGAGGGTGGGTCCACCGAGGGCGGGTGCTTGGCGTGCGAACTGATCGAAGGGACTGCGCCGTTGCCCGGCGGGACGATTCTCCGGACCGCCAACTGGGTCGTCGAGCACTGCGTGGGGCCACTGGGCCTGGGAACCGTGGTGGTCAAGCCGATCAGGCATGTGGTGCACGTCGCGGAACTGGCGGCGGACGAAACGCATGAGCTCGGGCCACTGCTGCAGCGTGTCAGCGACGCCGTTACCCAGGTAACGGAGCCAGAGCAGGTGTATGTGTGTCTCTGGTCGCACGCTGGCGGAGCGCCTGGACACATCCACTTTGTTGTGCAGCCCGCTCGCAAGGACGATCTTGCTCAGCACAACGCCTATGGACCTGAACTGCAAATGGCGATGTTCAACGTGGGCCGCGTTCCGGACCAGGGCCAGGTGGTCGACGTGTGCGATCGTTTGCGAACGGCCCTTGCGGGCGAGGGCAGCACCGCCGCAGGTTCCGGGTGCCCTCAACTCCCCCAGCCGGGACCTTTGTCCATGTAGCCGTGAGTCCAGCGGTTGGCAAGGCATCGGGCGGCGACGTGCCTGAACTGCGTGCCGCCAGCGACTTCCGAGTTGGCGAAGTCGCTGGCGAGCACGGCCATGGTCCGGCCGAACACAGGCGGGCTGACATCGGGCCGGAGGATCTCGTCCAGGCCGAGACTGACGGCCGGGTCGGAGGCATGCGGCCGGCTCTCACCGCAGCCACGCTGATCGAACAAGACGATCCGGTAGGTCTCGGGATCGAACCTGTTGCGGCTGGCCCGCCGCCCTTCGCCGCCGGGGCCGGCGTGCACGCACAGGGCCGCCTTTCCATTGGGATTGCCGCTCGTCTCCCAGTAGATCTGGTTGCCGTCACCGACATCGAGGAAGCCGTGCGCGTACGGCTCGATAGGCGGGAACGGCGGGGCCATGACGGTCTCCTCACGTTGGGTGCGAAGAACAAACTCGCAAGGCTAGTCGATGGCTGGATCGACTTCTCCAGATTTGCCCGCAGCCCGGACAGCAGGTACTCGACCCAGTCACGCCTGGCGTAGGCGACCCAGCGGACGGCGGTGTGCCGGTGTATGTCGGCCAGGTCGGCGAGGAGCGGGCTGGGGATATCGGCGGCGAGCGCCGAGTTGGGGGCGGCGCTGGCCGTGATGCCGTGGCGGCCGAGGGAGCGCCGGGCCGGTGGGCGGGGAACCGGAGCTCGGGCGGCGTCAGCCCAGCACGCCGGTCAAGGTGCGGCGAATTATGGTGGCGAACCGGTCGCGGGGCTCACCTTCGGGTGCGGTGGCGGCGAACAGAGCGGCGATACGCGGGTGGTCGCCCGCGGCGGCCACGTGGCGCAGGTAGGCGGTCTGGCGCTGGGCGTCGGGGTCTGCGGTGGCCAGTTCGTTCTGGACGAACAGCGCGGTCAGGGCGTTCAGTAGGGCGAAGGCCTCAAGTTTGCGGGCGGGGTCGGCCGGGTGGTCGGCGAGTACGTCGAGTACGTGCTCGAGCAGGTCGATCCCGTACGGGCCGAGAGTCGGGCGGGTGATGACCAGGGTCGGCAGCCAGGGGTGGCGTCGCATGATCTGCCGGGCCTGGTGGGCGAGTTGGAGCAGGTCGGCCTGCCAGTCGCCGCTGGGGGCGGGCAGGTCGTACTCGCCCGCGGTGCTGTCGGTCATCAGGTCGAGCAGGTCGTCGCGGGTGGCCACGTAGCGGTAGAGCGAGGCGGCGCCGGTACCCAAGGCCGCGGCGACGCGGCGCATGGAGACCGCCTCCAGGCCTTCCCGGTCCGCCAAGTCCATTGCGGCAGCGGTGATTTCAGCACGGCTGCGCTCAGCCGGGCGCCCGATCCGGGCCTGCTCCGGCCGCATCCAGATCACGGGTTCCTGCCGTCCAGCCACTGCCACCTCCCATGTTGCCGCCAGCCTATCCATTCGCATACGATGTTCGCGAACGCTGTATGCGAAAGAAGGGAGTCGCGATGCCGCGCTTCGCGCACAACGGTGGGATCCAGATCGCCTTCGAGGACCTCGGAGGGGCGGGCGGGGACCCGCTGCTGCTGGTCATGGGACTGGGAACTTCACGGTTCTGGTGGCCTGACGGACTGGTGCGCGAACTGGTGCGCCGTGGCTTCCACGTGGTGGCCTACGACCAGCGCGACGCCGGTCAGTCCACCCACCTGCCTGACCAGCGCGTCGGCCCGCCGATCAAGGCCCTGTTGCGCCGTTCGATCCCGGCCTACAGCGCCGAAGACCTGACCGACGACGCCGTCGCCGTTCTCGATGCCCTCAACTGGGAGCGCGCCCATGTCTTCGGCCACTCCATGGGCGGGCTCGTGGCGCAGCGCATCGCGATCCGGCACCCGCAGCGCGTGCTGAGCACCACCACCTCCTCGGCAGTGCCCAGCGACGCCAAGGGACTGAGCGTCCTGCGCTACCTGCACCTGGCGTCCCTGGCCCGCTTCGCCCGGCTGCACTACCCCAAGACCCCGGAAGGCGACCTGGCCCTCGCCGTGGCCGTCGCTCGTATCCTGGCCGCGCCCCACCAGCACCTCGACGAGAACGACGTGCGCGAGTTCGTGGACAAGGAGGCGACACACCACGTCGCCAGCTTCCGCGACCAGAAGGCGCAGAGCCGCCAGATCGGCGTGAAATGGCACGGCGGCTCGCTCGCCCAGATCACAACGCCGACCCTGGTACTGCACGGCGAGCGCGACCCGCTGCTACGCGTGACGGCCGCGCGCGACATCGCCGCCGCCGTCCCCGGCGCCCGTCTGCGCACCGTGCCCGACGTCGGCCATTTCCTCGCCCGCGACGCCTGGGCCACCTACGCCAACGAACTGCGCGCGCTCGCCGACCCCGCCGACCAACAGCCGCCCGCCGTCGACCTTGCACGCGACTAGCCGGTGGCCCACCCGGCCAGGGCGCACCGCCGGGGCCTGAAGTCGGGGTCTGAAGTCGGGGTCTGAAATCGGGGCGGGCCCTGCGGGTGGAGCAGTAGCAGCTCCAAATCGGGCAGGTCGCGCCGACGGTGCGGCGCGCGCCTTCCCACAGCGCATCCGGCGCACCGTTCGTAGCCCCACAACACGCAACTCATCCGCCCGAACCCCAGGCGTAGCGGGAGGAAACCCACGCCCCACCGCTGACACAGCAGGAGCGGGAAAGGGGATCACAGCACTGGAGACCACACTCATCCCCGGCCCCCCGAAAGATGCGCGGCCGGTGAGTGCTTCGGTTGGACGACGCGACGCCGTACGCAGCGAGACCCACGTCGTCCGGTAGGTAGGCTGATCTGGGAAGTGGGGAACCATGGCAGAGGAGAAGGACCTCGCAGGCATTCAGCGAGGGCACTGGCAGGACACCTACACCGCCCACCCGGGGATGTACGGCGAGCGGCCCTCCGCACCCGCGGTCCACGCTGTTGGGGTGTTCCGCTCCGCGGGAGCGAGAGACGTGCTGGAGCTGGGGGCCGGACACGGCCGCGACGCCCTGTTCTTCGCCCGCGAGGGCTTCGCCGTCCAAGCCACCGACTTCAGCTCCGTCGGCCTGGAACAGCTCAGGTCGGCCGCTCGCGCGTGGGACGTCGAGGAGCGGGTGGCCTGCGCTGTGCACGACGTGCGTGAGCCGCTGCCGCTGCCGGATGCCTCGACCGACGCGGTCTTCGCCCACATGCTGCTGTGCATGGCCCTGTCGACGAAGCAGATCCACGCCCTCGTCGGCGAGGTCCGCCGCGTCCTGCGGCCCGGTGGGGTGTTCGTCTACACCGTCCGGCACACCGGCGACGCCCACTACGGCGTCGGCACCACCTACGGAGACGACATATGGGAACACGGCGGGTTCGCCGTGCACTTCTTCCCCCGCGACCTCGTCGACGACCTCGCCGTCGGATGGAGTCTGGACGAGGTGTTCGCGTTCGAGGAAGGTGACTTGCCCCGTCGCCTGTGGCGTGTCACCCAGACCCTCCCCCGATGATCTCCAGGCTGTTGATGACCGGGGAACCGGGGCCCCGAGTCGTAGACGGACCGTTTCCGATGGATGCTCAGGCGAAGCAGTCCGCGGTATGCCGCTGTCACGAGGTTGAACCCCTCCGAGGACCCGCCCTCCGTCCCACCCGACGAATGTTCCCGGTCACAGCACCAGCCGCCGCTCGTGGGCCCAGACGGCGATCTGCGACCGCGAAGTGAAGCCGAGTTTCGACAGCAGCCGCTCCACGTGGTTCTGACAACATACTGGCGAGGCTCTTCGCAAGTCACACGGCTCTCGGCCGGCCAGCCGTCTTCAGTGCCAGGAGGGCAGCGAGACGCTCGCCACAAAGGCGGTCACCACAGCAAAGAACCCGAGGATGAGCAGCACTCCCGGCAGGTGGGGGTGAGCAACCGAGAACGGCAGCCACATGCCCGGATGACGCGCAGGCAGCCGCTCATGACCCGTCGGCTCACCCGTGAACGGGGAAGGCCGTGTCACATGCCAATGGCTGCTTGATCACGACTCGGAAGACGGCCTCCGCCAGAGGAAGACCTCGGTGCTCGGTTGGCGTTCGGAGAACCGGCCCGCCGGGGAAACCTCCCGCAGCAGTCGACGCAGGTCCGCCTCGAGGTCCTCGCGGCACGCGCCGAACAACCGAGGAGCCGAGGACGACATCGAGAACGCCCACGCGACGACATCATCACAGCTGCGTTCCAACGCCTGCCCGCCGGGCACCACATGCCGCTCGGGGCGACAGAACCCGGCCCGGGCAAACACCGCCGACTCGTCCCCGGGTGTTCCCCGCGGCAGCACCCCGCGGCCGGCTCGCCGAACCGGTCCCAGATAGCGCTTGACCAGCTCATCCATCGCTGCGTAGGGCACCGGTGGATACGGAGGGTCGTCAACGCTGCGGGTCTCGGTCTTCAAGTCCGAGATGTGTACCAACGCCCCGCCGGGCTGGAGCATGTCTCGGATGGTTGTCGCCACCAGGTCGCGATCCATCCAATGGAAGGACTGGCCGAAGGCCGCCACAGTGAACGCGCCACGGCCTGCCGGAAGATCCTCGGCTCGGGCCCGCACCCACTGCGCCTTCCCGGTCGTTGACGCCTCGGCGGCCCGGCGTGAACAAATGCGCCAGGTTCACGGCAAGGGTGCCTGGTCCGCATCCCCCGTCGATGAGAGGCCCGCGCCCGTCGAGCTGCAGAACCTCGGCGAGCGCTTCCACCAGCCCAGGGGCGTAAGGCAGCCTCCCATGCTGGTAATGGGCGGCTGTTCCCGAGAACAAGGTCTCGTCCCACTCCCAACCGTCAACCACTTCCAGCCTCCACCCTCCACGAAGCCGTCCGTCTGCCCCGGATGCCCGATGATTCCACGGCTTGATCAGGGGCGACGCACTCGATCCTGTGCGGTTCGCCGGGGCCTGCGTCCCGCCAGCACGACGAGTTAGGCAGACCCAAGCCGCCGAGTACGGACTGCGCAGTCACGGACCCCCTGTCAACCACAGTTGACACCAACTGGAACGTCAACGTAAGTTGACAGGTATGAGCGATGCAACCGATCTCGCCGAGCGGGCGGGCGACCGTGACCCGCGGGTCGGGCTGCGGGCCGTCGCCGCGCTGCGGCGGCTGCTGGAGCAGCTTGAGGCCGTACAAGTCAGAAGCGCCCGGGTCCAGGGCTGGTCATGGCAGGAGATCGCCAACGAACTCGGCGTCAGCAGGCAGGCCGTTCACAAGAAGTACGGGAGGCGTTGACAATGTTCGAGAGGTTTTCCAAGAGCGCCCGCGATGTCGTGGAGGGCGCGGTCGGGCACGCCGAGCGCGTCGTCTCCGAGACCGTCGCCGAGGAGCACCTACTGCTCTCGCTGCTGGAGCGGGAGGGCACCAAGGCGGCCTTCGTACTGAACGCCCTGGGCGTGACCGAGCGTCGCGAGCTCCTGGAGCGGGCCTTGGGCGAGGCCCGGCGCCGGGGCGGGATCTCCCGGGTGGACGCCGAGGCGTTGGCCGGTCTCGGCATCGACGTCACGGAGATCGTCGCCCGCGTCGAGGACGCCCACGGGCGCGGCGCCCTGGCCACCGGCCGGAGGCCCAGGCACTGGTGGTCCGCCGGGCATCGGCCCTTCACCCGCGAGGCGAAAGCCGTACTGGAGCGCTCCTTGCGGGCCGCGCTGGCCCGCGGCGACCGCCACATCGGCGACGAGCACATCCTGTTGGCGCTCGCAGCCGGACCCGGCGTGGTGGCGGACGTGCTCGCCGAGTACGGAGCATCCCAGGCCGAGGTCGAGCGTGTACTCGGGGGCGACGGCAAGGCGCAGCCCCTGGCGGGCTGAGCACCACTCGGCTTCTCCGGGCGCGTGGGGGCCGGGGAGACCGGCGAAGCGCTCATCGCCAACGCTGTCCCGCGCGACCGCGACCAGGCGATCAGCGTGCTGCGCCGGGCGGTGTCCGCAGCCCCGAGACCCTTGCTGCGAAGGCGGTCGAGGCCGCCGGGCGCCAGCACACCACCGTCGCGGGTGAGCAGGCTATCGCGAAGATGGTGCACACCCTCGCGAAGGAGGTGATGGCCCCCAACGAGAAGATCGCCGAGACCGACAAGCTCATCGAGGGCCGGTTTCGCGAGCACGAACTCGCCGAAATTATCCTTTCCATGCCCGGCGTTGGAGCGACCCTGGGCGCCGAGTTCCTCGCCGCCATCGGCGGCAGCCTGGACGCTTTCCCCACCGCCGACCGGCCTCATCATCGTCGACGCCCATCACGTCACCCCGGACCGCGAGGACGAGCCATGGCTGCTCGCGATGCCCGCACGCGTCCCTCTTCAGATGGGCGGGCAATTCGACGCCGTCGTGGACGACATGTCCATGGCCGCATTGGGGGCCTACACCCGCATGGCCCGCGGCTGGCGCCCGGAACCGGTGGGCGTCCCCACGCTGCTGGTCCGCGCCACGGAACCGGCGCCGCAGATGCGGTTCCGCGGCGGATACCGCGCGGGGGACGAGGAGCGGCGGACCTCCTGGCTGGAGCCGTACGACACCGTGGACGTCCCCGGCGAACACTGGACCGTGAACGAGGACCACGCGCACACGACGGCGGGGGCGATCCAGACCTGGCTCAGCGCGCTGGGCGCCACCGCCGGGTGACGCCGAGTGGGGACCGTACTCCCAGCCGTCGGAGCAAGCGGCCGACGAGCGGGGTGCCACGACGGTCATGCCGACCGTACCCATGCTGCGGGGCATCGCAGGCCTTCGTCCTGTCGTCGATGTTCAGTAAAGGCCGGGTCGAGGTTGCCTTCGAGCGCGCTCAAATCCGTAGATTCGGTGCATGACCACACCGCAACGCGAGATCAACACAGGGTTCGGCACTCAAAGCACCACCACTGACGTACTGGCGGGCATCGACCTGTCGGGCAAGCTGGCGATCGTGACCGGTGGTTATTCGGGACTGGGATTGGAAACGACGCGGGCCCTCGCCAGCGTGGGAGCCCACGTCGTCGTCCCCGCCCGGCGGCGCGCCACTGCCCAGGAGGCGGTGAGCACGATCGACGGCGTGGAGGTGGAAGAGCTGGACCTGACCGACCTGGACAGCGTGCGCACCTTCGCCGATCGGTTCCTGACCTCGGGCCGCGGCATCGACATACTGATCAACAACGCCGGGATCATGGCGTGTCCGGAATCGCGTGTCGGGCCCGGCTGGGAAGCCCAGTTCGCCACCAATCACCTCGGCCACTACGCGCTGGTGAACCGGCTCTGGCCGGCGATCGCACGAGGGGGTGCCCGCGTGGTGTCGGTGTCCTCCAACGGGCATCAGCTCTCGGACATCCACTGGGACGACGTGCGCTTCGAGCGCGGTTATGACAAGTGGCAGGCTTATGGGCAGGCGAAGACAGCCAATGCCTTGTTCGCGCTGCATCTGGACGCGCTGGGCCGGGATGCTGAGGTACGGGCGTTCTCGGTACACCCGGGCACGATTCGCACACAGTTGGCCCGCCATATGTCCGAGGAGGAACTGGCGGAGCTGGCAGCGACGATCAGCACCAGTCCGACGAACAGCGGCTGGAAGACACCCCAACAGGGCGCGGCGACACAGGTTTGGGCAGCGACCTCACCACAACTGGCAGGCATGGGCGGCGTGTACTGCGAGGACTGCGACATCGCCGAGCCCGCCGCTGAGGACACCGTCCTGGGCCGCGGAGTGAGTGCGTGGGCCACTGATCCGCAGCGGGCCGCACGGCTGTGGAAACTGTCGGCCGAACTCACCGGCGTCGATGCCTTCGCCACGATGACGTGAGTGAGTGCGGATCACGTCGGAGACGCGGCGGTACTCGGGATTCAGCTGGTGCGACCGGATGCGGTCAGGCGACGGCCCCCCGTTCAAGCAGGGACCGGTCCAGGCGATGCGTCACGCTGTCCACCAGGCCGAGCGCGGTGAGGCGCTCTTCGATGTAGCAGTGTATGGGTAGCGCGACGCCGCAGAAGGGCACGCCGGACACGGGATCTCGCCACCGCTGCTCCGGCGTGGCTTCCGCGGCGAAGAATCCGGAGCACGAGCCGTGGAACCGGCAGCCGGTGCACACCCGTTGGACCCGGTGCCGCGACTGGCGCAACGCCTCGCCGAAAGGCGCGGAGCGGCGCTGCTGTTGAACGGAATCGGTGAAGACATTGCCGTGGCACAGGGTCGGGTCATAGGCGTCTGCGTTGGAGTAAACAGACCCGTCCGTGTCGATGATGAGAATGGTCTCGCCATGCTCCTTGTCGTAGAAACGCGGACTCGCGCCACTCGACAGCGCATGGACGACATTCGCCACATAGCTCTGGATCGGCTCGACGTTGAGGAAACTGTCCGAACGCAACCACTGGTCGGTGACGGTCTTGAGGGCACGGACGATCTGGGCTGGGGTCAGCTCGTGGTCCGCCTGTTGTCCTGGGTAGCCCGTTCGGTAGATCGGCAGGAGGCGGAAGCTCAAGCCCGCGTCTTCGAAGAAACGGTAGATCGCCGCGACATGAGGTGCCGTGGCACGGGAAAGCACCGTGATGCAGCCGAAGGGAATTCCGGCATTCATGAGACGCTGCATGTTCGCCAGGACGCGCGGCTGCGCGGAGCGACCGGCTACCGTGACCCGCTGGCCGCCCACCAGGTCCAGGGACACACCGACCTCGTCGAAGACTTCGCTCATCAATGAGATGTCGCCATCGGTGAGCCGAAAGAGGTTCGTCTGGACGGAGTTGCTGTAAGGGATGCCAGCGGAGCCAAGGAGTTGCTCCTGAATCCGCTTGACCTCACGATAGAAGCCGTGTGGCATCAACAGCGGTTCGCCGCCATGCCACACGAAGTCCGCCGACCTGTTCTGGCCTGCCAGCCACTCTGCGACGTGCCGGATCATCTTCCGAACATCAGGCAGGCTCATGGCGGTCCGGTCGCCCAGCGAAGGATACTCGTAGCAGTACCGGCAGCGAAGGTTGCAGAACTTCGAAACCTTGACCACCAGTTGCAGGTACGGCGGCGTCAGCGCGCTGGCGGCCTGCTTGTCGTGGCCGTGTTGTTCCGCGTGGGTGCTCACCTACTTGTCGAGGCTCGATCGCAGACGCAAGTAGGCCTGGGCGACCGGAATGTGAGGTGCTGTGTGCACCCGCGCACCGGAGTTGGCAGCGAGGTCATCTCCATGGAAGGGGCGCGGCCCCTTGTCTCCGAACCTCTCATGCCATCCGGGTGGATTCCCGGGACCTTCCACGAAGAAGTCCGGGTACCTGTCGCCGCCGGCCGTTACGTTGATCGCGCACACCTCTTGGGTGTGCATCGCAAGTAGCCGCGCACAGGCACTGCTGGAGATTTCACCGAGCTCCTGCGACTCGGAATCCGAACGGTCCTTTTCGATCACGCCGATCCCCCCACCCAGGCTGGTCAGTTGCGGATGCTCCATCAATAGCAGCCAGGCCTACCGCCGCATATACGCCAAAAGGGTGAGTGCCCCCGGTATAGCCGTCCGAGAGCCTGATCTGTGGCGGGTCAGGCGGGTGGGTCGGTTCTCGGCTCGTCGTGGCGCGACGCTCGCCTGGCCGGTGGGCCGCAGGGGTGGATCCGGTCGGGGTGGGCGCGGACCGCAGCGCAGGACAGCCGCCCGGTGATCTGACGTGTGACAGCGAAGACAGGCGCGCTCGGGATCCGTCAGCAGCGCGACGTGCGGAACCGCCAGATCACGCCCTCGAACTGCGCCCGCGGCCGCGTGTACGTGTGGCGGTTCGGTGAACTGCCGTTGCCCGCGGGCGCAATGGGTGCCGAGGACGAGCCGTCGGCTGTCGACGTCGGTGGCGCGCCTCGTGGTCGCGGCGGGCAAGGCGCGGCCCGGGGTTCGCTTCACCCCGTGGTCGACGCGATGCTCTTGGTGCGTGAGGTGTGCCGATGTCCTATGCGTGATCGGCTTCGGCTTGCCGGCGGCGGTATTCGGCTGCCCTGGCCATGTAGTTCTTGTGCTCCTGGGCGTGGTCCGGGGGGAGGTGCGGGGCGTCCGGGGACGTGGTGGCGAAGAAGCCCCGGAGTGCGTTGTTGGAACTGGTGGCGAGTTCGCCGGACCGAGGGAACATCGTTGCCTCGTAGCGTGTGATGGCCTTGTCGATGGTGTCCTCCTTCGCGATGGCGTGCGCGAGTTCGGCGGCGTCGAGGAGGGCGAGGTTGGTGCCGTGTCCGCCGAAGGGCGCCATCAGATGGGCGGCGTCGCCGATGAGGGTGACGCCGGGGAGGTGACTCCAGGTCAGGGGTGCGGGCAGGGCCCAGAAAGAGCGGGGTATGTAGTCGCTGTCGTTGTCGGTGAGCAGCGGACGCATGGTCGCTGACCAACCGCTGAACTCCCGCAGGAGGAAGGCGCGGACGGCGTCACGGTCGGCGAGGCCCACGCCGGCTTCGGTGTGCCATTCGGCTTTGGCGCGGAAGGCGATGTAGCCGCGGACCATGTTGTTGCTGTTGCGCTGGACGATCACCGCGCGGCCGTCGTTGTCGTTGGCGAACATGTGGCCATCACCGACGAGTGCGGCGATCTCGGGGTGGCGGGTGTCGACATCGTCGAACCGGACGTCGAGGAAGCAGACCCCGAGGTACTGCGGCGCCGCGTCGGTGAGCAGGGGACGGACCTTCGACCAGGCTCCGTCCGCCCCGATGACCATGTCGGCTTGCACGCGGGTGCCGTTGGCGAACTCCAGGTGGTGTGTCCCGTCACCGGCCGGGGTGACCTGGAGCAGTTTGTGCCCCCATCGCACGGTGCCGGGCTTGAGGTGTTCGAAGAGCAGGGTGCGCAGCTGGCCGCGGTCGATCTCGGGGGCTGCCGTGTCGTCTTCGGCCGGAATGTATTCGGCCAGGACGCTGCCGTGGTGGTCCCGGCGGGTCATTGCCTGACCCTCGATGCGGGCCAGCGCCATGAAGGCGTCCATCAGGCCGGCGTCCTCCAGGGCGATCTGGCCGGCGTCGGCGTGCAGGTCCAGTGTGCCTCCCGGGTCACGGGAGTTCACGGCGGCGTCGGCGTCGTAGACGGTCGGCTCGGTGCCGTGCTGTTGCAGGATGCGGGCGCACATCAGTCCGGCGGGTCCGCCGCCGATGATCGCGATGCGGGGTGTGGTGGTCACGGGTGAGATCCCTTTTCTGTCTGGAGTGGTCGTCCGCCGCGGCGGCTCGTCCTCTGGCCGGCCCCGGTCGGGCGGCCGGACACCATCACCATAAGTGAAGTCGATAAAAAAGCGCAACCGATAAACTTAGTGATCGGATGTGCTAGTGTAGTGGTATGACCGAGATGGGGCGCCGCGAGCGCAAGAAGGCCGCGACCCGCCAGGCACTGGCGGACGCGGCGCTGAGGCTGTTCCTGGAGCGCGGCTATGACGCGGTCGGCGTGCGGGACGTCGCCGAGGCCGCCGATGTTTCGGTGACCACGCTGTTCAAACACTTCCCCGACGGCAAGGAAGCACTGGTCTTCGACGAGGACACCGACCGCGAGGCCGCACTCGTCGCCGCCGTCCGCGACCGCCCCGTCGGCCAGACCGTCCCCCAGGCGCTGCGCGGACTCCTGCACGAGGAACGCTCCCGGCAGGTCCGCGCCGATCCCGGCTTCCCCGACTTCCTCCACCTCATCGACACCACTCCACCGCTGCGCGAGTACGGCCGCCGCATGTGGCTCCGCCACGAGAACGCGCTGGCGGCGGCGATCGGCACCGACGCCGGCCTGCCCGCCGACGACCCCGGCTGCCAGGCACTGGCCCACTTCGCCCTCGACGCCGTCGCCCTCGTCCACGGACGACCGGACGCCGAAACAGCCCTCGACCGGATCTTCGCCCTCCTCGACAACGGCTGGAGTGGCATGACCAGTCCGGGCGGCGCGGGCGGATGGGAACGCTAGGCATCCCTGAGTCCACGGAACGCCGGTGGGGTGCATGGTGGGGCGGCTGCGCGATCCTTCGGGTGTGCCAAGGTGGCGGGCCCCTGGCCGACGGCGTCCCCCCATCTGGTTTTCGGGGAGCTGGTCCGAGCTGGTAGAACGCCAGCGTGACGCGCGTGGAACTCACCGATGATGAACGGGAGTTGATCGAGTGGTTCCTGTCGACAGGACCGGTCAAAGCTCATAGGCCACGTCGTGGCGTGGCTCGTAGAGTCCCAACGAACCCCCGCCAGGGAGCCGCAACACGGCCTTCGCCCCCCATCCCACTGTGGTGACAGGCTCGATGAACTCCATGCCGTTGGCTGTCAGCTCATCCACCGTCGCCTGGACGTCATCGCACATGAGGAGCAACTCGTGTGACGGCCCGTCGGACGGATGCACCGCGACCTCCGCCGGAGGCAGTTTGAAGATGAGCCAGCCATCGCCTGCATCGACATGCGGATAGCCAAGGACATCCCGAAAGAAGGCTCGGTCCGCAACCGCGTCCTGGCTGTAAATGATGACGTGAGCACCGTTGATCATGCGAGAACGGTAGCCACCGAGCGGTTGCCACGCACAGAACCTGCATAGCCGACACACCCATCATCGCTCAAGGGTGAAAACTCCTTCTGACAGGAACCCACTCGCCCGTGGTCGAACGGGTCCATCCGTATCCTGCTCGACGACGAAGGCGCAGCCGACGGCGGCGTCGTGCTGACGAACTCCTCCCGCAGGGCCCTGGGTAGGACACCTTCGCGGGCGCCGAAACGCTGGTTGTTCGAGGCGTGTGGGGATCAGACGACCGACAGTTGTCACTGATGACGCGGGCGGCGGTGCTCGCGTTCATCAGCAGCCTCCGAGTGCGTACTGATCGCCGACGAAAGTTGAATGAATAACAAACCAGCTGTGCGGCCTCCCCCGCATGATGCCGAACCCCGCCCGGAGAGGTGGCGCCCACAGGCTTGGCCTACCTGCACCTGCCGGAAGGCCGAAAGCGCGGCTGCGCGGGAGCCCAACTGTCGGGCATCCTCGACGAGCCTGACGTGGCGGCCCGCGCAAGCCGGCTGTTACCACTTCACCACCGACGAGAGGAGAACCGCGCACCATGACCGACTCCCCGCAGATCGACGTCGTCCGCCGCTTCTACAACGCCAAGGGCGACCTGGAGGTCATCAGGTCCGTGGTGGCCGATGAGGCACAGTGGGACGTTGCCGAGGGCTTCCCCAACGGGGGCGTCTACGACGGCCTGGAACACATCGTCAACGACTTCTTCCGCTTCCTCGGCGACTTCCAGGAATTCCGCTGCGTCGGCGACGAGTTCTACGAGGACGAGGACCACGTCATCGTGCTCGGCCGCTACATCGGCATCACCGCAAAGGGCAATGACTTCGCCTCCCGGTTCGCCCACTTCTTCACCCTGCGCGCGGGGAAGATCACACAACTGCGCCAGACGTCCGACACCTTGCCCATCGCCCGAGCGCTGGAGCACTGAACGCGACACCGCAGGCGCCCGCCGACCTCGTCACATAAGCGAATAGCCGATATGGCAGAATTTATTTAAGGTTTACCGGAATGATCCGGATGACCGGTTGGCACTCAATGCCCGGACGAGCCCCACGGCCGAGTGAGAGGCAATGGAGAAGATCCGCGCTGGACCGCTTGGACTCCGGGGTGCCGCCGTCACCCTGCTGCTCCTCGGAGGCGCGGCGGCCGACCTCTTCGGACTCCAGCCGTACATGGGGCTGCCCCTCCTGGCCGCAGCTCCGCTGGTCGCGGGCGCCCTGCTGCCGTTTCGTATCAGTCTTTCCTTCGCCATAACGGCGTGCGCGGTCTCGGTTGTGGTGGATCTGCAGGTCCGACGCCCGCCCATGGCACTCTTCGTCGACCTGGCCGTCGTCATCGTCACCAGTGTCCTGGCGCTGTTGATCAACAGCATGGTGGGCCGGCAAGGGCGCGATCTCGCGTTGGCCCGCGACGTGGCCGAGGCGGCGCAGCGGGCGGTACTGCCGGATCCGCCGCGCCGTGCGGGGCCGGTCGCGGTAGCCGCCCGGTACGAGACGGCTCAGGTCGAGGCCCGGATCGGTGGGGACCTGTATGCCGTGCAGTCCACCCCGTTCGGGGTGCGAGCGATCATCGCCGATGTCCGGGGCAAGGGGCTGCAGGCGGTCTCGTCCGTCTCCGTGATCGTCGGCGCGTTTCGCCAGGAAGCCGAGCACGCTCCCACCTTGGCTGAGCTCGCGGATCAGTTGGACGGGGCGCTGTCTCGGGACAGTGACCGCCGGAACACCGTTGCCGGCGCTGAGGACTTCACCACCGCCGTGCTGGTCCAGATCCCTCCGGACGGGAGCTCGGTCCGGCTGATCAACCGAGGGCATCCGGCGCCTTTCCTGGTCCACGACGGAGCCACGGTCCGGCTGGAACCCACCGATCACGAGCTGCCGCTGGGGCTGAGACTTCCAGAGGCCAAGTCCGGCCGCGCGTCGGACGGGGATGTCTTTCCGCTGCGGCTCGGCGCCTCGCTTCTGCTGGTCACCGACGGTGTAACGGAAGCACGCAACAAGGAAGGCACGTTCTACGATCCCTGCACACAACTCGCCCCTGGCAGGTACACCGATCCGAGCCAGCTCGTGGATGCTCTCGTCCAGGACGTATCCCGCTGGGCGGGCGGCCGGATCCAGGACGACATGGCGGTCTTGGCCCTGGCTCGTACCGCGGTGTCCAGTCGACAAATCGTGTCGGGCGCGCAAAGTCATCGGGGTGTCACACCTGAATCGGGGACACCCTGACCGCTGCCCGCGCACGGCGAGTTGATGTGACGTCAGCAGCACGTCCAGTGCCAGTGCCGCAGCGCTGAGGCCACGGCCGCGTAGATCCGACGCGGCGCGATCGCCGCGGCCATGTCGCGGGCCCCGAGCACCACATGGAACCCCAACTCGCCGAGCTGGGCCGCCGTCTCCATGCCGATGCCGCGATTCGCCCCCGTCACCGGGGCTACGCATGAATCGCCCGGACTCGGGGGCTCTTCGCTACTGTGTCGCGGTGGCCGAGGAGTTGAACCTCACCCGGGCCGCGCAGCGCCTGCACATGGCACAAACCGCGCTCCCCGCGCCATCCGCGCGCCGGAGGCCAAGTTGGGAGTGGCCCTGCTGCAGCGCACCACCCGCCACATCCGCCTGACCACGGCTGGCTCGGTCCTGCTGGAGGACGCGACGGTCGCGCTGGACGCCATCACCACCGCCGAGGCCCGTGCGCTGCGAGCCGGGCAGGGTGACCGCCCGCCGGTCATCGCGGTCAAGCCGGGCAGCGATGGGCGACTGCTGCGCGCTGTCAACGAGCGCTACCAGCGCGACGGCGGCCAGCGCGCTCCGTCGATCCCGGTGTCGGATCTGAGCGCCACGACGGTGGCACCTGCCTATCGACGCGACACACGGAGCCGGTCAGTCGCCGCCTACGCACAGACAGCCCTTGCCGTCGCGGCGGAAAACCTCGAAGCCACGGCCTTCCTCGTCTGACGACCGACGCGCCCGCGCACTCACCGCAGCTCGCCTCCGTCGTCCGGAGAGGCGTTCCAGAGCACGGCGCCGACCTGGCGGGAGGGCCCGCCGCCGGGCAGGTCAGAAGGAGTGCGGGCCGAAGCGGCCCCAGGCCACGAGTACGGCCGGCACGAGCAGTACGACATTGACCGGGACCGCCTGGTTCTCCTTGCGGCGCGCGTGCACCACGGCCGCGCTCAGCATGACCACCGCCAGACCCACGGCCGCCCACGCGACCAGGACGGGAGCGACGTTCAGCGCGGCCGGAAGGATCAGGCCGAGGGCGCCGAGGATCTCGACGGCGCCGATCGCCTTGATGGCTCCCGGCGAGAAGTCCCCTGCCCAGGCCATGCCGGAGGCGGCGAGCTTCTCGCGCGGTTGGGCGATCTTCATCAAACCGGCAGCGAAGAACGCGATGGCGAGGACACTCGCGATGATCCACAGGGTGATGTTCATCAGGGGGACTTCCTGCTCGATAACTTGAATATTCAACTTGACGATAGGCCCATCCAACTTGAAGCGTCAAGTGAATCGGGGCATGTTGTCGCTTGACGGTTCAAGCGTCTCCTGCCGGTCGTCGAGTTGATGGATCAAGTTAGGGTGAGTGGATGAGCGCAGATGAGCCCCGCTGGCTGAACGACGAGGAACGCGAGTCCTGGCTGGCGCTGGTCAGCATGCTGATCCGGCTTTCGGCCGCGCTGGACACCCAGCTGCAGCGGGATGCGGGCATCAGCCACTTCGAGTACCAGGTGCTGTCCGGGCTGTCCATGTCGCCGGAGCGCACCTTGCGGATGAGCGAGCTGGCACTGTTCGCGGACGGGTCGCTCTCCCGTCTGTCCCATGTGATCAAGCGGCTGGAGAAGCGGGGCTGGGTCTACCGCACCCCGGATCCGGCCGACGGGCGCTACACCCTCGCGGTTCTCACCGACGCCGGTTGGGAGAAGGTCGTGGCGACCGCCCCGGGCCATGTCGCCGAGGTACGCCGTCTGCTCTTCGACCCGCTGACCAAGGCCCAGCAGCGGCAGCTGCGGGAGATCGGCCACCGCGTCAACAGCGCGATCGGGCCCGACGAAGCATGCCCCAACCAGCAGTCCTGACCCACTCCCGGCCGACGCGCCGAGATACCGCCGGCCCCGGCAAGGTTCCCGTTCCACCGCATCGCGGCCTAACCCTTCGTCGGGGTATGGCCAGACGCGGGGGCGAGGAATTCCCGGATGCCGAACGCGCCGAGGACGACCACCGCGAACCAGAAGACGACCACGGCTGTCGGATGGCTCCAGAAGATGAACACGACGGCGGCGATCAGCAGCACCGCCGCCCCGATCCAGCGCTTGTAGCGCCTGACGAACGACTCCACCGGGCCCGCCCGGAACCCGAGCGAGTCGGCCACACCGCGTACGCCCCCGATCCCGGTGCTGCCCGCGGAGCGAATGGCGACGGCGGCCCGGGACGGCCCGATGAGGAATGCTCCGATCGCAACGACCAGCGCCAGGACCCCCACGGCGCGCACCGCCTGCCGTAGGAACCGCACCAGCGCGTCGTAGACCGCGCCCGCCGCGGCCTGGGACACCTCCGGAGGGAGATGGTCGAGGTAGAAGGCCCGGAAGACGGCGAGCGCGAGACCGAGCACCAGCATGGCGGCGGCCACGCCCAATGCGGCCCCGATCAGCGCCCGGCGGCGGTTCGCGGCGATGAGGACACCGATCGCGGCGATGAGGACCGCGACCACCGCAAGCCAGTCGCCGGCGATTTCCAGGAGGCGGAAGTACGTCTGGAGCTTGGCGATGTCGGGCGACGAGAAGACCACGAACCGCGTGTGCACCGGGGGGATCTTGGCAGCGGCGCCGAAACCCGAGCTGACCAGTTCGTCCTTGACCCGGGCCACGGCCGGGCCTACGTCGATCGCGACCTGATCGTTGACCAGTCGCACACTGCCGCCGCCCTTGCCGGTCAGGGCCTTGTCGATCGCCTTGTGCGCGGCCCGGTTGGCGTCGGCCCAGATCGTGGCGAACTGCTTGCTGGTGACCACCCTGTGGACCACATCGTGGATCAGGCTGGTCAGGCCCTTGGCGATCGGCCCGGACAGTCCCTTGATCAAACTGGCGGCCCGTGGTGGCACGCCCCGCTCACCGGCCGCTTGGGCGAGCTGGTTCACCAGGGAGTTCACATCGATCTGGTGCAGGACGACGCCGGTGATCCGATTGGTGGCCGCATCCTGCACCGTGGGGTTGCCCGCCAGGGGCGCCACCGTCGCGACATACCGGTCGGTGTCGGCGACCTCGTTGCTCGCCCACACGGACAGTACGGCCAACAGCGAGAGCACCGAGGCGAGCGTGATCAGCAGGACGGAGCCGGTGGTGCGCAGGCGGTGATGGACGGCAGCGGGTGGGGCGGCGGCTTCCAACCGGGAAATGCGGCGCCGCAGCGCCTCCAGCTCGCCCGGTTCCCCTTCCCGCGGACCCGGCGGTCCCTGGCCGCCGTCCGGCTCACTAGGCGCCATCTCACGCTCCCTGTGCGGTGGCCCGACGCTTCCACGGGAACGCACTCGACGAGTGGGAGTGCCGTAGCGCGCGGCCACCGCGTCCAGACAAACCGCGCGACACCGGGTTGGCGACCGGAGGTGGGCCCCATGAGTGACGCGCCATCGGGGAACCAGCCGTCACGCTCGCAGCCACGAAGCGGTAGGAGAGCGGTCGGCGGCCGGTGCGGTGGAGCAGTACTCCGTCCCGTGAGACGGTGGATGAGCGAGACCTCATGGGAGGTGTGTCATGGTTTCTCATGCCTCATCAGCAGCGGGTGCGCATGGAGCGCCTGCCAGGGGTATGCGCCCCGGTAGCGGCATGGTGACCTTCGCGGCCGTCATGCTGTTCATCCTGGCGTTCTTCAACGGCCTTGAGGCCATCGCCGCCATCGTCCAGTCGCATGTCTTCGTTGCCGGGGCGCACATCGTCATCGGCGATCTTCGGGCGTGGGGCTGGACCCTGCTGGCACTCGCCATCCTGCAGGCCGTGGCAGGGTTCAGCGTCCTGGCGGGCGGTCAGACAGGGCGCTGGTTCGGGGTGGCGGTGCTGTCCGTCAACGCGTTCGCTCATATGTGGGTCGTGTCCGCGTACCCGTTCTGGTCCCTGGTGATCATCGTGTTCGACATCGTGGCGATCTACGCGCTGTGCGCCTACGGCGGCAGGCCCGTGGAGGCGTAGCCGGGATCACACCCCGGACAGGATGAGCACGACGAAGACCAGGCAGCAGACCACGTTGACCAGCCAGCTGTGGCTGGTCAACGAGTCCCGGACCTTGGGCATCGCCTTTGCCGCCAGCGGCCGGAACAGCAGGTAGATCAGCAGCGGAAGCGCCGCGATCAGTGCTGTGGCCGCCAGGAACGGGATCGCCGAGCCGAAGTCCGCGCGGCGCGAGGCGAGGTTGGCGCCCACCGTCAGCATGATCACGATGTCCGACGGCATCAGGAGGACCAGCAGCAATCCCGCCTTGAAGGCCTTGCCGGGGCCCGCGGTCAGCAGTGTGCCCAGCCATTTCGGCGGCTCGGCGGTCGCGCGGCCCCGGTAACTCCGCAAGGCCAGGAACAGCAGCAACGCGACCAGGATGTACTGGATGACGTTGCCCGCCGAGCCTCGATCCGCATGAGCGCCCAGGCCGATCGCGTGGCTCAGCAGCGCGGCGAGTCCTCGTGCGGCCGCCGTACCCGCCGCCGCCGCGACGATGACCCCGGCGACGAACGCGAGCGAGGCCCGCACCGGGCGAGGCGTCGTCACCAGGATGACGGCCGTGATGATTTGCGGGCCCATCATCATGGTGACCGCGAGCGGAAGCACCGTCAGGTCACCCATCAACACCGCCCTCACTCATCGCGCCAGCCGTGCAGCGTCCCAGGGCATTGTCGTCAGCCCGCGCGGGCAAGGCGAGAACCGACCGGGCCGCGACCGGGTGACGCGCTCACGCCTGCCCGCCGGCAACATCGCCGTCCGCGGCGGTTGTACTCCGAGGGCCCCATATGCACAGCTGCGATGTGCGCCACCTTGGGCCTCCTGCGGTGTACGCGCCGCGGCGGGCGGGCACGCCCCGCGCTGACCGCCGGGAGCGGGCGTTACCCGGGCGGCGCCTCAGGCCGCCGGGCGATCACCCGGTAGGCGTTGCTCAGGCCCAGCCGGTGGGCGATCGGCTTGACCAGCAGCCGGTCGAGCGTGGTGCCCACGAGCAGTGCGGGAACCCCGGCCAACAAGATCGCGGCGCGTAGCAGGCGATGGATGCCGTCGGTCGGTTTGGCGAGCCAGGGAGCGTCCTCGGGTGGGGCGATGGCGTTCAGCGACAGCCATACGGCACCGAGCAGGTCGACCGTGTCATGCGGCTCGGCGTGTTCCTCGGCGACCACGGTGAAGCCGAGGACGGTCAGCTCTTCGCGGAGGTTGGCCACGGGCACGAAGTTCAGATGCTGTGGTTGCAGCCAGGGCAGCCACCAGCGGCCGAGCACTGCGGCGAGGCGGCTCTGCGGATCGGGCACCTCGATCAGCAGATGCCCTCCCGGGCGGAGCGCCTGCCGGGCTGCCCGCAGTTCGCTCCGCGGGTCGGTGCTGTGTTCCAGGTAGTGATACATGCTGACGGCGTCGTATCCGCCGACGAGTTCCCCGCGCGCCAACTCGGTGAAGCTGCCGCGAAATCCGCGGTCGATCCGGCCGGCCCGCTCGGCCAGTTCGATACCTGAGCTGAAGTCCAGTCCGTCGAACGAGGTTCCGGGGAAGACGGTACGGGCAGTGGCGCAGAAGTGCCCGTGGCCGGTGCCGACGTCGAGCCAGCTCTTCGGGGAGCGGGCGAAGGGCTTCAGGGACTCGGCGCGACGTCGGTACATCTTCTCCCGGCCGGGTCCGGTGAAGACGCCTTCGAGGTCCTTCTCCCCCAGTCCGTCGTAGAAGTCCCGGTAGTAGAACTCCAGACCCGCGCCGTTCAGCCTGGGGTTCTGGAAGACATGGCCGCACTCCTGGCACTTGTCGAGGTTGAAGTGGCCGGGTTTGTGCTGGAAGAGGTCGGGCGTCCGCAGTCGCTGCCGCAGCCGGGTCGAGCCGCACCACGGGCAGTCGGCGCGGCGCTGGTCGAAGAACTGCGCGGTGCCCTGGGCCAGATCGGCCTGGTAGCGCGGACGAAGCTGGGCGACGGTCGCGGCGCGGTTCCGCTTCGTTGCCGTTCCGGGAGTGTGGCCGCCGCTCATTTCTTCACCTCGGGGATGGGCGCGGGCTCGTCCGCCAACCGTTCCAGGTGGGTGGCGGCCGCGGCGGCTCCGCCCGCCGCGTGGAAGGACGCCCCGACTCGCTCGGCCGCGGCACGATAGCCGGGCTCGTGGAGCACGGCGTCGAGCGCGTCGCCGAGCCTGGACGCCGTGACTCTGCCGAACCTGACGCGGATGCCCGCCCTGGCGTCCACCACCTGGGCGGCGACGACGGGTTGGTCATCGCGGATCGGTGCCACGACCAGCGGGACGCCGTGCCACAGGGATTCGCAGACGGTGTTGTGTCCCGCGTGGCAGACGACGGCGTCGACCCTTTCGAGGAGCGGGAGTTGGGGAACGTATGGCAGCACCAGCACGTCCTTGTCATCCGGAGTGGGCGGACCGAGCGAGCCCGCGGGGTCGGCGATCACCGCTTGGAGGCGGTCGGTTCGGCGGCGCACGGCCTCGCGGCATTCGGCGAGGAAGCGTGCGCCTGCCTCGGCGTTGGCGGTGCCCAAGGTGACCAGTACCGAGGGGCGCGCGGGGTCGAGCCAGCGCCAGGGGAAGTGGTGCGGGGTCGGGCGGTGGGCGATCGACGGGCCGACGAAACGAATCCGGTCCCGCGCCCGCACCGGGCGTCCGGCGAGTTCCTCGGTGGTGAAGGCGAGCACCAGGTGCGGTGAGAACCGCGGATCCGCCGTCCCGGCCGGGTCGCCCGTGCAGTGGCGCAGGTCGCCCAGCAGCCCGTCGAGCCAGGCGTCGACCTTGGGCATGCCGTCGAGCGCGCCGGTGAACTCGGCCGAGGTGGTGGCGGAGGTGGCCCACCGTACGCCGAGCAGTTCGGCGGTCAGACCTCCGGCGACGGTCTGCTGGTCGGCGACCAGCACATCCGGGCGGAAGTCCGCTACCGCCGCACGCACGCCAGGGGTCATCTCCTCGGCGAGCGGCGCCAGGAATCGTTCCCAGAGGAACTTCAGCGCGCTCGGGCCGCGTACGTCCGGTGGGCGCACGGCGCCGCCCTCGCCGAGCCGCGGACCGCCGCAGACGAAGACCGCGGCGCCGTCGCCGACCAGCGGTCGCACGACCTCGGGCATTCCGGCCCAGGCCACCTGGTGTCCGCGGGCGGCCAGTTCAGCCCCGACTCCCACTGTGGGGTTGACATGGCCGACCAGCGGCGGCACGACGAACAGGAAGCGGCTCACCGTGCGTCGCCCTCGGCCGGGACCGGCACCGGCGGCGTGCCGCCGGGCTCGCGGATACCGGACAGGAGCAGATCGAGGACGAGCCCGGGTGCCTCCGCCAGCACGGAGTGGCCCTGGCCGGGCAGGACGATCGATCGCGTGCCCGGCACCAGCGACTCCAGCCGCCATGTCTGCCCGGCGAGTTCGGAGTCGGAGCCGTAGACGGCCAGCACCGGGCAGTGCACCGAGCGGACCTGCTCCTCGCTGAGCACCCGGCTCGCCGGAACGTCCGTCGCGATGCTGGTGGAGCGCATCAGCCGGGCCGCCGACTTCGCCAACCTGGCGGTGTGTCCGCCCTCGTTGGCGTTGACCCAGGCCAGCGCCTCGGCCTCGTGCTCGACCAGTTCCGTGACGAGACGCCGGAAGATATCGGCTATCTCCTTGGCCCAGGACTCCGTGGCCGGATTCGATTCGATCAGCGAGACACCCGCGACCCGATCCGGGTGGCGGACGGCGTACTCGAAGGCCACCGTTCCGCCGAAGCAGTTGCCCACCAGGTGGACGGGGCCGGTGATCTCCAACCGGTCGAGCAGCCGCTCCAGGTCGCGGACGAAGTCGGCCAACCGGTAGTCGGCGCAAGGGCGTTCGCTGCGACCGTGGCCGCGGTGGTCGTACATCACCACGTCGATCCCGGCGGCGGCGAGCGCGGGGGCCACGGTGAAGTAGTAGCTGGCCAGGCTGTCGGTGAGCAGGCCGTGCAGCAGCACGGCGGTGGCGGTGGGCGGGCGACCGTCCGGCGGAGCGAGCCGCTGTACATGGAGTGTGATGCCATCCGGTCCGTCGGCTGTCCGGATCATCGCCATCGATCAGCTCCCCTCGGCGTTGAGGCACCGCACGACGTACTCGACGAGACGTCCGACGGTGAGGCCGATGATCTCCCCAAGCTCCAAGTCGGCCACGAACTCGGCGAAGTTGACCTGCCGCCCGTAGCGTGCCTCCAACTCGCCCGCCAGGGTGACCAGGTCGATGCTCTCCAGCTCCAGGTCCTCGGTGAAGCGGCTTTCCATGGTGATCTCGGTGTCGTCGAGGCCGTACTCGTCGAGTACGGTGCGGAGCATCTCCGTGATCTCCGCGAGGACGGTCCGCGCGTCGACCACGGAGACCGCAGGGGTCTGCTCACTGGTGGTCACTGATCGATCTCCTCGTTGTCGTCCGCCGGTCCGTTCGTCCAGGCCACGATGTATTCCCTGGGCGGCAACCCCGGCGGGTTGGCCACCCCCGTGCTGTGCACCCGATAGCGGCGCCGCCGACCGGTGGGCGCGGCAGCCTCGACCACGAGGCGCACCGGTGCGGCCCTCACGTCCGCCTCGACCACGGCGAAGTCCCGCGGTCTGCCGCGGAAACCGGTGCCCTCCGCCTTGGCGACGGCCTCCTTCGCCGCCCAGAACGTCGTGGCCCACCACGCCTCGGCCTCGCCGGTCGCGGCGCGCAACGCGGCGATCAGCTTGTGCTCCGACGTGCCGAAGGCGACCGCGAGGGTCTGCTCGGTCAGGTCGGCGATCTCCTCGATGTCGATGCCGGGAGCCGGACTGTCCGCGCGCCCTTGCGATCGTCGCGTTACCACGAGTGCCACGCCGGTCTCGGCCCGGTGCGCCAGCGAGACATCCAGGGCCGGGAGGGTACGTCCGTGTACGCCCGTGGCGTACGGGCGGCCGTGTTCGTCGTTGTGGATCCGGATCTCCGCGGGGAAGACCGGGCCCTCGTCATGGTCCCAAAGCCACTGCCGTACGGCGTCCTTGGCCGCGATCCGGCCGAGCAGCCACTGTCTGCGCCCGTGCGGCGGGTGGCGCTCGTACTCGGTACGCTCTGCGCCGCCCAGGTGGTTACGCATGATCAGATCACGGGAGGCGAGGTCCGGCCATCGTTCGTGGAGGAGGACCCAGCCGCCGGGCTGCGCCTTGGAGAGCGTGTTGCGCTGTGGGAAGCGCTCGACCGCCTTGGTCTCCGGGTGGTTGTCGAACCTGCGGTCCCGCCAGCCGGTCAGCTCGGCCCACACCCGGCCGTCAGCGACGAGTTGTACGTCGGCTTCGAGTGCCGTGTCGGTCAGTGAGACGATCCTGACCAGGCACTCCAGCTCGATGCCTGGGCGCGGGTGCGGCTCGAAGAAGCGCAGGTGCCGAATCCCGACCGGGAAGACCACGGTCCGCTCGGTGCGGGTCGCCATGATCCAGTAGCCGAGGAGCTGGCCGACGTTGTCCAGCAGACCGCCGGGCGCCGGAGGCGTGGCGATCGTGCCGCGGACGTGCTTCTCGCCGATCGCGGTGATATCGGTGACGCCCTGGAACAGCGGACCGTGGAACATCCAGCGCTCGTCGTAGAGTTGGGCTGCCGTGTGGCCGGGAACGCGCTCATCGGCGGGGTCGGCCCGCCATGGTTCGGGGCGGTCCGCGGGGTAGTGGGACGCCACCTCCACCGTGGCGTGCGCGCTGCGGCCGAAGGTGACGCGGATCCTGCCCGGGCCGTCGGGCGACGGTTTCGTGGTGATCGGCACGTCCGCCGGTGGTGCGGCGGTCACCCACTGGTCGAAGCGGGCGCCGTGCACCGCGACGGCGCACTGCCCGGAGGCGGCCCGCTCCGCCGCCTCCATGAGGTGCCGGACGATCGTGGTGGCCGGTACCACCGGCCAACGGTCCGCCGCGTCGGGCCAGTCGGGCCGCTGCGGGAAGAAGCAGTGGTCGAGCAGATAGGGCATGGTGTCCGTGGAGACCCGCAGCACGGTGTGCGTCTCCAGGGTGTGCGGCGGCGGCTGCGCGCCGACTGTGGGCGGGAGAGACGGCGGTGACGCCGTCCGGTCTCCCGCTGCGATGAGTTCGGCGGCGGTCTCGGCCGTCTCCCGCAGCAGCGCGCCGAGTTCGGCGGCAAGCGGGAAGCGTTCGGCCGCGTTGTCGAGTGCCGCGGCGGGGCTGCCCAGGTGGCCGGTGGGATCGGCTGCGGGCGCCAACTCGCGGCGCAGTTCGGCTAGTTCACCCGCGTCCAGTCGGACCAGTGGACCGCCCAGGTCGAGCCGCACCGGCTGATGCGGGGCCGACGCCGTGGGGGACGCCGCGGTGTGTCCCGTCCCGCTGTGCGCGGCAGACGCGGGCGGCAGCGATGGGTCCACGCGGGCTCCGTCGGCCCACAACGCCGTGGCCACGCACCGGAGTTGGGCGAGGCCGTCGCGGTGCGGCGAGTTGGCGGCGACCACGAGGTGTTCCCTGTCGTGCAGGGTGTCGCTGATGAGCGAGGCCAGCTGACCGGTACCGACCTGTACGAAGGCGCGGAAGCCCGCCTCGTACATGGCCTCGGTCAGCGGCCGGAAGCGCACGGGCTCCAGCAGGTGCCGTACGAACAGCTCCCGTACGGCGGCCTCGTCCGGTGGATAGGGCGCGGCCGTCGTCGCCGACCAGACGGGGACGGTCGGCGGGAGCAGATCGAAACGGTGCGCGGCCGCTTCGATCGGCCCCAGGTAGGGGGCGAGCATCGGGGTGTGGAAGCCGGACTGGAACGGCAGGACCTGCGCTATCACCCCGTCGGCCCGCAGCGACCGGACGAACTCCGCGACGGGAGCCGGAGGACCGCACACGATCGACTGGTGCGCCGAGTTGTCGTGGGACAGCACGATCCCGTCGTCCGACCACTCCCGCAGTGCGGCCATTACCCGCTCCGCGGAGGCGCCGAGGACCGCGAAGGCCATCGCGGGCACACGGAGCGCGTCCGGGTCGAAGGAGTCGAGGAAGGCGTCGACCGCGTTGCCCGCGTACATGCCGCCCGCCACCATCGCGGTCCATTCGCCGACGCTGTGCCCGGCCACCGCGTCCGGCGCGATCCCCATGTGCCGCAACGCGGCGTCCAGCAGGCGGCCGACGCCGAAGACATCGGTTCCGCGTCGGCCGACGTCTTCGGCCAGTGCCGGTCCACCGCTGCGTACCGCCGCACGGCCGAGCCCGAAGTGCTCGGCCACGCCGTGCACCCGGGGCTCGAACTCGCCTTCAAGGCCGGGGAACACGAAGGCCAGCTTCCCCGGCATCCCGTTGGTGCCGCTGCCGAGCAGTGGACTGGGGACGAACCAGATGTCGTGCCGACCGCGCCAGGAGCGTCCCTTGGCGACCATGCGCCTGGCCATCGCCAGCCGCTTGGCGGTCGGGTCGACGATGCCGAGCCTGCTGCGGCCCGACCCGGCGGGGCGTACTGCCCCCGCGGCGCGCACGGCGGAGTCGTCCGCCGCGAGCAGCTCGGCGAGTCGTTCCGGGGTGGCCGCGGACAGCGCCAGGACTCGCTCCGGCTCGGCCACGACGGCCCGTGGAGCGGTCGCGGCGACGGACGAAGCAGGCGTTGGCGGCTGCTCCAGCACCACATGGGCGTTGATGCCGCCGAAGCCGAAGGCGTTCACCGCCGCACGGCGTACGGGCCGCCCGGGGCCGGTTTCCCACGGCTGCGCCGTGTCGAGGGTACGGAACCGGGTCGCCGCGAGAGCGGGGTGCGGGTCGTCGCAGTGCAGGGTGGGCAGCAGTACGCCGTGGTGGACCGCGAGGGCGGCCTTGACCAGTGCGGCCACCCCGGCGGCCGGCATGGTGTGGCCGATCATCGACTTCACCGACCCGATCACGGCGCGGTCGTCGGCTCCGCCGGGATCGCGCGGGCCGAACACATCGGCCAGCGTGACCAGTTCGGCCGCGTCTCCGGCGGGCGTGGCGGTGCCGTGTGCCTCCAGCAGCCCGATCGCGTCCGGGTCCCGGGGGTCCAGGCCAGCCGTTCGCCACGCCTGCCGCACGGCGCGCGCCTGGCCCGCCGGATCCGGGTTGACCGGGCCCGCGGCGCGGCCGTCGCTGGCGACCCCGGTGCCCCGGATGACGGCGTAGACACGGTCGCCCGCCCCCTGCGCGTCGGCCAGTCGTTTGAGTACCACGACTCCGGTGCCCTCGCCGATCAGAATGCCGTCGGCCGCGCGGTGGAAGGGCCGGATGCGCTGGCTCGGGGAGAGCGCACCGAGCTGGGAGAAGACGCTCCACAAGGTGATGTCGTGGCAGTGGTGCACTCCACCGGCGAGCATCACGTCGCACCGGCCGGAGGCCAGCTCCCCCACCGCCTGGTCGACCGCCACGAGTGACGAGGCGCAGGCGGCGTCCACGGTGTAGGCGGGCCCGCGCAGGTCGAGTCGGTGCGCCACGCGTGAGGCGGCGAGGTTGGGCACCAGTCCGATGGCCGCCTCGGGGCGGTCGGGCCCGAGGCGCTCGGTGAAGGCCGCGTGCACACGCTCCAACTGATCGGCGCGGAGGCCGGGCAACAACTCGCCGAGGGTGCACACCAGTTGGCGTGCGGTGCGTACCCGCTGGTCGAGCCGGACGAGTCCGGGCGTGAGGTATCCGCCGCGGCCCAGCACCACGCCCACCCGCTGCCGGTCGGGCAGCCGGTCCTCGCCACCCGCGTCCGCGACGGCCGCGGCCGCCACTTTCAGGGCGAGCAGTTGGTCGGGCTCGGCACCCGGCACCGAGGCGGGCATGATGCCGAACCGGGTGACCTCCACCTCGGCGAACTCGTCCACGAATCCGCCCCGTCGGCAGTACACACGGTCGGGCGCGGTCGGACCGCCCGCGCTGTCCGGGTGGTAGAAGTCGCTGTCCCACCGCCCTGGTGGCACATCGGTGATCGCGTCCGCGCCGTTCACCAGGTTGCGCCAGTAGGTGTCCAGGTCCGGCGCGCCGGGCAGCAACACGGCCATCCCCACGATGGCGACCGGGTACGACCTGCCGACTGGCCCGCGGTGGACGCTGTCTTCGCGCGCCACGGTCACCACTGCGACGCGGTGACGACGACGGAGGCGGTCGGCTCGCTCTGCCAGGCGAGTTCGCGCAGCAGCGCGAGTGCGCCTTCCTCCGGGTCGATGAGTGGGATGCCGCGCCGCGCGTACTCACGGGCGAGTTCCGGGGTGACCATGCCCGCGTGCGCCCCGGTGGGCGCCCAGGGACCCCAGTGCACGGTGAGCGCCCGGCGCCCCGTGCGAGCCGCCCACCGTTGGCCGAGGGTCTCCAGCGCGTCGTTGGCCGCGGCGTAGTCCGCCTGGCCGGGATTGCCGAGCACCGCGGAGATGCTGCCGAACAGCACCAGAAGGGCGGGGCCGACCGGCAGTTCCTCCAGCGCGTCCAGCAGGGCGCTCGCCCCGTCCACCTTCGTGCCGAAGACCCGCTTGAAGGACTCCGCGGACTTCTGCTCGATCAGCCGGTCCTCGATGACGCCCGCGCCGTACACGACGCCGTCCAGTCGGCCGTGCTCGGCGTGGATCTCCTTGACGGCCTGGAGTACGGCATCGGTCTCCCGGAAGTCCACGGAGCGGTATCGCACCTGGCTGCCGAGGCGCCTCAACTCGTCCAAGGTGGCGGCGACTTCGCGCTGGGCCAGGATTCGGGAGGCTTCCCGCTGGATCTCGGCGGGTGTCCGGTGGCCTTGGACGGCGAGCACCGCGCGCAGGGACGCCGGATCGCGGGCGTCGGCGGTGACCGGGTCCTCTGGCCCGGTCAGCTCGGGCGTCCGGCCGAGCAGTTCGATACGGCAGCGTGCGGCGGCGACGAGCGTGGCGGCGAACCGTGCGGTGATGCCCCGTGCCCCGCCGACCAGTACCACCACGCTGTCGCGGTCGAGGCCGATGGCGGCGGCCTCCGCCGCCCCGTCACCTGCGGGTCCGGCGCCCGAGGTGGCCAGGCTCCCGAGCGGGGTCTCCACCAGCTCCAGCCCGTGCCTGTCCGTGACGGTCCGCAGCACCACCGGTGCACCGTCCGGGGCGAGCAACTCGCCGAGCAGCGCGTCCGCTACGGCCCCGGGCTCCTCACCACCGTAGCCGTGAGCGGATGCGGCGCCGGGGTCTGCCGACGGCATGTCGACGACGCGTGCCGCAATCCCCGGGTACTCCTTGGCCACCGTGCGGAAGAACCCGTGCAGTCCGGCAGCGCGCAGGTCGAGCGGATCGCTGCTGCGCACCGCCAGCAGCCAGCGCGGTGAGCGCCGCAGGGCGGCCTGGAGCACCGGGAACGCCTCGGGCAGCACCGGAGTGCCAGCGTCGGCCAAGGGCTCCAAAAGGATCACGCCGTCCACGTGCCCGTCCCGGTCGGTGAGCAGATGGCCGGCGCCGAGGGTCACGGCTTCGGCGCCGTGTGCCGCGAGTCGAGCCGAGACGGTCCCGGCGACGCCGCCACCGCCGCCCAGCAGCACGAAGCGTTTACCGGTCAGCAGGACGGCGGGGTCGGTTGCGGGGTCCGGCTCGCCGAGCGGCACAGGGCGCAGCAGAAGCCGTTTGGGTGCTTCTCCGGCTACGGACGGGAGCCGCTGCCGGATCGCATCGGACCCCAACTCATCTGTTGATAGTGGCACTTGGAGTTCGGACGATGCCTGCGTGCCGGATCCGTCGAGCGGTGTCAGTCGCCCGGTCAGCCAGGCGGTGACAGCCGCCGTGGTGCGGGCCTTGGCGAGATCTTCCAGTTCCTCGTCGCCGAGCGCCGCCGCGCCTTCGCCGCTCATCCCCAACCGCTTGGCGAGTTCGCCCGCGATCTCGGCGCGCTTGATCGAGTCGATGCTCAGGTCGGCTTCCAGGTCGAGGTCGGGCGCGATCATGTCGAGGGGGTAGCCCGTGCGCTCGCTGATGATCTGCGACACCACCCGCGACACGTCGGCGGCGGTGCGCGCGGCCGGAGTGGGGGCGGCTTCGGTGCCGTGCGGAGCATCGGCGGGGACCGCGGCGGTCGCCGCCGTCCGCCGCGGTTCGGCCACGACGGGTGCGACAGGGGCGGTGAACCGGGTGCCCGGTTCGGCACCGAGGTGGGCCAGCAGCACATCGCGCTGGGCCGCGACCATTTCCCGGCTGCCGCGCAGGAATTCGCGGACCAGCTCGTCCCGTTCCGCCTGCACACCGTCCGGCCGGTCCGGCGCGCTGATCGTCGCTTCCCGGATCCGTCGGGCGGGCGCCAGCGCACCGGGCAGGAGTTCGCCGTCCGCCGTGCGCACCAGGTGGCCGTCCACCGTCCATCCGGGCCGCGTCGGTGGCGCCTTGCGGTCGGCCGCTACCGCGTCTCGGCCGCGGAACATCCAGCCGGTGCGCACCGGCAGCCCGGCGACGGCGAGTTGGGCGAGCGCGTCGAGGAAAGCGTGCAGGCCGTTGGCGCCGGCACCGCCGCCCTCAAAGGCGATCGCTCGGTGCGGGCGGTCCCCCAGGATCGAGCCGACCAGCCGGGTGAGCACCGTGCCGGGGCCCGCCTCGACGAACGCCCTGGCGCCCGCCTCGTACATGGCCTCGATCTGCGCCGCGAAGCGGACCGGCGCTTCGATCTGGGCGGCCAGCTCCGACCGAATCTCGTCCGGGTCCGTGCCATGGACGGCGGCGGTGCGGTTGGCCCAGACCGGCAGCTCGGGGGCTCGCACCCGGCGCCTCGCGAGCGCCTGGGCGAACCGTTCCCCCGCACCGGCGAGCAGCGGACTGTGAAAGGCGCAGGCCACCGGAAGCCGCCGGGCGCCGTACCCGGCCTCCCGGAACAGCCGCATCGCCTCGTCCACCGCGTCCGTGTGTCCGGAGAGCACCGTCTGGCGCGGTGCGTTGTGGTTGGCGACGACGGCCTTCCCGACCAGCCCCGCCTGGCGCAGGATCCGCTCGGCGTCCTGCGCTCCTGCCGTCACCGCGGCCATGGCACCCGGCTCGTCCCCGGCCGCTTCGAGGATGGCGGTCGCACGCTCGGCGCTCAACTCCAGCAGGGTTCGCGGATCGAGGGCGCCCGCCGCGCAGAGGGCGACGAGTTCCCCGTAGCTGTGTCCGGCGAGCATGTCCGGCTGGATGCCGGCGGCCGTGAGCAGGGCGTACGCCGACAGACCCGTCACGCCGAGAACCGGCTGTGCCACGCGGGTGTCCGCGATCCGCTGTTGCTGTGCCACGCGCCGGGTCTCGTCGAAGGCGGTGGGCGGATGGAGAACGTCCGCGTGGGCCCGGCCGAGTTCGAGATAGCGGTGCAGTTCGGGAAAGGCGACGAATATGTCCGCGAACATGCCGGGCCGCTGGCTGCCCTGGCCGGGGAAGAGAAAGGCGACCTTTCCCCGACTCGGCGATTGAGGGGAAGCCGGAACCCCGATTTCTGACGACCTATCAGAAATATGGATCCCGTTCGCGGGGTCGTGTTCGCCCGCGAGTACCCGGCGCAGCTGCCCGGCCAGACCGTCCAAGTCCTTGGCCACCACGGCCACCTGAACCGGCTCACGGCTGGCATCCGAGCGCTGGGCCACGGCCAGCGCGAGGTCGCGCAGCCGCCACGGCCGCCCGGAGCGGTCGTTCCCGGCAGCCAGCTCCAGCGTCTCCGCTACCTCGCGCAACGCGGCGGAGCGGTCCGTACCGCGGAAGGTGAACAGCTCGGCGGGCCAGGCGTCGAGCCCGTGAGCCGGCGGCGCACCGCTGTCATGAGCCGCCAGCACCACATGGAAGTTGGTGCCGCCGAATCCGAACGCGCTGAGCCCCGCGGTCCGTTCCGTGGGCGGTGCCGCCCACGGCCGTGCCTCCGTGTGGAAGACGAATGGGCTGCGCTGCGGCTCCCATGCGTCGTTCGGGCGGGTGATGTGCAGGGTCGGCGGCTTGACACCGGTGTGCAGCGCCAGGGCGGTCTTGATGAGTCCGGCCAGTCCGGCGGCGCATTTGGTGTGCCCGATCTGCGACTTGACGGAGCCGAGCGCACAGCCCCCTGGTGTGGCACCGGCGCTGGTGAACACTTCACTGAGGATGGCCAGTTCGGTGCGGTCGCCGACGGCCGTCCCGGTGCCATGGGCCTCGATCAGGCCGACATCGGCGGGTGAGACACGGGCGTTGCGGTAGGCGCGTTCCAGGGCGGCCCGCTGGCCTTCGGGGCGTGGCGCGGTCAGGCCGAGCGACCGGCCGTCGCTGGAGCTGCCCACCCCTTTGATCACGCCGTAGATCCGGTCGCCGTCCCGCGACGCGTCGGCCAGCCGCTTGAGTACGACGCAGGCCACGCCCTCCCCGAGCGCGATGCCGTCCGCCGAGTTGTCGAAGGCGCGCGAGCGGCCGGTCGGCGAGAGGGCGTGCACCGAGGAGAAGAGCACATAGTCGTTGATGCCGTTGTGCAGGTCGGCGCCACCGCACAAGACGATGTCGCTGGTGCCCGCGACCAGTTCCTTGCATGCGACATCCACGGCGGCCAGTGACGACGCGCAGGCCGCGTCCACCGTGTAGTTGGCGCCGCCGAGGTCGAGCCGGTTGGCGATCCGCCCGGAGATCACGTTGGCGAGCATGCCGGGGAAGGAGTCCTCGGTCAGCTCGGGCAGTTGCTCCGCGAGTGCCTCCGGTACCGTGCCGAGGTAGGACGGCAGCACCGCACGAAGCGCATGGGCGTTGGACAGATCACTGCCGGCTTCGGCGCCGAAGACGACCGCGGTACGGGACCGGTCGAACGCCCGGCCCCGGTCGCCGTATCCGGCGTCGTCCAGGGCGCGTCGGGCGGCCTCAAGGGCGAGCAACTGCACCGGCTCGATGCTGCCGAGCGCGGTCGGCGGGATGCCGTACCGAAGAGGGTCGAACGGGATCTTCGGCAGGAATCCACCCCACTTGGAGGCGGTGGCGCTTCTGGCGCCGGTGTCGCCGTCATTGGTCGGTGCGTGGTGCACCGAGGGATCCCATCGCTCTCCGGGCACTTCGGTGACCGCGTCGACGCCGCCCAGTACATTGGCCCAGAACGAGGCGAGGTCGGGCGCCTGCGGGAACATGCAGGCCATGCCGACCACCGCCACGTCCAACGGCGCGGGCGCCTCCGGTTCGGCGTACCGCTGAGCCTGTGTGACGCCAAGGCGCTGTTGGAGCGAGGCCGCGCGTCCGGCGAGGAAGTCCGCGGCGCCGTGGGAGACCGAGTGGTGCAGCGCGCCGATCGTGGTGGTGGCCGAGCGCAGCACCGCGACCTGTCCAGCCATGAACACGCCCTCGGCGAGCTGGCGTTCCTCGGTGACCGGCAGCAGTTCGCCGTCCGCGTCTCGTTCCAGCCCCTTGCTGGCGATGCGCAGCCGGCCGACGTTGAGCCGCTCCAGTTCCTCCCACATCTGCCGGTCGGGGACGCCACTTGCCCGCAGCCGCTCCTTGACGGCGGGGTAGCCGTCGGCGAAGGGGCTGGCCACGCACCGGGTGGCGTGGCCTGGGGCGGTCTCCAGCAGCACGGTGCGCCGTGCGGCCGCCACCTGGCGTTGAAAGAGCGGCTGGACGGCGCCGCGCTCCACCGCTTCCTTGGTGAAGAGGTACGCGGTGCCCATCAGCAGGCCGACGGCGCCGCCTTGGCGGACGAGCGGGGCGGTCAGCGCGGCCACCATCGCGGCTGACCGTTCATCGTGGATTCCGCCGGCGAAGAGCACCTCGACGCGGTCTCTCGTCTCCCCGGCGCCGTCCAAGTAGTCCTCGATCACCGCCAGTTGGGCCTCCCAGAGCGGGAAGCTGCTGCGCGGCCCGACATGGCCGCCGCATTCGGATCCTTCGAGGACGAACCGGCGGGCACCGGCCTGGAGGAACTGGCGGAGCAGCCCTGGCGAGGGAACGTGCAGAAAGGTGGTGATCCCGTCCCGCTCCAGCGCCTCGGCTTGGGACGGCCGCCCGCCCGCGATGATCACATGGCTTGGGCGCTGTTCGCGTACGGCTTCGAGCTGGACTCGTCTGATCTCCGGTGGCGCGAAGCCGAGTAGGCCGACGCCCCACGGCCGTCCCCCCAGCGCGGACTTGGCCTCTGTCAGCACCTCGCGCGCTCGCTCCGGCCCCGCCAGGGCGAGCGCGATGAAGGGCAGCGCGCCCTCGTCGGCGACGGCGGCGGCGAATTCCGACTGATCGCTGACCCTGGTCATCGGGCCCTGTACGACCGGCAGTCGGGTACCGAGTGTGCTGCTCATCGCCGACCCGGGGCGTAACGCCGCGGCTGCCGAGTCGTCCCGTACGGCCTTGCGGATGGCCTCGGTGACGGCCCGGACGGCCCCGCCGACATCGTGCCAACGCTCGGCGAAGCGGCTGGCGAGGAAGCCGTCCTGACCCACCGGGAGCAGTTGGGTGCGCGGATCGTGCACGCCGGGTCGGGCGGCGACGCGAGCGGTGTCCTCGACGCCCGGTACGGCAACGGGACCGCGGCGCAGCACCCGGTGACCGTCGATGACGACGGTCTCGGAACCGTCCATGGAGCGGATCACGGCAACCGCCTCCTGCGGCAGGCCGGACTCGGCGAGCAGCGCCAGTTGGGTGTCCAGAACGACCCCGGCCGCCCCGCCGAGCACCGCACCGGCTGCCGTACGCGTCCCGATGCCGCCGCAGGCCCACACGGGGATGGACACCGCGGGCTCGGCAAGCAGGTGCTGGAGCAGGACGAACGTGCTGAGCTCCCCGACCCGGCCGCCGCTCTCACTGCCCCGGGCGATCAGGCCGTGTGCCCCGGAGCGGACAGCTTCCAGGGCCTGGTTCAGGTCGGTCACCTCCACCAACACCCGGTAGCGGCCGGCGACTTCGCCTGTCCGCCAGGGCGCGTCAACGCCAAGGACCACGGTGTCCGGGCCCGCCCCCTCGGGGGCCTCGACGTCCGTGGGCGCGAGTTGGCAGGCAGTGCCCACCCGGACTCCGTACCGGGCGCCCGTCGTCCAGCGACTTGTGTCAGCGAGCGCCTCCCGCGCCCGGCGGCCCCCTGTACCCAGATCGAGCACTCCGAGTCCCCCGGCGCGACTCACCGCCGAGGTGAGTCTGGCGTCCGGTTCACCGAGGGGACTGATGCCTATGACAATGTCGTCTAAGCGCGCAGCGGACGTCATGTGCTCTCCGGAGGGGATTTGATGACGCATTGGGGGGATTAGCGGCGCAAAGGAAGCAACCAGGACATGAGGGAATGGCCATACGGGCTCCAGACCCCGGATGGACGTTCGAATTGAGGCGGTGCCGAAGGTAGCGACATCAATGCGAAGAGTCAACCTACGCAACGCACATCAGAAGCCGGACCGCCCCACCCATGAGCAGCGAATCAAGTACGCCCGGGCAAGCGGCAGATGATACTGAGCAGACTCGCCAGCACAAGGTCAGAGTCGGGCGGATTTTACACAATTACGCGCAGGATCCACCCCATGAACATAACCATGACACCCCGGGTTCTCCATCCCCGGCTTGTTGATTCTTCGTGACGGTGGCGTTAACACTCACAACGAAGCCGTGGCGACCGGAGTTGACCGTCAAACGGCCATCGGCCGGCCATTACTTCAGCATTCCGTTGTCACACACATTTACTTATCCCGGACCTGCGGCGACGCCGCTGTTCTGGATATCGCCACATGCTCTCGGGGCGATTCGGCTTTCATACGCGGGCGGCTGTCCGCAGGTCGCGGTCGAAGGCGCGGATGTCCTCTTCGGTGAGGGTGGTGCGGGTGTTGGCGATGGCCTGCAGGTAGTCGCCGGTCAGTTCGGTCACGTCCTCGACCTGCCGCGGGCCAGCTGCCAGGTGCCGTTCGAAGGCAGCCTGCGCGGCGGTGCGCGCCGCGTACTCGATGTCCGCGGGTGTGAAGCGGTCACTGGCATGGACCAACGCCTCCAGGTCGATGGAGGCTGCCCTGTCCGGCCCGATGTACCGGACCCAGATGGCCCTGCGGGCTTCGGCATCCGGTGGGCCGACCGGGATCAGGTAGTCGAAGCGCCCCGGCCGCAGGAAGGCGGGATCCAGGGAACGCACCACATTGGTCGCGCAGATCAGAAGCCTGCGCTGCCCGCGCCGGAACTGCGGGATGAGCTTGAGGAGCTCATTGGTCACCCGGTGGGCCAGCGAGGTCGGATCCTGCCGTTCGGAGGCGATCTCCTCCGCCTCGTCGAAGAAGAGCACGACCTGCTTGAGGTGCTCGACGCGCGAGAACAGCTGACGTAGCCCGTTGGCCACCCCGTGGGCGTCCTCGGACAGCTGGTAGGGGAACACCTCGACGAACGGCCACCGCAGCCGGGAGGCCACCGCCCGCGCGAACGTGGTCTTGCCCGTGCCCGGCGGACCGAACAGCACGACGGCACGTGGCGGAGTCAGATGGTAACGCTCCGCAGCTTCCGGATTCTCCAGCGGTAGCACCAGCCGCCGCTCGATCAGCGTCTTCTCCGCGCTCATGCCCGCGATCTGCGCCCACAGACCGTCCTCCGGCACCACCCCGCCGAGTTGTTCGAGGATGGTGGCCTCCGCCGAATCCGCGGACAGCAGCTTCTCGAAGTAACCCAGGTCCGGCCGACTGGTGTATCCGGAGTTCTTGAAGGCCCGCTCGCCCATCTCCCCCGCCGGCAGCAGCGCCCCGATGCGCTGCACGCCCATGGGCGCCAAACGGCGCTCAAGGGCGGTCAGCAGTGCCGACCCGATGCCGTGGTGGCGCCACTGACGGGTGACGGCCAGCCGCAGCACCCAGGCCCGCTCCTGCGACGTCGAGGACACCGCGGCACCGACGACCTGGTCCCCCACCACAGCCACCACGGCCGGTGTGTCCATGCGAAGGGCACTGACCACCTCCGCGAGGCTCACCGCGGGGTCCGCGGCCGTGTCGCGCGACTCCTCCCAGATGCGCACCACCTGGTCCAGGTCGCCTTCCTCCAGATCCCGAAGTCGCCAGGGCGTCATCACGGTCACCTCCCGACCATTTTCCCCCAGGCCATGGCGATCAGCCCGTCGCGCGCCAGGCCTGCGGCCGACACGGTACGGCCGGGATGGTGCGCCGGGGCGTCCCGACTCACCATCCCGGCCGCAGCCCGGGCCGGACCCGGGATCAGCTGGAGAAAGGCTTCCCTTCCGATCCTGACTCCGCGGTCAGCAGGCCCATCCGTCGTGATGGGGATCAAGCCCCAGTGGGTCCTTCCTGCCGGTGAGCCGCAGCCGGGCGTAGCCGTGGTGGTGGAGCCAGGTGCAGCGGCCCGCGGTGGTGTTGGGCACTCCCTTGGGGAACACGGTCGGGACGCAGACGTCGGCGCCGCCGTAGTCGCGGTCGCAGCCGGACAGTTGGGGGCTGATCGGCTGCGCGGTGCGCGGCCGGCCGGCTTGTTTGGCGTGGTTCTCCGGTGAGTGCGCGAAGTTGTGGACCATGGCCGAGGGTCCGGTGTTGGCCGGGCTGGTGCCCAGGTGGACCCAGGAGGCCACCGAGGGTACCCCGGCGGCGTCGACGGCGAAGAGCATGTACCAGCCGGGCGGTGCCAGGTTGGGGTTGCTGGTGACGTTCAGGTCGACGGAGTTGCCGTTCACCCCGATGGGCAGGTCGACGAAGCGCTGGTTGGGGTCGGAGGAGTGGGTGACGGCGGCCGGGCGGATCAGTTCGGCCTTCACGATCGGCCGGTCGACGGTGATGCGCTGCGTACTGCCGTATGTCCACTGGCTGTTGGCCGTGAACGTGATCTGCGGTCGGGGCCCCTTGTACAGGTACGGCGGGGTGTAGATCGACACATGCTCGTCGAAGGTGCCGTTGCCGGGGTTGTCGCCGACCGTCATGACCCGGGCGTCGGGCAGCAGGAACGCGGCCGAGTGGTAGGAGCGCGGGATGGGATCGGTGGCCATCCCCGGCTTGTAGGTGTTGGTCGTGGGGTCGAACATCGACGCTTCGTAGACCGGGTCGGCGCGGTTGTGCAGTCCTCCGCCGGTCTCCAGCACATTACCGTCGGGCAGCAGTACCGCCGAGACGTACATCTTGCCCTGCGCGCCGGTCTCCGGGACCGGGCCCGCGCCCTGGTCGACGGTGCCCTGGGGGAGCGGCGGTCCGGGGACGTACTGGGGATTGGGCTGCTTGAGGTCGATGATGTCGGTGTTGCGGTTGGCGTCGGGGTTGGAGTCGATGTTGCCGCCGCCCATGGTCAGCACGCGCTGGTCCTGGGCCGGAGGCAGCAGCACGCTCGCCGACTGGTCCCGGTGGTCCTTGTCCTGCAGGCCGGGTACGTCGGTGACGGTGTTGGCATTGGTGTCGTAGATCGACGCGCCGGTGCCCGGAGTGCCGTTGCCGAAGACATGGCTGCCGGAGTAGAAGAGCCGTCCGTCCTGCATCAGGATCATCGACGGGTACAGGCCCCAGAACGACCACGTCTGATTGACCTGGTTGGTGGGCAGCCACTGCTGCTGGACCTGGGAGAACCGTTCGGTGGTGACGTTGCCGGAGGAGTCCTCCTTCAACCCGCCGAAGGTGATCACATCGCCGTTGCCGAGCACGGTGGCCGACGGGTACCAGTGGCCGTCGTGCAGGTCGTTCGTCTTGGTGTAACTGTTGGTCGCCGGATCGAAGATGTAGGAGTCCTTGATGCCCTCGTAGCCGTGGCTGCTGTCGGAGTACGCCTTGGTGCCGCTGAGGATCAGCACCCGGCCGTCGGAGAGTTGGACGTGGCCGCCGCAGAACATGTCAACGGGTGTGGGGATCGTGACGAACGATCCGTTCTTCGGGTCGTAGACGGCGGAGGTGAAGGTGCCCGCCTGGAACAGCTCCGGGCTGTTGCCGGAACCGGCGACCAGCAGCACCTTCCCGTTGCGCAGCACGACGGCGTGCATGCTGCGGACCGGATTCTTGAACGGCATCACCTGCCATGACCCTTGGGTACACGCGGCGCCCGCGGAGCAGGCGTCGCCCGGCGTGGGCTGGGTGGCGTCCTCCATGTCGTAGTCGTCGGTGACGACGGTCCCGACGCCGTAGACGGACACGCCCCAGGTGATCTGGTCGGTGTTGGGCGGCACCACGGGGGTACGCACCTCGGCGTGCTGGTAGTCGGGGCTCACCGGGAGTGTCTTGAGGTCGGTCCAGTACTGCCAGCCGTTCTGGACGTCATGCCGGAAGACCGTGATCGCGGCGTTGGGTGTGCTGCTCGTGTACCAGACCGACAGGTCGTACTGGTGGTTGGGAGTCACATCCGGTGCGCACGAAGTGCTTTCCAGCATCATCGCCTTGCGGTCGCCGCCGGTGATGCGGGTGACGGTCAGCGCCATCGCGTTGCTGCCGCTGTGCGACTTGTCGGTGAGTTGCGCGGTGAAGTCGTTGTCGCCCCAGCCGGACTTCTCCCAGCAGGTTGGCATCCCGTCGGGTCCGACGGACTCGAAACCGGGGTTGACCAGCAGATTGGACCCCGCATGTGCCGCTGGGGACCCGGACAGCAGCAGCCCCATGGAGGTGACGACGGCGAGCAGTAGGGCACCTGCCGACCGGCGTCGTTCGCGAACGCGGTCGCGTCTGCGCGGAATTGGTGTCATCACCCATCCTTTCGGCTGGAGTTCGGACTCTGTGGCACACGGGGGTGGCCGTCCGCTTCCTTGGGCACCCGGCGGATCTCGATCCGGTTGTCGCCGCTGCCGAACGCGGCGACCGTCTCGGAGTGATCCAAGGCAGCGCGTACGGTGGGCAGGTTGACGGCGTCGCGCCGCACCGTGGGGGTGGCGACCACATAGTCGATGTCCCGGTAGCCGTGCGGCATGGTCTTGCTGACGGCGGGGTCGAGGTCGGCCTTGTAGAACCAGATGACACCGGTCCCGGGCCGGTAGCCCTGGTGCACCAGGTCCAGCCAGAGCGCGTCGTCGACGAGCACCCGGGTCCGTGCGGGGTCGCCCGCCTTGGTGGCCATCCACAAGGCGGCTGAGCGGTAAGCGGCGTTGGCGTCGATGGTTTCCACGGACCGGTCGCCGTCGTACCAGTTGGGCACTACGACAGCCGCCGTCAGCGCGCCGAGCGCCCCGACCGCCGACCAGCGCAGCAGCCGAGCGGCCGCCACCCGTCGTACCCGGCGCGCCACCCGCTCGGCCAGGCCGGTTCCGGCTACGGCCAGTCCGGCGAGCGACAGGGCCAGGAAGGGCAGTGCCTGGATGACGTACATCGCCGGCAGGTAGCCGGTCGGGCGCATCGCCACGGCGGCCAGCAGCGCGGCGGCCAGCACCGGCCCGAACACCGCCCGCCCGGTACCCGACCAGTACGCGGTCAGGAGCAGCAGCACGACGGCGGCCAGCCCGCCCAGCGGCAGCACCCGGTCGTAGTACAGCCAGGAGTTCAGTACCGCATGGGCGCCGGAGTGCGCGGAGAAGATGCTGCCGGAACCGGTCCGCCGCATCTGGAACAGGATGCCGTCGGTCAGCGAGACATGCCCGGGGCCGGGCCACAACTCGCCCTTGAGCAAGGCGTACAGCGGATAGCACAGTCCGATCAGGACGCACGCCGTCACCGCTCCCGTCACGGCGAACTTCCGGGTGTCCCGGTGGCTGTGCCGCCACATCGTCACCAGCAGCGCGGGCAGTACGACCAGCATCGTCTCCTTGGACAACACGGCCGTCGCGGCGGCCACTCCGGCACCGAAGTGGTGCCACAGATGACGGCTCGGGGACGCGGCCAGCACGAAGGCCAGGAGCATCCACATCACCGCTATGTTGTCCAGGAATATCTCCCGCTGCAGCACCACGGACAGCGGGGACAGGCCGAACAGCGCCATGCCCAACGCCGCCGCCCAGCGCGGCAGTCCGAGCCGCCGGGCCAGCACGAACAGCAGGACCGCGCTCACGGCGGTGACCAGAAGCATCACGCAGCGCATCGAGCCCACCGCCATGCTGGGCGGTGCGATGGCCGAGGGCACCCAGGTGACCAGGGCCAGTTGGATCCAGCCGAGCGGCGGATGGTCGTACCAGTAGGTGTAGTGGGCCAGCCCCTGGCCCTGCTGCACCGCCCATGCCTGCGACAGGTACGTTCCCTCGTCGTCGCTGAGGGCGGGGAAGGCGGTGATGTTCCAGCCCTGGACGAGCAGGATCACGGCCAACAGCGGGGCGCAGACCAGCAGATCGGGCCGGGCGCGGCGGAACCGCGCCACGGGTGCCGCGGACGGTCGGACCGGGTCTGCGGCGGACGGGACCGCGGCGGGTACGGTCGCTGTCACTGGAGCACGTCCTCTCGCGTCGTGAGGTGCGCGCCGACGTGCTCGGTGAGCTCCCAGTCGCTGCGTCCCTTGCTCTCCCGCCACACCGCGCGTATGGCGGCTCCGGCGAGGAGCAGTTGGTAGAAGGGGCCGCCGACGAGGAGCTTGGCGTAGTGCGAGAGGCGTACCTGCAGTCCGTACTGCTTGCCGAAGTCGTGCAGGCCGACAACCTCGAACACGAAGGTGACAAGCGCGGTCAGGGCGGGCAGGAAGGTCACCACCGCGATGCCGACCGGCACGTCGAGGAAGATCGCGATGGCGGCGTTGACCGGGATCACCACTCCGGAGAACGCCTGGAGGAAGGGGGTGCTCAGGGTGTAGCGCGCGAGCATCCGCTGACCGAGGGTGGGCAGGCGCGTCCAGTCACGCTTGCGGTAGACCTGCAGGAATCCCTGGTTCCAGCGGGTGCGCTGCTTCAGCAGGCTCACCAGTGTTCCCGGGGTCTCCTCACGGGTGACCATGTTCGCGTCGTACGCGACGACGACTCGCCTGCCCGCGCTGGACAGCCGTACCCCCAGATCGCAGTCCTCCGCCAGGCACTGCTGGTCCCAGCCGCCGGCCTCGCGCAGTACGGCGGTCCGGACGAAGACGGTGTTGCCGCCGAGTGGAATGAACCCCTTCAGCGCGTGCAGATGCAACCGGCTGCGGAACCAGAAGAAGTACTCCAGGCAGTTGCGCAGGCTGTACCAGCTGGAGTGGAAGTTGATGAGTTGGACTCCGCCCTGCACCACGTCGGCGCCGGTTGACCGGAAGGCGTGGTCGACGTGCGCGAGCAGTTCGGGGTGCACCTGGTCCTCTGCGTCGAAGACCCCGACGATCTCTCCCCGGCACTGCGGCAGCGCGGTGTTGAGCGCCTTCGGCTTGTTCTTCACCTCGTGGGTGTCCACGATGACCCGCACTCTGTACGGTGCCGCCGCCGCTACCTTCTCGGCGACCTCGGTGGTCTCCGGGTCGTCATGGCCGACGATCACCAGGATCTCGAAGGAGCCGTGGCTGGACTCCAACAGGCGTGTGACGGTGTGTTCGAGCACGGCCTGCTCGTGCCGGGCGGGCACGAGCAGCGAGAAGGAGCACCCGGCATCCCCGTCAGGCTGGTCAAAGCGTGTCGCCGCCAGAGTCTCCGGCGTACGCCACGCATGCATCTGCCACCACAGCGTCAACGCCGCCATCCAGAACAGCGTCAGCGACACAGCGGTGACGAACACGGAAACAAGCAAGCAAAGTCCCCCCTCGGACCCGCCGCGCACAACGGCGGCAGTACATGATGTCGACCCAACTACGGCCTACGGCGGCTCAGACCCCCCTGGCCGCGCTCAGCAAGTCCCCATTTCGCTCCACGTGGCTCCCCAGCGCACGTGAAGTGCTCTTCCGGGGACAGACAGTAAGGGCAACCGCCCAGGGTTCGCAGAAGAACCAAGAAACACACGGCCGGAAGCGTTGCGAGCCCAGATCTTTCGTGGTGGTTCGCCGGTTGTGACGATGGCCCGTTTCGACTGTCGCCGCGTCAACGGGCGAATTGACGGCCCGGCAGCCGCGTGGAGCGGACGCCGGACCCAACGCCACACGAGCCCCGGGGCTCGGCAGGTTCCTATGGGCCGCGGAAGTTGGCGCGGGCTCGTGGCAGGGCCTGGATCGAGCGTCGACAGTCCGTCCGCCAACTCGACGGCGGGCCTGGGCATTTCCAGCCAGGTCCAGGGCCTGTCCGACGGGTCGTGTGAACGGCACCGCCTACGCTTCAATGCGGTCGGCGTGGGGCGGGGCGCGCTTTCGGATCAGGAGTGGGTCGGGCGGGTGATTCGAGACAGCCGCTGGTCAGGCCCGCCAGCTAGGTTTGAGACGTGATCGCTCAAGACACACGGGAACGTCCTGCCCAGGGCTGGTACCTCGCGGCCGCAGGGGTGTTCGCGGTCGGCATGGCCGGGACCACACTGCCGACACCGCTGTACGGGCTCTACCGGGAACAGATCGGGTTCTCCGAACTGATGGTGACGGTGGTCTTCGCGGTCTACGCGCTCGGCGTGATCGCCACGCTGCTGGTCGCCGGTGACTTCTCCGACGTCCTGGGCCGACGCCCGGTGCTGCTGTTCGCTCTGGGGCTGTCGGTCCTGAGTGCGGTGTGCTTCCTGTATGAGGGCGGGCTGCCGCTGCTGTTCGCGGGACGGCTGCTTTCCGGATTTGCCGCGGGGCTCTTCAGCGGGGCCGCGACGGCTGCCGTACTGGAGCTGGCTGCCCAGGAGCAGCGCGGACGTGCGGGATTCGCCGCCACGGCCGCCAACATGGGCGGCCTGGGCTGTGGTCCACTGTTGTCGGGGTTCCTGGCGCAGTATGCGCCGTGGCCGCTTCGGCTGCCCTTCCTGGTACACATCGCGCTGCTCGTGGTGGCCATCGCTGTCACCGGCGCGCTGCCGGAGACGGTGGCGCGTCGCACTCCCCGGCCGCCGCTGCGCCCTCAGGGCATGGTCGTACCCGAGCAGACGCGCGAGGCGTTCGCGCCCGCTGGGCTGGCCGCTTTCGCCGGATTCTCCCTGCTGGGCTTGTTCACCGCGGTATCGCCGAGCTTCGTCGCCCAGACCCTGGGGGATCGCAATCTGGCGGTTACCGGCGTGATCGTCTTCTCGGTGTTCTGCTCCTCAACAGCCGGACAGCTTCTGATGCCCCGGGTGGGCGTGCGGCGCGCGCTGCCCGCCGGTTGCCTGGTGCTGACGCTGGGCATTGCCCTGGTGGCGTCCTCCCTCCTGGTGGAGTCCCTGCCGGTGCTGGTGGTCGGCGCGGTGGTCGGCGGCCTCGGCCAAGGACTGGGTTTCCGCGCGGCCCTGACCAGCGTGAGTGCGGTGGCTCCGGACGAGCACCGTGGCGCGACGATCTCCGCCTTCTTCGTCGTCGCCTATGTCGGAATCTCCTTGCCGGTGGTCGGAGTCGGGGCCCTCACCCTGGCTCTGGGGCTGCGCGGCGCCGGTCTGGTCTTCGCGGGGTGCGTGATGCTGCTGTCGGCCGGCGTGGCCGTGTTCCTTCTGCGTCGGCCGCCGCGGACGCGGGACTGACCGGGGTACGTGTCATGACCGACGCCTGCCGCGAACTCGCCGGGCGGATCAGCCCGTGGGCAGGCGCGCGTTGGTGGGGCGCCCCCCCCGACAGGGGCGGCCCACCAACGACGCTCAGCGTGGTGTGGTCGGCTGAATGACCGTCAGGCTGAAGTGACGCCCGTCGGTGGCGGCGTGTGCGACAGCCGCGTTGGCGTCGTCGAGGTCGAACGCCGTGATGTCGAACTGGCGGAGATCCAGTTGTCCGGACCTGGTCAGTTGGATGAGTCGGGTGATGGCCTCACGGGGGTACATCCACTGTCCACGGATCGTGATGTTGTTCCTCATGATCCACGGATACGGCAGCCCCAGGTCGTCGCCGCCCAGCATGCCGACGCCACCCATCAGCACGACCGTGCCGTACTCCCGGACCGTCATCGCCGCGGCCCGTACCGGTGTCGTTCCGGCCGAGGGCGGGAGCAGGTCGAGGACGGCGTCGATCGGGCCCGGCGCCGCCCCGCGCATCCGCTCGCGGTCCGCGTCCTCCTCGCCGGACAACCGCACCGTCCGGATGCGCGAACCGAACCGGCGTTGGAGTTCATCGAGCATCTTCTCGTTCCGCCCTGGCGTGATCACGCTGCCGGCTCCCATGGCCAGGGCCACCGCGACGGCCGCGCTGCCGAAGTGCCCGGTGGCACCGCTGATCAGCACGGTCTGGCCAGCCTGCAGACCGGCCGCCAGCAGGCCGCCGTAGGGCACGAGAAGGAGCGAGAGCGCACACCACGCCCCGGCGTCCCCGGGTTCGATCGCGCCGATGGGGAAGACGTTCTCGGTGGGGGCCAGCAACTGTTCGGCGAAGGAGCCCTGGCCGAAGTGCTCCTGCAGGCGCAGCCCACCCTGGCCGCGTGCGCTCAGTCCTTGCAGCGTGATGTCCGGAGTCAGCGCGTCGTCCCGGGAGCGAACAGTCGGGTCACACAGAACCCAGTCGCCCACGGTAAGCCGCGTCGAGTCGGGTCCCACGGCGCGCACCCGGCCCACTGCCCCGGCTCCGGGTGTCACCGGCAGCGTGAGCAGATACTGCCGTTCTCCGCTGAAGACCTCCGCGGCGTAGGGCAGCACGCCGGCCGCCACCACATCCACGACGACCTCTCCCGTCCCCAGGACGGGAGAGGGCACGGTCTGCACGGTCAACGAAGATCCGAACTGCTTCAGGACTGCGGCTTTCATCGCGGCCTCGCTCCTTTCGACGGAGCCACTGGACGTGGCGCGACGCCATCGTGCGCATGCCGCTGGACCCCATCCAGGCCTAGTACCATCCTGGGACTGTGCGGACCCACCCTCGTGGCACACACCGGCCCGCCGCGTTCGTGGAAAGCACGGGAAGTAGCTGATCATGCCGGAGTCGACCCGCAACGGACTGGGCGAGTTCCTCCGATCCCGCCGGGAGAAACTGAGCCCGGAGGCGGTCGGGGTGCCCGACCGGCGACGTCGGCGCACACCGGGACTCAGGCGCGAGGAGGTGGCCGAGCTCGCGGGCATCGGTGTCGACTGGTACATCCGGCTTGAGCAGGGACGAGCCGTCAGTCCCTCGGTCGCCACCCTGGACGCCCTGGCCCGCGTCCTGCGCCTGGACGACGTCGAGAAGGATCACTTGCGGGCCCTGGCGCGCGGCCCCCGCCACCGCCCCTTCGTCCGGGAGCGGGTGCCCGAGGCCATCCAGCACCTGATCATGAGTCTGGACCAGCCCGCCTATGTCACCGGCCGCCGATGGGATCTGCTGGCCTGGAACGACGCGGCAGCCGAGTTGTTCATCGGCTGCGACCGTCTGCCCGACGAGGACCGCAACATCCTCGTCTACCTGTTGCTCGACCCTCAGGCGCGGCGCCTGTTCGGTCCGGGATGGTCTGCGGAGGCCCAGCGCGTCGTGGCCCAGTTCCGGACCACCCATGATCTGTGGTCAGCCGACCCCGCCTTCGTCGACCTCTCGACCAGGCTGCGCCGCAACTGCCCGGAATTTGCCGCATGGTGGGAGCAGCACTCCATCCTGACCAGCGGAAACGGCCAGAAGACGCTCCACCACCCCGAACAAGGCGTCCGCACGTTCAGCTACACGACCTTCCAGGCCAACGAGCACCCGGCACTGAAACTCTCCATCTACACCCCGCTCTGACACGCCCGGCGCATGGCGGGCCGGTGAGAGCCGCAACTGCGCGCCCGTTTGCGGCGGCTGGAGTGTCGTACCCCGCCGGTACGGTGCGATCGTGATGGTCGCCCACGACGAGGGCGCCATCGACGCGCTGCGCCCCGAACACGTCCTGCTCCTGCCGGACGCGGACGAGCACTTGTGGAGCGAGGGGTATCGAGAACTGGTCTCCCTCGCCTGACCACCCGGCCTGCCCCCGGCCCGGACCACCCGGCCCCGGCCCCGACCGTCTGGCGATGCAGACCCGCTCGGCGGACAGCCGTGGCTGACGCGGAGATGACTGGCTTGGTGAGCTGCGGGTGCCGCTCGGTTGTGCCCCTGAAGGGTCATTGCGATACGCAGAGTTCGTTGTTCTCCGGATCAGCGAGTGTGATCCATGTGTGGGGTCCCTGCCTGCCGTGGTGGAGGAAGGTCGCTCCCTTGGCGATCAACCGGTCAACCACGGCCTGGGCGTCGTCGGCACCGGTGCGCACGTCCAAGTGCGCACGGTTCTTTGCCGTCTTGGGCTCCGGCACAAGCTGGAAGAGGATTCGCGGCGCGCGGTCCAGGCCCTCCGGATGACGGATCGCGGCGCCTGCCTTCCATACGAGGGCGCCGTGGTGGGTGGTGGCGTCGTCCTCGCTCGCATGGCCTTCGGCGATCATCCGGCGGATGAACGTATCGTCAGTGGGCTCCACTTCCCAGCCGAGGGCATCGGCCCACCAGTCGGCAAGCGTGTGCGGGTCGGCCGAGTCAACCGTCACCTGGAAGGTATATGCCATGGCCAGACCCTACTGAGGTGCCGCGCTGCACGCCGTCGTTTCACAAGGGAGCCATGCGCCCACCGCTCGGCGATGACTAGCGCCGGTTCCCCAGACGATCACCGGCAGGAAGGCCTACGACCTGGGACGACCTCGGTCGACCGCATCACGGAACGGCGGGACGGCGTTCACTCAGCGGCGCCCGGAAGCACCGCCATACGGGACGAGCGCAGCCGCCGGGACGTCGGCGGGTCAGAACTGGCTCAGTGCCGTCGTCACCCGAGCACGGGTGGCCCTGGCGGCGGGGACGACGGAGACGCAGGCAGCCACGACGACCGCGATGGTTCCGGCCAGCAGCAGCGTTCCGAGCGGAGGCATCTGGGCGATGCCCGCACCGACACCGCTCGCGTGTCCCTGCAGATTGATCAGTCGGTCCGAGACCAGGACACCGACGGCGGTCCCGGCGAGCACCGCCACCGTGGTCAGCAGGCTGGTGCTGGTGACGATGACCGCCGTCACCTGCCTCGGCGTCAGACCCATGGCGCGCAGCACAGCCAGGTCGCGGATGTGGTCGCGCAGCCCGGAACCGGTGGCCGTGACGAGTTCGGCCAGTCCGATCAGTGCCAGCACCACGACGAGCCCGATGACCACCCCACGGACCGCGCCCAGTTGGTCCGCCGGATTGGTGGTCAGCTGGACGTCGAGTTGGTTGTGCGAGGCGGCGAGAAGACCGGCCCGCACCCCGCTCGGGCTCGCCCCGGGCCGCAACACCAGGGCGTAGTACTGGGGTTGGGGCAGGCCGACCGGACCTTCGAGGGCTTCCATTCCCACGGAGAGCATTTCGCCGTTGTGGTCGGGCTCGATGCTGCGCCCGACGATGTGCAGGATGCGCGGGGTCCCGCCGGTCATCACGCGCACCCACTGGCCGACCTTGACATGCATCTGGTCGAGTGCGCCCTGCCCCGCCACCGCCTCGTCGGTGTCCTGGATTCCGCGGCCTTCGGCCAAGGCGAAGGGGTAGGGCCGTGCGACGGTGCCCAGGCCGCGGACGGTGATCGTCGTGGTCTGCCCGGGCACCAGCGCCTGGAGTTCGACCCCGGGATAGGCGGCGGCCACACCTGCTTGCCGACTCAGCAGACGGCTGGCGGACGCCGCGTCGATGCCACTGGGCTTGGCGGTGAGCGTGGCCGCGAGTCCCACCCGTTCGGGGTGGTCCCGGAAGCCGTCCAGCGTGGCCCAACTCCCCAGCGCCACAGTGATCATGAGCATCGGGATGGCCAGCCGTGCGATGGTGAGTCCGGCGCGCAGCGGACGGTAGAAGGCGTCCCGTGCGCCGAGGACCAGGGCCGGGGGCAGCCGCAGCAGCAGTGCGAGCCGGGCCAGCAGTGACATCCGGCGTACCGGGCGGTCGGCCCGTACGGTGGGTACCGCCGGTACCCGTCCGGCCCGCCAGGCCGGTAGCGCGGTGGCCAGGGCGATGGTCAGCACCGCGCCGACGCCGGTGGCCAGCAGAGCGCCGAGATGGTCGGGCTGGGCCTGCCAGAAGGTCATGGCCTCGCCGAGCGGGCTGGGCAGCAGCGGCCCGATCCCGCTGGCCGCCGCCGTTCCCAGGACGATGCCGACCACGGCAAGCGCGCTGTGCTCGTAGAGGAACATGCGGACGAGCTGGGCCGGGGTGAATCCCACCGCCTTGAGCATGGCGATGTCCCGGACCTGTGCCAGTACCCGGCTGCCCGCCGCACCGGCGACCGCCAGCGCGGCCGCCAGCAGCGCCACCAGTCCGAACACCGCGAGCAGCAGCCCCAGCAGCCGGTTGTCGAGGTTCATGGAGCTGCGTACCTGCTGCCAGGTGGACACCATGGTCACCTGGTCGCTGCCGAGTGCGGTGACAGCCTGCTGAGCGGTGAAGTCGGTGGTCGCGGGGTCGCGCAGGCGCAGTCCGACGGTCTGCGCGGTGTGGCTGGGGTCAGGCTCGATCCGGCCCAGGGTGCTCGGCAGCACCCAGCCGAGGCCGGGCGTCCAGTTCGGGTAGGCGCCCTGGTCGGCGGTGTCGGCGACGCCGAGCACCCGCATGGTGTGGGTGGCGCCGTCGAGGCCTCGGACCGTGACGGAGTCTCCGGCGGCCGCCCACATCGAGCGGGCGAACGAGCTCTCCAGTACGACTCCGTTGGACACCGACGGGTCCAGCCAGCGCCCGGAACGCATCAACGGGCGGGAGACCTTCGGCAGCGCCGGACCCACGGCCCGTAGCTCCAACGGGACCTTCTCCGCGCTGCGGACCAGGGTCGAGGGGGCGGTCCGGTACGGGCCCGCGACCGCCGCGACGCCGTCCAGCCGGGCGAGCGGTGCGGTGTCCACGCCGGGGCGCACATGCAGCCACAGGTGGGCGCCGTTGGACTGCCCGAAGGTCCGTTGCCAGGGGTTTCCGGCGTTCTGCAGTAGGGCGTTGGCGAGGATCAGGGACACCGTGATGACGGCGGTGACCAGGACCATCAGTGCGGCCTGGCCGCGATGGGCACGCAGATCGGCGAACTCCCAGCGAAGGACCGCGCGCATCGCTCAGCCCTTCAACTGCACTACGTCGGCGACCGTGCCGCCGCCGTTCGCGGGCAGGGAGACCGCCGAGTCGTCGGCTATCTCGCCGTCGAACAGGCTGATGACGCGATCGGCCGTGCTGGCGACCCGGGCGTCATGGGTGACGAGCAGGATCGTCTGACCGCGCTCGTGGCAGCGGGACAGCAGGCGCAGCACGTCGCGGGTGTTGCGGCTGTCGAGACTGCCGGTGGGTTCGTCGGCGAGCAGCAGGCTCGGTTCGTTGATCAACGCCCGGGCAAGGGCCACGCGTTGCTGCTCGCCGCCGGACAGTGCGGCGGGTGTGCTGCGGGCCTTGTGCTCCAGTCCGAGTTCGGTGAGCAGTTCCTCCCGGCGCTCCCGGGCCTGCCGCGGCGGTGTCCCGGCCAACAGGGCGGGCAGTTCCACGTTGTCGGCCGCGGTCATGTTGGAGACGAGGTTGGAGAACTGGAAGACGAACCCGATCGACCGCCTGCGCAGCACGGCCCAGCGGGACTCCGGGAGGTCGTCGACTCGTCGGCCGTCCAGCCATATCTGGCCGCTGTCAGGGCGGTCAAGGCCGCCGAGCAGGTGGAGCAGGGTCGACTTGCCGGCACCTGACGGGCCCATGATCGCGACGAACTCGCCCCGGTCGACGCGCAGATCGACATGGCGCACCGCCCATGAGGTGGCGCCGTCGGCACGGTATGCCTTGACCAGGTCCTTGACCTGAAGCATGGCCTGCTCGGGCGCGGTGCTGGCCGGGGATGGGCCGGGGCGGCTCAATCGAGTTCCTCCTGACAGCGCTCCAGCCAGTCGAGGTCGGCCTGCAGGTGCAGCATGGCTCCCTCGATGAGCAGTTGTGCGACGCGGTTGTTCCGGTCCTCCGCGGCGGCGAGCCGCGACAGACCCCGCATGATGTTGAGGTAGTGGCGGCGCTGTTTGTTGATCAGCGCGAGCCGGTCCGTCACACCGGTCGCCGGAGCCAGGACGAGTTTCATGAAGAACTCGTCCCGCACCCGCGGGCCCTCGGTCGGCTCGGCGACCCACCCGGCGAGTGCTTCGCGGCCGGCCTCGGTGATCTCGTACACCCGCTTGTTGGGTCGCCTGGACTGGTTGACGTCCTGTCCCTGGATCAGGCCGTTCTGCTCAAGACGACTCAAAGTGACATAGATCTGTCCGATGTTCGGCTGAGGGTACGCTGCACCGAAGGTCTGTTCAAGAGCCTGCTTCAGCTCGTAGCCGTGCGCGGGTTCCTTCGCGAGAAGCGCCAGCAGCGCCAGGCGCACGGGGCCCGCCTCCTCCCTGGATGCTCAAATGCCACAGGGCGGGCGGCTCGGGACCCGCCCGCTCCCCCGTTCACTCCCTGGCCACCCTCATGGATAGGGGGTATATATAACCGCCATGTTAACGCTGGCACCACCGTAGGCGGTGCGCTGGGAGGAACACATGCGCTGGTCCATGGTGGCGCGTTGGGTGGTGACCGGGGTGCTGCTGCTCTCCGGGTGCGGCTCGCCCGCCAGCTCGGCGGTCAGCACCGGCGCCGACGGTACCGGTCCGGTAACGCTGGCCACCGGGCGGGACCTCACCGGCTATCTGCGGGGTCGACTGCAGGTGTGGAACGCCTCCCACCCGACGCAGAAGGCCACGTTGATCGAGCTGCCCGAGGCCGCCGACGACGTACGTGCCCAGATGATCAGCAATCTGCAGGCGAAGAGCGAGCGGTACGACGTGCTCAACATGGACGTCTCCTGGACCGCGGAGTTCGCCGCCGCCGGATGGATCAGTCCGCTGGACACGCATCAGTTCCCGCTCGACAAGTTCCTCAAGCCCGTTGTCGACACGGCGACCTTCCGTGACCGGCTCTACGCGGTCCCCTATGTGACCAATGCCGGAGTGCTCTACTACCGCAAGGACATCCTCGACCGCGAGCATCTGCCGCCACCGCGGACATGGGCGGACCTTGAGCGGGACGCCAGGACGGTGGCACCTCGCTACGGCCTCAAGGGCTACGCCGGCCAGTTCCTGCCGTACGAGGGGCTCACCGTCAACTACGCGGAGGCGGTGCAGTCCGCCGGTGGTCAGCTGCTGTCCGGCGAGGGCACCAAGGTCGCCGTCGACTCGCCCGCGGCCCGGCAGGCACTGGACTTCCTGGTGCGCGGGGTACGCGAGGGCTGGATCCCGCAGGAGGCGTTGACCTTCAAGGAGGAGGAGTCCCGCCAGGCGTTCCAGGACGGCCGCTACCTGTTCATGCGGAACTGGCCGTACGCGTACGACCTGGGCGAGGCGAAGGGCTCGCCGATCGCGGGCAGGTTCGGCGTGGTGCCGCTGCCCGGTCTTGACGGGCCGGGTTCCAGTTCGCTCGGCGGCTCCAACCTCGCCGTGAGCAGCTACTCGCGGCACCAGAAGACGGCGCGGGCGCTGATCCGGTTCCTCACCGGGCTGGACAACGAACGCCAGGTGCTGCTGCAGGGCTCGCTGCCGCCGGTGTGGGCGCAGCTGTACACCGATCCGGCGCTGGTCAGGCGGTATCCGTATCTGCCGGTGCTGCGGCAGAGCATCCTGTCGGCCAAGCCCCGTCCCAAGACTCCGGACTACGACCAGGTGAGCCTCGCGGTGGCCGAGGCGGCGCACGACGCCCTCACGCTGCGGCGCTCGCCGGACGAGGCGACGGCCCGGCTGGCGGACGAACTGGGCACCATCGTCCGCGGTCCCTGACGGCGGCGGCCCACCCCTTCACCTCCGGGTAGCACCGGCAGTCCTACGGCACTGCCGGTGCTTCGGCATGCCTGCTTCCGGTTCGTACCGCGTCGGCCTCCCGCAACGCCGTTGACACATGCCCGTCATGCATCCGAGCCGGCGAGCGCGTGAGCAGGGACATCACCCCGGCGCGGAAATATCTGTTCTCACCGTTGACACATACTCGACGGCTATACATAACATGCATGCACCTCGCCCCGGGGCGTCAGCAAGGCCCCGAGGTTCCGGCACCGTACGCCGCACCGCGGGCAGACCCCACCGACACGCCAGCCAGCCGAACCGGCCGTGGCCCGCGTCGGCGATCGAACAACAGAGCTATTCGCGTGTGCGGGTCACACGCCTGACCAGGACGGTGACGGATGATCGGCGCTCCGGTGTACGACGACTCGGCGGGAAGCACGGTGCGCACGGCACCGGTGCCGGGGCCGAGAGCGGGGAACGCCCCGGGCGTGCCCCGCCAGTGGTGGCGGGACGCGCTGATCTACCAGGTCTATGTCCGCAGCTTCCTGGACAGCACCGGTGACGGCATCGGCGACCTCGCGGGAGTCAGCGCCGGACTGCCGTACCTCAAGCGACTCGGGGTGGACGGCATCTGGCTCACCCCGTTCTATCCGTCGCCGCAGCACGACCACGGGTACGACGTCGCCGACTACTGCGATGTGGACCCGCTCTACGGCGACCTCGCGGCCTTCGACCGACTGGTGCGCGATGCGCACCGGCTGGGTCTCAAGTGCCTGGTCGACATCGTCCCCAACCACTGCTCGAGCGAGCACCCCTGGTTCCGCCAGGCGCTCGCCGACGGCCCCGGCAGCGCCGCGCGCTCCCGCTTCCACTTCGCCCCGGGGCGCGGCGCGCACGGCGAACTGCCGCCCAACAACTGGCGGGCGATGTTCGGCGGTCCGGCGTGGACTCGGATCGTCGAATCCGATGGCACCCCGGGCGAGTGGTACCTACATCTCTTCACCCCCGAGCAGCCCGACTGGAACTGGCGCCATCCCGCGGTGCGCCGCCACTTCGAGCAGGTGCTGCGCTTCTGGCTGGACCGCGGCATCGACGGATTCCGCATCGACGTGGCCGCGGGCCTGTTCAAGCACCCCGAACTGCCGGACTCCGCCGACCCCGAAGCCGACGAACGAACCCGGGACTCGGTCAACCCCCTGGCGTGGAACCAGCCCGAGGTGCACCAGGTGTGGCGCGAATGGCGCGCGATCTGCGAGGAGTACACGGCGCTGGACGGATGCGACCGCCTCCTGGTGGGCGAGGTGTCGGTGCCGACCCCTGCCGATCAGGCCCGGTACGTACGGCCCGACGAACTCCACCAGGCCTTCTTCTTCCACCTGTTGACCGCGCCCTGGGACGCGGAGGTCTTCCAGCGCGTCATCGCCGAGGCGCTGCAAGACATCGCCGGGACCGGTTCGACGATCACCTGGGTGCTCAACAACCACGACCAGATCAGGGCCGTAACCCGTTACGCCGCGCCCACCCCCGCTGACGGGAGCGATCTGCCCGATCCCGGCGGCGCCCGAGCGCGGGCCGCGGCGCTGCTGATGCTCGCGCTGCCCGGCGCCGCCTACGTCTACCAGGGCGAGGAACTCGGCCTTCCCGAGGTCGTGGACCTGCCCGACGAGGTGCTCACCGACCCGATCTTCCGGCGGACCGGCAGCCGGCTGAAGGTCCGCGACGGCTGCCGGATCCCGCTGCCGTGGTCCGGCCAGGCGTCACCGTTCGGCTTCACCCCGGGCGACGCGCCGGTGCAGCCGTGGCTTCCGCAACCGGAATGGTTCGCCAACCACACCACGGAGCGGGCGCTGGCCGACACCGGGTCCTTCTGGCACCTGTACCGCGACGCAATCCATCTGCGCCGCAGCCTGCCGCAACTCGGAGCGGGCGCGGTGCGCTGGCTGGACTCGCCGCCGCAGGTCCTGGCCTTCGTCCGCGGGGAGGGCCTGGTGTGCGCCGTGAACTTCGGCGACCTGCCGGTGGCCGCACCCGTCGACGGCATCCCACTGCTCGCCAGCCGGGCCTGCCCACCAGGCGTACTGCCCGGGAACACGGCGGCCTGGTGGGTCTGCGACCACCTCACGGCCTGATCCGCGAACGCCCTACCCACTCGCCACACAACTGACAGCACTCACTCAACCAGGAGGAACACCATGAACCGCAGACTGGCAATCGGCATCACAACGGTCGCCCTGGCGATGGCATCGACCGCATGCGGTGGCGGCGGGTCCTCCACCGCCGCGGGTGGCGCCACCTCGTCAGGGGTGAAGCTGCCCGATCTGCACGGGCAGCATCTGCAGGTCGCGGCGGTGTGGACCGGCCCGGAGCAGCAGAACTTCCTCAAGGTGATCCAGCAGTTCGACAAGTTGACCGGGGCGCAGACCAGCTTCGTACCCACCGGTGACGATGTCTCGACCTTCCTGGGCACCAAGATCCAGGGCGGCGCGGCCCCTGATGTGGCGTTCCTGCCGCAGCCGGGCGTATTGGCGCAGTTCGCCAAGGCGGGCTGGCTCAAGCCGGTCAACTCGGCCGTCGACAAGGAGCTTTCCAGTAACTACAGCTCCGGCTGGAAGAACCTCGGCGCGTCCGGCGGCAAGCAGTACGGCGTCTACTTCAAGGCCGCCAACAAGTCCACGGTCTGGTACAACACCAGCGCCTTCCAGACGGCCGGGATCGCCCAACCACCCACCACCTGGGCCGAGTTCCTCAAAGACGCGCAGACCATCTCGGACTCCGGTACGACGCCGGTCTCCGTCGGCGGGGCCGACGGCTGGACCCTCACCGACTGGTTCGAGAACATCTATCTCAGCCAGGCCGGGCCCGACCTCTACGACAAGCTGACCAAGCACCAGAACAAGTGGACCGACCCCTCGGTCGCCAAGGCACTGACCACTCTCGGCCAGTTGTTCGGCAAGTCCTCGCTGATCGCGGGCGGCAATCGCGGCGCGCTGCAGACCGAGTTCCCGACCTCTGTCGACCAGACCTTCGCCAACCCGCCGAAGGCCGCCATGGTCTACGAGGGCGACTTCGTGGCCACCAACATCGCCAGCGACACCAAGGCGAAGCTCGGCACGGACGCCAAGTTCTTCCCGTTCCCGGCTGTCGACGGCGGGAAGGCACCGCTGGTCTCCGGCGGCGACGTGGCGGTGGCGCTCAAGGACAACGCGGGTGCGCAGGCACTGCTGCAGTACCTGGCGTCGCCCGACGCGGCGCGGATCGCGGTCCAGCAGGGCGGGTTCATCTCCCCCGACAAGGCGCTGGACCTGTCCGTGTACCCGAACGCCACCCAACGCGCGCTCGCGCAGTCGGTGATCCAGGCCGGCGACACCTTCCGCTTCGACATGTCCGACCAGGCACCGGCGGCCTTCGGCGGCACCAAGGGGCAGGGTGAGTGGAAGGACCTCCAGGACTTCCTCGCCAACCCGTCCGACGTGGCCGGGGCGCAGGGCAAGCTGGAGGCGGACGCCGCCAAGGCCTACGGCAACGCGGGCTGAGGTGACGGAGTTGGCAGGCCAGACCGTGGCCGCGAGCGCCCCCCAGGGCGCTCCGGCCCGCCCCAGCACACCCAACGGACGCGTTCCGCGTCGCCCGCGCTCGCTGATCGGCGCCCGGCCCTGGGCCGCCGCCTGCTTCCTGCTGCCAGCGCTCGTGGTGCTCGGCGCACTGGTGGCGTACCCCATCGGCTGGACCGTGGTGCGCAGCCTGTTCGGCGCCGACGGCTTCGCGCGCTTCGTGGGGCCGGGCAACTACGTCAACGTCTTCACCGACCATCAGACCCTCACCGCGCTGGAGAACAACGCCATCTGGGTCGTGGTGGCGCCGACCCTGGCCACCGCACTCGGGCTGATCTTCGCGGTACTGACCGAACGGATCCGCTGGGGCACCGCCTTCAAGCTGGTGGTCTTCATGCCGATGGCCATCTCAATGCTGGCGGCCGGCATCATCTTCCGCCTGGTCTACGACCAGGACCCGGCCAAGGGCGTGGCCAACGCGGTGGTGGTCGGTGTGCACGACACCTTCTTCAAGGCCTCCGCCTATCCGGGGGCGCATCCGCGGGCCGGGAGCGCTCTGGCCGCTTCCGACGACGGCGGCTACACCACCACCGCGGCCGTCTCCCCCGGCACCCCGGCAATGCTGCCGCTCGTCGGCATCGCGCCCACCACGCTGCACGGCGCGCAGCAGGCCGCCGTCCCCGCCCACTGCCCGTCAGGTGCGGTGTGCGGAACGGTGTGGCTGGACTTCAAGCCGGGCGGTGGCGGCACACCGGGCAAGATCGAGCCGGGTATGAAGGCCCTGTCCGGCATGCGGATCCAGGCGGTACGCGACGGCCATACGGTCGCCACCGCCACCTCGGCCAAGGACGGCACGTTCGTCCTTCCGGCGTCCAGTGTCGCCGGGGGCCCGGTGCGGCTGAGCCTGCCGGAGTCCAACTTCACGGCGCAGTACGGGGGCGTCAACTGGCTCGGCCCGACCCTGGTGACCTGGTCCATCATCGGCTCGTACATCTGGATGTGGACCGGTTTCGCGATGGTGCTCATCGCGGCCGGGCTGGCAGGAGTGCCACGGGAGCTGCTTGAGGCCGCCCGGGTGGACGGCGCGAGCGAATGGCAGGTCTTCCGGAAGATCACCGTGCCGCTGCTGGCCCCGGTGCTCGTCGTGGTCCTGGTCACGCTGATCATCAACGTGCTCAAGGTCTTCGACCTGGTGTACGTCATCGCGCCCGGACCCACCCAGCAGGACGCCAACGTGCTCGCCCTGCAGTTGTACCTCTCCTCTTTCGGCGGCGGCAACGACCAGGGAGTGGGCAGCGCCCTCGGGGTCGTGCTGCTGCTCCTCGTACTGCCCGCCATGTTCTTCAACATCCGCCGCTTCCGGAAGGAGCGCTCCCGGTGACCGCCGTCGACTCCCCCCGGCCCATCCCCAGTCTGCCCGCTCGTCTGACCGCCCGGTTCGGCGGTGGCGCGATGCGGCTGGCGCTGCTGCTGGTCGCGCTGTTCTGGCTGGTGCCCACCCTCGGGCTGCTGGTCTCGTCGCTGCGCGGCCCCACCGACATCCAGAGCTCCGGATGGTGGCAGGTCTTCACCAGCCCGGCGCAGCTGACTCTGCACAACTACGCGAGTCTGATGGGCAATTCGGCGATCACCCACGCCCTGCTCAACACCGTGCTGATCACCGTCCCCGCCACCCTCCTCGTCGTCGTCATCGGCGCCGCGGCCGGATACGCCTTCGCCTGGCTGGAGTTCCCCGGCAGGGACTGGCTGTTCCTGCTGCTCATCGGGCTGCTGGTGGTCCCCGTGCAGGTCGCGCTGATACCGGTCACCGACCTGTATGCCCGACTCGGTATCTTCGGCAGCCTGTTCGGCGTCATCCTCTTCCACACGGCCTTCGGTCTGCCGTTCGCCATCTTCCTGCTGCGCAACTTCTTCGCCGAGATCCCGCGCGAACTACTGGAGGCGGCGCGGCTGGACGGTGCGGGCGAACTGCGGTTGTTCGCCCGGGTGGTGCTGCCACTGGGCGGCCCGGCCATCGCTTCGCTGGCCATCTTCCAGTTCCTGTGGGTGTGGAACGACATGCTGGTGGCGCTGATCTTCGCCAACAGCAACTCCGCACCGCTTACCGTCGCGCTCCAGCAGCAGACCCGCCAGTTCGGCGACAACATCGACGTGCTGTCCTCGGGCGCCTTCCTGTCCATGGTGATCCCGCTGGCCGTCTTCTTCGCCTTCCAGCGCCAGTTCGTCAACGGCATCATGGCGGGCGCGGTGAAGTAGTCCTGTCGGATATCGGGGACAAGTCCGCGGCAGTTGTGGAAGCCGTCTGCCACACCCCGTAGCTCCTTCTTCGCCACTCTGCGCCGAACGGTGGGCGTGGCTCTGGGTGAGCCGGGGGTCATCAGGGTGTCCATCGCCCGATGTTCCTTGCCCGACGCCGGGCAGGCCCCGCCGATCAGGCTTCGTTCATCGCGCGCTCCAGCAGGGCGGTCGCTTCGTCGAGTTGACGGCCAGCTCGGCTACGACGATGTAGGTCGGAACACCGGCGAGGTGGAAGAGCAGTCTCTCGACGCGGAAGCGGCCCTCGCGCGCCTCGGCGAGTTGGTGCTCGACGTCGTCAAGGTCGCGGTGGTGCACGTCGATGTGCCGGTCGTCGACGTGCAGCCAGGCACCGCGGTTGAACACGCCGCCCCATCCGCCGATGTCGCACGCCTGTCCCTGCCAGTCGAGGGCGCGCAGACTGTCGGGGCGGAACGCCCCTCGGTAGTAGATGGCGAAGTCCCAATCGCTGTCCGGTCCGTGTGTCCCGGTGGCACGTGAGCCTCCCAGCGCGACTGCTTGCACACAGGGCAACGCCGCGAGCTGTTGCGTGATGTGGTCGAGGAAGGCTTCGCCATCGTCTCCCGGCATGGACGCGAGCGTATCGATCGCGTTCCGCGGACGCGGTTCTTTTCCCTCCGCGCTGGACCGGCCTGGACCATCGCAGCCTCTGGTGGCCCGGTGGACCATGGCCGTGGTCACATGTCCAGCACCAGGTCCGCCGACGGACGCGAACAGCAGATGAGGGCGTTGCCTTCGGCCGGTGCCTCGATCGGCTCCGGCGAGTAGTCGACACGGCCCAAGAGCACGGCGGTCTCGCAGGTGTGGCACACCCCGGTGCGGCAGGACCACCGCACCGGAATGTCGCAGGCCTCAGCGAGTTCGAGCAGTGTCCCGTAGCCGGGATGCCATGGCACGGCGAGGCCACTGCGGGCGAACGAGACGGTGGGGCCCGGCGCTTGGCCGGGTGGGTGAGCGGGCTGGTGCGGGACCTTGCCGGCTTGCGGCGCGATGCCGGGGGTGATCGCCGACAGCGCGCCGAAGGCCTCGGTGCGGATGCGGTCGGCCGCAAGCCCGCACGCCCCCAGGGCGTTGGTCATGTCCTCCATGAACGCGGTCGGTCCGCAGATGTAGGCATCCGCGTCCTGCGGGGGATCGAGGCCACGGATGCTCTCCGCCGAGAGCCGCCCAGCGGTGGTGTAGTCGATGCCTGCCCGGTCACCGTCGCGCGGACGGCTGTACGAGATGTAGGCGCGGCTGTTCGGCAGTCGGGCCAGTAGGGCACGCGTCTCGTCGGCGAAGGGGTGATTGCGGCTGTCGCGTGCCCCATGCAGCCACCACACCGGGCGTCGGGAGTCCGCGTCGGCAAGCGCGTGGAGCATGGCGAGCACCGGAGTCGCGCCGACTCCGGCGGACAGCAGCAGGACGGGGACGGTGCCTCGGGCCAGGGTGAACGTTCCCCGCGGCGCCGCCACTTCGAGCACGTCACCCACCGCCAGGTGCTCGCGCAGGTAGGTGCTCGCGGCGCCGTGCGGCTCCTGCTTCACGCTGATCCGGTACTCCGCGGCGCCCGGCCGACCGGACAGCGAGTAGCTGCGGATCAAGGGCGGACCGTTCGCGTCCGGGCGTAGCCGCACCGTGATGAACTGGCCGGGCAGTGCCGCCGGGAGCGGCGAGCCATCGGTCGAGGCCATGGTGATGGAGAAGATGCTGCTGCTCTCCGGGTCGATGCGGGAGACCTTCAGCGAACGGAATCCCGGCCATGCCGGCGGCGGGCTGACGGCGGCCGAGGTCAGTCCGGCGTTGCCCGCGGTCGCGCCCGGCTGGCGGTCCGCCTCCTCCAGCAGGGATTGCATCGAGCTCTTCCATCCCGGGCTCAGCGCCGGGATGCGCAGGGCACGCTCGACTTGCGATCGCTCGTGACCTGGCATGTAGAGCAGAGCGTCTATCTCCGCGACGGTCATCTGCCCAGGTCCGGAGGCGACTTTGACGATCTCGTCGCCCGCCTCGACCTCCCCTTCGGTGAGTACGCGGAAATAGAAGCCCGGACGCGCATGAGCGACGAGCAGAGCGGCCATCTGCGGCTCGTCCATCCGCAACCCCACCCGGTAGCAGGTCACACGGGGCTGGGTGACCTCGAACACCGCGCTTCCGATGCGGTAGCGGTCGCCGATGCACACTTCGTCATCGGGTAGTCCATCGACCGTGAAGTTCTCGCCGAACTGGCCGAAGGTGAAATCGTCTCGCTTCAGCTGTTCCTGCCAGTAGCGGTACGAGTCGATCTGGTAGACCAGCACGGCGCGCTGCTCGCCACCGTGCCCGGCGAGGTCGCCCTGGCCGTCGCCGTCCACATTGAGCCGCCGAACCGTCCGGGGCCCCGTGACGGGCTGCTTCCAGACTCCGGTGTGTGTCGTCCTGCCATGCCAGCGGACGTCCTTGGGCAGGCCGACGTTCACGGAGAGCAGAGTGGCCATGTGCCCATCTCCTTCAGTGGGCGACACCCCGGCTCTTGCCACGCTAATCTCCACGGCGTACTTCGCAATCGGGGCCTTGCCCGCACGCTGTTTCGACGTGGTCACACCGGGCGTCCGGTGCCAGCGGCCCATCCGCGGTGCGGGGGCACCGCGTCTCACGGTTCGATGACGAGGCCTTCGATGAGGCCGTCGCGCAGGGTGAACTGGTAGCGCAGGTCGACGGTGCCGCCTGGGAAGTTGCCCGCCAGATGGTGCGTGACGGTGTAGTGGGTGGCGTCGGTCTGCTGTGCGCCGGTGGGTTCGATGGTGTACGTGTACTCGCTGGCCGAGCGGGTCAGCCAGTGCTCCATCGCCGCGGTGCCCTCGTACGTCTTGTTGTCGTCGACCACGGTCGCGTCGGCGGTGAACGTGGTGATCATTGTGTCGGTGTCATGCGCCCGTGCGCCTTCAGATCGCGGGTGACCGCGTCGGGGAGCGCGGCTGGGGCGATGCTACGGGGCTGGTTGTCGTTCATGGCGCTCCTGACGGTGAAGGGGGGCGGATCAGACGGTCGGGGTGGTGCCGCCGTCTATGACGTGCTCGGCGCCGGCGATGGAAGAAGCGCGGTCGGAGACGAGGAAGGCGACCAGCTCGGCGACCTCCTCGGGCCGGTCGGGGCGCCCGAGCGGGATGCCGCCGAGGGAGTCCATCGGCTGCCGCAGTGCCGCTTCGTGAGTGATACCGGCGCCGTGTGCGATCCGGTCGACGAGGTCGTCGGCCACGATGGTCTGCACGAAGCCCGAGGAGATGGTGTTGACGCGCACACCGTGCGGGGCGACCGTGTTGCCGCAGGGGCCGACAGCCGCTGATCGCCCCGGCATGCCGGTTGTACGAGGCATCCGCAGGTTGGTGGGCTCACCAAAGAACGGCGGGCCTTTCCCGAACAGATTCGCCTGGAGCTAGCGACGAGTAGTCAGCGGCTGTCCGCCGGTCACGAGTTTCAGCTCGTCCATGGATTCTCGGATGAGTTGCGACAGGGCTCGCTCGCCAGTGTCGTTGGTCCAGCGCTCGAAGGCGATCTTGAAGACGGCGATCCCCGCCTCGGCAGCCAGACTCGCGGCCGGGTCCGCCACGCCACGCTCTCGCAGCGCGTCGGCGAGAGCCGAGGAGAGTGAGGCGAGCTTGATCAGCTCGCGTTCTTGAAGCTCGGCGTTCGCGGCGATGGCGGCTTGGCGCCGTCGTGCAAACTCGCGGCGCTCCTCGAACACGGCATCGGCGACCTCATGGAGAGCCGTGGCGATCGCCTCGATCGGGGGCAAGGAAGCGGGCGCGTCGTTGACCTTGCTCACGAGCATTTCCTGGAGTGCGCCCGCACCCGCGAACAGGACCTCGCGCTTGTCGGCGAAATGCCGGAAGAACGTTCGCTCCGTGAGTCCCGCGCGCTTGGTGATCTCCGCGACGGTGGTGCTCTCGAACCCGCTCTCGCCGTACAGCTCCAGCGCCGCCTGCTCAAGGCGGCCGCGTGCGTTGGGTTCCCACCGGCTCATGCCTCGATCATACACGGCTGATGGCAGCAGCTGTCATCGGTGCGCCGATGATGACAGTTGCCGACATCATCTGTCCTCGCGCACCTCCTGCAGAGAGGACACCCCAGCCAAAGGGTGCACGCCGGTCGGTGAGTGGCTCCCCAAGCTCGCCGGCGCCGCCGCGGAGCAGTACCCCACTCCTGAGGAGCGCTGATGTTCGACCTCATCGTCATCCTCCGGGTCCCCGAGACCACAGACATCGACTCGGTCGCCGACACCGTGGCCCGGATGCGTCCCCTGTGTCTGGCCGAGGACGGCTGCGTCAATTGGGAGGCGTACCAGTCGCACGAGGATCCCGGCCGCTTCGTCCTGGTCGAGCGCTGGGCGAGTCGCGCCCATTGGGAGGCCCACGACGCCGGTGACGGACCCGGCGGGTAGGCATAGCTGCGACGAGGACCGTTTGCCGTATCGCGGTACCGCACCGGGCTTCGGCGGCGGACCGGGCACCCGAAGCCGACCCGTGCTCCCGGACCAGGAGGCGCCGTGACCACTGCCATCCCACCCGCGGTCATTCGGGGAGGCCTGCGGTGACCACCATGCGAAGGCGCCTGCACGGCGTGTGGGAGCGCTCCAGGGCAGAGGAGCTGTGGCGGAGCGGCAAGGAAGTGGAACTCATGCACCGAGCCATGGGCTTCGCCGCTCTGGCCGTGGTCACCCTGGCTCCCCTGCTGATCCTGGTGGCCGCCGCCGATCCGTTCAAACGGCGCGGGTTCGCGCTGTGGGTGGTCGACGGGATGGGATTGTCGGGCAGCTCGGCCCATTCGGTGCAACGCCTGTTCGCCGCGCCGGGGCTGGTGCTCAGCGCGACGAGTGTGTTCAGTGTTCCGGCGCTGGTGGTCTTCGGCCTGACCTTCGCCGCGAGTGTGCAGACCGGCTACGAGAAGATCTGGGGTCTGCCCAGCGGGCCCTGGCACAAGGTCTGGCGTCAGGCGGTGTGGCTGGCCGCCCTGACCGCTTATCTGTACGCGGAGGTGCAAAGCGGCCAGGTGCTGCAGCGCGGCTGGGCGGCGTCGTCGCTCCGGGTGACACTGACCTTGCTGTTCGGTGTGCTGTTCTTCTGGTGGGGGCAGTGGTTCCTGATCGGCGGCCGGGTGCACTGGCGCGCGCTGCTGCCGGGCGCCGCGGCGACGATGGTGGGCCTGGTGGGTCTACGCGGGTTCTCGGTCCTCGTCTTCGCCCCGCTGATCGTCAGCAACGCCATCAGCTACGGCGCGTTGGGCACCGTGTTGGTCGTGCAGTCATGGCTGATCGGTGTCGGCTACGTGGTCTTCGGCGGCGCCTTGTTGGGTCAGGTGTGGGCGCCCGAGGAGGACAAGAGGGTCGGCTGATGCCGACGGGGTGGGCCGATGGTGCTCAGGGAATCGCGGCCCTACAGCAGGCTCTGGCGTGGCGGACCCACCGCGAACTGGCTGGCTTGGAGTTCGTACAGCTCGGCGTAGAGACCACCGGCCGCGAGCAGTTCGTCCGGGGCACCGGACTCCACGATGCGGCCGCGGTCGAGGACATGGACGAGGTCGGCGTGCCGGACCGAGGCGAGGCGGTGGGTGATGAGCAGGACCGTTCGGCCGCCGTCCGCGAGGGCCCGGATCTCGTCGAACGCCTTGATCTCGGCGCGGGCGTCGAGAGCGGCGGTCGGCTCGTCGACGATGAGGATCTGGCTTTGGCGGTAGGAGGCACGGCCAATACCGATGCGCTGCCACTGCCCGCCGGAGAGCTGGTGTCCGCCACGGAAGCCGCGGGCGAGCAGGGTGTCCAGCCCACGCGGCAGTTCGGCGACGAGTTCTTGCGCGCCCGCTTGGCGCACCGCCGCACGCAGGCGCGCGTCGCTGATGGGAATCTCGGGTCGGCCGATGGCGAAGTTCGCCCGAGCTGTGAAGCTCCAGCGGGTGAAGTCCTGCGCGACCATGGCGATCCGGTCCGAGAGCTGTTGCCGGTCGGCCTCGGTCGCATCGACGTCGTCCCAGAGGATCCGCCCGCGCTGCGGGGTGTACAGACCGGCGAGGAGCTTGGCGAGCGTGGTCTTTCCCGAGCCGTTGCCACCGACCAGGGCGATGATCCTGCCCGTCGGAATGGTGAGTGACACGTCGTCCAGGGCCGGCGGCCCGTCACTGCCTGGATAGCGGAACGTGACACGGTCGAACCGGATGGATGCCGGTTGCTGGGGCAGTGATTTCCCCCCGGTCGGAATGGCGCGCCGGTCGGCCTCGGCGCAGAGCCGCTCCAGGTCGCCGACGAAGAGAGCCTCCTGGTGCAGGCCGTTGATCTCCAGCACAAGGGAGTTGAGGCTGCCCGATCCGGTACGGATGGCGATCACCGCGGTACCGGCCACGGACAGCGCCATCGCGCCGCCGAGAAGCAGGCCCCCCAGGGTCAGGTACGTGGCCACGGTCGCCACCCCGATACCCGATGCGGCGATGAGCCCGGTGCGCGCCTCGATACGGGCCAAGCGAGCCTGTTCGGCTTCGGCGGCCTCGGAGAGTGCCCGGAAGTGGTGCAGCAGGAACGGTCCGACGCCGTGCACCCGGACTTCGGGAGCGGCACCCACGTTGGTGAGCATCTGGCTCAACAGCGCGCCGGCCCGGGAGTGCTGGGTCCAGGTGTGGAACGACTGGTAGCGGCGGCGGGCGGTCACCAGCGCGCGCCAGGCGCTGGGTACGGTCATGGCCACCAGCAACGGCAGCAGTACCGGGTGCAGTACGGTCAGCACACCCGCGGCAGTGACGAACGAGATCATCGCGTTGACGATCCGGTTGATGCTGTCCATCATCCTGCGGGCGGACGAGGCGCCGAACCGCGCGGAGTCCAGCAGCCGGTGGAACTCGTCGTCCTCGATCGCGGCGAGCTCGACTCGCGAGGCTCGCTCAAGGTACGCCTCGGTGGCCACTCGCTCGACCTTCGGCTCCAACCGCCCGGTGGCGTAGGTGGAGACCGCGCGCAGCAGTGCGGAGATCGTCATCGCGGCGGTCACCACGATCAGTGCGGGCATCACGCCGCGCAGGCGGCTTTGGATCGTGGTGCCCGCCACCAGGCCGGCCAGCACCCTGTTGATGGCGAGCAGACTCAGCGCCTGGGCCGCACCTCGGCCGAACTCGGAGCCGACGAGGGCGTGTACGGCGCGACGGTCCGCTTGCAGAGCGAGCCGGAATCCGGACCCGAGGAGCCGGGGCAGCCGTGTCACCATCGACCACGCGGTCAGCTCGATGAACGCCTGCTCGTGCTGGGACCAGCCCACGTCGTAGCGGAGGGAGCCGCCGAACAGCAGCCGTTCGGACTCCGACGGCGGTGCCGCCCCGTCGTTCGCTTCCTGGCCTCCGCCGTGGCCACCACGTCTGCGCATCCGCCGTCACCCCATGACCGACGCGATGGTGAAGACAAGCGCCGGATAGGCGCCGACGAAGGCGAAGAGGAAGGTCCGCAGTCCCATGACGCAGGCGATGCCGAGATGCATCGCGGCGGCGGCGGCGAGAAGACACCACATCAGCCCTCTCGGCACGAGCACCACCAGCCAGAAGGCGCTCTCCAACACCATCACACCCCAGGCCAGCGCCAGCGCCAGGACCGGTCGTGCGGCCAGCAGGGCCGCGACGCGCGGCGAGCCGTAGGATGCGGTGGTCAGGATCTTGGCGAGGCAACTGCCGTCCCGCCAGGTGGATGAGGCCAGTTTCGCGACTCCGGCGATCACGTAGCTCAAGAGCAGTTGGGTGGCCAGGAAGGCGAGGAACAGCCGCCCGTACAGGCCGCCCAGCGTCAAGGTGACCGCTGCGGCCACCATCCCGAGAGCGAACATCTGGTCGGAGCCGTCCGTACCGTATCCGCTGCGCTGCAAGGTCAGGAGCGCGGCGGCCGCCAGCGCACACGCCAGGGCGGCGGCCCCCGCCCTGGTCGTCACCGCTGCCACCGGGGCGGCCAGCCCGGCTACGCACTGCAGCACCAGGACAACCCGATACCGCTCCCAGGCGAGCAGCGACCGCAGCGGCCATGCCCGGGACACGCCGATCACCGCCCAGGACAGTACGCCGCCGGGGCCGAACTCGGCGCGATGGCGCAGATCCCTGGCGGCCGCAACGCCCAACCCGACTCCGCCGATACCGAGGATCGCCTGCCCGGCCTCGATCTCACCCAGCATGAGCCCGCACCCCCATGTTCGGCACGTTCGGGCTCGGCGGCACCCCGGCTACTGAGCTGTCGTCAGGCTGCGGCCGAGCGCCCTGTCTCGGTTCCAACTGATGTGCGGCGGAGATGAAGAGGACCTGCGGCTGCTCGCCACGCAAGCTGGTCAGGGCGATGACGAACTGGACACCCACGGCGGACACATCATGCTCGGCCGCCACCGCCCGGCCCAGCAGCAGCAGATAGGCCGTGCTCATCATGAGTTCGGCATCCTTGGACCGGTCGGTCCTGCTGCCGTCGTCGTCATCATGGGCCGAGATCACCATCTCCAGCAGATGCGAGGACTCGTCGGCCACAGCCTTCGCAGCTCGGCCCCCTGGTACTCCCTGCGGCCACACCTCTCTCAGCGGCCCCACTCCGTTGTGCAGCAGGTCGCGGTAGAGGAGCGTCCGGTCCTTCGTCGCCGGGCTCGGTGCGAAGAAGGTCCAGGACGGAAGCAGCGGGGAGAACCAGGCGGGAATCCGTGCCCGGACCACCTTGCCGATCTTGGGCAGTGACGCCAATACGGTGCAAGCCACCCATGCCACCAGCACGATGGCCACGAGTACGGGTCCCACGGCCGAGTCCGCTAGCGAGCGGACAGCTGCTGACGCAGCGCCAGCAGCCTGGTCATGGAGGCTGCCGGCTCACCAGGCCGACCGACGATCTCACCGATCGCCTCCTGCGACAAGGACGGCAACGCCTCGGCGCTGGCCACTCCGGCCCGCGCGTGCTTCGCCGCGACCGCTTCCCTTGCCGCCCGTCCGACCGCCTCGCACACCACGTCGAACGTGGTGATGTTGCCACAGGGCTCGTCGTGGGCCAGCCGGATGGTCAACTGGTCCGGGCCGACGGCGTCAAGCAGCTGCCGCTCCACCTCGGTCAGCTCGGGCGCACGGCGGACGATCACGTAGCTCGTGGCGACATACTCGGCAACCTGGCCGGAGTGTTCCACGATCTCCAGGTCGTCCTCCGAGAACGGACCGCCGGTATAGGCGAACGAAAGCGTCCGGAACGGCACTCCCTTCGGCAAGGCGACGTCGTGCTGAAGCACCCGCCCCGCGCAGCGCACATCGAAGTAGCGCGAGCCCGCGATGAGCGCTGTGCCCGCATCCGCGACCGCGGGGGCCACCGTCTCGGTCATGCGCCGCCAGTCGCCGCGTAGTGCTGCCGCGCGCAACTGCTGCCACAGGGGGGCGTCACTGTCACCGACATACACCACCACACTGCCCGGGGGCGGGAGCATCCCGGCCACCGGAACGTCAGGAAGAGCCGACGGAATCGTCACCACGACCACATCCGGCGCACCCGTCCGCTTCTCACCCACCCGCGTCGAATCCCACTTCCCCATCTCGGTTCCCTTCGGGCCGGAGCTGCTGCTTTTCATAACCATGTCACGGCAGTCGTTTCTCCCGCTAACGCCGATTTCGGTCATTATTTTCGTTTGGCCGCACCACCTAGGAGTCGCTACCCTGACCCCGCACTGCGCGCGCATGTGTGCTATTCGAATGGGATCACGGCGTTCACTTGCGGTTTTGGGGATAAGTTCCACCGGAAATCGAATGCCGCAGACTTCCGGAACCGGAGCCGCCCGTCACCACTTGCACAGACTCGCCGGGGACGGCCACCAGGTTTTTCGCAAAGACCAGCCGCAAATCGTCGAACAGTCGTTCACGCCGACCCGAGCGGTTACAGCGAATGCCACCCGGGTGCGCACGGGAACCGGTGGACGGCAACCAGAGTGGCGACCTCCCGTTTTCCGTCGAAGCGCTCCGCACGACCGAAACCGAGAGTTCCTTGACCAACGAACATACCGGACGGGATTATTCCGAATTGACCAACCATGGGCCAGGAATTGCACTTTCAGTAAAAGCTGCTTCGCCAGCTGGCACAGTAAATGAAAAGCGAGCCACCGGCGGCACGCTCGTGCGGTATCGTGCTGAAACCGAGTCAGTACACGGAAGGCCGCGGAAGTCCATCTCCAACGAGGGCGAGTAGCAGCGGCCCTGTTCGATGGCGATGACGGTCTCGGTCTGGAGGGTCACGCTGATGCGGCGGGCCAGTTCGGCCCGAGTCATCTCTCCGTGGGCGAAGCGAAGGCCACTCCTCCCCCAGGAACGACCGCGCCGTCCGGGTCGCCGACGCGGACATACGCCGGGCGGACCGGCTCGGCGGCACCTCCTTCGGTACCGACAGGCCGTCTGAGCTTGACGAATGAGTCTCGGTGGGCGCCAGGTCGCCGCAGGGGTGCCCGGGATCATCGTGGAAGGGGAGCGTTTCCGCCAGATCGGAGGAACGCCGTGATCATCCTGGGCATCATCTTGCTGATCGTCGGGTTCCTGCTCAAGATCGCCATTCTGTGGACGATCGGATTCATCGCGCTCGTGCTCGGCGCGATCCTGTGGATCCTGGGAGCGGTCGGGCACTCGGTCGGCGGCCGACGACACTATTGGTAGTCCGATCTCTCATCGTCGGGCGCGGGGAAGACGGCCGGGTGGCCGACGCAAGAGTGTGGCGGCCACCCGGCCGACGGTTTCCTTCGTCTTGCCCTGGACCTGGTCCTTGGTGTGTCGGGCCTTGCCCTCGGCACCCACGTCATGCCTGCACATCTTGACGATGCCTTCGGTTGACAGGGGCGCGCCTGCCCTTCGTCGACTGACGTACACATCGAGGATCGCTGGGTGCCGATATGCGCCAGAGGGCGACAGACGCGGTAGCGGCCCGCACGCCCTGGCGGGGTGCGGGCCCTACTTCTGTGTGCTGGGTCAGCGGGTGTGGCGACCCGGAGCGGCAATCTGGATCTTGTAGGTAGCGGCAGTGATCGCCGTGCACTTGTGCGTCGCATCTACGTAGAACCCGGCGCCGAGAGCCATGCCCTTGCCGATCGGGGCGTTCTTCTTGACGTTGATACGCATCGGCACGTTGATGTGGCCGTGCGGGTTCAGCCAGCCCCAGCCGAAGTAGCCATCCGTATGCCCGGCGGTGTCCGTGACGTCCTCCCACCGCTTGGTCTTCGGGAAGTAGGCCTGCAGCGAGACCTGGCTGGTCGGGAACGCCTTGAAACCGACATCGGTTGAGCTGACACCCGCGAACAGGTGAACGTTCGAGACCTTGGTCTGCGACGGGTTGTCAATGGTCAGCGTGAAATCGTGCCAACCACTGCCCGCGGCAACCTTGTTGGGCAGACCGCTGATCGCGGTGTGCAGGACAGGCTTGTACTTCGGGTTCCCGGTCATGCACAGGCCGGACGCCGACGACGTCGCTGCCGGGTGCGCGGCGGACGGGGCCGACGGCACGATGTTGGCGTTGGCTGAGGGCGCGACGCTGGCGGCGAAGGCCGACGGGGCGGTCAGCAGCGCGGCGGGGGCGATGGCTGCGGTCGTTGCGACCGTGATCAAAGCGCGTCGAAACTTCATGAGACCTCTTTCTGGGTCAGAAAGGCAGAATGAGAGGCCGTCGCGGTGGTGGGGGGAGGCTCGCGGTGCAGCAAGCCGTGATCGTAAAGCCCTGTGAAGTTCCTGTGCCGGTCTTTTTCTGGCACACCACAACTGCTGTGCAGGCGGAAGCGATCAAATACGGGCAGTTGCCCACACCCAGACGGCATGCCGGTGATCAACGTCACAGAGGTCCGAATACTAACGCGCCGTCATCGGCCGCTTGATCCGCTGATGTGCGGCCCGGCTCGAGAAGTTGGATCGATGCGGGGAGACAAGTCAGGCCATGCGCCGACGGGGTTCGGCCGGCCTGCGTACGGCGCCGCCACTTCACCGTACGCACCGGAAGCCGGATCCGGCTCACGTCCGGTCCGGGCGGTGCGCCCCACGGTGGCGCACCGCCCTGCGAACAGCCGTCAGCGTTTCCGGCGCCGTCCCGCGGTCACGGCCACGGCACTTCGGCGGAGGGCGGATGCCATTCCATGGATCAGGCGGGCCAGCTGACAACGCCGTGTCAGACGGTCCGCATCGGGCGGCGGTTGGATGGCCGTCGGGGCGTCGTCGGCGCCAGCCGGGGAAGCCGGTTCGACCGGGACGGCCGGTTCGGGCGAGGGCGTCGGGGGGAGGGGCTGCCGGATGGCTTCGGCACGAACCCAAGCGGCGATAGCGGCATAGATGTCGAAGGGCATGGCGAATCTCCTGCGGTGTGGACCGGTTGCGGGAAGCGCGCTCAGGCCGTGCCGCTGCCCCCCGCGCCCGAGTAGGGCGTAGGGGCAGCGATCCGGCCGCGCCGGTCAGCAGCGCAGGACGACGTTCTGCGGGAGTTGACCTCCGGAAGCGTGGTGCGCGGAGGCGGGCGCGCGGCCTCGGGCGCCAGGGGCAGTGACACAGGCAAGGCCATCGCGCACGATGTGGTCCGAGCCGAACACCGCCAGGCGGGACCGTTCATGGCAGGTCGAGACGATGCACGCCCTATGGCCTCCGCCGTGATGAGGTGCGTCGCGGTGCACACCGCGGTCGCCGCCCGGCAACGCGACGGCCTGCGGGGTCCCGCAGTCGTCCTCATCATCGTCGTCGACCGTCGGCGGCGACGCCTGCGGAAGGTGCAGGGCAGCGCAGTTGCCGGTAGCGGGCGGCGGCACACTGGCGAAGGCGGGGGTGAACGTCGTGATCAGGAACGCCAGTAGGGCGACCAGCAGCGCAGCGCGCACACCACTGCCGGCCGCGTGGCGGCCGGTGGTGACGGCGCTGAACATGCGCGACCTCCCCAGGGTGTCCACCCGGACAAATCCCCTGGATGGCAGACGACACGCACGACATCCCCCAAACGGGACGCGCTTACCTCTGAAGGGTGAGCCGAATCAAACTTCTCTGCGCATACCGATAACTCGGTCGACTTGCGCACAGGAGGGGCGAACGGGAGGGCCGGCTACGTCTGGAGTTCCCGGTCAAGGTTGCGGCGAATCCGACGATCTGGCCATGGACGCGCCACGCTCGGCCGACGAGGCGCGCGCATCACGCATGGCCCCGCAGCTCCAGGTAAGCGGCCTGGAGCTGCGGGCCATGGCCACCGGGACAGCGCTCCATCCGTGGAAGCTCCATGGAATGCAGCCGCTCTCGGTGCGCGTCGTCAGGGCGTCCGGCGGGAACCTTCGTCAGCAACCCCCTTTGCAGCGCAGTCTGGCCCAGGTTTTGATGTCCACCCTCCCGTCCTGAGGCAGGCCCACGGTCTCCTGGAAATCCTTGACGGCATTGCGGGTTTGCGGTCCGAACACGCCATCGATCTGCGAGGAATCCATCAGGTCCCACTTGGACAGAAGGCACTGGACCTGCAGGACGCGGGCGCCGGTGTTTCCTTGGACGGTCAGCTCATTGCCGTAGTAGTAACCGCATCCGAAGTTGCTCATCGGGGCGAGCCGCGTGGCGACAGGCCGTCCCTGGGCCAGGGCAGGGCCGGTGCCCACGATCACGGTGCCCGCAACCATGGCCACGGTCGCCACCATTGCGCGAAGAGAAGATCGACGATTCACAGCGACTGCTCCTTCGTGTTGATTCTCAGTCAGCATGGCGCGCCGGGCGCCGATGGCTGCGGTCATAGCAGGCCGTCATTCCCACCGTCCGCACAGAGTCGCCCAGGTCTGCACGCCGAATTTCCCTTCCTGGGACAGGCCTTCGCGCCACTGAAACTGCTTGACGGCCGCCTCGGTCCTGGACTCGAACATTTCATCGACGTCATGACTCCACGCATTGGCCGACAGTCGCCCGCCGCAAGGCCAGCAGTGTGCACGCCACTCCCCCGGCCGTGGTGACACGGCCGGGGGAGTCGGAGAGGCGCCCGCCATCAGTTGACGGGCGGTTCGTGGCGGGAAGGGAGACGGTCGACCTAGAGGCGCACGGGCATTGAGCGCTACGTTGGCTCCGTGTACTCGACCCAAGTTGCTCGGCACGTGAATGCCCCGCGTCCGGCTGTCTACCGAGCCCTCCTCGATGCGGACGCGATCGCGAAATGGCGGGTGCCGGTCGGCATGAGCAGCCATGTGCACGAGTTCGATCCCCGCGAAGGTGGGAGATTCCGCGTCTCGCTCACTTACGACTTGCCGGTTGGCACGGGCAAGTCGGGCCCGCATACGGACACGTTTCACGGCCACTTCATGAAGCTTGTGCCGAACGAGCAGGTGGTCGAAGTACTTGAGTTCGAGAGCGCGGATCCCGCACTTCGCAGCGTGATGACGATGACGACCACACTCACTGATGTGGACGGCGGCACTGATGTGCTCATTGTGCACGAGGGAATTCCCGACGACGTACCCGTCGCGGACAGCGAGACGGGCACACGCATGGCCCTGGCAAACCTCGCCCAGCTCGTTGAGGCGCGCGAGGGTTCGCCCGGCGTGGATTAGCAGGCAGGAATCACGACGTCTCACCAAGGGGCGCCAACTGCTGGCTGAGCCTGAGGACGTCGTTGACCGTCCGGGTGTCGGTGCTCCCGCGAAAGGCCGGGACGGGGTGGGCTTGGGGCCCGATGACCAGGCCGGTCCGCCCGTCGAGTGAGACATCGGTGGCGGCGAAGACAGACGGCCGGGCGGCCACGGACGCGGGGCCGGAGGTGGAGCGTTCGAAGGTCCGCCGGACCAGCGGCCACAGCAGTCGCAGCCCCGGCGAGACGATCTGGGGTGAGCGCATGGTGTCATTGGTCATCTCGGTCGCGGCGCCGCCGGGGTCAGCCGCGAAGACCGAGATGCCGGTGCTGCGCAGGCGCTCTGCCAGGTCCAGGGTGTAGGCGAGGTTGGCGAGCTTGGCTCGGCCGTACCAGTGGAAGCCGTAGTAGCCACCCGGTGGCTCGACGGCGTCGAAGGTGCGCTTGGCGACCCGGATCGAGCCGGAGGTCACGTTCACGATCCGGCTCGGCGCTGCGGCCCGGAGCTGCTCAAGCAGCAGTTCGGTCAGCAGGTACGGCGACAGGTGGTTGACGGCGAACGTCGCCTCGATTCCGTCGACGGTCTGCTGCCGGTCCGCGAACATCGCACCGACGTTGTTGACCAGAACCTTCAGCGGCCCCTCGGCAGCGAGCTGTTCGGCGAGCGCTCGTACGTTGTCGAGCGATGCGAGGTCAGCTGCCACGAACCGCGGCTCGGCTCCGGTTGCGACCGCTGCGATCCGCTCGACCGCGTGGGCGCCGCGCTCGGCGTTGCGGCCGACCACGGTGACGGCGAGCCCGCGCGCTGCCAGCCCCATCGCGGTCTCAAGGCCGATTCCCCCGGTCCCCGCCGTTACTACTGCCCGTTGGTCCACGGGTCTGCCCTCCGTCATTACGTTGCCGATTACCGAAACCGGATATCTATCCGGTTCAATGGAGGCACGTTAACACAACCGGATAGGCATCCGGTTAGTGAATCTGGGGTAAGGCAGCCGACTTCCTTGGTGCCAGTTGCCGCGCTGCTGTCAGCGCGCGGGACGCAGCCCCTCAAGAAGGACGTCGAGGTAGACCTCGGTACGCGTGGGGTCGCTGTCGCCGGAGCGCACAGCATGCTCGATGCCGCAGAGCAGGCGGCGTACGTCGTCCGCCTCGATGTCACGCCGGATGGCGCCGACGCGGCGGGCGCGGTCAAGGAGTTCCGCGACGGCCCGGTCAAGCTCGGCCTTCATCGCCGAGGTCTGGGCCTCGGCGTCGCTGGCGGACTCGAGCACGGCCGCAAACCCGGCATCGTCCAACGCGCGCCCGAGAGCGAACCGCAGCAAGCGGTGTAGACCTGCGAGGGCATCCTCATCGGCGGCCGCGGCCTGCGCCTCGCTGACCAGCTCTTGGAAGCGTTCCGCCGACAGCGCCTCCCACAGCGCGTGACGGTTGGGGAAATGTCGGTACACGGTTCCCACGCCCACTCCCGCGAGCCGGGCGATGGCGTTCAGCTGGAGCGAGTCGTCACCGGCGGCCAGTTGCTCGCGGGCGACCTGCAACACCCGGGCGCGATTGCGCGCGGCGTCCGCCCGCAACCCTGTCCCCTGCTCGGCCTTCGGTGTCACGGGCCCAGCATAATGGTCCGCCGGCCACGGCCCAGCGCTCCCCATTCCCCAGCCACGGTCGGTCTGGCACAGCAGGCAGCTCGGGACCCGATCGGCTGCGACGACAAGGGCCTCCGAGGCTTCGATGCGGTACTCATTCCGCAACCTCCAATAGCCCGAAGCATCAGCAGTACCGGCGTTCATTGCATCCCGCCCGGAGTGTGGACGGTCGTCATAGGTGCAGGGCGTAGCAGCAGTAGTTCCCCACTGTCCTGGTGTGGACTTCGGACCAGCCCGTGGTCAGCAGCTTCGTATCCCCTTCGGGAAGCTCCCAGGGCTTGGCTTCGCCTCCTTGGGGGTGGTGCAGGGAAGTGGCGACCCAGAAGACGCCGCCCGGCGCCAGGAGCTGGCGGATGCGGCTGAGGAATGCCGACTTGTCCGGGACCCACCGGTACACCAGCCGACACGCGATGAGGGCGTACCCGGAGTATGGGAGTTGGTCGAGGTCATCGGTCTCGAAGTCCATGAGGCGGAAGTCGACGCCGCCGCCGGTGTGGACGGCAGCGGCGTTCGCCAGGGCGGTCGGCGAGCAGTCGAGTGCGGTGACCTGGTAGCCGAGGGAGCGGTGCAGGTGCCAGGCCAGCGCGCCCTCGCCACAGCCGACGTCGAGCGCTGGTCGGCCTCGCCCCAGGCCCGCCTGGTGGGCGAGGGTTTCTTCCTCCCAGGGGTCGAGAGGCCGATAGCGGCGGCCTTCTTGCCACAACGGTTCCCAGTGCGTCGCGGCGCGCTGTGCCATCACGGTGCGGTTCCTTCCTCGGCGGGGCGGTCAGTGAGGCGAACGGTACGAGTGCGGGGTGGCCCTCGGCGCGGAGGGCCGGGATTTCGTCATCGGTCCTTGGCCAGGGCGAGGAGTTCCGCGAACAGCCCACCGCCGTTGGCGAGTTCCTCGTAACGGCCCTGTTCGGTGATCCGACCGTTCTGCATGACGATGATCCGGTCGGCGACCTTGGTGTTCTCCAACTGGTGTGTGACCACGATGGTGATGCGGTCGGCGGCGATGCTCTTGATCTCCCCGAAGATGTCGTGCTCCCCGCGAGGATCCATCTGCGAGGTCGGCTCGTCCAGGATCAGCAGCGGGGAGCGCCGGTACAGCGCCCGGGAGCAGGCCAGCCGCTGCCACTGCCCACCGGACAGTTCCGTACCGCCGAAGAACTCGCGGGCCAGCAGCGTGTCCAGTCGCTCGGGAAGCTCCTCGATCGCGGTCCGCATGCCGACGGCGTCGACGGCCGACCACACCGGATCGTCGTCGAAGGTGCGGGGCTGCCCGAGCGTGACGTTCTCCCGGGCACGCAAGGGCCACTGGGCGAAGATCTGTGGGACCAGCCCGCAGGCCGCCCACACACTGCTCGGATCGACGGCGGCGAGATCGGCGCCGTCCCAGGTCACCCGGCCCTTGTCGGGCAGGAGGATGCCGACTCGGGCCCGTCGCGCGTGCGACCGACTGGTGGTGCTCTCGTTGGTGCCTGTGAGCCGGTGGTGCGCGGGCGCGGGTCGCGTTCCAGCGAGGCTCGGTCGGTTCGCGTTCGGCGGTCATGTTCGGAGCATCGGCATGGCCGGCGGCACGCGGCAGACCGAACCTCCCCCGGGGAGAGGCTGGGTGACCGTCTCCCCCTGATGACGTTTGGACGTGGTGTTGACGCCCTCGGCGACGCCGTGGGTGCCTGGCGGGGTTTCGCGGTGGTGGCCGCGAGCCAGTCGGTGAACGCGGTGAACTTGTCCCTGCCTCCAGTAGTGGTGATCTCACCGCTCGATGAGGCGCCCGGCTGCTTGCGGATGACGAGTTCGCCTGCGGTGGCGCAGGCTTGGACGGCCGCCGGAGGGAGCGTCAGGCGAAGTCGGTGGCCGGGGTGGTGGCGTAGTGGCTCATCACCTCGATTGTCTTCTGCGCCGTCATCTCCTGGCCCTTCGCGATCATGTCGCGCAGGTCCCGGAAGTACTCCACGTACAGGTCCGGGGTGAAGGTGTTGACCATCACGGCCGGCTGGTCGCCAAGGTTGGCGAAGGTGTGCGGCGCGCCAGGGGGAACCATCACCAGGGTGCCGGCCGGCGCGTCACGCACGGTGTTTCCGACGGTGAAGCGGACGGTGCCGGATACCACGTAGAAGCCTTCGTCGTGCTGGGCGTGACGGTGCTGGGGCGGCCCGTCGCTGTGCGGGGCGAGGGTGATCTCGCAGATCCCGAGGCGGTGCGCGGTCGTTCCGCCGTCCTCCAGAATGCGCACCCGTGCCGGTCCCAGCTCGATCACCTCGCCGCCGTCCGGGGCAACGATCGAGACGTCGTTCACGGCCTACTCCTTAGCGAGAGGGTACTCTCATGACTGGAGACCACCTCCATAGTTTGATGCAAGCAGACTCTCATTATCAGGGTTAGCTTGCTATTCTTGTTGCATGCAGAACGTCGAACCGATGACACCGCGCAGCACTACCGGCCGGGCCAACCAGAAGCTGCGCACGCGCAATGCGATCCTGCAGGCCGCGGCCGAGCTGATGCGCACCGGCCGCGAGGTGACCATGCTCGAGGTCGCCAAGGCCGCCCTGGTGTCCGAGGCAACGGCCTACCGGCACTTCCCCGACCTGGCCAGCCTGCTGCAGGAGGCCCTGGCGGGGCAGATGCCCACTCCGGCCGAAGCTCTCCAAGACGTCGCGGACTCCCCCGATCCGGTGGAACGCATCGCCGCCGCCACCGAGCACCTGATGCGCACCGTCCTGGCCTACCAGGGAGCGACCCGCGCCATGATCGCGGCGACCATCACCCGCCCTGAAACCGCCACCGCCCGTCCCGGCCTGCGCTTCGGGCTGATCGACCACGCACTCACGCCCCTGGACGACACCCTCGGTGCCACCGACCCCGCTGCCCTGGCGCAGCTCAAACGGGACCTCGGCGTCGTCGTCAGCGCCGAAGCCCTGTTCTGCCTGACCGACCTGTACCAACTCGACCCCGAAGACGCCATCGCCAGCGCTGTACACACCGCGAAGACCCTAACCCGCGCTGCCCTGCACTCCAACGACCCCGCCGACGGCAGCGCCGCCGGGCGGCGGTGACAGCTCCGGATCGCGTCGTGGCACTGTTCGCGCACGTCACTTTGGCGGGGACTGACACCCGTCGTTCACGGTGCTGCTTCCATTGCCGCGATGGCGTCCACCGTTCCGTATGGGGCCGTTGCCCGGGTTTCGGAGCGGGCCTGTGGTGCCGGTTTGGCACGTTCGCGAGCAGTCCGCGCCGACAGGCTGGATCCGTCACAGCCCCTGATCCCCCACTCGGTGAAGGCTCCGCGGCCCTGATGGGCGCGAAGTGCACTGCGGCGCACGCGGGTTGACGGGGGTCGAGGAACATCGGAACGAGAACCGGCGCCAAGGGTGGTCAGCGGCCCTCATGCCCCGGAGGGGGTACGACGGCCGTCTCGCCGCTGAAGGCGTTGCTGCTTCGCGGCTCCGGTCGCCCCCCCCGGCGCTGGGCCCCTGACGACACCGAGGCACCTATCGGCAGGTCCCAAGGGCTCACGCCTGCTGGCTGTCGTAGTGCTTCTGAGCGGCGAGGAGCTCGTCTCCGTGCTGGCCGAACCATCGGATGAGATCGGTCAGCGGTCCAGCCAGGCTGACACCGAGTTCCGTCAGACTGTAATGGTGGCCGCCCGACGAGCGGACGCATCACAGGTCGTCATCAGGCCTTCGATACACCCCAGGACGCGCAGCTGTGGCGGGACGCCAATCAGCAGTTCGTGAAGACGGCACCCAACCGGCGGCTTGTGGTGGCGGAACGGAGCTCACACGAGATCCCGATCGATCGTCCGGATGTCGTCGTCGGGGCGGTCGATGACATGGTGAAGATGGTCAATTGAACGGCCCCCCGGGGCACCCTGGCGCCAGTGACCGGCCCGAATCCGGGCCGGTCACGTCGCGCTGCACCCAAGGATCCCCGCTCACATCAAGAGGGCAGTTTCCAGACCTGGTTGGCGGCCCCGGTGCAGTCCCAGATCTGCACCTGGGTGCCCGGGGTGGTGGACCAATTGGTGTCGTCCAGGCACTTGTTGGACTGCGGGTTGTACAAGGACCCGTTGGACTGGGGGATCCAGACCTGGGATCCGGTGTTGTTGCAGTCGTACAGGTCCACTGGTGTGCCGTTCGCGGTACCGGCCGCGTAGACGTCCAGGCACTTGCCCAGCACGTGCAGCGTGGTGCCGGCCTGCACGAAGGTCCACTGCTGTGCGGCGGAGTTGTTGCAGGTGTACACCTGGACGGGGTTGTAGTTCGCGGTACTGGCCGAGCGGTCGTCGAGGCACAGTCCGCCGTACCCGGTGATCTGGCCACCCGGCCCCGTGCCACCGCCACCACCGTTGGTCGTGTACGCCGCGACGTAACCGACGCTCATCGTCCCACCGGAGGTGGTGGAACCGTTCGGTGTGGTGCAGCCGCACTGGCCGTTCGGGAATCCGCCGCCCATGGCGAGGTCGAAGATGATCGACATGTTGTGGTCGAACGCCTGCTGCCAGGTGGAGGTGCCGACCTGGCCCTCGCTCACGCTGAAGTACTGGCTGCCGTCGAGGTAGAACGTGATGGACTCGTTCGACGTGTCCGTGCGGTCGAGGATCATCGAGTAGGTGTGGTAGCCGGACTGGCAGCCGGGGCAGGAACGCAAGCCGCTGCCGATGCCGTTGCCTTCGTTGCACGGGCCGCCCGGATAGGTGCCGCAGTGGATGGTCCCGGCAACGTTGGAGAGCGCGTTGACGTCCTCCATGATGTCGATTTCGCCGTTCTCCGGCCACTGGCCGGGCCCCAGCATCCAGAACGCGGGCCAGTAACCCGCACCGCTTGCCGGATTCGGTTGCTGGATCGACGCGGTGACCTCCAACTTGCCTCCGGCCGGAGCGCCGACGTTGGCGCCCGTCGTGCGTATTCGCCCGGAGGTCCAGTTGCCGCCGTCGTTCAGCGCGGTGATGTTCAGATGACCGTTGCCGTCGAGATAGACGTTGCTGGTCGAGTTGGTCATGGTCTCGATCTCGCCGGTCCCGAAGTTGGAGCCGGGGCCGGTGTCGTACGTCCAGTTCGACGAGGACGGCGGGCTGCCTGCCGATCCGGAGAAGTCGTCACTGAAGACCGTGCTCCAACCAGAGGGCGGCGCGGGTACCGACACGGCGTCCGCCGTGGTCGGGAAGGCCATGAAGACGGCGAGCAGGCCCACCGTGACCAGTGCCGCTTCCCGGCGGCAGCGTCTGACGAAGGAGCGCACGCCCCGAGGCGCGCGAGGTCTCGCGATAGCTGATGTCATCTGCGGCTCCCAAAGATCCATCGACCGCCACACCAGGTCACCGGTGACCGCCGCATCGAGAGGTGCGTCGCCGCGTTCAGGCAGGACGACACCCGCAACGGGAGGTTCGTTTTCGGTCCGGACGTCGTCGACGCGGCGACGGTGGGATCCCGGCAGCCGGGCGGACGGAGCCCGGTAGCGCTGCGTTGTGCGTACACGAAGTGAAACCCAGTCAACTGAGCCTCGCGCTCCGCCTTCGCAGTATGTGGTCTATGCCAATCGCCGGTCAAGGGGGCCTGAAGACCGCCCAATTGGGCGATTGGTCCGCAAGCATGAAGGTCGGCGCTCCGTCTGACCTCGCGAACCTGTCAGGTGGACATGGGCGAGCCGGGAATGGCCACCGCTGGTTCATCACGGACTGCGTCGACTCTTGAAGTCACGCGCCTCTGCGTACGATCAGGCTCCGCGAGGCTCCGGGACCGGAACCGTCTACCTTCCTACGTCCGCCAACCCTCGCGCGGCGGGTGGTCGCGTTTGTCTGCGCGCAGGAGCGATCGGTGCCCGAACGCTCCGGACGTGCCTACCGCGGTACGGCAAAAGGGAGGGACCCCGGCGCGATCGGCCGGGGTCCCTCCCTGTCGGAGTGGGCGACGGTCAGTCGTCCGCCTCCGCCGACACCGGCTTCGGAATCAGGAACGACGTCGCGATGGCCGCCGCCAGAACGGCCACACCGGCGATCATGCTGGCCGAGTACCCGGCGGATGATGTCGCGTCAGTGGGCATCGCGGCCGTGTTCACCGCGAAGAGCACCGCGAAGCTGAGCCCAGCACCGAGGTTGAACGCGCCCGCGTTGAGGCCGGGCAGGAAGCCCGGGTTCTCGTTCGGTGACAGCACGATGCCGAGTCCGTTGAGCACGATGTTCGCCACACCCGCGTATGTGATGCCCACCAGGACCGAGCCTGCCAGCAGCAGGACCTGCGAGTGGGCGGGCAGCGTGACGATCATCAGCACGACCGACCCCACGGCTCCGACGAGCCCCAGCCGCAAGATGCGGCCGTATCCGAAGATCGCGGCCAGCCGCCCGGCGAGCGGTCCCATGGCCAGACCGGCGAGCGCGTACGGGGTGAGGGTCCACCAGGCGGACTGCTCGGCGGTCATACCGAGGCCCGCCTTCGCGTCCTGCGCGAACGCCGGGATCAGCCCGTTCATCACAGCGAACACACCGGTCATGGTGAGCACGGTGGTCAGCAGGGTTGCCCAGGTCGAGCGCTGCTTCAGATGCCGGGTGGCGACGAGCGGGTGGGCACTGCGGCCTTCGGTCCGCCAGAACATACCGAAGGCGATCGCGGCGACGACGGTGAGCCCGGCCACGAGGGACCAGCGGGCCGCGGCCAGCTTCCCGGCCTCGTTCAGCGCGACGAGCAGCGACCCGACGGACACGACGAGCAGGCCGACGCCCGGCCAGTCCATCCGGTTCGCGTCGGTGACCCTGCTCTCCGGCGTCATGGTGGCGGCCATGACGGTGGCGATGGCCGCCACGGCGGCCATCGCCCAGAAGACGGCCTGGAAGCCGTGCTTGTCGGCGAGGAACCCACCGGCGAGGGAGTCGACACCGGCGACACCGCCGTTGACGGCGGTGATCACGCCGAGCAGGGTGCCGTAGCGCTTCGGCTCGGTGACCTCGACCCGCAGCATGATCAGACACAGCGGGACCGCGGGCCCGGACGCGCCCTGCAGGATCCGGCCCACGAAGAGCATGGGGACGCTCGTCGCCAGCGCCGCGACCACACACCCGACCGCCATCAGGGCCAGCATCCCCACCAGCACCTTGCGGCGGCCGATCACATCACCGAGCCGCGGCAGGAAGAGCGAGAACAGGGCCGCCGAGGTGAAGAACGCGGTCTGGGTGAGCCCCACCTCGGCGGCGGTCGCGCCGAGGCCGTTCTGGATACTCTTCAGCGCGGGGCTCAGCATGCTGGCGTTGAGCTGGAAGGCTATGCAGGCCGTGAGCAGCGCGGTGACGAGCACGCCCACGCGAACGCTTCGTTTCCCGGTCGCGTCGGCGGCCTGGGCTATGTCGCGATCGCGCCCGACGGCACGGTCATGGATGATCTTTTCGGCCAAGGAAGAGCCCCTATGGTCAGCTGAACGGTGGTGCGGTGATCCCCGGAAGCGCGGCACAGTTCCTGAAGGGCGCGCCGGTGAGTCTCCAGCGAGGCGAAATGCCGGGCGAGTGCGGATGGAGAGTCGTTCTCGGGAGTCCGTCCTCGTTATCGGCGCGCCTACGGTCCGTGGACAAAGGTACCTTCTGCTGTCAAATCGCCGGAGCTGTGCGCACTCGCATCCGCACTGTCCGTGCAGGCTCCTCGGTCTGTCCGGCGCCGGGCAGACCCCAGACGACCCGCCTCACCGCGGCCACTCCCCACCGTGCCGACGATCGGTCGGACGGGTGGCGGGTTCTTCACCGCTACTCCCGCGCAACCGGCGCTCTGTCACCACCAGCGCCGACGCGCCGGTCGAACCGCCCAGGCGCCGCTGAACGAACACACCACGCCGCTGCCGAACACCCGCACCCACCAGTTCACCTGGCCTTCCGTCGTCACGCTTGGGTCACGGTTGCTGGATGGCGAGGTGTAGGAGCGGTCATGAAGTGGTCAAGTACGGGCCCAACAAAACCGGGCGAAGGGCCGCTTTTAGGTCCGATGACGGCCGGAGGTCGCCGCGAGGACACCTGGAGGGTAGGTATTCAGCCAAGGCTTGCCTAAGTAAGGTACGCCTTGCTTTGTTGGTTCGGGTGTGTGCCGCGCGGGCGGGGAGTCCGTGTGAGCGGTTGGGGTCGCGGCGCAGTCCCAGGCGGTGCTGTCGGTCGACAGCCCGTTTGTGTCTTCTATCGGAGGTCCCATGTCTGTCGTTGCTCTACGGTCCGCCAAGCGGTCCGCGGCGGTGCTGGCGGCCATTGCCGCGTCGACGTCGGTGTTGACAGGGTGCGGCAGTTCGCAGGCGACGGGAAACTCGTCGTCCGCGTCGGGGGGTTCGATCAAGGGGCAGTCGATAACCCTGTACAGCGGCCAGCATGCGCAGACCGTGGACGCGCTGGTGAAGGACTTCCAGTCGCGGACCGGGGTGAAGGTCAACGTCCGCTCGGGCGACGAGGCGGAGTTGGCCAACCAGCTGCTGACCGAGGGCTCCGCATCTCCAGCCGATGTGTTCCTCGCGGAGAACCCTCCGGCGCTGACCACGCTGGAGCAAAAGGGTCTGCTGACGAAGGCGAACGCGTCCACGTTGGCGGCGGTGCCGTCGGGCGACAGTTCACCGAAGGGCGACTGGGTGGGGGTCTCGGCGCGCGAGGCGGCGTTCGTCTACAACACCGGCAAGCTCCAGGCCGGGCAGACGCCCACCTCGGTGAAGGACCTGGCGTCGTCGGCCTGGAAGGGCAAGTTGGGCATCGCGCCGAGCGAGACCGACTTCGCGCCGATCGTGACCAGGGTGATCAAGGCGGAGGGAGAAGGTGCGGCCAAGGCCTGGCTGGAAGGCCTGAAGGCCAACAGCAAGGTCTACGGCAGCAACGAGGACCTGGTCGCCGCGGTGAACCGGGGCGAGGTCGAAGGCGGTGTGATCGACCACTACTACTGGTACCGGCTGCGGGACGAGCAGGGTGCGTCCGGCGTCCACAGCGCACTGGGCTACTTCAAGCAGGGCGACCCCGGCTCGCTGGTGGACGTCTCCGGAGCGGGGATCTTGTCCAGCAGCAAGCACCAGGCAGCAGCGCAGGCGCTCCTGGCCTATCTGACCAGCAAGCCCGCCCAGCAGATCATCGCCAACTCGCACAGCTACGAGTACCCGCTGGCCGCCGGGGTGCAGAACACCAAGGTCGACCGTCCGCTCAAGGACGTCGGAGCGGTGGTACCGGCCAGCGACCTCGGTGACGGCAAGCAGGCGCTGCAACTGCTGCAGAGCGTGGGTCTGCTGTCGTGAGCACCCTGCGTCCGCTGGTGCGCCCGAGCCTGCCACCGGTGCTCCGGTGGCGGGCCGGCCGCGCGCTGCCCTTGGTGGCGGGGCTGGTAGCGCTGGTGGTGGCCTGCCCGCTGGTGTTCATCGGACTCCAGGCCGGGCGGTCCGGCTGGGACAGCGCAGGCCGCCTGCTGGAACGCCCGCTGGTCGGCACCCTGTTGTGGCACACCGTCTCGTTGACTGCGGCGGTCACCGCCGCCGCGCTCGTACTGGGCTTCACCGCCGCCTACCTGGTGGAGCGCACCGACCTGCCCGGCCGCCGGGCCTGGACCGTGGCGCTGGCGATGCCGCTGGCCGTACCGGAGTTCGTGCACGGCTACTGCTGGGTGTCGCTGATTCCGTCGGTGCAGGGCTACTGGGGGGCGGTGCTGGTGATGACCTCCTCGCTGTACCCGCTGGTGTTCCTCCCGGTGGCCGCCACGTTGCGGCACTCCGACGCCGCCGCCGAAGAGGTGGCCCGCAGCCTGGGCCACGGCCGGTTGGCGACCCTGTGGCGGGTGACGCTGCCGCAGACCAGGCCCGCACTGGCCGGTGGCGCGCTGCTGGTGTCGCTGTATCTGCTCGGTGAGTACGGGGCGTTCGCGATGCTGCGGTTCACCACCTTCGCCACCGCCATCTACACCGAGTACGAGACGGCCTTCGACACGGAGTCGGCGAGCATTCTGACCCTAGTCCTGGTGGCCCTCGCCCTGCTGGTTGTCTCCCTGGACGCCCGGGCCGCGCGACGCGGCCGTGTGGTGCGCGAAGGTACCACCGCACGCCCTTGCGCACCGCAGCCGCTGGGCCGTTGGAAGGCACCCGCGGTGGCGGGGCTGGCCGGGGTCGTCGGGACGACGCTCGGGGTGCCGGTGTACGCGCTCGTCTACTGGACGATGCGTGGCAACTCCTCGACCCTGCCGTCGACTTCGATCCTGTCGGCGACGGCGGCGACGCTGGGCTACGCGCTGGGGGCAGCGGCGATCGCCACCGCCGCCGCGGTGCCGGTGGCGCTCTACGCCTGGCGGCGCGCGACCCGCCTGGCGCGGGCCGTGGAGCGCGCCGTCTACCTGACCAGGGCGCTGCCCGGCATCGCGGTCGCGCTGGCCGTGGTCTTCTTCGCGATCCGCTACGCACAGCCGGTCTACCAGCAGCCGCCGCTGCTGGTCGCCGGATACGCGATGCTGTTCTTCCCACTGGCGCTGACCGCGGTACGGGCCTCGCTCGCCCACGTACCGCACGGGGTCGAGGACGCCGCACGCTCCCTGGGCGTCCGGCCGCTCGCGGTACTGGCCCGTGTCACACTGCCGCTGATCCTGCCCGGCCTCGGCGCCGCCTTCGCGATGGTCGCGCTGACCGCCAGCACGGAACTGACCGCCACGCTGCTGCTGCGCCCGACCGGTACCGAGACGCTGGCCACCCAGTTCTGGATCTACACCACCGATCTCGCCTGGGGAGCCGCCGCGCCGTACGCCGCCGTGATGACCGCCCTGTCCATCCCCGCCGTCGTCCTGCTCACCCGCCGCACCCTCGGCACCCCTCGACCCTCGAAAGGCATGAGATGAGCGGTCTGTCGATCAGCAAGCTGCATGCGACGCACGGGCACACCGCCGTGCTCCGCGACCTCGAACTGACCGTCGCCAACGGGGCGTTGGCCTGTGTGCTGGGCCCCTCCGGGTGCGGCAAGAGCACCTTGCTGCGGGTCATCGCGGGTTTCCACCACCCCGTCAGCGGCACGGTCACCGTGGGCGACCGCGTGATCAACGACGACCGCACGCACATCCCCGCCGAGCGCAGGCGCATCGGCTACGTACCGCAGGACGGCGCCCTCTTCCCGCACCTGACCGTCGCCGCCAACATCGGCTTCGGGCTGCCGCGCGCCGAACGCCGTGAGCGCGTGGCCGAGATGCTGGACCTCGTCGGCCTGAACGGCCTCGGCGATCGGCATCCGCACCAGCTGTCCGGCGGCCAGCAACAACGTGTCGCGCTCGCCCGTGCGCTGGCCCCCAGGCCCGAACTGCTGCTGCTGGACGAGCCGTTCGCCGCCCTGGACGCGGCCCTGCGCACCGAACTGCGGACCGAGGTCGCCGCCACTTTGCGCCGTGCGGGCGCCACCGCGATCCTGGTCACCCATGACGTGGACGAGGCCCTCGCCTTCGCCGATGTCATCGCCGTGATGCGCGACGGCCAAATCGTCCAGGCCGATGCACCACACACCCTCTACCACCAGCCCGCCGACGTCGGTGTCGCCCGCACCCTCGGCGAGACCAATCTGCTCCCCGCGGAACTCGCCGACGACCACGCCATCACCGCGTTCGGCAACCTGCCGCTCACCGCCGACGTTCCCACTGGAGACGGCGTCGTACTGCTGCGGCCCCACCAGCTCCGGCTGGCCGCCGCCTCCGGTCCGCACACCGTCGAGGCCCAGGTCGTCGCCTGCGCGTTCCGCGGCCACGACTACCGCATAGAGCTCGCCACCGACACCCGCCACGACCTGCCAGAACGCCTCATCACCTACGCCGACACCGCCCCACCCGAGGCGGGGACGGTGCACCTTCAGGCGCACGGCCCGGCGCATCCGATTCCGGACGCCGAACCGGCCGCACCAGCCCATGCCCGTCTTACGGCGCAGACCGCAACCGCGTAACGCTTCTGCGCACTTCACTCGGACAGGCCAGGACGGCTTGGTCGTCCCGGCTTCAGCGGATCCGGTCGATGCGGTGGCGAGCCCTGACCCCGATGCCGCATGCCCCACGCAAGCACCGGCAGCCGAAGGCCCGGTTTCGGCAAGCGGCACAACACCGACCGGCGGTCGATCAAACAGGCTGATAGCTTCCGCGCGGTCGCGACTGGCCATGCCAAGCGCGTATGTCTCTACGGCACGGCACCTTCGCAGCGCCGACCAACGAAGACGTACAGGCCGCCGCCCGAGGCCTCCGATCGGCCCACCACTGCCGGAAGTTCTGTCCGACGCGCGGGCCCGTCGTCTACCGGGCCCTCGCTCACGCGCTTGGCGAGGAAGGCGCAGTCGCGATCACCAAGGACGAAAGGGTAACGGGCCTGAATTTTCGGAATGATTCGGCGTTAACCTCACCAATAAGGCACATCGGCGCGCCAATTCCCCTGCCCGTTTCACTCGGATACCTACCCTCTCCTCCGGATTTCGCAGTCCGATATTTGCTCGACGCGGACATCGTCAGGAACCATGCGGGGCCGGAGGGACGTCATGGTCCCTGTGCTGCGTGGCCCGGACGGGCCACATCCGGGGGTACGGATGTCCATCGCCACCTTCAGGCGAAACCGCCTGTCCGAGGAGCTGGAAGCATGAGCGAGCACCGGCCAAAGCCGCCGCAGTCGAACGACGGCGGCCGCCCCACCCTGCCCGGAGCGCTCCCCGCACCACCACCCCCGTCAACACCTCCGTCCATCCCGCCAGGGTCCGGCCCGTACGTCGCCCCGCCGGACGGCGTCCCACACACAGCTCCCGGCCGCCGCGGACGTCAAGGATCGGGGCGGCATCAGCGCCCCCGGCCGAACGTCCTTACGCAGCGAGGCGTCAAGGGCGCCCTCATAGGTGGGGCCTGCGCGGTCATGGTCGGCGCGGCGGGCTACGGGTGCTACGCCCTGCTCCAGGACCCATCGGCCGGCAAGCCCGTGGGGCACACCACTCCCACCCTGAAGCGACTGACCACGCGGAAGGCGATCGCTGCCCTGTCGGCCACCGAGGTGTCCCACACCGCGAGCGACTTCCTCGCGGCGTGGTCGTCCGGCGACACGGCGAAAGCCGCGGGTCTGACGGACGACGCGAAGCATTCCGCCGACCAGCTCGCCGCATTCCGCACCCGGTTGCACGCCACCTCGCTCACGCTGACCGACCAGTCGGCGAAGGGCACAACCGTGCCGTTCTCGGTAAGCGCCCGGTTCAGTGCCGACGGCCAGCAGTCGAACTGGAGTTACCGCTCGACGCTGGCGGTCACACGCGACACCTCGGGGCGCCCGGTGGTCAAGTGGGCGCCCTCCGTGCTGTATCCGACACTCGGCGACGGCGACAAGCTGGTGGCCGACCACTCGGCCGCACCGGCGCTCACGATCCTGGACCGGAACGGGAATGCGCTGACCACCGCCAAGTACCCCTCGCTCGACTCGGTCATCAGCCAACTGCAGACGGCCTACGGCACCGCGACGGGTGGCTCCACGGGCACCGAGATCCGTGTCGAGGGCGCTGACGGAAAGCTCGGCCCGGTGCTGCACCAACTCTCCCAGGGCAGGGCGGGAAAGCCGCTGACGACGACGATCGACGGCCATCTCCAGGCGGCGGCCGAGCAGGCGGTCAAGAGCAAGGGACCCGACGCGGCGACGGTGGTGATGCAGCCGAGCACCGGTGCGATCCTGGCCGTCGCCAACCAGCCCGCGTCCGGCCCGGACAAGGCGCTGAGCGGCACGTACGCACCCGGCTCGACCTTCAAGTTGATCACTGCCTCGACGGCGTTGGAAACCGGCAAGGTCTCCCCCGACAAGCCGCTCGACTGCCCGAAGAACTATCAGTACGGCGGTGCGAGCTTCCACAACGTGGACAACTTCTCGCTGCAAAACGCCAAGATGGCCCAGGACTTCGCACAGTCCTGCAACACGGCCTTCATCTCCACGGCGACGTTCATGCCAGATGACGCCGTCGCCAACGAGGCGCACGACGTCTTCGGCATAGGCCTCAACTGGAGCGTCGGTGTGCCCGCGTACAGCGGCAGCGTGCCTGCCGCCTCCGGAGCGATGAAGGCCATGTCGTACATCGGCCAGGGAAATGACCTGATGAGCCCGCTGGCCATGGCGTCCGTGGCGTCGACGGTCAAGGCCGCCGGATTCCATCAGCCGTTCATCGTCCCGCCGTCGGTCGACGGCCGAACCCTCGCCCAGGCTCCGCGGCAGTTGAGCGGCTCGGTGGCCGAACAGGTCCGCTCCATGATGCGGCTGACCGCGCAGTCGGGGACGGCCGCCCCGGCGATGGCCGGGCTCAGCGGCGACATCGGGGCCAAGACCGGAACGGCCGAGGTCGACGGGCAGAGCAAACCCAACAGCTGGTTCGTCGCGTACCGCGATGACGTGGCGGCGGCGGCCACCGTGCCGAACAGCGGCGAGGGCTACAAGTTCGCCGGCCCGATCGTCGCGGCGATCCTGAAGGCCGCCAACTGACCTGTTCCAGTTCGGCGAGTTGGTGTGCGATGCGCCGGGTGTCAGCTGAAGCTGCGCCGGTAGGTGTGCGGGCTGACGCCGGTGGTCCGCTTGAAACGGTCGCGAAAGGCGGTGGGTGAACCGAAGCCGACCTGAGCCGCGATGCGTTCGACGGAGTGCGGCGTGGTCTCCAGGAGGTGTTGGGCCTGCCGGATGCGGGCGCGGTGCAGCCACTGGAGCGGGGTGGTGCCGGTCTGTTCGCGGAAGCGGCGTATCAGCGTCCGGGTGCTGGTTCCGGCATGGGCGGCGATGTCGGCGAGGGAGAGGTCGCGGGCGAGGTTGTCCCGCAACCAGGCGAGCAGGGGGTCGAGGGCGGAGCCCTGGGGAGTGGGGGTGGGGGTGTGGTCATGGACGATGAACTGCGCCTGTCCGCCCTCGCGTTCCAGGGGCATGACGGACAGGCGGGCGGCGTCGGCAGCGACCGCCGCGCCGTAGTCGCGGCGGATCATGTGCAGGCACAGGTCCAGTCCGGCGGCGGCGCCCGCGGAGGTGAGGATCTGGCCGTTGTCGACGTACAGGACGTCCGGGTCGACGTCGACGTCGGGGTGGGCGGCGGCAAGTTGGCCGGCCGCGATCCAGTGGGTGGTGGCCCGCAGCCCGTCGAGCAGACCGGCGGCGGCCAACGGGAAGGTGCCCGTGCAGATGGAGGCGATGCGCGTGCCGTCGTCAGCAGCTGCGTGCAAGGCATCGCGGACGGCGGACGCAAGAGGAGCCACGGGGTTATCGGTACCGGGCACGATGATCGTGTCCGCGCCCTTGAGTCCCTCCAGCCCCCACGGCGCGCGCAGGATGAAGGCACCCGCGTCGATCTCCGGCTTCTCCGCGCACACACGGACCTGATAGCCGCGTCGCCCGTCCGGGAGGCGGGTGCGGGTGAAGACCTCGATCGGTGTGGACAGGTCGAACGGAATCACCCGGTCGAGCGCGAGGACGGCGACGGTGTGCATGGCCAGAAGATACCCGCTCGCCGCGGCTTATCCTCTCCGCAGCGAACCATGAGATCCACAGTTTGCCCAGTTCATGACCACACAGCGGGCTCCTGGCAATATCCCGCTGGATGCTGGCTCCAACGCCACTGGGAGGCAGGCCGTCGGCTGGTTAGCGTCGGGAACGACCTGAGCACAGACCGGGCCCTACGGCAACCCGAAGGAACGTACATGCACACCCAGATCGTCCTGTTCGATGGCTTTGATCCGCTCGATGTCGTCGCCCCCTACGAAGTGCTGTACGCGGGCGGCACCGCCTCCGGCGGCGCGGTGAGCGTGGAACTGGTCTCCGCCGAGGGACCGCGCGAGGCAACGGGGTAGAGAGCGCGGACCAATTGGCGGTGCGACGGTCGGGGTGGCGAGTGGTCCTGGCGGCGGTCTCACGGAATGTCGTGGGCTGGTATGCCCGTCGGCCGTTCCCGGCCCCGGGAGAGGTCGAACTCGGCCACTCTGCCGACCTGCGTATGGTCGCCCATCTCCTGGCAGGTGCGGAGATGGTCGTCGAAGGGCTGACGGATGTCTCGATGATCCCGCCCGCCCGGTGGCGCCGCGCCGGCGTGTGCGGGCGGCTTCGAGGCGGACGCAGCGGTCGAAGACTCGCTCGCGGTCGGCAGCCGGGATGCCAGGTCCATCGTCGGCGACTTTCAGAAGTGCGGTGGCGGGACCGTCGGTGGTGACCGTGACACTGACTTCGCTACGGGCGTGGCGGACGGCATTGGTAACACGAGACGAGGGTGGCTCGGCGGGGACACAGAGCCTTCCGACGTTTCCCCGAGGGCCGCTCGTGTCCCCGCCGAGACCGCTGCTTCGCCATCCGACAGGACAGGTGGACACACGAAGCGCGGTGTCTTCTCCTGCTCTGCCACCTCCCTCCCGACGGAGAGATCCAGCCGACTCCTTAAGCCGGCTTATCCAGATTCGCCTCTTGTCGCGGTGGTGGGCCGCGCTATCCGCCCTGAAGGGCAGCCACCCCGGTGCGCGAAGGTCTCGCAGGAGTCCAATGTCCCCCTCCTTTCTTCACCGTCTCCGAAAGGGTTGATATGCGTGTGCCCCAACCGGCGCGCCATGCACGACCCCATCCGAGTGAGTTTCAGTTCCGGTCCCCTTCTGGTGAACCTCCCGGCGCGGGCCTCTCGCCGGTTCCCGGCATGTGGTTCGGGCGTCGGCGGCCTCACCCTGCTGGACTTTCCTCGGCCTCTGGGCACGGGAGCGCGAGGTGGCTGCGGCCAGACGCTGCTGGCCGCCTTCGCTCTGTTCACTGCCGGGCTGCTGGCCCGCCACCTCGCCACCGGCAAGAGGCCGACCCATGCCTCACACCCGCTGCCTGATCGCCGGTGGTGCCGTCTCCGCTGCCGTCTCCGCGGCCCGCTCAAGGCACTCTTGGGTCCTGGCCTGATCGCCCTTCAACTGATGCAGGAGCGTGGTCGCGATGGCGTCGAATGTGCGCTGAACAGCCCGCTCGGCGCGCCGTCCAGTGTTCTTCCAACGCGGCCGTCGAGAACGGCGCATAGATCCTCACTACTTCACCAACGTCTGCTCCTGCCGCCCGGGTACGGCAGAGGGCGTGGCTACCACCGGGACGGACGCGGCCAGTTCGTCGCCTGGCCGCGTGGGCCGCCGCCGCGCCGACGGCGATTGACTCGCCGAGTCCAGCCGCCGGCCGAGCCCGGGGAACGCCATGGCGGAGCACAAATCGGCCCAGACCGCAAGGGGAGATCAGGGGTACTTCGGCCAAGCGCAAGTTCAACAGATCTCTCGCAGTTATCAGCTTCACTACCTGGCGTACGAGGCCCCTGGGGTCGACCCTCGCTACAGGGACTTCCGCTTCACCACCGGGCGACCGAGCACCGCGGGGAACTTCAGCCCGTGCTCGGCCGTCGAGCGCGCTCTGTTCGAAGACCAGTACCGCGGGGTCTTGAACCGCGAGCGGAGGTGAGGCATGAGTGGAGTCGGCCGAGAAACTGGAACCGCTCCCCCAGCTGACCCGGTTCGCCCACAGCTCTCGCGGAGGCACGCCCGTCAGCGGCCTCCGGCTTTGCGGGCCCAGCACATCGTGAAGGGGCTGATCACATGATTGAGGGCGTTGACGTCAGTTCGTACCAGCCGGTCGACTTCGACACGAGCGGCCTGTCGTTCGTGTTCGTAAAGGCCACGCAGGGCACTGGATATGTCAACCCGCTCCAAGCGGGACAGGCGGCACACGGCCGTGCCGCCGGATTGGTGGTCGGCTTCTATCACTACCTGGACTCGTCGGCGAGCATGCAGGCCCAAGCCCAGTACTTCGTGAGCCAGTGCGGCAGCCGCACCGGCGACATCCTCGCCTGCGACTGGGAGGAAACCTCGGTCTCCGGCGCACAGAAGGACGCGTTCCTTTCCGCGGTCAGGCAATTGAGGCCCGGCCACCGGCTCGTCCTCTACTGCAACACCTACTTCTGGGCCAGCCTGGACACCACCAGCGACTGTGCGGACGGCCTGTGGATCGCGGACATCACCACCGCAGGACGGCCACGCGTTCAACATCCGTGGACCTTCCACCAGTACTCCGACTCCGGTGGCATCGACCGGGACGTCGCCAACTTCAGCTCCACCGCAGAACTCATGGCCTGGGCGACCGGCGCCCAGCCTCCGCCCTGGGAGACCGACATGCCTCAATGGATCACTGGCCCCGTAACACCGGGTGCCGAGCCCACCGTTGCCCTGGTCCCGCACGGGACCGCGTGGTCCGCCGCACCGAACCGCACCCTGCACCTGGGCATGGATCAGGTCGGCAACCCGGCCGCGCGGGCGAGCGTCCGCGTGGCCGTCCACAACGGCACGAGTTGGCGCGAGTCCACCGTGGCCGTCACCGCCGCGGGCGGCACCGTCGATGTCAACCTCACCAACGCTGACGTCAAGGTCAGCCTTCAGACCGCCGACCCCGGCGTCGCCTACGCCATAGAGACCTGGTGACCCACCATGTGCTCGCCGGGCGCGACCTGGGCGCCCAGCCCGCACGCCTACGGCTCCGCCTCACACGTCCCGCCTGCGCAGCGTCCACCACCCCGCGCCCACCGCCAACGCCGTCGGCAGCCAGTCCCGGAGGAGGCGGCCGGATCCGGACTGTTCCAGCGTCGTTCGGACCGGGTCGACCTGGTCGAGCAGTACGACCAGGTCGAGATCCGAATGTTCGCGTGTGGTTTCACCGGTCAGGGCATCCACCCCCAACCGCCGTCCACCCACGCGGTCGCCCCCGCGCCGGCCAGGAGGTCCAGCACGTCGACCACATCGGATTCACGCATCATGAGGGCACCCTCCCGGACCCCGAGAACCGGGTTACTCCGCGTAGCGGTTCGCCAGGGTCCGCACGGCTTCGGCGATGGCTTCCCTCAGTTCGGGCGGGGCGAGTACCTCGGCCTCCGTGCCGAGCCTGAGCAGGTCGCCGACGGCCACAGCCTGCGCCTCGACAGGCAGCTCCACGTGTACCCAACCGTCGGCGTCGGGCGGCCCTGCTTCCTCCAGAGCGCGTTGGCCGACCGCACCGAACTGCATGGGCAGCAGCCGCTGCCCCCGGGGCGAGATCCTCAGTCGGGCGGTTCCCTTGTGCAGCGCGGCTTCCAGCCGTCGTGTGGACTCCTCCCAGTAGGCGGCCAGGTGGAATCCGGCGGGGCGTTCGAAGGTCTCCTGGGTGGTGTCCACGGCCAGCAGCCGCGATATCCGGTACGTCCGTACGGTCGCGTCCGCCCTCGCCACCAGGTACCAGATACCGCCCTTGAGGACGGTGCCGAGGGGGTGCAGGTCGCGCCGCACCTCACCGCCCCAACGCCGGTAGTGCACCCGCAGTACACGTTGTTCCCACACTGCCTGAGCGACCGGTGCCAACTGCGGAACAGGGTCGGCTTCCCGGAACCACGCCGGCGCGTCCAGGTGGAACCTGTCCTGGATGAGCCGGGCGTGCTCTGCCAGTTCAACCGGGAGGGCGGCCTGCAGCTTCAACTGAGCGGTGGCCAGGACCGCGCCGAGGCCCAGATCATGTGCTGGTCCCGGTACTCCGGCGAGGAAGAGGGCCCGAGCCTCGGCGCCGGTGAGCCCGGTCAGCCGCGTACGGTATCCGTCCATCAGGCGATAGCCGCCGTTGGGCCCACGATCGGCACAGATCGGGACGCCCGACCCGCCCAGCGCCTCGATGTCCCGGTAGACCGTACGAACGGACACCTCCAGTTCCGCGGCGAGCTCGGGGGCGGTCATCCGCCCGCGGTTCTGGAGCAGCAGGAGCAAGGAAAGTAGCCGGTCGGCGCGCATCGATCCATTGTCCCGTCGTACCTGACAGAGGGTGTCAGGTACGGGCGTCAGGCTGATCACACGCCGCGCGGAGGAGACCGTGCGGCCGGTCGAAAGGACAGCCATGCATACCCGAACCACTGGCAGTTTCACCTTCGCCAACTGGGAAGAGCGCACGGTGGGACCGAGCGGGACAAGCCCGAAACTCGCCCATGCCTCCGTCACGAACACCTTCGCCGGTGGCATCGAGGCCGCCGACACGACGTGCGAGTACACCATCGTGTACGTCACCGAGAAGACCGGTACGTTCACCGGCATGGAGGCGCTGGTCGGCCATGTCGACGGCCGCGAGGGGTCCTTTGTCGTCGAGCAGCGCGGCTCCTTCGACGCCGACGGCACCGTGCACTGCGCCTTCGAGGTCGTGCCGGGAACCGGCACCGGCGAGCTCATCGGGCTATGTGGAACCGGCGACTTCGTCGCCAAGCACGGTGAATCGTCCTTCCCCTACACCTTTGACTACGACCTGGACTGAGCGCGCGCGAACCGTCGCAGAGCGGCCAGGCCTGCTGCCGGTGACGCAGTCGCAGGGCGGCGGCCCGTCCCCCTCCCCCGGGATGGCGGGCCACCGCGTCCGTGGTCGGCCTGCTGGTGGTAGGTCCGCCTGGGCGTGCATGCTGTGCCTGATAGGACGGTGAGGTCGTGACGAGGTGGCCGGAAATCGTGGTCCCCGTCGACGCGCGAGGGGACTCGGTGTCTGCGCGTCGCCATCATGTGCGGCAGTGGGAGGCCCCGCGTCCGCGGGGAGAACGACGCCTATGGGGGGAACATGCCGCCTTGGAAGGAACTGCCCGCCTCACTGGATCAGCGAGTGCGCCAACTCGTCGTACAGCTGCGAAGACTCAAGGACCACAGCGGGCTGAGCCTCGCCGCGCTGGCGGCCAAGACGCACTACAGCCGCTCCTCCTGGGCGCGCTATCTCAACGGGAAGAAGCTGCCGCCGCGCGAGGCGGTGGAACAACTGGCGCGGGTGTGCGGCGCGGATCCGACCCGGTTGCTGGTGCTGCACGAACTCGCGGCGGCGGCGTGGCCGAACGCGACGGAGGAGGACGGCCCCGAGGAAGAGGAGAGCGCCGGGACCACCACCCACCGGCGAGCCGTCCGGCGGACCTGGGTACTCCTCGGTGCGGTCGCGGTGCTGTCGGCCGTCCTGGCCACGGTACTGCTGGTGACCCGACCGTGGCAGGGCGAGGGCGTCAGGCCCGAGGCAGTGCAGGGCAGCAGCCAGACCCCGTTCGTCTACGTACCGGGCCGGGCCCACCCGTGCGATGTGAAGCGCCAGGAAGGCGAGTTGCGCGCCGGATACAGCACGACCCGCACCATGCTCATGGACGTCAACAGCACGGGCTGGGAGATCCTGGAGGCGCAGTGCCTTCTGAAGTACCACGGCTATGACCCGGGCATCCCCGACGGCGCCTACGGCGAGCGGTCCAAAGGCGCCGCCAAGCGCTTTCAGGGCGACCACGGCCTGGTCGTCGACGGCATCGTGGGGCCGGACACCTGGAAGGAACTGCGCCGATGAGCGATGAACGCCCCCTTCCGGTGGAGTGCGCCCGACTGGCCGAGGAACTACGCGAGTTGAGGCGCCGTACGGGGCTGAGCCTGGCCGCTCTCGCCGAGCACACCCCGTACAGCAAGTCGTCCTGGGAGCGCTATCTCAACGGCAAGAAGCTGCCGCCGAGGCAGGCGGTCGACGATCTGTGCCGACTGGCGGACGAACCGGTCGGCAGGCTGCTGGCGTTGTGGGAGCTGGCGGAACAGGCGTGGAGCGGGCGGGCCGGGACCGCGGTCGCCGGGAAGGAGGTCGGCACGGCCGCGCCGGATGGCGAGCGGAAGGCGACCGGCCGTGCCCGGCGGGCGTTCGTGGTGTCCGGTGCCGCCGCCGTCGCAGCGGCCGTCATCGCGGCGCTGCTCCTTCTCACCGCCGGAGGGCGCGGGTCCGACCGTGGGGCGTCCGGTGGTGCCTCGGCAACGCCCGCTTATTCGCAGTCGTTTGCCCCCGGCTGCCGGGAAAAGGAGTGCGAGGGAGCGGATCCCGCCCAAATGGGGTGCGGTGTGCAGGGCATGGCGGCCACGCTCGTCACCCACCGGGCGGTCGGTGGTGAACGGCTGGACATCCGGTACTCGGAGCAGTGTGGGGCCGTGTGGGTGCGGGCCATGAGACTGCGCCTCGGCGACCGGGTCCGACTGTCCCTGCCGGGCGCCGTCACCAAGGAGATCAGGGCGACGAACCAGCGGGACACGGAGGTCTACCTGTCGACCGTGATGACGGCCACCAAGGTCCCCCGCAAGGCTCGGGTCTGTCTGTGGCCGGGTGCGGGCGGTGCGCCCGACTGCTTCACACCGCCGCCCGCGCCCAGCGTATGACCACGCCGAAGCGGCACGGGGATCGGGCCGCCTCGGTGGTGAGTTGGCACTGGCCGCGGGTTCCGGGTCGAGGCGTTCCTGGTCGATCATTGCGGGTATGACCAACCCACGTAGAAGAGCGGAGATCTTCGCCACCGCCAAGCCCGATCGTCGGTTCAGCGGTCCGGCGACCGGCGACGAGCGGCGCATGTTCGTCGACTTCCTCAGGGCGCAGCGAGCGACCTTGGAGCTGAAGTGCGCAGGCGTGGACGGGGAGTTGTCCCGGCGGTCCGTGGAGCCGTCCACGCTCTCGCTGCTCGGTCTGGTCCGGCAGCTCGCCGATGTGGAGCGCCGGTGGTTCCGGCGGGTGCTGGCCGGTCAGGACGCGCCGCCGCTGTTCTCCTCGGCAGCCGACCCCGACGGGGACTTCGACGGTGCGGCGTCCGACCCCGCGGTCGTCGCGGCGGCGTGGGATGCCTGGCGTACCGAGGTGGATTTCGCCGAGCGCCTTGTCGCCGATGCGCCGAACTCGACATCGAGGGTGCGGACTCCTGGCGCGAGACGGTGTCGCTGCGTTGGGTACTCATCCACATGGTCGAGGAGTACGCCCGGCACAACGGACACGCCGACCTACTCCGCGAGCGGATCGACGGAGCGATCGGAGTGTGAGGCCCCCTCTGACGTCGAGTGATCAGTACCCCTGGCCCGACTCGCGGAAGCCGTCGCGCACCGTGTCATAGATGGGGCGGTACCGGTTCCAGTCGGCGCTTGGGGCCGAGAGGTAGATGGCGTGCTCGTTGCCGCCCTTGTGGCCGAAGCCGAGGTCGATGGCCCGGAACTGGCGTGCCCGGCCCTGGAAGGTGAACTCCCAGACGGCGGCGGGCTGCCCGAGGTAGGTGGTGTCCGTCATGCTCAGCAGCTTGTAGTCCGACAGCTTGCCCTTGACCTGCGGCTCGATTTGCTGCCAGTGCTGAAGGGGCGTGGCGCTCGCGAAGTCGAGGGTGTCGATCGTCAGGCCGACGAGGCCGTCCGGCTTGAGGTACTGGATCTCCGTGCCGGACTTCACCTGGCGCTGCCAGCCGTCGGGCACCGGGAAGGAGCCGCCGAGCTGGTCCTCCTTGACCAGGTGGTAGCCCTGTGGCACGGATGGCGCGGTGCCGTGGGCGGTGGGCGGCTCCGACTGGGTCGGCTTGATTTCCTGGCTGGTGGGGGCGGGGTTGGCGGTGCGTTGGGCGGCACCGCCGCGCGCGAGGAGGAAGTACCCTCCACCGGCCGCGAGGACGACGACCAACGCGCCCAACAGGAACGCACGGCCGCGGTGACCGCTGCCCTTGGCTTTCGCGCGGGGCTGCGGAGCGCGCTCCGGCGCCGATGCCGTAGGCGGCTGCGGCTCCCGTCCGGCGACCGCCACGGTCGGCGATGGCGTGGTGGTGCGCGTGGCCGGTGCCGGGGATGCTTCCGGCATCGACGCCGGGGCGGACTGCGGCACTGTCGACTCCGTGATGCCTGGCGTCCGCACTTCTGCCGCCAGCTCGCGCAGGCTCCGTTCGACGACCTCGGCGGTGGGCCGGTGCTCGGGCTCCTTGGCGAGCAGCGTCTCGATGAGCTCGGCCAGCGGGCCGGCATGGCGCGGCGGTTCGAGCGGGTCCACCACGATGGCGTACGCCGTCTCCACAGCGGTGTCCTTAGCGAACGGAGGCCGCCCTTCCAGTGCCTGGTAGAGGGTCGCGCCCAGCGCCCACAAGTCCGACGCCGGGCTCGGGCTGCCGCCCCTGACCCGCTCGGGCGGGAGGTAGTCGACGGAGCCGACCAACTCCCCGGTCCGGGTCAGCGTGGACGTCCCGATGGACTGGGCGACGCCGAAGTCGGTGAGCACGACCCGCCCGTTCGCGCCGAGCAGCACGTTCGCGGGCTTGACGTCGCGGTGCAGCACTCCGGCCGCGTGGGCCGCCCTCAGCGCCGCGATCATGCGGCACCCGATCCGGGCGGCCTCGCCCGGCGAGAGGGTGCCCTGCCGCTTGAGCAGCTCTCCGAGGGTCGACGAGGGCACGTACTCCATGACGATGCACGGCGCACCGGCGTCCTCGACGACGTCGTGGATGGTGACGACGTCGGGATGGGTGATGCGGGCCGCGCTACGCGCCTCGCGCCGGGTGCGCTCGTGCAGCGTCGCGATCTCCTCGTCGGAAAGGTGCAGTGGGGCGTGCACGCGCTTCACGGCGACCTGTCGGCCGAGCAACTCGTCCTCGGCCCGCCAGACCGTGCCCATGCCGCCGCGGCCTATCCGCTCCAGGAGGCGGTACCGCCCGGCGACCAGCTGACCTATGTCCGCCTCCGCCCCTGTCACCGAGTCCGACACCGCCCTCTTCTCCAGCTCTCACATTCGTGTTCGACGCCCCAACAGTAGTCACTCCCGCCCCAAGGAGCGGATCCGGCCACCCGTGCTGCGGGGATCCGGCACGTCCGGGGGCGTCGTCACCGCTGCGCGCGCCGCGGCTCGGCGCGGAAGCGCAGACCGCAACGGGCACCGCCGGTCTCGCCCTGCTCCGCGGTGAGCCCGGCGCCATGAGCGCAGGTCACCCCGGCGGTGCGGAACTACTGATTGTCACCGGAATGGACCCCTTGCCCACCCGTAGTCGACGCTTGCCGATGCCGTTTCAACTACCGGAATCGATCGCCGATCGGACATGGCTGCTGGCATCCGCAGGGCGCTCCGCATGCCGAATCGCATGTGATGGGAGATGCTGCTGGTACAGCTGAGCCGCACCACAGCGGAAGCCACAGGAGGTGTCCTTGATGAGACGCAAGTACTACGCCGGGCTTGCGGTTGCCACCACCGCAGTCCTCTTCACCAGCACGGGATCCACGCACGCGATCGGCACCCGCAGCCAGCCTCTCGCAGGAAACCCGGCCGTGGCGGCCGCCACCCACTATCCCACCGAACGGCAGATCGCAGCCCTCTTCGACCAGTGGAACGCGGCCTTGGCCACCGGCAACGCATACCGTGTCGCGAACCTCTACGCCCCGAACGCCGTACTGCTGCCGACCGTGTCCGCCAGGATCCGCACCAACCGGGCGGAAATCGTCGACTACTTCAAACACTTCCTTGAGAACAAGCCCGTGGGCACAATCCAGAAGCGGTACATCAACATTCTTGGCCGCAATGCCGCGATCGACACCGGCCTCTACCAGTTCAGGCTGACCGGCAAGGACGGGGAGACGACCAAGGTCAACGCCCGCTACACGTACGTCTATCAACTACGTGGTGGCAAGTGGCTCATCGTCAACCACCACTCCTCGGAACTGCCGACGGGAGACTGACCGACCGGCGCGGCGGACGCGGGCAATCGGTCAACAGCCCGGCTACCGAGCCGCAACCGCCGGTTGGCGTGGGGCGAAGGCGTCGACCCAGCGCAACGGTTCGCGTTCGGGTAGTGGCTTCACCGACTGCTGCCGGCGGTCCGGTTCGGGCTCGGGGGGCGGGGCGATGAGGGTACCGAGACGAGCGGTGAAGTCCGGGTCGGGCAGCGGGAGTTCGAGGTCGTCGTCGACGAAGCCGACCGCGGCGGGCACATAGCTGATCAAGGTGCTGGCGAGCCTGGACGGCGGACGGCCATGTCTGAGGATGCGCAGAACGCGCAGGACAGTGGCGGTGGACGCGGGCTTCTGCTCGTCACCGTCCGCGTCCGAAGCGGGAAGGTCCATCTGCGTGTGCCACCAGTCGGCTTCGTGGTCTTCCCCGTGGGCGCGGTGATAGAGCGCCAGGCAGTAGGTCGCCGGCTGATCGCCCGCTCCGGCGGCGTACTGCCACCAGAAGCGGGCGCTGTCGGGGCAGGAAGCGAGGTTGAGGATGCAGCCCAGAATGCGGGCCCCGTCCGGTTCTGGCAGGCAGCGTGCGACGAACTGCCGGAGTTGGTCGACGCCGTCCGGCTGGGTCAGGACGGTCTCGCAGAGCGCGTTGAGATCCAGCGCGGCGCTGCCCGCGGATCGTTCCCGTTCCGGCATCGAGGTCCCGGCCTCATCACGCCAGCCGGTGACGGCCTGCTCCAGGCGGGCAACGATCCGCGCTTGCGCCGCGTCGATGTCGGCTTGTGTGTAGGGGGCGGTCGGGACGAGACGGGCGTTGGCCAGCAGACGGTCGAGGGACTCCATCAGGGGTGTTCTCCTTCCCGCTCCGGGGCGAGGGCCTGGCGCAGATGGCGCCTGGCGTATCGGTCGATCGAACGGACGCCAGCCTTGGTTATGCCCAGGTGGGAAGCGACGTCGGCAACGGAGAAGCCTTCGCGGTGCCGGAGGAAGAAGACATCCCTTTGCCGGTCGGAAAGGCTGTTGAGGGCTTGCGTCAGGCTGAGGTTGTCCTGGATGGCTTCCATGGGGTCGATGGCCGTGCGCAGGCCGACGGTGTCGAAGACCTCGGCCTCGCACAGCACCGGACGGCGACCGCGGGCGCGGGCGTAGTCGATGGTGCGGTTCTTCATCATCGTCCACGCGTAGGCGGCCGGGTTCTCCTTCGACAGCACGCTGTTCCATGTGCGCGCGAGTTCCTCGAAGGTCTGGTCGACGGCCTCCTCAGCATCCTGCCGACTGCCCAGATACCGTTCCGACCACCGCACGTACGCCGGGCGGTGCGTCTGGTGGAAGGCTGCGAGGTCGAGCGGCATCGGCGTCATGGGCGGGGCGGGCGGCTGCGCCAGGAACTCTTCCTGAGTCACCGCTCTTCCTCCTTCGCGGTGCGGCGCAGCTCACATATGCCCACGCGGACCCCCGCGGCGGCGCACCGGCGCAGCAGCGCGACCAGATCACGGCCGAACACCCGTAGTGCGAGTCCGGCCACCGCCAAGGCATTGACATGATGGGACACGAGGCTTCAGGTCCTCCGTTCGCTGGGCTGGGGCCCCCGACCCCGGCGAGGACACGGTGTGCGTCCTCTGTACTGGATGGCGTCCCAGAATGCTCATCCGTGCATCCGCACGGTGGAAAAAATCACCGACGCCTGAACGCCGGTCCACACCAGCCGCATTGTTGAACTCGCCGTGTATACCGCCCTGTTGGCTGGGCACACCGCGCTGATCTGCGGGTTCCACGCGATGGACGACTCGTGTGAACCTCAGTGGAAGTCGGAGGGTTGCGCACACCACATCAGCGACGTGACGCAGCTCACAGCACCATGAGGATTGAAAAAGTGACACCCCATCAAGTGGTGACTGGGGCGCGATCCAATCCGATCCCACATCACTCGCGGGCGGACCGGGCGGTGATCCCAACCGCGCTCGCCCCGCAAGTCGGATTACCGGACGGCTGGCTGGTCTGACGTCTGACGCAGCACCAGGCACACGAAGCCCCAGGAGTCCCGGTAGCCGCGCAGCCATTCGGAGCGGTGGGTGGTGGCCACCGCGAGCCCCTGGGGACTGTCCGGATCGGCAGGGTGGTCCAGGGCCCATGAGGCCAGCGATCCCGTCCACGCCCACTCGTAATCGTCCAGCTCCTGGCGGGTGCTGACATGCCCGTACACGGGTGTCCATCCGTCGGCGACGACGCGGTCCACGGTGGTGGGCAGGTCGGCGAAGTCCCCGAGCATCTCGACGGCCGCCGGAGAGGGCTCGCGCTCCCAGAATCCGTCTCCGATCAGGACGCGGCCGCCAGGGGCGAGGTGCTTGCGGGCCGCCGCGAGCGTGGGGAGCAGGCCGCCGAAGGCGTGTGCGGCCCCAACGCTGAGCACCAGGTCGAACGAGTGCGCGGAGGAGAAGTCCATGGCGTCCTGGTGGTGGAGAACGAGCCGCTCCTCGACGGCGAGGGTGCTCGCCGCATCGCGGGCGCGCGTCAGGGACACCTCGCTGATGTCGACGCCCTCGCCCCACAGGTGCGGACGCGTGGCCAGGGCGCGCAGTAGCCACTCCCCTCCGCCGCAGCCAAGGTCGAGTACCCGCTCGTCACCGCGCGGGATGCCGTGTTCCAGTAGTCGGCGCACCGAGTCGTCGTCGAGCGGAGCAGCGATCGGGTGACCGGCATGGGCGAGCCTGGAGATCTGTTCATGGTTCACCGGCGCAGCCTGACAGCAGCACAGGCCGTGCACACCTGCTTTTCAGCGGGTGCCTGCCAGGCGGGGACTGCCGCCCCCGGCAACCCGTCAACTCCACCGTAAGTCCGCCACACCACGGGGGTTTCCAAGTGGACCGATCCGTCCGGGCACTGCAACGAGAACATCCCCGCTGCCAGCGGATCTCCGGCTCAGCTCACTGGATCCCCGCCGCGCGTACCTCCGCGTAGACGCGGGCGGCCAGATCGGTGAGTTCCCTGGCGTCGCGCGCGTTGCCCTGCAGGTCCAGCAGCACCTCGTGGGCGCCCGCGTCCGCGTGCGCGGCAACGTCCCGCACGATCTGCTCGACCGTGCCCACGAACGGTCGGCGCTTGCCGTCGTCCACGGGAGCCTTGGTGAGCTCCACGTTCGCCCGTACGCACATCTTCAGCGCGTCCGCGTCGCGGCCGTGCGAGGCGGCAATTTCCATCAGTTGCCGCCACTGGGCGGCCAGTTGCTCAGCCGGGACTCCTGTGGGCAACCAGCCGTCGGCGCGGCGGGCCACGCGGTCCAGTGCCTTCCGGTTGGTTGCCGCCAGATACACCGGGATCGGGTGGGCGGGCTTCGGCCCGACCTCGGCCTCGTTGATCACGGTCCAAGTTCCCTGGTACGAGACCGGATGCGGTCCCCAGACCGCCGCGAACACATCGAGCATCTCGTCCAGCACCGCCCCGCGCTGCTCGAACGGTGCGATGGACGCGGCCGCGTACTCATCATGTGACCAGCCCGTGCCGAGCCCCGCCATCACCCGGCCGTTGCTGGCCGCGTCCAACGTCGCGAGCGTACGGGCGAGTTGGATCGGTACGTGCAACGGAGCGATCAGCACGCTGCTGCCCAGCTGGGCCCGCTCGGTCACCGCGGCGGCCAGCGGCAACACCACCAACGGGTCGGCCACCGATCGATAGGCATCCGGCCAGGCCAGTCCGGGAACTCCGTACAGGCCCTGTGTCGGCCGCTCGGGGAACAGCACCCGTTCGAAGACCCACAGGCTGTCGTAGCCGATCTGCTCCGCGGCACGCGCCACCTGCGTGACATCGCATGCCATGTCGTACCGCTTCATCTGCGGCAATCCCAGACCCAGCCGTAGTGCCATAGATGGATCCTCCCCTGACAGCCCACCGAGCGCAGCCGCTGCGCGCCATCAGTGTGCCCGGCGGTCGGGCAGTGACCAAGCAGCCGCAGATCGAACACCCTTTCGCCCGAGAGGCGGAAGGCCTTCGGACTGGCGAAGGCCGTGGCATGAGTCGGATGGCGCACTCGCGTGGAAAACGGCAAGCAGCCCGCTTACGGTCGAGGTAACACGGCGCAGCCACGTGAACACATCACGTAATGACTCCAGGGGCTGCGCTCCAACCACGGAGGTTTCGTATGCGTCTGTCGCATATAGCGACCGCGGCCCTCGCGGGGACGACCGTCCTCGCCGTGACCGCCCCGGTTGCATCCGCCCACTGCCACACCTCGCTCCGTCACGGCACGCCCGCATCCGCTGCGGCCACATTCGCCCCCGCCGCTCCGGCCGCGATCAGGTCCGCGCACATCGCGACTCCGGCCCCCGGGAAGGCCCAGACCCGCGCGGTGGTGGCCATCAACAGGGACAGTGATGACGACAGCGAATACCCCAGGCACCATCGGCACCACGTTCGCCATCACCGCCATCACGGACATCGCAGGCACCACGAGCACTGGCTGCGTCGCGACCACCACAGGCACCACGGCCACTGGCTGAAGGGGTGGCACGACAAGCACGGAGCGGGCATCGAACTCGCCGAGAGCGGCCAGGCGAGCAAGCAGATCTCCCTGACGGTGATCGTCTACAACGACAGCAGCAGCACCAGCAACGCCAACAACAGCAACCGTGCGAACGTCACGTCGCAGGGCGGCAGTGTCCAGATCCGCAAGGTGGAGAAGAAGCAGCAGGGATCCGTACACCACCGCCACCACAAGGCACGCCACCACAGGTCGCACCATCACCACGTGGTGCGTCACCACCACAAGGCGAGTGACGACGACGAGTAAGCGGTCGGCAACCACATCCCCGTAGCAGGAAGGGCCCCGGAGAGATCTCCGGGGCCCTTGGCGATGTCCTAGCCGACGAGCCGTTTTCGCCACTCCAGGGGCGTGACCGTGATGGCCTGCCCGGGATCACCGTTCCACTCCGCCGACAGCCCGGTCTCCGCAAGCGCCGCGACGACTTCCCGTCCGATCGCCGTCGTGGTCTCCGATGAACCGTCGAACCCGCCGTACAGGAGCGTCAGTCCGTACCCGGCCGCGGCCGAATCCGTGCACTGGGTGTGGAAGTACACGAAACCACGCGCGTCCGGTGAGCCCACCCCGCCGATCTCCGACTGACCGCAGGCACGGCAACAGGCGAAGTTCTCCCGGGCGGTTATGCCAGCCGTCTCCAGTGCTGTGAAGGCCCGAGCGAGTCGCTCCGGATCCGTCTCGCCCTCCCAGGCGGCCTGTTCCGCGACGCGCGCCAACCACATCTCGTTGACCAGCCGCCACGCCTGCTCGGTCGAGACCGGCCGATCGTCCCCCGAAACCAGGTAATCCTCCGCTACCTCGGCCAGCTCGGCCCGCGTGGCGTAACCGCCTTCGAGCACCTCACGGAGGCGCTCTTCGAGCTCCTCGCGGTCGTCCTCGTCGAGCCCAAGTGGGGGCACCGGATCCGGGGCCGGTCCCAGCTCCGGATGTGCCCAGTCCAGCCCGGTGTCCCAGCCGGGTTCCAGGCGCGCCCAGCCGGTCATCGCCTCGATCACCGCCTCCGGTCCGTCGAGCATCACCCGGAAGTGCCGGTCGTGCCCGCCGTCGCGGTGCTCCAGCGTGTAGTCGCCCCCCGTCCCGTGCCACACCTGGATGAAGACATCGGGGAGATCGGGTATCCGCTGGACGACCAGGAACGTGTCGTCCTCGGCACCGATCCGGCGGACAAGTCCGGCGAGTTCCTGGGCGGTTGCCCGGATGTGCCGCCGCCCGTTCTCCGTCTCCACCGTGATCGCAAGCATGCGGCCCACTCTGGCACAGGCCACCGACAGTCACCGCCAACTCATGACGCTACACAAGAGCCCAACCTTCGGCACCATCAGTCGCACCTCGGGCCAACGATGGTGGGGGGCGCGGGACTGTTCCCGGACACGTAGTGGTCGGCGAATTCTTGGTCTCGTGCTGGCGGTGCCCTGGCCCCTTGCTAACCGATTGCTCAACCGGCTCCGCATAGCGTCGCTGCCATGTCATCAGTGGCAGATCGATCCCCAAACGGACACCGGTCGGATGTACGGGACACGGTGCTCGAAGAGGTGCGCACGGTGCGCCCTGAGCTGGCCGCGGCGTTCTCCGCGGAGCTGGCAGGGGCGCGGGCAGCTGTCCTCGGCAGATTGTGGGGCGCGTTCACGCGCGAGCCCCTGCCGGGTGTCGGCAGGCCAGGCCGTCAGGGTGGCACGCTGACGGTGTCCTTGGAAGACGGCGGACGGCTTGAAGGTGCGGCATCGTGTGCCGAGCGGTTCGCTCAGGTGCCGCCGGACTTCGCGGTGGACGGTCCCGCAGGGCCGATCACGGAGCCGGTGGGATTGCTCGCGACGTTGAAGTTGTGTACGCCGGGCGCACGGCAGTTGGCCGGCGAACTGGACAACAGCGTCGTCAACCTCGCCCTGGCCCGGGCCACGGCCCGGTGTTCACCGCGCTGGGTGCGGGATTCCATCGATGCCGAGCAGGCGGTGGTCGATGGTCATCCGCAACATCCGTGCTGCCGTACCCGCACCGGGCTGTCAGTGGCGGAGGTGCTCGCCTACGCCCCGGAGCACCGGTCTGTGGTCGACCTCGCGCTGCTGGCCGTGTCGGCTGACTGCTGGCAGCAGGCGGGCAGCTGGCCACAGGAGCTGCGGGAGGCCAACAGGGTGCTGGTGCCGCTGCATCCCTGGCAGCGCGATCATGTGCTGCCCCAGTACCCGGGCCTGACGGTGGCAGACCGGTCTATCGGTGCCCGTCCGCTGCTGTCGCTGCGTTCCCTGGCACCCCTGGAGGCGCTGCCGGGCCATCACATCAAGACCGCGTTGGACGTCCAGGTCACCAACTACCGGCGCACCATCTCCCCCGCGGAGGTCGCCGACGGTCCGTTGCTCTCCGACCTGGTGGCGGCGGTCACCGACAAGGCGGGTTACGGCGATTGCCTCGGCATCCTGCGCGAGCTGGGTGGCGGTGCGGTACGCATCGCCGGGCGGGCCTGTCCGAGTCTGGCCGTGATGGTGCGGGAGTCCTGCGAGCGGTTCGTGGGCCCTGGTGAGATCGCGGCACCGATCACCGCTGTCTACGACACCGATGCCAGTTGGGCGGCAGGGGACCCCGTGACCTGGTTGGTGGAGTTCGCCGAGTTGGTGTTGCCGCCCGCGCTGACACTGCTGTCGATGGGGATCGCGTTGGAGGCTCACGGGCAGAACACACTGGTCGTACTGCGTGACGGGCGGCCGGTGCGGGTGCTGTACCGGGACCTGGACGGTGTACGGGTCAGCCGGCGGCGGCTGGCGGCGCACGGTTTCGAGCTGCCGCCGCTGGTCGGCGACCGGGCCTGTGAGGAGGACGAGCCGCTGCGCACCAAGCTGTTCGGCGCTCTGCTGAGCGGGGTCTTCGGTGAGTTGGTGGCGGTGTTCTCCCGTGGACATCGGGCCGAGCCCGAGGAGCTGTGGGCCGCGGTCGCCGGGGTCGCACGGCGGGTCTACGCCGGTCTACGGCCCGGCGGCGAAGACGAGGACGCCTTCTTCGGCGACACCCTTCCGCTGAAGGCGACCACGGCGATGCGGCTGGCCGACACCCCGGGAAGGGCCCAGTGGGTGCGAGTTCCCAATCCACTGGCCGCAACAACCTGCCTCCGTGACAGAGAGGGACGCGTCCGATGAACCTCCCGTCCGTCGAAGCACCGTCCAGCGCGCCCGCGCAGGCCGCGGACACCGTGACCGCACACACCCTGCTCAACTGTCTGATCCGCGAGGTCTCTTCGCCCGAGCGGCAGGTCACCATCGCGGGCGAGCACCTGCTGGTACGCCTGCCACGGTGCGGTGTCCTGCTGAGAGTTCCACTGCGCCGCGTTTCGATGATCGGAGCGCACCGCTTCGGCGCACCGGCCGAGCGCCAGGACGGCGAAGTGTGGGTCGCCCTGCGCTGGGACGAGTTGGCCGCTTTGATCCGCGACGAGTTGGCCCTGCGCACCGGCGTGGACAACGACGAGTTCCTGGACCAGGTGGCGGCCAGCCACGAGACCGTCCGCGCCGTGCTGGAGTCTCGCGGCAACCAGGAACCGCCATCCTGCTCGTACATCGCGTCGGAGCAGTCCCTGGTCTACGGACACCGTTTCCACCCCGCGCCCAAGGCCCGGGAGGGGGACACCCGCGACTGGCTGGTGTACGGGCCGGAGACCCGCTCACGGTTTCCGCTGCACTACCTCGCCGTCCGCGCTGATCTGCTGCGGGCGGAAGGTGACCACAGCGCTCTGGACCGGCTGTGTTCTTCGGCGGCACCGGAGTTCCGGGTGCTGCCCGCCCATCCCTGGCAGTACCGGATGATGTCGCAGAACGCCGCGCTGCGGGCGGCACTGGCCTGCGGTGATGTCGTGGATCTCGGCTCTGGTGGGCCGCCCGTGGTGTCCACCTCCTCGGTGCGCACGGTGTACGAGCCCGACACTGATGTGTTCCTGAAGTTCTCTTTGAACGTGCGGATCACCAACTGTGTCCGGAAGAACGCCGCTTACGAGTTGTCCGGGGCCGTCGCCCTGAACCGGATCGTGCGGCCGATCTTCGCCAGGCTGGCGACGCGGTACCCCGGTTGCGCCCTGCTGGCCGAGCCCGGGTACCGCAGTCTCGGCCTCGGAATCGGCCAGGACGACCGGGACGTGCTGGAAGGCTTCGGCGTGATCGTACGGGAGGGCGTGGGTACGCATCTGCTGCCCGGCGTCACCCCGTTGCTGGGTGCGGCGGTCGCCGACGAGTACCCGACCAGCCCGGCGCATGTCTCACATCTGCTCGCCCGTACCGGCGCCGATCCGCTGGCCTGGTGGGACGCCTATCTGGGCCTCCTGCTGCCGCCGGCGCTCGCGGCCTACTTCGAGCACGGCGTCGTGCTGGAACCCCATCTGCAGAACGTTCTCGTCGGGGTACGGCGTGACGGGTGGCCCGCCCAGGTCATCTTCCGTGACCTGGAGGGAACCAAGCTGGTTCCGGACCACCACCGGGAGGCCCTGGCCGCGTTGGACGAGGAGGTGCGCGGACCGCTCAGCTACAGCGCCGAGCGCGGCTGGGACCGGGTGATCTACTGCCTGCTGGTCAACCATGTCGCCGAAGTGCTGTGCGCGCTCGCCGACTTGAACCCGGCCCTGGAGCCGGCCCTGTGGGGGCTCGTCCGCGACCACCTCGACCGCTTCGCGCGTGCCGAGGGCGACCCGGCGCGGCTGCGGGCCCTGCTCTCCGGCGTGCCGCTGCCTGCCAAGGCCAATCTCCTGCTTCGCTGGGCACGCAAGGCGGACCGGCATGCGACCTACGTACCGCTGCCCAGCCCGCTCGCCGCCGACTTCCCGCAGGAGGCAGCACTGTGAGGCCGGGTATGCTGCGCCACCTGAGAGGGCTGGCCGATGCCGAACTTCCCGCCTATGTCTATGACCTGGCGGCGCTGCGCAGACACAGCCGTGCCATCCGGGCCCTACTACCCGATCGGGTGGATCTGTTCTACGCGGCCAAGGCGAACTCCGACCCCAGGCTGCTGCACGTGCTGGGCGAGCATGTCGATGGGTTCGAGGTGGCCTCCGCGGGCGAACTGCGCCATGTCCGCCAACTGCTCCCGAAGGCCTCAATCGCGTTCGGCGGGCCGGGCAAGTCCGCTGTCGAGCTGGCTCAGGCGCTGGACGAGGGCGTTGAGCGCCTGCATCTGGAAAGCGAACACGAACTGCGCATCCTGACGGAACTCGTCGGCGAACGCACCGTGGACGTGCTCCTGCGGGTCAACCTTCCGTTCTCGCTGGGCCAGTTGCCGCTGGTGATGGGCGGTTGGCCCAGTCCGTTCGGCATGGACCCCGCCCACCTGGATGGCTGCCTGCGGCTGCTCGCCACACACCCGAGGATCCGGCTGCGCGGCATCCACGCCCATTTGGCCAGCGGCCTTGACGCGCCCGACCAACTTGCCCTCGTCGAACAGGTCATCGCCTGGGCAGACCGCTGGGCGGGAGAACACCAGCTGAACCTGAGCGAGGTCAACGTCGGGGGCGGCATGGGTGTCGACTACACCGAACCAGAACGCATCTTCGACTGGTCGGCGTTCGGCACCGGCCTACGCCGTGTCCTTGCCGACCACCCCGCACTGACGGTACGCATCGAACCCGGCCGATCCATCAGCGCGTACTGCGGCTGGTACGTCACACAGGTGCTGGACGTCAAACGAAGCCGCGGCGAGGCGTTCGCCGTGCTGCGCGGAGGCACCCACCACCTGCGCACCCCGGCCGCCAAGGGGCACGACCAGCCCTTCGAGATCATCCCATCGGACACCTGGCCGTGGCCATGGACGAGGAGCGAGGCACATCGGGAGCCGGCGACGCTGGTCGGGCAACTGTGCACACCCAAGGACGTCCTGGCCCGACAGATCCCGGTGAACCGGCTGCGCGCCGGCGACCGGGTGGCGTTCGCGATGGCGGGGGCGTACGCATGGAACATCTCCCACCATGGCTTCCTCATGCACCCGGAGCCGCGCTTCTCCTACCTGGACGACGAGCGGCCGCCAACGAGCCTGGCCGCCGTCGAAGACGTCCGGAAGACAACGGACGGCGCAGGAGGCCGCCTTGTCCGGCACAGCTGCTGAGCAGTCCCGGGCCAGGTCGCCACGGCCCGGCCGGCAGGCGCTGCGCACCCTGGGCAACCGCAACTTCCGCCGCTATGTGATCGGGCAGTTGGTGTCCAACGTGGGCATGTGGATGCATCGGGCGGCCCAGGACTGGCTGGTGCTGCAGCTCACCCACCACAGCGGCACCGCGGTCGGCGTCGTCACCGCCCTGCAGTTCGTCCCGCAGACCCTCTTCGGGCTCTGGGGCGGCGTCATCGCCGACCGTTACCACCGGCAGCGGCTGCTGGTGCTCGCCCAGAGCCTCATGGCGCTGCAAGCGCTCCTGCTCGGTGTCCTGACGGTCAACGGCACGGTGCGCATCTGGCATGTCTACGTCCTCGCCGTGGCCCTCGGCGCCGCCACCGCCGTGGACAGCCCCGCCCGTAACGCGTTCATCGGTGACATGGTCGGACGCGACCGGGTGCCCAGTGCGGTAAGTGTGAACGCGGCCCAGTTCAACGCCGCGCGCTTCCTCGGCCCGGCCGCCGCCGGCCTGGCCATCGCCTCCGTGGGCACCGGACCGGTCTTCTTCCTGAACGCCGCCTCCTACCTGGCGGTGCTGGCCGCGCTGCTCACCCTGCGTACCAGCGAACTCCACCCGCCACCTCCCCCCGCACCTCACGGTGTGCGTCTGGCCGACGCCCTGCGGCACATCAGGTGCACCCCGGGTCTGCTGCTGCCGATCACGCTTGCCGGTGTCATCGGCACCCTGGGCCTCAACTTCCAGGTGACGATCTGCCTCATGGCCACCACGGTCTTCCATTCCGGAGCGGCGGCCTTCGGCTCCCTGTCCTCGGCCTACGCCGCGGGCAGCCTCCTCGGCGCGCTCCGCAGCGCGGACCGAGCCCGGCCGCCCACCCTGCGTCAACTCCTCGGCGCGGCTGCCGTGTTCGGGGTGCTTGAGGCCGCGGTCGGCCTCATGCCCTCTCCCATCGCGTTCGCGGTCCTGCTGGTGGCGACCGGCATCGCCGCCGTCCTGGTGACCACCACGGCCAACGCCATGGTGCAACTCAACTCCGATCCCGGGATGCGCGGGCGCGTGCTCGCCGTCTACTTCCTCGTTCTTCTCGGCGGCACGCCGGTAGGCGCTCCGCTCGTCGGCTGGGTCGCGGAAACCCTCGGCGCCCGCTACAGCCTGGTCCTCAGCGGCCTGGCCTGCCTGATGGCCACGGCCGTCATCCGGCTCTCAGCCGTGCCCGGGCTCCTCATGGTGCGGCCCGCGGCGTCCGCCGACCCTGCCCCGCGTTCCGCCACCGGACAGCGATGACTAGGGCGCTGGCACGTCGGCCGGCCAGGCGGCTCGGCGTTCACCCGAAAGGGGGAGGCTTTCGTGACTCCGTCCCAGCCAACTTCCGATATGTGTGATTCTGCCCCTGTGCGGGTGCTGCTCATCGAGGACGACGACACAATCGCCGAGCCGCTGACCGAAGGTCTGGGCCGCTACGGCTTCGCGGTCAACAGAGTCGCCACGGGCACGTGCGCCCTGACCGCCGCCCCCACGGACATGGTCCTGTTGGATCTCGGACTCCCCGACATGGACGGCATCGACGTCTGTCGGGCACTGCGCAGCCGGTCCGACGTACCCATCATCATGATCACCGCTCGCGACGACGAGACCGACCGCGTGGTCGGACTCGAACTCGGCGCCGACGACTACCTGTCCAAGCCCTTCGGCCTCCGGGAGTTGGTGGCCCGGATCCGCGCCGTCGCGCGCCGCACCCGCCCCGCCGCCGCGCCGCCCAGCGACACGGCGGCACCAGGGGCGGACAGGGCACCGCAACACGTCGGAGACGTGGTCATCGACCGGCGGACCAGACAGGTCCGCATCGGTGAACGGCACATCCCGCTGGCCCCGAAGGAATTCGACCTGCTCGCCATGCTCGCCGAAGACCCCGGCGCCGTGTACTCGCGTCAGCACATCCTGGACAAGGTATGGGACCCGCACTTCTTCGGCCCGACCAGGACCCTCGACGTACACATCGCAGCGCTGCGCCGCAAGCTGGACCGCCCGGCCTGGATCGAGACCGTCCGGGGAGTCGGCTTCCGCCTCACCGTGCCCAACGGCGCGGCCCGACAGTGATCCCGCGCCCATGGTCAGACGCCTGCTGCTCAGCTACCTGACCCTGGCGCTGCTTGTCCTGCTCGCTTTGGAGGTCCCGTTCGCGATCGTCTACGCGCACAGTGCGACCTCCACGCTGTCCACCGCGCTGGAACGGGACGCGGTGGTGCTCGCCGGACTCGTCGAAGAGGACATCGAGACCGGGGACACCCACGAACTGCCCGCGGTCATCAGCAGCTACACCCGGCGTTCCAACGCACATGTGACCGTCGTCGACCGCAGCGGCAACGTGCTCGCCGACTCCTCCCCGGGAGCGGTCAGCACCGGGCGCAGCCTCGCGCGCGCCCCCGACATCGTCAGCGCACTGCACGACGAGCGTGCGCACGGCACCATGAACGACCCCGTGCTGCACGGGGACGCCTACTACGCCACCGCCCCCGCGGCATCCGGCCCCCTGATGCGCGGCGCGGTGCGGCTGACCGCACCCACCGCCGACACGGTCGCCCGTATCCGTACCGCGTGGACCGTACTGGCCGTCTGCGGGCTGTGTGTGCTCGGTGCCATGACCGTGATAGGGCTCGCCCTCGCCCGCTGGATCACCCGTCCGGTACGCGAACTGGAACGCGCCACCACCCAACTCGCCGACGGTTCCCTGACCGAACCGCCGGCCACGGACCTCGGTCCTCCCGAACTGCGGCGGCTGGCCGACTCGTTCACCCGTACGGCCGGGCGGCTGCAACACCTGCTGCGTGCCCAGCACCGGTTCGCCGCGGACGCCTCTCATCAGCTGAAGACACCGCTGACGGCCCTGCGACTGCGACTGGAGAACCTCGAACCCGACCTCCACCCCCGCGCCCAGCACAATCTCGACCATGCCCTCTCCGAGATCGACCGGCTGGTCCGGATGGTGCAGGGGCTCCTCGCCCTCGCACGCGCCGAGAGCGCGGAGACGACCCCGGAGCCCGTGGACCCCGATGCGATCCTCGACGACAGGGCACGCACCTGGGCCGCCTTCGCCGCCGACCGGGACATCGCCATCAGCCTGACCGGCCACCGCGTCGGCCAGGTCTGGGCGGTGCCCGGCGCACTGGAGCAGATCGTCGACAACCTCCTCGCCAACGCGCTACGAGCAGCCCCGCCCAGCAGTACCGTCACCCTGTCCCGCGCTCTCGCCCCGGGGCGCGGGGTCGACGGCGAGCCGCGCGTCGAGCTCCATGTGACCGACCAGGGGCCGGGGATGACCGATGTCGAACGCGCGCACGCCTTCGACCGCTTCTGGCGCTCCCCCAACGCCGGTTCCGACGGTATGGGACTGGGCCTGGCGATCGCCCAGCAGTTGGCGCACGCGTGCGGCGGCGACATCGACCTGCGCCCCGCCCCGGGCGGCGGCCTCGACGCCGTCATCCGCCTTCGCCCCATCACACCGGACCGACGCCACCGGCACCGAACCTTTCCCCCCACCCCCGGCGGCCCGACGATCCCCGCCGTGAAGTGACCGGTGGGCCGCCGCTGCTGTACGACGGCGCCACCCGGCTAACTGGTGGTGGGCGGCAGGTCGGGGCGGCACACCTCGCAGGGTCCGAGCCGGGCCCGCGCATCGCTGCGCGGGACAGCGTTCACGTCGTGGATCTCCTGCCGCATCCGCCGGGCGTACGCCTGCCCGTCCTTGAGCCCCGCGCAGTTCGGGGTGCGGTGGTACACGCTGCCGCCCTTGGTGGTATGGACCTGCGCGGACAACCCTGAAGCGGCCATGCGGCAGTGGTCGCACTGGTCAGGGGGCAGGAACGTGTTCTCGCAAAGATCGTCAGCCATGGGCACCATGCTGGTACGCGGCTTCCCCGACGACAACTCCCTTTCCCCCCAATGCTGGTGAGCCGCTCGGTGCCTACCCGCGAGGCCGGGTGCCGGTCCCGATCAGTACGGCTCAGGGCCGGTAGATGCACGCCGCCAGCGGAGCATGCGCCTTCCAGCCCAACGTCTCGTACAGCGCGCGCCCCTCGTCGGTCGCACCGAGGACACCGAGAGTCGCGCCCTCGGCCACGGCGTGGTCGGCGAGGGTGCGCATCACGAAGGCACCCAGGCCGCGGCGTCGGTGGGCCGCTTCGGTCGTGACGCAGTCAACGACCGTTGCCTGCCCGAGGAGTGCCATCTGCCCCTTCGCCGCGAGCTCGCCCGCCGCATCGTGCACCCGGACGTAGACGACGCGGTCGCGGGTCTGCACTGACGGGGTGTAACCCCCGGGCGGCACCGGGTCCGTGGCCCGCAGTTCCGCGGCCATCAGATGGCCCGCCTCGTCCATGTCCACCACCCAGCCCGGGGGAAGCCACGCCGCTGTCTCCTCAGGCTCCATCGGCACCTTGAGCCAGGTGCAGGGCACGGTCACCGAGGCGGCGGCCTGACGCACCGCGGTCTCGACTGCGTCCGGAAGTACGTGCCGCCCCACCTGGTCAGGCCTGCCCACCTCGACATACAGCCCCCAGGGCTTCTCGACCGGAGCGGGCCTGCGCCGTGACACGACCCAACCGGACACCCACGTCCTGACAAGTTCCGGAACCATCAAGCCCTCCCGAGGTAAGAGACACCTGCCGGGAGCGCACATTACGTCACGGGCGTCAGGCGAGGCATCTCCTTTATCGCGCGCCACCTGAACCAGGGCGGAAGTTGGATACGGAGGCCAGCGTCTGACTATCAGTTCCCACCGCAGCAGTCGGAACCAGGGGAGTTGGACATGACGATGCTCGTCCACCACCGCTTCCTCGACGTCGGCGGCCACCGGCTCTTCTACCGCGAGGCCGGTCATCCGGGCACACCGCCGTCGGTGTTGCTGCACGGGACGCCCGCAAGCTCGCACATGTTCCGCAACCTCATCCCCGCGCTGGCCGACCGCTACCACGTCGTCGCCCCGGACTATCCCGGCTTCGGCTTGTCCGACTCCACGCCATCTCAGAGCGGTCTGGTGATCACGTTCCAGATGCGGGCCGCCACATGCAGATTGAGCCGGACTTCGACATCGGTGATGTCAAGTCCGGAGATCTCCCGGATGCGACGAAGCCGATACCGGAGCGTGCTGCGATGGATCGCCAGCATCGCCGCGGTGGCGTCGTAGCTGCTGTTCTCCAGATAGGCGGTGAGCGTCGCGACGAGTTCGCCGTGGTGCGCCTGGTCGTAGTCGATGAGGGGGCCAAGCCACTCGCGCACGAACTGCTCGGTGTGCGCGTCGTGATCGCTGGTGCGCAGCACCCGGTAGAGACCGAGCCGGTCGAATGCGATCAAGCCATGGGGGTCAAGGGAATTCTGCCGGATCTCCAGGGCTCGCAGTGCCTCCTGATAGGAGTGCGAGAAGTCGGACGGAGCATCGCACTGGCCTCCGACCCCGATCACACCGTCCGCGGAGCCGAGTTCCCTTGACACCTCGTCGTAGAACTCGTCCCCGACGGCCGGCCCTCGAACGATGAGGATCGCCGCCCCTGACCGGCGCCCCAGCAGGAAGTCGAGCCGACTTGCCGCGGCGGCCCGCCCGACCGCCACGGTGACCGTTCCGTCGCCCCAGGGCCCCGTCCACTTGACGACCACCACATGGTGGGAACCGTGCAGGTTGTGGCCGACCGCTTCGGACCGGGCGAACGCACTTTGCTCATCCGTGCCGGTCACCAGGTCCTCGACCAGGTCGCACTGCATGCGCAGGTCAGCGTCTGCCAGGCCGCGCTCATGGGAGAGTTCGAGGGCGAGTACCGTGGCGGCCTGGTCCAACGCGAACGTCTCGGTCTCCCCCACCTGGTGCTCCGGGTCGGCCAGTACGAGTACGCCCAGCACCTCGCCGTGCGGTCGCACCACGCGGACCAGCAGGTCCCCGTCGCGCACCGGCCTGCGCTCGCGCTCGGCGCGCCGCAGCACCGCCGCCCTGTGCCCGGGGGCCATTGCGGCGGGCCGCTCCGAGCCGTCGGGGCCGGCCCAGGCCCGCAGATTGCCGAAGCGATCCTCGGCCAGTGCGGGGAAGCCCGTCAGCTCGTGCAGCGCCCGAACGATGCCCTGCTCGCCCTCTCCGGAGAACGAGACCCGGTTCAGCACCTCGGCTATCACCATGCGGCGCTGGAGCTCGGCCACCTCGGTCCGCAGGCACTCGTTGACCGCGGTCACGCCGTGGTTGAGCAGGCGCAGCTGCCGCACGCGCTCGCGCTGGCCTTCACCTGCCTGGACATGATCCAGAGCGGCGGCCGTCTGACGTGCCAGGAGGGTGGCGAGGTACGTCTCGTCATCGGCCGGGGTCGCGGGCGACCTGACGACGAGGTAGCCGAGGCAGGCGCTCCGGTGCGTCAGCGCCAGGGCCCAGGCCCAGGCGAATCCCGGCAGGTCGAGCGCGGTGTCCTTGCCGCTCAGCGCCCGCACCCGGGAATCCATGGCCCGGTCCTCGGGCTCAGGCGCGGAGGTCCCACCGCGCAGCAGCCGCCCATCGCGCTGCAAGTACCCCACAGCGGTCAGCGAGCTTCCCAGCGAGGCGATCCAGGAGGCGGCAAGCTTCAGGACGTCGTTCTCGTCCCGGCTGTCGAACATCGTGGTAGTCAGCTCGCAGAGGCTGGCCATCCTCCCCAGACACTTCTGGGTCCGCATGTCCGGCGGCGCCCCCTTCACCGGGATGGCATCCATGCCGCCTCCTTCCCGAAGACCGCCGCCGTGTCCGCGCGGGCCGCTGGGCCCGTGCGGACTCCGCACCGCAGGCCGATCGGGGCTTCCCCCGCGCCACCGGAAAGCACAGGTCAGACAGGAGCCCTCGGCCTGCGGGGGTGAGTCGATGCATGCAATTCGTCCCCCCAGGCCCATGTCCTGGGATACCCGCCCCGGCAGGCTGACACAAGAGCAGGCTGACACAAGACAGGAGATCCTGCCGTGTCGCCCGGGTCGCCCGCGCCGAACACTTCCGGCAAGAGAGGTTGCCGCGGACGACCGGCGCGGGGCGTGCCGCGGGTGCCCGAGTGCCCGCGGGCCTGATGATCGTTGCGAGACGGACGCGGCCGAGTGCCCGGCGCCGCAACGGCCGCGGGCCAACGCGTCCCACCATCGAGCCGAGGAGTTGCCATGAAGTTCGGGATCTCGACCTTCGTCACCGACCAGGGCGTCACGCCGACCGTACTGGGGCCGGCCGTGGAGGAGCGCGGATTCGACTCGCTGTTCATCGCCGAGCACACGCACATCCCGGTGGAGCGCCGTACGCCGTACCCCTTCGGCGGGGAGATGCCGGAGAAGTACTACCGCACCCTGGACCCTTTCGTCGCGCTGACCGCCGCGGCGGTGGTCACCGAACGGCTGCTCCTCGGCACCGGCATCACCCTGGTGGTGCAGCGGGATCCGATCATCACGGCGAAGGAGGTCGCCTCCCTTGACCTGGTCTCGGGCGGCCGGGCCATCTTCGGCGTGGGCGTGGGCTGGCTGCGTGAGGAGATCGAGAACCACGGCACCGATCCGGCCGTTCGCGGCCGACTGGTCAACGAGCGGCTGCGCGCCATCCGGGAGCTGTGGACCAAGGAGAAGGCCGAGTTCCACGGGGAGTTCGTGGACTTCGACCCGGTGTACAGCTGGCCCAAGCCGGTACAGCGCCCACACCCGCCCATCTACGTGGGAGGAGGCGAGGCCGCGTTCCCCCGGATCGCGGAGCTCGGCGACGCCTGGATCGCCAACGTGATGCCTCCGGAGGAGCTCCGCCGGCGGATGGAGCGGCTGCACGGCATGGCACACCGTGATGTGACGGTGACGATGGCCTACACGCCCGCGGATCCCGAGTTGCTGGAGGGCTTCCGCAAGGTGGGGGTGGACCGGGTGCTGCTCAACCTGGAGACGATGCCGGAGCGGGAGTCGCTGGCGCAGCTGGACCGATTCTCCGCGGTCACCGCCCGGTTCCGCTGAGCGGCCGAGCAGCGAACTGCCCCGATCCCGGGCGGGAGCCGGGCAGGCCGTCGGGGCGGATCCGACCTCGCCACTACCTGGGGCAACCCCGGTACGAGTACCGGAAAGCGGCAGGTCAGCGCTCCGCCTCGACCTGGCAGGTCGGTACGGAGGACGTAATTCGTCCCCTCGGGGCCATGTCAGCGGCTACCCGCCCGCGCACGCTGGCAGAAGGTGCGATGAGAACCCGACCCGATGGATCGCGCCGTCCCCAGGGGGGAGCAACGATCTAGGAGTGCCAGATGGCCAAGGCAGTCGGGATCGATCTGGGTACCACGAATTCGGTGATCGCCGCTTGGGAAGGCGGTGAGGCGTCGGTCATCCCCAATTCCGAGGGTTCGCGCACGACGCCCTCCGTGGTCGCGTTCACGGACACCGGGGAACGCCTGGTGGGGCAGCTCGCCCGACGGCAGGCGATCCTCAACCCCAAGGGCACGATCTATTCGGCGAAGCGCTTCATCGGCCGACGCTTCGACGAGGTGGCCGACGAGGCCAAAGCCGTGGGCGTCGACATCGTCGAGGGACCGAACGGGGAAGCCCGCTTCGAGGTGCGCGGCAAGCAGTACGCGCCGGAGGAGATCAGCGCCCTGGTGTTGCGCAAGCTCGCCGAGGACGCTGGCAAGACCCTGGGCGAAAGGGTCACCGAAGCGGTCATCACCGTGCCCGCGTACTTCAACGACGCCCAGCGCACGGCCACCAAGGACGCCGGGAAGATCGCCGGCCTTGAGGTGCTGCGCATCATCAACGAGCCGACCGCGGCGGCACTGGCGTACGGGCTGGACAAGAAGGTCCATGAGACGGTGCTGGTCTTCGACCTCGGCGGCGGCACCTTCGACGTCAGCCTGCTGGATGTGGGCGACGGTGTGGTGGAGGTCCGGTCGACGGCCGGTGACACCCACCTGGGTGGCGACGACTTCGACCGGCGGCTGGTGGACTACCTGGCGGACGCCTTCCAGCGGGAGAACGGGATCGACCTGCGCGGCGACCCGCAGGCGCTGCAGCGGCTGTTCGAAGCGGCCGAGAAGGCCAAGGTCGAGCTCAGCTCGGTCACCCAGACCCAGGTCAACCTGCCGTTCATCACGGCGGACGCCTCCGGCCCGAAGCACCTCACCGAGACGATCCGGCGCTCCACGTTCGAGCAGATCACCGCCGACCTGGTGGAACGCTGCCTGGACCCGGTACGTCAGGCGATGAGCGACGCCAAGGTGACCGAGAACGACATCGACGAGGTCATCCTCGTCGGCGGCTCGACCCGGATCCCGGCGGTGCAGGCGCTGGTGCGCAAGCTCACCGGCGGCAAGGAACCGAACATGAGCGTCAACCCGGACGAGGTGGTGGCGATCGGCGCGGCCATCCAGGCCGGAGTGCTCAAGGGCGAAGTCAAGGACGTACTGCTGCTCGACGTGACCCCGCTGTCCCTCGGTGTGGAGACGCGCGGCGGTGTCATGACGAAGATCATCGAGCGGAACACGACCATCCCGGTCCGGCGCGCCGAGACGTTCTCCACGGCGGAGGACAACCAGCCCGCGGTCGACGTGGTGGTGCTGCAGGGCGAGCGCGAACGAGCCGCGGACAACCGGGTTCTGGGCCGCTTCCGGCTGGAGAACATCCGCCCGGCGCCGCGCGGTGAGCCGCAGATCGACGTGACCTTCGACGTGGACGCCAACGGCATCCTCAACGTCAGTGCCAAGGACAAGGACACCGGCGCCGAGCAGGGGATCACCGTCAGCGAGAGCTCCAACCTGGACCGCGGCGACGTCGAGCGGATGGTCGCCGAGGCCGAACGCAACCGCGCCGAGGACCAGTCCCTGCGCCAGGCGGTGGACGCCCGCAACGAACTCGACGCCATCGCCTACCAGGTGGAGCGGCGTCTCAGTGAACTGGGCGACTCGGTCCCGCAACACGAGAAGTCGCGCGCCGACATTCTGGTCGCCGAGGCCCGTCAAGCCGTCAAGGAGGAAGCGCCACTGGACCGGGTCCGCGGCCTCACCTCCGAACTGCAGCAGATCTACCACGGCCTCGCCGGCCGCCAGCCCGGCACACCGCCAGCAGGCGGCGGTCCGGCGGCGGAGGGCGGACCGGCCACCGGTGAGGGGCCCGACGAAGAGGTCATCGACGCCGAGTTCGACCGGGGATGAGGCAACGCCATGTCCCAGCACGAGGACCAGCACCGGCCGGACGAACCGGCAGTGGAACCGCCGACCGGCCAGGACGAGGGCTCGGCTGCCACCCCCACCGTCGAGGAGCTGGACGACCGCTGGCGGCGGGCGATGGCCGAGCTGGACAACCAACGCAAGCGCCACATCCGTGAGTTGGATCAGGTGCGGGAGGCCGAACGCGGCCGGCTCGCCGCCGCCTGGCTGCCGGTGGTCGACAACCTCGAACTGGCGCTCTCGCACGCCGAGGCCGACCCGAGCTCCGTAGTCCAGGGAGTACGGGCGGTGCGCGACCTGGCCGTGCAGATCCTTCGGGACCTCGGTTATCCGCGGCACGACGAGACGGATGTGCCGTTCGACCCCGCTCGGCACGAGGTGGTCACCGTGGTCGACGAGCCGGGCACCGCGCCGGGCACCGTGGTTCGTGTGCTGCGGCCCGGATACGGCGACCCCGATCGGCAGCAGCTTCGGCCGGCTGCCGTGGCCGTGAGCCGGAAACAGGAGTGACGGCATGGCGCGCGATTACTACGAGGTGCTGGGTGTGTCGCGCAATGCGAGCGCGGACGAGATCCAGCAGGCCTTCCGCAAGCTCGCCCGCCGGCACCACCCGGACATCAACCGCGACCCGGCAGCCGAAGAGCGGTTCAAGGAGATCAACGAGGCGTACCAGGTGCTGTCCGACCCGAAGACCCGCGCACGGTACGACCGTTTCGGTCCGGACTTCCGGCAGATCCCGGAAGACTACGACGAGCGGGTCGCCGCAGGCGCCGGATTCGGTGGCGGCCGCGGCGGACGGGTCCGTTGGTCCACCGGCGGCGCGCCCGGCGGGGGCGGGGCTCGGGTCTGGACCGGTGGCGAAGGCTTCGAAGGCGCCGGAATCAACATCGAGGACCTGTTCAGCGGCATGTTCGGCGGACGCGGCGCGCCTGGCCCGATGCCCGGCGCCGATCAGGAGGCCGAGCTCCGGCTCACTGTGGAGGAGGCGCACCGCGGCGGCAAGCGGCGGGTGCCCCTCGGCGGCCCGGACCACCCGCGCACCTACGAGGTGAACATTCCGCCCGGTGTGGTCGACGGCCAGCGGGTCCGGCTCGCCGGACAGGGCGGACAAGGCACGGGCGACGGTCCCGCGGGCGACCTCTACCTGAGGGTGAAGATCCTCCCCCACAAGCGGTACCGGCTGTCCGGACGCGACATCCACGTCGACCTGCCGGTGGCCCCGTGGGAGGCGGCGTTGGGCGCGACCGTGCCGCTGACGACACCGAGCGGCACCGCCAAGGTCACCGTCCCTCCCGGTTCCTCCAGCGGCCGCCAACTGCGACTGCGCGGGGAGGGCATGCCCAACCCGAAGGGCACCCCAGGCGACCTGTACGCCCACATCCGCATAGTGGTCCCGCCCTCGCCGACTCCCAGGGAGAAGGAGCTGCTCGAGGAGCTGGCCGCCGTATCGACCTTCGACCCGAGGAGGCATTGAGATGGGCCTGCGCCCCACGCCGGCCGCGGCGCAACGCGCACGAGAGGCGGCAGCGATCCACTACCCGCTGACCCGCCCGTACCGGCTCAGCTTGGACGTCGTCGCCCGCCGCAGCGGCCTGCACCCCGACCTCGTCCGCCGGTTCGTCGCACTGAGCCTGGTGGACGCCGCCCGGGACGCCTCCGGAGAACTCTGGTTCACCGCGAGCGCGCCCGCCGCCATCGCCCGCGTCCAACGACTACGAACCGGGCTCTGCCTCAACTACGCCGCGATCGGGCTGGTCATGGACCTCCTGGACCGGATCGAGTCGTTGGAGGCCGCATTGCGCCGCGCGAACGCCGCCCATCCCCAGGCCGACGCGCCCATCGGACAGCCAAGGAGTGGACCGCCGTGGACATGAACCGTCTCACCCAGAAGTCCCAGGAAGCGCTGCAGGAAGCACAGACCACGGCGACGGAGATGGGCCACACCGAGGTCGACGGCGAACATCTGCTGCTCGCCCTGATCACCCAGGTCGACGGCCTCGTACCGCGCCTGCTGGAGCGGTGCGGCGCCAGCCTCGACGCGCTGCCGGCAGATGTACGCGACGACTTGAAGAAGCGCCCCAAGGTCACCGGCCCGGGCGCCACGCCGGGACAGGTGTACGTCACCCAGCGGCTCGCCCGGCTGCTCGACGCCGCCGACCGCGAGGCGAAGCGGCTGAAGGACGAGTACGTCTCGGTGGAACACCTGATCCTGGCGATGATCGACGAGGGCACATCCACCCAGGCCGGGCGCCGTCTGAAGGAGCACAACGTCACCAGGGAAACCTTCCTGTCCGCGCTGACCGAGGTACGCGGCGCCCAGCGGGTGACCTCCGCGACTCCGGAAGGCGCGTACGAGGCGCTGGAGAAGTACGGCCGGGACCTCGTCGCCGAGGGCGAGGCAGGAAAACTCGACCCGGTGATCGGCCGTGACGCGGAGATCCGCCGGGTGATCCAGATCCTCAGCCGCAAGACGAAGAACAACCCCGTCCTCATCGGCGACCCCGGCGTCGGCAAGACGGCCATCGTCGAGGGCCTCGCACAGCGCATCGTGCGCGGGGACATCCCCGAAGGCCTGCGCGACAAGACCATATTCGCGCTGGACATGGGGTCGTTGGTGGCGGGTGCCAAGTACCGCGGCGAGTTCGAGGAGCGCCTCAAGGCGGTACTGGCGGAGGTGAAGGCCGCCGAGGGCCGGATCCTGCTCTTCGTGGACGAGCTCCACACCGTGGTCGGAGCGGGCGCGGCCGAGGGCGCGATGGACGCGGGCAACATGCTCAAACCGATGCTGGCCCGCGGCGAGTTGCACATGATCGGCGCCACCACACTGGACGAGTACCGCAAGCACGTCGAGTCCGACGCGGCACTGGAGCGGCGCTTCCAGCCGGTGATGGTGGACGAACCCAGCGTCGAGGACACCATCTCCATCCTGCGGGGGCTACGCGAACGCCTTGAGGTCTTCCACGGCGTCAAGATCCAGGACACCGCCCTGGTCGCCGCGGCGACCCTCAGCCACCGCTACATCACCGACCGGTTCCTCCCGGACAAGGCGATCGACCTGGTCGACGAGGCCTGCGCGCGGCTGCGCACGGAAATCGACTCCCTGCCGGCCGAGTTGGACGAGCTCACCCGTCGAGTCACCCGGCTGGAGATCGAGGAGGCCGCACTGTCCAAGGAGGACGATCCGGCCAGCAAGGCCCGGCTTGCGGAACTCCGCCGCGAACTGGCCGATCTGCGGGCCGAAGCGGACGCCAAGCACGCGCAGTGGGACGCCGAGCGGCAGGCCATCCGGCGCGTCCAGGAACTGCGCCAGGAGCTGGAACAGGCCCGTCACGAGGCCGAAGAGGCCGAGCGGCACTACGACTTGAACCGGGCCGCCGAACTCCGTTACGGGAAGATCGCCGAACTGGAACGCAAACTCGCCGCCGAGGAGCAGCAACTCGCCGCCAAACAGGGCGAACAGCGGCTGCTGCCCGAGGTGGTCACCGAGGACGAGATCGCCGAGATCGTCGCCGCCTGGACCGGCATCCCGGTGGCCCGGCTGCAGGAGGGCGAGCGGGAGAAGCTGCTGCGTCTGGACGAGATCCTGCGGGAGCGGGTCATCGGCCAGGACGAGGCCGTACAGCTGGTCGCCGACGCCGTCATCCGGGCCCGCTCCGGGATCCGCGACCCGCGTCGGCCCATCGGCTCGTTCATCTTCCTGGGACCGACCGGCGTGGGCAAGACCGAACTCGCCAAGACGCTGGCCGCCGCGCTGTTCGACAGCGAGGACGCCATGATCCGCCTCGACATGAGCGAGTACCAGGAGAAGCACACCGTCAGCCGCCTGCTCGGAGCGCCCCCCGGCTACGTCGGATACGAGGAGGGCGGCCAGCTGACCGAGGCGGTGCGCCGCAAGCCGTACTCCGTGGTGCTCTTCGACGAGATCGAGAAGGCGCATGCGGACGTCTTCAACACCTTGCTGCAGGTGTTGGACGACGGCCGGATCACCGACTCCCAGGGGCACACCGTCGACTTCCGCAACACGGTCATCATCATGACCTCCAACCTCGGCTCCCAGCACCTGTTGCAGGACGCCACCGCGGGCGGCGAGATCAAGCCCGAGGTGCGGGAGTTGGTCATGGCCGAGCTGCACGCCCACTTCCGGCCCGAGTTCCTCAACCGGGTGGACGACGTGGTGCTCTTCCGGCCACTCGGCCTCCCCGAGATCGAACGGATCGTCGACCTGCTCTTCGACGAGCTGCGCAAGCGGCTGGCAGACCAGCAGATCTCCCTGGAGCTGACCGAGAAGGGCCGCCGCCTCATCGCCCAGGAGGGCTTCGACCCCGTTTTCGGAGCCCGGCCACTGCGCCGCTTCATCTCGCATGAGGTGGAGACCAAGATCGGCCGTGCCCTGATCCGCGGCCAGATCCGGGAGGGGGTCACGGTGGTGGTCACCGCTCGCGACGGCGAGTTGGTGGTGGAGATCCCCGATGCCACGCGGCAACAAGCCAGGGCCGCGTGATCGCGGTCGTCAGGAGGTGTCATGAGCGGCACACGGACGCAGACCGTCAGCTGCGAGAACTGCGGTAGGGCCAACCGGATTCCAGCCGCCGCGCAGGGCAGTCCCAGGTGCGGCAACTGCCACCAGCCGCTGCCGTGGATCGCCGACGCCGACAGCCAGGACTTCGCCGAGATCGCCGAACAGTCAACGCTCCCGGTCCTGGTGGACCTGTGGGCGACCTGGTGCGGCCCGTGCCGGATGGTCAGCCCCGCGCTGGAACGGGTCGCGCGGGAGATGGCCGGCCGGATCAAGCTGGTCAAGGTGGACGTGGACAAGTCCCCGCAACTGCAGCAGCGGTTCGGTGTACAGGCGATACCGACCCTGCTCATCCTCGACCGGGGCAAGGAGATCTCGCGGCAGACCGGCGCCGCACCACCCAACATACTGCGGGACTGGGTGGAGAAGACCCTCGCCGGCCGCACCCAGCCCGCATGACACCCGGAGGCAACCATGACTGTCCTTCACGACCCCCATCTGAGCCTGGTGCGCAACGTCGTTCCGAGGACTCCGAACGGATGCGAGGAGTGCCTCAGGCTAGGCATGGACTGGGTGCACCTGCGCCTCTGCCTCACCTGCGGGCATGTGGGCTGCTGCGACTCGTCGCCGGGGCAGCACGCCAGGGGGCACGCCGCCGCCATCGGACACCCCATCGTCCGTTCGCTGCAACCGGGGGAGAACTGGCGCTGGTGCTACACGCATGAGGCGTTCGTGTGAGCCGCCAAGCACCGGACAGGCGCGAGGGAGCCGTCATGGGCAGCGGTGACGCCGTGCGCCTCCGCCATCGGCGAGGGCGCGATGGCCTACACCTGATCCACGGGCGACTCCGGATGCGGGGGGGTCGTCGCTCCGGACCGCACTCACCCGCTCACTGCGTACCGGGAGCAGGTCCTCAGCCTGTTCGACCTGCTCCGTTGAGGGCAGCGGCGGTCCCGAGAACGGAGTCGGCCAGAAGGCCAGAAGGCCAGAACTGGTCGCTCCGGGTCCGGCAGGGGTGGAGTATGGACACGGCTCCGGCCCGGCCGGGCGCCACCGCACGTACACGTCGCGATGAGAGGGCCGGATCGGGAGGAGCCGAGATGCCGCACGAACGAGCCGGACAGCCCGCGCAGCCGGAAGACCTGGTGGATGTCGCACGGCTGGTGACGGCGTACTACGCCCTGCATCCGGATCCCGCCGAACCATCCCAGCGCGTGGTCTTCGGCACCTCAGGCCACCGGGGGTCGTCGCTGGCCACGGCGTTCAACGAGGACCACATCACAGCGACGAGCCAGGCGATCTGCGACTACCGGTCAATGCGCGGTACGGACGGCCCGCTCTTCCTCGGCGCCGACACCCACGCACTGTCCGAGCCGGCGAAGGTGAGCGCCCTGGAGGTACTCGTCGCCAACGACGTCACCGTGCTCATCGACAGCGCCGACGGCTACACCCCCACACCGGCCGTTTCACACGCCATCCTCACCCACAACCGCGGCCGTACCGGCGGCCTCGCGGACGGTGTGGTGGTCACGCCGTCCCACAATCCGCCGGCGGACGGCGGCTTCAAGTACAACCCGCCGAACGGCGGCCCGGCCGACTCGGCGACGACAGCGTGGATCCAGGACCGGGCCAACGAACTGATCGCAGGCGGCCTCAAGGGCGTACGGCGGATCCCTTACGCCCGCGCCCTGTCCGCGCCGGCGACCGGCCGATACGACTTCCTGAACCGCTACGTCGACGACCTGCCCGCCGTGGTCGATGTCAGCGCCGTGAGCTCGGCGGGCGTGCGCATCGGCGCGGATCCCATGGGTGGCGCGTCGGTCGCCTACTGGGGCCGGATCGCAGAGCGCCACCGGCTGAACCTGACCGTGGTCAATCCACTGGTCGACCCCACCTGGCGCTTCATGACGCTGGACTGGGACGGCAAGATCCGCATGGACTGCTCCTCGCCCCATGCGATGGCCTCACTGATCGACCAGCGCGACGCGTACCAGGTGGCCACCGGCAACGACGCCGACGCCGACCGGCACGGCATCGTCACCCCGGATGCCGCTCTGATGAACCCCAACCACTACCTCGCCGTGGCCATCTCGTACCTGTACTCGCACCGCGAGCAGTGGTCCCGTACCGCGGGCGTCGGCAAGACCCTGGTGTCCTCCAGCATGATCGACCGTGTGGCCGCGGAGTTGGGGCGCGAGCTCGTCGAAGTGCCGGTCGGCTTCAAGTGGTTCGTCGACGGTCTGTTGGACGGTTCGCTCGGCTTCGGCGGCGAGGAGTCAGCCGGTGCCTCCTTCCTGCGCCGTGACGGATCGGTATGGACGACCGACAAGGACGGAATCATCCTCGCTCTGCTCGCCTCCGAGATCACCGCGGTGACCGGCAAGTCCCCGTCCCAGCACTACGCGACGCTCACCGGACGCTTCGGAGCGCCCGCCTACGCCCGGATCGACCAGCCCGCCTCGCGCGAGCAGAAGGCCGCACTCTCCCGACTCTCCCCCGGGCAACTGACGGCGGACACCCTCGCGGGCGAGCCGATCACCGCCGTTCTCACCAAGGCACCCGGCAACAGCGCGCCGATCGGCGGTATCAAGGTGACCACCGAGCACGCGTGGTTCGCCGCCCGCCCCTCCGGCACCGAGGACATATACAAGATCTACGCCGAGTCCTTCCTCGGCCCTGACCACCTCAGCCGCGTCCAGGAAGAGGCCAGGGCGCTGGTGACCGCCGCCATGGGCAGCCGCCCCGGCGCCTAGAAGAAGCCGCCGTCGACGGCGAGGGTGCGGCCCGGGAGGAGGCGTCGTCACTGGCCAGGAAGGCGAACGCGGGCGCTGTCTCGGCGGGCTCCGCAAACCGCCCCAACGCCACCTGCGCCTCCAGCCACTTGCCGGTCGGCAGCTCCAGCCCCGGACGCTGGTACGACTCGGCGTTCTCGGCGGCCATGCCAGTGGCGGTCCACCGCTCGGGATCGGCCACATCCGCCTGCACCTCGACCGCCCGGGCGCCGTCCGTGGTCAGACGGGACACCGACTCATGGGCCGCGGCCCGGTTGTCCCGGCACCCGATCACCACCGAGGCGCCCTCCTGTGCCAGGCGAGTGGGGACCGCCGCGCCGATCCCGCGGCTCCCCCCGGTCGCCGGCGCCACCTTGCCCGTGAACCGCTCGCCCATCTTCGGCACCTCTCTCGACCTGTAGCGATCGGCCCCCTTCGTCGTCTCCCCCCAGACCGGGCCTCACCACCGAGACCTGAACCACGAGGAACTCCCCCAACCGGCAGTGATATAGTCACTGTGCGAATTCACGTGACGACCGAAAGTCATGGCCGAGCGATGATCTGCCTCATCCGCGCCGGGAACACCGCCGCCAACCGCCCTCCAAAGTCCGCAGGCACACCGGGATGACGCCGCTGGCCACCACCGTCAAGTGCATGGGCCGCACCTACGGGACCGCCGCGACGGACGGCACGATAGCCATCAGCGACCTCACCGACATCACCCATCCCGTTCCGCTGGGAACCGCCCGAGCGAACGACACCGGGACATGGGAAGTCCACACCACCCGCGGCGTCCACGTCACCCGAACCCCCGATCTGCTCCAGGCCGTCGCCGTACTACGCCAGGCCAACTGGCCGCCCCGCGACGAGCCCCGCGGCAGGTAAGGCAAGTTCGCCAAGCGAACGCGAGGATCGGCGGGACCTACCGCGGCTCCCGCCGATCCTTCGGGCTGCCGCTCCCGTCATTCCCTGGGCTGCCTAAGCCCCTCGTTCCCCGGGTTGCCGACTGTCGGCCTCATGCCGGTCGGGGTGGCCGAAGAGGAGGTCGTAGCCGGGGGGTAGCTGAAGCAGGACGCGGTGCATGAGATCTTCACCGGCGGCGTCGGCGACCACGCTCAGCACCGCACCGGTGTCCCATTTGGCCGTCTCCTCAGTGGCCCCCTCGATCCATGCCGCAGTGGCTCGGACGAACCGCTCGGGACCGAGCGGCTCGGCGGCCTGCAGCGGGTTGAGCAGGATCAGGGCGTATGTTTCGGGCAGCCGGGCCGCGAGCTCGGCTCTCTCCTGGCCGACGACATGGGCGCCCAGCAGGGCGAGGACAACTCGGGCTGCCCGTTCCGCTTCCTGCTGCGAGGGGTACTCACCACGCTCCTGGACCGCTGCCAGGAACGCCTCCTGTGTCAGATGCATCGCGCTCCCCCTTCATGGTGCGCGGAGGGCGGGCCGAAGGGGAGGGGACTGCCGCCCTCCGCGTGCTGTGCGGGCGGGGGCCTGCCTCAGCCGCTGATCTGCTCGTGCGCGGTGGTCCCAGCACCAACGGCGATCTTGCGGGGCTTGCCGCGCTCGGCGACCGGGATGCGCAGAGTCAGGACACCTGCGTCGTACTCGGCCTTGATGTTGTCGACATCGAGGCTATCGGCCAGCACGAGCCGGCGGGAGCAGACACCGAGAGGACGTTCGGACAGCTCCATCTGTACGCTGTCCGCCTTGGCGACCGGTGGGCGCTCCGCCTTCACGGTCAGTATGTTCCGCTCGACGTCGATGTCGCTCGCGTCCGGGGACACGCCGGGCAGGTCGGCCCGCGCAGCCCACCCCCGTGTCCCTGCTCGCCGCCGGCGCGGCGCCGAGCTCCATCGACCATGCCGTCAGCGCCGCCCACACGGCGGAGGCCGATGAGCGTCCTGGCGCCGACGCCAGCAGCCGTGAGCAGGCACCGGCCGCCCTTCTCCTGCTGCGCGAGGTGCGCCACCCGCTGGCCGGCTGGGAACCGACCCTGATCGAGGCGGCTCGCGCAGCGGGCGCCAGCCGGGCGGACCCAGCTCACCCCCTCGGCGTCACCAGCCGTCAGGCCGCAGCACGCCGTTACGTGCGCCTACGCCCGGGCGACGTCGGCACCACGGCCGAACAACGCGTCAAGGCCACCCGGGACCGCCGAGCCGACGAGCCGACGACCGCACCGTCACCGCATGGGCCCGCGGCAACGCGGCCGAGCTGCGCCGACTCGCCGGCCAGATCACCGCCCTGACCGACGTCCCCGCCGAGGCTCGCGCCCCGATCGGAAGCCTGGCCCGCGCCCAGGCCGACGACGACGCCGCCAACCTCATCGGCCCCCTGGCCGACGCCCGCGCCCATCCGCAGCACGGCCACCCCGACCTCGCGGCCCGCGTCGACGGCATAACCCAACGAGCCGACCAGCTCCGTCAGGACAGCGACCACCAGCGCCGCGGCGACGGAACGGCTCGTCGTGCCAAGGCCGTTCACGGCCAGGACCACCCCTTGACGTACGTCACGTCCAGTTGCGCCCAGGTGTTGGGGGCGGCGGATGGCCCACCCAGCGCGGATTCGTTCTGGATGATCCAGGACATGTCCGCATTCGGAACGGCGGTGGTCGAACGGCCGATCACCTTGCCGTCGAGTTCGAAGGTGACACTGCCCGGCTGCCAGATGATGTCGCTGGTGTGCCAGGACATGAACGTGGCGCCCGAACTGTAGGCGTCCTGGTCGCCGCCGATGCTGTTCTTGTGATGGGCGAAGGCGTAGATGGCGCCGTTCCAGTTGCCCTCAGGAAAGTCCTCCTCGCAGTTCGGGCAGGCGGTGGCGCTGTCCGGCCAGAGCAGGTGCGCGGACTTGTAGCCCGGCGCTGCTGTGGACACGCGGAAGCGTTCCTCGACCTTGCCGTACCGCAGCCCCATGAGCCGCTTGGGAACGACCGCCGCGGAGTGGACGGGTCCGGCGGCGCCGCGCCACATTCGGATGTGCAACTGGCCATCGCCCCAAGGACCGGGGCTCACCCACAAGGTGGCGGCCGGGTCGTAGTATCCGCCGACCGGATAGCCCCGCTGCGTAGCGGTGTCCGGCCAACCCGCCGGGTACGCCCACCAGTTCTCCCGCATGGCCCCGGTGAGGCCGGAGCAATAGGCCTGCGGGGTGTCCACGTTGTTGTCACAGCCGGAGAACGAGCCCAGCTTCGTGGGCGAGTTGAAACCGTCAGCGAAGATCAGGTGGAAGCCAGGCCGTGCTGACGCCCCTCGCGCTGGCGCGGCGCCCATGCCGAGCAAGGCGGAAATCGCGAGACCGATCGCGGCGATTCGGCGCATGCGGCACCTCGCAAAGTCGGGGTCCTACCGCTCTCGTCGGTCGCCAGACGGTAATTCCGTAGGCGTAGTGCGGTGGTGGAAGGTGCATCGGGTAGCTGGTTGCCACGATTGCCGGCGTGCCCCGGGCGGCAGCGTGCGGCGCGTGGTGCGGACGAGCATGGTCGCCGCACCGGGTGCCGGCTGCCTCGGCAGGATTCGAACCTGCCCCTCACGGCTTTGGAGACCGTTGCTCTACCAATTGAGCTACGAACCAACGGATGCGGGCCGACGAAGAACCACCGTTCCGTTCCAACGGAGCCGTACGGTCATTCGATCCCAAGCGGCCCGATGCCCAGGTCCTCACGCATGAGGTCGCGCATCCGCGCCATGGCCGTGCGACGCTGTGCGATCAGAGGGGCATCCTCGTCGGAGCCGACAGCCACCCCCCGGGCGTATGCGTCGCGTATCCGGCGCAGGCCGTGAAATGCCTCGTTTCCGGCCGCCACGACCTGCGGCGGCCCTACGAGCCAAAGGCGTTCGCTGGCCGTGTACACGCCGGTGCTGCGGAAGGCTTCCCGCACGGCCGCGTCACGCGCCGACTCGGACATGTGATCGCCCAATGCGACGGCCCGGATCTCCTCACCGGTCGCTTTCAGCGCGGAGACGTACTCCGTGTACACCTCGCGCCGCAGTTCCAGCGCGTGACGGGACTCCTCGCGCCGCCATCGGTTGCGATCGGCGGTCAAGGTGGCGGTGATTCCGATAAGGGCACCGGTCAGTGTGGAGAGCAGTGGCATCCAGTCCATGCGCCGCAGCTTGTCTGAATCAACGCGGCCACACCAGCGGCTTTTCGCTGCCTTCCCACACTGGCTGGTGACGTCGCCGCGGTAGGTATCCGTCAACTCCGAGATTCTTGAGGAGATCCGCGGAACTACCTTCGTGCCGCAGCGGAGTGCGCGGCCGAACTCGGGCGTGGGCGCTCTGCCTCCATCCGCTGCTCACCTACGGGCCCCGTGCGAGCCCTCTTTGCCTTGACGTAGGCGTCAAGGTCTAGCGTCAGAGCCATGCGCATCGGCGAACTTGCGGAGCGGGCAGGGGTCAGCACCCGGACTCTGCGTTACTACGAGTCCCGTGGGTTGCTCCCTGCCCGTCGTGCGGTCAACGGATACCGCGTGTACGGCGACGGCGATCTGCGGCTCGTGCGGCAGATCCGCACGCTGCAGGACTTCGGGTTCGGCCTTGAGGAGACCCGGCCGTTTGTGGAGTGCCTGCAGGCGGGACATCCGGCCGGGGACTCCTGTCCGGCCTCGCTCGATGTGTACCGCAGGAAGCTTGCCGAACTCGATGTGCTGATAGGTGAGTTGGGGGCGGTGCGCGACCAAGTGGGTGCGCAGTTGTTGAGGGCCGAGGCGGAGTTGCCGGGTGGGCCGGAGCCGCGGTGCGAACTGAGAGGATGACGATGATCAAGGCAGCAGGTTTGGACGAGGTCACCGACGCGAACTTCGCCGACGTGGTGCTGAAGGCGGACCTTCCAGTGCTGGTGGAGTTCACCGCCGACTGGTGCGGCCCGTGTCGGCAGCTGGCTCCGGTGCTGAGTGCGCTCGCTGCGGAGAACGGCGACCGGATCAAGGTGGTACAGATCGACACGGACACCAATCCCGAGACGATGATCGCGTACGGTGTGCTGTCGGCGCCCACGCTCATCCTCTTCCGCGGCGGCGAGCCGGTGAAGTCGATGGTCGGCGCCAGGCCCAAGCGGCGTCTGCGCAAGGAACTGGAAGACGTGCTGTAAGGGCATGAGCACCTGTCCGGCGGGACGATCAAGTCGTCCACGCCACTGGCCCGCTGGCCACGGGGAAGCCGTCCGTGCGGGTCACGCTCCCGCGAATTGCGCGATGATCGAGCATCGTTCGGCCAACCGCGAAGGAGCCAGGATGCCTGGAGTCGGTGAAAGCGCCCTCGGTCGGGCCGAGTTCGAAGCTGGCTCCGCGGTGCATCAGCGCGGCCAGATCATCTTCTTGAACGGGACGTCCAGCTCCGGGAAGTCGAGTATCGCCAAGGAACTGCTCCGGGTTCTGGACGAGCCGTACTTCCATCTGCCCGTGGACGCCTTCCACGCCATGCGGTCTCGCCGTGAGTTGGCCCCGGACCAGTTGCCCGATGTGCTTCGGCGTACGTGGATGGGATTCCACCGCGCGGTCGCCGGTATGGCCGCGGGCGGCAATCACGTGGTGGTGGACCATGTGCTGAGCGAGCAGTGGCGTCTGCTGGACTGCCTTGGGCTGTTCCCTCCCGAGGATGTCGTCCTGGTCGGCGTACGCTGTTCGCGCCAGGAGCTGGAGCGGCGCGAGCGTCTGCGCGGCGACCGTCCGATCGGCCTTGCGGCACGCCAGTTGGCACAGGTCCACGCCCACGGTCTGTACGACATCGAGTGCGACACCACCACCGCCAGCGCCGCCAAGTGCGCTCGGCGGATCAGGGACTTCCTGCCACAGCGACCGGCTCCCACCGCGTTCGAGCGCCTCAGGGCGCAGCTCCTCCCTTAGCCGTCGGGCGGTGAGGAGCTATGCGGAAGTGCGCCCACTCGTGACCGAGAGGCGCATTCCCGTTTCACGGCAGAGGCATCAGGCGGTAGAAGACGGTGGCGACCAGATCGCGGGCGTACTGCGGGTCAAGGAGCCCCTGGCGGAACAGGATGCGGTACATCATGGGCGCCACGACATGGTCCATGACGGCGTCGGTGGGCGGTACGTGCTCGCCGCGCTGCGCCGCACGGGCGAGGATGGTCTCGACCGCTTCGATGGCATAGGCGGAGCACTGCCCGGCGTTGCTTCCGTCCGGATCGCCCGCGAGGGCGTCGCGGATGTAGCAGCGGCCCGCCGGCGAGGACATCTCCTCAAGGAAGGAGACGGCCCAGTGCTCCAAGTCCTCGCGCAGGCTGCCGAGATCGGCCGGGGGCGCCTCGGGGCGCAGCCGCTCCACCGCGACGTCCGACAGCAGTTCCTTCAGGTCTCCCCAACGGCGGTAGATCGTCGACGGGGTGACACCGGCGCGCGCGGCGATCAGGGGCACGGTGAGGTCGGGGCGGCCTCGTTCGGCCTGGAGCTCGCGCACAGCCGTGTGCACCGATTGCTGAACGCGGGCGCTGCGTCCTCCTGGGCGTACGGATGGTCTGGGGCTCATACCCTCACCTTAACGCAAAATCATTGCTTGGCTCTGCGGTCCCTCCGCCCCTGGCCTGACGCATCCGGCCAGGGGCTGGATCGACGGTCGAACCGAGGTCAGACCGCGATCGGGGCGAGCCGCGAGACGCTCTCCCGGGTCGTCTCGTAGGCGCGACCGGTGCGCAGGATCGTGGCCTCGCCGAGCGGTCTGCCGATGAGTTGCATGCCTATGGGCAGCCCGGCGCTGTCGAGGCCGACGGGCAGGGACAGCGACGGTAGGCCGGTGATGTTCGCCGGGGCGGACAGCCTGACGTAGGTGTCGGAGACGCTCTCCATCGTTCCGTCCGGCCATTCGACCGTCTGCTGGTCGCTGCGGGCGGCGGTGGAGGTCACGGCCGGTGCGGCGATGACGTCGACCGCGGTGAACAGTTCCGCCCACGCGCGCCGCATGAGCGTGCGGGAGCGCTGCGCGCGCAGATAGTCGCCCGCCAGGACGAGTTCGCCGGCCTCCAGCAGAACGCGGACGTCGGGGGCGTACAGCTCGGGCGACGAGCGCAGTGTTCCTTCGTGGTAGGCGGTGGCCTCGGGAACCATGAGCCCCCACTGGGTGGCCTGGATGTACTTGGTCATCGGTATGTCGACGGCTACGAGTTCGGCCCCGAGTTCGCCCAGGTGCACGATGGCGCTGTGGACCGCCTCCGCCACCTCGGGTGCGACCCGCTCGAAGTAGTAGTTCCGGGGGACGCCGACCCGCAGCCCGGTCAGGTCCGCATCCGTGCGGCGCGGGTGGCCGGTCGGCGGCTCACCGAGCGCGGCCCGGTCGCTCGGATCGGGCCCGACGAGGGCGGCGAGTACGAGTTCGGCGTCCGCCACCGTACGGGTGATGGGGCCGACATGGTCCAGGGACCAGGACAGCGACGTCACACCATGTCGGGAGACGAGCCCGTAGGTGGGCTTGAGGCCCACGACGCCGTTCAGCGCCGAGGGAACCCGGATGGAGCCGCCGGTGTCCGTGCCCAGGGCGAAGGTCGCCGCACCCGCCGCGACCGCCACCGCCGAACCGCCGCTCGATCCACCGGCCACCCGGTCCGCGGCCCACGCGTTACGGGACTGAGGAGTCGTCAGTCCATAGGCGAACTCATGGGTGTGGGTCTTGCCCAGCAGGACCGCACCCGCGTCCCGGAGCCGCGCCGCGACCGCGCTGTCCCTGACGGCCACATGGTGCTCGCGCACCCGGGAACTCGCCGTGGTCGGCAGGCCCGCGACGTCGATGAGGTCCTTGAGACCCATCGGGACGCCGTGCAGCGGCCCCCGGTACCCACCTGCGGCGATGTCCCGTTCCGCCCGCGCGGCCGTGTGGCGTGCCGCGTCCGCGAAGACCGCGACGTAGGCTCCCAGACGTCCCTCCACCGCCTCGATCCGCCCGAGCACCGAGTCGGTCAGTTCCACGGGCGAGAGTTCTCTTGACGCGATCGCCTTCGCCGCGTCGGCCAGCGTCAGCTCATACGGCCGCATCGGCCCGCTCCTCTGCTCCTGCTACGGCATCCGGCAGAGCGTCTGCGGCATACGCGGCCTGGTACGTCGCTGCCGGAGCGGTTTCCCCGAAGTCCAGCTCCCGGAGGACGGCGATGACGTTCTGGATGTGGTTCGCGGTGGCGGCCACCGTGTCCGGCCGCCCGGCTTCAAGTGGCAGCCCGGCCCGGAGAGCCCATCGGGCCGCCTCGTCCGGGGAGAGATCTGCGGTGGTCATGAGAGCGCCCTTCCTGGACACGGAGCTTCTGGGCATGGAGCTTCTCTGGACGCAGAGCTCGCGGTGTCCATCCAACTGCAAAAGCGGAACGTTTGTGTTAGTGGAGCGTATGACATGCGGTCCACTAACGCAAATAAAGTGCTTTAGCTTGCTCGGGAGGCAGGTGCCCTGCCCCTTGCCCACCGCTTGCGCACTTCTCGCCCGCCGCCCGCGAACGCCGTGTTCCCCGGGGAGAGACCCAGATGACCCACACCACGCCCCCGCACGGCTCGCCGACGGCAGATGTTCCGGGACTCGGTCCACCCGATCCACGACGCCGGTCTGCTCGACCGGACCGACGTACCGCGAACGGGTACCGAAGTGGCCCCCGGCATCCGCCCGCTGCCCACACCCGGCCGCACTCCGGGGCAGGTCGCCGAAGAACTGCGCGGCGCCGGCCGGTCAGCCGTCGTCACCGGCGACTGTGTGCACCACCCGTGCAGCTGCGGCATCCCGACATCACCAGTCGCGTGGACCTGGACACCGCCTTGGCCACTCGCAGCCGCCGCGAGCTCCTCTCCGCGGTCGCTGACCGCGACGAAGCGGCATTCCGGCGGCTCCACGCCGCCCCCGACGTGCGTGCGTCGGCATGGGGCCACGGCAGCCCCGCCCGTCGAGTTCATCGCACCGCCGACGGCCGCGCCAGACGCTTCAGTTGACGTCCAGGGAGCCCGTACGGGTGCGCTTGAGCTCGAAGAAGTCCTGGTACCCGGCGAGCAGCCGTACGCCGTCGAAGACCCGGAGCGCGTCCTCGCCACGCGGTATGGAGCTGAGCACCGGGCCGAAGAACGCGACACCGTCGATGTGGAGGGTGGGGGTGCCGACATACGCCCCGGCCGCTGGATCCATGCCCGCGTCATGGCTGGCCCGGAGCGCCTCGTCGTATTCGGTGCTGTGTGCGGCGCCGGCGAGCTCTGCCGACAGGCCAAGCTCGCCGAGGGACTCGCCGATCACCGCGTCGAAGTCGTCGTTCTTCCGCTGGTGGATGCGGGTACCGAAGGCCGTGTACAGGTCGCGGAGTCGCTCCTCGCCATGGTGCTGCGCCACGGCCGCGGCCACCCGTGCCGGGCCGATCGACTTGTCGACCAACTCGCGGTACCAGCTGGGAAGTTCATTGCCGACGTTGTGCAGGAACAGGCTCATTGCGTGGAACCGCACGTCGACGTCGCGCTGTGCCTCGACCTCCAGGATCCAGCGGGAGGCGATCCAGGCGAAGGGGCAGGCGGAGTCGAAGTAGAAGTCGACGGTGGTCGCTTGCGTGGCTGCGGCGGTATTCACCGCCGCCGCCGACAGACTCTGATGATCTTTGGTCACACAGCGACGGTAACCGGCCGGTTGGCCCGACATATGGGCCACTCGGTGAACATCTCGGTGGTCCAATGCGGGAAGCCGGTTCACTCGGTCGTGGCAGTGAGCTGCTGGGCGGCCCACTGTGCCCACTCCTCCCGCATCGCGTGCAGACGCAGCCCGTATTCGAGCGCGAGTCGGCCGTTGGCGGTCAGCATGCCCTCCTCATCCCAGTCGAGGGAGTCCTGGAGTTGCCGCAGTCGGGCATGGTCAGAGGCGGCCTGCTCGGCCACCTCGGCCAGGTGGTGCACGGCCTGCTCCGGGGTGAGCACGCCGAGGAAGAACACACGCAGCAGGGCGGCGCTGCGCTGCTGCCCGGGTTGGGCCTCGGCCAGCCAGCGACGCAGTTCGGCCAGGCCGTCGTCTGTCAGCGCGTACTCCTTGCGTCCGCGCGGGCCTTCGGCGGCAACGTCGATCAGTCCGCCAGCGGCGAGGCGGGCGAGTTCCCCGTAGACCTGGCTCTGCGTGGCCGGCCAGACATTGGCCAGCGAGGTGTTGAACAGCTTCATCAGGTCGTACCCACTGGCGGGCTTGTCGACGAGGAGGCCGAGGACTGCGTGGCGAAGGCTCATACGAACGATTCTACCTTCCAGGTTTGACAGGTCGATCCATGAGGTTCTATGTTCGACATGTCAGTCTTGGAATGTCCGAGCCTGCGCCAAGGGGGACCTGTCATGAATTACCTGCGCGGCTTCATCCCGTGGATCGCCTTCGCCGTCATCTCCACCGTCGGCTGGCAGTGGGGAGCGCTGGCCGGACTGCTCATCGGCCTGCAATTGCTGATCAAGGACCGCAGGTCGGGGGTGGCTCTCGATGCGCTGATCCTGGAGGCCAGCACCATCGCCTACTTCGCCGCCCTGACCGCCTTCGCGTTCGCCGCCCCGCACTCGCCGGTCGAGCACTACGTCGGGGCGCTGTCCTTCACCTGGCTCGCCGCCACCGCCTGGAGCACGCTGGCCGTCCGCCGCCCGTTCACCCTGGGCATCGCCCGGCGCAGCACCCCGCAGGAGCTGTGGCACACCCCGCAGTTCCTGCGCATCAACACCGTCATCACCACCGTCTGGGCCACCTCCTTCGCCCTGACCGCCGCCGCCATCGCCGCCTGCGACGCCACACACACCAGTGCGCTGGCCACGACCGCCTGCCAGGTCGTCGGCTTCCTCGCCCCCGCCGCGTTCACCAACCGCTACCGCGCGATCATCCAGGCCCGCCTCGCCTCGGGTGGCCAACCCACCCGCTGAAGCCCCCGCCACGCTTCGGGTCCCCACCGTCCTCAACCGTGCTCACGGAGCCCGCCATGACCACCACCGCACCTCATCTGCTGGGCAACTTCGCGCCCGTCCCCGACGAACTCACCGTCACCGAACTGCGGGTAACCGGCTCCATACCGCCCGAGTTGACCGGCTGGTACCTACGCAACGGCCCCAACCCCCGCGAGGCCGCCTCGCAGCACTGGTTCCTGGGCGACGGCATGGTCCACGGGGTGCGGCTGGAAGGCGGGACCGCCGTCTCGTACCGCAACCGCTGGGTGCAGACCGCCACCCTCACCCGCGGCGCCCGCGCACGCGATGAACAGGGCAACCTCGATCTGACCGCCGGTGTCGCCAACACCCACGTCGTGCGCCACGCCGGACGTACGCTGGCCCTGGTCGAGTCCTCCTACCCCTACGAGCTCAACTGCCAGCCCGGCCACGAGCTGGAGACCATCGGGGCCCACGACTTCAACGGACGCCTGCGAACGCCCATGACGGCCCACCCCAAGACCTGTCCCCGTACCGGCGAACTGCACTTCTTCGGCTACGGCGGCCCCACCGCTCCCTATCTGACCTATCACCGCGCCGACATGAGCGGCGAACTCACCGTCAGCCGGCCCATCGACGTGCCCGCGCTGACGATGATGCACGACTTCCAGCTCACCTCAGGGCATGTGGTCTTCATGGACCTGCCGGTGGTGTTCGACCGGTCCAAGGCCATGGCAGGTGTCGGCCTGCCCTACACCTGGGCCCCCGACTACGGCGCCCGGCTCGGCGTCCTACGCCGTACGGACCCCTACGGCGCGGTGCGCTGGTTCGACATCGAGCCGTGCTACGTCTTCCACGCCCTGGGCGGCCACGAGGAGGCCGCCGGACAGCGCCTGGTCCTGCATGTCATCCGGTATGACACGCTGGGCGACGGCGTGGACGTCAACGGGCACGGCTCACTGTGGCGGTGGACCATCGACCTCTCGGCGGGGACGGTCCGCGAGGAACAACTGGACGACCGTAGAGCCGAGTTCCCGCGTATCGACGACCGCCTCACCGGCCTTCCCTGCCGGCACGGCCACGCAAGCACCGGGCACGGCCCGGACGGCGGCGCGATCCACCGCTACGACCTGCGGGACGGTACCGTCACCAGCCATGTCTTCGGCCAGGGCCGCACACCCGGCGAGGCCGCCTTCGCCCCCGCCGATGACACTGCGGGCGGGCCCGGCTGGCTGATGGCCTACGTCCACGACGCGGCAACCGACCGCAGCGACTTGGTCATCCTCGACGCGGACGACCTGGCCGGGCCCCCGGTCGCCACCATCCACCTGCCCCGCCGCGTCCCGGCCGGGTTCCACGGCAACTGGCTCCCCGACGACGCCGCGTCGTACGCCGCGGGAGCCGAGCGCGCCACCACCGAACGTCCGCACAGCCGCGCGGGCCTGAGTGGAGCGGACCGCCTGCACTTCCTCGCCCGCCGCGCGGAGCAGCCGGGAATGTGGCCGGTGCATCAGCGTCCTGCCTGACAGCGCGCCTCAAACGACGAGCGCGCGCCGTCGCGTGAGGGGTCCCTGGTAGCGGGCAAACGAGGCACCTGGCGGATGCCGGGGTCGGGATGACGGAGTGGCCGGACACTCTCCCGTTGACCGAACTCGCTCTATCAGCGAGCACCGGCCGTGTCCGGACCTCCGATGCGGCGCCCGAACGCGCTAACGCGCGAACTGCCCCACACAGGCGACGATCGCCACGAGCAGACCCAGGACCCTGATCACAACATCCCACCTTTCAGGGGTGGTCCAGTGGTCGTTCGTCTCGCCCTCGTCTTGATCGTCCATCGCTCCTCCTCGCCCCTCCGAACAGGCCCCGAAGGACAGGGCCCTCGCTGGCGTCACTGCCAACGAAGCTGTGGGGAGGAACTGGCGGAACTACGGTGAGAATACAAGGCGTTGAGGCCGGTGCGCAGTCGAATGCCGCGTCAGCCACGTCGGGGAGCAGCCCGACGGTCACGGCCCGGTGGATCGGCGGGCCCGACCAGTACCCGCGGCTGGCGGAGTCCGGTGCTGTCGGCCATCTGGGCGAGGAGGCGGTGACGTGACGGACGGCGGTCACCAGACGGTGATCACATCGACGTCCGCCCGCCCTCGATGGGCGTACCCCTAGCCCGCGTGGTTCCGGGTCCACGCCAGAAGGCGTTCGACAGGCCAGGTGGTGACCACCCGATCGGCGGGGACGCCGCACTCCTCGGCACGGGCACAGCCGTGGATCTGCCAGTCGAGCTGGCCCGGTGCGTGTGCGTCGCTGTCGATGGCGAACAGCGTGCCGCACTCCACGGCCAAGCGCAGAAGGTCCCGTGGCGGGTCCAGGCGTTCGGGTCGGCTGTTGATCTCCACGGCGGTTCCGGACTCGGCACACGCGGCGAACACGGCCGGGGCGTCGAACAGCGAGGGCGGCCGCTGGCGCCCCGCGACGATGCGTCCGGTGCAGTGGCCGAGCACATCGACCAAGGGGTTGCGGACCGCCGCGACAAGCCGTCGGGTCATGGCCACCGGGTCCATTCGGAGCTTGGAGTGCACCGATGCCACGACAACGTCCAGCTGGTCCAGCAGTGCCTCCTCCTGGTCCAGTGAGCCGTCGTCGAGGATGTCGCACTCGATGCCGGTGAGCAGTTGGAACGGGGTCAGCTCCGCGTTGAGTTCGGCGACGACGTCCAGTTGCTCCCGCAGCCGGTCCGCGGACAGGCCTCGGGCGATCGTCAGTCGTGGCGAGTGGTCGGTCAGTACCGCCCAGCGGTGCCCGATGTGGTCACGGGCGGCGTATGCCATGTCCGCGATCGGGCTTCCGCCGTCTGACCAGTTGGAGTGCATGTGGCAGTCGCCGACCAACTCGCTGCGCAGTTGTCGCCCACCGCTGGTCAGCGGCTGCGCGGACGTCCTTTCCAGTTCGGCCAGGTAGCCCGGTACCCGCCCGGCCGTGGCTTCGCTGATGACCTGTGCGGTGACCGGGCCGATGCCCGGTAGGGCGGTCAGTGTGCCCGCTGCGGTCCGGGCGCGCAGTTCCTCGGGTGGCAGGGCCGCGATCGTGGCGGCGGCGTTGCGAAAGGCACGCACCCGGTAGGTGGGCTCGTGGCGGCGCTCCAGGAGGAACGCGATGCGATCCAGCGCGGTGACGGCGTCCATGAACGACGCATTGCCCTCCGGAGCGCGGGTGACGCCGCTAGGCACGCGGTCATCCCTCGTCTGGCGGCAGTAAGGCGCCCCCTGATGTCGGCTGCTCCGGGACGTCGCGGGCGCCTCGCTCGGTTCGCGTGGTGGCCGAGCGAGTCGAGGAGGGCCATGTCCTCCGCCGTGAGCCGCAGCGCGCCGGCGGCCACGGTGTCGGCGAGGTGATCCGGGTTGCCGGTGCCGGGGATGGCCAGCACGCGCGGGCCCTGGTGCAGGGTCCACGGCAGCCGGATCCGTGCGGGCGACACTCCGTCCGCGAACGGCGCGGCGTTGACCGGTTGCGCACGCAGCGGCGGCCTGCGGTCCGGCGTGTCCCGTTCGACCGGCCATGGGTTCATCGACCTTTGCCGGGGTTGCGGGGCGTTACTGCGTTCCTGCGTCTGCGGCCAGCCGCACTACCTTCATCCGCGTGAGAAGGACCTGTGGCCCGGCCTGTGGCGTCGGGAGCACATGGCCAACGTCGGTCTGCCGAACCCGTACTGGCCCGGGGAGGTCGAGGACCGCATCAGCGCACTGCGCTGGTGAAGTCCTTCACCGTCATGGGAGCCGCCGGGCCCGAGGCCCGGCGGCGCCGGCTGTCAGAAGAAGTCGCGCTCGACTATCTCCTCCCGCTCGATGACCTCCTCGCGCCCGAAGAAGCCGTCGTGCTCGACAACCGTCTCGCGTTCGATGATCTCCTCCTCGCCGAAGAACCCGTCCCGCTCGATGATCTCTTCGCGCTCGAAGAACTCTTCACGCACGGCGCTTCCTCATTTCCCTCAGTGCGGGTCGTTCCGACCGAAACGGGACGGCCGAATGTACGTGGACGTCCAACTCACCTGCTCAGCAGGGGAATCGGCGATCCGCGACCCGATCATAGGGGTGGGCAGCACCCGGGCCCGCCCATCGGCTCGCCTCCCCATCCGAGCTCACCTCAACCGATCGCGGGCAGACGCACTTGACGTCGCAACAGGTCAATCCCAAGGCTTCATGAAGCAGCCTCCGTCGGCCGGGTGCGGCTGACGGAGGCTGAACGCCTTGTTCTCTGAGATGCCGGTGCCTATCGACCGGCGTAGGGCAGCAGGGCCATCTCGCGGGCGTTCTTGATGGCCTGGGCCAACTGGCGCTGCTGCTGAAGGGTTACGCCGGTGACACGGCGGCTGCGGATCTTCCCTCGGTCGGAGATGAACTTACGCAGCAGGTCGGTGTCCTTGTAGTCGACGTAGGTGATGCCTGCGGCTTCGAGCGGGTTGACGCGCTGCTTACGGCGGCGGTCTGTGGTCTTGGTGTACACGCGGCGGGACATGGCCGGGACCTTTCCAACGGGGGACAGCGGACCCCAAGGGGTCAGGAGACGGGGTCGAGGAACTCGTCGAAGGTGTGCGGTAGGTGCTGCCACACGGCAGGGCCGGCCTCGTACTCGTCGTCGGAGAGCAGGCAGGAGTCGAGGAGTTGCAGCAGGCCTTCACGGTCCAGGCCGGGAGAGGTGAACGTCAGGTGCTGGCAGCGGTCGCCGTGTTCGGGGTGCCAGTCGAGGGCGGCGGCGGCCCGGCGTTCGGGCGGGACCATCTCCCAGGCGGCCTCGGGCAACGCGGCGAGCCACGGCCCGGTGGACTCGACGCACAGCGCGCCTCCCGCCGCGTCCCAGGACAGCAGGGTGTCGGGGCGGTCGGCGAGCCAGAACCGGCCGCGACTGCGAGCGGCGACACAGGCCAGATCCTCCAGCGCCGCGTAGAGCCGTTGCGGATGAAAGGGGCGGTCCCGGCGCCAGGCCACAGTGGTCACACCGTGGGCATCGGCCTCCTGCGGCAGCAGCGCGCAGGACGGGTGCTGCCGTGCTGCCGCGGCGCCGAGGTCGAATCCGGTCAGCAGTGCCGGGCCGAGAGCGCCCTCGCCGACCCGCAACCGCCGTGCGGTGGGGGTGATTTGGGCCAGCAGCGCGTAATCGGCGTCTTCCGGCCGCTCCTCGCCTTCGGCGATGGCGAGCACGGTGGGGTACTCGATCTGCCGGGCGAAGGTGTCGGCGACGGTGCGCTGGTCGGTGGGTGCGGCAGCCAGGCCGACCTCGGCGAGGTCGTCGCCGTTGGCCAGGTACGGCAGGACGAGGGCCGGGTCCACCGCGGTGGCCACACCGGTCAGTTCGAGCGGAGCGCCCGCCGCGTCGATGACGGCGGCCATGGCCTGCGGCTCGACGGAGTCCCACAGCTCGACGACGGCCAGCCGGTACGTCCCGGCCCGGGCGAGCCGCAGCAACTCGGGGACCAGGTCCTCGCGCAGGGCGCAGCAGGCGCAGTCGTTGACCAGCGGGGTGTGGCCATCGCTGACCGGTCCGCTCAGGTCGCGGATGGTGCGGTACACCGTGCCGTCGGGTGCCGCGGACAGGTCGTGGTGCAGAACGACCGTGCCGGGCACGGTGCGCAGGATGTCGCCGACCGCGGCGCGGCGCGCATCGGCGTACAGACCGCCGACGATCGCCACCGGCAGTCGGCGCTCGGCGAAGCTCACCGTGACCTCCGTCCGTATCGGCGCTGGAAGAGCTCGACGCGGCCGGCGGTGTCCAGGACGCGCTGGTTGCCGGTGTAGAAGGGGTGGCTGGCGGAGGAGATCTCGACGTCGATGACGGGGTAGGTGTTGCCGTCCGCCCACTCGATGGTCCTGTCGCTGGTGGCGGTGGACCGGGTGAGGAAGGCGAAGTCGGCTGAGCGGTCGCGGAAGACGACGTGCCGGTATTCGGGGTGGATGCCGGGCTTCATGACGGTCAGCGCTCCTCTCGGAAGTCGACATGGCGCCCGACGACCGGGTCGTACTTGCGCAGGGTGAGCCGGTCGGGGTCGTTTCGGCGGTTCTTGCGGGTCACGTACGTGTAGCCGGTTCCGGCGGTGGACCTGAGCTTGATGATCGGGCGTAGTTCGTTGCGAGCCATGGACGACAGCGTACACGGAACTGGTTTTCATTTTCATCACGGGGGGGGCGCCTCGGCCGCACGCCGCCAGTTCCAGTGGACCCCAACACTCCCCATCAAGAGACGGTAACGATTGTCATGCCTGGATGATATGAAAATCATTACCGATTATCTTGGGTGAAGCCTCATCGCCGGGCCCTGTCGTGGGTCCGGAAGGTCATCGCAAGGAGAGTCGCCCATGTCGTCCGTCCCCCGTTCCGCCGGTCACCGGCCTGCCCGGCTCGCGCTGGTCGCCGCCGTCGCCACGCTGACCGCCGCCACGGCCACCGCTTGTTCCACCTCGTCCTCGGGCACGGGCAACTCGTCGTCCAGCGCTGGCGGTTCCGGGTCCGGAAAAGTGATCCAGGTCGTGGCGGCGGAGAACTTCTGGGGCAGCATCGCCGCCCAACTCGGCGGCAGCCATGTGAAGGTGAGCAGCGTCATCACCAACCCGGACACCGACCCGCACTCCTACGAGCCGACCGCCGCCGACGGCCGCACCGTCGCCTCCGCCCAGTACGCGATCGTCAACGGCATCGGCTACGACGCCTGGACCGACAAGCTGCTGGCCAGCAACTCCGGCAGCGACCGCACCGAGCTCAAGGTCGGCGATCTGGTGGGCGTCAAGCCGGGCGGCAACCCGCACCGCTGGTACTCCCCCGACAACGTCCACCAGGTCATCGAGAAGATCACCGCCGACTACAAGAAGATCGACCCGGCCGACGCCGCCTACTTCGACCAGCAGAAGAACACCTTCGAGACGAAGACTCTCACCCAGTACAACCAGCTGATATCGCAGATCAAGAGCAAGTACGCGGGCACCCCGATCGGGGCCTCGGAGTCCATCGTCACCCCGCTCGCCGAGGGCCTCGGGCTGAAGATGATGACGCCGGAGACGTTCCTGGACGCGATGAGCGAGGGCTCCGACCCCACGGCCAAGGACAAGGCCACCATCGACCAGCAGATCAAGAACAAGCAGATCAAGATCTACGTCTACAACAGCCAGAACTCCACGCCGGACGTGCAGGCGCAGGTCAAGGAGGTCAAGGCGCAGGGCATTCCGGTCACCACCGTGACCGAGACGCTCGCCCCCGCCAACGCCAGCTTCCAGCAGTGGCAGACCAGCCAGTTGCAGGGCATCGAGCAGGCCCTGGCCAAGGCGACCGGCAAGTAGGCGCGGTCGAACAGCGAAGGTCGGCGCTTCGGTCCCGGACCGAGGCGCCGACCTTCGCTGATGCGGCGGGGACAGCGGTCAGTGGTCGTCCCAGTGGTCGTCGTGCGGGGCGTGGCGGTGGCCGTCGTGGATGTAGTCCACGTGGTCGCCGTGCGGGACGGCCACATGGCCGCAACCAGCACCGTGCTGGTGGGTGTGGCTGGCGTGGACGGTGTGACCGCCGGGCTCGCACTCGTCCGTGTGGCCCTCATGAGCGCGGTGCAGATGCCCGTCGTGGACGTAGTCGACGTGGTCGCCGTGCGGGACGGCCACATGGCCGCAACCAGCACCGTGCTGGTGGGTGTGGTTGGTGTGGGGAGCGTGCGTGGCGGTCACCATAGTGATTCCCTCTTTCCCTTCGGTTACGTCAGTCTGCCCCGCGTCGTCGTGTACTTCGTCTTCGATCCTGTCACCCTGCGATCGGGATTGCACCCGAGTGACACTTGTCGACTGGAATCCGACCTTGTCCGGATTCAGGCCTTGTCCGGGGCACCGATCGCCGAGTGTTCGATCTTGAGGTGCTCGATGTGGTAGACGGCCTCGTTGAGGAGTTGGGCGACGTGGTCGTCGTGCAGCCCCGCGGGCGGGACGCGGGCTGGTCGGCCCGTGCCCCTACCCTCGTGCACGGCCGCGGCCGCGGGCTCGTGCCCGTGCTTCGCCCGCCGGTGGGATGAACTGGAGTTCCAGGGTCGCTGGCGGTTCGCTGACGCCGGGGCCACCGTCGGCGACCCAGCGCAGTATGTCGTCGGTGCAGTCGTCGTCCAGGGCCCAGCCGATCCAGGTCGCCCGGCCGCCATTGCGCCTTCCCTCGCCGGAAGGTTGGACCACGATGACGTTGGCCTGACCGCAGGGGCCCAGGCAGTCCGTCGTCCGGACAGCGAGCCGACCCGCGGACTGCGTGGCGGCGGCCAGCAGCCGCTCCAGTTGCCACTGGTGGTCGGTACCGGGGTGCTTGCGGGAGTCGCCGCAGCAGCAGCCCCGGCACACCATCACCGTGCACGGGCGGTTGCGGGCGGCACCGATCACCATTCGGCCGCTCACAGAGCCGTCCGGGAGGACAGATGATGGGCCCTTACCCGGCCGTCGCGGTCGAGGTCGGGTTCGATGAAGTCAGTTCGATTGCCCTGGGTTTCGCCGTCGTTCCAGCCGCGGCCGGACGCGCCGTCCAACAGCATCTGCCCCCCTGGAAGACGTACTGTCCTGGGCTCACCCGCGATGCCGGGGATGCCCTTTGACCGGAAGATATCAGCACCCTTGGCGCGCAACAGGCCATCGGGCCACTGGTTGAGCTCGTTACAGCTGAGCTCACCGGCGGGTCAATGCCAGCCCGAACGCGCCGATGAACACGACCTGTTGGGTCAGGTTTCTTCGCGGTTCGAGTGGGTTCGGTAGTCGCCGTGGCGGGTGGGGGCCGAGCGGCAGGGCGGCTCTCCGTTGTCGACGGTGGGCAGGCAGTCGGCGCAGATGCCGGTGAGCTCGACCGTGTGCTGGACCGCGGCGAACCCCGCGCCCTCGCCGACCCGGTCCGCCCATTCCTCCACCACCTCGGAGGCCACCGGCTGGCTGCGACCGCAGCAGCGGCATATCAGGTAGTGGCGATGACCGTCCGAGACCCGCCGCCGGTAGAGCCGCTCCCCCGCGTCATCGCGTACGACGTCGACGCGCCCGGCCGTCTCCAGGTCCCGCAGCGCGCGATAGACGGTGGTCAGCCCGACCCCGCTCCCGGCGGCGGCCAGCAGTCCGTGCAACTCCTGGGCCGAGACGAAGTCCTGACAGCCCGCCAGCACCCGTAGCACCGCGGTCCGCTGCCAGGTCGTCCGGACCTGCGCCGGACCACGCGGCGGCTTGTCGGCTGTGCGGCCGCCCACGGCGGATCACCTCCCTTGAGAGTCGGCGCCGATCATGCCGTCGAGGCTAAATGAAAATGACTTCCATGTCTACATGATGTTTCGGACCACCGCCGACATCAGGCCCCTGGGCGAAGGGGGCGTAAAGCGCCTCGCGGCCGGAAACGGGTAGTCCGAACGCTCGTTGGGGCACCGCTGGCTCAGCCCATGCACCCGGGGAGGGCGCGTTCCGTTCGCGGCGGGGCGTAGGTGTAGCCGACCTGGCGGACGGTCACGATGAGGGCCCGGCGCTCCGGGCCGAGCTTGCGTCGGAGCCTGGCGATGTGGACGTCCACCGTGCGGGTGTCGCCGACGGGCGGTTGCCCCCAGACTTCGCTGGTCAACTGTGCGCGGGTGTGGACGCGTCGCGGATGTGCGACGAGGTGGGCGAGGAGTTCGAACTCCAGGTAGGTCAGGGTGAGGAACCGTCCGTCGATCGACGCCGTGCGCCGCTCCCGGTCGATGACGAGGCCCTGCGCCGGTGGCGTGGGCCGCGGAAGGGGTTCCTGCGCGGGCCGGGCATCGCGGTGGTCTCGAACCGGCTGTTGGTAGAGGCAGTTTCGGCGGATCGGGTATCGCGTTCGGGGATAGCGGACCAGCATGACCCCAGCTTAACGCAATCGGTTTTCATTTTCATCAAAGGGAGTCCAGCGCACCGGAAATCGCCCCCATCCGGTAACACACTTCACGTCGCATATGTACGGCCCTGCGGCATCTCACACGCCCCCGCGGCGGCTGTCGAGCTGACGTAACCGCCATGGTCAAGTCGTGTGACGACCGCGCAACGGGCACTCCTTACGCTGAGCGCGCACAAGCCGATCACAAGGGGGGCCGTCCGTGACGACCGTGCAGGAGCCGGGTATCCGTGACACCGCACAGGTGCGGACGGTCTGCTCGTACTGCGGTGTGGGGTGTGGGATGGTCCTCGACATCGGGTTCGGCCCGGACGGGCGGCGTACCGTCCTGAAGGCGTCCGGCGACAAGGACCACCCCGCCAACTTCGGGCGACTGTGCACCAAGGGCGCGACCACGGCCGACATGCTCGCCGCCCCTGGGCGGCTGACCACCGCGCTGACCCGCGCCGAACGTGGCGCGGAGCCGGCGCCCTCCCCCGTGGAGGCGGCGATCGGCCAGACCGCCCGGCGGCTGCGGGCCGTCATCGACGAACACGGGCCGGACGCCGTCGCGTTCTATGTGTCCGGACAGATGAGCCTCGAAGCCCAGTACCTGGCGAACAAGCTGGCCAAGGGCTTCGTGCGCACCAACCAGATCGAGTCGAACTCCCGGCTGTGCATGGCCAGTGCGGGCAGCGGCTACAAGCTGTCGCTCGGCGCGGACGGCCCGCCCGGGTCGTACCAGGACTTCGAGAAGGCGGACGTCTTCTTCGTCATCGGCTCGAACATGGCCGACTGCCACCCGATCCTCTTCCTCCGTCTGATGGCCCGGGTCAGGGCGGGCGCCAAGCTGATCGTCGTCGACCCGCGCCGCAGCGCGACCGCCGACAAGGCGGATCTGTTTCTGCAGATCCGGCCGGGGACGGATCTGGCGCTGCTCAACGGGCTGCTGTACCTGCTGCACGAGAACGGGCACACCGATCCCGAGTTCATCGAGCGGCACACCGAGGGCTGGGCGGTGATGCCGGAGTTCCTCCAGGACTTCTCCCCCGCCGCCGTCGCCGAGCTGACCGGCCTACCGGAGGAGGACATCCGGCGGGCGGCACGGCTGATCGGCGAGGCCGGGGAGTGGATGAGCTGCTGGACCATGGGCCTCAACCAGTCCACCCACGGCACCTGGAACACCAACGCGCTGGTCAACCTCCATCTCGCCACCGGCGCGATCTGCCGTCCCGGCAGCGGCCCGTTCTCCCTCACCGGCCAGCCCAACGCCATGGGCGGGCGCGAGATGGGCTACATGGGCCCGGGTCTGCCCGGCCAGCGGTCGGTGCTGGTGGACGAGGAGCGGGCGTTCGTCGAGGAGTTGTGGGAGCTGCCCGCGGGGACGCTTCGCAAGGACGGTGTCGGCCAGGGCACCGTGGAGATGTTCCAGCGGATGGTGGACGGTGCCATCAAGGCCTGCTGGATCATCTGCACCAACCCGGTGGCCTCGGTGGCCAACCGGAGGACCGTCATCGAGGGGTTGGAGGCGGCCGAGTTCGTCGTCACACAGGACGTCTTCGCCGAGACCGAGACCAACGCCTACGCCGATGTCGTGCTTCCCGCCGCCATGTGGGTCGAGGCCGAGGGCGTGCTGATCAACAGCGAGCGCGATCTCACCCTTGCCCAGCAGGCGGTGGATCCTCCTGGAGAGGCACTGGCGGACTGGCGGATCATCGCGGCCGTGGCCCGCGAGATGGGATACGAGCACGGGTTCTCGTACGGCAGCGCGGAGGAGGTCTTCGAGGAGATCAAACGCGCCTGGAATCCGAAGACCGGCTACGACCTGCGGGGGGTGACCTACGAGCGGCTCCGTGCCATGCCCGTGCAGTGGCCCGCGCCCGCCGAGGACGGCCCGGACCGCAATCCGATCCGGTACATGGACGCCAGCGGCGACGGCCCGGTCTTCCCCACAGCGAGCGGGCGGGCGGTGTTCCACGCTCGGCCGTTCATGACAGCCGCCGAGATGCCGGACGACGACTTCCCGTACGTGCTGAACACCGGTCGGCTGCAGCACCAGTGGCACACCCTCACCAAGACGGGGAAGGTAGCCAAGCTCAACAAGGGCAATCCGGGGCCGTTCGTGGAGCTGCATCCGCAGGACGCAGGGGAGTTGGGCATCGCGGAGGGCGACTCGGTGGAGGTCGCCTCGCGGCGGGGCCGCGCGGTGCTCCCGGCGGTGGTGACGGACCGGGTGCGGCCGGGGTGCTGCTTCGCGCCGTTCCACTGGAACGACCTGTTCGGCGAGTACCTCAGTGTCAACGCCGTGACCAGCGATGCGGTGGACCCGATCTCCTTCCAGCCGGAGTTCAAGGTCTGCGCGGTGTCGTTGACGAGAGTCTCGGCCCCCGCCACCCGGCCGTGGGCGGACGTCGCGCAGGGCGGAAGGGGCGGGCACAACCCGCCCGCCGCCCCGCAGGCCGCCGACGAGGCACCAACCGCCGGTTCGGCCTGGGAGCAACTGGGCATAGCCAGCACGCCCCCACCCCTACTGGCCGAGCGTGAACGCCGTTACCTGGCAGGCTTCTTGGCCGGACTCCAAGTGGGCGCGCCCGGCGTGCCGGTGCTGCCGCCGTCGGCGCCCTTCAGCCCGGAACACGCGCTGTGGGTGAACGGTGTGCTGGCCGGGATGTACTCCCGGGCCGCCGCCCCGCAGACCGAAGCCCGCGGCGGCAGCGGCGACCAGGTCTTCGTGTTGTGGGCCTCGCAGACCGGCAACGCCGAGGACTTCGCGGCGGCCACCGCTGAACGGCTCATCGCCAACGGCCACAAGGCGACGCTGGTCGGCATGGACGACACCACTCCCGGCGCGCTGCCGACCGCCGCCGACCTCCTGCTGATCACCAGTACGTTCGGCGACGGGGGCGCCCCCGACAACGGCTCCGGCTTCTGGGACGCCCTGGCCGCGCCCGACACCCCGCGCCTGGAGGGGGTGCGGTATGCCGTCCTCGCCTTCGGCGACTCCTCGTACGACGACTTCTGCGGCCACGGCCGCCGACTGGACGAGCGCCTGGACGAACTGGGCGCGATGCGGCTGGCGCCGCGCACGGACTGCGAACCGGACTACGAGCGTTCCGCCCACGCCTGGCTCGACCAGGTCCTCACCGCCCTGGCCTGCGAGACCGCGACGGCTCCGGCATCCGCCCTCGCCCTGGCCCCGAGTTCCCGGAAGCCCGCCTCCGTAGCCGCTCGACTGACCGGCAACCGGTTGCTCAGCGGCCCGGGGGCGGGCAAGGAGGTGCGCCGGTTCACCTTCGACACCCGCGACAGCGAGACGCCGCTGGCCTACCAGGTGGGGGACGCGCTCGGCGTCCGCCCCGTCAACTCGCCCCAGCTGGTCGCCGAATGGCTGGCCGTCACCGGCCTCGACCCGGCGACCGGTGTGGAGGTCGAGGGCATCGGCGAGGTCCCCCTGCACCAGGCCCTGCACCGGCACCTGGACATCACCGGAATCACCCCCGCCCTACTGCGTTTCGTCACCGAGCGCACCGGCGACCGCCTGCTGAAGAAGTTGCTGCGCCCCGACAACAAGGGCGAACTGGCGAAGTGGTGCTGGGGCCGCCAGGCCGTCGATGTGATCGCCGAGCACGCGGTCCGCGCCACCGCCCAGGAGTGGTCCACGGTCCTCAAACACCTTCACCCGCGCCGGTACTCCATATCCTCCAGCCCGCTCAGCGACCCGCACCTGATCTCGCTGACCGTCTCCGTCGTCCGGTACGAGAATCCCCGCGGCCACTCGCGGGGCGGCGTCTGCTCGCCTTTCCTCGCCGACTCCGCACCCGACAGCCCGGTGCCGGTCTTCGTCCAAAGCTCCCCGCACTTCCGGCCGCCGGCGGATCCCGCCACCCCGATGGTGATGGTGGGCCCCGGCACCGGTGTCGCCCCGTTCATCGGCTTCCTCGACGAGCGCCGCGCCCTCGGCCAGCGCTCCCCCGCCTGGCTGTTCTTCGGCGAACAGCACCGCGCCACCGACTTCTACTACGAGGACGAGCTGGCCGCCCACCTCGCGGACGGCACCCTCACCCGTCTCGACACCGCGTTCTCCCGTGACCAGCGGGCCAAGGTCTACGTCCAGGACCGGATGCGCGAGCACGGCCCCCAGCTGTGGTCCTGGCTCCAGGACGGCGCGCACTTCTACGTCTGCGGCAACGCATCCCGTATGGCCAAGGACGTCGACCAGGCGCTGCGTGACATCGCCACAGTCCACGGCGGCCTGAGCGAGGACGCCGCGACCGTGTACGTCAAGCAGCTCGCCGCCGACAAGCGCTACCTCCGCGACATCTACTGATCAGCGGACCGAATGCCCGCCCCATCCGCGGTGGCCTGCAGCGCGGTTGTGACGGTGCGCGGTCGTTAGAGTGCGGGTATGCCGTCTTACAGCATTGGCCAGGCCGCCCGCCTGCTGGGGGTCAGTGGGGAGACTGTCCGGCGGTGGGCCGATGCGGGGCGTGTGGCCACCGAGCGGGACGACGCCGGGAACCGGGTGATCGACGGGGCAAGTCTCGCCGCGTTCGCAGTCGATTGGGCGGCGGGGGTCGACGGTGCGGGTGCCGAGGTCCCGACGTCGGTGCGCAATGGGTTCCGGGGCATCGTCACCGCTGTCCACACGGACGGTGTGGTGGCACAGGTGGAGATCCAGGCTGGGCCACACCGGCTGGTCTCGCTGGTGACGCGCGAGGCGGTGGAGGATCTGGGGCTGGCCGTGGGGGTCGCGGCTACGGCCCGGGTGAAGTCGACCAGCGTGCACGTCGACCGCCGCCGGTGAATGCGATGGCAGTGGCAGGCAGATGCCTAGCGGTGGGCATGGAGAGTTACGCATCTGACAGGGGTTCACTCATCCACCCCAAACATTCGCAAGGCTGACTGGCCGAAAGGTGCGGCATTTTCGGTTCCTGATCTTCGCGGGCGGGCATCACGTTCTCCGGACACCTCGACGCACTCGGGTTCACAGGGGAATGAGGGGACGCCGATGAGCCGCATCACAGCACCGCCTCTGATGCCGACTGTCCGTATTCGGACGCTGCGCTTGTACGGCGACCTCGAACGCCCCGTCAACCTGTCGGTGGCCCAGCTGCGACGCTGGCCCACCCACCAGGCCGAAGTGGTCTTCGACTGCGCGGCCAACGGCGCCCAGCACCATGTCTTCGCCGGGCCTCTGCTGCGTGATGTGGTGGCCGAGGCGGGACCGACGTTCGATGTGCGCCGCCGCAAGGACCGTTCGCACTTCCTGATAGCGGTCTTCGGCGGTGACGGTCATCGGGCGGTGCTGTCCTGGCCGGAGATCGACGCCGAGTTCGGCGACTCTCCCGTACTGCTGGCCACCAGCCTGGACGGGCATCCGCTCGACGCGGAGGGCAGCCAGCTCGTCGTGCCCGGCGATGCGTGCGGGGCACGCTACGTCAGCGCGATCACCAGTATCTGGGTCGGCGCCTATCTTCCGCCGGGGAGCGGAGAACACCAGGTGTAGCGACATCGACGGCCGACGTGTGACGGCCCGGTGGCCGGCAGGCCCCGGCACAGCCGTGACGTCGCCACCAGATGGCCGCGCTCGTGCTGTCAGGCGGCGGCGAGTGAGATCTCGGTCGACTTGATCAGGGCGACGACCGAGGATCCCTCGGCCAGCCGGAGGTCGTCGACGGCGTCCTTGGTGACGGCAGCCGTCAACTCCCCACCCTCCACGGCCACTTTCACCGTCGCCATGGCGTCGCCGGTGGCGACCGACGAGACGGTACCGGGGATCTGGTTGCGGATGGTGAGACCGGTCACCGGGCCGGTGGCCAACGACACCTCGGTGGACTTGACCAGGGCGCGCACCGCGCTGCCCTCGGCGATCCCGAGGTCCTTGACCGCCTCCAGGGTCACCGCGGCGGTGATCTGCTGACCGCCGTTCAGGCGTGTCTTCACGGTGGCCATGACCGTGCCGGGGGTCACGGAGACGACGGTGCCGGGAAGCTGATTGCGAATGCTCAGGCTCATGGAAGCCACCTCAAGTCCATCGTGCGGAATTTCCCACTTGCTCCTTAGCGGCAGAGGTAGATTAACCAGCGCCGACACCGCGTGGCGGCAACCCCTCGTAAACGCCAGGCGTTGCCTGCGCACCAGTTGGCAGACCAGAGCCACCACCTGGCGAACGGGGGGACGCCACCGTCCGGGCGCCTCGGCAGACCTCCGCCGACCCTCGCATTTGCGATGCTCAGCGACGAAAGACGATTGCAAATGCAAGGCATGCGGTCCTAATCTGAGGGACATGCAGTCCTACACAATCGGCCAGGCGGCGCGGCTGCTGGGCGTCAGTCCGGACACCGCCCGGCGCTGGGCGGACGGCGGCCGGGTCCCCACACATCGCGACGAGGCAGGCCGACGTCTCATCGACGGCCGGGATCTGGCCGCCTTCTCCGTGGAACTGGCGCAGAGCGCGGGCGGAGAGGACGACGCCTCGTACACCACGGCCCGTAACGCCTTCCCGGGCATCGTCACCGCGGTCAAGCTCGGCGACGTGGCCGCCCAGGTCGAAATCCAGGCGGGCCCCCACCGGCTGGTCTCCCTGCTCACCCGGGAGGCGGTCGAGGAACTCGGACTGGAGGTCGGCGTCCAGGCCACCGCCCGCGTGAAGTCCACCAACGTCCACATCGACCGCACCTGAGGCCCCACGGCGCCAGCACCCCCGCCCTGCGGGCAGCGCGACAGGTCACTCACAGAGCCGCGACAGTCACGCCCGTAAGGGGAATATGTGATGATAAAAGGTCAGAGTGAGGGCGGCCCTGATGCCGCGAAACCTGGCGGCCGGGGCACATGAAGTCGACTCTCTGCTACAGGGGTGCTGCTGGCTGTGACGACAAGGGTGGTGGGGTTCGCCGGGGCGGCGCTCGCCGCCGTCTACGTGCTGGACGAGAACACTGACGAGCTGCGGCAGGCCGAGACGGTCGGGGACTGCCCCGGCACCGTGTACGGGCTGTCGTCGAGCTACCCCCTGTCCGGCCGTTCACCGGTGGCCGACGCCTTCCGCAGCGGCCAACCCCTGTGGCTGACACCGGCGGAGGTGACCGCGCACGGCGACGGCCGCGCGGAGGCAGCCGCAGCCGATGTTTCGCTGGGCGCCCTGCCACTGGGCGCCGATGGCAGGCGGCTGGGCTGCCTGGTCGTCGTGGACCACGGCGGGGACGGCTTTGACACCGTGCGGCGCAACTTTCTGGAGTTGTATGCGGACCAGGTCGCCGCGCTGCTCGAAGCGTGCGACGAACCGGGCGGCGGTGGGCCCGTTGGCGGCGCAGAGCCCGGGAGGGCGCCGTGCTCCCCCTTGCGGTACATGCGCGTCGGCTCGTTCACCCTGGTACTCGAGACGGGACGGATCGACGCGGACGCGCAGGTGCTGGAACTCGCGGGCATCGACCGGGACGAATTCGACGGACGCGTGGAGACACTGCTCGCGCACACCGTCCCGGAGGACCTGCCCGCGCTGATGTCCGTCGTCGAGCCGGGCCATATGACGCCCGGCGGGCGGGAGTTGGAGTTCCGTATCCGCTGGCCCACCGGAGAGTTGCGCTGGCTGCGGCTGCGCTGCCGGGTGCTGGCCGACGCCGACGGCAAGCCGGAGCGGATGCTGGGCGTGGTCGCCGAAGCCTCGCATCTGCGCCCCAGCACGGACGAGGTCTCCCGGGTACAGCGGCTGTCCGCCATCCTGGCCACCGCGATGACCGTCCGCGACGTCAGCCGCGGCGTGGTCGCCGCCCTGCGGGAGCCTCTGGGAGCCGATCGGGTGGCGCTCTCCGAACTGCACGCCAGCCGACTGGTGGTCACCGTCCTGGACCCGCCGGAACCCTCGGCATGGCCGGAGATCTGGCGCTCCGAGTGGCGGTCCGAGTGGCCGGACGCCCCGGCCCGTGCCCTGCCCACCCTGCAGGCCGCCCTACGCGAGGGCCGGGCCAGCCTCTGGACCACCAGCACCGGCCTGGAGCCCGGTCTTGCGGCGGTCGGACGCGGCGGTCTCGCCGTCCTGCCGCTCCCGGCCGATGGGCGGCTGGTCGGCGCGTGCCTGCTCGGCTGGGACGAACCTCACGAGTTCGGCACCGAGGAACGTTCGCTGCTGACCGCGACCGCGGGCCTGGTGGGGCAGGCGCTGGTTCGAGCCCGCGCCTTCGACGCCGAGCACGAGCTCGCCGCGATGCTGCAGCGCAGTCTGCTGCCCCGCAAGCTTCCTTCGCTGCCCGGCTGTGCGGCTGTCGCGCGCTATCTGCCCGCTACGGCCGGGCTTGAGGTGGGCGGCGACTGGTACGACGTGATCCCGCTGTCCGATCGGCATGTGGCGCTGGTCATCGGAGATGTGCAGGGACACAGCGCCGAGGCCGCGACGATCATGGGCCAGATACGCACAGCGATCCGGGCCTACGCCCTGGAGGGCCACCCGCCCGATGTGGTGGTCTCGCACGCTAACCGGCTGCTGGTCAGCATGGAGACCGACGCCTTCGCCACCTGCTGCTATGTCGCCCTGGACACCGAGGAAGGCGACGCCTGGTTCGTCCGGGCGGGGCACCTGCCGCCGTTGCTGCGTGATCCCGACGGCAGCACCTGCGAGGTGGCGGCCGAGGGCGGGCCCCCGCTGGGAGTGCTGGCGGACGCGGAGTTCCCCCTGACCGTGGTCGGGCTGTCGGCCGGAACGGTCCTCACCCTGCTGACGGACGGCCTGGTGGAGTCCTCCAGCCTCCGTCTGGAAGACGGCCTGCGCCGCGTGTGCGAGGTGCTCTCCGCCACCGACCCGTCCGACGCCGACCGGATGGCCGACGCGCTGATCAGCGGTGCCGACAAACGTGACGACGACGTGGCGCTGCTGCTCCTGCGCTACGACGGGCTGCGCGCCCGACCGCTACGGGCGGGCTGGGCGGTGTGGCGGCTTCCCGACGCCGTGATGCACGCCCGCCGGTTCACCGCGCGCACCCTGCGCACCTGGAACGTGACGCAGGAGACGGACGCGGTCCTGCTGATCGTCTCCGAACTGGTCACCAACGCCCTGGTGCACACCCAGGGCGAGGTGCGCCTCGATCTCACACTCGCCGGAGAGCGCCTGCGGGTGGCGGTCAGCGACTCGTCGCCGCGCGCCCCCGTCAAGCCGACGAGTGTGGACTGGGAAGTCACCGGCGGCCGGGGCCTTCTGCTGGTGGAGGCGATGTCGGGGTCCTGGGGCGCGGTGCCGCTCAGCGGTGGCAAACAGGTGTGGGGTGAGATCATCCTCCCGTCGTGCGAGCTCTGACGCACTGGGAGTTGAGGAGACATTCGCGTCAGCTCATGCGCCAGGGCCGGGCCGCCGCGTGCACCCGGAACTCGTGGCGGCTCGGAGCGGGACAGGCTGTCCCCCGGCCTCCCGGATCGAAATTTCGCGTATTGCGACTATTGTCGTTTGAAGAAAACACGGCCTGTTCGCGAGTGCCCTGCGATCGCGCAACGCCTCGACCGCGTGCGACCGGTCCGCCCCCCGGCGGCGAACGGGCGCCGACAGACGTGGCAGGAAGTGCCCGCGGATGAAGAGCAATCTGGGTCGCGCTGCCGTTGCGGTGACAGCGGTGTCCATGGCCGTCAGCCTCGCCGCGTGCGGGGCCGCGCGCGGGCCCGGCACCCCGAGCGGGAGTGTCTCCGCCCACGGCGGCTTCACGATCGGCCTGCTGTTCCCCGACACCCACACCGCCCGCTGGGCGACTTCCGACAGGCCCCTGGTCGAGAAGAAGGTCAAGCAACTGTGCCGCGACTGCACGGTGCGGTACGCCAACGCCTCGGCGGACGTGGCAACCCAGCAGCAGCAGATCGACTCCATGATCGCGAACGGGGTCAGGGTGCTGGTCCTCGATCCGGTCGACTACAAGGCGCTCCGCTCCTCGGTCACCAGGGCGCACGACGCGCACATACCCGTCGTCTCCTATGACCGCCTCGCCCAGGGCCCCATCTCCGCCTACTCCAGCTACGACTCACGGCAGATCGGCAAGATCCAGGCCCAAGCGCTGCTCGCCGCCATGGGGCACAGGGCGAAGGCCCCGCAGATCGTCATGATGAACGGAGACCCCACCGATCCGAACACGGCAGCCCTGATGAACGGCGCGCTCTCCGTACTCAAGGGCAAGACGAAGATCGGCATGGCCTACTACACCGCCGGATGGATACCCGAGAACGCCTTCAGCAACATGTCCGCCGCCATCGCCGGGCTGGGCGCGGGCAAGATCGACGGCGTCCTGTCCGCCAACGACGGCCTCGCATACGGCGCGCTGTCCGCCCTCAAGGCCGCCGACATCAAGCCGCTGCCGCCGATCACCGGCCAGGACGCCGACCTCGCGGCGGTGCGGCGGGTCCTCACCGGCGAGCAGTGCGTCACCGTCTACAAGTCCTTCGTGGCGGAGGCCGACGCCGCCGCGGAGATGGCTGTCGCCCTGGGCCGTGGCGAGAGCATCAACGCCATCGCCAAGGACCGGGTCAGCAACGACACCAGCAATCGGATTCCGGCCGTCCTGGGCACCCTCGTGCCGGTGACCATCGGCACCGTCAAGCAAACCATCGTCAACCACGGTCCGTACACCGTCAGCCAGATCTGCACACCGAAGTTGAAGTCCGCCTGCCAGAAAGCCGGACTCTTCGGCTAGGACCGGCCTTCGCGGAGGCCGTCCGGGTCGAGCCGCCACCCGTATCTCCCACAAGGCGCACCACATCACCGCCGCTCAGAAGGCGATGGGCAAAGGAGATGGTCCACGTGTCCACCACGCCCGTGCTGGCGCTACGCGGAATCTGCAAACGGTTCGGCGCCGTCCGAGCGCTCACGGACGTCGAGCTGGAGATCCACGCCGGTGAGGTCGTCGCCCTGGTGGGCGACAACGGCGCCGGCAAGTCGACCCTCGTCAAGGTGATCACCGGTGTCGGTCCCGCAGACGAGGGCGTCATCGAGTGGAACGGCCGGCCCGTCCGGATCCATCGCCCCCACGACGCCCAGACCCTGGGCATCGCGGGCGTCTACCAGGACCTCGCGCTGTGCGAGAGCCTCGACGTCGTCGGGAACGTCTTCCTCGGCCATGAGATCTGCACGGCCGGCGTCCTCGACGAGGTGGCCATGGAGCGCCGCACCCGAGAACTGGAACTGATGGACACCTTGTCCATCCGCATCCCCAGCGTGCGCGTCCCGGTCGCCTCCCTCTCCGCGGGCCAGCGGCAGACGGTTGCCATCTCCCGCGCGCTGCTCAGCGATCCCAAGATCCTCATCCTCGACGAGCCCACCGCCGCGCTGGGCGTCGAGCAGACCGCCCATTTCCTCGATCTCATCGAGCGGTTGCGGGAACGCGGCATCGGCGTGCTGCTCATCAGTCACAACCTGGGCGACGTCAAGGCCGTCGCGGACCAGGTGGCGGTGCTGCGCCTCGGCCGCAACAACGGCTTCTTCGACGTGCTGACCACATCCCAGGAACAGATCGTTTCCTCCATCACCGGCGCCACCGACAACGCCATCACCCATCGCAAGGCGTGGGCGTGGGAGGCGATGCTGTGAACAAGTCCGAAGCATCCGACCTCAACACCACCAGGGCAGGCGGCGGCACCGCCCGCGCCGGGCCCGCCGCCGACCGGCGCCAGTCGGCCGAGGGCGAACAGGGCTTCAGGGGCTACGTCAGCGAGATCACCCGCAAGCTGCGCAGCGGCGAACTCGGCGCGCTTCCGGGCGTCTTCAGCGTCGTCGTGATCTGGACGGTGTTCCAGATCCTGGACCATCAGTTCCTCTCCCCCCGCAACCTGTCCAACCTCAGCGTGGACATCGTCGGCACCGGACTGATCGCGGTGGGCATCGTCTTCGTACTGCTCCTCGGCGAGATAGACCTCTCGGTCGGCTCGGTCAGCGGGCTTTCCGCGGCCGTGTTCGCCGTGTTCAACGTGAACAACGGCGTGCCGGAGTGGTTGGCGGTCATCGCCGCGGTGCTCGTCGGCGCGGCGATCGGTGCCGTGCAGGGGTTCTTCTTCGCCACGATCGGCGTCCCCGCGTTCGTCGTCACCCTGGCGGGACTGCTGGCCTGGAACGGACTGATGCTGCACGTTCTGGGTGCGAGCGGCACCATCAACCTGCGCCCCCAGGGACTGGTTTACGGCCTGACCAACCACTACTTCCACAACACCGCGGCGGCGTACGGACTGGCCGCGCTCGGCACGGTGGCGTTCTTCGTCACCTCGTACCACGACGCGCGGCGCCGCAGGGCCGCCGAGGTGCTGGCACGGCCACTGACCGAGATCGCCATGCGCACCGGCGCGGTCGCGGTGATCGCGTTCGCCGTCGCCTATGTGCTGAACCAGTTCGAGGGTCTGCCGCTGGCCCTGTTGATCTTCCTGGCCGTCGTCGTCGGCCTCGACTTCGTGCTACGCCGCACGAAGTACGGCCGGAAGATCTTCTCGATCGGCGGCGGGGTCGAAGCGACCCGGCGCGCGGGCATCAACGTGGCGTGGGTACGGGTCTCGGTGTTCGCGGTATCCGGAACACTAGCCGCGCTGGGCGGGCTGTTCCTGGCCTCGCGGGTCGCCTCGGTGGGCCAGACCGCGGGCTCCAGCATCCTGATGATCAACTCCATCGCCGCGGCCGTCATCGGCGGCGTCAGCCTGTTCGGTGGGCGCGGTAGACCCTGGTCCGCGCTGCTCGGCATGCTCGTCATCCAGTCGATCGCCTCCGGCATGCTGCTCCTGGGCATCCAGACGACGGTGCAGTACATGATCACCGGTGGTGTGCTGCTCGCCGCCGTGGTCCTCGACTCGCTGTCACGCCACTCCCAGAAGTCGCACGGCCGGGCCTGAACGCGGCCCGTCCGCACGGTTCCGTACGCGGTCCTCGCCCCTTCCGACGAGGGTGGCGGCGAAGGCGGGCCGTCAGTCTGATGGAGTACTCCCGCCTGCCACGGCCGATGCCTGATGTCACGCTGACGGTGTACGCAGCAGCGGGCCCAGCCCGTGCGTCGTGAAGTGGGGGCAACCGTTTCGAGGGAGACGATGTCCGGTGTCGGTGAGCATGCCTCGGCGGGCTGTGCTGTACACCACCGGTCTGATGGTGGCGGCCGTGGGTGGATGGGAACTCCTGACCGATCCCCCCTGGCGGCACTCGGCCGCTGGGGCACAGTCACGGTCCCGATTCCCCACCCCCGGCCCCGCCACGACCGGGGAGCAGCGCGGGCCCCAGTACCACGTGGATGCCGGGCCCAAGACCATAGCCGTGACCTTCGATGACGGGCCGGACCCCCGGTACACGCCCGACATCCTGGACGCGCTACGGCGCTACGGCGTCACCGCCACGTTCTGCATGATCGGTGAACACGCCGCAAAGCACCCGGAGTTGGTGGCCCGTGTCGTCGACGAAGGACACACCCTGGCCAACCACACCTGGTCCCATCCCAATCTACGGCCCCTGAGCCCGGCCAAGATCCGCGAGCAGATCGAACAGGCCGCCGACGCCATCGAATCGGCCTCCGGCGGCATACGCCCAGGGCTTTTCCGTGCCCCCTTCGGGACGTTCACCCCTGCGGTGCTGTCCGCCTGCTCGGCGTACGACCTGCAGCCGTTGGCGTGGTCGGTGGACCCCCGTGACTGGTCCCGTCCGGGCAGTGCCCGCATAGCCGCCACCGTGCTCAGTCGCACCCGCACCGGGTCGATCATCATCAACCACGACGGTGGCGGCGACCGCTCCCAGACGCTGGCGGCTGTGCGCACCTACCTTCCTCGCCTCATCGCCGCTGGATACCGCTTCACCACGCCCCACTCGGCTGCCGAGGACAGCGACGGCGACTAGCCTCAGGCGCGTACCCGCGGCCGTTTGGTGGCCGGTGCGGGCCGTCTACCAATGGACCTTCTTGGGCGGTCGGCAGGACTTGCTGGGCGCGGGAGTGGGGCCGTTGCCGTTGGTGCCGCCCGCCGGGGCGGAAGCGCTGGCGCTCGCACTGGGCGCCGGTGCAGGGGCGGTCGCCGTGGGGGGCATGCTGCCGGTGCCGGCGGGCGCGCTCGGGTTGGCCGGGGCGCTGGGCATCGGCGCGCCGGGCGGCGGCATCTTGCCCAACGGGGTGAGGGTGGCGGCGGTGACCACGCCGTTGCCGTTGGTCGTCAGGGTGACCGGGTTGGCCGCGTTCAGGAGCTTGCCGCAGCCCAGGTTGGTGAAGCTCTGGTTCGCCCGCATCGCCAGGAAGGTGAACAGGTTGGTGGCCATCGCCGCGTCCACCGAAGGAGCGTTGGCGAACATCGCCTGGTCCTTGAACACCCGCTGGATGCCTGCCGGATTGTTGAACATGTTCTGGCAGAACGTGGTGCCGTTGCCGTTGTCGGCGGCGCCGATCGCGGGCTGGTCGACTCCCATGCGGTAGAGGTTGGCCTTGGCGGGGCTGGCGTTGGCGTTGTTGAGCGTCATCGGGTCGTTCAGCGGTACGAGGGCGATCGGGGCCTTCTGGTTGGCCGCGGCGGACAGTTCGTCCAGCGGAAGCGCGGCGCTCGGCTGACCGTCAGTGGCCTGGTCGGGCTTGGTCAACGGTGTGCAGCCCAGGGCCGGGTCGATGAACTTGGTCAGCAGGAGGTTGTCACTGCCGTTGGCCAGGTCGGTGGCGTTCGGCACCGCGGCCTTGCCCGCGGCGTTGTTCTGGGCGGTCTGTCCCTTGGCGTTGGCGAGGTAGTGGGTGACCACGTTGTCGCTCGGGTCCTGGTCCACCACCGAGAAGTCGCGGGTGGTGGGACAGGGCATGCCGTCCTTGGCGGTGCCCACCGGTGGGACCTGCAACTGGTTCTGGGTGATCTGGGCGTTGGCGGCCTGGAAGAACGCCGGGGCGTTGCACTGCGCGAACTGCCCGAAGATCGATCCGTTCTGGCCGTTGACGCACTTTCCCTGGGTGAGGCTGTTGGCGCCCGCCGCCGACTGCAAGGTCAGGTTGGTGCCGTTGAAGCCGAACCAGATGCCGACCGTCGATCCCGCGGGGACCTGTGCGGGGGCGGGGGCCGCGGCCGGTTGTGTGCCCTTGTCGATGACCAGCGGGTCGTACAACGTCAGTTGGCCGTTGTTGCCCATGACCGCCGCCTCGACGAACGCCGACTGGTTGGCGTTGGCCTCGTTGCACGGCCCCATCGCCGGGTTGGTCGCGGTCAACTGGTAGGGGGTGGCCAGTCCTTGGGCGCTCAACGGGTTGGCGGGCACGACCAAGGTGCAGTTCGGGTTCGCCGCCGCGGCCGCCTGCGCGGCGCCGTTGGCGTTCGCACCGGGGGACGCGGCTGCGGTACCGGCGCGGTGGTGCTGGCCGCCGACCGCGGCGAACACGGAGCCTGCCAGTACGCCCGTGATCAGCGGTACGCCCGCCAGCGTGAGCGTCAGCTTGGAGAACCTTCGGCGGCGTACCCGTTGCCGTCGCAACGACCGACGGGATTTCTCTGTGCGTATGTGCGACACGAATCCAGCTCCCATCTTCCCTCGCCCATCGCTGGCCCGCCCCGCACTCCGGGTGCATTGCCCCGGGCGGTAAGCGGCCACTGGCGAGGTGTTGTCCTGTTGAGCCGGCTTCGCCTCCGAACGGCTTCGTCAGTCAGCGGCGAACCCGAGCCGCCCTCCACACGTACGACGACGGATCGAGGTTCAATTCCCCCGGGGCACAACGGTTTGCCCGGACGAGGGACCGCCACCGTGACGGGGGCCGTCGCAGGGGTCAGCGCACCGTCTCCCCTGTGCGGCAGAACGCGCGTACCCGCTGGGACACCGCGCGGTCGGTAAGGAAGTCGTCGTGCTTCAGGAGGCGGTCCTGCTGTTGGCGGCGCCGGTGAGTTCCGTGCTTCGGGCGGTCGTTGATCCCGAGCGGTAAGCGCCGCCTCGTTCTTGGACGGTACCCGCTCACCACTGCCACCGCGCAGCGCTTCCTCCGCTGAGACTCGACGCCGCGGGCTCCTCCCGGCCTGGGCAGGGGCGGCGGGCAGGCGCAAGACGGGTACGGGTCGTCACGGTGGCCGTTGTGGAGTTCTCGAAGGAGTGAATGGGACGGTGACCGGGGCCGAGCGGTGCCACCGAGGGGCGACAGTGGAGACAGATCCGCATATCTGCACCGGACTGCCGAGGTGATGAACATGAGGAGCGCCAGGTTCACCGTTACCGGGTTCGCCGCGGGGCTGGCGCTGTCCGCCACCGCGATCTGCGTCCCCGTGCCTGCGTCTGCCGCCCCGCACAGGGACCGGCCGGAGAAGGCCGTCGAGCTCGCCTTGTCGAACAGTGACGACGGCCGCGCGGTGACCGTCCACCGAGGGGGCGTGATCACGGTCCGGCTCACCGGCTCCCATCACAACGGGCTGACCTGGACCTGGAGCCTGCCGAGCGCCGCCGACGGCCGAGTCCTCCGGCGCACCGGCACGGTCACGTCACCAGGCGGCGTCACCAGGGCCGCCCTCCGGGCTGCAGGCGAGGGCAGCACGGCCATCGACTCGTTCGAGCGGTGCGTCCCCGACCCCGGCCATCTCTGCCCGCATGTCGTCCGACGCTGGGCGGCCATGGTCACCGTGCGGTGACATGGGGGGGTGCGCCCATCAGTGCCGTAGCCGTCGCGGTGCCAGCCGTACGGCGGGGCGGTTGCCGTCCTGGGCAAGTCCGCCGTTACCCGGCGTTGGCGATTCCCCCACCGCCCGGCGATCTCGCGGAAGGATCATGGTTTCACCGCTGACGACATAGGCCCCCGAAAGCGAGGGCCCCGGAAGCGAGTTGCGAGGGCCGTCCACCGGTTCGTACGCGAAACACACATCCGCGACGCCATCCCTGGGGGATCATCATGAGCAGGAACCTGGCACGCCGTTTCACCAGAAGGCCCCGCCGAGTTCGCCCGGACCGTACCGCCGCCGCCGGAACCGTCACCGGGCTGATGCTCACCGCCGTTCCGCTGCTGGCCTCTGCCACCCCCGCCGCCGTCTGCGGTACACCGGACACCGCGTCCGTCAACGCCGATGCCGCGCACGTGCAACCCGCCACCACCCGGACCGCCCGGACGTCGGCCGCGGTCCATCACGGCCATGCCAAGGCCACCTTCGACCCGCTGGCGATACCGAAGGAGGTTCTCGCGGGAGGCCCCAGGGCGAAGATCGGAGGGATGATCTACAACGGCACGGGCGCAGCGTTCGACAGCGTCCGCCCCACGCTCGGCCTGTACGCCTGGACTCCGGTCGGCAACCCGGACCAGCGCGGCAACGGCAAGGCGGTCTCCCTCGCGCCCAAGGATGTGACCGTCGAGGTCTACCACCAGGGCCGCTGGCAGAAGCTCGGCCTGTCGACCGGCTGCGACCCGGTCATCGGCGCCAACACCGGCTTCCTGTTGCAGGATCTGCCCAGCGGTCACAACACCCGATTCCTGTTCCGCTTCTCGATCGCGGCCACCGCCGCCAGGCAACTGAAGTCGGTCCAGGTGCACTTCGGCGCCTGGTCGGAGCGGGGCTACGAGGACCTGGTAACCCGCACCATCCCGCTCGTCCACGGCAACTGACCTCGCGGCCGGTGCGATAGGGGCGCCCCGGAGCCCCTCGCGTCGGCTTCGCCGCTCGCCAACCGCGGACACCCACGGGTTTGTCGGTGCCTCGTGCCATGCTGCTGAGCCACCGGACTCAAGCGCCCGATGTTAGCCGATGCGGAGAGCTTCGTGGAACGTCGCCCGGGAACGGTTGTCACTCGTGAGCGATGCCTCGGGCGGGGACGCTCAGGGCCGGAGGTTGCCGTCGACGTGGCCAGTGCTCCCTGAAGCGCGGACCCACCTGACTGACGGACGCCCCTCGCCGGCCGCGTGTCCATCGTCCTGGGCCGCACGACCCGGCACAATGCGACAGCGTTGAAACCTTCCCGGGAGGAACTGTGTCCGTTGACGTGCTGACCGAGATCGTCATCGCGCGCCCATGCGAGCAGGTCGCGGCCTACGCCAGCGACCCGTCGAACGCTCCTGAGTGGTACGTCAACATCACTTCTGTCCGATGGCAGACCCCACCGCCGCTCGCCGTGGGCACGAAGTTGGACTTCGTCGCCCAGTTCCTCGGCCGCACCCTGACCTACACCTACGAGGTGGCCGAGTACGCCCCCGATCGGCTGGTCATGCGCACCGCCCAAGGGCCGTTCCCCATGGAGACCACCTACACCTGGGAACCCGTCGATCCCACCCACACTCGAATGACGCTGCGCAACCGCGGTGAAGCCGCCGGCTTCGCCAGGTTCACCGCACCCGTCATGGCCGCCGCGATCCGCCGCGCGAACAACAAGGACCTGGCAAAGCTCAAGCAGCTGCTGGAAGCCGATCACACGCACCGAAATGCGACTGGTACGTAGCGGCCCCGGGCACGCGCCGTGCAGCATCGCGGGCCATGCGGACGATCTGCGGGTGATCGGCGTGGGCCGACACGGCCTGCTGACACATGTCGGCTGCGGCACGGTCCGCCATCACGTGCTGGCCAAGGCGTACTGTCCGGTACTGGTAGTGCCCGCCCCCGCCCTACGCCGGAGCGCCCTACGCCCTGCCCGGCCCGCGGACTTCTCACCGGACCGAACCGGCCACCGGGGGTCAGCGGCGTGACGGTGGCCGATCCGTACCGTCCGCAGCGGTGGGCTTCGGTTGCATCGACGGTCAGTTGGCCGGGTCCGTCGCGAGGAACGGTTTCAGTAGGTCGAGCAGGGCTTGGGGGCGGTCCAGCGGGATGATGTGGCCGCAGTCCTCGATGAGATGGCTTTCGAGATGGTCGGCGACTGGCCGCAGTTGCTGTTCGAGTGCGGTGCCGACGGGGTGGGCGCCGAGCGCCATGGTGGGGACCGTGAGTCGGGCCGTGTCGACGGCGTCCTGGATCTGCTGTGCGCTGGTGGGTAGGGCGCGGTAGTACGAGAAGGCGCAGCGCAGGGCTTCGCCTCCGGTGTAGGCGTTGACGAAGGCGTCGCGGATGTCGGCGCGCACGCCGCGGCCGTGGGTGCCGGAGTTGAGGAACCAGTCGAGGTACTCCGCCTCATGGCCGGTCAGTACGGATTCCGCGAGGCCGGGCTGCGCGTGGAAGCCGAACCACCACGGCGCACCGGGGGCGAGGAACTCCTCGGCGCCTGGCAGCCTGCCCAGCAGCGACTCCATGACCACCAGTCGCCGGACCAGGTCCGGCCGCCGCATCGCGAGCAGGAAGGCAGGCGGGGTGCCCGCGTCCATCGCCACCACCGCCGCGGAGCTTTCCCCGAGCGCGGTCAGCAGGCCTTCGGCGTCGGCGGCGAGGTTCGCGGCGTCGTAGCCGTCCGCCGCCCGGGGGCTGGCGCCGAGTCCGCGCAAGTCCGGTGCGATGACCCGGTGTTGGTCGGCGAGCTTGCCGATCACCTCGACCCAGAGCTGCCAGGTGTGCGGAAATCCGTGCAGCAGCAGGACCGCGGGGCCGTCCCCCGCCAGCGCCACGTTCAGCTCGACGCCGTTGGTCGCGACCCGGCGCAGCTCGATCGCACCGGGACGGGGATCGGCGAAGAAGGATGGGGGGACGGACACGACGCCTCCGATGCAGTTACCAATGGTGACAACACAACGTTAGGTAACTAAGGTGGGCGTTCCAAGACCGCACTCTCGCGACAGGTGGTGAGTTCCAGGTGACCTCCTCGGCGGCGCGTACCTCCGACGGCGCGCGCGGTGATGTGTTCGATCCGCAATGTCCGACCCGACAACTGCTGGACCGGATCGGCACCAAGTGGACGTCTATGGCGATCAAGGTGCTGGCGGAGTCCTCCCCTGACGAGGTGCGCTTCGCCGAACTCCAGCGCCGGATGGCCGGTGTCTCGCAGAAGATGCTGTCCGTGACCTTGCGGAACCTGGCACGCGACGGTTTGGTCAGCCGCCGGGTGGAGCCGACCGTCCCGCCGCGCGTGCACTACCGGATCACCGATCTCGGCCTGTCGCTCGAGGTCCCGCTGGCGATGGTGCGGGCCTGGGCGGAGGAACACATGGCCGAGATCAACCGTGCCCATCAGATCGGCCAGGAGGCCGTGTCGGACCGCTGACCGGCCCGGCAGTCCAGGTCGTACGAGCCCCAGCCGGGCCCGCCGGTCCTGGCGAAGTCGATCCTGGCCGCGTGCCTCCGAACGGCCTGGTTCGCGGTCGGCCTGTCCACCACCGTCACCACGGCACCGGACCGTCGGCCGCGAAGTAGCCGCCGGTCGGACCGTCGGCGCCGATCGTGGCCATGCGCACGATGATTTCAGCGCCGTCCTCGACCGTCTGGGTTCCGCGGTGGCCATTGAGGTCGGTCGCGGTGTACCCGGGATCGACAGCGTTGACCCTGATCTCGGGGAACGCCTTGGCGTACTGGACGGTGAGCATGTTGACCGCGCTCTTGGAGGAGGCGTAGGTCAGAACGGGCCAGGCCGACTCGAACCGTTGGGGATCGGATACCCGGGCGAGGGAGCCCAGGCCGCTGCTGACGTTCACCACCACGGGATGGGCGCTGACGCTGAGCAACGGCAGGAAGGCGCGGGTGACGCGCACCATGCCGAACACGTTGGTGGCGTAGACGGTCTCCAGTTCCGTCGCGGTGACCTCGCCGACCGGCTTCGAGCCGCCGCTGATCCCGGCGTTGTTGACCAGTACGTCGAGCAGGCCCGCCTCCTCGCGTACCACGTCCGCCGCCGCCCGCACCGACTCCTCGCTGGTGACATCGATCCGCAACGGGCGGGCGCCGATCCGCTCTGCTGCCTGCTGCCCGCGTTGGGGATCACGTGCCCCCAGGAAGACGGTGTGCCCCGCCGCGACGAGACGGCGTGCGGTCTCCAGGCCCAGCCCCTTGTTGGCTCCGGTGATGAGTGTTGTCGTCATGCCCGTCAGCCTCGCTCCGAGGTCGACGGGCAGGAAGTGCATCGTTCTTCCTGGGACCGGCGGTACCAGGCTGCGCGCCGGTCCCAGCGGCCGCCGCGGATGGGACCGACCGGAGTCCCGCTAACGGCCTGAGGTGATCCGCTGGCGCAGCCGTTCGGGGAAGTCCTGGTGGGTCTCCGCGATGTCGTGCAGATCGAGCAGACCCGGCATGTCGAGCTCTGGTTCGCGCTCCGCGAGGTATTCCGTGGTCGCCGCTACGACACGGGCTTCGTCCGCCGATGCCACTCCCAGCTGCTCAAGGTCGTCGTCCGTGAGTTGCAGGCGGGTTTCGACCATCTGGTTGGTGGAGCGGGTACGCAGCAGATACTCGTGCCCGCCCAAGGGGCGTATCTCGAACTGTCCAGCCATGACGCAGTTCCTGTCGGCGCGGCGGCACCTCGGGGGTGCCGATCAGATGTCCTCGGGCTCGGGCCCCTCCAGCTCATCGACGATGCGGACGGCCGCCTCCTCGGCGGACGCGGCCCCGCCGGCGATTCCGGCGTCGAAGGCCGCCGTGTCGTCCGCCTGCTCCAAGCCGTGCGGCACTCCTTCGTCGGCGGCCACCAGTCGCCCCGACCGCGCATCGCCGACCTCGCGGTCGATCAGCTCCCCGTTGCCACCGGGCAGGTCCCCGATCCCGTCCCCCATGGCCTCGCCGACGTCGGGTTCCTCCTCCGCCAGCCGCTGGTCGAGCGTCTCCCCTCGGCGCTGCTCGCTCACGGTGATGCCGGTGCGCTCCACTTCCAGGGGCCTTTCCGGCGGCGAATATCCCTCGTCGATGGCCGGGGTGACGCCACGGTCATCGAGCGTGTCCTCCGGGTCGAGGACGCCGGCGTCGTCCTGGACCTCCGAGCCATCGGGTTGGTAGACCTCGTTGGCCCACACCTCGTCGGACATGGGACCCTCCTCACCGCCGGGTGAGCTCTTGTCCTGGTGTGACACCTGCCCCCACTACGCTTCCCGTACACCTTGTGGCTCTGTGGTCACTTTGTTCCGTTTGGCGGGGCCGCTCGCCGGGGCCTCGGGGCGTCTACGAGGGACTAGCTGTCTGGATGCGTCTACGAGGGGCTGGCCTGTCGGGCACCGGCCAGCGGGGGCATCAGCACGGCGGGATGGATGGGCAGGGCACGGATCCGTACGCCGGTGGCGTGGTGCACGGCGTTGGCGATCGCCGCCGCGGTGCCGACGATGCCGATCTCGCCGATGCCCTTGGACCCCATCGGGTTGAGCTGCGGATCCTCCTCCTCGATCCAGTGCACGTCGATCTCGGGGACATCCGCGCAGGCGGGCACGTGGTAGGAGGCCAGGTCGCGTTCCGCGTAGTCGCCGAAGGCCGGGTCCATGGTGCTGCCCTCAAGTAGCGCCATTCCCAGGCCCATTGTCATTCCGCCGATGAACTGCGACCGTGCGGTGCGGGGGTTGAGGATCCGGCCCGCCGCGAACACGCCGAGCAGGCGTCGTACCCGTGTCTCACCGGTGACCGTGTCGACCTGGACCTCGGCGAACTGCGCGCCGAAGGCGTGGCGTGCGTAGTCCTCCCGGTCGTCGAGGTCCTCCGCGATGTCCGCGGCGACGGTGAGTCCCTGTTCGGGAACCGAGTGGCCGAGTGCCTCCAGGCGCTGCCGCAGTTCCGTGCAGGCCTTGTGCACCGGCCAGCCCCAGGAGGCCGTACCCGAGGACGCGCCGGCCACCGAGGCGGGCGGCAGATCGCTGCTGCCGACGCGTACCCGGACCCTGTCCAGCGGGACGCCGAGGGCGTCGGCGGCGATCTGGGTCAGCACGGTACGGGCGCCAGTGCCGATGTCGCTGGCGCTGACGTGTACCTCGTAGCTCCCGTCGGGACCGGCGTGCGCCTCGGCGTGCGAGGCCATGACGTACACCGGGTACGTCGAGGCGGCGACGCCGCTGCCGATCAGCAGGCGGCCCTCGTGCTTGCCCGCGATCCGCGGGTCGCGGTCGTGCCAGCCGAACCTGCGGGTGCCTTCGCGCAGGCACTCCACGAGATGGCGGCTACTGAACGGTAGCCCCGAGTCGGGCTCGACGGTCGGCTCGTTGCGTACCCGGAGTTCGATCGGATCGACTCCGCAGGCGATGGCGAGCTCGTCCATCGCCGACTCCAGGGCGAACATCCCCGGACACTCCCCCGGCGCGCGCATCCATGAGGGAGTGGGGACATCGAGCCGGGTGACCCGATGGGTGGTGCGGCTGTTCGGAGCCGCGTACATGACGCGGCTGACCACAGCGGCCGGCTCGACGAACCCGTCGAGCGCCGAGATCTGTGTCGTGACTTCATGGGCGAGGGCCTGGACGTGCCCTTCGGTGTCGGCGCCGATACGGATCCGCTGGATCGTGGGGGACCGATGCCCGGTCACCGCGGCGAGTTGGTTGCGCGGCAGGGCGAGCTTGACCGGACGGCGTACGACCCGGGCGGCCATCGCCGCGAGTACGACATGGGGTCGCGCGGTGCCCTTGGAGCCGAAACCGCCACCGACGTGCTCGTTGATCACGTGGATCTTGCCGGTCGCCAGTCCGAACAGCTCCGCCAGCACGTGCTGGACGGCGGTGGCCCCCTGGTTGGAGTCGTACACCGTCAGGTCGTCGCCGTCCCACATCGCGGTGGCCGCGTGCGGTTCCAAGGGGTGGTTGTGCAGCGGCGGAGTCTCGTAGACGGCATCGAGCCGCACCTGAGCCCGCGCGTAGACGGTGTCGAAGTCACCGTGCTCACGGTCGGTCGGCATGCCCTCGTCGACCTCGTCAGGTTTGTAGAGCCCCGGGTGATCGCGGGTCAGGATGACGTCGTGCGGCTCGGGTGCGTAGGCCACGCGGATCGCGGCGGCGGCGCCCCGCGCGGCCTCCAGGGACGTGGCGACGGCGAGCGCGGCGAACTGGCCGCGGTGGGCGATGTGCGGGCTCTGCAGTACGGCCAGGGTCCGGTCGTCGGTGTCGTGCAGCCGGGGAGCGTTCTCATAGCTGAGTACGGCCAGGACGGCCGGGTCGGCGAGGGCCGCGGTCGCGTCGACCGCGGTGATCTCGCCGCGGGCGACCGCGGCGGGGACGGGCCACGCGTACGCCACACGGTCGACAGGGTAGTCGACGGCATAGCGGGCGGTGCCGGTCACCTTCTCGCGGCCTTCCAGCCGGGTCATGGGCGAGCCGAGGAGGGGCCGGGTGGTGGTCATCGCGGGCCTCCGTGCTCGGGAGCCGCCAGGTCGGCCAGCACACTCACGGCCAGGCGTCGGGCGAGGGGGACTTTGTAGCCGTTGTCCCGCAGCGGCCGGGCCGCGGCCAGCTCACGGTCGATGGCCTGCCCGAAGGCCTCCTCGGTGGCCGGCTGGCCCAGCAGCGCCTCCTCGGCGACCCGCGCCCGCCACGGCCTGGCCGCCAGCGCGCCGAAGGCGATCCGCACGTGGTGCACAAGGCCTCCGCGCACCTGGAGGACGGCCGCGACGGAGGCGAGCGCGAAGGCGAACGAGGCGCGGTCGCGGGCTTTGCGGTACGCCGAGCGGCCGTCCGGCACCGGCGGCGGAAGCTCCACGGCGGTGATCAGTTCGCCGTGTCTGAGGACGGTGTCGCGGTGTGGTTCGTCGCCCGGCAGCCGGTGCAGCTCGGTCAGCGGCAGCGAACGCGGTCCCGCGGCGGAGACCAGGTGCACCATGGCGTCCAGCGCGGCCAGTGCCACGGCGAGGTCGGAGGGGTTGGTGGCGACGCAGTGTTCGGAGGCGCCGAGGATCGCCAGGTCCCGGTGGACGCCCTCGCGAGCGGGGCAGCCGGAGCCGGGCTGACGTTTGTTGCACGGCTTGCCCACGTCCTGGAAGTACAGGCACCGGGTCCGCTGCAGCAGGTTGCCGCCGACGGTGGCCGCGTTCCGCAACTGCGCCGGGGCACCGGACAGCAGTGCCTCGGAGACGATCGGATAGCGTTCGCGCACGATCCCGCGGGACGCGAGCGTGCTGTTGCGTACGGCGGCGCCGATGCTCAGGCCGCCGCCGTCGGTCTCCGTGACCTCCTCGAACGGCAGTCGGCTGACGTCGACGAGCAGGTCGGGGGCCGCCACACCGAGTTTCATCAGGTCGACGAGGTTGGTGCCACCGCCGAGGTAGGCGGCACCGGGAGCGTCGGTCAACAGAGCGACGGCCGCATCCGCGTCGGCGGGCCGTTCGTACCGGAATTCCTTCACCTGGCCACTTCCCGTACCGCGCTGACGATGTTCACATACGCACCGCAGCGGCACAGGTTGCCGCTCATGCGCTCACGGACCTCGGGTGCGGTCAGCTCGACCGGGCCCTCGGGCTCGTCCTGGGCCGTGACGACGCTCGGCCACCCTGCCCGCGCCTCGGCGATCGCCGCGACCGCCGAGCAGATCTGGCCCGGGGTGCAAAAACCGCACTGGAACGCGTCGTGGTCGAGAAACGCCTGCTGGAGCGGGTGCAGGGCGTTCCCGTCCGACAGCCCCTCGATGGTGGTGACGTCTGTTCCGTCCATGGAGACCGCCAGCAGCAGGCACGCGTTGACGCGGCGGCCGTCGAGCAGGACGGTGCAGGCCCCGCACTGTCCGTGGTCGCAGCCCTTCTTCGCCCCTGACAGATGCGCGTGTTCGCGCAGCAGGTCCAACAGCGTGGTGCGGTTGTCGAGTTCGCGTGAGAACCGCTCGCCGTTGATGTGCAGGGTGACCGCGGTCATGGCCCCCATGGCGCGTCTCCTTCCCGTGCCTTGCTGTGCCCTCCGCGTCTTCCCGCGCGTTTTGGGTGGATCAGCACATCGGCACAGCGTTTCGGGCTAACCGTTCCGAGCCCGCGCCAAACCGATGCACGGCCGTCTCACACCACTGGCGCACGTGGTGGCTGTCAGTCGGCCAGGGCCCCGCCGTCCCGCCGCGCGAGCAGCGCTCGCTCCTCCTCGGGCGAGAAGCCCCGCCGCAGCGGCGGCTCACCGCGCTCGCGGTCCCAGGCCAGGACGTCGGCCGCGGTCACCTCCAGCGGAGTCGAGGGCATACCCGCCGCCCGGGCGCGCGCCGAGCTGCGTTGCTGCGTCGGCCAGTTCGGCCGTACCAGCGGGAACAGCGGCGGCAGCGTTTCGGGTGACACCGGCACGATCTCCACCCGGGTGCCCGCCACCCGTGCGCAGGTCTCGATGAGCCCGCCGAACGTGATCGGCTCGGCCGGTCCCACTGCGTGGAACACACCTGGACGGTCGTCGACGAGCAGCTGGACCACCAGGCGGGCCAGGTCGCGCGAGTCGATGATCTGCACCGGCTGCTCGGGGTCGGCAGGCAGCGCCACCCGCCCACCGCGCGCGGCCCGGCGCGCCCAGTAGGTGAAGGTGTCTGACGGGTCGTACGGCCCGGCCACCTTCCCCGGCCGTACGATCGTGGCCCGCGTGCCGTACCGGGCCAGCACATCGTCCTCACAGGCCACCTTGAGCGGACCGTAGGTGTCGTCGTTGAGTTCCTCGGTGTCCCGAACGGGCGGACGGCGCGGCGTGTCCTCGGTCGAGCCCGGCGCCAACCCCGTGCGCTGGTACACCGCATGGCTGGAGATGAACAGGTACCGGCCGACGCGGTCACCCACCGCGTCCATCGCCTGCCCGACGTGTCGTGGAAGGTAGCCGCTGACATCCACGATCGCGTCCCAACTGCCGCCGCGCAGCGCGGTGTAGTCGCCGGTGTCCCGGTCGCCGATGAGCCGGGTCAGTTCGGGGAACAGTTCGGTCCCGGTCCTGCCCCTGCCGAACAGGGTCACTTCGGCCCCGGTGCGTAGGGCGTCCTCCACGATGGCGCGGCCCACGAATGACGTACCGCCAAGAACGAGAATGCGCATGGCCATCGACACTATCGACGGTGGGCATCGAGGAGCCCCCGAATTTCTCGTGGTCGTGCGCGCCCCCCGATCCATCGGCGCGGGTCCGGACGTTGAGGGGGCCCGCCGACCTGGTGGTCGGCGGGCCCGTGTGGAGCGGTGCGGGATTTCAGTGGAGCGTCCAGTTCTGGTTGGTCCAGCCGTTGCAGGCCCACAGCTGGACCTTGGCGCCGTTGGCCGGGATCGTGTTGGTGTCCCCGTCGAGACACTCGCCACGGTCGTTGTTGGTCAGCGTGGCGCCGTGCCACTGCCAGATCTGGTTGTTCCAGCCGTTGCAGCCCCACAGTTGGACCTTGGCACCGTTGGCCGGGATCGTGTTGGTGTCCCCGTCGAGACACTCGCTGCCGTCGGCGTTCTGGATGGTGTAGTAGCCGACCGGCTGTCCTGCCGCGGGTGCCCAGATCCAGGTTTGGTTGGTCCAGCCGTTGCAGCCCCACAGTTGGACCTTGGCGCCGTTGGCGGGGATGGTGTTGGTGTCCCCGTCAAGGCACTCGCCACGGTCGTTGTTGGTCATGGTGAGCCGGTAGACCTGGTTCGGCACCGCCTGTCTGTTGAGGTGACTGTGCACGGTCGGGATCTGCGCCATCGACGTCACGTCGATCACGCGGGGTCCGGCCGAGGCGGCACCGACACCCGCGTGCGCGGAACCGGAAGTCGCCAGGCCGATCGCGGCCGAGGCCGCCAGGACAGCGAGCAGCGTTCGATTGCGCATGGTTGTTCCCCCCAGCCCCCGGGCGAGGCCCGGGACCGTGATCCGCCGCCCTGCGCGGCGTAGCGGGAGCACGCTAGACCGAACCCGGACGATTGGCATAGACATGCAGAAACTGGGAGGCAACGTTCCGGACGGAGTGCCGATGACCGCGCGGCGCAAAGCCACATCACACGGGCCGTCACAGGCCGAGCGCACCGCGCCGGGTGTTGTCCTGACCACGGCGTGGCACACTCGGGCTACTCGACACCGGAACCGACAGGAGGCGTCCAGTTGCTGACCCTCGACCTACACCCGATCTTCCGGAACAACCGCGACATCGAACTCGCCCTACGGCAGACCATCTTCAAGGCCGCTCGAACCGGCGAGACCGTCGTGGAGATCATCCCGGGCAAGGGGTCAGGGCAACTCAAGCAGCGCACCCTCGCGTTCCTCGGCCAGAAACACATCAGGAAGCTGTACGACCGGGTCGAAGCCGACCCGAACAACCCGGGCCGGATCCTCGTCCACTTCAGGCCCGTCCGGTGATCGCGCCCCACACGCCCCTTCCGCTCGACGAGGACGGCGAGCCGGAGGAAGGCCGCCGGGTCACCTGCCGCCTGTGCGGGCGGCCCCTGACCGGCCGGGAGGCACGCCTGTGGGGACTGGGTGACGGCTGCCGCGCCAAGCTCGCGGAACGTAGTGCTCCAAGGCCTGCCCGCGGGGACGTCGACCAGGACGCACTGCCCGGTCTGACGGATTGGGGGACACCCGTCGGCCGGGAACCCTCGGTGGCCCTAGGTCCGCGCGACGGAGCCGACCACTCGTAGGTGTAAGGCTGCGAGTCGGAGACCCCGCCGATCGTGGTGACGTAGACGGAGACCGTGCCGGTGGCCTGGGCCGAGGGGACGGTGACGGTCAGCCGGCTGGTTGCTGCTGTCGGTATGACCGCACGAGTGCGGACGGAACTCGTTGGGCGGGGGTGCGTGGTGGTGTTCGGGCAGCGGCGATGGTCAACTGATGCGGGAAGCAGGATGGTTGTACCCCCGTGGCGCGCATCCGTTGGTGCTGTGCTCCAGAAGTCCTGCCGGGCGGATCATGTGCTGGCGGGGCGGGCGCGTACCTGCATGCGGCAAGAGGAGTTCCAGGGTCGGTCGGTTTACGCTGCCCGGACTCCAGCCGCGAGAGGGTGCTCAGCGGGAGGCCGGTCGTCTCGCTCAGCTGGGCCGAGGTGGCGCCGCGGTCGCGTCGCGGTGCCCGCAGGCGCGGGCCCACGGCGGTCAACACACTTGCGAGGTCATCGTCAGCCATGCCCCCATTTGCCGCCGCAGCAAAAATATTTGTCAAACTGCCGAGCGCTGGCCGACGCTCTCCAGTGAACGCAGGCCCGGGCGCGGCACGACGCTCGGTACCGGTACGGGGCATTCCGCGAGCACCCCCACCGCCGAAGTGACCGGTGACCGACCGCGCCCGAGACCACCACACCGGAAGGGACACGCCGATGGCCGACGAAACCGTCTCGGAAGCACAGTTCTGGGATGCCCGCTACGCCCAGAGCGACCAGATCTGGAGCGGAAACCCCAACAGCGTCCTGGTCCGTGAAGCCGCCGACCTCACGCCGGGCACGGCGCTGGACCTGGGATGCGGTGAGGGGGCCGATGCGATCTGGCTCGCGCAGCGAGACTGGCGCGTCACCGCGGTCGACATCTCCCGTGTCGCCCTGGACCGAGCGGCCAAGCACGCGGCCACCGCAGGTGTCCGCGACCGGATCGACTGGCAGCAGTACGACCTCGCGGCGTCCTTCCCTTCCGGCACCTTCGATCTCGTCTCCGCCCAGTTCCTGCACTCCCCCGGCGACCTGCCGCGGGAGAGGATCCTGCACACCGCCGCCTCGGCCGTCGCGCCGGGCGGGGTGCTCCTCATCGCAGGACACACGGCGTTCCCCACATCCGAACACAGCCCGCACTCCGAGATGCGCCTGCCCACGCCGGACGAGGTCATCGAAGACCTGGACCTTCCGGAGGGGCAGTGGGAAGTGCTGGTCAAGGAGGAGCATGAACGCGTCCAGACCGGCCCCGACGGCCAGTTGACCACCTGGAAGGACGGCTCCGTCAAAGTACGACGCCTGGGCTGAGGGGGGCCGCCGGGCCGCCCGTGCTCAGCCGACGCCATGTGGCTCCACTGCGTCACAGGCGGCTTCGACATGATATCCGTTGCGATCTCTCCAACCGACAACTGATTCGGTTGAGACCATGGTCATACACAAAGCAGATCGCTAGTCTTCGATCATCACCGACGCGTCCTCCACTTGGCCGCAGCGCCAGCCTGCGCCACGGCGCAGGCTGGGTGCCGCTGACCGGCTCGCGCTGCCGTACCGACAGTCGCCGTACCGACAGAGAGACCGAATGAGCGAGCAGACGCCGAGCCATGTCCTGCCGGAGACCGAACGCACCCGCCACCGGCGCCTGCGCGAGCAGGGCAGCCGCGACCGGGCGGACCTCAACGCCATCTTGAAGGTCGGCTTCCTGTGCCACCTCGGTGTCGTCGTGGACGGACACACCATGGTCGTGCCGACCGTCTACGGCGCCGACGAGACCACCTTGTACCTCCACGGCTCGGTCGCCAGCCGCAGTCTGGTCGCCTCGCCCCGGACCACGGTCTGTGTCACGGTCACTCACGTCGACGGACTCGTGCTGGCCCGCTCCGTGTTCGAACACGGCGTCAACTACCGCAGCGCGATGATCTACGGCGTGCCGCGGGCGCTCACCGACCCGGAGGAGAAACTCGCCGGTCTACGGTGCCTGACCGAACACATCGTCCCCGGCCAGTGGGACTACGCCCGCCAGCCCAACCGCAAGGAACTCGCCGCCACCGTTCTGCTCGCCCTGTCCCTCGAAGAAGCGTCCGTGAAGATCCGCACCGGTCCGCCGGACGACGGTGACATCCCCGACGCGGAACGCGCCGTCTGGGCGGGCGTGCTCCCCCTCCACGCCAGCTGGGGCGCCCTCGAACCCGACCCCACACTCCCCGACGACATACCGGTCCCGGCCCATCTGGCGGCGCGAGCGCACCAGAACGCCGGATAGCACCCGGCCGGCCGAGCACTCGTCGCGGTAACGGGGAATGGCTGACGGAGATCTCCCGATCGACATCGCGAGGCCCCACCGGACGTCAGCCCGGTGGGGCCTCGCGGCATCACGACCGCAGCGGCACAGGACGAGCGCCACACCTGGCAGGTCGTCAGGCAGCGCACGCCGACCACGTGCGGCTGCGCCCCAACGTCTGGGGAGTAACGATTCTTCAGTGAGGTCGGGTCAGCTCAGAGCGTGCGCCCGTTCAGCCTCCTGGCGCAGCCGCTTCTTGTCCGGCTTGCCCGCGTCCGTCAACGGCAAGGCCTCGACGAACGTGATCCGGGCGGGCTCGTACATCGCACCGCGCTCCCCGCGCACCATCTCGCGCAGCTGCCGCTCGTCGACCGCGCTGCCCGGTACGCGTACGACGGCCGCGTGCACCCGCTCCATCCGGTCGTCGTCCCGGACGCCGAAGACGGCGCTTTGCAGCACCTGCGGGTGTGAGTTGAGCAGGTCCTCAAGCTCCGTGGTGTACACATGGCCGCCCACCACGACGATCATGTCCTTGAGCCGGTCGACGATCGTCAGATATCCCTCGTCGTCCAGGTAGCCGATGTCACCGGTGTGCAGCCAGCCGTCCCGCAGCACCTCGGCGGTCAACTCGGGCTGCTTCCAGTACCCCGTCATGATCTGGTCGGAGCGCACGCAAATCTCGCCGTGCTCGCCCGCGGGCAGGTCGCGGCCGGACTCGTCGCGGATGGCGACCTCGACATCGTCCAACACCTTGCCCGCGGAGCGCAGCCGCTCCGGACGCTCCACATCGTGATCCTCGGTGGTGAGCACGCTGATGCCACCGGCCTCGTTCTGCCCGTAGAACTGGAGCAGCACCTTGCCGAAGCGCCGCACGGCGTCGGCGATCCGGGCGGGGGACGACTGGCAGCCCCCGTACACCACACTGCTCAGGCTGGAGGTGTCGGTGCGGGCAGCGTGCGGATGGTCCATCAACTGGTAGAGCAGCGGCGGCAGCAGGAACAGGTGGGTGATGCGCTCACGCTCGATCGTGGCCAGCACGGCCGCGGGGTCGAAGTCCTCCAGGAGCACCACGACGCCGCCCGAGTTGAGGGTGTCGTCGACAAGGAGGCCTGCGGCGTGGGCCAAGGTGGTGCACACCAACTGCCGGTGCATGTCGTCCCGGGTCTCCGGCAGCCGTCCACGCAGGCCCCGCGTCTGCTCGAAGGAGGTGCAGATGCCCTTGGGATGGCCGGTGGTGCCGCCGGTGTGGCGGATGGTGCAGATGTCCTGCGGATCGGCCTGGCTGGCGAACGGTTCCGCGGACTCCTCGGCGGCCAGCGCCAGGAGGTCCGAACCGATCTCCGAGGGACCGAGCACGAGGACGTCCTTGACCGACGTCCGATCGGTCACCTCAGCGGCGCGCTCGGCGAGACGCGGGTCGACGATCAGCGCTCGGGTCTCGACGTCCTGGACGATCGCGGCCTGAACCTCGGCCGACAGCTTGTTGTAGAGGTGGTTGACCCGGCAACCGATCAGATTGGCGGCATAGCGTGCGGCGATGGTCTCCGGAAGGTTCCCGCACAGCAACGTGACCGTCTCACCGCGGCCTATCCCTTGGGCCTGCAGTGCCCGCGCCATCCGGTAGACAAGTTCACGGAGTTCTCCCGCGGTCATGCGCCGCCCCTCGTGGACCAGAGTCTCCCGCCCGGGGTCAGTCCCCAGGGCGTCGAGGTTCTCCTCCACGTAAGTACGGAAATCGCCGGCATCGGCAGACATCGATAACTCCTCCTTGAGTCCATAGGGTTGCCCAAGGCAACCGTATGTACGATGCCTCCTCTTGATCCATAACGACAAGTCGGTCTTGCGCCATCCGGCGCCGCAGGGCCAACGCAGCCTTGCACCGCGAGCCGGTGCAGATCCGATTCTCACCCCGCCCACCCCGCCAACGCCCCTGCCAGCACGGCGAGTTGACGCACCGGGCCGCCCGGTCATGTCAGCACCGGGCCAGCCCCCGGCCCGCGCGGGGCTGGCGGTCACCACGAGCGGCGTCCCGGCGCCGAGGACGAACTCGGCGCCAGGAAAGGCGGGTTCTAGAAGCAACGCCGTCGGCGTTGCTTCTAGAAGTTGGTGAGTTTGTCGCCCTTCATGTCCTGGAGGGTGTGATCCACACACACGGCCAGGATGACCAGGAGGGTCGCGTCGCGCTCGCTCATCACATCGACCGCGTAGGCGTCCCGGATGGAGAACCAGCGCCGCGAGATGTGCGCGAGAGTGTTGCCGTCGTGCTGGATGTCGAACTCCCGGTCCCAGAAGTTGCCGACTATCCGCAGCCGTCGGCCGTCCCGCAGGCTGGCCTTGAAGCGATCCCCGAAGATCTTGAACGTCCGCTTGCTGAACCGGGCTTCCAGCTGGCCGTCCCGCATGATGAGGATGGTGTGGTGAAAGGTGAGGGCCTTCTTGACGATGCTGGCCACGTGGTTGCCCTGAGCGTCCACGAAGGTGAAGGTGCGCCGGAGCCGCAGCAGTTTCCTGTTGACTTTGAAGACCTTCTCCCGGTGCTCGGTTTCGATCCAGGCCTCCTCGTGAAAGGCCAGCATGCGATCGCGTACCAGGTAGCGCATGGGTAATCCCCGTCCAGATCACTTCTGCCAGGTCAGTGGCACTGTTCCGCCCCTGAGCGTAGTGCGGGCACGGCTCGGATGGGGACAGGGGCACCTCGCACGGCACCGCGCGTCCGGCGATTCCCGCCGTAGCCCGGCACCGGGCGCGGTCAGCGGCATGGGCTCGGGCAGTGTGAGCGCGGCTTGCCTACGTGCCCGGGCAGTGTGAGCGCGGCTCACCCAGGTGTGCGAGCAGGCGGTCGAGGACATGCTGGCTGCCAGGTAGCGAGAAGTGGTCCACACCCCGGTTGTCGGTGAGGCTGAAGCGGTGGCAGGGCATTGCCCGCCAGGCCAGAACCGCCTCGTTGGTGATGTCCTCCTGGTTGCTGTCGCCGTCCCGGTTCAGGAACTGGCCGGGCTTGACGATCTGCCCCGGCGTCAGGTTCGCCAGCCGCGCGCCCACCGTCGTGGCGAGTCCGGATCCCCTCTCCGCGTACACGTCGACGTCGGGGAAGGACCGGGCGTCGGTGAACCTGACGAAACCGACGTAGTGGTCGGCGATCGCCTTGGCCACCGGCAGGCCCGCGTCGGCGAACAGTTCCGGGTAGTCGCGCGGCGTGTACCTGCGGCCGGTCGAGGTGTTCTGGACGACGACCTCACGGTTCCGGAAAACCTTGGGGTCGGAGGCGCTCATGTAGCTTGACGGAGCGCTCAGGTACATACGCGCGCTGCTCTCGGCGTTGTCCCCGGTCGTCGGATAGCCGAAGTCCTGGACGTTGAGGCCGGTGAACAGCACCGGGTAGAGCAGGCCCTGCCCCGGGAAGTTGCCGGCGATCGGGGTGAAACCGTGGATGTACTTGTCGCGCCAGGCGCGTGACATGTGGGTGAGCAGGTACTGCGCGTAGAGCGGCCCGTTCGAGTGGCCGATCAGATGAACCGGCCGGTTGCCGTTGTCCCGGTAGGTGTCCTCGATGAGTGCGCGGGTCCGCTGCGGGAAGCCGCCCATGTCCGGAGTGAGTCGGGCGTCGTAACCGGCGACGCGGATGTCGGCGTCCCGCCGGTAGCCGTGGGCCTCCAGCGCCCGGTAGAGCGGCTCGTAGAACGGCGCGCTGTCCGTCCGGCCGTAGTCGACGATCCGCACGTCGACGCCGGGCTGGTTCGAGAAGCGCGACGCCATCGGTTTCGACGGGTTCGCGTCATAGCGCAGCGTCAGCAGCTTGTCCTGGCAGACCTGACTGAACAGCCTGCTCGGGTGATCGTTGCGGTACCAGTCCTCGAAACCGCCCGACCGGGGACATCCCGGCGCCGCTGTCTGGTGATGGACCCTGACCTTGAGCTTGGTGAGGTGGAACGCGGGAAACAGCACGACCGGCGTCCTGCCCGACGGGGACGCACTGGCGGTGTCGGGGAACGCGGTCAGGATGACCAGTGCAGCGATCACGACCCGCAGCCACGACATTCCACGCATCCGACACCGTCCCCTCGCAGCCACGACTGCCGCTACCGTAGCCACAGCGGCCCACCTCGCGCAGGTCATTCCCGCCGCGCGTCGACCGACGCGGGACCAGACCGGCCATGCAGACCGGCCATCTGGACGCGCCCTGGGGCGCCGCGGTGGCGCGCCGTCACACCAGTGTGACGCCCGCCGTGGCCGACGGCCAGCCGAGCGGCGGGCAGCCCGAAGTGCGCGGTTCCGCTGCCGGGGCCGGATCCGGCACCGCCGCCTCGGTGCTGTTCCCCTCGCCCTCACGTCCCCGAGGTCAGATCCTCACCGGCGAAGGCGCCAGCCACGCCCAGGACCGGAGCGGCGCCGCGACTCCCCGCCCGTCGGCGATTCCGCCCGCCGCGAGTACGGGAACCGGCGCCACGTCGGAGCCAGTCGCGGTCCCCTCGCCCGCCGCCGACCAGCGCCAATCCGCCGCCATTCGACACCGCGGCCGCCAACTCCCCACCGGCGGAACCGCCCATGGGCGCGAGTGCGACCGGATGCCGCAGCCCCAGTGGCGTGGTGAACGACGCCGTCAAGGACACGAGACCCACTATGGGCGCGCGATCAGTGCCTTGCCCTGTAAACGTCACCGATGGTCAAGTGAGCTTTGATTTCCAAGTAGCTCGGGTCGTCGGTTGCTCGGCGGCCCGAACTCGTCAAACGGCGGGTTGTGTACCGGCCCACCGCGCTGGAGCGATGCGACGGTCAGCGGTAGTGGTAGCGGCTGGGCAGGAAGTAGAACCACCGGGGGCGGCGGCCGAAATTCTGTACCAGCAGTGCTGGGTGGCGCCGGTAGAAGCCGACGATCCGCAGCTGGAAGCTCCGGGTCGAGTTGACCGGGAAGTTGACGTCCAGATATGTCAGGATCTCGTTGGTCTTGATCGACTTGATGACCGCTCTCGGACCGCGCCTGCAGTTCGTCAGGATCGCTCTGAGGTCCTCGCCGATGACCAGGTTGCGGAAGGGGCAGTGAGGGAAGAAGCCGCCGCCCAGCGGCTGACGCCGGTCGTGGGCCCGGAACGGGGTCGCGGCGGTGTCGTGACGCAGGCTGTCGCCCGTGGCGCCGACCGCAGGCCGCGCCGCGACAGTCACTGTGGCTGCGTCAGCCGCCGTCGGAGCGGCCAGGGCGATGACCGCTCCTGCCAGCGGAGCGGCGGCCCACATGCGAGGGCTCATGGGAATGACCTCCTCGGGCGGCGGACGCAGGCGAGTGGCTGCTGAGCGTCGGAAGATCCGCACCCTGGTTACGAGCTAAAGAGCATTCGGCGCATGTCGCAGCTTGAGATGTCGATCCAACCGGCGTCTCGGGTCGCCCGGCCGGAGTAGCCCCGCGCCGTTGTCGCGGGTCAATGGCATGACCGGGCGACAGCGATTCATCCGGTCGGCGGGGCGCCAATAGGTGGTCCTGACGCTTCGACAGTATGTGCGTCCGACTCCCCATGTGGTCGACCGCGAGCAGGGCGGCTGAGGCGTGGGGCCATTCGTCGGTGCGCCGGGCGCGCTTGCTACGTGCGGGCGGCGGCCGGGGAACCTTCGGGCGCGCGCCCCGTCAAGGTGCGCCTTCCGGCGGCGATCCGCTGCCGGGACGCCTCGTAGAGGACGGCCGTCGCGGCGTTGGCCGCGTTCAGGGAACTCGCCGCGCCGGTCATCGGGATGCTCACGGTGTGGTCGCACAGCTCGCGCCAGGCGTTGCTGAGCCCGCTGGTCTCGTTGCCGACCAGCAGTAGGACCGGCTGGGTGAAGTCGAAGTCGAAGACATCGCAGTCTCCGTGCTCGTCCGTACCGACCATCACCACCGGTTGCCCGGACGCGCGCCGGGCCGCCACCCAGTCCATCACCTCACGGGGCGACGGAACCCGGACGGCGGGCAGTGCGAACAGGGAACCGGTGCTGGCCCGTACCGACTTGGGGTCGTAGACGTCGGCAGCGTGCCCGGCCACGATCAGCCCGCCCGCGCCGAAGGCGTCGGCCGAGCGGATGATGCTGCCGATGTTCCCCGGGCTCGTCGGCCGGTCGAACAGCACACCGAGGAAGTCGCCCCCGACCGGGATCCGGTCGAGGTCGTCGGCGGGCATCCCCACCACGGCGATCAGTTCGGGCGCGGACTCGTTCTTCTCACCGAGGTCCGCCAGCATGTCCGAAGCCATGGCGATGTGCTCGGTCCTGACCTCCCGCAGCAGCTCACCGGCCCACTGGGACAGCTTCCGCTCACCGTCGAAGATCAGCGCGTGAATGGGCCAGCCGTACTGGACCGCCAGCGAAACGGGCCGCACGCCTTGGACAAGGAACTTCCCGGCGCGCTGCCGCTTGTTGCGGTTGGCGAGCAGGGACTGCCACTGCTGGAACCGGGCGTTGCGAGAAGTGACCCGTTGGACCGCCAACACCTGTTCCCCCAAAGCGTGATGACGTCAGCGACGTGTCCCGAGCGGTCGAAGTACGCACCGGTGCGCGCCGCAGCCTACACCGGGCGCCGGACATCTCAACGTCTCTACCAGTCGAAGCACACGTATGCCGTGTCATGCGAAACTGCCCGCCAGAGGTTGACTCACCGCACCAGATTGAGATGAGCATGCCCACCAGTACGGTGTTGGTCCTGCAGCATGCCGAGGTGGAGAAGCCCGGCCTGGTTCTGGAGGCACTTCACGGTTGCGATGTCGAGGTTCGGAACCTGCTGGCGACTCCGGACGCCTCGGCCAACGACCTTCCGTCGACGGCCGACCTGGCCGGGCTGGTGGTCATGGGTGGGCCGATGAACGCCAACGACACGGCCGGGTACCCCGCCTTGAGGTCGGAGCTCGACCTGCTGTCCGAAGCGCTACGGGCCGAGGTGCCGACACTGGGCATCTGCCTGGGTGCCCAACTGCTCGCCCGAGCCGGGGGTTTGACCGTACGCAGCGGCGCTGGGGACCCGCGGGAATGGGAACTCGGCTGGGCGCCGCTGCGCGATGTCGACCGGCGCGACCCGGTCGTCGGGCCGCTGGCGGATGCCCCCGGCCTTCTGCACTGGCACCGGGACCGCATCGTACCGGAGGCGGACACGCATCTGCTGGCCAGTACCAAGAGCACGCCGTGTCAGGCGTTCCGCGCCGGACCCGCGGCATGGGGAGTGCAGTTCCACCTGGAGATCACCATCGGTCTGCTGGACGACTGGCTCGCCGAGCCGTCGTTCGTGGCAGACGTTACGGAAGCCCACGGGCCCGGTGCCGTGGACCAGTTGCGCGCCGACGCCCGTGCACTGGTTCCGGCGCTGCGCCCGTCGGTCGAGCGGGGTCTGCGGCACCTGCGTTCACTCATCCTGGACCGCACCGCGCGCTGAGGCCGTGCCGACCGACATTTCCACCATGTACGATATCGTCAACGACGACGCTTCCGACGTCCTGCACACGGGCGGACTTGTGAGGGTGACAAACGCACCGGCGTGACGAGCCCCGCAGCGGCAGTCGTCGACTCACGCATAACTCGCGGTAGCGACAACGTCTGTTTCAGTACTGGCCATCTGGGGTCCACCGAACGGTGCGATACCTGGGACACTGACGGCGTCCAGTCCGCGGCTGCCGCCGCTCCACCGCCCACGTCGAGCTCGCCAAAGGCCCTCCATGCCCCCTCCCGACGCCCATCCCACCGGCGGCGATTCCGCCACCGCCTCACTCAACACCGTGCGGCGGAGCGCGTCATAACCCGTCACGGGAGGAGTGGGCGCCACGGTCATCACGGGTATCGGCCGAGCACCGCACGAACACGTCTGCGCCTCCGTGACGTTGCCGGCGATGAGCCGCCGCGCGAGACCGTTCAGCGGACTCGCCGAAGGGGCACGCATGCGGTCGTCTACGCGCTGTAGTAGCTTACCTCGCGCGCGGTACCCGTCCCGGGCCCGCGCTGGTGCGGGCGCTGGCGGGCGCGGTAAGGCAGCGCGGAGAGGCGGTGAGCAGGATGGCGACGACCGGCCAGGCGACGCGATGAGCCCGGCTTCCGCGGTGATCCGCGCCAGATGTTGCGCTGCCCGTCCCCCCGTACGCGACTCAGAGAGCGACCGTGACGACCGACGACCGAACATCGACCCTCTCTCCGACTGCCGGCCAGACGCGCAAGGCCGTTCAGAGGAGGGTGGCGGTCGGTGCGCACCAACGGGCCACGGCGACGAAAACCCTGATGCCGCCGGCACCACGGGTCGCCCTTGACGGTGCGCCGGTATCCGCGACGGTCTCCCCCGGGGTCCTCGGGGGCGCGCTGTTCCACCGTCTCAAGGACAGCGCGCTCACCCGGCCGAAGGTCGCGGTGTCCATATCGGCGGCCGGCATCGTGCTGCTGGTGCTCGTAGGCGCCAGCGCACCCAACAACCACACCCTGCGGGCGCCCCTTCCGCTGCCGCTGCTGGCCCCCATGCCGGGCGGCGCGTCCACGGTGGCCGTCTACGTCTCCATCGCGCTGTGCTGTCTGGGGCTGGTCGGACTGCTCGGCGCCAACAGCCACGGCTGGCGCCCCAGTCCTCGAAGACTGTTCGGCATAGGAGCCGCCACCGTGGCGGTCGTCGCCAACCTGACGCCGGTCGGTTCCTCCGATACGGCCAGTTACGCCGCCTATGGCCGGATAGCCGCTCTCGGCGGCGACCCCTATGTGACCACGCCCGGACAACTGGGTGGCGCCTACGCACACTTGGTGAGCGACGTATGGCTGCGCACGCCCTCGGTGTACGGACCGGTCGCGACCTGGGTGCAGGCCGCGGCGGCACAGGTTGGCGGTCACCGGCCCTGGTTGACCATCTGGCTGCTGATGCTGGTGAACGGTGCCGCGTTCCTTGCCGCCGGATATTTTCTGATACGTACCGCGGATGACCCGGTCCGCGCCGGATTGATGTGGGTCGCCAATCCGGTGCTGATCGTGCTGCTCGTCGCGGGTGGCCATCTGGACACCCTCATCGCCGCTCTGGCGGTCTGCGCGGTGTACTGCGCCCGCCGAGCCGCCGGGGCGCGTGACGACCTGCTGGCGGGCCTGCTCGTCGGGCTGGCCTGCGGTATCAAGATCAGCGCGGTTCTGCTGGGCCTGGGCCTGTTGTGGCCGCTGCTGCGCGAACGTGCCTGGTGGCGGATCACCCGGCAGATATCCGCCTTCGCACTCATTTCACTCGTTGGCTACCGCTGGTACGGACTGCACGCGCTGGCCCCGCTGTCGGCGGCGTCGCACCTGGTTTCCGTGCCCTCGTTGTGGGCGGCCGTACAACAGCTCGGCCAGGCCACCGTGGGCCCTGCCGCAACCAGCGCCGTCATCAGCATCGCGTGGCCCGTCCTGATGCTCGCCCTCGCCTGGCTGATCCACCGCTGGATCCCGTCCAGGGCTCCACTGGCCGTCTCGGGGTCCTTCGCGTTGGGCTTCGCCTGGATCCTGATGGCGCCCTGGTCCATGCCCTGGTACACCGCCACCATCTGGGCCATGGCCGCCCTTCTCCCCCGCACCCCACTGATCCGCTGGCTGATCCTGACGACGTCCGTCCTCGCCTTCTGTCACAACAGCGGCGGTCACGGCTGGAGTTGGTAGCACCGGCGGCCGTCCTGGCCCGGCGCTCCCCGCTCCGCCCGGCCGCCTGCCCGGACATGGGGTGAAGTTCACCAAGCCGCCTCCTGCCGCTCACGCGGGCGAGCGGCGGACCGGGGCAGGTAGCTCCTACGGTACGGCGCAAGCACGAGGGGCTCGCTGTACTCGCCGCAGTGCCCCTTCAACCGGACAGCGCCGCATGCCGTACGCGGCCGGGCGCTCTCGTCGAGCGGAAGATCATGGACGTCCTTCAACATGCCTCCCAGGACACCCCCAACCGCGCCTCGGGCGCGGAGCCACCTGCCAGCCCCCCGGAACGGCCGCTGCGCGCACTGGTCATAACAGGCAGTGTCGGCGCGGGCCACAACGGGGCCGCCACGGAACTGGTGCGGCGGCTGGAGGCACAGGGTGTCGAGGCCACGTACCGTGACTACCTCGACACCCTGCCGCGCGCCTACCGCCGTGTGCTGCGGGACGGCTACGCGTTCAGCGCCAGCCGCGCGCCGCGGGTCTTCGACTGGCTGTTCCGCAGCGAGGAACGGGACTCGACGGTGCGCACGCTCACCATGCACCTGTGCCGACTGGCATGCCGGGACATGGCGGACTGGGTCGGCCAGGGCTACGACGTGGTGGTGACCACCTTCCCGTTCGCCGCGCAGAGCCTGGGCATGCTGAAGGAGGACGGCATCCTGACCGCGCCCGCGGTGTGCTACCTCACCGATCCGGCACCGCACCGGCTGTGGGTGCATCCCCGCGTCGACGCGCATCTCACCGTCACGCAGGCCACGGCCACCGAAGGCAGCGCACGGTACGGCGTCCCGATGACCGCCGCGGGGCCGCTGGCCCCGGCCGCGTTCGCGGAACCGGTCGACGCGGCGGACCGGCAGGCGCTGCGCGCCGAGCTCGGGGTGCCGGCGGACCACCGGATGGCGCTGCTGGTGACGGGCTCGATGGGCCTCGGCGATGTGATGGCCAGCGTGCGCGCGGTGCACGCCGTACCGGGCACCGTGCCCGTCGTCCTGTGCGGCAGGAACGAACGGCTTCGGCAGCGCGTCGCGGGGCTGCCCGGTGTGGTCGCGCTGGGCTGGCGCGACGACATGCCGCGCTTCATGTCCGCCGCCGACGTGCTGGTGCACAACGCGGGCGGGCTTTCCCTGACCGAGGCACTGGTGGCGGGGCTGCCCGCGGTGAGCTACGAGGTGCTGTCCGGGCACGGGCGGGCGAACGCGGCCACCCTGGCCCACGCCGGGATCGCCCCTTGGCCCCGCACCCCCGCCGGGCTGGCCGAAGCGCTGGATCAGCAGGCCGAACGCGGCCGGGTGCACCTGCCGACCCTGCCCCCGCACCGGCAGGCCGTCAACGTCGTCGGCGACCTGGCACGCCGCTGGCGCGACGAGGGCCAACGAGACGCGCGGCACGACTGCGGTACGGGGACCGGTACGCGCTCCGGTGCCGCCGGGGTCTCGCGTTCCGCGCTGGCCTCCGGTGTCCGTCGGGTACGGCAACTGCGGCTGCCGCAACGGCGGTCCGCCGTCACCGCGCCGGACGCGAACTCCCCCAAGGCCTCGTAGCCCCGTCGCGGACACCCTGCCGACGGATAGGGTGATCCCGATGCGTGAAGGGCTCGACCGGCATGGCCGGATAGATTGGGCAGGCGGCGCGATCTTCCGCCCTGTCCGGACCGGCAACGCGTTCGAGGAGACGGTCGAGCGGATCCTGCAGGCGATCAAGCTGGGGGTGTTCTCCTACGGTGATCGGCTGCCTTCGGAGCGGGACCTGGCGACCCGGCTGAACATCAGCCGGGTCACCCTCAGGGAGGCCATGCGCTCGCTGCAACAGGCCGGGTACGTGGAGTCGCGCCGCGGTCGCTACGGCGGCACCTTCGTGACCTACCAGGTCGCGGCTCCCGGCCCGGACGATCTACGACGGGTCGCCGAAGACATGGGCGGCCAGCTGACCGACGCGTTGACCTACCGCCTGGTGCTGGAGGTCGGCGCCGCCGAGCGGGCCGCCGAGCGGCGGTTGACCGACGAACAGCGCGCGTACCTGCGCACCCGCCTGCTGGAGTTGGAGAGCGCGTCGCCGGTGGAGTACCGGTCGGCCGACTCCCGGTTCCATCTGGCCATCGCGGAGCTGACCGGTTCGGACTCGCTGGCCGCCAGCATCGCCGACGCCCGGATGCGGCTGAACGACCTGCTCAACGCGATCCCGGTCCTCGATCGCAACATCGAGCACGCCACGGCGCAGCACCGCGCCATGGCCGAGGCGATCTTGAAGGGCGACCCGGAAGGCGCCCGCCGGGCGACGGAGGAACACCTGGCGGGGACCGCGTCCCTGCTCCGCGCCTTCCTCGGCTGATCGCCAACCGAGCAGTGAAGAACCCTTGACGTCGGTCGCCTGGAGTGGCAGATTCCCCCCATCCCAATGGACTGATTTTAATCCATTGAACGAGTCGACCCCCCTCACGACCCGGGAGATGCGCCGTCAGCGCGGACGCGCGCCCCCGTCCCAACCCTCATCACGCCTTCCGGGAGGCGCCCGTGGCTTCCGAACGATCCACGTCCGGCAAGACGCTTTCGGCCGACGAGCAACGCCTACACGAACTGGGCTACACCCAGGAACTCGCCCGCTCGATGTCGGCCTTCTCCAACTTCGCGGTCTCCTTCTCCATCATCTCGGTCCTGTCCGGCTGTCTGACGTTGTACGGATTCGGCATGGCCACCGGTGGCCCCGCGCTGATCAGTTGGGGCTGGCCGCTGGTCGGGCTGATGACGCTGTTCGTCGGACTGGCCATGGCCGAGGTGTGTTCCAGCTATCCGACGGCGGGTGGTCTGTACTACTGGGCCGCCATGCTCGCCCCCAGACGCGGTCCCGCGTGGTCATGGTTCACCGGCTGGTTCAACTTCCTCGGCCAGGTGGCGGTCACCGCCGGAGTCGACTTCGGCGCCGCGTTCTTCACCAACGCACTGCTGGAGATGCAGTTCGGCTTCGCCGCGACACCTGCTCACACCATCACGCTGTTCGGCGTGATCCTGGCGATACACGGCCTGCTGAACACCTTCGGCGTCAAAGTGGTGTCGATCTTCAACAACGTCAGTGTGTGGTGGCATCTGCTCGGCGTGCTGATCATCGTCGGCGCGCTGGTCCTGCTGCCTACCCATCACGCGTCGGCGGAGTTCGTCTTCACCAAGTTCGTCAACAACACCGGCTTCCACAGTCCCGTCTACGTCGGCCTGCTGGGCCTGCTGCTCGCCCAGTACACGTTCACCGGCTACGACGCCTCGGCGCACATGACCGAGGAGACCCATGACGCGTCCCGCTCGGGCCCGCGCGGCATCGTGATGTCCATCCTGGTCTCGCTGGCCGCCGGATGGGTGCTGCTGCTCGGCATCACCTTCGCCATCCGTGACTACAGCGGTGCGTTGAACAGCGCCACCGGAGTGCCTCCCGCGCAGATCTTCATCGACGCCGTAGGTGTGACCGGCGCCAAACTGCTCCTGGTCATCGCGATCGGCGCCCAGTTCTTCTGCGGCATGGCCTCGGTCACCGCCAACTCGCGGATGATCTACGCCTTTTCCCGGGACGGCGCGCTGCCGGGTGCACGCCTGTGGCACCGGCTGAACGAGCGGACCTGCACCCCGACCAACGCGGTGTGGCTGGCCGCCGGTGGAGCGTTCCTGCTGGGCCTGCCCTACTTGTGGAACGCCACCGCCTACGCCGCCGTCACCTCGGTTTCCGTGATCGGCCTGTACATCGCGTACGTGATCCCCGTGTTCCTGAGGCTGCGCCAGGGCGACGCGTTCCAGCGCGGCCCCTGGCATCTGGGCAGGTGGAGCAAGCCCATCGGGGTGGTGGCGGTCGCCTGGACCGCGTTGATCACGGTGCTGTTCATGTTGCCCACCACCAGCCCGATCACGGCCGCCAACTTCAACTACACGCCCGTCGCGGTACTGATCGTCCTCGGCTTCGCCGGAGTGTGGTGGCTGGTGTCGGCCCGTCGCTGGTTCACCGGGCCGAAGGTCCACGGAACGCCAGAGGAACGCGCCGCGCTCGAAGCGGAGTTGGAAGGCATCTGATGCCTCCTCACCCTGAGCGGCCAGGCCTCGGTTAGGGTCTGTCCGGTGGATCTTGGTCGAACCACCACCATCCGGTGGTCAAGATCCACCGGACAGGCCCTTCCTGCGTCCCGCCAGTCAGGCGCCGGCGCTCACGGCCGCCTCGGGTGCCGGCGGAGTGGGGGGAAACGGGATCTCGGTCAGTACGGGGAGCAGCGACGCCTCCTCGTAGTCGAGGTGCGCTGTCAGTTCCCGCGACATCCGGTCCAGTTCGCTGCGGAAGCGACCGGGGCCGGCGGTGCCGATGTCAGCCAGCAGGGCGAGCAGCTCGCCCTGGATGCGCGTGACTGTCTGATGCTCGTCGCGGAGCCGGTTGAGGGCGTCCCGCAAAACCGGCCGACCGCGACTCGACCACCTCGCCGACGGCTCCATCGGTCATCGGCCGGTCCAGTTGAACGCTCGCGGCCCGACGCGCCCAAGGCCGTCTGGGTACGGCTTCCTGTGCCCATCGGACGCCCCTGGATGCGGCGCCGACTCCGTGGGTGCTTCACCTGGCTGGCGGCTCACCCTGTTCGGACTTCGACGGACGTGCTCGACGTCCGGGTGCGGATCCGGGCATGGAGATGGGCAGCACCGGGATACCGGTGCTGCCCTGGTGCAGCGGATTCGGGTGCTCGTGTCAGCGGTGCCCGCGCCTACCGGCGGGCGCGGCTGCTGGCTGCCGCCAGCGCATCCGACACACTGGCCGGGCACCCCTAGACGGCCTCGGCCTGCATCGTGGCGCGGACGGCGGCCAGGCACGGGGAGCAGCAGCGCTCCGTCGACGCATGGCCGCCCACGAGCAGTCCGGCGTGTACCGTCTGGACAAGCTGCTGCCCACACAAAGCCATGCCACTGTCGTCCTTAGCGATGACATGCCACAGCAGTGCCAAGCTGTTAGTGGCATTCTCGACGCTACCGGTCACATCGGGGTCGAATTCGGCGCGCATCTCGTACATCGGCCTCTCCCTGGCTCATGTCGCAGTGGGGCGACGGGCCCCGGCACGGGCAGAGCCGGGCGGCCCCGCGCAGGCATTTCCCAGCCCACCTGCGGATCCATCGAAACGCCCGGCCCCCGAATGGACCATCAGAGGTAGGCCATCCGGGTGAACATCGAAGACGGGTGCTCCGGCCCGGAGCACTCCCCCCGTGTGACCGCGGTCCTGCACGGCGCCGCGAGCGCGGCCGAGAGGGTCAGCCCGCGGGGCGGCGGTCGATCGGGGTGAGCGGAGTGCTGATGGTGACCGACGTACGGCGCGGCCCGGACCACGGGGCCGGGACGGCGTCGATGTCACGTGCCAGCCGGTAGGTGAGCGCCTCGTAGTTGACCCGCCAGCCGCGGAAGTGCGGCCACGCCTCCTGCGGTGTGCGCTCCATCGGATACCCCTGCTCGGCCATCCGCGCCACGCCCTTGAGGAAGTCCTCGTAGGTGAGCTCCAGCACGTCGTCCGGATGGGGATCGTAGTCGTAAGGAATGCCGCGGCTGTCGGCGATGTCGCGCAGGCAGACGAAGCCCGCCCGAAGCGCCATCCGAACGTCGGCTCCCGGCTGGGAGGGGTTGAAGGCCAGCCGCAGCGCCGCGGCGTCCATCACCGCGAGCAGGGCGATCAGCCAGTTGCGGACCGGCTTGGTGGACCGGAAGTTGATCAGCACCGGGTAGGTGGTGTGGCTCTCGCTCAGCCCGGCGCTCCACCGCTCCCAGCTGCGGAAGAGGTCGGTGAGGCTGTCCAGCAGCTCGACCTGTGCGTACCGGGCGAGGATCTCCGGCCCCCAGGGCGGGCTCCCGGCGCGCGCCTCCAGCAGGGTGACCTCGGTCTCGCGACGCTGATAGGCGGTGTAGAGGGCGGGCAGATAGCCGACCTGCAGGCCGATCACGATGGGCCCGGTGGCGGCGGCACAGAAGTCGATGGCGTTCAACGTCGCCCGGGTCCCGCTGGCGAAGCCAAGGGTGAACAGTGACGAACCGGACTCGACCAGCGCGTCGCTGACGCTGAGTCCGCTCACCGCCGCCTCCAGCAGCGCATAGCCGACCATGAAGGACGCCAGCCAGCTGATCAGCGTGATGACGATGGCCAGCGGCGCCACGGGGGCGAGTGCCCGGTCCTTGGCCTCCGCGCTTTCCATCTGGTCGGCCAGCAGTTGGACCGGCCGTTGCACGGCGCGCTGGACGATCCGGGTGAAGCTGGAACGCGTCGGCCGGGGGATCACCAGTGTGCGCAGCACCGAGGAGAAGATCCCAAGCACGACCACGGCACCGGCGATGCCCATCAGTACCCGCAGCACAATGACGTTCCTTCCCGGCACCCGCTCCAACGAGGGAAGCCTACGAGGCACCGGTCGCACGGCGGTGCGGCGCCCCGGCCGCACCGCCGGAATCCCGTACATGAGGTCACCGGTCCGCCGGCCGCCATGGCCGGTGCACGGCTCACGCCGCCGCCGCTCCCCCGTGCCCCTTGCGCAGGAAGCTCTTCAACCGCCGCAGCGGCCAGGTGTTGATCACGTCGTCCGCGGTCAGCCAGCCACGCTGTGCGGTGCCTGTCGCATAGCGCAGATAGGGCAGGTGGATCGGGGTGTGGGCGTCGCTGTCGAGGGCGAACTTCACGCCGTAGCGCCTGGCCAGCATGATGTCCTCGTCGCGCAGGTCGAGTCGTTCGGGCTGGCCGTTCACCTCCATCGCGGTGCCCGTGCGGCCGCAGGCCGCGAACACCGCGTCGAGGTCCACGTCGATGGGCGGGCGTTTGCCGATGTGACGGGCCGTCGGATGGCCGATGACGTTGACGTACGGGTTCTCACAGGCCCGGATCAGGCGCCGGGTCTGGGCCTCGCGGCTCTGCTGGAAGTACGAGTGGACGGAGGCCACGCACAGGTCGAAGCCCGCCAGGAAGTCGGCGGGCCAGTCGACGTCGCCGGTGCGCCCGATGTTCAGCTCGGTACCGTGCAGCACCCGCAACTTGCGGTGTTTCCCGTCGAGTTGGCGCACCAGCTCGCGTTGGGCGAGCGCCTTCTCATCGGTCATCCGTTGCATGTAGAGGTCGGGGGCGTGGTCGGTGACCGCGTAGTACGCGTAGCCGCGTTCCGCCGCGGCGGCCACCATCTCCTCAAGGGGGGCGAGGCCGTCGGTGAGGTCAGTGTGGGTGTGCAGATCACCGCGGAGTTCCGCCTCGGCCACCGGGTCGGGAAGCGTGCCGTCCAGTGCGGCGGCGATCTCCCCCCGGTCCTCGCGCAGCGTCGGCGGGATCCACGGCAGACCGAGCCGCGCGTACACCTCCTCCTCGCTCCGCGAGACGATCAGCTTCCCGCTCTCGGCTTCGAACAGGCCGTATTCGGAGAGCTTCAGGCCCTGGCGTACCGCGATCGTCCGCAGGCGGATGTTGTGCGCCTTCGATCCGGTGAAGTAGAGCAGACCCGCGCCCCAGGATTCGGGTGGCAGCACCCGCAGGTCCACCTGCACGCCTTCCGCGGTGCGGATCGAGCTCTTGGTGCCGCCGTGCGCGATGACGTCGGCGGTGTAGGGCAGGCTGACGAAGGCGTCCATGAAGGGTGCCGAGTCCTTGGCCGCGACGAGGATGTCGATGTCCCCGACGGTCTCGCGCATCCGGCGCAGGGAGCCCGCGTAGGTGCAGCGGACACCCCCGGTGATCGCGGAGAGTCTGGCGAGCACGTCCTCGGCCGTCTGCACGGCGGTGTTGAGCAGGATCCGGTCGCCCGCCTGTCGTAGCAGACCGATGCCGTGCAGCAGGTTCTCCTCGGTCTTCGGGCCGAAACCCTTCAGACCGCGCAGTCTTTCGGTGCGGATGGCCTCGGCCAGCTCGTCGACCGAGGCGATGTGCAGGTCCTCGTAGAGCGCCATGGCTTTCTTGGGTCCGAGGGTGGGGATCCGGATCAGCTCGCGGACGCTCGCGGGAATTCGGGAGCGTCGTTCCTCGAGTGCCGGGATGTGCCCGCTGCGGAAGTATTCGGCGACCTTCTCGGCGATGGAGGCGCCGACGCCGGGAATCTCGCGCAGTTGTCTGGCGTCCAGCCGGGAGACATCAGCGTGGTACCCGCCCACCGCGCGGGCCGCCTTCTCGTAGGCGCGGGCCTTGAAGGCGTCGCCACCGGTGACGGACAGGAGGTCGGCGTACTCCTGGAGAAGCGCCGCGACCTCCTCGTTGGGCCGCACCATGCTCCCATTTTAGGCGGTGCGGACGAGTTGGGTGGTATGAGGCCGTTCTGTCGAGGGGTAGCCGCCTCGTCGGGTGTACGGGCGGTCGAACGCGCTCTGGCCACCGCGAGCGACCCACTGACAGTCTTGGCATGAAACCGCCAAGTCGGAGGGGCCTGCATGAATCGGTTGAGAACCCGCACGGGCACGCTGCTCGCCACCGCGGCGCTGGTCGCCCCCGTCGCCGTGCTCGGCGCCCCGGCCGCGCACGCGGCCCCGGCCTGCGTGAACACCTCGGCTCCGCTCACCGTCGAGGAACAGCGCCTGGCCAAGCCCGTGCCTCAGGAGATACTGCACCGTAGTGGCTTCGGCGCCAAGGCCCCCGCGTTCGTACGGGAGTTGTGCGCGGCCCACACTGCGGCGCGGGCCCGGCGCGTCGTCACCGAGAGCGGCCGGCAGCTGTGGCGGGCCGCGGTCGACCGGGCGCAGGGACGCGGCCCGGCGGAAGAGCATGCCGACGGCCGTGGGCCGTCCGCCGCGGACGGCGGGCAGCAGGCAGGGCTCGACAGGTCCGACGACCGGCCGCTGTACTGGGCACGACTCGGCATGACACGGGCGCTGCGCCAGTGGCAGCCGCGATTCCCGCTCGGCGAGCGCGAACGGGCTGCTTTGCTCGGGCGGTTGGAACGGTCGTCGCGCGGCGAGGACTCGGTCGACCTGCCCGCGGGCAGCCGCGTCAAGCGCGTCATCGTCACCGGCTTCGATCCGTTCACCCTGGACACCGACATCCGCATCGGCAACCCTTCGGGCGCCAACGCGCTGGCGCTGGACGGGACGACCCTGCGGACCGCGGCCGGTCCGGTGCGGATCGAGACCGTCATCTTCCCGGTCCGCTGGGATGACTTCGCCGACGGTACGGTCGAACGGACGCTGTTCCCCTACTTCACCCCCGGCCCGCGGCGGGTCGACATGTTCGTCACCGTCAGCCAGGGCCGGGTCGGCCGCTTCGACGTGGAACGGTGGAACGGTGCCTGGCGCGGCGGCTTCCCCGACAACGACAACCTGTCCCGTACGGGCACGATCCCGCTGCCCGTCTGGGTGCCCGGCCATCGCCAGCAGCCGCAGTGGACGGTCACCACGCTGCCGTACCAGCGGATCGTCCAGGCGTACACCGGCCCCTTCCCGGTGTACGACCACACCGAGGTCACCGAACTCCCGGCTGGTCAGAGCACACCGGTGACCCGGCCCGACGGACCCACGCCGGGCTCTACCGCGCGAGCGGGCGGCGGAGGTGACTACCTGTCCAACGAGATCGCCTACCGCGCGACCCGGCTCAGGGACGCGGCGGCACTCCACGTTCCGGGCGGCCATGTCCACACCCCGGTTCTGGAGTTCGGGGCAGGCAACACCGGTGCGATCACCGATCCAGCCTTCGAACACAACCGGATGGCCATCCTCAGCCAACTCCGCGCCATCATCACCATCGCCGCGGGCACCCTGCGGTGAGCGCCTGAGGCCCACGGGCGCCCTCGTACCGCCTACGGACGGGCGGTGTGCGCACCTGCCTCGGTGGCCGACGGGTCCAGGAGCTGCCGACTGGTCCAGGAGCTGGTGGAGCAGATCGCCGAGTTGGTCGAGCTGGTCGGCCGCCAGGGGGGAAGGAGCCGGTGACGACCTCGCTGACGAGGGCGCCTCCGGCATCGCGTAGCTGTCGCCGGCTTCCCGTGCGGCGGTGCCGTACGGCGCGCCCCGGCCCGGGGAGGCGTTCGATGCGGCCGCGCTCGGCCATGCGGTTGGCGAGGGGACCGAAGGACTAGCCGGTCTGGCAGGTCAGCTGGGCGAGGTCGTGCGGCGGAGCGTCGGGTGACGGTCGAGGTGGCGCAGGGTGTTCAGCCACCGCTGACCTCGTGTCACGCCCCGCAGGGGGCGCCCCGTTCGGGACCGGCGCCAGTCAACGGGTGCGGGTGGCAACGGCTGCGATGACCGGCCGCCAGTCCTCCATCGTGCCGGTGTCCAGGCCGACGACCTTGCCCGCGTCGTCCGCCTCGCGCAGCGCTATCGCGGCCTGCGCCAGCGGGTCACGGCGAAAGCGCTCCGCTTCGGCCTGCGTCATCGCTCCGCCCTGCGACTTGAGCGTCAGGGCGCTCTGCGGGGACAGGCTCCGCCCGGTGTCGGTCGCTGCCAGGTAGCGCTTGGCCGGTATGTGCAGTTCGACGAGCCGGGCCACCCGCTCGCCGAGCAGGGGCCGCACCGCGTTCGCCGCGTGCTGGGCGTGCCCCGCGTCGTCTCCCGGCCGCAGCAGGTGGCCGATGTCGTGCATCAGACCGGCTACCTGGAGTTCCTCGTCCTCGGGGTACGCACCGCGCAGCAGCCGAGCCGTCTGCAGCCCGTGATCGTGCAGGTCCACCGGATCGCCGGAACGATCCGGGGTGTCCCAGGCTCCCCGGCAGGAACAGAGCAGCGCCATCAGCTCATCGACGCTGTTCACGGGCGGCATGTCCATGGAAAGGCGCTCCTTCAACGTTGCTGCGGCGCCCCAACAGAACATGGCCGGATGAACTGCGGGCGAACGGCCGCAGCCGGCTGTGGATGTTTCAACCGAGTTGGCCGATGACGGAAAGAGGGTGGTGCGAGGCAGGGCAGCACCACCACGCCTCCTCGTCCACGGCACAGGGTTCCATCGGGTGGTTGTGACCTGGGCAGGCGGGCCAGGGCAGCGCCTCGTAACCGATCAGATCGTCCTGAGTGATTTCGGCGATCCGAGCGGCCAGTTCCGCTTCCGCCAACTCGGTGTTCACACCGGACCCGAAGAGCGTCATCTGCGGAGTCCGCAGCCCCACGACTACGTAACCGGCCGGGGCGCCCGCTTCCCGCCCGGCCCACCAGCGCAGCTCGGGGAGGCGCGCGTGCACCGTGGGGTCATGGAGGAGGTCATGCCCGACGCGAGCACAGGAGCCCACCAGGCTGGTCGGCAGACCTTCCGCGGGTGCGCCGACCAGTTCCCAGGAAGCCGGCTTCGGTGCGGCTGACATCAATTCGGTGCCGCCTCTATCGGATCGAAGCGCTGCTGACCAGTGCGGAGGCGCCGGCCGACACAGCGTGCCGGTGCGACACCGCGTCGCCACCCCCGTTGTCGACGACGTAACGGAAGACGAACCGGACGTTGGCGATGCCGGTACGACCATCGGCGTTGACCGGGAAGACGCAGCTCCCGCTGGCCTGCATATGCGGTCCCATCGGGTTCTCCGGGAACGTCCAGTGCCATAGGTAACCCGGCGGGATCGAGTGGTAGTCACTCGCGCCGGTGAGTGCGCCGTTCTTGGACTGCCACGCTCTGCACTGCATCGTGCCGGTGGCGATCGACCTCAGGTACGGGCTGATGACGAACGAGAACGCGACCGGGTTCTCACGGAACGGTCGCCCGCCGCTCACGTAGCTGACCTGTGCGGTGAAGTGCCCGTTGGAGTCGGTGGCTTGGAAGAACTGATCGCCGATCTCGAAGTACTTCTCGCCGTAGTCACCCGCGGCGACTGCCGGTAGGACCAGGCCGACACTCGCCACCAGGAACGCGGCGAAGGCAATGGCCAGGTGGAGGATTTTGCGCACTCCATACCCCCCTTACCCCTTTGGATGGTTCTAGCCGGTTAATCCTAGGGGCCGACCGGTCGCGAACGGTGTATTCACCTTTAAGGAAACGTGAACGAGGCGTGGTCGGCGTAGGCGCCGGCGGATGCCAGGGGGCGGCCCTCGCCGCATCCAGAGGCGGAACCGTCGCGGATGCGCGAGGATGGAACCGATGACCCACCGCAGGTGGTCGGGCCCCGACTCGTGCGCGACGCCCCGGCCGCGTTCTTGAGTGGCGATGGGTGGGTTGGGTCGGCGACGTCAAGTGCGCCCGAATCAGCCCGAGTTCCGCCAGACGCACCGCAAGGGGCGATCATGAATGTGAGGGATGCGAACCCCGGGAACGCCAGCACCGGAAGCCAGGCCGCCACGGTGAAGGGTGCCACCGACGCCGCACTGGCGGGTTGTGCGGCACTGGTGACGGGCGCGTCCAGCGGCATCGGAGCGGCCACCGCCATGGCCGTAGCCCAGCGGGGCGCCGCTGTCGCACTGGCCGCCCGCCGCGCGGAGCGGCTGGAGGAGCTGGCCACCGCGATCAGGGACCAGGGCGGCACATGCATCGCCCTCACCGCCGACCTACGGGACGCGGCGCAGGCACGTCGCACCGTCGAGGACACCGCGGACCGCCTCGGGCGGCTGGACGTCCTGGTGAACAACGCCGGTTACGCGGCGACGGGATCCGTCGAAGAGAGCGACCCCGAGGACTGGGAGCGGATGATCGATCTCAATGTCAAGGCGGTCCTGCACATGTCGCAGGCGGCGCTGCCGCATCTGCTGCGTGCGGCAGCGGACGGCCCGCGCGGGGTCGCCGATCTGGTGAACGTCAGCTCGGTCGCGGGCCGGGTGGTACGGGAGAGGAGCAGCGTCTACTCGGCGACGAAGCACGCGGTGGGCGCGTTCAGCGAGGGCCTGCGCCAAGAAGTGACCGCGCGGGGTGTCCGGGTGGGTCTGGTCGAGCCGGGACTGACCCGCACGGAGATGACGGCCGACGGCGGTGCCGCGGCCATCGCGCGTGACATCCCGGAGAGCAGTTGGCTGCGCGCCGAGGACATCGCCCGCGCCATCAGCTTCATGGTCACCCAGCCCCCGCACGCCGCGGTCAACGAGATCATGGTGCGTCCGACGGCCCGGGGGCACTGACCGCCGAGGCGGACGCGGTCAACGCCCGGGCAGGTGCGGGCGCACACACGCAGGAAGGATGTGCCCATGCCCACGGACTCCCATCCCGGTCCGCTGCGGGTACTCGTCTTCGGCGCCGCGCTGCGGGCCGACTCAACCAACGCCCGGCTGGCCTCCCTTGTGGCCCGGCTGATCGCCGACACCGGAGCCACCGTCGATCACGCCACCATGCACGACTTCGACATGCCCCTCTACGACGGCGACGTGGAAGCCGCCCAGGGTCTGCCGGGGGGCGCTCTGGCGTTGCGGGACCGGATTGAGCGCAGCGACGCCTTCGTCATCTCCTCCCCCGAGTACAACGGTTCGGTGCCCGGGTTGCTGAAGAACGCGATCGACTGGGTCTCCCGCGTCCGACCACAGCCGTTCAGGACCAAGCACGCGCTGCTCGTCTCCGCATCGCCGTCCCTGTTCGGCGGCAACCGCGGGTTGTGGGCGCTGAGGGTTCCCCTGGAGCACCTCGGCACCCGCGTCTATCCGGACATGTTCAGCCTCGCCAGGGCGTACCAGGCGTTCACCGGGGACGGCCGGCTCGTCGACTCCGACCTGCAGCAGCGCCTCACCGAAACGGTCCGGGCCTTCCTCACCCTCGTCGGGGCCGATGTGCGATACGTCTGCCTGGAGCGCCGGTGGTACGAGTTCCTGGGGGACCGCACCGAGGCGCCCGTCACCCAACGGGCGGAGGGCTAGCGCCTCTCCGGCGGCCGGCCGCGATCCTCGCCGAGGTGAGCCGGAGCAACGTCCGCGGTGGCGGGCTCAGTTGGCGGCGGCCCGGCCGCCGTCATGCTGGAGCGCGGGGCCGAGGGCGCGCCGTGGTCACCGGCCCCGGTCGCCGTCGTCGTCCTCTCCCCATCCGGCGTCCCGTTCCTCGTCGCTGAGCAGGTCGCTGTCCTCGTCTGCTGAGAACTCACGCTGATCGTCCATGTCCTCATGATGCCGACTGACCGGCGACCGGCGCAGGCGGCCTGGCCGAAGCGGGTGCCCGTACCGCAGGTCGATGCGACCACATCAACCCAATCGGAACGCGACGCCGAACACTGTCCGACAGCCAGACGAATAGACCATCGAATGTATGGCAGATCACCCTCTCAAGCCTAAGAATCGCTCCACTTCACTGCTAATATTCAAACGAATCTTAAGTGCCGATAGAGGGGGCAGACAGTCATGGCCGGGGGCAAGCGAGTCATCGTCGGCGTCAGCGGATCGCCGGCCAGCCTGGCGGCGCTGCGCCGGGCCGTGGCCGAAGCGCGGCGCGCCGAGGCTCTGCTCGTGCCGGTGCTCGCCTGGTCCCCGCCAGGCGGCGAGACCGCGTACCGCAGGCACCCCGTCCCGCACCTGCTGTGGGAGTGGCAACAGGCCGCCCGCAAGCGCCTGGACACCGCTTTCGACGAGGCCTTCGGCGGCTACCCGTCCGACCTGCGCATCCACCCGATGCCGGTGCAGTTCGCCGCCGGGCCCGCCCTGGTGCAGCTCGCCGACGACCCGGACGACCTCCTCGTGGTCGGCACCGGGCGCCGCGGTCGACTGCGCCGCCTCCTCCACACCTCGGTCAGCCGCTACTGCCTGGCCCGCGCGAAGTGCCCCGTCATCGCGGTCCCGCCGCCCGAGCTGCTCCACGAACTGAGTTTCACGGCACGGGCGTTCCGGAAGTTCCCGGACCTGGAGACGTCCGGATGGGCGGCGGCGGTACACGCCCACCGCGGCTGAGGACGCCGCGGCCGGCCCTGCTCCGGCGTCGCCTACCAGCTCACCGGCAGTTCACAGGGAAAGCGCCGGATGGTTTCGGTGTTCCACCGCAGGTCTTCGGCGGCCACCGCCAGCCGCAACCGCGGGAAACGGGTGAGCAAGGCGCCAATGGCCACCTCCAGTTCGGCCATGGCCAGGGGAACGGCGATGCAGTGGTGCCCACCCCAGCCGAACGCCATGTGCGGACTGGGCGGACGCCCGAGGTCAAGCACATCAGGATCGCTGTACCTGCCCGGATCCCGATTCGCCGTCAGATAGGAGACGTGCACGAACTCCCCCGCCCGGATCAGGACCCCGGACAGGTCCACGTCTTCCGTCGCGACGCGCGGAATACCGACTCCCGTGCGGAACGGGATGAAGCGCAGGAGTTCCTCCAGGGCGTCGGGCAGCAGCTCGGGACGGCGGCGCAGCAGGGCCATCTGGTCGGGGTGGGTGAGCAGGAGGTAGGCGATGTTGCTGATCTGGCAGGTGGCCGTGTCATGGCCGCTCATCATCAACGTCAGCGCCATGACGGCCAGTTCCTGGTCGTCGAAGGCGTCATCGCCGTCCCGGGCGGCGGCCAGGTTGCCGATCAGGTCGCCGCCCGGACTGCGCCGCCGTCGCGCGGTGAGATCGACGAAATAGGAGCGCAGGTGCGCCTTGGCCTCGGCGGCGGCATGGCGCGTGTCCGGGCCGGTGGACAGCATCTCGTGGACATGCCCCTGCAACATGGGCCAGTCAGCGGAGGGGATGCCCAGCAGTTCGCAGATGGTTCGCTGGGGCAGGGGCGTCGACAGGTGGCCGGCCAGATCCGCGGGTGCTCCGTGCTCGGCCATCTCATCAAGGAGGCTGTCCACGATGCGCTGCACCGCGGGCCGCATCCGGTCCACATGCGGCTTGGTGAACGCCTGCGAGGCCAGTCTGCGCAGTCTGCTGCTGTGGGGCGGATCCATCACGTTGATGGATTCGGGGGAGACGATGGGTTCCGGGGTCAACCGCGGGTAGTCACGACCGATGATGGCCGCCCGACTGAACCTGTGGTCCGTGGTCACCTGCCGCACCCCCTCGAAATCCGTGACCAGCCACGCCGGGTCGCCATAGGGCATACGGATGCGGGTGACAGGGCCGGCGGACATGAGTTCGCGGAACAGCGGGTCGAACTCCAGCCCCTCCCGAAAGTCGAACGGACAGCTCACAGCAACGTCCTCGTCCACGCGAGCACTCCGTAACGGTAGCGATCAGAACAAACCAGACACCACTTCCATGGTTAGCTTGGCTCCGCCCATCAAAGCGGCTTCATCCCGCATTTCCCCCTGACAGCCGAACAGGCGCCCAAGCCGTTCGCCGAGGACGGGCAAGGCCGTGGCGCCACTGGCGCGGACGCGGGCCGGCGCGGCGTATTCGGTTGTGGTCGATCGGGCAGGGCCGGCAGTCTGGCGCGATGGCCCATCGCTCCTGGTGATCAGGAGCTGCCCGGGAGCCGGGACCGCAGCCCTCCGTCCGGCACCAGACCGGAGATCATCACGATCGCGCGACGAAGCCCAACCTCTATGCCCTGAAGGGCACTTCGGCGCCTCGGCGCCCTCGGCGAACGGGCTACCCGTCCGTCGACGCGGGAGCTGTGGCCGGACGCGACCCGCGTGACGTGTCGGAGATTTGACGCCTCCTGAGGCTTGCTGACACACCCTCAGGGCGCTTGACTGGACACGGACAACCGCTTTCGGCCGTGCGAACCACGCCCAGCGCGTTGTCATCCCCCACCACGCATGAGGAGTTCGGGATGCGCAAACACAGATCCCGCAATACCAGCTCCACGCGTTCCTCGGGCGACCGCTCCTGGCGCTCGTTCCGGCACACCCTGGCAGTACTCGCCGCAGCGGTGACGGCGGTGCTGGGCGCGGCCGCGTCCAGTACCGCGTCATCCGGTGGCATCGCCGCCACGCCGAACGGCGCTGGCGCGCACCACTCCGGCCAGGTGCACTACGTGCGCACCCACGGCCGTACCGTCCGCGTGGAGACACACGGACGCTTCGGTGTCGTACCCGCCCTGCGCGGCGCCGCCACACCACGTACCGCCGATCGGCGGCGGCCGACGGCGAGTGGCACCCTGCAGTACAACGGCGGCCCGGTCCAACACCAGCTGAAGGTGTACCTGGTGTTCTGGGGCAACCAGTGGGACAGCGACTCCAACGGCGTCCAGAGCTACGAGACCAACCTCTTCAACGGTCTGGGCACCTCGCAGGACACCTGGTCCACCGTCACCTCCCAGTACACCGACTCCTCCGGTCAGGGGCCGTCCTTCAACGGGCCGGTGCTGGCCGGAACCTGGGTCGACGACTCCGCGGCCGCTCCGAGCTCCGCCGCCGCCTCGGACATCGCCGCCGAAGCGACCGTGGGCGCCCAGCACTTCGGGGTGTCCGGCAACGACGTGCAGATCGTCGTGCTCAGCCCGAGCGGCACCTCTCCGGACGGGTTCCCGAACTCCGGGTTCTGCGCCTGGCACGACTACAACGGCACGGTCCCGTACACGAACATGCCCTACGTCCTGGACGCGGGGTCCAGCTGCGGCGCGAACTCCGTCCAGAACCAGCTCGACGGTTTCAGCATCGTCGAAGGGCACGAGTACGCGGAGACGGCCACCGACCCCCAGCCGTCCAGCGGTTGGGTGGCTTCGGACGGTTCGGAGAACGGTGACCTGTGCGCCTGGCAGAACCTGGGCGCGATCAGCCTGCCGACCGGCTCCTTCGCCATGCAGCCGACGTGGAGCAACGCCGCCGGCGGATGCGCGATGTCCGGCTGACCCCTGATCCCGCGACGGGGGGAGGGAGCCCGGGTGCCTCGCCTGGTGGGCACACGGGCTCCCTCCCCAGCCGTGGAATCACCCCCTGTATGGGCCATTTCATGCAGATGACCCCAGGGTAGGAAGTGCTCGTGATCGTCGAGAACATCGTCGAGAGCAGGGGGCCTGAGAAGCCGCTGGACCTCGCCACTGGCGTCCGTCCGGAGAGCGAGGAGTACGGCAATGGCAAGCGACCACCCCATGCAGCTCGGCATGGTCGGGCTCGGCCGGATGGGTGCGAATCTGGTGCGCAGGCTCATGCGGGACGGACACCGCTGCGTCGTCCATGACATCAGCGAGAGCGCGGTGAAGACGCTTGAGGGCGAGGGAGCCCTGGGCGCGGCATCCCTGCCGGACTTCGTGGCGAAGTTGGAGAAGCCTCGGGCCATCTGGCTGATGCTGCCCGCCGGTGTCGTACAGACCACACTCGACCAGTTGGCCGGACTGCTCGACCCGGGCGATGCCGTGATCGACGGTGGCAACTCCTACTACCGGGACGACATGGCACGCGCCAAGCAGCTCGCGGCGCGGAACCTCCACTATCTGGACTGCGGGACCTCGGGTGGCGTCTGGGGCCTGGAGCGCGGTTACTGTCTCATGATCGGCGGCGAGGAGGAGCCCGTCCGCCGGCTGGACCCGATCTTCCGCAGCATCGCCCCCGGCGTCGGCAGCGCCGAGCCCACGCCCAGCCGTACGCGGCCCGGCGGCACCGCTCCCGAGGGCTACCTCCACTGCGGCCCGAGCGGCGCGGGCCACTTCGTGAAGATGGTCCACAACGGCGTTGAGTACGGCATGATGGCCGCGATCGCGGAGGGCCTCAGCATCATCAGGCACGCCAACGTCGGCGAGACGGCCCGCCCGCTCGACGCGGAGACCGCACCCATGCGCGATCCGGATGCCTACCGGTTCGACATCGACGTCGCCGAGGTCGCCGAGGTCTGGCGTCGCGGCTCGGTCGTCGGTTCGTGGCTGGTAGACCTGATGGCCGACGCCCTCGCCCGATCACCCCGGCTCGACGACTTCGCCGGACGTGTGTCGGACTCCGGTGAGGGCCGGTGGACGGTGCTGGCGGCGGTCGACGAGGGCGTACCCGCACCCGTCATCACCGCGGCGCTTACCGACCGTTTCCAGTCGCAGGCGCTGGGCGAGTTGGCCCACAAGGCCCTCTCCGCGATGCGGAGCGAGTTCGGGGGCCACGCGGAGAAGAAGGGCTGACGCCGATGAGCTCCGCCGCGAAGTCAGCAGATACCGACACCACGTCCCAGGTCCCCGACGACCATGTCATCGTGCTGTTCGGGGCGACCGGGGACCTTGCCAGGCGCAAGCTGCTGCCCGGACTCTTCCATCTGGCCAACGCCGGTCTGCTGCCCAGGAAGTACCGGATCATCGGCTCGGCGCCGACGAAGTCCGCGTTGCGCGACGAGGAGTTCCGTCAGCGCGCCAAGGACGCCGTCGCCGAGTTCGGGATGGCCAAGCCGGTGGGCGAGGCATGGCGGGCGTTCGAGAGTGCGTTGAGCTTCGGCACCGCCGATCCCGAGCAGCCTGGGCCACTGATCGCGGCGGTGAAGGCGGCCGAGAAGGCCATCGGCGGGAGCCCGCGCCGGCTGTTCCATCTCGCGGTGCCGCCAGCGGCCTTCGGCTCGGTCGTCGGAATGCTCGGTGCGACGCGGCTCGCAGAGGGCGGCAGCGTCATCATCGAAAAGCCCTTCGGTTCCGATCTGGCATCGGCCCGTGACCTCAACGGGACCGTCCACGCGGTCTTCGACGAGTCCCGGATCTTCCGTATCGACCATTTCCTCGGCAAGGAGTCGGTGGACAACATCCTCGCGCTCCGCTTCGCCAACGGACTCCTGGAACCCATCTGGAACCGCGACCACATCAGCCATGTGCAGATCGACGTGCCGGAGGCCATCGGGATCGAGGGGCGCGCCGGGTTCTTCGAAGGTACGGGCACCTTCCGGGACATGATCGTGACCCATCTGTTCCAGGTGCTCGGCTTCGTGGCGATGGAGCCACCGACGACGCTGGCCGCGAAACCACTGCGAGACGAGCGGAGCAAGGTCTTCGAGGCGATGAAGCCGATCGATGTCGCACACGTCGTACGCGGCCAGTACGACGGCTACCGCTCCGAGCCGGGCGTCGATCCGCACTCACAGACCGAGACGTTCGTCGCGCTGCGCACAGAGGTCGACAACTGGCGCTGGGCCGGTGTCCCGTTCTTCTTGCGCTCCGGCAAGTCACTCGCGCAAAGACGCCAGGTGGTGTCACTCCACTTCAAGGAAACCCCCTTGCGGATGTTCCCCGTCGACACGCGCGCGAGCGTCGACCACCGGGCCAACACCCTCGTGATCGACTTCGACGACCCCGGCTGGATCGCCACCCGCTTCCTCGCGAAGGAGCCAGGCCCGACCATGCGCCTCGCCGAGGCGGAGATGACCTTTCGTTACGCCGACTCCTTCCAGAAGGCGCACGGCCTTGAGGGATACGAACGGCTGATCCTGGACGCGATGCTCGGCAACCAGGCGCTGTTCACCCGCTCGGACGGAATCGAACGCCTCTGGGAGATCTCCGAGCCGCTCCTCAAAGCCCCGCCAGAGGTGGAACTGCACGCCCGGGGGTCCTGGGGGCCGGAATCGATCAATGACCTGATCGCGCCCCACCACTGGTATCTGCCGGACGGCCACTAGACGTACGGAGCAGCGCCACCACGGCGACTCGCCCTACTTGACCTCGTGGCGGTGCAGTTCGGCCAGCATGCGGTGAAGGGTGTCCGGCAGGCTCGTGATCTCCTCGGGCCGGATGCTCGCCGCCCAGAGGCGGTGGTCCTGCTCGGCCGCGACTTCATCGCCTATCAACGGCTCCCCATGACAACAGGTTTCCCTATGTCGACGAGCAGCCGGGCGGCCTCGGCGTACTCCGTGGCCTCGAAGAACCGCCCGGCGCGCGCCCAGCGCCCGGCCAAGCTCTCCTGCGGGTACGGGGGCGAGGTGTTGGTCAACTGAGCTCCTCGCCGGGTGCCGTGTGGGGGATGCGGTCGGCGGGGATGACCCCGAGCCGGCCGCTCTGGAAGTCCTCGAACGCCTGGATGACCTCGGCCTTGGTGTTCATGACGAACGGCCCGAAGTGCGCGACGGGTTCGCGGATCGGCCGACCGCCGAGGATCAGTACGTCGAGCTGGGGCGTCCGGCTGTCCGGCTGCCCGGTGGCGGACACCGTCAGGGCGGCGCCCGGTCCGAAGACGGCCAGCTGGTGTGCGTCGAGCGGGCGCTGTTCGGCTCCGACTGTGCCGCGTCCGGACAGCGCGTACACCAGTGCGTTGAAGTCGGGCCGCCAGGGCAGCACCAGACGGGCGCCGGGGCTCAGCGTGGCGTGGATCATGGTGATCGGTGTGAAGGTGGCGCCCGGCCCGTGGTGCCCGGCCACGTCACCGGCGATGACGCGGACGAGCGCGCCGCCGTCCGGCGAGGACAGCAGCACCGTCTGCTGGCCCTCGATGCTCTGGTACCGCGGGGGGTTGCCCTTGTTGGCGCGCGGCAGGTTGACCCACAACTGGATGCCGTGGAACAGGCCTCCGGAGGCGACCAGGGCCTCGGGCGGTGTCTCGATGTGCAGGATGCCGCTGCCCGCGGTCATCCACTGGGTCGCGCCGTCGGTGATCGTGCCTCCGCCGCCGTGCGAGTCCTGGTGTTCCATCAGGCCGTCGATCATGTACGTGACGGTTTCGAAGCCGCGGTGCGGGTGCCAGGCGGTGCCCTTGGGTTCGCCGGGCGCGTACTCGACCTCACCCATCTGATCCATGTGGACGAACGGGTCAAGATCACGCAGCGTCGCCCCCGCGAAGGCCCGGTACACGGGGAATCCCTCGCCCTCGAAGCCCTGCGGCGCACTGGTCACCGAGCGCACCGGACGCTGCGGAGCCGCCTGCGGGTCCGGTTCCGGGACGCGTGGCAGGAGCAGGGTGTTCTCTACGGTCACAGCAGGCATTGCATCCTCCTCGGGCGGGGCGTGTAAGCCGAAGCATTTGGTTGAACGTTGAACGACTCATCTTCATTCCCGCCACCGCACATGACCGGCGCGGGTCGACTCGGCGCCCCGAAAGCCCGGCGGGCGACAAGCGGCCACGGATCGCGACCGGGCCACTGTGCCGCGTGATCGCGAGAAGCGGCACCGCAGGTCACCGGGGTACGGTGAGCCGTCTCATCACCGCGGTCGAGCGCCGCGACCCCGAACCGGCCGTTGAGGCGGCGGGAGATGCGCCGATATGAGCCACTGACCGCCGGGGAAGCGCTCTCACTCCGCCGCCGGCGCGTAGGGGTCGGTGATGCCCCCGGGAGAGGCCAGCCGCTCGATGTCCCACCCGGCGAGGCGCGCCGCGGACCGATAGACGCCCTCGTAGAAGTCGAGGACAGCGGCTCGGGCGTTCGCACCACCCCGGATGTCGTCGTAGTCCAACACCGCCAGGTGACTGCCGCGTTGTTCGACCCATCGTGCGGGCGCGGGGGACAGCCGCTGGTCGGCCAGGCCCTCAGGCTCCGGCGCGGCATAGGAGTAGAAGGTCGGCCGCGGGAAGGCGTCGTCGCCGAACCAGAAGCCCGCGCTGATGACCTCCCGGGAGTACGCCTCGCGGGTGACCGGGTCGACGCTCGGCGGCTGCTCGACGATTCGGCCCGAGAAGCGGGTGGCCGCGATGTCGAACGTGTGCCAGAAGTGGTGCACCGGGCTGATTTTTCCGGAGAATCCCGCGGAGAACTCCTCCAGGACCAGATTGACCTGGCTGAGCACCTGCCAGTAGCGGTTGATCCAGAACGGGTCGTATGAGGCGTGCTCGGTGTCGTCGGCAAAAGGTCGTTTCGCGTCGGGCAGTTCGTAGGGATGGGGGTGTTCGATGTGCACCGCCACCCCGATGGAGCGAAGGGCGTTCAGCGTCTCGCGGTAGAACGACGCGACCGAGTGTCCGGGCAGGGAGAACGACGCCGCCCTCCCGTCCAACGTACGTGCGATCAGTCGGTGGCCGACGAAATCGAAATCGATCGTGAAAACCGGATTCCCGTCCACCTGACCCATCGGGCGGGTCGTGGTGCCGCGGCCGGTCAGGTGGCACGGCACGTTCCACCAGTGGTTGCGTCGGACGCCGGAGGCCAGTCGGATCTTGCCGACGATCTGGGCGAACCGGTGCAGCGTCTCTTTCGAGTCCTTCCACTCCGCGAGCGGGATCGGGGGGAAGATCTCCATGGAGCACCACTCCTCGTGCCGCGCCGAAGCCGGTCAGGCCGAGCGGAGCGCCCAGCGGCAGCTCGGATTCGAGGCTAGGTGTTCGCCGGACGCGGCGCATCCGGAAGCGGCCTCACCGAGGGCGGGTCTTTACGCGATCCGAGCGCCGCTCGGCGGGATCGGGGCCGCGCCCACGGCATTCCGCTGGCCGGTTCCCGGAGGAACACTTCTGCCGGGCGGCGACGCAAAGTCACTGGGTGATTTCCATGGACATGACCGGCAAAAAATCGCGAACGGGACCTCACGACGGAAACAGTGATCGACCGGAGGGCCGTTCGAATCCAAGCCTGTGACGCACCTGTGAAATTACTGTCAACCACGAAGATGTGACCGTCGCTTCTCGTATACGTTGTTCGGGAGTAACCGGCCACCGGACGTTGGCCCGTATCCCGCTATTCCCCGAGGCCGGGCGCACCTAGCTTTCGATTCGGTTCAACGTGCTACTACCGCGCGCGTCAGCGGCTGATGGCACCGTCACTTCCGGGAAACATCAAGCGGCGCACAGTGAAATGCAAAGACAATTAAAAAACCCTTCTGCGTTATGGGTGACAAGGAGCGGCCATGCCAGACGCGAAGTCAACGGCACTTTCCCCCAGGGCGGGTGATGATCCGGGCGCGTCCGCCACACCGCGCCCCCGGGCGTTACCGCCGACTCGGGGACTGGTCCAGTTCTTCGAGCGAGCATGTGACCGAGAGCCGGAGAATACAGCCCTGATCTGCGCCGACACGCGGCTCAGCTACGCCGAACTCGACGGCCGCGCCAACCAGTTGGCGCGGCTGCTGGGACAGCGCGGCGCCAAGGAGGGCCAGGCGGTCGGAATCCTGCTGGATCGATCCGTCGACACCTACGTGGCGCTACTCGGCATCATGAAGGCCGGTGCCGCATATGTTCCGCTGGACCCTTCGTTCCCGGCCGACCGGGTCGCGTTCATCGCGCAGGACGCCGGACTGTGCGACCTGGTGACGACCTCCACCATGTCGGCCCGGACTCGGGGACTGCCCTGCCAGGTGCTCGAACTCGACGTGGACGCGGGCCAGTTGGCCGACCAACCGGACGATCGCCCCGAGGGCGGTGTCAGCGCGTCGTCGCTGTGCTACGTCATCTACACCTCTGGAACCACCGGTCGACCCAAGGGTGTTGCCGTCTCGCACGCCAACATCGTCAACTTCCTGCGCGTCGTCACACCGATCTATCGGGTGAACAGTGCGGACCGGGTCTATCAGGGGCTGTCCATCGCCTTCGACTTCTCGGTCGAGGAGATCTGGCCCGCATGGGCGGCGGGGGCGACGCTGGTGGCCGGACCAACCGACGACCGGCGCGTCGGACAGGGGCTCGCCGACTTCCTCATCGAGAACGCGATCACCGTGCTGTGCTGCGTTCCGACGCTGCTGACCACCATCGAGGCCGAAGTACCCACCCTGCGCAGCCTGTTGGTCAGCGGAGAGGCCTGCCCACCGGACCTGGTACGCCGCTGGCACCGCCCCGGGCGCCGCATCCTCAACGCGTACGGCCCCACCGAATCGACCGTCACGGCGACCTGCGGGGAACTGCTGCCCCATCGGCCGGTCACCATCGGCACCCCGCTGCCCACCTACCGGATCTACATCCTCAACGACCGGCTGCGCCCGGTCGCCGAAGGTGAGAGCGGTGAAATCTGCGTCGGCGGTCCGGGGGTGGCGATCGGCTACCTCAACCGGCCGGAGCTCACCGCGGAACGCTTCGTGACCAATCCGGTGGAGCACGAGCGGGCGGAGAACCCGCGGATCTACCGCACGGGCGATCTGGGGCGGTTCACCTCCGCCGGAGAGATCGAGTTCCTGGGCCGGATCGACACCCAGGTGAAGATCCGCGGATACCGCATCGAGTTGGCCGAGATCGAGGAGGTACTGCGCGAGGACCACGCGGTCGAGAACGCGGTGGTCACCCCGCTGGAGCGGGACGGCGTGGTGCAGGACCTGGTCGGCTACGTCACGCTGAACGGCCGTACGGGCCATGACACCCAGGATGACCTGCGCACGCGCTTGCACACCGCGCTGCGTCGCAGGCTTCCGGACTACATGATCCCGTCGTTCGTCGAGGTGCTGCCCGAATTCCCGCTGCTGGCGGCCGACAAGGTGGACCGTACCGCGCTGCCCGCCGCCACCTCTCCCCCGCTCGCGCGACGCCTCAGACCCCATGCCGCCGCACGGACCCCGGTGGAGCGCCGACTGGCCGCGGTATGGCGGGAAGTTCTGGGCACCGAGACGATCTCGGTGGAGGACGACTTCTTCTGCGACCTGGGCGGCCACTCCATGGCGGCGGCCCGCCTCGTCTCCCGGCTACGGCGGCAACCGGAGCTGGCGACAGTGGCGATGGCCGATCTGTACGCCCACCCCACCATCCGCGATCTGGCCACGTTCCTCGACACCGGTGACGCGACGCCGGCCGAACAGCGATCGGCGGCGCCTGTCCCTCCGGCCAGGCGCCACTCCACCGCCCGGGTCATAGCGTGCGGACTTGCCCAAATAGCCGCACTGTACGGGTGGTTGCTGCTGATCGGCCTGCCCGTCGGCGTGCTCGTCTACCGGCTGTTGGCCGTGTGGCACGTCCCGGCGCGCGCAGTCGCGCCCGGCTCCGCGCTGGACCAGCTGAGCCGCCTGGGGTTCGGCTCGTTCGTTCCGCTGGAGATCGGATGGCTGCTGGTCAGCCTGCTGGCGTTGCCGCTGCTCGGCGGGCGGCTGCTGATGTCCGGGGTACGCCCCGGCTGGTATCCGCTGTGGGGTGTGACGTACCTGAGGTTCTGGCTTTACGGCAAGGTGCTGGCGATGTCGCCGCTCGCCCTGCTGACCGGCTCACCGCTGCTGCCGCCCCTGCTTCGGCTGCTGGGGGCGGGGATCGGGCGCGGTTGCCACCTGTCCTCGGTCATCGCGTTGCCGACCTTCGTGACGATCGGCGACGAGGCGAGCATCGGATACGGCGCGCGGGTGCAGTCCTTCCTGGTCCAGGACGGCTGGCTGCGGCTGGCGCCGGTCACGCTCGGCGACCGGAGCTTCGTGGGGACCAACAGCGTCATCATGCCGGGCGCCGTGGTCGGCAGCGACGCGTCCGTGGGAGACCAGTCGCTGGTGCCCGCGGACCAGACCGTACCGGCCGACGAGCACTGGTCCGGGTCTCCGGCCCGCCGACAGGCCGCTCCCCCACCGGTACTTGAGGCCCTGGCTGCGGACGCCGACCACCGGCGGTGGCCCCTGCGGCTGATCGGCGGATACGCCGCGGGCGCGCTGGTGCTCATACTGGTGCCGCTGATCATCGCCGACACGGCTGGGACGCTCGTCGGCTATGTGGCGGTCCAGGACGGCTTCGGCTGGGCCTGCGCGTCCACGGCCGCGGTCGGGCCGTTGGTCGTGCTGCTCACCTGCGCCCTGGTGCTGGTGGTCAAGCGTGCGGTGCTGCCGAAAGTGCGGGCGGGCGTCTACCCGGAACGTAGCGGCTTCGGGGTGCGCAAATGGATCGCCGACGGTCTGATGACCACCAGCATGGTGCTCACCCACGCGCTGTACTCCACCCTCTACCTGGTGCCGTTCCTCCGTATGCTCGGTGCGCGCACCGGTCGTTGGTCCGAAGTGGCCACCGTCAGCTTCGTCGATCCGGACATGCTGGTCATCGGAGAACGCAGCTTCGTGGCGGACGTCAGTGTGGTGGGGCCCGCCGTCTTCCACCGGGGCCGGATCGCTCTGGCACCGGCGGAGGTGGGACGCCGAAGCTTCGTCGGCAACGGCGCGCTGGTGCCGGGCTCCTGCCGGATGGGCGACAACAGCCTGCTGGGTGTGCACTCGGTGGCGCCGACCCGGCCGGTGGACCCCGAGACGACCTGGTTGGGATCACCGGCCATCTTCCTGCCCCGCCGGGAGGCCAGCCAGGACTTCCCTGCGAAGTTCACCTACCACCCCAGCCCCGGGCTCATCGCCGCACGCCTGGTGATCGAGTACTTCCGGGTGACCCTGCCCGCCACGATCGCGGCACTCGGCGTCCTGGTAAGCCTGTACGCCTCGATCCACCTCGCCAGGTCGGCCTCCCCGCTCGCCCTCTTCCTGTTGGGACCGGCGCTGCTGCTCTGCGTCGGTGTGCTCTCCACCCTGGTGACTGTGGCCCTGAAATGGCTGGTCATCGGCCGCTATCGACCGCGGGTCGAACCGCTGTGGGGGATCTGGGTGCGGCGCACCGAACTCATCACGGGGCTGTTCGAGAACCTCGTCGTGCCCTCCCTGGTGAACTTCCTGACCGGCACCCCGTGGATGGCCACGATGATGCGGCTGTTCGGCGCCCGCATCGGCCGACGGGTGTGGCTGGCCACCACCTACATGACGGAGTTCGACCTCGTGGAGGTCGGCGACGACGCGGCCGTCGGAGAGGTCACATCCCTGCAGACCCACCTGTTCGAGGACCGGGTGATGAAGATGTCCAACGTCAGGGTCGGAAAGGCCAGTTCGGTCGGCCCCCGGTCCGTCGTCCTCTATGACGCCGAAGTCGGCGACGGTACCTCACTGGATGCGCTGTCCCTGGTCATGAAGGGCGAGCGACTGCCCGACCAGACCCGCTGGCGCGGCATTCCGGCCCGCCCCTGCTGAGCATACGACGGCGTACGGCAGCACGCCGTCGGCGGCCGAGAGCCGCATCGACCCATCACGCCTGCCTCCTTCGACACTTCGCGGAGACACTCATGACATCGCTCGACCAGTGCAGCCCATGGACCGCCCCACACGTCGACCACGAGCTGCCGGGCCCCCGCTCGGCCGAGTTCCTGGCGCTCCAGCAGCGCCACGAGTCCAATGCCCGAACCTACCCGCGCCGGTTACCCATCGCCATCGAGGAGGCTTCCGGAAGCTTCGTCCGGGACGTCGACGGCAATGTCTTCATCGACTTCCTCGCCGGGGCCGGTGTGCTCTCCCTGGGCCACAACCACCCCGATCTGGTGGCGGCCATGACCGCGCAACTCGGCCGGCTCACGCACGGCCTGGACTTCCCCACCCCCGCGAAGGAGGAGTTCATCGAGGCCCAACTGTCCATGCTGGCGCCGGGCCTGCGGGACCGGATGAAGTTCCACTTCTGCGGTCCGACGGGAGCGAACGCCGTCGACGCCGCGCTGAAGCTCTGCAAGACCGCGACCGGCCGCGGCGATGTGATCTCCTTCCAGGGCGGCTTCCACGGCAGCAGCCATGCCGCCATGGCGATCACCGGACTCGTTTCGCAGAAGCAACCGGTGCCCAACGGAGTACCCGGCATCCACTTCTTCCCCTACTCCTACTGCGCCAGGTGCCCGCTCGACCTGACGCCGGACACCTGCACCACCAACTGCGCCGGCTATCTGGAGCGTTCGCTGCGGGACGGCAACGGCGGAGTGCCGCTGCCCGCCGCCGTGATCCTGGAAATGGTGCAGGGCGAGGGCGGCATCATCCCCGCGCGCGCCGACTTCGTACGCCGGGTACGGGAGTTGACGCTGGAGTTGGGCATCCCGTTGGTGGTCGACGAGGTGCAAAGCGGCTGCGGACGCACCGGTACCTGGTTCGCCTTCGAGCAGTACGGTATCGAGCCCGATGTCATCGTCGCGTCCAAGGCGTTGAGCGGCATCGGTACACCGGTCGCCGTCATCCTCTACGACCGGCGACTTGACGTGTGGGCGCCGGGCGCGCACACCGGGACCTTCCGCGGCAACCAACTGGCCTTCGCCGCCGGCGCGGAGGCGGTGCGCGTCTTCCGCCGCGACGACGTGCTGGGCAACGTGCGCCAGCGCGGGGAGCAGATCACCAGGGCACTCGCCGGGCTGCATGCCGACCCCTGGGTCAGCGAGGTGCGCGGTCGCGGACTGATGTGGGGGATCGAGTTCGCCGACCCCACCGACGGCGGCCCGGCGGGCGAACTCGCCACCGAAGTGCAGGCCCGCGCACTGCGGCGCGGGTTGATCGTCGAGGTCGGCGGCCGCGCCGACTGCGTGGTCCGTCTGATGCCACCGCTCAACGTCACCGCGGAAGTCGTCGACACCGCCTGCGCGATCCTCGTCGGCGCGATCGCCGAAGCGACCAGGGACAAGGCACGGCAGGAGGCGTGACCACGTGGCTCTCATCGTCCAGAAGTACGGCGGCTCCTCGGTGCGCGACACCGAGCGGATCAAGAAGGTCGCCGAGCACATCGTCGCGACCCGCAAGGCAGGTCACGACGTCGTGGTGGTGGTCTCCGCGATGGGCGGCACCACCGACGAACTGCTCGGCCTGGCGCAGGAGGTGACCGCCGCACCCACGCCACGCGAGCTGGACATGCTGCTGACATCGGGCGAGCGCGTCTCGAACGCCCTGGTCGCCATGGCCATCCAGGCGCTCGATGGCGCAGCGTGCTCCCTGACCGGCTCGCAGGCGGGGGTGTTCACCAACGCCGCGCACGGCAGGGCACGGATCACCGACATGGACCCCGGCCGGGTACGGCAGGAGCTCGACCGCGGCGCGATCGTCCTGGTCGCGGGGTTCCAGGGAGTCAACCGGGAAACCGGCGACGTCACCACGTTGGGCCGTGGCGGCTCCGACACCACGGCGATAGCGCTGGCCGCCGCCCTGAAGGCCGACACCTGCGAGATCTACACCGACGTGGACGGGGTCTACACCGCGGACCCGAGGATCGTGCCGGACGCCGGGCGGCTGGACCACATCACCTACGAGACGATGCAGGAGCTGGCCGCATGCGGCGCCAGAGTGCTGGCGCCGCGCAGTGTGGAGTACGCCCGCCGCCACGGCGTACCCGTACACGTGCGCTCCTCGTACCACAGCAGGCCGGGCACCATGGTCTGCGCGGCCCGCGAGGTGCCCGCCGCCGAACGGCCGTCGATCACCGGGGTCGCACACGACGAGTCCGGTGCCAAGATCACCGTGACCGGTCTGCCCGACCGGCCCGCCCACGCCGCCCGAGTCTTCCGGGCCGTCACCGACGCCGGGGCCGAGCTCGACATGGCGGTGCAGAACGCATCGCACCCAGCCGACGGTCGTACAGAACTGTCCTTCCTCGTTCCGGCGGACCGCTGTCTGTCCGTGCTGGCGGCGCTGCGCGGACAGCACGCGGAGATCGGGTTCGAGGACATCTGCCTGGACCAGCACATCGGCAAGGTCTCGCTGGTCGGAACCGGTATGCGCGCACAACCCGGGGTGCTCGCCACCTTCTGCGAGACCCTGGCCGCGGCGGGAGTGAACATCGACATCATCTCCACCTCGGGAATCCGGATCTCGGCCGTGTGCCGGGCCGCTCAACTGGGCGACGCCGTCCGTGCGTTGCATACGGCATTCGGGCTGGGGACACCTGAGGCACCGGCCATGGTCTCGGCCGAGGGAGAGGAGGTCCGCGCAAGGACGTAGCGGGACCGTTCGCCAACGAGGGCCGCGGCCTCGGGCAGTCACCTTGGGGACGGGATCGGCAAGCGCCCGTCCCCTGCCCGGCATCCCGCCCAGCCAGTGCCCAAAGGGAGGAATTCGCGTGGAGTCGAGGGGGGCGGGAGACCTCGGACGGCACAGGTACTTTCCCCGGCATGGAAGCGATGACTACCGGGTCCTGCGGTACCGCATACAGCTGGACTGGAAGCCGGGATCCGGTCGCGTCCTCGGCACCGCGAGCATCACCGTGGTCCCGGAGCGCGCGCTGGACGTGCTCAGTCTGGATCTGTCCCGTATGGAGGTCTCCCGGGTCGTCGCCGCCGACGTGCCCGCGGAGTTCCGGCGGCGGAAGAAGAAGCTGTACATCAGGCCCGGCCTGCCGTTGCCGCCCGGACGGCCCGTTGACATCGAGGTCGGCTACCGCGGTGTCCCGAGACCGGTGGGGATCCCGGAACTGGACGACGAGGCAGGCTGGTTCCGGACCCGCGACGGCGTCGCTGTGATGAGCGAACCGCTGGGCGCCCCCTCGTGGTTCCCGAGCAACGACCGGCCGGACGACAAGGCCCGGTACCGGATAGCGGTGACGGCACCGGAGGCCTACCAGGTGTGCGCCAACGGACGGTTGGCGCTGCGGCGACCGGTCGGCGGGCACCGCACCGAGTGGGTCTACGATCACCAGGAGCCGATGTCAGCCTATCTGGCGACCGTCGCGATCGGCCGTTTCGTGTGGGACGAGCAGTCCGGCGGTCCGCCGGGAGTACTGCTGCGGAACGCGTTCCCCGAACGCCTGGTGGATCGCGCACGGTTCGACTTCGGCCGCCAGCCGCGGATGCTCCGGTTGTTCTCCGACCTGTTCGGCCGGTTCCCCTTCGAGCAGTACGGGGCCGTCGTGGTGGACGCCGTGGTCGGCGACCCGCTGGAGGCGCAGACGTTATCCGTCTTCGGAACCGACCGGATCGACGGCAGACGGGGCCATGAGGACGAGGTGGCACACGAGTTGGCCCACCAGTGGTTCGGCGACAGCGTCGGCATCGGCGACTGGCGGGACATCTGGCTCAAGGAGGGCTTCGCGACCTACGCCGAGTGGCTGTGGTCCCAGGCGACCGGCGGCCCCGGCGCCCACGCGATGGCAGCGTCCCAGCTGGCCGAACTGCGCGCGGTCGGCCAGGACTTCGTCATCGCCGACCCCGGTCCCGCCGCGCTCTACGACGAGCGCCTCTACAGCCGGGGAGCGTCGACACTGCACGCCCTGCGACTGACCGTGGGTGACGAGAGGTTCTTCGGCATCCTCCGGGAGTGGGTGGCCCGGTACCGGGGCGGCAGCGCCGGTACCGAACGTTTCGTCGCGCTCGCCGAGTTGGTGTCGGGCGTCGCACTGGGTGACTTCTTCCACGACTGGCTGTACACCACGGCGCTTCCCGAACTACCGCCCGCAGGGACCGGTTCAGGCCGTTCCGGTAAGCCTGGCGCCGGGTGAGCCGAGCTCTCGGCAGACATCGGACGAGAACGCGGTTCCGCCCCGCCCGGCATCGAGCCGAGCGGGGCGAAACCTTCCTTCACCTGTGCGTCACCTCGTGCACCAGCGGACGTACCGGTAGTTGTTCACGTAGTGGGCGGGGACCCAGCCCTGCCCGTCGGCGAGCTTGTACCAGCGGTCGTTGGCGCCGACCCGGCTGCCCTCGGCCTTGCACACGATCCAGACGTGCATGCCGTTGCTGATGGTCCCGGTGACCCACCGGTTGACGCCGGGTCCGTAGTGGACGGTCAGCGGCTCCGGGGATACCACGCGCCCCTCGACGTGGTGGTGCCAGCGGCCGTAGTGGGCCGGAGTGAGGGCCTGAGCCCCGGCGGCCGTCGTCAGCGTGCCGACCGCGACTCCCGCGGTGAGCAGGGCCGCGGTGACGGACCTGCGGATGGAGTGACGTTTCATCATGACGCTCCTCTCTCCAATACCGGCACATACAATTGGATTTGCTGTTTTGCCGGTATTGGCATGGAGTATCTGCCCATGACGTGATCCGTTGTACGCCACACGTTGGGGTGATTGGGCAGTCGGGTGACTTGACCGGCTCACAGTTGCCACACAGCCAGGCGGACACACCCGGGCACGTGGGCTCGCACCACCCGACCCCCCGGCCGATCCTTGCCGACGAACTGACGCCGCCACCCGGACGGTTGGTGCACCGCACCCACGGGCGACCGCCAGAAGTGGTCAACAACCGCCAGCAACTTTCCATCCTTCAGGGGATTCCCTTCGGCGTGTCTGGATGAAGTCCGGGGGTGTCGGCAACCCTACGTATGCGACAAATCACCCTATTGGCCTTCATGGGTCCTTACCTGAAAGGGAGGGGGATCGCTGCCATGCCTGTTGCGCCAGAAGAGGCCCAGTTCGAGCTCGCCGGACACGATGCGGAACGCCGGCGGGACACTGGTCGTGCCGCGGTCGCCAGTGCCTGGGTCAGACGGATTGCCCATCTCGGGCGAAGCGTTTCAAGGGCGCGCGTCCGCGATGCTTCGATGCGGCTGCGCCGCGATGAAGAAAGGTAAAGCCGCCGCCCATGGGCGGCATGCCCGGCGACCCGCGCCCCGCGAGGCGAGTTGGTCCCAGGAGCCCACGCCCCTTGAGGAGAACGGGAGATGGTCGGGCCGACTGCGCCTGACCATGTTCGTCGTCCTGCTGGGCGCGGTCATGCTCTACCTCGACTCGTCCGTCGTCCATGTCGCGCTGCGGTCGCTGTCCACCGGCCTGCACATGTCGTTGAGCACCACGCAGTGGATCGTCTCGGCCTACATGCTGGCCTTCGCGGCCGCGGTCCCCACAAGTACCTGGGCCGCGCAGCGATTCGGCCCGGAGCAGATGTACCTGACCGCGATGGGCGTCTTCACCGTCGCATCCGCGTTGTGCGGCCTGTCCGAGGCCCCTTGGCAGCTCATCGGCGTCCGCGCGGTGCAGGGAGTCGGCGCCGGACTGATCAGTTCGGTCAGCCGGATCATGCTCGTCACCGCCGCCGGCCCCCATCGGCTGCCGAGGGCCATGGCCGCTTTCAGCATTCCGGTGATGCTGGTCGCGGTCCTCGGGCCGCTGGCGGGTGGCGGACTGCTGGCCTACGAGGGTTGGCGTTCGATCTTCTTCATCAACGTGCCGCTCGGTATCGTCGCCACGCTCCTGGCGCGCCGACTCGTGGAGCCCAGGCCGCCGCGTCCCACGGCATCCCTCGATGTGATCGGGCTGCTGCTGGTCTCCCCCGGGCTGGCCTCCCTGACGTTCGCGCTGACCCAGGCCGGTCATGCCGGGAAGTTGGGCTGCCCGGCCGTGGTGGTCCCGTTGTGCGCCGGGACCGTACTGATCACGGCCTTCATCGTCTGGTCGCTCCAGGGAGAAAGTCCGCTGCTGGATCTGCGGCTCTACCGGAACGGGGTGTTCCGGGCGGCCGCACAGTCGATGCTGGTGACCGGCGCGGTCGTGTTCGGCGGAACGATCCTGTTGCCGCTGTACCTTCAGACCGTCCGGGGCGACGACCCTTGGCGGACCGGTCTGCTCATCGCGCCGCAGGGGCTGGGCACGGCCGCCGCGATGTGGCTGTCCGGCCGGTTGTTCGAGCGGCTGGGCAGTGCCACCGTCCTGGTCGGCAGCGGCGCCGTGCTGCTCGCCACGCTGCCGTTCGCCTTCCTGACGACAACGACGCCGTACTGGTGGCTGATCACCGCCACGGTGCTCCGGGGCGTGGGTGTCGGGCTGGCGCACACCCAGGCGATGACCGCCGCCTACCAGTCGCTCTCCCCCACGCACATCGGTCAGGCCAGCACACAGTTCAACACCCTTGAGCACGTGGGCGGTTCGCTGGGCAGCGCGACGCTGGTGCTCCTGCTGGCCCGTATGCCCTACACCTACAGCCCGGCGCCGATATCCAGGGCGCATGCGGTCGACCTCGCCTACTGGGCGCTGATCGGGGTGAGCGGATGCAGCATGTTGCCCGCGGCCGCCCTGGTCGCGGCGCAGCGCAGGAGCCACCGGCCCGTCCCCGCCGTCTCCCCGCATTGACATGCAGGCGTTTGCCTGCACAAGGTGAGGCGTGCACAGCACCGAGATGGACAAGCCGGACATGGACCAGGTCTTCAAACGCTGGCCGCCCAGACCCGGCGGTATCTGCTGGACAGGCTGCACGAGCACAACGGGCAGACCCTGGGAGAGCTGTGCGAGTGCCGGGAGATGACGCGCCAGTCGGCCACCCAGCACCTGGCCGTCCTGGAGGCCGCCAACCTGATGAGCACGGTGCGGCGCGGACGGGGGAAGCTCCACTACCTCAATCCCGTCCCCCTCCATGACATCCGGGAGCGGTGGATCGGCAAGTTCGAGCGCCCGCGTCTGCAAGCGCTCGGCGTACTGAAACGACGAGCGGAGGGCGCCATGGCGGACACGCCCGCATTGGTGTACGTGATCTACATCGAGAGCACACCGGAGAAGGTCTGGCACGCGCTGACCGACGCCGATCTGACGGCCGAGTACTGGGGCCACAGCAACGTTTCGGACTGGCAGTCCGGCTCGACCTGGGAGCACCGGCGCACGGACGGTACAGGCGTCGCCGATGTCGTCGGCGCGGTCATGGAGAGCGACCCGCCGAAGCGACTGGTGACCACCTGGGCCGCACCGGGCGATGAGCGGGCCGACGGCCCCTCCCGGGTCACCTTCGACATCGAGCCGTACGGCGAGATCGTCCGGCTCACCGTGACCCATGAGAACCTGGCCGACGAGGCCGAACGGAACGCGGCCGCCGCGGGCTGGGCCGCGGTGCTGTCCAACCTGAAGTCCTTCATCGAGACCGGCACCCCGCTGCCGCAGAAGCCGTGGCTGGTCCCTGAGCGGTGATCGGCCGCGGACCCCGCCGGTCTTCTCGCCGACAGCCGGCGCCGCTGCCGTCGCCGCGGTACCGCTTGACGGCAGGTGTCACGTTTGCCGCAGTGCGGAGGCGAGGGGGCCCTCGCCACGCAGCTGGATCCTGCCCTGTTTCAGCCCTGCTTCGAGGGACAGGGAGTCGTCCGCGATGGCGACACAGGTCTCGGTGCCCAAGATGAGCCGCGCGTCGGCGAGTTGGGCCGGACCGTCGCCGTAGGTCAGTTCGCCGTCATCGAACCGCAGATGGAACACGCCTTCCTCAAGCTGTATCTCGATGGTGCCCGCCTGGAAGGCCAGGTGCTTCAGGCGGCTCATCAGCGGGATGGCGAACCAGTGGGCCCGCATGGCGTCGGTGGCCCTGCGCTCGCTCAACGCCGGGGAGCCCCACCCGGCCAGCGCCACGAGGACAGGCAGCAGATCGCGGCCGTGCGGGGTGAGTTCGTAGACCACGGCGGTAGCGGGCGGGGGCAGTCGGCGGCGGGTCGTCAGGCCGTCGCGCTCCATGTCCCTCAGCCGTGAGGCAAGGACGTCGGTGCTGACGCCGGGCAGATCGGCGTGCAGGTCGGTGTAGCGGCGGGGGCCCGCCAGCAGTTCCCGCACGATCAGCAGGGTCCATCTGTCCCCAACGGTGTCCAGAGCCCGGGCGATGGCGCAGTACTGGTCGTAGCTTCGACGTGGCATGCGGCTCAGTCTAGACATGAGGTTGGACTTTCCAAGCGCCAACTTGGTAAAACCAAGTCCAGTATCGGCACCCGCCGTCCGGCGGCAGATGTGCGAAGTGGGAGGCGGCGGCATGGAGTTCCGGCAGTCGAGCAAGCTCAACGAGGTCTGCTACGAGATCCGCGGACCGGTGATCGAGCACGCCAACGCGCTGGAGGAGGCGGGGCACAGCGTGCTGCGCCTGAACACCGGCAATCCGGCGCTCTTCGGGTTCGAGGCGCCCGAGGAGATCCTGCAGGACATGATCCGCAGCCTGTCGCAGGCCCATGGCTACACCGACTCGCGCGGCATCCTGCCCGCCCGGCGCGCGGTGGCCCAGCACTACCAGCAGCGTGGCCTGCCCGATGTCGGAGTCGACGACGTCTTCCTCGGCAACGGCGTCTCCGAACTGGTCTCCATGGCGGTCCAGGCGCTGCTCGACGACGGCGACGAAGTCCTCATCCCGGCACCGGACTTCCCGCTGTGGACCGCGGTGACCACCCTCGCGGGCGGCAAGCCGGTGCACTACATCTGCGACGAGTCGGCCGACTGGCTACCGGATCTGAACGACATGGCGTCGAAGATCACCGACCGCACCAAGGCAGTGGTGATCATCAACCCCAACAACCCCACCGGCGCCGTCTATCCGAAGGACATCCTCGACGGCATCCTCGATCTCGCCCGCCGCCACGGCCTGATGGTCTTCTCCGACGAGATCTACGACAAGATCCTTTACGACGACGCCGTGCACCACAGCGCCGCGGTACTCGCGCCGGACCTGGTCTGCCTGACCTTCAACGGCCTGTCCAAGGCGTACCGCGTCGCCGGGTTCCGGTCCGGCTGGCTCGTCGTCTCCGGCCCCAAACAGCACGCCAGGGACTACCTGGAGGGGCTGACCATGCTCGCCTCGATGCGGCTGTGCCCCAACGCCCCCGCCCAGTACGCCATCCAGGCCGCGCTGGGCGGCCGCCAGAGCATCGAGGACCTGGTCCTGCCCGGCGGACGCCTGCACGAACAGCGCAACCGCGCCTGGGAGAAGCTCAACGAGATCCCCGGCGTCTCCTGCGTCAAACCGAAGGGCGCCCTCTACGCCTTCCCGCGCCTCGATCCGAAGGTGCACAAGATCCACGACGACGAACGGTTCGTACTGGACCTGCTGTTGCGCGAGAAGATCCAGGTCGTCCAGGGCACCGGCTTCAACTGGCCGCACCCGGACCACTTCCGCATCCTCACCCTGCCGAACGCCGACGATCTGGAGGCGGCCATCAGCCGCATCGGCCGGTTCCTCGCGGGATACCGCCAGTGATGACCCGCCAGTGAGACGACGGGGGTCGAATCGCCGCCGACGGGCACGGCCGGGCCACGGAACCGCTACGGACGGCTCAGCGGACGGGGGCTGCCGTGTTCGCTTGCGGTGCGGGCGAAGCGTCGCTGATGCGCGGCCGTAGGTGTTCGATGTGGTGAACGGCCTGGTCCAGCAGTTCGGCGACGTGGTCGTCGCAGAGCGCGTAGACCACGGATCGGCCTTTGCGCGCGCCGCTGCCCGGACCGAGGTTGCGCAGCAGCCGTAGCTGGTGGCTGCAGGCGGACTGCTCCATGCTCCGCTCGGTGTCGCGGGCCATGAGGGCTCCACCGTCATCGTCGGCCTCAACGGCCTGCGCCTGCTGGCGGACGCCGCCTGGCACCGGGCCCACAACGGGAAAGCACGGCGAGCCGCCGCTGGGCCGCCGCTCGCAGGTCGGGGGCGGCCCGCTGCACCGTCAGGCCCGAAGGCGCCCGCACAACGGCGTCAGTCGTGGGGCGGCAGGTGGCCGATCTGGTGGTCAGCGACGTTCAGGGCCTCGTCCACCAGTCCCCGCAAGTGCCCGTGGCGCAGCCCGTAGATCACCCGGCGCCCCTCCTTGCGGGTGGTCACCAGCCCGGCCAGCCGCAGCCGCGCCAGATGCTGGCTGACCGAAGTCCGGGTCGCGCCGCAGGACTCCGTCAGCGTCGTCACATCGGCCTCGCCCGCACCCAGGCGCCGCAGCAGCGCCAGGCGCGTGCGGTCGGCGAGCAGCCCCAGCACCTCCACGGCCACCGTCAGCCGCTCGCCGTCGGCTGGCTCCTGCGACCCATGCGCACCTGATAGATGCATGCGTGCGTTCATGCGTACATAATGATGTGTGGAGCGGCGCGACGTCCACTCCGCCCCAGCCGTCACCAGCCCGAGAGGGGGAGGCACCCGTGAGCAAGCCGACCCACGACCACGACCAGACTGGCCGTGGCCACCGCCACCCGCATGGGGATGCCGGGCAGCGCGGTCACGACCAGGGCGAACACCGACACGGTCACGGCGATCACAGCCATGACCATGACGACGGTCATGGCCGATGGGCACGGATCCGCCATCGCGTCGCGCACATGGTCACCCCGCACAGCCACGAGGCCATGGACAAGGTCGACGCGGCGATGGAGAACTCCCGCGAAGGCATGCGCACCCTGTCGCTGTCGCTCGGCATCCTCGGGCTGACCACGGTGGTCCAAGCGGTGATCGTCGCGCTGTCCGGATCGGTGGCACTACTGGGCGACACCATCCACAACGCCGCCGACGCGTTGACGGCCGTCCCGCTGGGCATCGCCTTCATGCTCGGCCGACGGGCGGCCAACCGCCGCTACACCTACGGCTACGGACGCGCCGAGGACCTCGCGGGCATCGCCATCGTGCTCACCATCGCCGCCTCCTCCGCGCTGGCCGCCTACGAGGCCGTCGCCCATCTCCTCAACCCCCACGACATCAGCCACCTGTGGGCCGTCGCGGTCGCAGCCGTGGTCGGCTTCCTGGGCAACGAATGGGTGGCCCGCTACCGCATCGGCACCGGCCGCCGTATCGGCTCCGCCGCGCTGGTCGCCGACGGCCTGCATGCCCGCACCGACGGCTTCACCTCCCTCGCCGTCCTCCTCGGCGCCGGCGGCGCGGCGCTGGGCTGGCGTGCCGCCGACCCGATCATCGGCCTGCTCATCACCGTAGCGATCCTGATGGTCCTCAAGGACGCCGCCCGCGAGGTCTACCGGCGCCTGATGGACTCCGTCGACCCGGCTCTGATCGACAAGGCGGAGACCGCCCTGCGCGCCATCGACGGCGTCCGCGGTACCGGGCAGGTACGGATGCGGTGGATCGGACACGCGCTGCACGCCGAGGCCGACATCGTCGTCGACCCGCATCTGACCGTCGTCCAGGCCCACGACCTGGCAGTCGCGGCCGAGCACGCCCTCATCCACGGCGTCCCGCGGCTCGCCGCCGCCACCGTCCACACCGACCACACCGCCGTCGGCCGGGACCCACACGCCGCCCTCGCGCACCACGCCCACGCCTGACGCGCCCGACCTGGGCGACGCCCCTATCCGGACCCACGCTCCCAAAGAGCGGCAGGCCGCCGACAGTTGCCACCCTCGCGGCCGCTGATCCGCGGCATCCAGCGCCATCGCGTGGTCGCGGCCGACGAGTTGACGCCGCCCGCCGACTCCCAACATGGCCGCCAACTCCCGGCGTTCGGCCGCGATCCGGCTCTGACTTCCTCCGTCGTTCTGTGGTGCGCTGTGTTCCCCATGATCTCCAGGGTGTCGTCCGCCCGGCGGTATGTCCAAGAACGGCTGGTTCTCACTGCGAGAACCAGCGGCTATGTCAGCACGCGACCCCGGCGGCGGTGCCCAATCGGCGGCGGTACCCGCCAGGGTCATGCCCGGACCCTGACCGGTCAGCAGCCCGGCGGTCATCAACCTCATGGCCCGACCGAGGAGTTCGTCCGGAACCGCTGCGATGAACCACTGGTCCAGCCCGAGGCTGTAGGACGTACATCAGCCGGTCAGCGTCTGGCAGGCCAACGCCCAACCCAGCGACGGCGGGCAGGCATGCCCCGGCGCCAGAAGCATCGCCCGCACAGCGACCGGCATGGTCAGCCGCGTCCTGCCCCGCGGTCCCAGCAGCGAGCCCACCAGCGTCGCGCCGGTCTGGCAGGCGGTGCCGGATCTTCGGCGGGAGCGCCACAAGTCCACCGTCACCTGCGCGCGTCTCGTCCGTTGATGTGGTCGTGGACGAATCGGATTACGCGGATTACCCGGCTGGCGATCCTGACGGGCTGCCCGACGCGGCGGACGCTGAGGCCGTAGCGGCCCAGCCGCACGGTCCGGCCCCCCAGGCGGCCGCGGCGCGCACATGGGTGGTGTCGCGGGCGGGGATCGCGGAGGCACGCGCGAACAACGACCCGGAGCGGGCCGACGGGCCGGTGTGACGGACGGTGCTGGCGGGTGTCCCTCTGGCGGCACCGACCAACGGCTCCGCGGCGCTCCCCTGTCCGATGGGCTGAGGAGCTCGCTCCCGCGTGTCGGAACGGGCTTCGGCAGCGATACGTAGTGTGATGGCCGCCGTGGTGCGCAACGAGGAACCCCGGCGTGACGCCACAGCGGCCGTTCGGCTGGTCGTCGTCGCCGCCTCCTACATCGCCACGAGTTGGCTCGGCGAGACGGAACGGGTGGTGGTCGCCGGCAACCAGGTCATCTCCCCACTCTGGCTGCCCTCGGGCATCGCCCTGACCTACCTGCTCTACTGGGGGATGCGGACCTGGCCGGGGATCGCGCTCGGCGCACTCTTCTCCGAGCTGACGTTCCTGCCGTGGCACTATCCGCTCGCTGACGTCGGAATCATCGCGGGGAACACGCTCGCCCCGATCTGTGCCTACCTGATGCTCCGCCAGGTCGGCTTCCGCGTCGAGTTGGGCCGGCTGCGGGACGGGCTGGCACTGGTGTTCCTGGGCGCATTGGCCGGCACGCTGGTCAATCCGACGCTGGCCGTCGGTGCTCTGGTGCTCAGCGGCCGGGTGCCCGCCGACTCGTTCTGGACGGCATGGTCGGCGTGGTGGACGGGCAACGCGCTGGGCGTGCTCGTGGTCACACCACTGCTGCTGACCGTGCGCAGGGTCCGCGTGCCCCGTGACGTCCCCTTCCTCCAGTGGGCCGAGGCGGCGGCCCTGCTGGTCGGCACGGTGGTGGTCACGTTCGGCGTCACCAGCACCTCCCTGTCGCTGCTGTTCCTTGTCTTCCCGCTACTCATCTGGGCGGCGCTGCGTTTCCAACTTGCGGGAGCCGCGCCTTGCGCGCTGGTCGTGTCCGTGGGCGCGGTGACGTCGGCGACCCATCACACCGGACCGTTCGCACATCACGGTCTCGTCGCGACCATGGTCAACCTGCAGGCCCTCAACGGCGCCGCCGCCCTGACCGCACTCCTACTGGCCGCGATCACCACCGAGCGGAACAACACCCGCCGCAAGGTGGAGGACGCCTGCCAGGAACTGGCCGAGGTGGTGGCGCATCTCGCGCCGGGCTAGGTCGCGGGGCACGCCGCCCAATTCGGTACCGGTCAGCTGGCCAGTACTGGTTCACTACGCACCGGACAAGCTGCATCCAAACCGGGGGAAGTCATGCGTAAGATCCCTACCCTGTTCGTGCGCGATCGGCAGGAGCGCGGGGGCCTGCTGCCCGAGGTGACGCCCAACTGCGAGTGGGTGCTGGCCGGTGAGGGCACGGCGACACGGAAGTGGGACGGGACGTGCGTGATGCTCGACCGGTCCGGCGAGTGGTGGGCGCGGCGCGAGGTGAAGGCCGGTGGGCGGTCGCCCGCGAACTACCTGCCCGTGCAGACCGACGAGACCACCGGCAAGGCGGTCGGCTGGGAGCCGATGTCCCAGTCGTCGTTCGCGAAGTTCCACGCTGAGGCCGAGCGGTTGGGGGAGGCGTGGGCTCCTGGCACCTACGAGTTGGTGGGGCCGAAGATCAATGGCAACCCGGATGGCTTCGAGGGGCACGTCCTGGTGCGCCACGGCTGGGCACCGTCGTCGGTCAGCGCCGATGTGGCGGCCGCACCGCGGGACTTCGAGGGGCTACGGGACTGGCTGCACGCCCGTCCGCAGTACGAGGGCATCGTGTGGCACCACCCGGACGGGGTGCGCATGGCCAAGATCAAGCGAAGGGATTTCCACTCATGACCACCGAACGGATCGGCCCGCCGTTGATAGCGGACGAGCGCGAGATGCTCCGTGCCTTCCTGGACTACCACCGGGCGACGCTCGCCATGAAGTGCGACGGCCTCTCCGACGAGGATCTGCGCCGTCAGTCGATGCCGCCCTCGACGCTGTCGCTGCTCGGCCTGGTGCGGCACATGGCGGAGGTTGAGCGGACATGGTTCCGCCGGGTGATCAACGGGGAGGACATCCCGCTCGTGTGGTCGGACGAGGGCGACTACCAGGCGGCGTTCGACGCGAGTGCGCAGACCCGGTCGGGGGCGTTCGAGGCCTGGCAGGCCGAGGTCGAGCACTCGCGGCGGATCGAGCGGGAGGCCGAGTCGCTCGATGTGATCGGCCATCAGCCCAGGTGGGGCCAGGACGTGTCGCTGCGTCTGGTGATGCTGCATCTGATCCACGACTACGCCCGGCACAACGGACACGCCGACTTCCTGCGCGAGGGCATCGACGGAACCGTCGGCGCCTGACGTACGCTCCCGCGGCCCGGGCACGGCCGACGCCGGACTACGACGAGGACCGCCGTGATGCCACGCGGGCCGACCTCGCGGGCCAGGCCCCTGGTCTGACCGCTCAACGCGGCCTTGCTCGCCACGTACAGCGCCATACCGGGAAAGGGCGTGTGGTCGTGGATGTTGCTGCCGACAGTGACGATCCGCCCGCCCCCGGGCAGGAACCGCAGCGCGGTCTGGACGGCGAGTATGACCGCGCGGACGTTGACGGACAGTACTGGGTCGAACTCCCGCGCCCTTCCGCAGGTTGTGGTCCAGCGCTTCGCGCTCTTGCTCGGGGGTGATGGTTCCGTCCATGGCCCCCATCGAACCCTCCCGCCGAGCGCGGTCGATCGGCCCGCCTACTCAGACGACGTGAGTAGGCGGGCTCAATTACCGCCCGGTCGAAAGCATGTCACCCCCGATGCCATGAACCGAGCGGAAACCAGGAGGAGTTGAGGCGGTCCGAGCCGGACCTACTGCCGCGGCTCCAGCACATCGGCGACCACACAGCTGACGTTGTCGGGCCCGCCGGAGCGGTTGGCCAGGGCGATCAGTTCGCGCACCGCCTGCTCGGGATCGGAGACCGTCGAGAGCACCCGGCGCAGTGCCTCCGGCGGTACGACGCCGGACAGGCCGTCGGAGCAGAGCAGATAGCGGTCACCGGGTCGAGCATCGTGCAGGCGTACCTCGGGAGTGGCTTCGCCCGCTCCCGCCAGGGCCCTTGCCAGCAGCGAGCGCTGGGGGTGGGAGGCGGCTTCCTCGGCGCTGATGCGTCCTTCGTCGACCATCGACTGGACCGCGGTGTGATCGTGGGTGATCTGCAGGAACTCGCCGTCGCGTAGCAGGTAGGCGCGGGAGTCGCCGATGTGGACCAGGGCCAGTTGCGTTCCGGTCCAGAGCATCGCGGTGAGCGTGGTGCCCACCTGTTGCGGTGCGGGGTCGGCCGCGGCGATGCCGTGCACGGCCTGTTGGGCCTGCTGCACAGTGTCTTCGAGGGCGTTGAGCAGGTTGCCTGCCGGGATCCCGTCGGTTTCCAGGGACTTGAGCACGTCGATCGCGGCCGCGCTGGCCGGGGCGCCACCACCGCCGAAGCCGTCGGCGACCGCGAGCAGCCGGGATCCGGCGTAGGCGGTGTCCTGGTTGCTCTCGCGTACCAGTCCGGCGTCGGACAGCGCGGCGTAACGGATTTCCAGCGGTTTGACGGACAGTGTCATCTCGGGGTCCTTCCGGGACAGATGGTCGATGAGGAAGGCGGCCAGGTCCCGCCGGGCCGCGACATCGGCCTCGACCCGCGCCCAGTACGCGCGTACCTCCCACGCCGCGGCGGGCGCTTCCAGCACACAGATCTGCCGGATCTGCGCCAGCGGCACACCGAGGCGGCGCAGCCAGGCCACCAGCCGGGCCTGCTCCAGCTGTTGCGGGTCGTAGCGGCGGTAGCCGTTCGTCGGGTCGACGCGCGCCGGGGTCAGCAGTCCGAGCTCGTCGTAAAGACGCAGTGCCTTCGGTGACAGCCGGGACGCCTTCGCGAAAGCCCCGATGGTCAGCAACCCCATGCGCGCTCCTCCTCATGCCGGGCACATCGCCCGGCCCATTGATGCTGTGGCTTCCCCCAAGGTGAAGGTCAACCGCTGATCGAATTCGGTTGTACCGGAGGGTCCGCGGCGCGGAAGCTGTCCGTACGACACCGCGCACCTGCGCGCCCATCTCATCTGTCAAGGAGCCCGCGCGTGCAGGCAGCCGTCACCGTCACTCCCGCCCGCATACCCGAGCTGCGCGGCGACATCCTCGGTGAACCGCTCCCCCACCGACCGGCGGACTACGTGGACCTCGACGAGTTCTACCGGCGTTATGCCCGTCCGGCCCGCCGCCAGGCCGCCGCCCCCGACATCCCGCGCGCGGGCCGGTACTTCCCGCCGGAGGAGATCGCACGCTGCACCTTCGGCATCGTCCTGGACACCTCCGGTTCGATGAGCCGCACCTTGCTGGGCAAGGCGCTGGGCGCGATCGCGTCCTACGCCGAGTCCCGGGACGTTCCGGCGGCACGCGTGGTGTTCTGCGACGCCGCACCGCGCGGCGCGGGCTATCCGCCGGTCGCGGAGATCGCCGGACGGGTACGGGTGCGCGGCCGCGGCGGCACGCTGCTGCAGCCGGGCATCGACCTACTGCCGCGTGCCGAGGGCTTCCCGCCGTCGGCGCCCGTCCTGGTGATCACCGATGGCTACTGCGACATGCTGCGGATCCGCCGCGAGCACGCCTTCCTGGTTCCCCAGGCCGGTTCACTGCCGTTCACCGCCCGTGGACCGGTGTTCCGGTTGCGTTGCGGCCGCGGCACGGCTGAGCGGTCCGGCGCGTCGGTGTCCGCCGGAAAACCAGTCGCCAACCTCCGCCGCGCCATGGATCATTGACCGCATGTTCCGGTACGCCTTCGCAGCCTCGTCCGCCGTCGCGGACGCGCTGCGGGCTGCCGCCGGATCCGTCGATTCCTTCGCAGCGACCGCGTCCTTTGACGGCGCCCGAACCTGACCCTTCCCGGACACTTCCGCGGACCCCGCAGGGGGAGGGTCGGCCGGGCCCAGGGGTTCGCGGACTCACCGCAGTGTCCAAGGAAGGAATCATGGCCAAGCAGGCATACGTGCGCACCAAGCCGCACCTGAACATCGGCACGATGGGGCACGTCGACCACGGCAAGACCACGCTGACCGCCGCCATCACCAAGGTGCTCAGCGCCCGGGGGACCGGCACGTTCGTACCGTTCGACCGGATCGACCGCGCGCCGGAGGAGTCGGCGCGCGGCATCACCATCAACATCGCGCATGTCGAGTACGAGACGGCCACCCGGCACTACGCGCACGTGGACATGCCCGGGCACGCCGACTTCGTCAAGAACATGATCACCGGTGCGGCGCAGTTGGACGGCGCGATGCTGGTGGTCTCGGCGCTCGACGGCGTCATGCCGCAGACCGCGGAGCACGTACTGCTCGCCCGGCAGCTCGGAGTCGAGCATGTCGTGGTCGCGCTCAACAAGGCGGACGCCGGGGACCCGGAACTGACCGACCTGGTCGAGCTGGAGGTGCGCGAGTTGCTGTGCGCGCACGGCTACCCGGGCGAGAGCCTGCCGGTCGTACGGGTCTCCGGGCTGCGCGCGCTGGAGGGCGACCCGCGCTGGACCGGGGCGATCGAGGCGCTGCTGGACGCGGTCGACACTTACGTACCGGTCCCGACGCGCTACACCGACGCGCCGTTCCTGCTGCCGGTGGAGAACGTGCTCACCATCACCGGCCGCGGCACGGTCGTCACCGGTGCCGTGGAGCGCGGCACGATACGGGTCGGCGACCGGGTCGAGGTGCTCGGAGCCGGGATCGAGACCGCCGTCACAGGACTGGAGACCTTCGGCAAGCCGATGGAGTCCGCCGAGGCCGGAGACAACGTCGCGCTGCTGCTGCGCGGAGTGCAGCGGGAGACCGTGCGGCGCGGGCATGTGGTGGCCGCGCCCGGGAGCGTCGTGCCGAGCGGACGGTTCACCGCGCGGGTCTACGTGCTGCCGACCGGGCAGGGCGGTCGCCGTACCCCGATCGGCAGCGGATACCGGCCGCAGTTCTACATCCGTACCGCGGACGTGGTCGGTGATGTGGACCTCGGCGGGGTCGGGATCGCGCGGCCGGGCGACACCGTGGAGATGACGGTGCAGTTGGGCCGTCCGGTGCCGTTGGAGGCCGGACTCGGCTTCGCCATCCGTGAGGGCGGCCGGACCGTCGGCGCCGGCACCGTCACGGCCGTCGGCTGAACCCTCGCCGGTCCGCCGCTCAGCGTCCCTGAGCAGGCGGACCGGGAGGTACCGGTCACGGCGCGTAGTGCCGGGCGAGGGCGTGGAAGGCCTCCTTGGGCTCCCAGGGCAGCCGGGGTAGGTGTGTGCCGCCGTTCCGTCGAGCATCTTGACGATGCCGTAGGAGCCCAGGTCCAGATCGGTCAACGGATCGGCGCGGTCGGCGCAGTCCGCGAAGTAGGGCAGCATCTGCTCCTCGGTCATCTCGCAAGGGAACGGCGAGTACCACCCCTCCAGTCCGGCGGCGGCCGCCAACTCGGCTGCCGTGCTGAGTCGTTCGGGATCGCCGCCGGTGACGCGGACGGCGGTGCAGTGCAGGTCGTCGGCGATGACCCGCATCTCGCGCGCCACCTGGTGCGGTTCGAAGGTGCGACGGGCGCTGTCGCCGTCAGGGAAGGTTCCGGTGTCGTACTGCACGCCCCTGCCGCGCATCAGCCCTCCGCAAGGTGCGGTACGTATCCTACTTCCGCCTGGCAGGTGGGATTCGGCGCCCAGTTCCCGGTCATCGCCCGGCCCTGAAGGGCGAGCCCGCCGCGGTCATTCGGCGCGGCCGAAGGATCTGATCTCCTCGATCTCCCGCTCGGTGAGTTCGCGCGGTACCTCGCCGCTCTCCAGCTTCCTGCTCTGCACCAAGTGCCGGATGGCATCGACCACTTCGGGGTTGGCGAGGGTGCTGGTGTCCCCCACGTCGGCGAAGTTGGAGATACCGGCGATCACCCGGCGCATGATCTTGCCGGACCGGGTCTTGGGCATGTCGGGCACGATCCACACCTTCTTCGGCCGGGCGATCGGGCCGATCTGCCGCTCAACCGCCCTGGCCACCTTGGTTTCCAGTTCGCCGCCGGGTTCCAGGCCCGGGTTGAGCGCGACGTACATCTCGACCACGCGTCCACGGAGTTCGTCGACGACCGGAACGGCTGCCGCCTCGGCGACCTCCGCCACGGTCAGGCAGGCCGACTCCAGCTCCTTGGTGCCCAGCCGGTGCCCGGCCACGTTGATCACGTCGTCGATCCGGCCCAGGATGCGCAGGTAGCCGTCGGCCGCCTGGACCGCGCCGTCGCCGCACAGGAACGGCCAGTCCCGCCAGTCCGTGCTCTGCCGGTCGCGGCAGTACTTGCCGTAGTACAGCTCGACGAACCGTTCCGGCTGACCCCAGATGGTCTGCAGGACGCTGGGCCAGGGGTTCCGGATGCAGACGTTCCCGGCTCGGCCGCTGCCCGGCTCGACGGTGTTCCCCTCGTCGTCGTAGATCACCGGGTAGATGCCCAGAACGCCGGGGCCGCAGCTGCCCGGCTTCATCGGCTGCAGGGCGGGGAGCGTGGCGCCGAGGAAGCCACCGGTCTCGGTCAGCCACCAGGTGTCGTCGATGACCGCCTCCCCCTTGCCCACCGCCTCGTGGTACCAGCGCCACACCTCGGGCTCGATCGGCTCGCCCACCGTCGTCAGATGCTTGAAGTGGTAGTCGTACTTGGCGGGTTCGTCCGGGCCGAGCTTGCGCAGCAGCCGGATCGTGGTGGGAGCGGTGTGGAAGATGTTCACCCCGAGCCGTTCGGCGATCCGCCAGCACCGCCCGGCGTCCGGGTGGGTCGGCGCGCCCTCGTACAGCACGCTTGTGGTGCCGAGCGCCAGCGGGCCGTAGACGATGTAGGAGTGGCCGGTGATCCAGCCGATGTCCGCCGCGCACCAGTAGGTGTCCTCGGGGTGGATGTCCAGGTAGTACTTGGCCGTTCCGGCCACATACGACAGGTAGCCGCCGGTTCTGTGCTGCGCGCCCTTGGGGCGGCCGGTGGTGCCGCTGCTGTACATCAGGAACAGCGGCGCCTCGGCGGGCATCGACTCCGGTTCGACGCGCCGGCCGCGGTAGCCGGGCAGCAGATCGTCGACGAAGAAGTCCCGGCCCTCGACCATCGGGGTCTGCGACACGTACTGGCCAGGGTGGCGCCGCCACACCAGCACCTTGTCCACCTGCTGGCCGAGCTTGTCCGCGACCTGGACCGCCTCGTCGGCCTTGGCCTTGTGGTCGGACAGCTTCCCGGCCCGGTGGTAGCCGTCCATCGTGACCAGGACCCGGCTGCCGGAATCCGCCAGCCGATCGCCGCACGCCATGCCGCTGAAGCCGCCGAAGACCTCGGAGTGCACCACCCCGAGCCGCGCACAGGCCAGCATGCACACCGGCAGCTCCGGCACCATCGGCATGTGGAAGGTGACCCGGTCGCCCTGTTGGATCCCGCAGAAGTCCCGTAGCAGCGCGGCGAATTCATTGACCTGTACATACAGCTCCTGGTACGTGAGCACCCGGGGCGGCTCGGTCTCGGGCTCGGGCACCCAGATGAAGGCGGCCTTGTCGCGGCTGGTCGGCAGGTGCCGGTCGACGCAGTTGCGGCAGGCGTTCAGCCGCCCGCCGACGAACCACTTCCAGAACGGGGGGTTGCCGGTGTCCAGCGTGGTGTGCCAGTACGCGTCCCAGTCCAGCAGGTCCGCGTACTCGCGGAAGCACTCGGGGAAGTTCTCCTCGCCGAACCGCCGCAGGATCCCGGGGTCGGAGGCGTTCGCCTGGCCGATGAACCGCGCCGGCGGGTAGTAGTACTCCTCCTCGCGCCAGTGGACGGCGATCTGCGCCTCGGGAACGTCGCGGCCTGGACCTGCGGTACTCATGCGCTCAGCCTCCCGGCCTCACGCCCGGCGCCGCCCGGCTCATCGGTCGTCGATCAGCCCGGAGCAGACACCGAACTCGTACACGTTGTGGACGACCGCCGCCTGTTCGCCGAACGCCGCCGTGTCTCCTCGCCCGAGCGACCGCCAGCACAGGTCATCGCCCACCGCCACCGCGCGTTCCACCACCGGACCGAGCGCCGCGGGCGGCAGTGCCTCAGCCTGCCGCCGCAGGGCGCTCACCTGGCGGGCCCGCGGCGGATCCTCCCCGGCCGCCTTCCGCATCTCGGCGAGGAGCTGGGACAACTCTCCGGCGAGGTACTGCTCTGTCATCGCCATCGCCGTCCGGCAACCCGGATGCAGGGAACACTCCCAGAATAGGTTCGGGCGGCTGCCTTGTCGCGATGTCGCGGTCCTAGCTGGTGCGCCAGCCCCGCGGGTCCACGCCGCCGGGGATCGACGCGGCCGGATCGTACGGCTGCCGGGTCAGGACGAAGCTGCCGATGTCCAGGTGGCCGACCGTCCCGTCGGCGGCCCTTACCACCCGTAGCTGCTCACCGGCGTAGTAGCCGTCCAGGCCGGTCCAGGTGCCGTCCGCCTCCGCGCGGAAGCGCGAGCTGCGGCCCACCGCGCCGAGCGCGGTCAGCTCCAGGGACCGGTCCCCCCGTAGCCGCAGCGTGAACGGCGCCGCGCCCCAGTACCAGGGGCCGGTCAGCGCGAGCAGGTCCGGGTCGGCCTCGCGCAGCGGGCGCCAGGGCCCGGGGATGCGCGGCTCGTGCTCGGCCACGATCCGGATCAGATCCGCGGCGATCGCCGTGGCGTGCGGGCCGGAGGTCGCATTGGCCAGCGCGACGGCCGCGACACCGTCCGCCTCGCTCACCCACAGGCCCGCGAGGAACCCGGGCATCGAGCCGCCGTGGCCGTACAGCGTCCGGCCGTCCCGCCGGATGACCTGCAGGCCGAGGCCGTACCCCGCGGTCCACTGCGCGTCGTCCGGTTCCGAGGCGGGCCTGCGCATCTCCAGGGCCGCCGCCGGGCCGAGCACCTTCTCGTCGCCCGCGGCCAGGAACGCCGCCCATCGGCACAGGTCGGCGGCCGTGGACCACAGTTGGCCGGCTGGCGCCATCACCCCGGTGTCCTCAAGCGGTTCCGGCAACATGACGTCCGCCCATGGATGCACCGCGAAGCCCCCGGCGTGCGGGGCCTGCGGCAGCAGCGTGGTCCGTGTCATGCCGAGCGGCTCCAGCGCCTCCCGGCGCAGCACCTCGCCCCACGGCGCACCGCGCAGCCGCTCCACGAGCGCGCCGAGCAGCGCGTAGCCGGGGTTGGAGTAGTGGAACCGGCGACCGGCCGGATGACGTACCGGCTGCTCGCCGAGCACGTCCGTGAGGTCCGGACGCAGCTCGCCCGGTGTGCGCTCCCACCAGGGCCCCGGCGTCTCGGCGGCCAACCCCGAGGTGTGGGTGAGAAGCTGATGGATGGTCAACTCACCGGCCGGGGTACCGGGCAGATGCCGCTCCAGCGGGTCGGCCAGGTCCAGCAGCCCCTCGTCGCGCAGCCGCAGCACCAGGACCGCGACGAAGGACTTGGTCAGTGAGCCGATCCGGTACTGCACGTCGTCGGTCGGCTGATGGTCGTCGAGCATGCTGCGCGCCCCGGTCCACACCGCACGCCCCTCCCGGACCACGGCCCCGACGAGGGACGGCGTCCGGCCCTCTGCCTGGCCGACGGCCAGCCGATGCAGCAGAGCCCGCCGGGTGGTGGGCAGCAACGCCTGCGGTTCGACGTCCATCTGGTAACCCGTCCTTCACACCGGCAACGCAACCGCCTGACGGTACCCGCGGCCGGGCTGCCCGGCCCAATCAATTTCGCCGGCCGCCCGGGCGTCCAGGGCCGACGGTTTCGGCAGCCCGACGGTCCCGGTGAAATGCTTCGCCCCGGCTGCCGTGATCGCGTTAGCTTGGCGGCATGCCCGAACTGAGCACCGAACGCCTGCTGCTGCGCCAGTGGCGCGAGTCCGACCTGGACCCGTGGGCGGCGATGAACGCCGACCCCGAGGTCCGGGAGCACTTCCCCCGACCTGCTCACGCGGGAGCAGAGCGCGGCTTCGATGGCACGCTTCCAGGCCGAGTTCGACCGGCGGGGATTCGGGTGGTGGGCGGTCGAGGTACGGGAGAGCGGGGAGTTCATCGGCTTCACCGGCCTGGACGAGGTGGACGAGGGCCTGCCGTTCACGGGTGTGGAGGTCGGCTGGCGGCTGGCCCGATCCGCGTGGGGCCACGGCTACGCCACCGAAGCCGCCCTGGCCGGTCTGGACTTCGGCTTCGGGACGCTCGCCCTGCCCGAGATCGTCGCGGTGACGACCGCCACCAACCTCCGTTCCCAGGCGGTGATGCGCCGGATCGGCATGACCCACGACCCTGCCGACGACTTCGACGACCCGAGCGCGCCCGAGGGGCCGCTGCGCCGCAACGTGCTGTACCGGATCCGCCCGTAGTCCGCCCTGTGACGATGGCTGGTACCGGGCTCCCTCCGGATCCACGGTGACAGGGCTTCAGTACCCTGGAATCCTTGCCTCGTAGGGAAGTTGGATCACGTGAACCATCACCGGACCGCCGAGCTCATATCCTTCGTACGGGAGCACTCGCCGTTCTATCGCGACCTGTATTCCGCCTTACCTCCGGGGACGGCCGAACTCGCCGCACTGCCGCTCATCGATCACACGGCGTACTGGCAGGCGCACGGCATTGACGGCAGCCGGGTGCTGACCGGGCCGCACACCGACGGAATCGTCTTCAAGACCGGGGGCACCACGGGCTCGCCACGGGTGTCCGTCTACACCCGGGACGAGTGGCGGGCGATGAGCCGCCGGTTCGGTGACGGGCTACCGGCCGCGGGGCTGCGTGCCGGAGACCGGGTCGCCAACCTCTTCTACGCGGGTGAGCTGTACTCCAGCTTCGTCTTCACCCTCAACTGCCTCCAGGACGCACCCGTCCCCACGGTCCAGTTGCCGATCGGCGGCGCCAGTCCACTGGACTTCACCGTCGGCGCGCTGCGCGACTTCTCCGCCACCGTGGTCGCCGCACCGCCGACCTCGCTGTGCCGCCTCGCCCTTGAAGTCATCAACGCGGTCGGTACGCTGCCGGGCGTCCGTCTGGCCCTGTTCAGCGGCGAGGCCCTCTACGCCGATCAACTCGCGCTGCTGGACAAGGCGTTCCCCGGCATCGAGGTCCGCTCCATCGGCTATGCCAGCGTGGACGCCGGGGTACTGGCCGGGCCGGTCGCGGGGGAAGCGGACACACGGGTGCACGAGGTCTTCGCCCCGGACAAGGTCGTGGAACTGCTCGACCCCGAGACCGGTGAGCCCATCGAGGAACCGGGCCGCCCCGGACGGGTGGTCGCAACCGACCTGGTACGGCGGCTGATGCCGATGATCCGCTACCCCGTCGGCGACATGGCCGAGTGGGTCGACTTCCCCCGGCGCCGTTTCCGGCTGCTCGGCCGCTCCGAGGAGGGGGCCCGGGTCGGACCGGTCACCGTGTATCTGGAGGACCTGCGGCAGCTGGTCGAGGGCGCCGACGAACAGGGCCTGGTCGCGGGGGTGCAGGTGGTGCTACGGCACCGGGAGGCCAGGGACGAGCTGGTGCTGCGCCTCGCGGCGCACTCGGGCGAAGCCGCGGACCGGGCGGCTGTGCAGCGCGTACTGGTGGAACGGCTGGCCGGCGTACGGCCGATGTTCGACGAGCACGTACGGCAAGGACTGATCCACCCGCTCGCCGTCGAGTGGGTGGCGGTGGACGACCTGACCCTCAACCCCCGGACGGGGAAGCTGGTCCGGCTGATCGACGAACGGCTGGGCTGACCCCGCCCAGCCGACGCGGATGCCCGCCGCCGGACCGGAAGCGGTCCGGCGGCGGGTCCGGGTACGCGGCGGTGGGGGGGGGGGGGGGCGGCGCGGCGTCGCCGCCACCGAGGCCCCCGCACCGCCCCGGGTCAGCGGTTGCGCGCCCGCCGGTCCACGACCGCCAGGAGTTTGCCGCTGGCGGCCGTACCCTCGAAGCGCTCCGCGGGCACGCGCTCCACGTGCAGCTCCAGCATGCGGTCACGACGCACCGCGATGCCCAACTCGTGGTATTCGTCGAGGAAGGCGCGCACCGCGTCCACCGCGGGCTCGGGGCCGTCCTCCTCCAGTCGTACCGTCAGCCGCTCGTGGCCTTGGTCGTCCTCATCCAGCAGGATCTGCAGGGCGCCGTGGTGGCCCAGCGACTCCTCGGCGACGGAGACGAACCTGCGGTAGTTGAGGAAGTGGCTGCCGCTGCGGAAGATGTCGCCGAACCGACCCAGCAGCTCGAAGCGCGGCGTACGGCGCCCACAGCCGCAGTCGCCCGCCACCCAGCGGCCCAGGTCACCGATCTCATAGCGGTCCAGCCGCTGACCGCGCCGGGTGTGCGCGGTGAACACCAGCCGTCCCGCCTCGCCCACCGGCGCGGGACGGTCCTCCTCCAGCCGCAGGATCTCCAGTGTCTGCAGGCCGCTGAACAGATGGTGGACCCTGGTCGGTGACTCGGCGCACTGATAGCCCAGCGGACCGGCGTCCACGCTGCCGTAAGCGGCGGAGCGGATAAGCTCGACCCCGAACTCCTCGCGCAGCCAGGCCTGCTGGCGTTCCGGGAAGTGCTCACCGCCGTAGAAGATCTTCCGCACTCCGCCGTAGCGGCGCAGGTCCTCGGCGCCTTCGGTGAACACCCTCAGCAGGTAGTTGGGCATGCCGAGCAGGGTGTCCACCCCGTGCTCCACGATCGAACGGGCCACCCCGGCATGGTCCTGCTGCGCGGCCATCGGGAACTGCACCGCGCGGAGGTTCTCCAGCACCGAGAAGAAGCTGGGGAAGCCGCCGTAGAGCAGACCGCCGAAGAAGAGGTTCATGGCACGGTCGGTGCGCGGTTCGAACCCCGCGGCCAGCAGGCCCTCCGCCCCATGCCGCATGTGTTCGTGGTAGTCGTCCCAGGTGAAGGCCGACAGCTTGGGCGCTCCGGAGCTGCCGCCGCTGCGGAAGAACACCTCGGCCCGGCTCAGGTCGGTCTGCAGCCGCTCGAAGTCGGACTTGGCGGTGATCGGGACCGCGGGCGGCGGCAGTTCACGCGCGGCGACCAGGTCGTCCAGACAGGCGTCGGCGGTGAACCTGTCGTCGAGTTGGGCGTCCACCCGGCGGCTGTAGCGCTGCAGGGCGTAGACACCGTCGTGCGGCTCACCGTTGTAGCTGCCGAGCATGCCGCCGGGCGTGGTGACCCGCTGGGCTCCGGCCGCCAGCACGGCCGCGGCCAGCTCGGCGGTGTCGCGGCGGTCCGCTCCGAGGCCAACGGTCTGCAGATAGCGGCGCATTGGGCGCAGCACTTCCTGGATCCGCTTGCGCGGAAGGGGCTTCACCCACACCGTACGGTGCAGCGGGGACGCCCGCAGCGCGCTGCGGGTGTCGGCGAGCACATGCCAGCTGCCGTCCTTCGCGGCGTGCACCCGGGTCAGGCCGAGGTGCTCCTCCTGCTGGGCCACCAGCACGGTGTTGGTGATCTCCGCGCTCTCCAGCAGCTCCGGCTCGGCCGGGCGCAGCGTGCTGACGGCGTCGGCGAGTACCGCCGTGAACCGCTCGGCGAACGCGAAGACCTCCTCTGTGTCATCGGTGTCGAGGTAGACCACCTGCGGGCTGGAGCAGGCCTGCTGGTTGAGGCGGCAGATGTCGGCGGCGACCCCGCGCAGCGTCTCGGGTGCGGACCAGGCGTCCGCGGTGAGGTAGGCGAAGGAGAGCTTGGGCCCCCAGTCGACGAGTCGGCAGCCCGGCCGGACCAGCGCGGCGACCCCGGCGATGGCCTCCTCCCCACCCCAGGCGGCGACCGCGTCGGCGGCGGCGCACAGGCGCTCCAGCCAACTGGTGCGCGTGGAGGAGAAGGCGAGTACGACCACCCGGCGGGCGATCTGCCCGGTGGTGTCGAGTTCGGCCAGGGCGGCGAGCAGACCGTGGGTGAAGCGCGACCCACCGCTGGTCTTGATCACGTTGACGTTTCCGGCGAGCAGTCCCTCGACGACGCTGAGCGCACCCGCCGCGGGAGCGTTGCCGGGGGCGATGTGCACCAGCAGGCCGACCGGCAGCCAGGCCTCGAAGACCTCGCGGCGCAGATCGAAGCGGGCGAGCCGGCCGGGGTCGATACCGCCCAACTCGCGGGCCAGCTTGGTCTCCAGGGCCTCCCGGCCGAGCGCCTCGGCGATGTCGCGGAGGGTGCGCGCCGACTCCTCCCCGGGAACACCGCCCTCGCTGAGCAGCGCGGAGAGCCGCAGGGTCTGCGGACTGTCCGGGTCGGCCAGCGCCTCGGCCAGGCGGTCGCAGGCCGCCACGACGACCAGTGGGCTGACCGGCCGCGCCAGCGCCTCGCGCACGAAGTCGTCCAGCCCGTCCAGTCGGCGGTCCGCCTCAGCGTCGTCGACCCACTCGCCCTGCCAGTAGTGTTCCTGGCCGGTGACTGTCTGATCGGTGGTCATGACTTCCCCTTGAGCAGTTCGGCGGCGGCGACGGCACAGCTGCGGTTGCGGCTCAGCCCGGCCCGGCCGTGCACGGTGAACCAGGGCGTGGGCAGGCCGCAGCCGCACTCCTCGGGCGCGTGCTGCGAGACCAGGTCGCCCATGAGGACGGACTGCGCCGGGACCGAGGTGATGTACGGGGAGATGAACTGGGCATAGCCGCGTTCCCCGTAGGGCAGCGGCTCAAGGGTCCGCACGGAGCGGACCAGCATCCTCGACCAGGTGGGCACATGGAGGCGGTGCCGCGGGCACTCCATGTACAGCACGGAGTGTTCGACGGCTCCGAACCCGTCGCGGATGCGCTCGTCCGGGATGCCGAGCTGGTCCTTGATCCGGCGGTAGAGCTCGGGCTTGGCCACCTGCTTGTCCGCGTGGCCCTTCCAACCGCCGCCGAAGACCACCAGTGACCGCGGGGAGAGCTCCAGCGGCGGCACGCCCAACTCCCGCATCCGGTCAAGGGTGAAGGAGAGGAAGGCGGGGAACCCGAGGACGCGTACCGGCGCTCCCTCCTCGGCGTAGCGGATCAGCGCGCGGACGCAGCCGAACGGGTCGAACTCGTGGCCGCCGCCGGTGTGCTTCAGCGCGTACTCGACGGACCGCACCGGCGCGAAGTGGCACAGGTACTCGTCGGTGAACGAGGTGCCGAGGTTCAGCCCGGGCCGGGGCTGGTAGTTGGAGAGCAGATAGTTGACCGGCTCCTCCTCCCCGATCCAGCCGTAGTGGTCGAAGATCCGGGCGACCATGCGCTGACCGGCGCGTAGCGTCCACTCGTCGAAGAACATCTGCGACTTCTGCCCGGTGGTTCCGGAGGAGGTGACATGCAGCCTCACGTCGTCGCCGGGTATGGAGACCACCTCGTGCGCCTTGAAGAAGTTGGCGTGCACGAAGGGCAGTCGGTGCAACTCGTCGACGTCGGCGAGGGGTTGGCCGGCGGCGGCGCTGGAGGCCAGCATCCGGGCGAAGAACGGCGACCGGGCGGCGTGCCAGGCGTTGGACTCGTTCATCGCCTGGGCGAAGAGCCGGTCGTTCTCCGGGCCGACCGCATAGGGGTCGGCGATGTCGCACAGCCGTTGTACGGCGGCGAGGGCGTCGGAATCGGGTACCGTGACCGGCCCCAGGTACTGGTTCACTGGAAAACCCCGCGGGTGTTGAGGTATTGCTGCTTCCACAGCTCGATGTACTGCTCGGTGAAGGGCTGGAAGGCCACATCGAGGGCCAGGTCACGGAAGTCCAGCGGCTGCAGGGTGCGAGCCATCACGACGTAGTCGCGGAACCGTTCGCCCACCCGGCGCATCGCCGGATAGGCGGCGGCGGGCAGGAAGCCGTGGGCGAGTAACTGGCACAGTTCGTCGTAGCAGTCCAGCGGCACCAGGGTCTCGATGTAGGAGGCGCCGTAACCGCCGAGGCGCTCGATGAGCGGTTCGAGGTCGTCGCCGAGGGCGTCCATCCCCGGTGCGGTGCCGATCAGTGTGCAGTAGCCGTCGGCGCGGCTGAGTTGGGCGTAGAGCTCGTAGGCCCCGTCTGTGGCGGCCAGCATGACGTTGGGCGAGTGGAAGGGGTAGAAGCGCCGTCCGGGGTCGGGCACGACCTCGGCGAAGCGGCGCAGTACGAACTCGGGTGCGTCCACGAGCTCTACCTCGCGCGCCGCCGGGCGGCTGCCGGGGACGCGTGGCGGCGTCTCCGGCGTGATCTCGGTGTCGGTCTCGAACCCGGCACTGCGCAGCGCCCGGACCAGACCGGCCAGTCCGGCGGGGACGCGCGGTACCGGGAGCCGGCGTTCCAGCACCCCTTCGCGGTGCCGGGCCAGCAGCACCATGGTCTCGTGCCGGGCGGCCTTGCGGAGGTTGGGGAAGATGCCCAGGGCCTGGAAGCCGCTGCGCAGGCAGATCCGTTGTGGCGCCGTGGAGTTGGTGCGCGCGGTGGCGTACACGGAGTCGGCGGGTCGGTCCCCGCTGAGCAGACTGTCACTGAGCTGCCGGACGGCCTGGCGGGCGGCTCCCGAGCCCCGGACGTCCGGGTGGACCACCAGCCCCTGGAGTTTGCCCAGGCCGTCGGACGGATCATGGTTCCCCACGATCGAGCCCACCATCCGCCCGGTTCCCGGGTCCCGGGCGGCCAGCCAGGTGGTGTGCGGCGAGGAGATCTCCCGGGCCATCACCTCCGGGTCGGTGCCGAGCGGCAGCGCGTAGTCGCGCCCGTAGACCTGCTGGTAGAGCCGGAGTAACCCGTCGATGTCATCCAGACTCGCGGCGCGAAAATCGAGGGCCAAGGTACCTCCACACGGACATGGCGCACCGGCGGATCGACGCGGGTGCACAAGTGAGGCCATTTACGCGAGCGGGTGCGGGGTGCCCGGTCGGGGCACCCGCTCCACACCGTCCCGAATGCGGCGGAAGCGAAGAGAGAAGTCAGCCGCCCTCCCCCGGGGCGCTGACACCTCCCACACTAGCGCGCACGGGCCGATGACGATCGCGCCGAAAGGCCCTGACCTGCCGATATGAAGGTCTTGTGCGATGAAGCTCACAGAATGAACACATCTGGGAACCAAAAGCGGTCGTAAGGGATTTGACAACACGACCCGGCCAACGGGCGGTGCCCGCCTGGGACTTCGTTGTTCCCCACCGGAACAGGCCGCGACCGGACGGCAACTGATCCAGCGGGCGCTAACCGCACACGTCCAGCCGCGACTCGGCGATGTCGGGGTTCGGCGCGCTCTGCGGCAGGAGTTGCTCGGCCCAGATGGTCTTGCCGTCGGTGGTGTAGCGGGTGCCCCAGCGCTGGGCGAACTGGGCCACCAGGAACAGGCCTCGCCCTCCTTCGTCGTTGGAGCGGGCGCGCCGTAGGTGCGGGGATGTGTTGCTGCCGTCGGAGACCTCGCAGATCAGGTGCACATCCCGGATCAGGCGCAGTCTGATCGGCTCGGAGGCGTAGCGGATGGCGTTGGTGACCAGCTCGCTGACGATCAGTTCGGTGGTGAACGCCAGATCGTCCAGGTCCCAGTCCGCCAACTGCTGGCCGGTGATCATCCGGGCGTGGCCGACGGCGGCGGGCTCACAGCTCAGGTCCCAGGTGGCGAAGTTGTCGCTGTGCAGCGCGTGGGTGCGGGCGACGAGAAAGGCCACGTCGTCGTGGGGGCGGTCCGGCAGCAGGGTGCGGACCATGCCGTCGCATATCTCTTCCAACGGGCGGTCGGGGTGGGCCAGGGCGAAGCACAGCCGCTCGAGGCCGGTCTCGACGTCGCGGTCGGCGGACGCGGTGATCAGACCGTCGGTGTAGAAGGCGAGGACACAGCCGTCAGGTATCTGCACCTCGGCGGACTCGAACGGCAGGCCGCCCAGGCCGAGCGGGGGTCCGGCCGGGATCTCGGGGAACTCGACGGCCTTGTGCAGATGGGCGATGGCGGGTGGGGGGTGACCCGCGCGGGCGAAGGTGGCGGAGCGGGAGATCGGGTCGTACACGCAGTACAGGCAGGTGGCCCCGACCACCCCGGTGCTGGGCCGGTCCGCCGCCTCGTCCTCCACGGCGAGGCGGACCACCAGATCGTCGAGGTGGGAGAGGAGTTCATCGGGCGGCAGCTCGAGATCGGCCAGGGTGTGCACGGCGGTACGCAGCCGTCCCATGGTGGCCGCGGCGTGCATACCGTGGCCGACGACGTCACCGACGACCAGTCCCACCCGGCTGCCGGACAACGACAGCACATCGAACCAGTCTCCGCCGACGCCCGCCTGGGTGTCCGCCGGCAGGTAGCGGTAGGCGGCCTCCACCGCGGTATGGGCGGGCAGGTCCTGCGGAAGCAGGCTGCGCTGGAGGGTGAGGGCGGCGCGGTGTTCACGGGTGAAGCGCCGGGCGTTGTCGATGCAGACGGCGGCGCGGGCGGCCAACTCCTCCACCAGCAGCAGGTCGTCGGCGTCGAAGGACTCGGAGTTCTTCCAGCGCATCAAGGTGGCCACGCCCACGGTGATGCCCCGGGCCCGCAAGGGGACCACCAAGTGGGAGTGGATACCCAGCTCCCGCATCTTCGCCGCGCGCAGTGGGTCCTTGCGCAACCACGGTGTGGACAGGTCCAGGACGGCGTCCAGCACCGGCCGGCCGGTGGCCATGCAGCGGGCCTGCGGCGACACCTCCGGGTACGCGACCGTCTCACCGAGAGCCGCCAGCGCTTCCGGGAGATTCGGCTGGATCGACCGGTGGGCGCTCCGCCGTAGCTCGGCGGGGTCCTCGACGAGGACCGGTTCCGGGTCCTGCTCGCCCACGACGGCGGCCAGCAGGTCCACGGCGACGAAGTCGGCGACCGGTGGGACCATGACCTCGGCCAGCTCCTCGACCGTGCGGTCCAGGTCCAGCGTGCTGCCGATGAGGACGCTGGCCTCGTTCACCAGCGCCAGCCGCTGCCGGGCACGGTGGTGACTGGTGACATCGAGCACCGCGTGCCCCACGCCCACGGTGCGACCGGCGGAGTCCTGCAGTCGGAAGGAGGAACTGGAGCGGACGTGCTGCCGGTGCGGATCGACCGCGGAGTCGACGTGCTCGATGGTGACCAGTGGCTCACCGGTCTCCAGCACCTCCCGGGCCCGCGCTTCGGCCATCGGCCCCGCGGCCCCGGGCACCGTGTCACGCAGTCGGCGGCCCAGCCGCAGCCGTGCCGGGACGCCGTCCATCCGTTCCAGCGCGGGGTTGATCATCAGGAACCTCAGCTGCGGGTCCACCACGGCCATACCGAACGGGGACTGGGTGAACAACCCCCGCAGCACCGCCTGCTCGCGGTCCCACCCCTGCACCGTGGCCAGGTCGCAGGCCACCACGAGCCAACTCGCACCGCGCCGGTCCGCGCCGAGCGGGCAGGCCTGCGCGCTGAGCTCCAGACGACGGCCGTCCCGGTGGTGCACCGCGAGCGACGCGTGCCATCCGCCGCCGACCCGGTGGCGCTGCGTCATCGCCGAGGCCGTGTCGTCGCCCTGGGTCGCCAACAGGTCCGTGGCGGGTTGCCCGATCACGTCCTGGGCCCGGTAGCCGAGCAGCGCCTCCGCGCCTCGGCTCCATCCCTCGATCAGGCCCTGCGGATCCACCACTGCCACGGCGGCATCGATGACGTCGAACGGGCAGCGTCGAGTATCGCCGCCGGACGCCTCGGGCATGTTCATAACCCCTCGCCGCACTCGTCAATTATGTCCCCTTTGGCGATCAACTGCATGGCATGACTCGGGTTGTACGCCGGCTATCGCCCGCGCCCCGGGGAAGGGCAGCGGGGATAATTGAGGAAGCCCGTCCGTCGTCCGGAGGGCGGACAGGCACTGCGCACGGCGGGTGGAAGGGAAGAGCTGGTGCCTTCGGATCGGCCGGACGACGAGGGGCACGGCCCGTTCTGGTCCGAGCCCGGGACGCTGCTGCAGCATGTGGCGGTGGCGATGTTCGGCGTGGACGAGGACGACCGCATCTGCTACTGGGGGCCCGGCGCCGGGCACCTTTTCGGTTACCCCTCCGCGGAGGTGCTGTCGAAACCGGCCGCCATCCTCTTTCCCGGTTCTCCGGCGGAGGGCTTTCCCGGCACCGCGCTCGATGGCCCGGACGGCTACGCCCGTATGACCGCGGAGAGCCGAGCCCGGGGGTACTGGCGCGGGCGGCTGCCGATCAGGCACCGGGACGGCGCGGTCTTCGACTGCGGGTTCCGGGTCTTCCCGGTGACCGGCGCCGGGGGCCGCTCGGTGGTCATGGCCCTGGCCAGCCGGGGCGACGAGCTTGATCGGGTGAAGACCAACCTCGCCTTCCTCGACGCCCTCTTCGCAACCTGCCCGATCGGGCTGGTGATGCTCGACGAGGATCTGCGTTACGTCCACCTCAACCAAGCGCTGGCCGACATGGACGGGCTGCCCATCGCGGAGCATCTCGGGCGGCGTTTCACCGAGATCGCGATCACCTCTGACGGAGGCGAGTACGAGCGCAGACTGCGCGCCGTCGCCACCGAGGGGCGCCCCATCGTGGGAATGCTGGTCGGCATGCGCACCCGCGGTCACCCCGATCGCGACCAGGTGCGGTCGGTGAGCTTCTTCCCGCTCAGCCAGGCCAGCGGCACCCGTCCCGGACTGGGCGGGCTGCTGGTGGATGTGACCGACCGGGAGCAGGCCATCGTGGAGGCGTCCGCCACCCGCCAGCGGTTGGCGCTGCTGGACCGGGCCAGCGCCCGGATCGGCACCACCTTGGATGTGCGGGTCACCGCCCAGGAACTGGTCGAAGCCGCGGTGCCGGACTTCTCCGACTGCGCCGTCGTCGAACTCGTGCAGTGGATGGACGAGGGTCGGCCGTTCGATCCCGGCCTCCCGGTGACCACCCTGCGGATCGCCTCCGGCACCGCGCGGTCACCGCGCGGGACCGAACCCGTCGGCCGGGCGGAGCACGTGCGCTACCCGCCGGGCTCCGCGGTCCACCAGGTACTCGGCACCGGCCGTCCGGTCTGCGCCCCGGCGAACGAGGAATTCCTGGCCCGTACCGTGCTGGACCAGGGGTGCGCCCGAGTACTGGCCGAGAGCGATCTGGGCTGGCTGCTGCTCGCCCCGCTCATCGCCCGCGGATCGGCCCAGGGGTTCGCCGTGTTCGGCCGATCCGCGACACGGCCGATGTTCAGCGAGGAGGATCTCAACCTGGCCGGCGAGCTCGCCTCCCGAGCCGCGCTCTGCCTGGACAACGCCCGCCTGTACAGCCGTGAGCGGGACATCGCGCTCACTCTGCAACGCGCTCTGCTCCCCCGTTCCCCGGCGACCAGCCCCTACCTGGACGTGGTCCACCGGTACCGGCCCGGCAGCCGTGTCACCGAAGTCGGTGGCGACTGGTACGACGTGATCAACCTGCCCGGCGACCGCGTCGCCCTGGTAGTCGGCGACGTGATGGGACACGGCGTGCCGGCGGCGGCGAGCATGGGCAAGCTACGCGTCACCCTTCGGGTGCTCTCCCGCCGCGACCCGGAACCGGAGGACCTGCTCACCGAACTCGACCAGATCGCCCAGGAAGCGGGCGTCGATCTGGCCACCTGCCTCTACGCCGTGTACGACCCCGCCACCGGACACACCCGCATCGCGAGTGCGGGCCACCCTCCGCCGCTCGTTCTGCACCCGGAGGGCCACGTCGAGACCATCGGCGACGTCCTGGGGGTTCCGCTGGGCGTCGGCGGCTGCCGCTTCCGGTCGACCGACATCAAGCTGCCGCGGGGCGCCACGCTCGCCCTGTACACCGACGGCCTGATCGAGGCGCCCGGTCGGGACATCGAGGACGGCCTGGCCGCGCTCCGCGCAGAACTGGGCCGTACACCGGAGCCACTGGACGCCACCGCGGACCGCGTCCTGACCCGGCTGCTCCCCACCCCACCGACCGACGACACGGTCCTGGTCCTCGCCCGCGTGCGCGAGCCGCGGCCCGGGCCGCCCCCCGAGGCGCCCGGTCCGGTAGGGGACCAGCCGACCGAGCGCCTCTAGCCGCGACGCTCAGCGGACTGATCCGCTGGGCGCCGACCGCCTACTACTCCACCACCAGCTCGACCGGGATGTTGCCCCGGGTGGCCTTGGAGTACGGGCAGAACGCGTGCGCCTGCTCGACCAGCTTGCGGCCCGCCTCACCCTGAAGCGACTCGGGCAGCTCCACGCGGAGCGTGACCGCCAGCGCGAAGCCGCCGTCGGTGTCCTTGCCGATGCCCACCTCGGCGGTCACCGAGGCGTCCTTGGTGTCGATCTTCGCCTCACGGCCGACGGCGCCCAGGGCGCTGGCGAAGCAGGCCGCGTATCCGGCGGCGAACAGCTGCTCGGGGTTGGTGCCGTCTCCGTTGCCGCCGAGCGCGGGCGGGAAGGCGAGCTGCAGGTCAAGCCTGCCGTCCGAGCTCACCGAGCGGCCCTCGCGGCCGTTGGCGGTGGCAGCGGCGGTGTAAAGCGCGTCCATGGGAAAACCGTCCTTCTCAGAAGAGAGTTGTGCACAACTCGATTGCACACAACTAAATAGTACGCTGAAGTCATGGTCAAGTCCACGACGAACGAGCACGGGGAAGATCTGCTCCAGCTCGACACCCAGATCTGCTTCGCCCTGCACGCCACCTCCCGGTCCTTCGGCGGCGTCTACCGGCAGGTCCTGCGCGACACCGGGCTGACGTACCCCCAGTACCTGGCGATGATGGCGCTCTGGGAGCACGGCGAGATGCCGGTCAAGCGTCTCGGCGAACTGCTGCGGCTGGACACCGGAACGCTCTCCCCGCTGCTGAAGCGGCTGGACACCGCCGGTCTCGTCAAGCGGGACCGCAGCCCGCACGACGAGCGCTCGGTGATCGTCGGCCTCACCGCGGCCGGCCGGGAGCTACGGGCGCAGGCCGAGCAGATCCCGTTGAAGATCCTGGCCGCCACCGGCCTTGAGCCCGAGGAACTGATCCAGCTCCGCACCACCCTCAACCGCCTGACGGACGCGCTGGACTCGGCCGCCGAGAGCCTGCAGGACTGACCGGGACCGCCATCGACCCGCCAGCTGATCGCACGTCAGCCGCACTCTCCCGAGTGGCCGACTCCCGCCCGGTGCCGGAAGATGGAGCACGGTTCCTTGCGTGGCGGAAGCCGCAGCCGTGAGGAGGCGGGCACCCATGAGTGAACCCACACGCAGACCGCAGCTGATCGGCGAACTTTCCGCGGAGTTCGCCGGAACGATGATCCTCATCCTCTTCGGCTGCGGTGTAGTGGCCCAAGTGGTGGCAGGCGGCGCCCTCACGAACCCCAAGGGCGGACTGGGCAACCACGACAGCATCGCCTGGGCCTGGGGTCTCGGTGTGATGCTCGGTGTCTACATCGCCGCGCGGATCAGCGGCGCCCACCTCAACCCCGCGGTCACGCTGGCACTCGCGGCGTTCAAAGGCTTCCCCTGGCCCAAGGTCGTGCCCTACGCGCTGGCACAGACGGCCGGTGCCTTCGCGGCGGCCCTACTGGTGCGCTGGAACTTCACCGAGGTGCTGGCGCGGGCCGACCCCACGCACAGCACCAAGACCCAGATCGTCTTCTCCACCCTGCCCGGCAACGGCTCGCTGACCGCGGGCGTCCACGAGTGGGGTGCGTTCCGCGACCAAGTCATCGGCACGGCAATACTGGTGATGCTGATCCTCGCGGTCACCGACCTGCTGAACACGCCTCCCGGCGCGAACCTCGGACCGTTCGTCGTCGGCCTCATCGTGGTGGCCATCGGCATGGCGTACGGCGCCGACGCCGGATACGCGATCAACCCGGCACGTGACTTCGGGCCGCGGCTGGCCAGCTTCATCACCGGCTACCACGGAGCCTGGCGCGATCAGTTCGGGAACCTCTACTTCTGGGTGCCGATCGTCGCGCCACTGATCGGCGGCCTGGTCGGGGCGGCCCTCTACAAGGTCCTGATCAGCCGTTATCTGCCGGTCCCCGCGCCTCAGGAGCCCGGCGAGATCCCGACGCCTCCAGGCGGCTGACCGGCCCCGCGCCGCACCCACCCACCCGCGAGAGGCAGCGAGCCATGGCGGACTTCGTCGGTGCGGTCGACCAGGGGACCACCAGCAGCCGCTTCATGATCTTCGACCACGACGGCAACGAGGTGGCCAAACACCAGTTGGAGCACACCCAGATCCTGCCGCGGCCGGGATGGGTCGAGCACGATCCGGTGGAGATCTGGGAACGGACCAACGTCGCCATCCAGACCGCCACCCGCAACGCCGGGATCTCGCCGTCCGACCTGGCTGCCATCGGCATCACCAACCAGCGCGAGACCACCGTGGTGTGGGACCCGCGCACCGGCCAGCCGTACTGCAACGCCATCGTCTGGCAGGACACCCGTACCGACGCCATCGCCGCGGCACTGGAGCGGGACGGCCACGGGGACCTGATCCGCCAACGGGCGGGACTGCCCCCGGCCACCTACTTCTCCGCGGGCAAGATCCAGTGGATTCTGGAGAACGTGGCCGGCGTGCGCGAGGCCGCCGAACGCGGCGAGGCGGTGTTCGGCACCACCGACTGCTGGGTGCTGTGGAACCTCACCGGCGGCCCCGGCGGCGGCATCCACGCGACCGATGTCACCAATGCCAGCCGCACCATGCTGATGGACCTCGAAACCCTGGACTGGGACGACGAGTTGCTCGGTCTGTTCGGCGTACCCCGCGCCATGCTGCCGAAGATCAATCCCTCGTCCCACCCCGAGGCGTACGGCCAGGCCCGCACCACCCGGCCGCTGCGCACCGCGGTACCCATCACAGGGGTACTGGGCGACCAGCAGGCCGCCACCGTCGGACAGGTGTGCTTCGCCCCGGGGGAGGCGAAGAACACCTATGGCACCGGCAACTTCCTGCTGCTCAACACCGGTACCGAGCCGGTGCGTTCGGAGAACGGTCTGATCACCACGGTCTGCTACCGGTTCGGCGACTCCCCCGCGATCTACGCGCTCGAAGGCTCGATCGCCGTGACCGGATCCGCGGTGCAGTGGCTGCGCGACCAGATGCGGACCATCCGGGACGCCGCGGAGAGCGAGACGCTGGCCCGCACCGTCGAGGACAGCGGCGGCATCTACTTCGTGCCCGCCTTCTCCGGACTGTTCGCGCCGTACTGGCGTTCCGACGCCCGCGGCGCGATCGTGGGCCTGGCGCGCTACCACACCAACGGGCACCTGGCCCGGGCCACTCTGGAAGCCATCTGCTACCAGAGCCGGGATGTGGTCGAGGCGATGTTCCAGGACTCCGGGGTGCATCTGGACGTGCTCAAGGTCGACGGCGGTGTCACCGCCAACGACCTGTGCATGCAGATCCAGGCCGACATCCTCGGCGTACCGGTCAGCCGCCCGGTCGTGGCCGAGACCACCGCGCTCGGCGCCGCCTACGCGGCCGGACTCGCCACCGGCTTCTGGCGCGACACCGACGAACTGCGCGAGCACTGGCACGAGTCCAAGCGCTGGCAGCCGCAGTGGAGCGAACAGCAGCGAGCCGACGGCTACGCGGGCTGGAAGAAGGCCGTTCAGCGCACCCTGAACTGGGTCGAGGTCCCCTGACGCAACGCCGCCGGCGCACGCCGACAGCCGGGCTCCGACACCGCCCGGGGAGAGGCAGCATACGGCAATCACGAGCACCAACTTGCAGTTGTCCCAAAGAGAATGATTATGCGTCAGGCACAACCGGAGCATGACTATGCTGCTTTGCGGCTCAGCGTGATGCGGCAGTTACGTCAAGTCAGCCCTGTGTGCTGAGTTGCCGCTGATGTCGTATCAGCTTGTCGTCGTTTCCCTAGTCTGCTGACGGTTTGAGGATGCTGATGGTTCGTGCTGGATCGTCATCCGGAGTCTCGCGGCCTGCCTCGGTTGTCCCGTGGTTACTGCCTGCCGGCGGGATCGCTGTGTGCGCGGCCGTCACCATGTCGGTCGCATCCGCCCAGGCGCGGGTACCCGTCGCCTGGTGCGGCGTCGTCGCGACGGTGGCGGTGGCCCTGGTCGCGGCCGAGGCGGCACGACGCGGGCGCAAGCTCGCGGTGCTGCGGGACCGGCTCGCCGCGCAGGAGAACGCCCTCAACAGTCGTCTGGCTCAGCAACGAGCCGAGACGCTGTGGCTGGCGGACGTACTGCTCCCCGACGCCGTGGCCCGAATCCAGAAGGGCGAGTTCCCCGAGGACGTGCTGGCGGCGATCGCCGCCACCCGGACCGGCCGCGATCCGGACTCCGCGGCCGTGCACCTGAAGGTGGTCCGTACGGTGCTGGAGGCCGTGTCCGCGGAGGAGGACATGCGTGACTCCGCGCAACGCGCCTTCGTGAACATCGCCCGGCGCGTGCAGGCCATCGTCCACCAACAGGCCCGTGGCCTGCGGGAGATGGAGGACCGGCACGGCAACGACCCCGAGGTCTTCGGTGACCTGCTGCGACTGGACCACGGCACCGCGCTGATCGGTCGGCTCGCCGACAGCATCGCGGTACTGGGCGGGGCCCGGCCGGGCAGGCAGTGGAGCAGGGCCGTACCGCTGTTCAGCTGTCTGCGCGGTGCGATGTCGCGGATCCTGGACTACCAGCGGGTGGAACTGCACTCGGTGTCGGAGATCGCCATCGTCGGTCCCACCGTCGAGCCGTTGATCCACGCGCTGTCCGAACTGCTGGACAACGCCACCCGGTATTCGCCACCGGAGACCCGGGTGCATCTGACCGCGGTCGAGGTGCAGGCCGGCATCGCCGTGGAGATCGAGGACGGTGGCGTCAGCCTCAGCGAGGAGGCCCGGACCCGAGCCGAGCGGATGCTGGCGCAGGCGCAGGCGGGCATCGACCTGAACGACCTGGGCGAGACACCGCGACTCGGACTGGCGGTGGTGGGACGGCTGTCCCAGGCCTACGGCTTCCAGGTCTCGCTACGGTCGTCGGCGTACGGCGGGGTGCGCGCGGTTCTGATCGTGCCTCAGGAGCACCTCACCACGGCCTCCGCGGTGGGACGGGCGCACGGTATCGGTGCGGTCTCGGTGACCCGGCAGGACACTTCGCATCCGCGGATCTCGATTCCGCGGCCGGTGACCGGCCCCCGCCGCACGATGCCGGTCACCGCGATGGACGACGACACGCCGGTGGTGACCGAGCGCACCGCGAACGGGCTGCCCCAGCGGCGCCGACGGCGCCCGTTTCCGCCGCCCCGTACGGCCTCCGCGTCGGCCGCGCCCACTCCTGTCACCGCCCCCGACGACGCGGGGCAGGCCAAGGAGCCAGTGCAGCCCGGTATGTGGTTGGCCGCCTTCCAGAGCGCTGTGTCCGGCGAGCCATCGGAAGCCGCTCCAGTCCACGAGAACAGTGAAGAGTCGTCGGATAAGGGTGAATAGCCATGATGCAGTTGCGAGCCAACATGGACTGGATGCTCAAGGATCTGGCGTCGAGCGTCCCGTACACCCGTCAGGTGGTGGTGCTGTCCTCGGACGGCTTGCGGATGGCGCAGTACGGCGCGGACACCGACGCCGCCGACCGCCTGGCCGCGGCCTGCGCGGGGCTGCAGAGCCTGGCGGCCGCGGTGGCCGCCGAATTCCCGCACAGCAACGGCACGATGCGGTTGGTCGTGATCGAGATCAACGGCGGCTTCTTCTATCTGATGGCGGCGGGAGCCGGAGCGTATCTGGCGGTACTCGCCGACGAAGGAGTCGACGCGGGCCTGATGGGACAGCGTATGCGGGACCTGGTGGCCCGTATCGGTGAGCACCTGAGCAGCCCGCCGCGCAACGACGGGCAGGCCACATGAGCGAATCAGACCAGAAGTCGGATGCACAGGAGTGGGATGAAGGTGATCCGGAACGCCTCTACGTGATCACCCGTGGGCGCAGCGGTTCGACCGAGAAGGCCGCCATCGATCTGGTCACACTGGTCGTGTCCCGGTCGGGGCCGATGCCGGGGATGCAGCCGGAGCACGCGGCGATCTTGCGGCTGTGCCAGTCCCCGCTTTCCGTGGCCGAGATCTCGGCGTACTTACATTTGCCGGTCAGCGTGGTCACCGTGCTGGTCGCGGACCTGCTGGCCGGTGAACGGGTGGAGGCGCGTGCGCTGGTACCGCCCGCCCAACTTCCGGATGCGGCGCTCATTGAGGCGGTGATGCATGGACTTCAAAAGCTCTGAACTGGTCGACGCCGACACTGTCGTCGGACCGCGGGTAGAGGACACGTTGCCGTCGTCGGCCACGGCCGCGGTGAAGATCGTGATCGTAGGGGGTTTCGGGGTCGGCAAGACCACCCTGGTCGGTTCGGTGAGCGAGATCCGCCCGCTGACCACCGAGGAGACGATGACCCAGGCCGGTGTGGGCGTGGACGATGTCGCCGGGGTGGAGCGCAAGACCGCGACCACCGTGGCCATGGACTTCGGCCGGATCAGCATCAACGACGAGCTGGTGCTGTATCTGTTCGGCACACCGGGCCAACAGCGCTTCTGGTTCCTCTGGAACGGCTTGTTCCGCGGCGCGCTGGGTGCCGTGGTGCTGGTCGACACCCGCCGCCTGGAAGTGAGTTTCGATGTGATCGGGCGACTGGAGGAGCGGGACGTCCCCTTCGTCGTCGCCATGAACACCTTCCCTGACGCGCCCAGCTACCCCATCGATGAGCTGCGGACCGCCCTGGACCTGCCCGCCCACGTCCCCATCGTCGACTGCGACGCCCGCAAGCGGGCCTCTAGCCGCGACGTCCTGATGACGCTGATGCGCTACCTGCACTCCCTCGCCGTGACCCCGGAGCCCTCGTGACCACAACTCCCCCCGACCACCCCCGCACCGACTCCCCCCTCACCCCGCCGCCGGGGTGCCCCGCCCACTCCATCGGTCCCATCGGCCCCGGCGGCGTACGGCGGCTCTACGGCCCGGAGGCCGAGGCCGATCCGGTGGGCCTGTACAACGAACTCCGCACCGAACATGGTGCGGTCGCACCGGTGTTGGTACACGGCGACCTACCGGCGTGGCTGATCCTGGGGTACGCCGAGAACCTGGAGGTCATGCGCACGCCATCACGGTTCTCCCGGGATTCACGACGGTGGCGGGAACTGCAGAACGGGAGAGTGCCGGCGGACTCGCCACTGCTGCCGGTGGTCGCTTGGCAGCCACTCTGCGTTTTCGCCGACGGCGAGGAGCACGAGCGGCTGCGTGCGGCGGTGACCGAGAGCATGAACCGCTTCGATCGGCGAGGAATCCGACGCTACGTCGTTCGATTCGCCAATCAGCTCGTCGACAGCTTTGCCGCTGATGGCAAGGCCGAGTTGGTGGAACAGTTCGCCGAGCACCTACCCATGCTGACCCTGACGCAGCTCCTCGGCATGCCCGACGAGTACGGCCCACGCCTTGTCGACGCTGCCCGGGACATGCTCAAGGGGACCGAGACGGCCATCGCGAGCAACGAGTACGTGATGAAAACGCTGCGTCAGCTCGTCGCGGCCAAACGTGCTCTGCCCGGCAAGGACTTCGCATCGTGGCTGCTGGAACACCGCGCCGATCTGGCTGACGACGAGGCAGCGGAACACCTACGTCTCGTCCTCATCACCGCGTACGAAACAACCGCCAATCTCATCGCGAACACCTTGCGGATGGTACTGACCGACCCCCGCTTCCGCGCCTCGCTGGCGGGTGGGCACATGACCCTTCCCGATGCGGTGGAACAAGTGCTCTGGGACGCACCGCCATTCGGGCGCGTCTACGGCCGCTGGGCCACCGGGGACACCGAGTTCGCCGATCAGAAGATCAAATCCGGTGACCTGCTTGTCCTCGGCCTGGCCGCGGGGAATATCGACCCGGCGATCCGTCCCGACCTCTCTGTCCCGGTCCACGGGAACCGGTCCCATCTCTCATTCAGCAGTGGCCCACACGAGTGCCCCGGCCAGGACATCGGCCGAGCCATCGCCGACACCGGCATCGACGCCCTCCTGGTTCGGCTACCCGACATCGAGTTGGCGGTACTAGAGGACCAACTTGACTGGGAATCCTCGCTGTTGTCGCGGCGCCTGATGGCCGTGCCGGTGCGGTTCACGCCACGAGAGCCCGAAGCCGCGCAGGTCACGGGGTCTCCCGTAATGCCAATGCCGCCCGAGAGCCCGAAGTTCCCGGCGCCGGCGCCGCCACCGCAGGAAGCCCCGGCCGCTCCCGTGCCCGCCTCCGATCGGGTCAGGGCCTGGTGGCGTTCCCTGACCCGGTGGTTGCGAGCACGGTGAACCAGTGGGGTCATGACGATGCGGGATGCACGTGCTCGACGTGCATCCCGCATCGCATACCCGCGCCGACAGGCAACGTGCGGACGATCCCGCAGCCGCCTTGAAGTCAGGACGTCATGTCCCGCCAACTAACCGTGATGCGCAGGGTCGTGCCGTCCTCCAGGTGGTGCACAGGCGAGTAGCGCGGTGAGAGCTGGTGGCCAGTGACCAGGCCGGCCAGAAGGTGGTGGACTGCGTCCAGCCACCAGGCGATCTCCGGGCTGCGGTTGCGCAGGTGGTAGTCGACCGTGCGCAACTGGCACAGGTGTTGGGCGTGCAGTCGGGCGGCATCCTCACTCGCCTCGGCCCAGGTGATGCCGTTGTGGTGGGCTATGGAGGAGACGAGGTTGGGCCAGTCGGCCTTCGCGTCCATGGTGACGCCGTGCAGGTCGTTGTCAACGAGGTGCACACTGCCGACGAGTTCGTGAATGCGCTCGTGATCGACGTCCAGTGCGGCAGAAGGAAGCTCCCGTCCGAGGGCGAACTCGATCAACTCCACCCACGGGCCCATGCCGGCGGCGCGGACGCGAATCCCGGAGTAGATCCCGACTTCCGGGTACCGGCCCCAGCTGGCAACCATCTGCGCTTCGGATCGGACAGCGTCCTGCCAGTCGCCGTAGCGTTCCCCGAAACGCCGACACCAGTTGGGGCTGGCCAGTTCCGCGAAGTCCCGGCCGATCTCCCACCAGGCACGGATCTCCCGGTCGGGCGTGAGGGGCGGCTCGGGCAGTGTGCCGGTGAGGGCGCATCGGATGAGGTCCGCCCGCTCCTTGTCGATGCCTCCTTCGTTCTCAAGCCGGTCATCGTGCCTGGTCCAAAGCGCCAGGAACCGCGTGATCACGTCGAGAGCGCCGGGCCGGGCGTCGGGGTAGCAGTGGACCGCGAAGATCTTGGATTGCAGATCCCTGACGAATGTGTGGTCTTCCGCCGTTTCGAGGTAACCGAGGCGTTTGAGCCACGGAACCTCCGGGTCGCCTTGGAGGGTGGTACTAGGCGGCCGTGACCAGCTCGCGGGGTAGGACAGGACGACCTCTCGGATGGGGTATTCGTTGGCTGAGGGGAATGCAGCCGACATCAAGCGTCCTTTCTGGGGTTCTCATCTCATAGCGGCCTGTCCCCGCGGATGGCTTACTGGTGGCGCGGCCGCCCATCACCCATGACGGGTCAGTAGGTACACCACGCCGCGACCTGCTCATCCGGCCGGAGAACATCGTCGCCACGATCGCCAAGATTTTCGGCGTCTCGCGCAACACCAGCTACGAGTACGTGCACGAATTACAGGGCACCCGACGCGTCCTCGCTGAGACGGCGGCCGGAACCGTCGAATTGCCCCAGGCGAGCGGCACACGGGGAGTGACCCCGGCGCCGAGAGCCTCGCAGACCGAGAGGCTGTTCCGCTGCCTTTTCGGCGAAAACCACTGGAACCCCATGAGCACTGCGCACTTCGGTCGAGTCGAGCCAGGATGCTCCCCGACCAGGCAGGTTGAGGCTGAAGGACGTGGTCTGGCCCTTGCGAGACCGCCGGTCATTCCTGGACGAAGAGAGAAATCAAGGACTATTGACCCAGTACGGTTCCCGAACTCGTGGAAAACATACTTTCGAGTAAAGGGACCGAAAGGTCTCCGGAGGTAGAGACGTCTTTCGCTGGTGGTGCGACATGAACCTCTCCGGCCATGATCAAACCGCCCCCCCATAAGGCATGTGAACTATCCGCCCCTGTCGGACCGCACAAGCGCGAACGCATCTTCTGATCTCTCGGCGACGCTGTACTGCACACCACATGCCATTAAACGCCCGAAGACGCCGACAGGGAACAGTGCATACCGCTTCTCATACGGGAGCGCCTGTTGCCCCGATTGAACTCGTAGAGGCGGGCTGGTCCCTTATGCGGAGCGGTAGTCAGACAAGTCTCGGTGAGGCGGCCGTGACACGACGGCCGCTGGCAGAACCTAGCGCCGGTATACGCACGGAGTGGTGGTGCTCAACCCGACAAACCCCAACCGCCCCAGGATCGGCTGGCTCTGGTCGGAGGCGTCGACCTGCAAGTACCGGTAGCCGCGTTCGGCGGCGAGGGCGGCTCGGTGGGCGATCAGGGCACGGTAGATGCCCTTGCCTCGCCAAGGCACGAGGGTGCCGCCGCCCCACAGGCTGGCGAAATCGGTGCCCGGGTGGAGTTCCATCCGGGCCGCGCAGACCGGCTGGTCGCCGGACATGGCGACGGTGGCGGTGACCGTGTCCGAGTCCTCGGCGAGTTGGGCCAGCAGCCGGTGCCTGAGGCGGGAGCCGTCGGTGCCGAACACCCGCTCGTGGACGTCCACCACGAGGTCCACCCCGGAGGGGTCGGTGACGGGGCGCAGGTGGATGCCCTCGGGTAGGGCCACCTCGGTGGGCAGGTCGCTCACCTCGGCGACCATCAGCGTCTCCTCGGGGCCTGGGGTGAACCCGGCCGCGCGGAGCCGCCCCGGGAGGTCGGCCGGGCGGTCATGGGAGTAGAGCTTCCACTCCAACTCACGAAGCCCGAGCGAGGTGAAATGGCCTACCTGTGCGGCGATCGCGGCATCCGCGGTGTCCTCGGTCAGGGCTGACCAAAGAACCCCGTTCCAGTCCTGGTCGGTGCCGACCTGACGCACCACGTCCCCGACCCGCTCGACCCGGGCGCCTGGGCCGTCGACCCGGGCGCCCTGCCTCATCTGCTGGTCGAACGCCGCCAGCACCGCCTCTTCGCTGTTCATCCGGCTCACTTCAGCATTCAAGGGCGACCGGCGGCAACGCGTTTTAAGCCTGGTCCCGGAACGTCAGGACCGCCGCGGACTCCGCGCCGTTCGACGCGTTGATCGTCGACTGGGCCTGCGGCGGAGACTGGCGCAGGAACACCCCGGCGAACCGGCCGCCGAACACCAGCGGCGCCAGCACCACCTCGCGCTCTGGCGGAGTCGTGCCGGGCAGCTCGACCACCGCCGGACGCAGCCGCTCCTGCAACACATGGCGTTCCCGCTGATCGGCCAGTCGTTCCCGAACCAGCGCCCGCCATTGCGCGTCGTCCATGGTGCAGCCGAACGCCACGTTCTTGCCGCCGTACGCCGACGCCGGTTTGCAGATCAGCCGTTCGCGATCGGTGACCGCGCGGTCGGCGGTCTCCGGCCGCAGCCGGAAGGTCGTCGGTACGTGTGCCCGTACCAACTCCCGCTCGTCCGCGCGCAGATGGGTGGCGAACTCCGGGGCGGTGAGCAGTTCCAGGTTCGCCTTGTTGTCGAAGAGCGCGGCGGCCGGGGAGCCGATGAAGTCCAGCTTGCCCGCGATGTCGAGATCCATCAGTGCCCGGGTTCGCGCGGGCGGTACGAAGTGCCTCGCCTCGTGCCAGGTGTACATCGTCACCACGACGTCCACCCGTCTGCCCTCGAAGTGCCCGCCCTCGTCGGTCAGTTCCAGGTCGGACACCAGTCCGCAACTGATCTCGTAGCCCGCGGAGCGGACCATGTCGACGAAGAAGCGGCGGCCCGAGTCGATGTCCGCCGGATTGGCGATCGCCTCGAAGACGTGCGGTGGTTGGTCGCCGCGTCGCCGCACCAGCCCGGCGAACATCTCCAGCCACACCTTCGAGGTGTCCGGCCCGTGCAGACCCAGTCCGCGCTGCCGCAGGAAGCGGTTGTAGGCCGAGTCCCGGGCTGCGGCGGTGTACGGGGCGAGGGTGCTCAGCCCGCCGAGCGAGGTGGCCACGTTCATCTCGACCAGCTTCAGGCCGTCGTCGGTCACCAGCAGGTCGGGGCGCATGAACGAGGTGGCGGCGCGGCGCAGCCGGGGGCTGCGCAGTGCAGCGCACATCAGGTCGGCGTCCTCGCCCGGCACACCGAGGTACTCGGCCCACGCCGCGAGGTCGTCGCCGAAGACCCGTCGCGGGAAGCCGGCGACCAGCTCGGCGAGGCGTACCCCGGTCGTCGCGGTCCGGTCGGCCGCGGCGGTGGTGAAGAACTGCGGCGGGTACATATGGCGCCAGTTGGGACGGTGGATGCTCGCCAGGAAGCGCGCCCGGTCGGGCTCGGCGTCCGTGGTGGCCGCGAAGTCCGTCCACGCCTCAACGGCCCGCGGCTCCAGCCAGTTCCACGGGCTCATGACAGCTTCCCCGAGGCGCGCAGCGCGGCCAGCACGGTGTTGACGGCCTCGGAGGACCGGTCGACTCCGGTGGCGCGGTAGGCGTAGCTCAGCCCGCCCGGGTTCACCAGGTTGAACTCCATGACGTACGGGTACGCCAGGTCGATGCCGGAGTAGAAGATGCCCAGCTCCATCATCCGCTTGCCGAGCCGGCGCACGAAGTCGTCCTCCTCCGGGGTCAGCGTGAGGGCCTCGAACCTGGCGCCGAGTGTGACGTTGGCCCGGTCGTCGTGGTCGGGGTGGAAGCGCCGGAAGCCGCTCACCGGCACGTCCCCGGCGATGATCACCCGTTTCTCGTTGCTGCGCACGTTCGGTATGTACTCCTGCACGGCGGTGTAGCGCTTGGCCATGCCGATGATGTCGCGGCCGTACCTGCCGTAGCGCGGTGCGGCGTTGCCGGTGGCAGACTGCAGCAGCGCGGAGCGGTTGCGCTCGTTCTTGCTGAGGAAGTAGACGTCGGCGCCGATACCGTCGTTCGTCGGCTTGACCACCCAGGTCCGCTCGCTGTCGGATTCGACGAGGCTGGTCAGGAAGTCGAAGTCGTTCGACACGTACGACGCGGGGAGGTTCTCGTTCGGCACCGCGGCGCCGAGGGTGGTCTTGGAGTTCATGTAGAACAGCGCCGACGCTTCGTTGACGAACGGCACCCGCCGGTTGAGCAGCCACAGCAGCTGGAAGTGGTCGGTGAGCGCATCGGGGTGGGTGCCCGCGAGCACCCACACCAGGTCGAACTCCTCGGCGCTTGCGTAGGTCTCGCTCAGTGCCGGGAAGTCGCTGCCGACGAGGTACTCCTCGGTCAGCTTCACCCGGTCGCAGACCACGACGGAGTCGTGCACGCAGAGCGTGTCGATGTCGCCGATGTAGACCTCGTGGCCTTCGCGGTGCAGCGCGCTGGGGATGATCGAGTGGTTGTCGAGCCGGAAGGTGGCCGCCTCGGAGACCAGGACCAGGATCTTGTACGACACGGGAAGCGCCTCTCGGGTTGAACGGGTCTGTCAGGGCAGGAAGTTGCCGGCTCAGGCGCCTGCGGTCAGCGTGCGTACCGCGCGGGCGAGGTTGCTCTCCAGCTCGTCGCGGGTGTCGCCGGTGGCGACGACGAAGCCGTGCCGGTTGCCGGACTTGCGGACCTCCGGCGGGAGCTGCCCCGCCGGTACGGCGATGCCGACCTCGGTGACCCCGGGCAGCGAGCCGACCGGCCCGGTGTCGATGCCGGGCATGGGCACCGTCCGGTCGAAGGTGACGTACCGGATCCCGGCGACGCGGGTACGGGTGGGCTCGGTGGGCACCGGGAGGCCGAAGACAGCGGACATCGCCTGCTCGAAGACATCCTCGCCGAGAGCGAGTTCCAGCATGTCGCTGATCCGATCGCCGCCGGGGCGGCCGTGCGACTCGATGAGCCGGGGCCCGGCCTCGGTCAGCATGATCTCGGTGTGCGAAGGGCCGTAGCGGTAACCCGCCGCGTCCAGCGTGGCGGCGACGACCTCGGCGATGGCGGCCTCCTCGGCCGGGCGCAGGCGGACGGGCAGTGTGTGGCCGGTCTCGACGAAGTGCGGTGCGCCCGTGGTCATCTTCTCCGTGATGGCCAGGATGCGGTGACCGGCGGGCGAGCTCATCGCCTCCACGCTGTACTCGGTACCGGTCAGGAACTCCTCCACCAGATGGGGGGTTTCGAAGTCGAGCGCGGTCAGATAGCGCTCGGCCTCGACCCGGTGGGTCAGGTAGCGCACGCCGGAACTCCCGGTGCCGTCCACCGGTTTGACCACGCAGGGGAGACCGATCCGTTCGATCGCCGGGCGGATCTCCTCCTTCGCCCGGCACGTCACGTGGGCCACCGGCACCCCGGCCCGGTCGCCTACCGCGGCCCGCAGCTTCGCCTTGTCCTTGAAGGCTTCGAGCGCCTCCGGCGGGTTGCCGGGCCATCCCATCCGGCGGTTGACCACGGCGGACACCCCGCTGCCGAGTTCACCGAAGCCGAAGCAGCTGACCGAGCCCGACAGGCCCAACGCCGTTAGGTGCGCGATGAGTTCGTCGGGGTCGGTGTCCCACGGGGTACGGAAGACCGGCCCGGGCACGCCTTCGGGTTCGGGTGTGCCGGGCAGGGCCGCGACGACCATGGTGACGCCGAGCTTGCGCGCGGCGCCGATGACGAGGTCGCGCGGGTTGAGCAACACGGCGGTGTGCTGGGTGTCATCGGGCCGCGCCGCTGGGTTCCGCTCCGGGCGGGGCGGCAGGCCTGGGGTCTCGGCTGGCGGCACGGGGCGCTCCCCCTGGGACGTTGCTGGAGGCATGGTGGGCACGATCTTTCGGTAGGAGGAGGCAGAGCGCCGCCGCGATGACGGACAGCCCGGTGATCACCAGCCAGACCCCGCTGCCACCGCGCAGCGTCTGCAGCAGGTAGCCGCCCATGCTGGCGCCGAGCAGGCTCCCGCAGGCACCGGCCGCGCTCATCGTGCCGAGCGCGCGCCCGGTGCCACGCTTCGAACTCGCCTTGATCGCCTGCTCGTCGAGGCTGGGCCCGACCAGCATCTCCGCGGCCGTGACCGGCAGCACGAAGACCAGCAGCGAGAACCAGCCGGCGCGCGGGATGAGCGCCGCGTACGCACAGCCGAACGCGAGGAACCCGAGGACGAGGAGCGTACGGGTGGCGGTCCGGCGGAACACATGGCGCAGCAGTGTGTACTGGCACAGCACGACGAGCGCGCCGTTGACCGTGAAGACGACCGAGATCGCGGCGGTGCTGCCGGTCATCGCACGCGCGGTGATCGGCATGACGACGTTCAGCTGGCTGTAGATCGCCCAGTAGGCGACGCCGATCAGGCACAGCGGCGCCCACTGCCAGCGCGCCCAACGTGGCGCTTCCGGTGCGCAGTCATGTGCCGCGGCGCCCGCGACCGGTCGCGGCCGGGGCCCCGCCGCGACCGGCCGGAACACCAGGCGCAGGCCGAGGACCAGGTGCGAGAGCACGCAGGCGCCGAGGATGAACGGGAAACCGAGCGGATAGACCGCCGCGCCCAACGCCGGGCCGAGCACCACGCCGATGTTCACGAACGTGGCGCGCAGCGCCAGCATGGTGCGCGGCTCGACGCTGTCCTCCGACACCAGCAGCGTCTTGATCGACAGCCCGAGCATCGACCCGCCGACGCCGATGGTCACGATGCCGGCCAGGATCGGCGTCAACCGCGTGCCGCCGCCGAGGCTGAGCAGCAGATAGCCGACGATCCGCAACGCGAACCCCGCCATCATCACCCGCCGCGCGCCCATCCGGTCCACCAGCAGCCCGCACAGGAGCGAGAAGCCCTGGCTGGAGAAGGCGAGCAGGCCCACGAGGAATCCCGTCCGGCTGGCCGGGATGCCCTGCGCGGTGAGCTGGATGGCCAGCAGCGGCAGGAACATGAACGTCGTCAGGCCGGTGAAGAGCACCGCGATCAGCAGGGTGCGTCCGGTCGGTGACGTCTGCCGCCACGTCTTCACGGGTTCGGCCCTTCGTGGCTCGGCCGTTCGCGCAGGTGCGCCAGGAGCCAGTCCTCGACTTCCAGCAGCCGCCGCTCGACCTCCTGGGTGTCGGCGCCCCGTACGATCGCGAAGCACAGGTTGGATGTGCTGTTCTGGGGCGTGGCGCCCGGCGCGAGTTGCTTGTTCACCTGGTAGTGCCGTACCCATTCGAAAGGCGGGCTGTCCGGTGCCCGTACCGGGCGGCCCTGCGGCACGATGGCGACCGAGCCGTGCAACTCGGCCGGCGGTGCGCTCGGCGGCGGGTCGACGGGCAGCCCGCACGACAGCCGCAGCCAGGTGGTGAGCAGGTCCAGGCCGTAGGTGGCGCGGGTCAGCGCGGGAATGCGGGATCCGCCGACGCGTGAGGCGATCTCGCACAGCACCAGTTCGTCCTCGGGGGTGTGGAACACCTCAAGGTGGTAGGCGCCGGTCGACGGGGTGTCGAAGGCCCCGAGCGTGGTGTCGAGGAACTCCTCAAGCCGTTTGGCGAGTTTGTCCTGAGGGTGCAGTTGCAGCGAACCGTTGTTCTGCCCGGACAGAACGCCAAGGCAGTTGCGCAGGTACCGCGAGGACGCCACGAACCGGTAGTCGTCGGCCAGCACCGCGTCGACGTGGTAGATGTCGCCCTCGACATAGCCCTCGACCATGAGGTCGTCACGCCAGTGGCGACGGCTGAACTCGACCAGTTCGTTTTCGTCGCGCAGCACCACGATGTCGCGCGAACCGCCCTGCTTCACCGGCTTGACGACGACGGGGTAGGCGTTCTCGGCGATGAAGTCGGTCAGGTCGTTGATCGCCTGGAGCCGGGCGAAACGCGGTGTGGCGACGGCGCGTTGGGCGACCTCCTTCATGACCACCTTGTCGCGGAACGACAGCGCGCTGGCCGAGGACTGGCCGGGGATGCCGAGGTCCTCCCGGATTCTGGCGGCACGTTCGAGGTCGTATTCGTTGTCCGTGATCAGGTGGGTGAACCGCCGCTCCCGCGCCAGCTGCCGGATCTTCAGTTCCGGATACGGTACGAATTCGCAGTCCGGCACGTACTCGTAAAGCGCGAAGTCCGCCGTGTTCGCCAGGTCGTTGTGGCTGAGGACATGCAGTCCGTCGACGAGTTCCGGGAGCATGGCGGCATAGTCGTTCAGCGGACCGTAGTTGATGACCGCGACGTTGGCCATTTGAATTCTTTCCTTCACGCTATGAGGCCTGGAGCACCAGTTCCGGCAGGTTGTCCTGCACGCTGAACGGCCTCCTGGACCAGTTCGCCGTGCACCACGGACCGGTGATGTCGGCCAGGTCGGAAATGACGATCGGGCGGTACTCCGGGTCTTCGAGGAGCGGCCCGTCCGCGGGGAACACCTTGTCCACGTAGCGGTGTCCGGGATCGGCCGCCATGAACACGATCGGTCCGCCCGTGGGCTCGGTGGAACGCAGGTGGCGCGCCACCTGCCAGCCCGCTCCCGCGGAAAGCCCGGCGAAAACACCGGTGGTGGAGAGCAGATGACGGCAACCGGCGGCGGCGACGTCGAAGTCCAGCCAGTGGATGTCGTCGTAGGCGCGGTAGTCGATGTTGTCGAACCGGATTCCGCTGCCGATGCCCGCGATGATGAACCCGTCGAGGGGAACGGATTCCGAGCCGAACGAACGGCTACCGAACGGCTGGATGCCGGCCACCCGCACCTCGGTGCACGAGGCCCGCAGATAGCGGCTCATCGCGCCGGTCGACGCGCCGGTGCCGACCCCGCCGACCAGCGTGATCTCGTGCGAACCCAGCTCGCTGACCAGCGATTTGGCCACGCTCTCGTAGCCGATGTAGTGCACGTCGTCGTGGTACTGCCGCATCCAGTAGGCGTCCGGGTGCTCGTTCAGGTACGCGTGGACGAGCCGGACGCGGGTCTCCTGGTCGTGCTTGAGGCTCTCCGACGACGGAACCTGGTCGTAGGTCGCGCCGAGGTACTTCAACTGGGTCCTGATCGCCGCGTCCACCGCGACGGAGGCGAAGATATGGCACTTCAGGCCGAGTTCACGGCAGACCAGGGCCAGCGCATGACCGTAGATGCCGCTGGAGCTGTCGACCAGCGTCTGCCCGCGGTGGATCACTCCGCGGGCCAGCAGGTCCTTTACCGCCGCATAGACCGAAGTAACCTTCATTACTTCGAAACGAAGAACGTAGATCCTGTCGTCCAACTCGATCAGGTCCGGTTCGGCCAGTTTCTCCGCGAACGTTCTGTACACTTCGAAATCCTTTCCGGATGAGTCGCGTTCAGCTGTGCCCGCGGTAATTCGAGGAACTCGGAGTGCCGTCAGGCCCGGCAGACGCGTGGCGCCCGAGGTACGGCCGAGAACCTAGGAGCGGCTCGCCGCCGCCGTCAAGAAGTCATGTCAAGTCGGTGGTTGGAATGTTGAACCTGACAAGGTTCCGGGTGCCGCGTGGACAGAGTTGACGGTGCCGCAAAGGATGGACCGCCATGGGAAGCCTGCCTACATCTCATACTTACCGCCCAGAACCTCACGCCCACGAAATTGGGACCGGACCGCACCTGCCCGAACCCGATCAACGCGTCTGCGACACGGTCCTGACACGCCCCCGGCTGCACCCGGACCGTACCGCCGTGATATGCGGGGACGACACCGTTTCGTACCGGGAACTCGCCGCCATGGCACTGGACGTCTCCCGCCGACTGAACGCCGACCAGACGTACGCCAGTTCACGCAGAATCGGGATCCAGGCGTACCGTACGGCCGGTGCGCCGGCCTATCCGCTTGGCGTCGCGCTGTCCGGCCGGTCATTCGTCTTCCTCAATCCGGAATCCCCGGAAAGCGCCGTCCGGCATATCCGCTCCTCGGCCGGGGTGTCGGTGGTCGCCGATCCCCGCAGCGGCGAACTGCGGGAGCTTTCCGGGGGCGGCGCGGACGTCGGGCCCGCGGCTACCCGGCCGAGCCCGGAGGACGAGGCCTATGTCCTCTACACGTCCGGGAGCAGCGGCAAGCCGAAGGGCGTGTCGGTCTCCCAGCGCAACCTGGCGAACTCCAACGCCGCACGGCTCGCGGTGTACGAGGGGTTCGGCACCCCCACCTTCCTGCTGCTGTCGCCGTTCTACTTCGACTCGTCGGTGGCCGGTGTCTGGGGCACCCTCGCCGCGGGCGGCACGCTGGTGATCGCGCGCGAGGACGAGCGGCGTGATCCGGCGGCGCTCGTCGGGCTCATCGCACGGCACCGGGTCACACACACCCTGACCGTACCCAGCTTCTACGCGGAGCTGCTGCACACCGCTCGGCAGAACGAGCGGCTCGTCGCCGACCTCGCGTCACTGCGGTTGGTGATCTGCGCCGGCGAGTCGCTCGCCCAGGGGGTCATCGAGCAGCACTTCTCGCTGCTGCCGGATGTCACCCTCGGCAACGAGTACGGCCCGACCGAGTGCACCGTCTGGGCCACCTACCGGCTCTACGAGAAGGCCGACGGCTCCAGCATCGGGTTCCCGATCCCCGGCACCTCGATCCACCTGCTCGACGACCGGCTGCGCGAAGTGCCGATGGGCGAGGTGGGGCAGATCGCCATCTCCGGCAGCGGGGTGACCCAGGGGTATGTCGGCGCCGAGCGGGAGACCCAAGTCAGGTTCGTCGACATCGAGTTGGCACCCGGGCGGACCGTGAAGGTCTATCTGACCGGCGACCTCGGCCGCTGGTCGGCGGTGAACGGACTGGAGTTCGCGGGACGGCTGGACAACGAGGTGAAGATCCGCGGCGTACGGGTCAACATCGAGGCGATCGAGGAGTCTTTGGTGGCGCATCCGGATGTGCAGGCCGCCGCGGTGGCGCACGACGGTGACACCTCGACGTGCTACGCCTTCGTCGTCAAGGTCGCCGGCGCGCGTCTCGACGCGGCCTCGGTGCGCCGGCAGGCGGCCGCGGCACTCGGCGCCGCCGTTGTCCCGGACCGGGTCGTGTTCGTCGACACACTGCCGAGGACCGCACACGACAAGATCGACCGGTCCGCGCTGCTGGCCTCGGTCCGCCCGGCCGCGCCGACCCCGGCGGCCGAGCCGGCCGACGCGGCCCAGGCGGTCGCGGACGACGCTCTCGCGACACAGATCACCCGGGCATGGGAGGAGGTCCTGGGCGTGTCGGTGAACGGAGCCGAAGCAAGCACCTTCTTCGAGCTCGGCGGGAACTCCCTGACCGTGCTCCGACTCTCCCGTGCGCTGGGCAGGATCGCCGGTCGGCCGGTCGCGGTCAAGCAGGTGTACCGCTGCGGCACGATCCCCCAGCAGGTGGAGCTGCTGTCCAGTCTCTGAATCGTTCCGGCCCACAACGCCGCCGCACCGATGGGTACTTGCCATGTCCGCACTGACCTCCATCAGGCGCTTCGCCCCCCAACCCGGCGCCGACCAGGCCGTGTTGTGCTTTCCGCACGCTGGCGGGTGCGCGTCCTTCTTCCGTTCCTGGTCGTCGCTGCTGCCGTCGGCGCAGGTGTGCGCGGTGCAGTACCCCGGGCGGGAGGACCGGATCGCGGAGCCGACGGCGGCCAGTCTGCTGGAGCTCGCCGAGTCGGTGGCCGAGGAGATCCTCGCCGAGCCGACGCGCTTGTCCGTGCTGTTCGGTCACAGCATGGGCGCATACGTCGCCTTCGAGGTCGCCCACTGTCTGCAGCGGGCCGGAGCGGCCGTGCCGACGCTGGTGGTGTCCTCCGCCGCGGCGCCCGCCCTGCGTCCGCCGGTCCCGTTCGAGAGCTCCGCGGAGGTGCTGGCCTACCTCGAACGCTATGAACCGGTGAGCGCGGAGATCCGCGAGGACCCGGAACTGCTCGACCTGATCCTCGACTACATCAAGGGCGACCTCCGCCTGGTCGCCGAGTACCGGGAACACACCGGAAAGCGGATCGACGCCCGGCTGGTGGCCGTGGTCGGCGCGGACGACGTCCCGGAGATCCGCTCCCGGTTCACACCGTGGCGGGGCCACACCGAAGCCGAGTTCGTCCCGATGGTGACCCCGGGCGGGCACTTCTACCTACGCACCGATCCTCCGGCCCCGCTGATCCTCGCCGAGCTCGCTCGGTGCCTCGCCACGGTCGGTACCAGTTCTGGATGGGAAGCGATATGAGGCACGACATCAGCCACCTCGTCGACGGCGCGACATATCGGTACGGCAACCCGTTCGCGCTGTGGCGGTGGATGCGGGAGAACGAGCCGGTGGTCTGGCACGAACCCGGGATCTTTCCCGGGTTCTGGTCGCTGACCCGGTTCGACGAGGTGAGGGAAGTGCTGCGGGACGCGACGACCTTCAGTTCGTCATCGGGCATCCTGCTGCGGCCGCTGGCACAGGGCGAGGACCCCGGCAGCAACCGTACCCTCGCGCTGTCCGACCCGCCGCGGCACAACGTGCTGCGAGGGGCGATCGCGGGCTGGTTCGCGCCGCGTAACCTGCGGCTGCTGGCGCAGTCCCTGAACTCCGCGGCGCACTCCATCGTGCGGGAAGCCGTGCGGGCCTCGCGGATCGACTTCGTCACCGATGTCGCCGCGAAGCTGCCGCTGGAGGTGGTCTGCACCTTCCTCGGCATCCCCGACGAGGACCGTCCGTCCATCGTGGAGTGGTCGACGGACGCGTTCTGCGCCGGCACGGCCGAGGAGCGCAGCATCGCCCATCTGCAGATCCTGGACTACTTCGGCGACCTGGTGGAACGGCGGCGCGTCGAGCCCGGCGAGGACCTGGTGAGCGTCCTGGCGGGCGTGCGGTTCGAGGGCGAGCACCTGCCCCTCGACGAGGTGGTGCTCAACTGCGACAACCTGCTGGTCGGGGGGACGGAGAACGTACGTCTCGCGATGTCCGGCGGCATGCTCGCACTGCTGGAACGGCCGGAGCAGTGGGCGCTGCTGCGCGACGGCTTCGACGACGTGGTGGACAGCGCGGTCGAGGAGATCCTGCGTTGGACATCGAGCGCCACGCACATCCTGCGGCGTGCGCAGCGGGATGTGGTGCTCGGCGGACAGCGGATCCGGCGGGGGGACCTGGTGGTGTGCTGGCTGACCTCGGCCAACCGCGACCCGGCGCAGTTCGCCGACCCCGATGTCCTCGACGTCCGCCGCACCCCGAACCGTCATCTGGCGCTGGGCGCGGGCCCACACTACTGCGTGGGGACACAGCTGGCGAAGCTGGAAATCCGGGCGGTGCTCGGGGAGTTCTTCGCGCAGGTGGGGCAGGTGGCCGTCGACGGCGAACCCGAGTACCTGGACTCCATCGTGGTCAACGGCCTGCGCAGGCTCCCGCTGCGGCTGACCGCGGCCGATCGCGTACCGTCTTCCGCCCACCGGACCCTGGCGGGCATACCCGGCTGACCCCGGCGAAGGGGCAACCGGGCGGGAGACGGCCGCGAGGTGTGTCAGCTGTCCGCGGCCGAGCGGCGACGGGCCGCCAGGACCAGACCCGCGCCAGGTCAGCGCGACGGCGCTGCCGCCGACCGCCCACGGTGTGGCGGGGTTTGCGCCGGTCTCGGCGAGTTGGGCGCCGTCACCGGAGGGGGTCGGCGCCGCGCCGGAAGTGCCGAGGTCCGACGCGCCGGTGCCGCCGTCGGGGTTGCCGCCCCTGGAAAGCGGCCGGGGCTATCGCGGCGGCAGCCACGGCCGCCGCGAACCGGTGCAACTTCAGGTGGAACAACCTCTGTTCAGACGGACATCGGGATTCACAGCAAGATCACAGAAATCGTCATACGGGATCAATGTCCGTCTCTGGCCGGGTGATCCGGGCAGTGCCCGCGCTCAGGTACGGGTCGCGATGCCGCAGACGTCCGGGTGGCTGATGTCGATCGGCTGGCTCGCGTCGTACGGATCGTGGGCCGGGCCGGTGGGCAGTTGGGACGGCAGGTCCTCGGTGAACTGGGGGTGCGGGTAACCGTCGTAGACCCCGTTGCAGCCGACGTTGGTGGTGTTGGTCGCCTGCGAGAGGATCCAGAGCTTGCCCGGGGTCATGTTCCACTGGGAGGCGTCGGCGACCACACGGATGTCCATGGTCCGCCGGATGATGCTGCGGACGACCTCCTGGGTGGTGCCGTCCGCCTTGCTGAAGGGATAGACGAAGGTGTAGTCGGTGTGCACCTCGAGTGAGCCGTGCTGGCCCTCCTTGAAGGTCATCAGCCCGTGCGTCTTGACCACTTGGCCGATGAAGCGCAGTTCCTTCGGGTTGTAGCGGCTGATGAACCCCAGCGGGTCCCGCCCCTTGGCCGGCGCCTTGAGTGAGGCGTTCATCTGGTCAAGGGTCTTCGTCTCCAACGGGTCGAGAAGGTCGAACGCCGTCTGCGGCCGCTGTCCGCGCAGCGTGTTCTGGTCGAGGTCGGTCGCCACGAGGTAGTTCTTGATGTCACCGAGGGCCTGGGCGACCTGAGTTCGGGTCAGCGCGCCCACCGGCTTGGCCTCCGGCAGCGCGATGCCGTCGGCCCCGTCGGCCCACTTCTCGGCGGGAGAACCGGCGAACGGGGCGGCATCGGCGCTCGGCGTCGGCGCGCCCGTGGTCGGCGCGGCGGTCGCGGGCGCCGTCGGCGCGGTGGAGCTACCGCCCGATCCACCGCGCACCCACGACAGCGCCGCGGACGGATTGAGCGCGATCGCGGCCAGCCCGGCGGCCAGCAGGGCGGCCAGCGCGTTGCGCGCCCAGTTCGGCACCTTCCGGCGGCGCCGGAGCGGGATCACGTTGGGCGCCGCCCGCCACGGCTCGGCCCGCTTCCTGCCCTTGCCCTCGCCCTTTCCCTTCCGCGCCCCGGCGGCCGCGTCCTCGCGCCGCAACCGCTCGGTGACGATGCGCGCCCGCGCGGACGGTTCCTTCGGCGCCGAATCACGGATCGCGCGCTCATCGTCCTGCAGGAACTTCTCCCACACCTCGTCGAGTACCGGGGAGTCCCCCTCCGGCGGTCTGGGCGGCTCGCCGATGGACGGCGGTTCAGCGGTCATGGTGCTGCCTTGCTCTCGTACGCGGGCGGTGTACTGGCGACAGCGGTCACCACCGCACGTGACACCACGTGTTGAGGAGCCCCCCACAGGCCAGTCGAAGAACCCCTGTTCTACTGGCGGCCGTGGTATCCGGACAAGATCCGCCCGCCAGATGCGCGGGTGAGGTGAGCCACTCGGGCTCTGCCGCGGGCAGCGGCCTCGGAGGCTTCGGACCCCGGCTTGAACCCCCCTTTACCCGGATCGAACCTACGGTGACGTAACCTACGGCGCCGTAGGTATGCTGCATCACCCCCGTTTCACCTGGAGCCGCTGTGACCACTGCCATCGTCCGTCCCCGCACCTCGGAAGGGTGGAGCGACGCCCAGCTGCTGCACGCTCTGGAGGAGGTGGTGGAAACCGAGCTCAACCGCCACCTCAAGGTGGCCAAGGAGTGGATGCCGCACGAGTACGTGCCGTGGAGCGACGGCCGGAACTTCGACGGTGTGCTCGGCGGAGAGGCCTGGGCCCCCGAGCAGTCCAAGGTGTCGGACATCGGCCGGATCTCGCTGGTGCTCAACCTGCTGACCGAGGACAACCTGCCCAGCTACCACCACGAGATCGCCACCCTCTTCGGACGGGACGGCGCCTGGGGCACCTGGGTGCACCGGTGGACCGCCGAGGAGGGCAGGCACGCCATCGTGATGCGGGACTACCTGCTCACCTCCCGTGCGGCCGACCCGGTGGAGCTGGAACGTCTGCGCATGCAGCACATGTCGGCCGGTTTCGAGGCCGACAACAGCCACAGCATGCTGCACTCGGTGGCCTATGTGGCCTTCCAGGAACTGGCCACCCGTATCTCGCACCGCAACACCGGACTGCACGCCGGTGATCCGGTGTGCGACCGGATGCTCGCCCGGATCGCCACGGACGAGAACCTGCACATGGTCTTCTACCGCAACCTGCTGGCGGCGGCCCTCCAGCTCGCGCCCGACCAGGCGATGCGGGCCGTGGCGGACGTGGTCACCGGCTTCCGGATGCCCGGGCACGGCATGCCCGGCTTCGAACGGGCGGCGGTCAGGATCGCCATCGGCGGGATCTACAACCTGCGGATCCACCACGACGACGTACTGCTGCCGGTGCTGCGCCATCTGAAGGTCCTGGAGATCTCCGGGCTCGGCGCCGAGGGGCTGCGGGCACAGGAGGAGATCGGCCTGTTCATGGGCGAACTGGCCGATCAGGCCCAGCGGTTCGACGAACGGCGGGCCGCCTTCCTGGCCCGGCGCCGCAACACCTGAGCGGTACGAACCGGCACGAGAAGCCCGCACGACCCGAGCAAGTCGACGGCGGCGGCGCCTCGTTGGCGGTCCAGCGGCCAGCCGCCGCGTACCGCCGAGCAGGCGCCGCCGATCCGAAGGGGGCATCCGCCGCCGAACCCGGGGAACCGGCACACCGGGCGTGCAACCGCCAGCGGCCGGCCGTGGTCTGTACTCCATGAAGGACCCGCGGCGCCACCTCGGCGCGCGCGGAGCGGCTGATGGAGCGGGATGGCGAAGCACGACGTTCGGAACGAGATCGCATACGGGGCGAAGCGGCTGCGGGCCACCACCGTCTACGTGGTGGCGTTGCTGCTGACCGCCTGGTGGCTGGGCGGCCAACCCGCGGCCGAGCAGGCCCGCTTCATGCGGCACAACAGCAGCAACGTGCACCATATGGAGGTCGGCAAGTGGTGGACCCTGTTCACCAGCGGCCTGGTGGTCGACGGTGTCCCGGTACTGCTCGGCGTGGCGGCCGTCGCCGCCGTGCTGGGCGCCGCGGAATGGCGGTGGGGCGCCCTACGGGCCGTCGGGGTGTTCGTCTACGGCCACCTCAGCGCGACGCTGCTCACCGAGGGCGCGCTGTGGCTGATGCGCATCGCCCACATGCCCGGGATCACGACCCGTGCCCGTGACGTCGGCATCAGCTACGGGTTGGTCACCACCGGGGCGTGTCTGCTCGCGCTCGCCGGAGGCAGACTCCGACGGTACGGTCTGCCACTGCTCACCGTGGTCCTGACCGCCGCGTGGCTGTACGACCAGCAACTCGCGGACGCCGGGCACCTGATATCCCTTGCCCTCGGCTGCCTGGCGGCGCGCACCCGGTGGCTGCGGGCCACCCGGCCGGCCGAGCCGCGGCGCTTCGCCGAATCTCAGTCGCCCGCACCTGCCCCGCTGCGTACCCTCGACGCATGAGCACGCACAGGCCGCTTGTCGTCGTCCTCAGCGGCGCGGGGATCTCCACGGATTCCGGAATCCCGGACTACCGTGGGCCGAACGGTCTGTGGCGACGCGATCCCGAGGCCGAGAAGCTGGTCACCTACGACCACTACATGGCGGATCCGCGGATCCGCCGCCGGGCGTGGCGCATGCGGTGCGACAGTCCGACGTTGCGGGCCCGGCCGAACGAGGCGCATCGGGCAGTGGTCCGGCTGGAGCGCTCCGGCGTGCCGGTACGGGTGATCACGCAGAACGTGGACGGCTTGCACCAGCAGGCGGGGATGCCCGCCAGGAAGGTGCTGGAGTTGCACGGGACCGCCCGCGAAGTGGTGTGCACGGGGTGTGCGGCGCGCTCCGCGATGGCGGAGGCGCTGGAGCGGGTGCGAGCGGGCGAGCCGGATCCGGCGTGCGACCGGTGCGGCGGGATCCTGAAGTCCGCCACGGTGATGTTCGGTCAGGCGCTGGACCCCGAGGTGCTGGGACAGGCGATGGCCTTCACGAAGGCCGCCGAGATCTTCATCGCGGTCGGCACCAGCCTCCAGGTACAGCCCGCCGCTTCCCTGGCCGGGCTGGCGGCCCAGCACAACGCCCGCCTGATCATCGTCAACGCCGAGCCGACGCCGTACGACCCGGTGGCCGACGAGATCGTCCGCGATCCCATCGGCACGGCGCTTCCCGCACTCCTGGCCGTCATCGCAGAAGAACCGGGCGCGGCGTGAGGCCGCTCAAGACCACACGTCCGGGCCGCCCTCCTGCCATTCGATGAGCGCCGGATCGTCCAACGCCACATCGTCCGGATCCAAGCCGGCCCGGCGTAGGAACTCCTCGACGTCCGCCAGACCGTAGGCCTGGCCGACCACCTCACCCTGAACCGTCACCCGCCGGGCTCCGTTCTCGACCGGGTGCACAACGACGGGTGGATGTTCCATACCCCCAAGGCTCGGGCACCCCCGGACCCGCCGCACCCTGGGCTACTCCGGAGGCGGTACGGCAACCCGCGTGCCCCGGCTACGGGTTCCCCGGTCCGGTGGACAACTGGACCCGGATGCTGCCGCCTCGCGCCATGCGGGTGCCGAAGGCGGGAACCTGCCCGCACACGTAGTGCGCCGCCGCACCGGCGTGCCGGGCGGTGTGCGCCGCACAGGTGCCGGATCCGCCCCGGACGACGTGCAGGCCGACCGTCTGTGCCCCCGTCCGTGCCTGGGTGAGGGTCTTCCCGACGAGATCGGGAACCGGCACCGTGGTGTCCGCCCGGGCCTGGCCGGGAGCGGAATCCGGGCCGGACGCGGCGTACGCTCCGCCCGCGGCCAGCAGCACCCCGACCGCCGCCGCCACTGACCACAGCCTGCGGGCGGGCCGCCGATCGCGCTTCTCCGGTTGCCGAGCCGTGGACGGCGCGGGCGCGGGGGTGTCCTCGTCGTTCGGGATCGCGGCCGTGGCGGTGGGCGGGCTGCTCACCAGGGTCGGCGGCGCCTCGGTGGCGGGGCTGGCGAGTCGGCGCAGAGCGAGCTCGATGTCAGCGCGCATCTCCTCAGCGCTCTGATAGCGCTCCTCCCGGTCCTTGGCCAAGGCCCGGTGGACGACCTCGTCACACGCCTGCGGCAGTCCGGGCACCCGGGCGGAGGGCGGCACGGCCGCGTCCCGTACCTGCGAGTAGGCCACGGCCAGCGGGTTCTCTCCGGTGAACGGCGGGCGTCCGGTCAGCAGCTCGTACAACAGGCAGCCGGTGGAGTACAGATCGGTGCGGGTGTCCACCTCCTCCCCGCGTGCCTGCTCCGGTGACAGGTACTCGGCCGTGCCGACGACCATCGCGGTCTGGGTCAGCGTCGCACCCTGCGCGCCAAGCGGCCGGGCGATGCCGAAGTCCATGACCTTCACCGTGCCGTCGGCGCCGAGCATGACGTTGGCGGGCTTGATGTCGCGGTGCACGATGCCGCAGTGGTGCGCGTGCGCCAGCGCTGCCAGCACTCCCGCGGTGAGGCGCAGCGCCTGTTCGGGCGTCGGCGCCGGATCGCCGTGCGCCAGCTCGGCCAGCGTGCGGCCCTCGACGTACTCCATCACGATGTACGGCAGGCTCGCCCCGTGCACGATCTGCTCACCCGTGTCGTAAACGGCCACGATGCCGGGGCTGTTGAGCAGTGCGGCCGACCGCGCCTCGCGCAGGAAGCGCTGGCGGTAGGACGGATCGCCCGCGCATTCGGGCCGCAGGGTCTTCACCGCGACCCGGCGGTGCAGCTTGAGGTCGTCGGCCAGATAGACCTGTGCCATTCCTCCCCGGCCCAGCAGCCTGCCGACCGCATACCGCTCACCGAGCGGACGTTCGTGCTCCATTCCGCGTGCCCTTCTCCGGCAGAAGCCGCACGGGTCCACGGCTCCGGCTTCGGCCTTCCTCGTACGGCGGGCGAATCCCGATCCGTGCGGCACGGTAGAGGGCAATCATGTGGATTCCTTGTGGAGCGAGGCGGTCGCGCGGGCTCTGGACGGCTCAGTAGTTCGCCCGCACGATGCCCAGCAGCCCGTCCTGCTCGCCGTTGATTCCGGCGGCGAACCAGACCGCGTCCTGTCGTGCCTTGTGGGTACCGCGTAGCAGGCCCCACAGTCCGGGGATGGTGATCGGCTTTCCCTTGGCGTCCTTCAGGGTTCCCATCAGGCGTCCGGTGCGCGGGTTGAAGGCGTGGATATGGCCGTCGCCGAAGTTGCCGACCAGTAGGTCGCCGGAGAACCTTCCGAAGTCGCGGGGCGCGAGTTCCATTCCCCAGGGGGAGTTGAGGACGCCACGACGAGCGAAATGCCGCAGCAGTCGGCCGTGCAGGTCGAACACGTCGATGAAGCCGTTGCCCGCACCGGCGACATCATCGTGCTTGGCCGGGTCCTGCTTGGCGTAGGTCACGAAGACCCGCGGGCCGAAGACCCTGACGTTGAACGGTGCGAAGCCGCTGGGAATGCTGGGATCGCGAAAGCGTCCGTGGGACGGCAGGCGGTGGAAGCGCCCGTCGAACACGTCGATGCGGGCGTCCCGGAAGTCGGCGACGAGCAGCCGCGGGTGGTGACGGTGGCGTCGGGACGCCGACCACTTCGAATGGAACGGCACCAGCGCCAGCCCCTTGTAGACGGCGTTGACGCCGCCCGTCTCGGTGTGGGCGACCCGCACGGCCGTCCGCCGCGACACACGTGGGCTCCACGCGAAGAGGTCTCCCTCCTCGCCGGAGAAGACGAGCCGTGCGGCACCTGACCGCCCGAAGGCATGGAAACGGAAGCCGCTCGTATCGTTGCGCGCATTGCCGGTCGGCGCACCGGCGCCGGGGATCGACACCACCCGGGGCAGCACCCTGGCCGGTTTGCCCGGCCTGGCTCCGGTGTAGGCCGTCGCCTTGTCACTGCCGTTGTCCGAGACCCACACCGCGCCGTGGAGCTGCGACAGGCCCCAGGGGTTGACCAGGTTCGGATCCGTGGCCGCCGCTCTGCCCGGCACGTTGGACACGAAGTCGAACTCCCGGTAGCCGCGGTCCCGTCGGTGCGACGGCTGCCCCGAGGCGGCCGGTGCCGTGAGTGCGACGGCTCCGAGGGCGCTGAGGGTGATCGCGACCGTCACCAGTCGCTTGGACCGGGACCGTCGGTGGCGCACGGAAACCTGGTGGGCCATGAGGTGCTCTTCCTCGCTGCTGGGTTAGCCGACGGAAGTATTCATTGACCAGCCAGGTAGGTTATTTCGTAATACAAGGCATAAAGAATGCATTCGGCCTAATGTCCGGGTCCGCAGCCCGGCCCGCCCACGAGCGTGATGGGCGGGCCGCACTGCGGGTTCATCGCCGGAGCGGCCGGGTCAGTTGGAGAAGTCCTGCGTCAGCCAGACGGTGCCCTGTGCGTCCCGGTGGACGGCTATGCCGATGTGGGTGAAACTGCTGCTCAGGATGTTCTGGCGGTGGCCGTCGTTCGGCGGCTTCTCGTCCAGCATGCCCTGGGTCAGCGACACGGCCATGGAGGCTATGTCCTGGGAACCCGTGCTGACCGGGCCGCCCTCGCCTATGTTCTCCCCGGCCGAGTTCCACTGCACGCCCGCGGCCGTCTCCCGGTCGCCCAGCGAGGCCTCACCCGAGCACTGGTGGGACAGGCCGCATCCGCCCGCCATGACCTGGTTGTGGGCTCCGGCGCTGCGCGTCAGTCCGGCGGTGATGGTGTAGGCGGGCAGCCCCTGGGCGGCCCGCGCCTTGTTGATCAGGGCCAGCACCTGCTGGACGGCGTCCGCGTTCTCGCCGGTCGGTGCGGTCGGGGTACTGCTGGTGACCGGGGCCGGCGGCGGCGTGGCGGGCGCGGAGTGCGAAGGCGTGGCCGAGGGCGTGGGGGACGCGGACCGCGAGGGTGCGGTCGAGGGCTTCGGGGTGGCGGACCCGGCCGGCGAGGTGACCGGACGCGGGGTGGCGGCGTGGTGCGCGTGGTGCGTGCCGTGATGCCACTGGTGTTCGTGCTCGTGGTGCACATGCCGCTCGCGCTGCGGATGCCACTGGTCGTGCGTCGCGGACTGGTGGCCGCTCGGAGCCGCGGTGGCGCCGCTGGCGCCCACCAGCGGCAGCATGAGCCCGGCACCGGCTATCCCGGTGGCGGCGAGGCGGCGAGCGGAGCTCTGGTGCGGACGGCGGTGCCGGCCGGAACCCGGTATCAGCATGCAGGCTTCCTCCACGACGCCTGCGAGGTGAGCTGTCGGGTTCGGGCGGTGAGGTAGCCCGGCCGCACGGATATCGGCTTCACCCCGAGCCGTGTTCACGCGCGCCCGGGCGCCGGACAGGGCGTGAGACGGCGACTTACCTGGTTCCCCCGCTCCTGCCCGTTACGGTGATCGGCTGCCCGTAGGCCGGTGGACAGGACTCGGCGTCCCGGCTGCAGGGGTACGCGTGTGCGAACACCCCGCACGCTAGGCAGCCGAGATCGTGACCCACAAGCATGTGTCGCGTACATCACACAGGCAACGGCTAATCTGACGCACCATCATGGAATGTGGGCCGATATTCCCCTACATACAGGGCGACTTCACGACACTCCGGGTGCGCGCCACCCGACACAGCGCCCCATAGGTGCGGAAACCACCATGGATCAGTCAGCGTGGGCCGGAGACCACTGGGTCGCCGTGACCGCCGTCCGCACTTCCGGTTCGGTCATCTTCGGAGCCACCTTGTCCTCGACCGCCGCCAGTGCGGCCGCGACGGCGATCTCCCGGGCCGCCGCGCGCATGCCCTCCAGCGGCGGCAGCAGCGGGGCCGGGCCGTCGGCGGGAGCCGCCTGCGTGGCGCAGCGTCCCACCGCCCGCGCCGCGGCGACCATCATCCGGTCGGTGACGCGGCTCGCCCGGGGTCGCCGAGGCCGAGGATGCGCTGGCCGTCGGTGACGACGATGACGTCCACCTCCTCGTTCGGGCGGTTGCGCAGGATCCGCCCGAAGCGGTCGCGGTCCTCCCAGGACATGAACAGTCCGCGCGGACGGCGGTAGATCGCGCTGAAGCGGCGGCAGGCTTCGCCGACCGTCGGCGTATGGACGATGGGCAGCATCTCCTCCAGGTACCGGGTCACCAGGCAGTAGAACAACACCTCGTTGTTGTCCTGGAGTTGGCGCAGATAGATGTGCCGGTTGATGTCCCGGGAATCGAGCGGCGGCATGGGAGCCTGCCCACTATCGCGGCTCTATCGACCAAGCGGCCGTGGCACGGCGCGAATCCCCGCGCCCGTCCGCCAACCGGCGGAAACAGTCCGGATCCGTGGTGCCGCGACGGGCGCAACCTGGCGGCGGCTCGGCGCCGAGGATCCGCCGGCCAGGCCCAGAGCGTCAGGGCGCGGCGCCGGGCGGCAGCTCCAGCTCGAACCAGACCACCTTGCCGTGGCGCGTGGTGCGGCTGCCCCAGCGATGGGCCAGCTCGTTGACCAGCCGCATACCGCGGCCGCTCTCCACGTCCTCGTCGATCGGGCGCAGCAGAGGGATCTGGCGGCTGGTGTCGGCCACCTCCACCGTCAGCGTACGGTCCTGGAAGAGCCGGAGCTGACGTGGCGGGCCGGCATGCCGCAGTGCGTTGGTGACCAGCTCGCTGACCAGCAGTTCGGTGATCTCGGCGAGTGACGTCAGCCCCCACGACCTGAGTGTGCTGCGGGTGAAGCGCCGCGCCTCTCCCGCGAGCGCCACATCCTCGGCCAGCGGAAGCGTGGCGATCTTGTCCTCCGGCACCGGAAGCGCCTGGGCCATGATCACCGCGATGTCGTCCTCGGAGCCTTCCGGCACCAGTTCGGCGAGCACGGCGTCGCAGGTCTCCTCCAGGCTGCGTTCGCCGTCGGCGAGAGTCCGGCACAGCAGGTCCATCCCCTCGTCGATGTCCTGGCCGCGCCGTTCGATCAGGCCGTCGGTGTACAGCGCCAGAATGCCGCCCTCCGGGATGGTGATCTCCACGCTCTCGAAGTCCACTCCTCCCACGCCCAGCGGCACCCCGGCGGGCAGGGCGACCGGCCGGGGGCCGCCGTCGCGGGCCACCACCACAGGCGGCAGGTGCCCGGCGGACGCCATGGTGCAACTGCGGTCGACCGGGTCGTACACCGCGCACAGACAGGTGGCGAACTGCCCCTCCCCGACACCCGAGGCCGTCTCGTCGAGCCGGGTCAGCAGTTGGTCGGGCAGCATCTCCAAGGTCGCCAACGTACGGGCCACCGTGCGCAGTTGGCCCATCGTGGCGGCGGCCCGGATGCCGTGCCCCATCACATCGCCCACGACGAGCGCGACCCGCCCGCAGGACAGCGGCACGACGTCGAACCAGTCGCCGCCGACCTCGCTGCCCACGCTGCTCGGCATGTAGCGGTGGGCGATCTCCATGCCCAGCGTGTGGCGGATCTCCTGGGGCAGGAGGCTGCGCTGCAAGGTGAGCGCGGTCTCCCGCTCCCGCCGGTAGAGCCGGGCGTTGTCGATGGACACCGCGGCGCGGGCGACCAGTTCCTCGGCGAGCGCCACATCGGCGGCGGTGAACGGCGCGGGGTTGCGGGTACGGATGAACTCCGCCCCGCCGAGGACCGCGCCGCGGGCCAGGACGGGCACCATCAGATACGAGTGGACACCCGCCGCGATGCCGGGCGCCACCCGGTCCGGCGTGCTCACGATGGCGGCGAGGCTCTCCTCGTCCACCTCCGGCACCAGGATCGAGCGTCCCCTGCGCAGGCTCTGTGCGTAGACCTTGCGGGACTCGAACTCGGAGGTCTCCCCCACGGAGTCGGCGACGTCCAGCAATCCCGATCCGGCCGCGTCGCCGACCGCGACCGCGCGCAGCACCAAGGGCTGGTCGGCACGCAGCTTGTCGGGCTCCTCGCCACGCAGCACCGGGTCCAGCAGGTCGACGGTGACGAAGTCGGCGAACCGCGGTATGACCACCTCGACCAGTTCCTCCGCGGTGCGCTGCAGGTCCAGTGTGGTGCCGATGCGGCTGCTGGCCTCGTTGATCAGCGCGAGCTGCTCCCGGGCGGCGTTGGCCTCACGCAGCGCCGCCTGACGCTCCATCAGGTTCTCGTGCTCACGCAGATACAGCCGGGCGTTGTCGATCGAGGCCGCGGCGCGCGAGATCAACTCATCGCCGAAGGTGCTGTCCTGGGCGTCGAAGGGCTCACGGTCCTTGTGACGGCCATAGATCACTATGCCGAGCACCGTCGCGCGGGCGACCAGCGGAACCACGCGCACGGGTTGGGACTCGCGGGCGAGGTAGGAACGCACCCGGTCGGGGCTGGCCACGGTGAGCGGCGGCAGCTCCTCGGCGGGCACGATCACCGTGCGCCGGCCCACCATCGCCTGCTCGTACGGTGAGCCGGGCGGGATGCGGTACACGCCCTCCGTCGGCAGGTCGACGGCGGGGAAGTCACCTTCCGAGGAGGCCAGCGCCAAGCGCCGGACCAGGGGCGACTCGGCCGCGTCCGCCGGTTCCGGGTCCATACCGCCGACCAGCCGCTCAAGTACATGGACCGAGCACACATCGGCGAGCTGGGGGACCATCGCCTCGGACAGTTCTCGGGCGGCCCGGCGCAGATCCAGCGTGGCGCCTATCCGGGCACTGGCCTCGGCCAGCAGGGAGAGCCGCTGCTGGGCCTGCTCCGCCTGGGCCTCGGCCTGGAACCGCTCGGTCACATCGATGATCGAGGAGCTGACTCCGAGGATCTGGCCGGACGGCGCCTCCAACCGGAAGTACGCGGCCGACCAGGCCCTGTCGTGGTCGGGATCGCCTGGCGTGCGGCCGTGCGACCGCGCATCGACGACCGGCTCGCCGGTGGCGAGCACCCGGCGCATCACCTCCTCGATCTCCTTGGCGTTGATGTCCGGCAGCACCTCGCTGAGCCGTCCGCCGATGTGCTGCTCCGCTGTCAGGCCGTTCATCCGAGCCAGTGCCTCGTTGATACGGATGAACCGCAGGTCGGTGTCGTAGAGGGCCAGGCCGATCGGGGACTGGTTGAAGAATCCGTCCAGGACGGCGAGGTCCTGCTCGACCCGGCGCAGTGCCTGCACCTCGGAGGCCGTCGCGAGGACGAAGCGCCGCCCCTCGGGGCCGACGATCGGGTAGGTGCGGAACTCCAGGTCAACGTAGTGGCCGTCCTGGTGCCTGACCGGGAACACACCGGACCAGCCGCGGCCGGAGGCGATGCTGTCGAACAGGGACAGCACCTCCGTCCACTGGTCCTCGGCCAGCAGCAGCTGAGCGGCGAACTGGCCCACGGCCTCGCTCGCCGAGTAGCCCAGCAGCGCCTCGGCGTCCTCGCTCCAGTGCAGGATCCGTCCGTCGCCGTCGAGCAGCGCGGTCGCCAAGGGAATCAGCCGATGGCCCTCCAGCCGCGCCCCTGCGCCGCCCGCCGAGCCCTGGGGGGCTCCTCGCGCGGGATCCAGCTCGTATCGGTGCATGACCAAGAAACCACCAGACGTCATCGTCCCGGTCCAGCACGCTCACATACCCGCCGCCGCACCTCCAGAGTGCTACGCCGCCTGCCGGACGGCGAGCGCACACCGCTACCGGCCGGTCAGCAAGCCGCTCCGCGACCTGCCGGGACCGGCCGCGCGACGGTATCCGGCCCCTCGACGGCCGTGCGCGGCGGCCTGACCAGCGCCGACGCACCGGCCGCGGCCCCCGGCGTGGGCGCGGCGCGGGGCGCCGCCGCGGCCCTGGCCGGGTCGCCGCATCAGACGGCCGCAGACAGTCGAGGCCACCCGGCCCACCGAGGGCGGCAGCAGTGGCACGCCTCAGCCACGCCCAACTCGTCGGCCTCGACCACCGGTTGCCGTCTCCGGACTCACCCAGGCGCAAGGCCGCCACCTCGTGGCCGTCCCCCCGGTGTCGCCAGCTCGTGGAGCAGGCCCCGGCCGGGGGTGACCAGAGCCCCCGGCAAGATCAATACCCCCGTACGGGGTCCGCCGGGCGGCACCCAGCGCGCCCCGGCACGTGCCCGCTGAACACGGCCGCAGCCCCGACCGCGAGCCGGGCGGCGCCTGCGCGGCGCCGCCCGCCCTGTCCGGTGCGCGTATCAGTGGCTGACCACCGCGTTGAGGTCCTGCTTCAGATCGTCGAGACTGAAGCCGTCAGGGTCCGGCCGGTTGCCGTCCGCCCACTGCGAGCTGAGCACCGCGTACGCCTCGTCGCAGTACGTCTCGAAGAATCCCCAGGTCATGGACTTGAGCTGGCCCCACGTGACACACATGACCTGGGTGGGCGTGTACCCGATCATCGGGACGCAGTGACCGCCCCAGCTGCTCGGCTGACCGGATCCCACCGGCCCGCCGGGCGGCACCGCCCACACCTTCTGCTTCTGAGCACTGACCGGCAGTTGCAGACCCACATAGGCGGCCCCGAACAACTCGACGATGTCCTTGATGTGCTCGACGTTTCCGGGCTCGCTCGCCGCGTAGGCGAGGATCGTGCCGTTGCCGATGCCTGTTTTGCGCCAGTAGTTGAGCGCATCAAGCATATTGGTGCCACGGTCCGTTGAGGGGTCGTTCGGGTTGAAGCCGGTAATCGTGGAGTAGACGTTCAACGCCTGCTGCTCGGTCGGCTCCATCTCCTGCGGACCCTCATAGGCGGTCCAGTTCTGCTCCATGTGCAGCGAGGCGGCGATCACGCAGTCGCCGTACCGGTCGTTCCCGAGCATGGTCCAGTCCTGAACCTTTTCGGTCCAGGTCTTCATCGGCGGAGCGGGTGGCAGCGCGGGCGTCAGATAGTCGGCGAGGTTCAAAGTGCGGTCGTCCACCTTGGGCGGCATTTTGCCGAGCCTGCCGATGCGCATTCCGTTGCCGTTCTGGTTGGCCATAGCCACGGTTACTCCCTTGTTCCGCCGGTGTCATCGGCCGTGTCTGGTGGGGTGGGTGTGCGGGTTCGCCACACTCCCGACGCTGGCAATGCCCTTGCGCCTCTGCTACCTGGGGTTGCCGAGATTGCGTCGAGTGAATGAACGGACTGGGCCACTGGTGTGGCGGCTGCCATCAGCCGGATCGTCATGTGGCCGGGATGAGTCTGTGGGCCACCAGGTCGGTCCTTCGAAGGGCTGCCCGGACGCGGAGCGATTGCCCTGATGGGTGTAGAGGAAGCCGAGCATGTGGTCGAAGGAGCGGTTTTCCAGCATCAGGACCACGATGTGGTCGATCAAGCTCAATCGAGTGGCATCCGGCATCACGCACCTCCAACAGACTGCGGGAGGGGGAAGGGGAAGGGCCTCACAGCGCGGCAGCCGACGCCGGTGTCCCGGTCACACTACGACCCATTGCCTGATGGATCGCATGTTCTGCCACGGAACGTACCGAAGGGGAGGCGGACCGTCCCGCCACCCGGCGAGCGGCGGCAACGCCGTGACGAGGCAGCGCCGAGCCCACGCCCCTGCGGGGCACTACGGCTGGTCGCCGGCCGCGACGGAGCGGTGGCGGTGGGCGGCGGCCGCGAACGCCTCGGTGATCTGCACCGCTCGTTGGGGTTGGGTGGACGCCGGCGGCTGGGACACCTCTGGTTCGCCGACATGGGCGAGGTGTCGCCACACGAGTTCCGCCTGACGTGCGAAATCCCGGTAGTGGGATGGCGCTTCGGCCGGGTAGGGGGCGTCAGGTGCGGTGACGTTCAGCCCGGTCGCGCCGGGCGTGGCGCCGACGTACCCGGAGAGGTCAGGCAGGTCCGTCCGGGGCTCGGCGAGGGTCAGCACCGAGTGGAACGGCGTGGCCCACTCGTCTCGGCGGGTGAGGGGTCGGGCGTGCGGGGCGAAGAGGGCGCGCAGGGTGGCGGGGACGGCTGCGTGATCGCGCACCCGCGCGTCCACGGTGCCCGCGGCCACCAGCGGCGAGACGATGACGGCCGGAACTCTCGGGCCGAGCAGGGTGAAGTCGAAGGTCTCGGCCTTGCGATGGCACAGGCTGTGCTGTAGCCGGGCGGCCCAGCCAGGCCCTTGGGTACCGGCGTCCGCGGGGCTGGGAACGCCGACGGGCGGAGGGACATGGTCGTACAGACCGCCGTGTTCGTCGTAGGTGATCAGCAGTACGGATCGCGCGAAGAGCGCCGGGTTGGCGCGTAGCGCCTGGTAGACGCCGGCGATGAGCGCCTCGCCGCGGCTGAAGTCGCTGTCGGGCGAGGCGTCGGCGAACGCCGGGTATCCGCCTGCGTCCACCTGGTTGTTGCCCGGGTGCTGGTTGTTGCTGACATCGGGCGCGCCGATGATCGGGTCGTGGTCCAGGGTGTGCAGCGGCGGCCGGTGATTGGGCTCGATGAAGGAGTAGGCAGGCAGTTTCCCGGCCGCGACATGGTCCGCGAAGGCGCTGGCCGGAAACCAGTTGGCGTGCCGCTCAGGGGTGTCCCACAGTCGTCGGAAGGCCCATACCTGCGGGGTGTCGTCGTGATAGATGTGCCAGGTCCTCGCGTGGTCGGTGGTCCCTTCTTCCTCCAGTAGCTCGAAGATCGTGCGGTTGGTGTACGCGCGCAGATCGATGTCGACCTCGCCGTCGGATGTCGCGGCATGCAGGAAGTTGCGGTTGGGCCAGGTTTCACCCGGCAGCGAGCAGAACCACCGTGTACATACGGCGAATTCGAGTGCCAGTCGGCTGAGCACCGGGACATGGGCGGGGGGTTGGCAGAGCATGGCCAGCGGCCCCAGCCCGGCGGCCGCCGGGCGTGTTGGTCCGCCGCGCGCGTGCCACCAGTTGAGCAGCGGACCGAGTGCACCACCGTACGTCGGTGGTGACAGACCGCGGCCTTTGCGTTCGAGACTCATGACGAATCCCTGATTGGTGGGGGACGCGGCACCTGCCGTCCCCCTGAGCGCGAGTTGCTCCATGACCGCGTCATGCGAATGGTCGGGGTCGATCGGCAAGGCGGTCTTGGCGCGCGGCTCGGCCGTCACCGGTGCGGCGGAGTCCCAGCCGGGGTTCGTGTGTGGCCCGCCCCGGGTGAGTCCGTCGAACTTCGGGTTCGGATGCTCGACAAAACCGAGCATATGGTCGAACGAACGATTCTCCAGCGCCAGCACGATCACATGGTCGACGACTGCCACGATTCCTCCTCCCGCCGGGTGCTGCCTGCCACCGCGTCCGCGGCGGTCCTCACCGCTTCGACTGGTCCGCCACGGCCGGGTGCGTGGCCGTGGACACGCGCGATCGCGTGGGGACACGTCCCGGGCGATCGTCAAGGCGCTGCACCCGACCGGACACGTGCCATGATCACGATGCATGCCGCTGGCGACCCCGCGCACCCCGTCCGGTCCATTCGAGGGGCGCCAGCCGCGGCGGGCACATGGGAAGGCAACGAGACGGACGGGTGATCCGGCTCCTCGGGCACCAGACGGCGAGGAAGTGATGGCGGCGAACGAGTCGGAACCCGCGAGGCGAGCGGCCCCCGTGCTGCTGGCAACGGCCTTCTTCGGTCTGATGGTGTTCTTGTCGATCGCGGCGCTGGACAGCGACCGCAGGCTGCCGAACATGGCCCCGGTGGTGTCGTTCCTGGTCTCCGGGCTGCTCGGCCTGGTGACCAACCCGCAGGCCCTGTGGCGTACGTGGGTGTGGGCGGTGATGGCGGCGACGTCCCTGGCGGTCAGCGTCCTGGCCGCGGTCATGGCCCTGCTGCGCCCGACACACGTGGACGCCCTACCGGCGATGGTCGCCGCCCTCGCCGCGTTCGGCGGGCTGTTCATCGACACCGCGTCCAGCACCCACCCCACCAGCAGGGCCTGAGGCCTCGCGCCATCACCCCCTCGGCCCAGGGCTACTGCGCGAGCTGCGCCAAACGGGTGGACACCGGGCTCCGCGCGGCTGAGGTCCCCAGCCCCGTGGGTCCACCGAGCGGCCACTGAGCTCCGGTGCGGCGTCGCAGTTCGGCCTCCTGGTAGCGGTGGCAGCCCCGATGCCAGGTCAGGATTCCGGCCATCCAGTTCTGCAGTTCGCGCACATAGCCGTCCAGCATCCGGCGGGCGGTCTCCCCCAGCTTGAAGTCGTCATACAGCACGGGCAGTTCATGCGCGGCGACATGCTCGAACTCGCGCATCCGGGAGGTCATCAGGTCATGGACGATGGCGAGCCCGGTCGGATAGTCGCAGTCGAAGAAGTTCTGGACGACGAGGATGCCGTTGTGGACCTCTCCTTCGAACTCGATCTCCTTCTGGTACGAGAAGACATCGTTGATCAAACATGCGTAGTCGGTCGCGGAGTTCTCCAGGGACCTCAGCGGCCCGGTCCGGTAGATCTCCGGTGGGATCTCCTCGCCATGAGCCAGTCGGCACAGGCTCATCGTGAGCTCGGAGCCGAAGGTGGCCCGGCGCATCTCGATGTAGTCCACCGGGTCAGGGATGCGGTTCTGCGCCTGGTTGGCCAGCTCCCACAGCCAGCTGGAGATCATGTCCTCGATGGCCGTGCGGAACCTGCGGCGTGCGCTCACGGTCATCGGCTCCGCGGTGCGGGTCCACAGGTCGGCCAAGCCCCGCTCCAGCGCGTTCGCCGGGGCCGAAGCGGTGTCGGCGTCGATCGGCATGAGGGCAGCGAGTCGCTCGTTGCATGCCTTCGCGCCGGCCAGGTTCCGGGCTCGCCCGAAGACCACGGGGTAGTAGTCGTCCGCGTAGGTGCCCCAGGTCAACCACTGTGACGACAGGTCGAGTTCGTCGGGTGAGGCGTCCGGGTGGATCCCCGCCGCGCACAGCGGGAAGTCGAAGGCGACGAGCTTGTGCTCGTCCCAGATGTGGGAGCCGGGAAGGCCCGGCTGCGCCTTGAGCATCCCCATCCGGTGCGCCCACTCGACCGTGTTCTGGCGCGCCGAGTGCAGGTGCGGGCTGAGGGTGGTGGTGAACGGCATGTAGAAGTCGGGCAGTTGGGACGGGCCGACCCTCTGGTGGGGAACGTGGGTGAAGCGTCGTCCCCGGTCGGCCCCGATCCGTCCGCCGGTCAGCTTCAGATCCGCCGCCGAGGTGCCCAGTCCGCTGGGGATGAACGGGGACCAGCCGACGGACGGGGCGGACCGCGTGGCATTGTTCATGTACCGGCTGGAGCGCATATGCCATTCATGGCCGCCGGACTGCCAGTCCTGCAGGCCCTTGACGTATGCCAGGACATCGGCGGCGGACCGTGCGCCCACGCCCTTCTCCACGAGGAGCGGGCCGAGTTCCGTCAGGGCGGTGTTCTCGAACTGCTGCAGCCGTGAGGTGAGAAGGTCGTTGACGGCGTCCGCGGCCTGCTGGGTGGTGCAGTCGAGGAACTTCTCCAGCACCAGGACACCGTTGCTGAGTTCGCCCTCCTCTTCGGTCTCCCGCTGGTAGGAGAACAGGTCGTTACGCAGGTGAACACCGTCCGAAAAGGTTTCCTTGAGAACCCGCATCGGCCGGCTGCCGGCGATCACCGCGGGGACCTCAGCACCCACCGCGTGTTCGATCAGACCGGCCGACCATGGCGCTCCGCCGACCTTGCGGCGCATCTCGATGTACTCGACGGGGTTGGGGATCCGGCCTGCGTTGATGTTGGAGAGTTCCCAGAGCGACTCGTTGAGCAGGTTCTCGGTGCTTTCGGCGAACCGGGCTCGCCAGTCCAGGGACATGGCGGGGACACTGCGTTCCCAGAGATCGATCAGGCCCGCCTCCACCGGATTTGTCGGTTCGGGGACTCCGGTGGCCAGATCCATCGGCATGAAAGCCGAAAGCCGGTCCAGGTACTCCTTGCCGCCCTCCCGGTCCCCGGATCGCTTGAAGACCTCCAGGAAATGGTCGTCGAAGAAGAACACCCACACATACCAGTCGGTCACCAGCGAGAGCTCGGGACCGGAGGCGTCCGGGTGGGTGTAGGCGCACAACAGCGCATAGTCATGCGCGTCGAGGTCATGCTCGTCCCAGATGCCGGAACCCTCCAGCATCCCCATGTCACGGGCCCACTTCTTGCAGTGCGAACGCGCCTCCTCCAGGTGGGGATTCAGCCGCGCCGGATAGGGCATGTAAAAGTCGGGCAGTTCAAAAGGCTGTGTCTGCGTCACTGGTGGCGGCCTCTCTTGACTTTATCGCCACGGACATGGGATTGAGCGGCCGGAGGCCAACTGCCTGCCAGGCCGGTTCGATTCGCCGGAAAGAGGAACCCGGGGACGAGCTTTTCGGAGCGTGCCGAATTCGTAAGGCTTTCCGCGGACCGCCCCTCCTCATGCCGTGCGACCCGGTCGCATCAGCACTACCCAGGGTGGCAGTCGATTACCCAACCCCGTGACTCATCATATAAGCATGGGTATTTCAGGTGCCCCCGAGAGCACACTGCCCATCCCGCGCATTCGCCGACCTCAGTCAGCTCCGCCCATCTGATTCTGCCGCACCGGCGGCAATGCCAGTCCACCTTCGAACCCGCGTGCGCTGTAAGGAGTTTGCCTGTGACACCGGCGGCCGTTGCCAGTTCCCTTCGCCGTGGACACGCTGGAGCTCACGCTCGACGACGACATTCCGGCCTCGGTCCGTGACCACCCCTTCGTACGCCGCATCTGGCAACTCGCCGCCTTGGCGGCACTCGCCCACGACGACCTCGCATCACTCGACCAGGACGCGGCGACGCGCTCCTACGCTCCAGCGCCGTTCCGCACCCTCAGCTCCGGCCCCGCCGAACAGACCGCGTACGCGCGGCTGGTCGGCACACTGACCGACAAGCTGGTGCTGATGCTGGACTGGCAGCGAAACAACGTCCGCTTCCGGCGCCGAGCCGAGCCCACGGCCACGGCCCTGCGTCGGCTACGCGGCGAGGCCGCCCTCCCGGCACCAGGGTGAGCTCCCAGGGTTGAGTCTCCCTCGACGGGAGACTCCAAGGTGGTGGACATGGACGACGACGCCCTCTGGACCATCGGGGAACTGGCCCGGCTGACCGGTCTCACGGTCAAGACCATCCGGTTCTGGTCCGATGCGGGAGTGGTGCCGCCGACCGACCGCACACCCGTCGGCTACCGGCTCTACGGCCGGGACGCGCTGGCCCGTCTCGGTCTCGTCCGTACGCTGCGCGACCTCGGCATCGACCTCGCCACCATCCAGCGGGTGCTGGAACGCGAGGTCAGCGTCGCCGACGTCGCGTCAGCGCACGCCGAGGCCCTGGATGTGCAGATCCGCACCTTGCGGCTGCGCCGGGCCGTGCTGCGCGCGGTGGCCAACCGCGGGTCCACACCAGAGGAGATGCAACTCATGCACAAACTCGCCACACTCTCCGACCAGGAACGCCGCCGTATGATCCACGACTTCGTCGACCAGGCCTTCGGCGGCCTCGACGTCGACGCCACGTTCCTCACCTTGATGCACGGCGCGATGCCGGAGCTGCCGGACAACCCGACGGCGGAGCAGCTCAACGCCTGGGTGGAGCTGGCGGAGCTGGTGCAGGACGACGGCTTCCGGGCTCGCATGCGTCGGGCGGCCGCCGATCAGGTCCGGGCCCGAGCGGAAGCCGGGCAGCCCGACGAGGCCGCCGCCCGTCGGCTCGCGGAGCTGATCCAGGCGCGCACCGCCTCGGCACGTGAAGCCGGAATCGAGCCGACTTCCCAGGCGGCCCGACCGGTGCTGGACGAACTCGCCGCCGAGTGCGCGCGGTTGTGCGGGCGCGAGGACGGAGCGGAGTTCCGCACCTGGCTGTTGGCACGCATGGAGACCGGTCATGACTCGGGTTACACCCGGTACTGGGAACTGCTCGCGGTGATCAACGGCTGGCCGCCCGCGCCCAGCGTCACTCCTGCCGTCGAGTGGTTGATCGCCGGGCTGCGGGGCAACTGACCCGGTGGCCGTGGCGGCGGTGAACTCCTGCCGCCGCCACGGCCGCTCGCCCGTCCCGGTGCCGCGCTCGGCGTGCGGCGGCGGGCCGCGCAGCGTTCAGCGGACCACCCGTACCATCGGGCGCAGCCGCGACTCGATCTGCGACAGGGCCCGCTCGGCGGTCGGCAGCACCAGCGGGCCCAGCGCGGCGACGCCGATGGCGGTGGTGACGCCCGCCCAGGCCACCGGCCCCAGCGGAGTGCAGTCGAAGAAGTGGCTGACCACGGGCGTCTGTACCAGGCCGACCAGTGCCGCGGCCGAGCCGAGCACGGTCAGCAGTACCAGCGGGCTGTGGCGGCGGCCGATGACCGTCTGGGTGAGCTGGGCGCCCACCACCCCGCAAAGGGCCATCGTGCTGGTGCGTCGGGCGGATCCGGGGGTGAGGGTGCCGATCAGCCACGCCGTGCCCGCGCCAAGCCCGGTGATCACACCGCGTTGCCGGATCTGGCGGGTGAGCGGCTCCCGGAGGACGGCCATGCCCACCGGGGCGGTGCCAGCGGGGGCGGACTCCTCGCCGGTTTCCCCGTTCGCGGTGTCCGGGGATCGCTGGGGGTCCTGCGGAGTGACCGCGACCGCCATCGCCGGGAACATGTCGGTGAGCAGGTTGACCAGCAGAAGCTGACGCGTGGACAACGGCGAGGTCCCCGAGACCAGCGTACCGAGCACGGTGAAGCCGACCTCTCCGGCGTTGCCGCCGATCAGGATGCTGATAGCGTCCGCCACGCTGCTCCACATCGCCCGGCCTTCGGCGATGATGTCGATGAGGACCGACAGTTCGTCAGTGGTGATCACCAGGTCCGCGGCATTGCGGGCGGCCGCCGAGCCCCGTACGGCGATGCCGATGCCGGCGTCGGCGGCGCGGATGGCGGCGGCGTCGTTCGCGCCGTCCCCGACCATTGCCACCACCCGTCCGGCCTCCTGGAGCGCCTCGACGACCTGCAGCTTCTGTTCCGGCGCCACCCGGGCCACCACCCCGCAGTCGCGCAGCAGCCGGGCCCGGCCGGCCCGGTCCAGGTCGGCGAGTTCGCCACCGGTGACCACGGTGACGTCCTTCGGCCAGCCCAGTGCGATCGCCACGGCACGCGCGGTCTGCGGATGGTCGCCGGTGAGCATGACCGGGCGGACGCCGGCCCGGCCGAGCCCGGCCACCAGCGGGGCGGAACTCGCGCGCGGTGCGTCGGCGAGGGCCACGAACCCGACGACTTCCAGCGACTCAAGCGGCTTGCCGAGCGCCTCACTCTCCTCGCCAGGGACCAACCGGCGCTGGGCGACGGCCAGTACGCGCAGTCCTTCGGCGGCGAGGGACTGGGCCCTCGCGGCGGCATCGGCGCCGACGTCCACGCAACACGGCAGCACCACTTCCGGTGCGCCCTTGACCACCAGCACGTCCGTTCCATCGGCGTCGGTGCCCACGGCGGACGCGTACCCACGGCTGGCTTCGAACGGCTGCACTTCAAGGGGCGACCACTGCGGATCCGGCGGAGCCGCGACGAGGACCGCCTCGTCGGTGGCGTGCGCGTGCACGCCGGTGTCCTCGGCGCCCCGCGGGCAGGCCCGGGCCGCGATCCGCAGCACGGGCGCCGCCTCGGGAGCGTCGGCCGGGTGCGTGGCGCCATCGACGGTGACGGTACGGACGACATGCAGCCGGTTCTCGGTCAGGGTGCCGGTCTTGTCGAAGCAGACCGTGTCCACCCGGCCCAGTGCTTCCAGGGCGCGCGGGGTGCGCACCAGTACGCCGTGTCTGCTGAGTCTGCGCGCGGCGGACATCTGCGCGACCGTCGCCACCAGCGGCAGCCCCTCCGGTACCGCGGCCACGGCGACCGCGAGTCCGCCCCTGACCGCCTCCCGGACCGGTCGCCCGCGGATCAGCGACAGTCCGGTGACGACGGCACCGCCGGCGAGCGTGAGCGGCAGTACCCGGCTGGTCAGTTCGTGTAGCCGGGCCTGCACCCCGGCCGCGGGCGCCACATGCGACGCGAGATGCTCCGCCCGGCCCGCCTCTGTCTGGTCGCCGGTGCCGACCACCACGGCCCGCGCCCGCCCGGCCACCACGGTGGTGCCTTCGAACAGCATGGACTTGCGCTCCGCGACCGCCGCCTGCGGTGTGGCGGTCAACTCCTTGCGGGTCGGCAGCGACTCGCCGGTGAGCGAGGACTCGTCCACCTCCAGATCGTCGGCCTCCAGCAGCCGAGCGTCCGCGGGGACCACGTCGCCGGTCTGCAGCTCGATCACCTCCCCCGGCGCCAGTCGCCCGGCCTCGACGGTGGTGGTCGCACCACCGCCCTTGTCGGCCACCCGCCGGGCCGTTCGCCGCTGTCCCGCCGCGAGCGCCGAAAGCGCACGCTCGGCGCGTAGTCGCTGCACCCCGCCGACCAGGGCGTTCATCCCCATCGCGCAGGCGACCAGCAGCGCGTCCACGGTGGACCCGAGCAGCGCCGACGCGGCGGCGCCGACCACGAGCACGGGAGTGAGCGGATCATCCAGTTCGGCCCGTACCGCAGTCACCAGACGCACCGTCAGACGGGCCGGGGTGAACACCGGCAGCTGCGCCACAGCGCCGAGCCGGGTGCGCAGCAGATGCAGCGCGGACGGCCTCGGACGCGGCATGCTGGCCAGCCGGGCGAGCGCCTCCTCGGGCTGCAGGGCATGCCAGGGCACCCGTGGCCGGGGGTGGGGCGTCGAGCGGGCGCTGACCCTGACGGCGGCGCGCCAGCCCGACACCAGGGCCGAGGCGGCGGCGACGTTGACCGGGCTGAGCCGGAACCCCAGGCTGAACGGGGCGCGTTGGGTCCGTCTGCCCCGGGTGAGCACCAGCAGCCCGGACAGTGCCGCGCCCGCCTCGGCGAGGATCTTGGAGTGCCGGCCGACGGTGCGCGCGGCGGGGACCGCGGCCAGCAGCCGCCACACTCCCTCAAGTCCCCGCAGCGGAAGGACATCCGCGCCCCAGACCACCGCGCTGCGCTCGTCGGTGACCGAGACGGCCAGGTCGCTCTGCAGCAGTCCGGCGAGTACCTCGCGGCTCTCCTCCGTCAAGTCCCGTTCCATGGTGGCGCCTTCGGCCGGAACGCGCGCCACCGTGAGCACCACCCGGCCGTCCTCCTGCAGCCCGCGTACGACATCGGCCAACGGCCGGTCAGCGGAGACGAGTTCGTCGACCAGGGCGGCGAAGTCGCCGAGCGACGCATCGTCCACCACCACGACGCGCAGACCGGCCCGGCGCGCCGCGTCCAACCCGGCCTCGGCAAGCGGGTCGACCTCCCAGCCGACCAGTACGGTGCCCACCTCCTTGCCGCGCGCCGAAGCGATCATCAGCCCCGTCCGAGCCGCCTCCTGGCCGGGCACCGGACGCAGGCGGAGTCCCAACTCGGCGGACGGCGGCGCCCATTCGTCGGGCGGGCGCAGCGCCACGGTCGCGGCACGCCACAGCCGGTCATGGTCCCAGCCGGGCGCGCTGGGGTTCACTTCGAGCACCGTGCGGCGGTCGCCGTGCAGCGCCTCGGGGTGCAGGACCACGGTGTCCACGATCTCCAGCTGCCGCAACCGCTCGGTGTCGCGCACCAGCACGTCCTCGCGCGCCAGGGCACTGCCCAGCACCGCGGAGAAGGCCGCCGGTCCGTAGCGGGCGGCCTTCGGCGAGCCGGCCAGCACGGCTTCGGCCGCCTCCCGGACGTCGCGGGTGAACAACAGTGTCGCGGCCGCGCCGACCACGCTTCCGGTGACCGCCTGGTCCGCGTACTCCTCGCCCGGGTACGGCCGGATCGCGGGCCGTTCCACCAGCCCGGCCAGGCTCAGCCGTCCGGGAGCGCAGACCTTGTCATGAGCGGCGTCGAACGCGGCGGCGCGGGCGAACGACTCCACCAGCTGCGCGGCGCGCAGTGCCGCGTCCAGCACCAGGGCGGTCGGCGACTGGCCGAAGCCGTGGGCGGCGGCGTTTGCCGCCGCCAGCGCGAGGTCGGCCGGGGCGGTGCCCAGTCGGCGGCGCAGGGCGCGGCGTACCCGGGAGTCCTCCCGCAGCAGCGTTACCACCGCGGTGACCATCTGCGGGGAGCTCTTCAGGCCCACGGTCCGCGCGGTGACCGCGGTGGTGATGCCCGCCAGGTCGCAGGCGAGCGCGAGTGCCCCGGTGCGCACGCTCCCCACGTCGCCCGGGTGAACACGCTCCAGCACCCGCTCCCCGGGGTGCGCGAGTCCCTCCCTGTCGGCCAGTTGGTACACCTTCTCGGCGATCCGGTCGGCGGGCGCGTCCTCGGTCATCTGGACCACCAGCCGGGCCAGTCCGCCGTCCCAGTAGGCGACCAGCACATCGGGGTGCTCGGCCAGCGCCACCGCGACCTTCCTCGCCGCCGCTTCGAGGTCGTGCACGCCGCGCATGCCGGCCTCCGGCGACGGTCGCAGGACCAGGTGCAGCCGGGATCCGGCACACCAGTACCCGGTGCCCGGCGTCAGGGCGTGCCGCGCGACCCGTGCGAGGCGGACGGCGGTGCTCGACACCGCCGCCGCACCGCTCGTCGTGGCGTGCACGCCGGCGTCCGCGATATCGGCCGCGATCCGGGCGGCGGCCTCTGCGGGCGCTACGACACGTCGTGTGACCTGGGCAGGAGCGGCCATGGCAAGGCCGAGCCCGATCAGTGGCAGACGGGTCAGCAGACGCAGAACCATGCCTTACCTTCGCGGAGAGCCAGCGATCGCACGGGCTGTGACGCGCGGCGTCAGGTTTTTTGCCCGCTAGTGGCGGATGGCGAGGTTTGGGCGCGTTGCGGTGCGCCGGACTGGGCGGACGTACGGGAGCGCGCCGCCGCGGCCGTCCTGGCCGGCTTCCGGGCGGTCGTCCGCTTGGAAGCCGTCTTCTTCGACGCGGTCTTCTTGGCCGTGGGCCGCTCGGCCGCCGTCTTCGTCCTGGGCCGGTCCGCCTGAGCCTTCCGGGCCTTCGGCCGCTGACCGGCCTGCTGCGCCGCGGTATGGCCGTTGTGCTGGGGGCGCGACTGGGTCAGCCATACGACCGCGGCGCCAGCGGCTGCCACCGGCCACTCGACCAGGCCCGCGACGCCCAGCAGGCCGACACCGGCATAGGCGGCGACCCTGCGGGCGTGGGGAGACACGGCGCCGACAGTGTCCAGCACGCCGTCCACGGCGCCCTTGACGGCGGGGGCGCCGGGCACATGGTTCACCGCCTCCGTCATCGTTTGGACCGGATGTGACAATTTCGACATGACCGTCGAGGTTGTATCGGGGCGCTCACTCATGGTGTCTCCGATCGCGGCTACGGGGCAGGACACGCCGTACTTAGGCCGACGGCCCACCTGCGTTCATCTGACCCTCCCCTTTTGTTTGCCAGAACTCTCCTTGACAACTTACGGCAATAACCGCAAATCTCGTCATATGACAGCACCTCGTTAGGCGAGGCGTCTGCGCGGACACAGGCCACTGACCTCGAACGTCGAGAGACGCCCCAGGTCAGGACAGCCCGCCTCGGCACAAGGGGTGGGCCCAAGTGGCTACCGGGCCTACGGGCCGGGAATACGCCGCGCAGTGCTGAAGCTCCGACGAGAGAGGTGCCCTCGCGTTGTACGGGGGGCTCCTCGGCCCGTTCGATGACACCCACGCGTGTCCTGGCCGTGAGGAGGTGAGGGGAAATGAGTCCCAGGCCCAGTCCAGAGCCCGATCCGGGGCAGCACCCCCCATTCCCGTCCGATCGCGGCTTCCGCGCCCGTTGAACCGCACCGCACGCATCGTCCTGCCCGCTCGCCGTGGCGGCGAACGTGACGTGTGCGTCGGCGGCGGCGCGCGCCACCGCACGCGATCCGGCCCGTCTCGCGAGGGAGACCAGCCATGCGCATCGAACTGACCTGGCCGCGTTCCGACGCCGCCGACCGCACCCTGACCGTCCCCGTACCCGACGTCCCGGTGGCCAGCCTGGTCCGCCCCGTGCTGCACCACGTACGGCGGGCGTGGACCCCCGCCGCGGCGCGGCGGGTCAGCACCTACGCCCAGCCCGTGGTGGGCAGCGCGGCCAGCGCCGTGGGCGCGGGGGTGCTGGTGCAGCTCGCCCTGCCGTTCGCCGTCCGGCTGGCCCGGCAGGCATTCGACGACGCCACGGCCCGCCCCGGGCGCTCCGCCGAAGACTGATACGGCAGGATGACGCCATGAGCGTCGTCAAGATCATGGAACGTGTGCCGCTCGAAAAGTCGTCGCTGCACGTCACGCCGCATATCGGTACTCGTTGATCAGGCCACCGAGGATCCGGGTGCGTAGCGCCTCGCGGGTGTCGAGGTCATGCACCGTGGCGGGCTGTTCGTAAGCCTCAGGTCGTGGCTGGCGCGTGGTGGCTGGCGCCGGGCCTGGTGGGGGCGGTGCTCGTTGTGGTGCCGATCGTAGGCGGCAAGGACCTTCCGAGCATGGGCCTCGTTCGCGATGAGGACGTGGTCGAGGACCTCACGCCGGATGCTGCCGATGATCCGTTCGCAGTGGGCGTTCATCCGAGGAGCTCGCGGCGCACTCTTGAGGATCTCCATGTCCTCGGCCTGGAAGACACTGTCGAACATCTCGCCGTACTTGCCATCACGGTCACGCAGCAAGAAGCGCAGGGAGATCGGCACGACTATCTGGGAGAGCCGCGAGGCCGCCCGAGCCGACGTCTTCCGCTTCATCGAGGTCGAATACAACCGCACCAGGCTCCGCAAGCACCCCGAGTTCGGCTACCTCACCCCACTCGAATCCCGAGCCGGACTGCAGCACGACTTCACCCCGCAGCGTAAGCACACGCTGTCCAAGATCAAGGGGGAACTTCAGCACGAGTACCAACGTGCCGCTTGACCAGGCCAGGTGATTAATCGGCACCCACAGTCTTCTTTGCGCTCGGGCTGCTGGCCACCCGCCGCCGCGAGAACGGCGGTCGAGCGCCTAACCAGCCCCTCTATCGGTTTCAGCCCCCAATTCCCTGGCAGCGGAGTCGACTTGAAGAGGCAGGTAATGGCTGGATGACGGCGGATCCAGGCTCCGGTTCTGAACGGCGACTGGTCAAGGCCATCCGTCCACAGCAAAGGGCTCGTTGCATTCGTAGCGGCCGCTACGAGGAGCGTCGCCACGCCGTGGCCAGTAATTCTGCTTGATCAACCCAACTTTGAAACAGCTTTGAACGCAGAGGCACTCATGTCTGCCTATCTGTTCACAGTGAGCGATTGCCGAGTGGGAAGGTGATAGTTTCCGCTTGGCGAACAATCATCGTTCGCAGGAAATGGCCTGTCAGCGCAGCTGCAGAGGAGTCGTTGATGATACGTCGGGTTGTGGCATCGGCCGTCGTCGGTGCAGGCATGCTGGGTACCGTTCTTCTCGCCTCGGGCACGGCGTCCGCTGCGGACTTCGTTCCGGGCGGGGTGTACCCGTCACTGTCTGCCTGCGCCGATGCGGGTAATGCGGGCTTCCCGGAGGGACGCTGGGTGGGGTGGAACTGCCAACCGCTCGGCGACGGGCAGTTCGAACTGTGGGTGCAGCCGACCTACTGAGGTAGCTCAGCACGGGTGGCTGGCCCATGCGGTATCACACCGGGTCGATGACGGACAGGGTGGTTGGTTGATGGAGATCGAGCGAAGTTCGGGCAGCCACGGCGCCGCCGTGAAGAACACCATCCCGTCCGAGGCCGCCGGCCCCAGCCAGTCGGGTGCGCTCCTCCGGATCGGAGCCAGCAGACTGACCAGTTCGGATTCGCACAGCCATCGTGCCAGCGGCAACACATCCTCATCGACCTCGAGATACGCGGCGAGCACATCGAAGTCGGCCACGCTGACTCCCACCGGCTGGCTCGCCGGACGTTGCTTCGCGGTGTTGACCGCGGCGGCGTCCGTTCCCGTGATCACATAGGCCAGCGGCGAAGGGAGCGGCAGCACGACCGGAGCGCCCGACCGCAGGACGTCGATGGCGTCGGCAACGCCGCGGTCACCGGCCAGTAGAGTCGGCACTTTTCCTCGATCTCCCGATTGACTATTTGATTGCCAGGGCACGGGAGTTTTCGGATGGCGTCCTCGGGGGAATCGCCTGGTCCTCACTGGCCCCCCGAGTTCCCAGTACGGTGCGGCCGGCCGGTGATGCGGTCGTAGGCGACCCGGAGTTCCTCAGGTCCGCGCAGCAGCATATTCGGCCGGTAGGGGGGCGGGTCGGCGACGAGGCGCGGGTTGCTCAGCCGTGTGGCGATCGCGGTCAGCGCGGCTTCGGCCTCCATCCTGGCCAGTGCGGCGCCAAGTGAAGCGCCCCGGGTCGAATGGAGGCTCGATTCTCTGAGAGGATTGAGTCATGGCACGTCCTTCCCGTTATCCCGCTGAACTGCGTAATCGCGCGGTCCGCATGGTCGCCGAGGTGCGACCCGACTACGACTCCGAGTGGGCCGCGATGACGGCGGTCGCCGGCAAGCTGGGGATCGGGACGACCGAGACGCTGCGCGCGTGGGTCCGCCAGGACCAGATCGACAACGGGGCACGGCCCGGAACGACAACCGAGGAATCCGCGCAGGTCAAGGCGTTGAAGAAGGAAAACGCGGAGCTGAAGCGGGCGAACGAGATCCTCAAAGCCGCGGCGAGTTTCTTCGCGGCCGAGCTCGACCGGCCACATCTGCGCTCGTAGCGTTCATCGACGAGCACCGGGCCCGCTTCGGCGGTGTCGAGCCGATCTGCAGAACGCTCACCGAGCACGACTGCAGCATCGCCCCCTCCACCTACTACGCCCACAAGCACCGCCAGGG
>NZ_JARHTQ010000079.1 GCF_029223525.1 Streptantibioticus ferralitis | reverse complement strand
GCATCACGCTTGAACTCCGCCGAGTACCGCTTGCTCATGTTGCTCTTGCTACTCACTACCTGGACTGCTTCCTCCGGGACTCATCCGTCCCAGTATCAGGCTGTCCAGATCAGTGGGGGAACTCCACCTCGTCCACCACGCTGACCGTCGTCACACCGGCCGGGGTCGGTACCGTGAACGTGTCCGTCACCACACCCGGCGGCACTGTCACACTGCCTAACGCGTACACCTACGCCGTCGCACCCACCGTGGCATCGGTCGTCCCCAACGCGGGACCTGACGCCGGCGGCCAGTCAGTGACCGTGGCCGGCACCGGCGTCGTGGCAGGCAACACGCAGGTCCTGTTCGGCTGAATCACCCATCGTGGCGAGACCTTGCCCGGCCCTAGCAGGGTCTCGTTCCACCCGTGCGAACAGGACCCGTGTCATGCCTCTGCCTGTTGTATCCAACATTGTCCCCGGGTTTGCGATTCTGCCGACGCCCGTCGTCATCTTCGGCAGCAACCTCCTTGGCGCGCGGTCCGCGCGGTTCGGGCCGAATCCGGGAACGATCCTCCTCGATGTCGGGTTTCTCCTGCTGGTCGTGCCGCCGCCGGGTTGCGGCACTGTCGACGTGACGGTGACCACTGCCGGGGGCACAAGTGCTGTCACGCCGTCAACCCGCTTCACCTACCTGGGCCCCTGCCCGGAACCTGTGCCGCCGACCGTGACCTCTGTGCTTCCCAACCGGGGACCGGACCAAGGCGGACAGCAAGTCGCGATCACGGGCACGGGATTTGTGCCGGGCAAAACCCAGGTGTTCTTCGGGTAGGCCGACAGCAGAACGCCCCGGCCTGGATCCTGGGCGCCCGGCGCGGGTGTGCCAACCCCTTAACGGCTCTGTTCCGGAGTCGGTGGTGACGAAAGGTGACGGGCGTCGTTGGCATCTCATGCGGGATGTCAACGAGCTTGTGTCTGTGGTGTTTTCGGGATTGTCGGCGCTGGTCATCGAGGATGTGGCGGACGATGGCGAGGCAGTCCGGGTTACGGCCCGGACCCGGGATCTCCCGGTGCCCTGCCCGGTGTGCGGGGTGCCGACGGCGAAGGTGCACGGGTACCACCACCGGACGGTGGCGGACGTGCCGGTGGACGGCCGCCGGGTCGTGGTCCGCGTCCGGGTGCGGCGCCTGCCCTGCCCTGTCCTGGGCTGTCGGCGGCAGACCTTCCGCGAACAGATACCGGGGCTGCTGGAACGCCATCAACGCCGCACCACGCGCCTGACCGGCCAGATCTCCAAGGTGGTCAAGGAGTTATGCGGCCGGGCGGCCGCCCGGCTCACCCGGTGGCTGGCCACGCCGGTCTCGTACGCCACCGCACTGCGCCTGCTGCGGCGCATCCCCGCGCCGCAGGTCCGCCTCCCACGGGTGATCGGGGTCGACGACTTCGCCCTGCGCCGCCGGCACCGCTACGCCACGATCATCATCAACACCGAAACCGGCCAGCGCATCGAGGTGCTCCCCGACCGCGAGGCCTCCACCCTGGAGACCTGGCTGCGCGGGAAGAGGGGGATCGAGGTCGTGTGCCGGGACGGATCGGCCACGTACGCCGAGGCGATCCGGCGGGCGCTGCCGGACGCGGTGCAGGTCAGCGACCGCTGGCACTTGTTCCGCAACCTGTGTGACAAGGTCCTGGCAGAGGTCCGCGCCCACGCTCCCTGCTGGGCCACTGTCAACCCGCCCCGCCCCGGTGGGGTCCGCGAGCAGAGCACCCGCGAACGCTGGCACAAAATCCACGGCCTTCTCGGCCAGGGCGTCGGCCTGCTCGACTGTTCCCGCCGCCTGGGACTGGCCCTCAACACCGTCAAACGCTACGCCCGCATCCCCGAACCGACCGCCGAGCGCATCGCTCCCCAGTACCGGCCCACCCTGGTCGACCCCTACCGCGACCACCTGCCCACCCGGCGCGCGACCGAACCCGGCGTGCCGGTCCTGCAACTGTTCCGCGAGATCAAAGAGCTGGGCTACAGCGGCAGCCTCAACCTGCTCCACCGCTACCTCAACCAGGGCCGCGCCGAAGGCGACCGCCCGGTTACCACCCCGCGACGCGCCACCCGGCTCCTGCTCACCCACCCCGAACACCTGCGCACCAAGGAGACCGCCCTCCTGGAAGCCCTCACCGCGGCCTGCCCTGACCGAACTCGCCCGGCTCATCCGAGAGTTCGCCGAGCTGCTGGCCCCGGCCACGGGCAACGACACCCGGCTCACCGAGTGGATCACCGCAGTCCGAGCCGCCGACCTACCCCACCTGCAGACCTTCTGCAACGGCCTCGACTCGACCACGCAGCCGCAGACGCCGGCCTCACCCTGCCCCACCACAACGGACGCACCGAGGGCGTCAACACCCGCACCAAGAGAATCATGAGGCAGATGCACGGCCGCGCCGGATTCGACCTCCTCCGCCACCGCATCCTCCTCCCATAACGAGGACACAGAGTCACCACCGACTACGGAACAGAGCCAACTTAACGGCTGATCTTGGTTGTTGAGTGGTCAGTTGTTGCTCGGGGTCAGGCGGCCCTCGAAGGCGATCTGGAGGGCGTTCAAGGGTGCCTTCCAGCGCATGGTCCACCGCTTGCGGCCCTTCCCCGTCGGGTCCAGGCTCATCAGCGCCATGTAGACGCACTTGAGAGCCGCTGCTTCGTTGGGGAAATGGCCGCGGGCGGGTGTGTCAACTTAACGGCTGATCTTGGTTGTTGAGTGGTCAGTTGTTGCTCGGGGTCAGGCGGCCCTCGAAGGCGATCTGGAAGGCGTTCAAGGGTGCCTTCCAGCGCATGGTCCACCGCTTGC
>NZ_JARHTQ010000078.1 GCF_029223525.1 Streptantibioticus ferralitis | reverse complement strand
CGGGTCTGACACGAAAATAGAGCTGTTCCCGCGCTCAGGTAGCTGCGATCGGTTCGAAGCGGACGGTCAGCCCGAGGCTGTTGGCTTCCCTCATTATGCGGCGCATGGCGCGCTCGGGGTCACGCTTGGCGAAGTACTCGGCTCCCAGGTCACGGTACGGGGTCTTGTCGCGCAAGACGTGCCAGATCGCGATGGCGAGCTTGTGCATGACAGCGACCAGGGCCCGTTTGCCGCCTCTGCGGGCTGATATGCGGCGGAAGAACGCAGCGAGGTAGGACGTCTTGTCCCTGATCGCGGCCATGGCGGCGGTCCCGAGCAGGCGTTTGAGGTTGCTGTTGCCCGGGCGGGTGCGTCCGGATCTGCTGACACCGGCCGATTCGTTCTGGCCCGGGCAGACCCCGATCCACGAAGAGAGGTGCTGGGCGGAGGAGAACTGGGCCATATCGCCGCCGGTCTCGGCGATGATGATCTCTGCGGCAAGCCTGCCGACACCGGGGATGGTGTCGAGGTTGTCCAGGTCGTGCTCGTACGTGGCCAGGAGCGAGGCAATCCGGGTGTCGAACACCGCGATGACGCTGTTGAGACGGTCGATCTCGTCCAGGTAGTGGCGGACCATGAACGCGTGGTGGGCGGTGAACTCGCCGTCCAGGGCCTCGATGAGAGCCGGGATCTTGTTGCGGGCCTTGCCGCAGGCCAGGTCCGCGAGGCGTGCGGGATCCCGTTCGCCGGCGATGAGAGCCTCCAGGATGGCGCGTCCGGTGACGCCGACCACATCGCTGAGGACCGAGGTGAACTTCATCCCGGTGTCCTTGAGTTCCTTCTCCAACCGCTGGGCCTCGCGGCCCGCGGCGCGGACGATCTCGGTCCGACGACGGGTCAGGTCCCGCAGCTCGCGGATCTCCCGCTCGGGAACGAAGGAGCCCATCGCCAGGCCCGAGGCGCCGGCGCGAGCGAGGAACGCCGCGTCGCTCGGGTCGGTCTTGCGGCCCCTGATCCCTTTGAGGTGGGCGGGGTTGACGAGCATCAGGTTCAGGTGGGGTTGGAGCATGTAGTAGACGCTCCGCCAGTAGTCTGAGGTCGCCTCCATGACGACCACCTCGACGCGGGCCTCCACCAACCAGGCCAGCAGCCGCCGGATCTCGGCCTGGGTGGTGCCGAACCGTTCGGTCTCCAGACTCCAGCTTCCCGGTCGCTTCGGGCTGGGGGTGCGGGTGCAGGCAAGCAGGAACCGCTTGCCCAGGTCCACCCCTGCGGACCTCAGATGGATGACCTCGTCCTTCACGTCCTGGCGCGCCATGACGTACTCCCTCCCGTGCGGCGGCCGTGCCGGGCGGGTGCCCCGGAGGGGTCAGGGAAGAATCGGAATCTGACACGCGTGCTCCGGGCAGCACCAAGTGCTGCCGTGGCAACAAACCGTGGTCCCCTGGTCGACCCCCATCGCCATCCTGTCCAACGAGCTCACCGGCATCGCAGACCCATCGGCTGACCGGGACACCCGAGCCGATTTTCCTGTCTCCGAGGTGATCAGCGCAGCGCTTCCGGCGTTCCTGTCCAGTGAACGGTGTTTCTGGAGTTGTTAGGGGTTCAGCGGCGGGCGGCGGAGAGCCGACCGTCGAAGGTGATCTCGAAGGCGTTGAGGGCGGCCTTCCACCGCTGTGACCAGCGCTTGCGTCCCTGCCCGGTGGGGTCCAGGCTCATGATGGCCATGTAGACGCACTTGATCGCTGCCTGCTCGTTCGGAAAGTGCCCACGAGCGCGGACAGCCTTGCGAATGCGCGCGTTCACCGACTCGATGGCGTTGGTCGTGCATACAACTCGCCTTATTTCGGTGTCGAATTGAAGGAAGGGTACGAACTCGGCCCAGGCGTTCTCCCACAGCTTCACGATCGCCGGATACTTACTGCCCCAGGCGTCGCAGAACTCGAGGAACTTCTCCTCCGCGACGTCCTGGGTCGCGGCGGTGTAGACGGGCTTGAGCGCCTTCGAGATCTTGTCCCAGTCCTGGCGGGCCGCGTAACGGAACGACGCCCGCAGCAGGTGAACTACGCAAGTCTGGGTGATCGCCTGCGGCCAGACGGCCTCGATCGCGTCCGGCAGGCCCTTGAGGCCGTCACAAACGACCATGCAGACGTCTTCCGTGCCCCTGTTCTTGATCTCGGTGAGGACTTGGAGCCAGTACTTGGCGCCTTCGCCGCCGTCGCCGGCCCACAGGCCGAGGATCTCGCGGGTTCCCTCGACGGTGACCGCGAGAACAACGCAGATCGGCCTGTTCGCGACCTGACCATCCCTCAGTTTCACGTGCACACAGTCGATGAACAGCACCGGATAGACCGAATCCAGCGGGCGGCTCTGCCATTCGTGCATACCCTCGATCACCTTGTCCGTGATCGAGGAGATCGTTGTTTTCGACACCTCGGCGCCGTAGACCTCCTTCAGATGCGCGGAGATCTCGCCGTGAGTCAGGCCGCGGGCGGACAACGACAGCACCATCTCGTCGACGCCGGCCAGACGCCGCTGCCGCTTCTTGACGATCTGCGGCTCGAACGAGCCCACCCGATCGCGCGGGACGTCGATCTCGACCGGGCCGACATCGGTGAGCACGGTCTTGGAGCGGACGCCGTTGCGGGTGTTGCCGTTGGTCGTCTTCTCGTGCTTCTCGTGCCCAAGGTGATCGGTGATCTCGCCCTCGAGAGCAGACTCCAGGATCCTCTTCGTCAACTGCTGCAGCAGTCCGCCGTCGCCGGTCAGCTTGATCCCGTCGGCCTTGGCCCGGTCCACCAGCTGGCTGATCAACTGGTCGTCCAGCACGTCCGGCTCCAGCCCCGCCGACTGCACATTCTCCACGGCCTCAGCCGACACGGTCACGTCTGTCATCAGGTGTCACTTCCTGTTCGAAGATCCACCGTTGACCGTACAGACCC
>NZ_JARHTQ010000077.1 GCF_029223525.1 Streptantibioticus ferralitis | reverse complement strand
GCATCACGCTTGAACTCCGCCGAGTACCGCTTGCTCATGTTGCTCTTGCTACTCACTACCTGGACTGCTTCCTCCGGGACTCATCCGTCCCAGTATCAGGCTGTCCAGATCAGTGGGGGAACTCCAATTCGGCCTCAAACCCCATCAGGTAGACACCTTCAAGCTCAGCAGCGACCCACAGTTCATCGACAAGGTCCGCGACGTGGTCGGCCTGTATCTGGACCCGCCGGAGAGCGCCCTGGTGTTGTGTGTCGACGAAAAAAGCCAGATCCAGGCGCTGGACCGCTCCGCGCCGGTGCTGCCGATAATGCCGGGCATGCCCGAACGCCGCACCCATGACTACTTCCGCAACGGCGTGACCACCCTGTTCGCCGCACTGGACGTAGCAACTGGCGAAGTCATCGGCTCGATCCACCGCCGCCACCGCGCAATGGAGTTCAAGAAGTTCCTGGCCAAGCTCGACAAGCACGTGCCTGCAGGCCTGGACATCCACCTCATCTGCGACAACTGTGAGGATCATGGGGTGCCGCAGGGGGCCGGAGCCTGACCCGTGCGACAACTGGCCGCAGCTGCCTTGGTGTAGAACTGTCGGCTCCGGCTCCCTGCGGTGCGTACTGCCGCCGGCCCGGTGAACGTGTCCCGATAGGGGCTTTGCCGCACAAAGCACCGTCACAGTTCTGACCGCTCATCGGGCCGGTGTAAGCCACCAGACCCTGTCCAAGGAGCCTCGTGACCGTCACCAGCGTGCCCCAGCCGACGCTGCCCGCGCAGCCAGTCCCGGACCCGGCCGAGGAGGTGGTCCTGGGGGTGGGCACCCACAAGGACGTCCACGTCGCCGCTGTCATCACCACTCTGGGCGCCTCGATCGCCCATCAGGAGTTCCCGGCCACCGCCACCGGATACCGCCAACTACTCGTCTGGGCACGGTCGTTCGGCATCCTGCACCGGGCCGGGGTCGAATGCACCGGATCCTATGGAACCGCGCTGACCCGGTACCTGCGCAGGGAAGGCATCGAGGTCGTCGAAGTCAACCAGCCCGACCGTGCCACCCGGCGCAAGCGCGGCAAGACGGATGCCGTCGACGCGGACGCAGCCGCCCGCGCAGTACTGTCCGGACGCGCCACCACTGTGCCGAAGACCGCGGACGGCCCCGCAGCGGACATGCGGGTCCTGCGGCTCGCCAAGGAATCAGCCGTCAAGGCCCGCACCCAGGCACTGAACCAGCTCAAGGCCGTCCTGCTGGCTATCGACCCGGACCTGCGCGAACTGCTCGCAGGCTTGAGCAATCCTGCGCTGGTCGCCACCTGCGCGGCCCTTGACGTCGATGACCGGGGCGAGGCCCTCTTCACAATGCGCCTGCTCGCCCGCAGAGTCCAGCACCTGTCCGACGAGGTCAAAGAGCTCACACGGCGCACCACCAGGGCTGTCCGCTCCTGCCGGCCCCAGATGCTGGATCTGGTCGGTGTCGGGCCCGACAGCGCCGCAGTCCTGCTCATCACCGCAGGCGACAACCCTGACCGCATCACCGATGAGGCATCCTGCGCCGCCCTGTGCGGCGTCAGCCCGGTCGAGCAGTCCTCCGGCAAGACCCAACGACGGCGCCTGAACCGCGGAGGCAACCGCCAAGCGAATGCTGCCCTCTACCGCATCGTCATGACCCGCATACGCTGGGACGAACGCACTCAGAAGTATCTGCAGCGACGCACCGCCGAGGGCATGTCCAAGCGTGAGATCCTCCGGTGCCTCAAGCGGTACGTCGCCCGCGAGCTCTACCGACACATCCAGCCTCTGGCTACCGGCCAGCTTTCTTCCGCGGCTTGACGAAACATAGGGGCTTCTACAGCACCCATAAGACGGACACCGTGCGCAAGTGGCTGGATGCCCATCCCCGCTTCCACCTGCACTTCACCCCTACCTACTCATCCTGGCTGAACCAGGTGGAGCGGTGGTTTGCGCTGCTGACGGACAAGCAACTTCGGCGCGGGGTCTACAAGTCCCTCCAATCACTCGAAAAAGACATCCGTAGTTGGATCCGAACCTGGAACGACAGCCCACGGCCCTTCGCCTGGACCAAGACCGCTGACGAGATCCACGAACGACTCGCCGCATATCTTGAACGGATTCCCGGCGCAGGACACTAGACGGTGGAGGCGGCGACCTTGATGCCGAGGGTGGCGAGTTCACCGTGCACCCTGCGGTAGCCCCACGACGGGTTCTCCTGGACCAGGCGCAGGATAAGGATACGGATCGAGCGCACGGTGGGCGGACGGCCTGACCGTTTTGGCCTGCAGGTACGGGCGTGGCGCTGCTTCATCATGTCCCGGTGCCATCGCAGCACCGTGTCGGGCTGGACCAGCAACCGGATCCGGCCCATGACCTGGCGCGGCAGCGGCACCAGCAGAGCGGCGAGGAAGGCCCGGTCTTCCGAGGAGAACTTCACCCGTTCCGTACTGATTTGCCGCTCAAGGGCCGTGATCTGGTGGCGCAGGGCGAGAATCTCCGCGTCATTGTCGCGGTCGCTCATCGATAGGTGGACGGCAGCCTCACCCCGGGGCCAGCACCGCGGCGGATTCCTTGCCGCAGGGGGTCTTGGCAGTTCGTCCGGAATGAACCGCGGATTGCTCTCTGGCGCGTCTCGCTCGCCCGGGGGCACGGGCGAGGTCGGCCGTGCCAGTGCCTGGCGAACTGCTGCTCGAACTTGAAGAACCGGTACTCCTGGGTCCATTCGGCCTTGGCCTTGGGACTGTGCGCCAGGAGTCTCGCGCAACTGCGGGAGATTACCTCGTGCCAGGGCGCGTCGTGACGGCAGGCCCGGGTCGGTCGGAAGTCGTCCGGGGCGCGCCACAGGCTCTTCTCCTGTAGGAAGCCGTGGTCCAAGGCGGCGCGGGCCGAGTGTTTGAGGGCGTAGTAGTCCATGCCCTGTTGGGTGACGCCTCGTTCGTACTCGCCGGTCAGGTCCGTCCATTCCACTCCGGGGTCGTCGGTGGCCAGTGCGATCGGGACTTTGCTCGCCCGGTACAGTCGTAGTGGGTGCGCGCGGCCTTTGACGTTGAGGATCTGGCGGTTGCTGGTCAGCAGGATCTCAACCAGCACATGGTGTCTGGCCATGGTGCGCAGGGTTCGGTGCTGGTGGTGCTCCCACCAGATGTCCACACCATGGCCGATCCGTTCGACGTGACCGACCAGGACGGCCTCCCGGACGTGGAAGGCGAGGTCCCGTGGGTTCACCCAGCGGGGTGTCAGTTCACCGGCATGCAGGGTGATGTGCGCCTTGTGGTAGTGGTGCCGCAGGTTGTCGAGCATATGCATGTGCAGGCTGTAGTCCCGCAGCGAGATGGGCCCGTCCTCCGGCTGGACGAGGTTGACACCGACCACGGCGGGATCGATTTCAGCGAGTTCGAAACCGAGCAGCAACTGGGCGAAGACCACCTCGGGGGCCTGACCGCGCAGGACCTGGTGGTCGAAGCGGACCTGCAACCGGCAGGCACGCTCGGCCCGTGCGGTGCCGCAGCGCAGGTCCCGGCGCATTCCGGCGAGTTGGTCGGCGATCTCCTTGCGGGCGTTCGCAACGATCGTCGGCCACTGTGGACTGGCGAGGATCTTCTTGCGCAGTGCTTCGAGGTCGGGGTCGTATCCGATGCTCTGGGCCAGCGCCCGGACTTCGGAGGTCTGTCGGCCGACCAGTGTCTCCAGGTAGAGGGCCCCGTTGCGGTAGGTGTCCCGGGCTACGGCGGCGAGCATGTCGCCGCTGTGCCCGGTGAGTGTCGGGCCGAACTTGTCAAAGGTGGAGAAGAAGTGGTCGTGCCCGGTCTCCCCGTGGTGCTCCCGGAACCCGTGCATGGACCAGGCGCCAATCACCTGGTTGCGGAACTGTCGGTCCTTGGCGGTGTCGGACAGCGGACGGGCCCTGGCGGTGTCGGCCGGTGGGCGGGGGACCCGGGAACAGGGGCCCGGCACAGCGGTCATCGAGGTGTCGACGCACATGCCTGCGGCGATGCCGTAGCCCAGCAGGATTTGAGTACGGACCGCGCCGGAGAGGTGGTTGTGCAGGTCGGCGCCCTTGGGCATGCCGAGCAGGAACGTACGCAGCCGATGTGGGTGGGCGCGGACCTTTTCCAATTCGTGAGCGGCGCCCCTGGCGAAGCGGTTGGTGCCCACCACGGCCTGCTCGCCGCCCGTCCAAGCAGGCGTTGCTTGTGCCGGGTGTGCCCAGGCGGCCGGCGCGGCCACGGCGGGAGCCACGGCCATGCCCAAGCCGGTGATCCAGCCGATGGCCCTGTGTCGCCGGCGTGCGGTGGTGCGCGCGGACGTTGGAGCGGAGCGATAGGGGACTAGCACAGAGCACCTCCGCTATGGCCTTGGCAGCGTTCGTAGCAGATGAAGCCGCCTGGCTGTTGATATGAAACGATCATCACTGGCGCCAAGTGCAGGGGCCTGTCGCCGCGCGGAGAAGTTCACTGGAAGGGACGGTGGGTCGAGAAGCGCGGCCCACTCGTGAGTGATGGTCTGGCCCGGCTAGGGTTGGTCGAAGTTGGCCGCGGTGCGCAGGCTCAGGTAGCTGTCGAGGTAGCCGTGCCGCGCTCAGCGGGTGCAGCGTTGACCCTGTGGGACTCTGTCGCCCGATTCCGGCGGCCGCCTGACATGCGGTTTGGTGGGGTGACGTGCTGAGGGAGTCCGGTCGGTTCGCGGGGAGGTGAGGGGGCGGCGGTGTCGCTGCGGCCTGTACCTGTTTCCGAGGTCCCTCAGGCCACGGTTCGGGTGGCCCGGGCAGCGTTGCCCAAAGGTTGTCTGGTGAGGGAGTGTCTAATCAACGGCGGATCTGATGATCAAGGAGACGCCAGATGACCGAGACCGCCGTTGGGCCCGAGTCCGTTGAACTGACCGGCGACGAATCGCCGTCGGATGCGACGACGGACGAGCAG
>NZ_JARHTQ010000076.1 GCF_029223525.1 Streptantibioticus ferralitis | reverse complement strand
TTGTTCGGCGGTGTCCTACTCTCCCACAGGGTCCCCCCTGCAGTACCATCGGCGCTGAAAGGCTTAGCTTCCGGGTTCGGAATGTAACCGGGCGTTTCCCTAACGCTATGACCACCGAAACACTATGAAACACATCGAACCGGGGTTCGTTGTTTCAGAACTACACAGTGGACGCGAGCAACTGAGGACAAGCCCTCGGCCTATTAGTACCAGTCAACTCCACACCTTACGATGCTTCCATATCTGGCCTATCAACCCAGTCGTCTACTGGGAGCCTTACCCCATCAAGTGGGTGGGAGTCCTCATCTCGAAGCAGGCTTCCCGCTTAGATGCTTTCAGCGGTTATCCCTCCCGAACGTAGCCAACCAGCCATGCCCTTGGCAGAACAACTGGCACACCAGAGGTCCGTCCGTCCCGGTCCTCTCGTACTAGGGACAGCCCTTCTCAAGACTCCTACGCGCACAGCGGATAGGGACCGAACTGTCTCACGACGTTCTAAACCCAGCTCGCGTACCGCTTTAATGGGCGAACAGCCCAACCCTTGGGACCGACTCCAGCCCCAGGATGCGACGAGCCGACATCGAGGTGCCAAACCATCCCGTCGATATGGACTCTTGGGGAAGATCAGCCTGTTATCCCCGGGGTACCTTTTATCCGTTGAGCGACGGCGCTTCCACAAGCCACCGCCGGATCACTAGTCCCAGCTTTCGCTCCTGCTCGACCCGTCAGTCTCACAGTCAAGCTCCCTTGTGCACTTACACTCAACACCTGATTGCCAACCAGGCTGAGGGAACCTTTGGGCGCCTCCGTTACCCTTTAGGAGGCAACCGCCCCAGTTAAACTACCCATCAGACACTGTCCCTGATCCGGATCACGGACCCAGGTTAGACATCCAGCACGACCAGAGTGGTATTTCAAGGACGACTCCACCATGGCTGGCGCCACGGCTTCACAGTCTCCCACCTATCCTACACAAGCCGAACCGAACACCAATATCAAACTGTAGTAAAGGTCCCGGGGTCTTTCCGTCCTGCTGCGCGAAACGAGCATCTTTACTCGTAATGCAATTTCACCGGGCCTATGGTTGAGACAGTCGAGAAGTCGTTACGCCATTCGTGCAGGTCGGAACTTACCCGACAAGGAATTTCGCTACCTTAGGATGGTTATAGTTACCACCGCCGTTTACTGGCGCTTAAGTTCTCAGCTTCGCCCCACCGAAGTAGGACTAACCGGTCCCCTTAACGTTCCAGCACCGGGCAGGCGTCAGTCCGTATACATCGCCTTACGGCTTCGCACGGACCTGTGTTTTTAGTAAACAGTCGCTTCTCGCTGGTCTCTGCGGCCACCCCCAGCTCACACCGAAAAGATGCTCACCAGGAATGGCCCCCCTTCTCCCGAAGTTACGGGGGCATTTTGCCGAGTTCCTTAACCATAGTTCACCCGAACGCCTCGGTATTCTCTACCTGACCACCTGAGTCGGTTTAGGGTACGGGCCGCAACAGCACTCACTAGAGGCTTTTCTCGACAGCATAGGATCATCCACTTCACCACAATCGGCTCGGCATCAGGTCTCAGACTCATATGTCACGCGGATTTGCCTACGTGACGTCCTACACCCTTACCCCGGGACAACCACCGCCCGGGCTGGACTACCTTCCTGCGTCACCCCATCGCTCACCTACTACCACGTTGGATCAGCGGCTCCACCACTCCGAGATTGTCCGAAGACGCACCCGACGGCTTCACGGCCTTAGCATTCGAGGGTTCAGCGTTGGCGCACTATCACGGGTACCGGAATATCAACCGGTTGTCCATCGACTACGCCTGTCGGCCTCGCCTTAGGTCCCGACTTACCCTGGGCAGATCAGCTTGACCCAGGAACCCTTAGTCAATCGGCGCAAGAGTTTCCCACTCTTGTATCGCTACTCATGCCTGCATTCTCACTCGTGAACCATCCACAACTCGCTTACACGGCTGCTTCACCCGGCACACGACGCTCCCCTACCCACCACAGCCCCCGTTAGGGGTAATGCTGTAGTGACACGACTTCGGCGGTATACTTGAGCCCCGCTACATTGTCGGCGCGGAATCACTTGACCAGTGAGCTATTACGCACTCTTTCAAGGGTGGCTGCTTCTAAGCCAACCTCCTGGTTGTCTCTGCGACTCCACATCCTTTCCCACTTAGCATACGCTTAGGGGCCTTAGTCGATGCTCTGGGCTGTTTCCCTCTCGACCATGGAGCTTATCCCCCACAGTCTCACTGCCGCGCTCTCACTTACCGGCATTCGGAGTTTGGCTAAGGTCAGTAACCCGGTAGGGCCCATCGCCTATCCAGTGCTCTACCTCCGGCAAGAAACACACGACGCTGCACCTAAATGCATTTCGGGGAGAACCAGCTATCACGGAGTTTGATTGGCCTTTCACCCCTAACCACAGGTCATCCCCCAGGTTTTCAACCCTGGTGGGTTCGGTCCTCCACGAAGTCTTACCTCCGCTTCAACCTGCCCATGGCTAGATCACTCCGCTTCGGGTCTTGAGCGTGCGACTCAACCGCCCTATTCGGACTCGCTTTCGCTACGGCTACCCCACACGGGTTAACCTCGCCACACACCGCAAACTCGCAGGCTCATTCTTCAAAAGGCACGCAGTCACGACCGCCAAGCAAACTTGACGGCGACGCTCCCACGGCTTGTAGGCACACGGTTTCAGGTACTATTTCACTCCGCTCCCGCGGTACTTTTCACCATTCCCTCACGGTACTATCCGCTATCGGTCACCAGGGAATATTTAGGCTTAACGGGTGGTCCCGCCAGATTCACACGGGATTTCTCGGGCCCCGTGCTACTTGGGTGACTTCCAAGAGAGCCGCTAACGTTTCAGCTACGGGGGTCTTACCCTCTACGCCGGGCCTTTCGCATGCCCTTCGCCTACGTCAACGGTTTCTAACTCTCCCGATGGCCGGCAGACCATCGAAGGAAGCTCCCACAACCCCACATACGCAACCCCTGCCGGGTATCACACGCATACGGTTTGGCCTCATCCAGTTTCGCTCGCCACTACTCCCGGAATCACGGTTGTTTTCTCTTCCTGCGGGTACTGAGATGTTTCACTTCCCCGCGTTCCCTCCACACTGCCTATGTGTTCAGCAGCGGGTGACAGCCCATGACGACTGCCGGGTTTCCCCATTCGGACACCCCCGGATCACAGCTCGGTTGACAGCTCCCCGGGGCCTATCGCGGCCTCCCACGTCCTTCATCGGTTCCTGGTGCCAAGGCATCCACCGTGCGCCCTTAAAAACTTGGCCACAGATGCTCGCGTCCACTATGCAGTTCTCAAACAACGACCCATCCCCCACAGTCCACACACCAACGGCATGCTTCCCACGAGGCCGGTCACCACTGAGAGACACTCACGTTCCCTCAGGACCCAACAGCGTGCCCGACACCATCAACTCCGGTCCACCTTCCACACTCCAAAGGAGCAGTACTAGCAGCCATCACCGACCATGCCGAGTAGTCAACGTTCCACCCATGAGCAAACCACCGCAGGACACTCGCCTGCGCAGTGGCTCTGGACCACGGAAAACCATGGCCTAGAAGCTCCTTAGAAAGGAGGTGATCCAGCCGCACCTTCCGGTACGGCTACCTTGTTACGACTTCGTCCCAATCGCCAGTCCCACCTTCGACGATTCCCTCCCACAAGGGGTTGGGCCACCGGCTTCGGGTGTTACCGACTTTCGTGACGTGACGGGCGGTGTGTACAAGGCCCGGGAACGTATTCACCGCAGCACTGCTGATCTGCGATTACTAGAGACTCCGACTTCATGGGGTCGAGTTGCAGACCCCAATCCGAACTGAGACCGGCTTTTTGAGATTCGCTCCACCTCACGGCATCGCAACTCATTGTACCGGCCATTGTAGCACGTGTGCAGCCCAAGACATAAGGGGCATGATGACTTGACGTCGTCCCCACCTTCCTCCGAGTTGACCCCGGCAGTCTCCCGTGAGTCCCCATCACCCCGAAGGGCATGCTGGCAACACAGGACAAGGGTTGCGCTCGTTGCGGGACTTAACCCAACATCTCACGACACGAGCTGACGACAGCCATGCACCACCTGTACACCGACCACAAGGGGGACCCTGTCTCCAGGGTTTTCCGGCGTATGTCAAGCCTTGGTAAGGTTCTTCGCGTTGCGTCGAATTAAGCCACATGCTCCGCCTCTTGTGCGGGCCCCCGTCAATTCCTTTGAGTTTTAGCCTTGCGGCCGTACTCCCCAGGCGGGGAACTTAATGCGTTAGCTGCGGCACGGACAACGTGGAATGTCGCCCACACCTAGTTCCCAACGTTTACGGCGTGGACTACCAGGGTATCTAATCCTGTTCGCTCCCCACGCTTTCGCTCCTCAGCGTCAGTATCGGCCCAGAGATCCGCCTTCGCCACCGGTGTTCCTCCTGATATCTGCGCATTTCACCGCTACACCAGGAATTCCGATCTCCCCTACCGAACTCTAGCCTGCCCGTATCGAATGCAGACCCGGGGTTAAGCCCCGGGCTTTCACATCCGACGCGACAAGCCGCCTACGAGCTCTTTACGCCCAATAATTCCGGACAACGCTCGCACCCTACGTATTACCGCGGCTGCTGGCACGTAGTTAGCCGGTGCTTCTTCTGCAGGTACCGTCACTTGCGCTTCTTCCCTGCTGAAAGAGGTTTACAACCCGAAGGCCGTCATCCCTCACGCGGCGTCGCTGCATCAGGCTTTCGCCCATTGTGCAATATTCCCCACTGCTGCCTCCCGTAGGAGTCTGGGCCGTGTCTCAGTCCCAGTGTGGCCGGTCGCCCTCTCAGGCCGGCTACCCGTCGTCGCCTTGGTAGGCCATCACCCCACCAACAAGCTGATAGGCCGCGGGCTCATCCTGCACCGCCGGAGCTTTCCACCATCACAGATGCCCGCGATGGTCATATCCGGTATTAGACCCCGTTTCCAGGGCTTGTCCCAGAGTGCAGGGCAGATTGCCCACGTGTTACTCACCCGTTCGCCACTAATCCACCCCGAAGGGCTTCATCGTTCGACTTGCATGTGTTAAGCACGCCGCCAGCGTTCGTCCTGAGCCAGGATCAAACTCTCCGTGAATGCTTCC
>NZ_JARHTQ010000075.1 GCF_029223525.1 Streptantibioticus ferralitis | reverse complement strand
CGCAAGCGGTGGACCATGCGCTGGAAGGCACCCTTGAACGCCTTCCAGATCGCCTTCGAGGGCCGCCTGACCCCGAGCAACAACTGACCACTCAACAACCAAGATCAGCCGTTAAGTTGACACACCCGGATAAGGAACTTGCGGTCCGGGGTGTTGATGTTGGTGCCTATGAGGAAGTTGCGGGCGACCTGGGTGGTCCATGCGCCCGTGGGGTGGGCGGTGACGCCGAGCAGCCGGGCACGGCGGGTGCCGTGTTCGAGCATGACCAGGGCGTAGATGCGTTTGAGGTTGATGGTGTCGACGTGCAGGAAGTCGACGGCGACGATGTACTCGGCCTGGGCTTTGAGGAACTGCTTCCAGGTCGGTCCGGCACGACGTGGGGCGGGGTCGATGCCGGCCTGGTTCAGGATGTTCCAGACGGTGGAGGCGGCCATCTTGTGGCCGAGGCGGGTGAGTTCGCCGTGGATGCGCCGGTGGCCCCATCCCGGGTTCTCGGCCGCCATGCGCAGGATCAGGGTTTTGACTGCGGTGGCCGTGGGCGGGCGTCCGGGTCGGCGTTTGTGGCTGTAGTCCCACTTCTGCGCGACGAGTTTGCGGTGCCAGGCCAGTAGCGTGGCCGGGGTGATGGGGAAGGCTTGGGGCCAGCGGCGGCGCGGTATCAGGTGCGAGAGCGCGGCGAACCATAGGCGGTCGGCTGGTTCGTAGCGCACGCGCGGGACGTGTCGGCGTAGGACTGCGTTCTCGTGCCGCAGCACCAGCAACTCGGCGTCCTTGGAGATGTCACGCCGCAGCAGCAACGTGGGCAGCGACAGCAGACGGCGCGTGACGGTGTACACCGTGGACAGGATCACGAAACATGATCCCAGAGGAGGCCGAACCGCTGTTCTGGGACCTGGACTCCTGGTTCCTCACGGCAACGGACTTCAACGCCAGACGACGATTCGTGTTCTTGAGCCCCACAGGTAGCGAGCACCACCGGGATGGGTTCGGCAACCGGCGGCGTGGCAGCGGGAGCGGTTTGGGTATCTCGGCCAAGAATGCTCAGGAGACGCGCGTTGTCTGCCCGCAGCCGGGTGAGTTCCTGCTGCAGTTCTGCGTTCTCCTCCAGTGCCATGTCGAGGCGAATGCGCAACTCGTCAGGGTCGGAGCAGTCGGACCAGTCATCCACACCCCTCATGATCCAGACCGCGCGTGCGCCACGCAGTGAAAACCACCAAGTTCAGCCTCCGGGCGGGCGGCCCCTGCGCGGATCACGCCAGTCAGGCGCTGTCCGGTCAGATCCGCCAGCACGGAGGCCATGGCGTTGTAGGTGCGCCGTACGCCGTCGGTGTTGCCCAGACGGTGGCGTTTCCAGCCGGATGGCGCAAGTGACGCGCTTCGTAGATCCGCGAACGCCACGTCGCGGCAGGGGAGCGATCCCGCTCCCCGTAGGTCTCCCAGAACCCCTCGCGCTCGTCGGCGTTCGCCAGTGCAATGGAACAGCTATGATAGTTGCAGCTATCATAGCTGCTGGGAGGTGTCCAATGGTGGCCAAGCCGGAGCGGCTGTTTGCGCGGGATACGGAGTGGCGAGAGCTGGGGGAGTTCGCCGGGTCGGGGCAGGAAGGGGCGTCGCTGGGGCTGGTGTACGGGCGGCGACGGCAGGGGAAGACGCTCATGTTGGAACTCCTCGCGCGGGAGGCGGGCGGGTTCCTGTTCGCGGCGACCCAGCAGAGCGAGGCGCAGAACCTGGCGGACCTGGGGGCGGCGTACGCGGCGTTCCGGGGTCTGCGGCGGCCGGTGCTGTTCGGTGACTGGCGGGAGGCGCTGGAGGAGCTGTTGCGGATCGGTGAGAACGCTGCGGTCCCGGTCGTCATCGATGAGTTCCCGTACCTGGTGGCGGCGACTCCAGCGCTGCCCTCCTATCTTCAGCAGGCGTTGAGCCCTCTGAGCCATGCCAAGGAGCACACGCGGACCCGGTTGATTCTGTGCGGCAGCGCGCTTACCACGATGGCGCAGCTGTTGGGCGGGGGTGCCCCGCTGCGCGGGCGGGCGAGCATGGAGTTGGTGGTGCGGCCGTTCCGGTTCCGGGAGGCGGCCGCGTTCTGGGGGGTGGAGGCGGATCCCGAGCTGGCGTTCCGGCTGCATGCACTGGTGGGCGGGACCCCGGCGTACAAGGAGATGTGCGGAGGCGCGGGGCCGCAGAGCCTGGCGGACTTCGATGGCTGGGTGTCGCGTCGGCTGCTGAACCCGGCCTCGGCCATGTTCCGCGAAGGGGGGCTGCTGTTGCGTGAGGAGCCCTCGATCGCCGACCCGACCTCGTACGCGGCGGCGCTGACGGCTGTGAGCGCGGGCCATCACCGGCGGTCGCAGATCGCGGGGGCGCTGGGACGGCCGAGCAGTGCGCTCGCGCATCTGCTGTCCGGACTGCAGGACATCGGGCTGCTGGAGCAGGTTGAGGACGCCCTGCGAGACAAACGCAGTGTTTTCCGGGTTGCCGAGCCAGTGGTGCGGCTGCACCAGTTGCTGATTCAGCGGCACGAGCCGGAGCTGGTGGTGGGGCGGGCGGATCGGGTCTGGGCGGAGAACGCGGACACCGTCGCCGGGAAGATCTACGGGCCGCACTTTGAGGAGCTGGCCCGCCAGTGGTGCTTCGAGCATGCTGCGCCGGAGAGCCTGGGCGGAAGGGCGAGCTGGGTGCGTCCAACCGAGATTCCTTGCCGGGAGCACCGACGCGGGCACGAACTGGACCTCGTGGTGGCGGAGTCGCCAGCGTTCGGAACCGAGCGGATCACTGCGATCGGTGAGGCCAAGGGGACACTCACGCCCGTCGGTGTGTCGCAGCTGGAGCGGCTGGAGCACCTGAGGGGGCTGCTGCCCAGCGCCCGGGTCGGGGCATTGCCCAAGCTCCTGTTCTTCGCCCGGTCCGGCTTCACCGATGATCTCCAGCGTGTGGCCGACGGACGTAGCGACGTCGAACTCATCGATCTCCACCGTATGTACGACGGGGAGTGAAGACTCTGCACTTGTGGTGGCGCGTCAAAGGGACAGCGTTATCGGTGGGAACGGGAACTGACTGCGCTGAAATGCCGTCGAGTGGTGCTCAACGGCCCTGACAGGGCAGAAGTTCAGACATGGCGGGAGGCTGCTGCGGCTGTGGGGCTCGAATAATCGTCGCTGCTGGTCAAGGGGCGTATCTGTACTCGTGGATGAGGCCGCCGAGGACGCTGGTGCGTAGGACTCGGCGGCTGTCTGGTGCTTGGAGCGTGGGCGGTTGTTCGTGGGCCTGGGGAGGTAGTTGGGATCGGGCCCGGTGGGGGCGGTGCGCGTTGTAGTGCTTCTGGTATTCGGCCAGGACCTGGCGTGCGTGAGCCTCACCGAAGATGAGTGTGTGGTCGAGGACTTCTCGGCGGAGGGTGCCGATGACTCGCTCGCAGTGGGCGTTGGCCTTCGGCGCGCGGACCGGCGTCTTGATGATCTCGATGTCCGCTGCTTGGAAGGCGGCGTCGAAGGCGTCGCTGTACTTGCTGTCGCGGTCTCGGATGAGGAAGCGCAGCGAGTCCGTCCGCAAGCCGAGGTCGATTGCGAGGTTGCGGGCTTGCTGGGTGGCCCAGGCAGCGGTCGGGTGTGCGGTGACGCCGGCGATGTGCGGGCGCCGGGTGTGGTGCTCGAGGAAGACCAGGGCGTACAGGCGGTGTAGGCCGATGGTGTCGATGTGGAGGAAGTCGCATGCGATCATGCCGGTGGCCTGTGCGGAGAGGAACTCGCTCCAGGTTGGGCCGTTGCGGCATGGTGCGGGATCGATTCCTGCGGCGTTCAGGATCTCCCAGACTGTCGAGGCGGCGATCGGGTGTCCGAGGCGGGCCAGTTCGCCCTGGATCCGGCGATGGCCCCATCGGCTGTTTTCGCGGGCGAGGCGCAGCACGAGCTTCTTGATGGCGGCCTGAGTGGGCGGCCGTCCGGGGCCTCGGCGTCGTTGGGAGTAGTCCCAGCGGCGGGCGACGAGCTTGCGGTGCCAGGCCGACAGCGTGCTCGGAGCAATCGGGAAGATCTTGGCCCAGCGACGGCGGGGGATCAGCGAGGGCAGGGCAGTGAACCACAGGCGGTCCGCGGGCTCGTACCGTATACGTCCTTGCAGCTGGCGCCGTAGCACGGCATTTTCGTGGCGCAGGACGAGAAGTTCAGCCTCCCTCGTGGTGTCTCGCCGTAGCAGCACTGCTGGGATGGAGAGAAGACGTCGAGTCAGCTGGTATAGGAGCGACACGATCACCCGAGCATGGTCGCAGAGCTGCGCAGGGGTCGGAGGCGCTTTGACCAGTAACGATGAATAGCCGAGCCCCACAGGTCTGAAGCGGGCTGCGCAGGATGCGGACGTCTTGGCGATCCTCAACACCAAGGACACGTTCACCTATCCACGCTGAAGGTCTGCCCGGAACTGGACACGGTGATGTACACACTCGGCGGCGGGAAGCTACCCGCGCAGCCGAACTTGCAGGGGCAACGGCCGTGTGGGGTGCGCGACGTGGGCCGCGCACCCCACACGGGGTGCCTTGGGCCTCCGCTGGGTCGTCCCCGCGGCGATCCGCGCCCGGTCCATCCGCTCGGGCGCGGATTTGTGGCTTGTCGGCACGAGCAGGGCCTGCGGCGTGGCGGGCGCCCAGGTGTAGGCGGGCCCATCCTGGGTTGGACACCACCACGGCCGGTTGTGATAGCCCCCTGGGATTCTGGTGGGCCGATGACTGCCCGCCGGTTATCCTGCCTCGTCCTGACAAAACAGGGAGGTCTCTCACCATGAGCAGCACCACGTTGCCTTTTCCCGATCGGATCGAGCTCACGGGGGAAGGTCTCGTCCTGCGCGACTGGACGGAAGCGGACCTGGGCGCGATGCCCGACTTGTTCGACCACCCCGACATCGCGTACTGGACGCCGATCGTCTCCCCCTTCGATGAAGCGGCCGCCCGCGCACGACTGGACCGAGACCGGCAGCTGCGGACGGAGGGCACGACGATCCTGCTCGCCATCACCGTTGACGGTCGCGCCCCGCTCGGCGAGGTGATGCTGCGGCGTACCCCCGAGGGCACAGAACTCGGCTACGCGATCGGCCCGGCGCACCGCGGCAAGGGGCTGGCTGCGCGGGCGGTGCGGGTGATGGCTGCGTATGCCTTCGAGCAACTGGGCGTCGAACAAGTGATCCTTGAGCTGGAGGCCGAAAACGCCGCCAGCGTCGCCGTGGCCACCAAGGCGGGCTTCAGCCTGCTCGACGTGCCGCTGATCGAGGGGGAGGAGAAGGGGCGGCCCTATGCACTGCAGACGTGGGGTCTGAATCGCTCCTGATACTCAGCCTTCATCCCTTTGCGGTGCCGCTCGTGATGTCAGCATGCGACTTCGTGGTTCCTCAGCATGGGGCGGACGCGCTCGCGCGCCTCAACCAGGTGTCCCGGAACTAGGGCGCGTATTGAGTCGTGATCAATTTTTGGGTTTTGCCCTCACTCCGAGGCCTGATCCGGTAGATCGTTGTGCGTGACGCGAGTGCAACTGACAGAGGAAGAGTGGGAGTTCATCGGGCCGTACCTGCCGATCGGCGAGTACGGCCCCTCGTAGCGCTTCAAAATGGCTTCACCGGCTGTGAGCTGGGGTTTCTTCGGGTTGTCGGCTTGCTCGGTGGTACTCGTTGATGAGGCCTGTCACAGCCTCTTTGCGTTCGATCCGCGTTGTCGGCAGCG
>NZ_JARHTQ010000074.1 GCF_029223525.1 Streptantibioticus ferralitis | reverse complement strand
ACGCACCATCCTGATTCACCGCACTCGACCGCACCACCGCCAACACCCGACGCCCATTGCGACGAGCATCCGACAACCGCTCCACCACCACCACACCGACGCCCTCGGACCAACCGGTGCCATCCGCCGCCTCCGCGAACGCCTTCACCCGACCGTCGGCGGCCAGGCCGCCCTGCCGGCTGAACTCGATGAAGCCGCCGGGAGTGGCCATGACCGCCACCCCGCCGACCAGGGCGAGGGAGCACTCCCCCGACCGCAGTGCCTGACCGGCCCAGTGCATCGCCACCAGCGACGACGAGCACGCCGTGTCGACACTCACCGCGGGACCCTGCAGGCCGAGGGTGTACGCCACCCGGCCCGACAACACGCTCAGCAAACCGCCGGTCAGCAGGTGCCCCTGGGCTTCCGGCGTCGCACTGACGATCTCGCTGTAACCCGACGACGCGGCACCAATGAACACACCCGTGGCGGTGCCGGCCAGCGCGGCCGGGTCGATGCCGGCGTGCTCCAGTGCCTCCCAGGACGCCTCCAGCACCAGCCGTTGCTGCGGGTCCGTCGCCAGCGCTTCGCGCGGGGATATCCCGAAGAAGCCCGCGTCAAAACCGCCGGCGTCCTCGAGGAAACCGCCTTCCCGGGTCACCGAGGTGCCCGGGCGCACGCCATCCGGGTCGTACAGGGCCTGGACGTCCCAGCCACGGTCGCCGGGGAAGTCGGACATCACGTCGACGCCCTCGGTGACGATGCGCCAGAGGTCGTCCGGGCCGCTCACTCCGCCGGGGAAACGACAGGCCATGCCGACGATCACCATAGGATCGTCGGCACCGCTGGAGACCAGCTCCGGCAGCAGATCCGCGGCTTCGTCCGGCACGTCGCCGAAGCGTTCGGCCAGATACCCGGCAATACGACCGGCGTTGGGATAGTCGAACACGAGCGTCGTCGGCAGGCTCAGCCCGGTGACGGTCTGCAGCCGGTTCCGGTACTCCACCGCGGTCACCGAGTCGAAGCCCAGCTCCTTGAACGCCTGGGCGGCGTCGACCTGGTCGCCCGAGTCGTACCCGAGCACGACGGCGGCATGGTCCCGGGCCGCCTTGAGCAGGTGGTCGTAGCGTTGTTGCGCGGGCATGGCCCGCAGGTGGTCGCCCGCGCCCGGCTCGACCGGCTCGGTGGCGACGGCTGCCTCCGGCAGCAACGAGAACAGTCGGCTGGGCCGGGCGATATTGAACGCCGGTACGAAGCGCGTCCAGTCCATGTCCGTGACCGTGATCGTGGTCTCGCCGTCGCTGAGCACGCGGTGCAGCGCCGCGACCGCCAGCTCCGGTTGCATCGCGTGCACGCCGAGCCGCCGCAGGTACTGGGCGTAGTCGGTGTCCGCCGACATCATTCCCGGGGAGTCCCAGGCGCCCCAGGCCACCGACGTCGCCAGCCGGCCCTGCGCCCGACGGTGTCCCGCCAGCGCGTCGAGGCAGGCGTTCGCCGCGGCGTAGCTGCCCTGGCCCGCGCTGCCCCAGGCCGCCGCGCCCGACGAGAACAGGACGAACGCGTCCAGGTCCAGGTCACGAGTGAGCTCGTCGAGCAGCAGCGCGCCGGTGACCTTGACCCGCAGCTGTGCCTGCAGTGCCGCCGTCGTGAGAGTTTCCACGGGGCCGGCCTCGTCGACCACGCCGGCCGCGTGCACGACGCTGCGCAGGGGCACGTCGGCCGGGATCGCGGCGATCAGTTCCGCGACGGTCTCCCGGTCACCCACATCCCCCGCGAGGATACTCACCCGGGCACCCGACGATTCGAGTTCGGCGCGCAGCTCCTGCGCACCGTCAGCGGCCGGGCCGCGGCGGCTCATCAGCACGAGGTGCTCGGCGCCGGCCTGGACCAGCCAGCGCGCCACGTGGGCGCCGACCCCGCCCGTACCGCCGGTGACGATCGCCGTGCCACTGGTCCGCCAGGAGGCCGGCAGCGTGGACACCGCGGCGTGCACCAGGCGCCTGGCGAACAGCCCGGCCGACCGGACGGCGAGCTGGTCCTCGCCGTGCCCGCCCGCGACCACGGCGCGGAACCGTTGCCGGGCCGCGTCGTCGAGCACCTCCGGCAGGTCCACGATGCCGGCCCACCGTTCAGGGAGCTCCAGGGCGGCGACTCGGCCGAGACCCCAAGTGGCGCCCGGCCAGACCCCGCTGACGTGATCCTGCTGCTGAGCGGCGACCGCACCGCGGGTGACCGCCCAGACCGGCACTTGCAGGCCCTGCAGTAGCCGGACGGTGGACAACAGGCCTTCGACATCGTCCCGGACTGCCAGCAACGACACCACACCGGCACAGCCGGGGCTCAACGCCGGGGCCGAGCCGTGATCCTCGATCAGCTCACCACCGATGGCATCGGCCACCGCCGTCATCCACAGGTCGGCACTGTGTCCCTCAGGCACGATCACCGCCCACCGCGCGGACGGCGAGTCGAGGAGCTGCCCGGTAGCGGACACGGGCGCCCAGGTCTCCCGGTAGCGCCAGCCGTCGGCCTGCGACTCGGACTGCCGCTGGTTCCGCCACCGCAGCATGGCCGGCACCACATCCGACAGCGCGGTGCTGTCCACGCCCAGCGAGCGAGCAAGGGCGGAGACGTCGGCGTTCTGCATCGACTCCCAGAACTGCGCGTCCACCGGATCGCGAAGCGCCACGTCGCCAGTCGTCAAGGACGGCTGCGGCCAGTAACGGCGGCGTTGGAACGCATACGTCGGCAGGTCCACCCGCCGCGGCCGACACCCCGCGAACAACGCATCCCACGCGACCGGGACACCCCGCACGAACAGCTCCGCAGCCGACAGCAAGAACCGCTCCAAACCACCCTCACCACGGCGCAGCGTCCCCGCCACCACCACATCCTCACCAAGGGTGTCCTGCACCGCCATCGTCAACACCGGATGCGCACTCACCTCAACAAACACCGTAAACCCATCCGCCGCCAACGCCCGCGTAGCCCGCTCGAACTCCACCGTCTGCCGCAGATTCCGAAACCAATACCCCCCATCCAAACCCGCGGTATCCATCCGCGAACCCGACACCGACGAATACATCGGCACCACCGACGACACCGGAGCCAGCCCAGCCAACTCCTCAAGCAACTCGCCCTCAACCAACGACACCGACTCCGAATGCGACGCGTAATCCACCGGCACCCGACGCGCCCGCACCCCCAACCCCTCACACTCCGCCAGAAAACCCTCCAACGCCCCCACCGGGCCCGCCACCACCACCGAACCAGGACCATTGACCACCGCCACCGACAAGCCACCCCGCAGCATCCGCCGCACCCGCCCCACCGGCAACGACACCGCAACCATCCCGCCACGCCCCGCCAACACCCGCGCAACCGCCCGACTGCGCAACGCCACCACCCGCGCACCATCCGACAACGACAACCCACCAGCCACACACGCCGCCGCGATCTCACCCTGCGAATGCCCCACCACCGCAGCCGGCACCACACCCAACGACTCCCACACCCGCGCCAACGACACCATCACCGCCCACAACACCGGCTGCACCACATCCACACGACCAAGCACGACCTGATCGTCAAGAACCTCAAGCAACGACCAATCCACAAACGGCGCCAACGCCTGCGCACACTCAGCCATCGACTCCCGAAACACCACCGACGACCCCAACAAACCCGCCGCCATCCCCACCCACTGCGCACCCTGCCCCGGGAACACAAACACCACCCGACCACCGGCAGCCACCGAACCCCGCACCACACTCCCAGCCAGCCCCCCACCAGCCAACGCAGCCAGACCCGCCAGCAGTTCGTCGCGGTCTTCCCCGACCACCACCGCACGATGCTCGAACAACGACCGCGACAGCAACGCCGCACCCACATCCACCGGCTCCAACGACCCCACCACCGGCACCAACCGAGCCGCCTGCTCCGCCACCACCGACACCGACCGGCCCGACACCACCCACGCCAACGGGAACGGAGCAGCGCCGGATTCCGAACCGGCCCCAGGGTCACCATCGGGCTCGGCGGCGTCGAGCTCGGCGGGAGCCTCCAGGATCACGTGCGCGTTGGTGCCCGAGATGCCGAACGAGGAGACGCCCGCCCGGCGAGGACGCCCGGTCTGCGGCCACGCCACCGACTCCGTCAGCAGCCGCACCCGACCCTGACCCCAGTCAACATGCGTGCTCGGCTCATCCACATGCAACGTGCGCGGCAACACACCATGCCGCATCGCCAGCACCATCTTGATCACACCCGCAACACCCGCAGCCGCCTGCGTATGCCCGATGTTCGACTTCACCGACCCCAGCCACAACGGCCGATCCTCCGACCGCCCCTGACCATACGTCGCCAACACCGCCTGCGCCTCGATCGGATCACCCAGCGCCGTACCCGTACCGTGCGCCTCCACCACGTCCACATCAGCGGACCTCAGTCCCGCGACCGCCAGCGCCTGCCGAATCACCCGCTGCTGCGACGGCCCATTCGGCGCCGTCAACCCATTCGACGCACCATCCTGATTCACCGCACTCGACCGCACCACCGCCAACACCCGACGCCCATTGCGACGAGCATCCGACAACCGCTCCACCACCACCACACCGACGCCCTCGGACCAACCGGTGCCATCCGCAGCCTCCGCGAACGCCTTGCACCGCCCATCAGCGGCCAGCCCGCCCTGCTGGGAGAAGCTGATGAAAGTGTTCGGGGTCGCCATCATGGTCACCCCGCCGACCAGCGCGAGGGAGCACTCCCCCGCCCGCAGGGCCTGGCCCGCCCAGTGCAGAGCCACCAGCGAAGACGAGCACGCCGTGTCCACCGTCACCGCCGGGCCCTCCAACCCGAGCGTGTACGCCACCCGGCCGGACAGCACGCTCTGGGCGTTCCCGGTCAGCATCTGGGGTTCGGCTTCGTCGAGGGCCTGGCCGATGACCTCGCTGTAGCCGGACTGGTAGCTGCCGACGAAGACTCCGGTGGGACTGCCGGCCAGTTCCTCGGGGTCGATGCCCGCGTGTTCCAGCGCCTCCCAGGACGTCTCCAGCAGCAACCGCTGCTGCGGATCGGTCGCCAGCGCCTCACGGGGCGAGATGCCGAAGAAGCCCGCGTCGAAGTCGAGCGCGCCGTCGAGGAAGCCGCCCTCGCGGGTGACGGAGGTGCCCGAACCGTCGCCCGTCGGGTCGTGGAGTTTCTCCAGGTCCCAGCCGCGGTCGACCGGGAAGGCCGACATGCCGTCCGCACCGTTGGCGATCAGCTGCCAGAAGTCGTCGATGTCCCGGACCCCGCCCGGGAAGCGGCAGGCCATGCCGACGATCACGAGCGCGTCGTCGTTCACGGAGACGAGCGGCGGGAGCAGATCCACCGCGTCGCCCGGGACGTCGCCGAATTGCTCGGCGAGGTGGGTGGCGAGGCGTTTGGGGTTCGGGTAGTCGAAGACGAGGGTGGCCGGGGCGGTGAGTCCGGTAGCGCTCTGCAACCGGTTGCGCAGTTCGATGGCGCTGAGCGAGTCGAAGCCGAGTTCCCGAAACGCCTGTGTGGTGTCGATCTGCTCCCGGGAGGTATAGCCGAGCACCGCCGCGACATGATCGCGGACCAGGGCCAGCAGCGCTTCCTCGCGTTCCGCCCGGTTGAGGCCCGCCAGGCGACGTGCGAGGTCGTCGGGGGTGTGCTGGTGGTCGCCTGCGGTGCGGCGGGTGGGTTGGCCGGCCAGGGTGCGCCACAGCGGGGGCAGGTCCGGCCGGGTGCGCAGGGCGGCCAGGTCCA
>NZ_JARHTQ010000073.1 GCF_029223525.1 Streptantibioticus ferralitis | reverse complement strand
ACCCCAGCCTGCCGCTCAAGCAGCCGACGCACGACGGCAGCAGCGTCCAGCAAGCCATCAACCCCGATGACCGGGACATTCCCTCCCGTCAACTCGTCTATGTGTGCAGTACGGCTTGCTCCTTGAGCGCGCATTACGCCTGCCGAAAATGTCATCCGCGCAGCTCAGGCGCTTGTTCGGTGCTGCGGCAGGATGAGCACTCGTGCTGCTTCGCCTCGCCTCGCAGCGCTTCAAAATGGCTTCACCGGCTGTGAGCGGGGGTTTCTTCGGGTTGTCGGCTTGCTCGGTGGTACTCGTTGATGAGGCCCTGTCACAGCCTCTCTGCGTTCGATCCGCGTTGTCGGCAGCGGTATGACGTTCGGATCGTCGAAGGGTGCGAGCTGGTTTCGGCCTTGGTGGGGCCGATGGCGTCCCTTGTCGTGCAACACCGTTGCTTTATGCCGTCTGGCACTTTGTCAAGTCCATGAACGAGAGGACGGGACCCCTGGTAGATCCCTGTGGTGTCGAGCCCAGAGATCGTTGTACCGGAGGTCCCGTTGCTGAGGCATTCTGCCACTCCACTACCCGTGGCGTCAGCTCATGATGTCTACGCCCCTGGCCATCTGGGGGAGTTGACGCAGGTCATCGATCCGCAGCTGGTCGACGCGGTCCTTGAGGAGACTGGCTCGCGTGAACGGCGCGTGCGGTTGCTGCCGGCGCGGGTCGTGGTGTACTTCGTGCTCGCCCTCGTCTTCTTCGAGCGCTCGTCCTACCAGGCGGTGTGGGACAGGCTCGGAACGGGACTACGCGGGATCGCGGTGACGCGGCCGTGCGCCTCCTCATTGTCGCGGGCCCGCCGCCGACTCGGCAGCGTCCCGTTGCGCCGCCTGTTCGAGATCCTGGCCGGTCCGGTGGCCACCCGGGCCCAGGCCAGCTCCTTCTACTGCGGCTTGCGGGTGGTCGCGGTGGACGGCACCACCTTGAGCATCCCCGACGAGGAGGCGGTGACCTGGCGCTTCCCCAAGCATGGCGGCCAGGTGCTGGAGTTCGGCTACCCCCCTCCTGCGCCTGGTGGCGCTGGTCGAGTGCGGCACCCGCGCCCTCCTCGGCGCGACCTTCGGCCCGGACACGACCGGCGAGCTCGGCTACGCGCGCCGCCTGCTGGACCACTTGGACGCCTCGATGGTGCTGCTGGCCGACGCCTACTACGACGCGTACGACTTCCTGGAGGCGGTGACGGGTACCGGCGCGTCCTTCCTGCTGCGCTCGACCCGCAAGCGTCGTCCTGCGGTGCGCCGCCCGCTGCCGGACGGCTCCTACCTGACCACCATCTGCGCCGGGAAGTACAAGGCGGGGCGCGGTTACGGACGGCTCGAGGTACGGATCGTAGAAGCCTGGATGACCGTCACGATGGCCGACGGCACCCGCCGCACCGAGCTGTGGCGGTTGATGACCAATCTCCTGGACGCCAAGCGATACCCCGCCCACGAGCTGATCGCTCTGTATCACCGCAGGTGGCAGGTGGAGACCTGCTATTTCTCGATGAAGTCGACCATTCTCGACCGGCGTGTGCTGCGCTCGAGGACCGTCCCCGGGCTCGAGCAGGAGGTCTACGCGCTGCTGACGGTCTACCAGGCGCTTGTGCGCCTCGCGGGTGACTTGATCACTGCCCAGCCGGGCCTGTCGGCGGAGCGCGTCAGCCTGATCGTGCTGCTCAACGCCGGCGCCGACCAGATCGTGGCCGCCCGCGGCATCGCCCCGACCAGCCCGGTGACCCTCGTCGGCGCGATCGGCCGTGCTGCCCTGGCCGGCCTCCTGCCGCAGAGACAGCGCTGGCGGCTGAAAGCCCGCGTGCGCAAGCGCAGCAGCAAATACACGTTCAGCCCCAGCAGGCACCCACGAGCGGCCCAGGCGTACACCCTCGACTTCGAGGTGATCACGGAATGAAGCCTTGACAACACCAACAAGGGCTAAACGCAACGGTGTTGCACGACAAGGGACGCGATCCGGCCTGACCAGCGTGGATGAAGTATTCGGCAAGCGCACTCCCAAACCCCGACTGACCAGCACATTCCCGTCCCTGCGAGCAGCACCCCCAGACCGGAGCCGTGGAACCCGGCGCCCACCCGACGCGACAGCCGGGCTACCGCCCTACCCATCACCAGCCCAAACAGTCGAAACGGCCCGTCGGACAAACCGACGGACCGTCACGAAAGATCGAGGTTAGCGAAGACAGACAAGGAGGCCTGACCTGCGGAATCAGGGCATCGTGACCACTGGAGCCGCCCCGCCACCCCCGCCCCATGGGGAGCATCACGCCCCGCTCCCTTGGCCAAAGGTCGACCAAAGCCCGCCAAGGGGTATTTAGGCCTCTCGATGGCCGCTACATCAACATCATCCCGGGTGACCTCGCCGCCCAACGGTTGACGACGGCGCGCAACGCCCCCGTACCGACGGCCTTCGACCTGCGGTTTCGCAAGTCGGGACGACAGGATTTGAACCTGCGACCCCTTGCCCCCCAGCGCGCGGCAACTCTCCACTACTGCCTACAGCGGAAACCTCGCCGCTACACAAGGCCGTCAAGACCAGTGGCGCTCCGTCGCCGACCGTACACGTCAGTCGGCCGTACCGGCCGGAACAACCCATTGGTGGGGCTGGCCGGTAATGGCCGCGATCTGCTCGTACTCCTCGTCGTAGTGCAGGACGATGGCCGCATGACGCTCGGCGGTGGCGGCGATGAGAAGGTCCGCCATGGACAGCGCGCGATGATTCCCCTTGCGAACGGCCTGGGCCTGGACGTCCTTGGCTCGGTCCCAGACCTCGTCCGGGCAGGGCAGATAGTCGAAGCCGGACAGCCAGTACCGCATCCGTTCCGCTTCGTCGTAGTTGCGCGCAGAGTAGAGGATCTCCATCTCGACCGCTCCGGTGACTGCGATCAGGCCACGCTGGACCAGGGGGTCGAGGACAGCACGCACCGACGATTTGCCGCGGCGCGCCAGAGCCGACTTGTCGATCAGGTAGAGCAACGGTCAGACCGCATCCTGTGTGTCGGCCGTGCGTGCATCGTGAGCGAGGTCGACCTCACCGCGGTCGATGGCGTCCATGAACTCCATGCGGCGGTGCAGCTTGACCGTCTCCTCCATTGCCCGGCGTACCGCCGCTGCCTTGGTCTTCACGTTGTAGAGCTTCATCAGCTCCGCCGTAGTGTCCTCATCGAGATCAATTACGGTACGCGACATTGCGGCACCACTCCCCAGCATTAGGCGACGCCTAAACGATACCGCATCACAACGCGATGCGATATCGATTGAAGGGGTCATCCGAGTAGCCATCTCGGAGATCCCTCAACACCACGGGGTCCCGCCGGGCGCGCGCAAACGGGAAACTCACAGATCACAGCCTACGGATGAGGATTTCGGCGCCCGCAAAGTCGAGGCCTGCCCAGGATGTCTTTGCGTCTGGCAGGAGGAACTTGTCTCACGTGCCTCAAGCCTTCCAGCGACACGAGATAGCGGGCCCACCCGGTGGCAACGGTTTGAACGGGGCCCACGATCGATCGAGTGATGTTGGAGTAGGAGCGTCGTGTGGGCGGCGTCAGTGACGGGCGGCTCGCTAGCTTGGTTGCCCCGGGTCCTCTCGGGCTTCGCCCCCGATAGGCAGAAGCACGGGTGGACTCGACTCCTGTTGGTGCGATGTGTTCCGGAGAAAGGCGGCTGGCGGAATGCGTATCTCTCGCCGTGGCCTCATCGGTGCCGCCGGCGTTGCGGTCGGCTCGCCGTTGGCTGCCTGGTCGTCCGCCATGCCAGCCAGCGGGTCGTCGGCCGGCTCAGCAGACGTGATCATCGTGGGTGGCGGGTACTCAGGAATGGCAGCTGCGCACCAACTTGTGAGAGCGGGCAAATCCGTCATCGTGCTCGAAGCGCGCAAGCGAGTCGGGGGGCGAGCGTTCACCCAGCAGGTCCCGGGCGGTGGATGGGTGGACAACGGGGCGCAGTGGATCGGCCCGGCGCAGACGCGCATCCTTGCCCTGGCCAGGGAGTTCCACGTAAAGACGTTCCCAACCTACCAAACCGGCAAGAGCATCCTGGAGTATCAAGGCCGCCGCGTAGAGTTCAGCGGCCTGGCCCTAGAAGAGTTGTTGAAGGTTCCGATCCCGCCGCAAGATCTGGCAGAGTTCGCTCTCGCCGTAGATAAGTTCTCCAGACTTGCCGAAACGGTGCCGTCAGCGGCTCCGTGGACCGCTCCGAACGCCGCCGGATGGGACTCCCAGACAGTTGCGACGTGGATGAACGCCAATATGAAGACCGCTGGCGCGCGGTTCCTGTTCACCACTGCCGTAAACGGCTACTTCTCGGTCGAGCCCGCCGATTTCTCATTCCTGCATTTCCTCTTCTACGTAGCAGCAGCTGGAGGATTCGAGACCCTCGAAGAGAATTCGCTGGCCTGGCGCTTCAACGGGGGCGTACAACAGATCCCTGACGCGATCGCCGCCAGGCTGGGCGACGCCGTCAAGCTCTGCTCCCCCGTCAGGTGCATCGACCAAACCGGTAGCAAGGTCGTCGTCACCACCGACAACGGCCAGTACGAGGGGTCCCGGGTGATCATCGCGATGGCTCCGCCGATGGCGGCCCGCATCGACTACCAGCCGATCCTGCCGGCGAGCCGTGATCAGTACACCCAGCACCTGGCCATGGGCTCCACCATCAAGGCTCATGCCGTCTACCGGACCCCCTTCTGGCGGGCACAGGGACTGAATGGGCAGATCCTGACCCAGAGTCCGGTCAATGTGACGTATGACAACTCACCACCTGGCGGAACCCCGGGCATCCTGGTTGCCTTTTTCGAGGGCGACCCAGCGCGCGAATGGGCGGACCGGCCCGAAGCTGCCATCAAGGCGGAGATCCTCCGCACGCTGGTCAATTACTTCGGACCGCGAGCGGCCCGCCCCGAGTACTACTACCAGGTGGTGTGGGCGAATGAGGAATGGTCGAGGGGATGCTACTGCGGAATTCCGGCCACCGGGACGTGGACCGAGTACAAAGATGCTCTCCGTACACCGGTAGGACGAGTCCACTGGGCTGGCACCGAGACCTCCGTGGAATGGGCTCAGTACATGGAGGGTGCCGTAGCATCAGGACAGCGAGCTGCAACAGAAGTCGAGGCAGAGCTATGAAGGCATGCTGCCTTTAAGCGGTCCAAGGTACGAGTTCAGAAGTAACTTGATCTTGGTTTGATGGTTTTCTGTTCCGTTCCTACTCGGACGCCGAGTTCATCCGCGAACTCATCGTCCGGGCACCAGCCGCGCGTCCTTCACGCTCCTTCGGACCCGGATCCTCACCCAGCCATGAGCTTCACGGAATCGCGGTCAGAGCCAATTTCAACGAGCCTCATCATCGGCTCGGTTCTCTCGACGGATCATGCGGCGGAGGCTGGTCCGGGCGGCGGCGAGATCGTCTTCGAGTTCGGCGACGGTTCGGGAGAGCCGTTGCTTCTCTGTGGTCGTTTGTGAAAGTTGCGCGCGGAGCTGTTGGTTGTCGCTTTCGAGTTGGTCGATGCGTTCGATGAGGTCTCGCGAGTGGACTTGGTCCAGTTGCTGTCCGAGGTGGAGGCGGATGGTGTGCCGCTCGAAAAGTCGTCGTCGCAGGTGGGCAGGTACGGCCGGTCCACTGGGAGCATGTCCGCGTGGTCGTGTCCTTGCTCTACCAGGTGGCCCTCAAGTTGCTGTCCGTTCCGTCAGCGTTGCTTCGCCGCTAGGCCGCGAAGGATGCGGAACTGCTCGTTCTGCGGCACGAGAACGCGGTGCTGCGCCGGCAGTTGGCCAGCCCGGTTCGCTACGAGCCCACCGACCGGTTCTGGTTCGCCGCCCTGTCCGCGCTGATACCCCTGTGGGTGCCGAGAAGTCCATCCATGCAGGTGAGAGGCATGGTCGTGCTGTCTTGCCGACGCTGGGTGGGCGGTATCTCCGCGAGTCAGCGTTACCGGGCATGATGAGCGATTGTGTTGCTGCGCCTGGTCTATCTGACGGTTACAAACGTCTTCGCAGCGCTGCGGCTGCTGCCAATGAGCGACCGGGAGAAGGACGTGGAGATCCTGGCGCTGCGGCACCAACTCGCTGGGCTGGAGCGGCAGCTCGGCGCAGTGCGTCCCCGCTTCACGCCCGAGGACCGCACCTTCCTCGCCGCCCTGCTGCACCGCCTCCCCGAACAGACCCTGCGCCAAATGCGACCGCTGGTGGCGCCGGACATCGTGCTGCGCTGGCATCGAGACCTGTTGCGCCGCCGGCACGCCGTAAGATCACGCCCGAAGCGCCTGGGTCGGCCGAGGACGGTCCGCTCCATCCGGCTGCTCGTCTTCCGGCTGGCGCGCGAGAACCTGACCTGGGGGTATCGCCGGATCCACGGCGAGCTCGCGATGCTCGGGATCAAGGTCGCGGCCTCGACCGTCTGGGAGATCCTGCGCGCCGCAGGACTCGACCCTTCGCCGCAGCGTACGGCCACGACATGGGGCACCTTCATCCGCTCACAGGCCGACGCACTCCTGTCGGCGTCGGGTGAATCGTGACCCAGTTTGACCGGGTGAAAGATGACCCACTTTGTGGCGGTTCAGTCGGTGTCGTTGTCGGTAGGGACGCGTCCGAGTTCACGTCCGCGCATGCGGTAGGAG
>NZ_JARHTQ010000072.1 GCF_029223525.1 Streptantibioticus ferralitis | reverse complement strand
GCCCCGTTGACTGAACGAACTCTAGAGATTGCCCAGTTCAATGGGCGGATGAAGGCATCGAGCACTACGGTCACCGGTCGTGATGAACGATGCTCCCCGACGAGATTTGGCGGCCCTGGTGGTTCCCCGGTGGGGTCGGCTGGTGGAGACCGGCGACCGGTACGAGCCCTACCGGCTGGTCGATCCCGACGGAGCGGCCGTCGAGGCGGTCGCCGTCTACTTCCAGGAGTTGCTGGCTGCGGGGAAAGCGCCGTCAACGGTTCGCTCTTACGGGATGGATCTGCTGCGGTGGTGGCGGTTCCTGCAGGCCGTGGACATTTCGTGGGACCGGGCGACCCGTAGGGAGGCCCGGGACTTCAGCTGCTGGATCCAGGAGACCGTCAAACCCAGGAAGATCAAGGCCCAGGGCCCGCGAGCGGTAGGGGGAGCCGGTGCCGCGAACCCAGTGACCGGGAAGCCGTCGACCGGATCCGGATACGCTCCGGCCACCGTCGTGCACAGCGAGACGGTCCTGCGCCGGTTCTACGATGTGCACCGTGATGCAGGGACCGGCCCAATACTCAACCCGTTCCCGCTGGATCTGTCCCGTCGCTCTGGGCGGGCTCACGCGCACCACAATCCGATGGACGGCTGGAGGCCCGAGCGGGTGGGCCGCTACCGGCCGAGCCTGCCGCGGCGGATCCCGCGATCGATTCCAGAAGCATGGTTCAACAAGCTGTTCGCGGCGCTGCCCTCCAACCGCGACCGGGCCTTGGTCGCCTTCTGGATCTCCAGCGGGGTGCGGGCTTCGGAACTGATCGGCATGCGTCAGCGCGATATCGACCCCGGCCAGCAGTTGATCAGTGTGGTGCGCAAGGGCTCGCGGGCAGTCCAGCAGGTGCCGGCATCGGCGGACGCATTCGTATGGCTGCGCCTCTATCAGCAGGAGGTACAAGGCCAGATTGCGCGAGGCCGCACCCAGCCAGTGTGGTGGACACGGCGAGACCCCATCCGACCCCTGACCTACCACGGTGCCCACCGGATGTTCGAGCGCGTCAACGCCTCGCTCGGCGCCGATTGGACCCTTCATGATCTGCGGCACAGCGCGGCCGCCCGCATGGTGCGTGACCCGATGCTGACGCTGTCCGACGTGCAGTGGGTGCTCGGACACGCTCACCTGTCCGCCACGGAGGTATATCTGACGCCCCACAAGGACGAGGTCGTGGCGGGCGTGCTGGCGCACCACGCACGCCAGGCCCGCGAGAGCATCCAGCCGGCGCCTCTGCCGCCGGCACCGGGCTACGACCCAGCGTCGCTGGACGTTCTGTTCGGGCGCTCGTCATGACGGCCGTCGTCAAGCACGCGACGCGCAAGCCGCTGGAGATCACGAACGCGACCGCGGAGCAGGCCCGGGCGCGGAACAGCCGGCTGCGGGAGCAGTTCCCTCCCCGGACCGCGGAACGGTGGTGGTCGCAGACCGCGCAGTCGTCCGAGGAGACGCTGCGACACCTGACGGCGCCGCCGTTCCTCCCCGCGGCGAACGGCACCCGAGCCGGACGCCGCCGTGGGGTGACCAAGCTCCTGCACTGGCTGTCGAGCCAGCCCGGCGATACGTGGCAGCAGCGCTGGATGGCCACGGGGGCCGAAGGCTTGTGCGGAGCCGCCTGGGTGGAGCTCCCGCAGCGGTGGCTGAGCGAGCGCGGGCCCTCACCGTCGCATGACCGGGAAGACCTGACCTCCGGGCTGCTCATGCTGATCTGCGGAGACGTCATCCGTCCCGCTCTGCCGTGGATGCTCACCCGCACGCACCGGTATCTCGCCTCCGTGATGGCCGAAGTTCGAGACCCGGACGGATTCGCGCGTCTGCACCAGCTGGCCGCCGCCGGGCCGGCGAGCTCGCGCAAGGACGCCCAGATCGCCGCGACGCGGATCGCCACCCTGCTGGCCTGCAAGGGCGGACGGATCGGCGACATCACGGTCGGCGACTGCGTGGAACTCGTCGATAACCAGCGCCGGGTGCATGCCCGCGGCGGACAGAAGAAGGTCGACTTCTACCTGCGGCTGCGAGCCATGGGTATCTTCCCCGAGGATGCACCGGCCACGATCCGTGCCTTCGGGCTCGCCCTTGGCCAGTTGAGCATCGAAGAGCTGGTGGACCGCTACCCGATCCAATCCCAACCGGTACGCGACGTGATCGTGGACTATCTGCGCGAGCGCCAACCATCACTGGACTTCGCCAGTCTGGACGCGATCTCGCGCACGCTCGCGGGCTTGTTCTGGGCCCGGATCGAAGCTCTGTCACCGGGAATCGACTCACTGCGGCTGCCCCCGGCGGTGGCTCTTGCTTGGAAGGACGACCTGAAGGTCAAGAAGCGCGCCGTCGTCGGTTCCGACGGCAAGAGCGTCGAGGTCACCAGCCCTCGGCTCAACGCCAAGGACGAACTCATGCGCGTCCGAGCGTTCTACCTCGACATCGCGCAATGGGCGGCCGAGGAACCGGCCCGCTGGGGGCCATGGGCCGTGCCCTGCCCGATCAGCGATGACGAGATCCACAAGGCAAAGGAACGCAAGAGGCGCAAAGCCCGGATGGACCAGCGCACCCGCGAGCGGCTGCCCGTCCTACCCATCCTGGTCAGCACCACCGACCGGCGGCGCCGCGAAGCCGCCGGCCTGCTCCAGGCGGCGGGAGACACCGAGCCCGGAGCTCTGATCCCCGGCACCGGCGGGGCTCTGCGCAGAGCCATCGCTCCGAAAGCCGCAGGCCACCTCATCTGGGCCGAGGAGATCTCCAGCGGGCGCCGACGGAACCTGACCTATGAAGAAGAGGAAGCGTTCTGGGCGTTCGCCACGATCGAGGTCCTGCGCCTGACCGGCGTTCGCAACGAGGAACTCCTGGAACTCACACATCACAGCGTCACCCAGTACCGACTGCCGTCCACCGGCGAGGTCGTGCCGCTGCTGCAAATCGCCCCGTCCAAGACCGACACCGAGCGGCTCCTGCTGGTCAGCCCAGGACTCGCAGACGTCCTCAGTGCCATCATCAGCCGACTGCGCGGCCTCAGCGGTGCGGTTCCTCTGGTGGCCGCCTATGACGTCCGTGAGAAGGTCTGGAACCCGCCGATGCCGCTGCTGTTCCAGCGCGGTATCGGCTCCGAACACCGCGCTTTCACGCCGACCGCGATCCGCAAGCTGCTGATCAATGCGCTGGCCGCCACCGGGCTGACCAACGCTGACGGTGAAGCACTGTCCTTCTCTCCTCACGACTTCCGAAGGATCTTCGTCACCGACGCCATCATGAACGGACTGCCCCCGCACATTGCCCAGGTGATCTGCGGTCACAAGAACATTGACACCACGATCGGATACAAGGCGGTCTACCCCGTCGAGACGATCGAGGCCCACCGGGCGTTCATCGCCCGTCGGCGGGCATCCCGTCCCAGCGAGGAGTACCGGATCCCGACGGAGGAGGAGTGGGACGCCTTCCTGGCCCACTTCGAGAAGCGGAAGGTGTCCATCGGCACTTGCGCACGCGCCTTCGGATCTCCCTGCATCCATGAGCACGCTTGTGTCAGATGCTCGCTCCTCCGGCCTGACCCGGCCCAACGGGCACGGCTTGCCGAGATCCGCGACAACTTGATCGCTCGAATCGCCGAAGCTGAGAGGGAAGGCTGGCTCGGCGAGGTCGAAGGTCTCCAGATCAGCCTGGCTGGCGCCGAGGAGAAGCTCCGCCAGCTCGATCGGGGCCACGGGCAGCATACGGCCGTGGACCTTGGCATACCGACCACGCGTGGTGATCGATGAACCCAGGAAGGTGCGCTGCCGCCTGGCCCTCAACCAAGATCGAGAACAAGTTCAAAGAGCGTGCATCAAACACCCTTCAGAACACGATCAAGTGCCGCCCGGCCTACAGGTCCCCAGTTCGGCTTGCCGCCTGGAAGACCCCGATCTCCGTTCTGCCCCATGAGCATCAGGAAGAGGCACTTCATCGCGGCCAGCCCGCGGGCGCGCTGGATCGCCGCCTCGTCTGCATGCGCGTACATGTCGAAGAACCGTGAGGCCGTGCCCGCGGGCAGCAGCACCCATGCGGCGGCGAGGTCCCACGCTGGATCGCCGGCGAACATGCCACCGAAGTCGACGATGCCCGAGAGCGTTCCGTCCGAGACAACGACGTTCGCGGGATGGAGGTCGCCGTGCACCCACACCCTCGGGCCCTCCCACGCGGGGGCCGCAACGGCGTCGTCCCAGACGGCCCGGACGTCGGCAGCGATGTCGTCGGGGGCAACGGCCTGGAAGAAGTTCTCGAAGCCCTCCGTGCAGTTCCTGGGATGGCCACCGCGGTCCGTAGCGATCGGCGCCTCGGCGGGCGCCTCCACATGCAGTGCCCGGAGGAAACCCGCCAGCGTGTCGGCCGCGTGGTCGCCGCGGCTGATCGAGCCGTGGTCCAGCGGCTCGCCGGGAACCCACGTCATCACGGTCCAGTGCTTGGGGAAACGCTCGGACGGTTCGCCGAACCGCACCGGGGTCGGCACCGGGAGCGGCAGGCACGGGGCCAGCACAGGTAGCCACCGCCGCTCCTTGAGCTGGAGCTCCGGGGTGGGGTCCATGCGCTGCATGCGCACGGCCAACTCGTCCCCAAGGCGCCACATTTGGTTGCCCCAGCCGCCCGCCACCTCGCGGATGGCCAGTCCTGCAAGGTCTGGATGTTGCTCCTGCAGCAGGTCGCGGACCAGGTCTGCGGTGATCTCGATCTCGGTGTTGGTCATGCGAAGTCACAGTACCGAGGCGGCAGGCGGAGCGGCTCTCGCTCTCCGGAACGTCTCTAGCCGAGCCTCATCCACGCGGACGATCTACACCACCCCGACTCACGGCCTACGGGCGGCGGGCCAGCAAATGGGTGTCGAGAAAGCCCCGCTCTGTCGCTGGGTCGTGGAGCAGCCGGGCGAACGTGACGAGGCCGGCCGCAGCCAGCAGCTCGGCGAACTGGTCCGCCGGCCAGCTATAGGCGGGCGTCACCTTGTGGTCGAAGCGGACCGGCTCCGGTCCCTCGGTCCCGAAGAGGGACACCAGGAGCAGGCCCCCTGGTGCCAGGACACGCACTTGCTCGGCGAGCAGCGCGGGCAATTCTCCAGGTGGGGTGTGGATCATCGAGTAGTGGGCCAGCATTCCGCCGAGCGCGCCGTCCTCGACCGGCAGGGCTTCCATTCGTGCTTCGTCGAACCGCAGCGCCGGATGGGCCCGCCGAGCGTGGTCGACCATGGCCGGGGAGAGGTCGAGCCCGAAGGCGTCCAGCCCCAAGTTGTGCAGCATGGCCGTCAGATGACCGGGTCCGCACCCGACGTCGGCTACCCGCAGGTTCCCCGTGCCACGCACGAGCTCGGCGAAGGTGCCGATCATGTTCCGCGCGAACGGCCGCGTCTCCAACTGATCGCTGAACATCGACGCATACAAGTCGACGACCCCGTCGTAGGCCGCCCTGGTCTCGTCCTGGTGTCTTAACACGGGAAGGAAAACTAACACCCGTAACGTTCGCAGCCGTTCCCCGCCCCCATTACGGCGCTTCTGGTCACGGCTGATCGTCCCGGCACCTGATCACGGGACACTTTCCTTAGTTCAGAGAAGCCTGTGTCAGATGTCCCCTACTGCTCGTGGACCCAGCCCAGATGCCACGCCTCCAAGAGATCCACACCAACCTCATCGACCGCCTCCAGGAGGCCAAGGTCCAGGGCTGGCTCGGCGAGGTCGCCGCCATCGAGACCACCCTGGCTGCCGCCGCCCAGAAACTTCAGGCCATGCGTGAGCGTGCAACTCAGCCGTCCACTGTCCACCTCGGCATGCCCGACTTCCGCCGCGACACCGGACGAAGCAGCGCCAAGCCTGAGGAGTGAGCGCTGGCGTGTTCCGAATCATCGGCCGGCGAAATGCCGGGCCTCTCATGGAGCCGGCTCGGCAGGATGCCCGGATGGGGGTCCGAACACCTGTACTCTCACGACAGCGTCCACCCTGTGCTACACGGAGCGAAGAACAGGGTCGATCTCGGCCAGGATTTCATGCAGCTGACGAGCCGCCAGCTAAACGCGGTCGTCAGTGTCCCGCAACATCTCCTCGCACAGCTGCAGCGCGTTGTCCCGGTCCTCGGAGGAGATGCCGAACACATCGAGGATTGCGGTGTGGATCCAATCGCTGTGATTGGAGTCGGCGACTGCCAGTGCGGAGGCGACTACCGCCAACCCGATCCTGTCCTTTCGCCGAAGCACGGCTTCCGCGGTCACCCGGGTGACGAAGGTGTCACCCGGGTCGAGCACGAGTTCCAGCAATGGCCCGAGGGCCTCCTGCATCTCGGCGAAGCCTGCCAGGCCGTGACCGGCATCCGCCCGGTCACGGTAGTCGTGGCTTCGCCCGAGCTCACCGAGCGCCATGACAGCTGCATGCCGCCGGTCACTGTCCACCTGGCTGCCCACCCCTCCCGCGATTTCCGGTCAAAGTACCACCGAGACACCCTCCAGATGATCGCCGGGACAGGCCCAAGGTTCGTTCTGACGGGTCAAGGCGTCATAGGCTCCGGGACATGCACAGCACCTTGACGGAGCACGCCCGGTGTCTCTACGGAGACGAGTTCGGACCGACGCCTGAGTGCGACCTCGACCACCGGGAGCACTACTTCGTCGAGGAACTGACGTTCGCTGACGCGGATTCGATCCTCGCCATGCTCCGTGAGCTCTGCCCGCACGTGGTCGATGGTCGTCTGCCGGTCTGGGTCCGCAACCTGTCCTACCGGTTGGCGCTCCTGCAGCGACCCGATGAGCCGGCGCTGATGCGCGAGGCTGCCGAGAACTTGTGGCTGCACGGACCGGACTGGGATGGCGTCGCGGCGGACCTGACAAGGCGGGCGGATGCCCTTGAGGCCAGCTGAGTTGGGCCGCGTTGTTCATGGTGCGAGCCGGAGGCTGATCGACACCACGGTGACGGTGCGACACACCCGGATACGCCCGGACGCCGAGACTGTTGCTCACTACTTTTAGTAACTCGCTCGCGGTTGGCCCCGTCGGTCCGTGAGCTGGGTAGTTCGGATAAGCTTGCGTTCGTTGCTCGCTCCTCCGGCCGGACCCGGCACAGCGCGGCCGGTTGGAGGAGATCCGCGACAACCTCATCGCCCGCATCGCCGAGGCCGAGCGTGAGGGCTGGCTCGGCGAAGTCGAAGGACTCCAAGTCAGCCTCGCAGGCGCCGAGGAAAAGCTCGTCCAACTCGACCGTCGCCCCGCCAGCCACGGCACCGTCGACCTCGGCATCCCCACGATCACCAGCCGCGGCTCCATACCCCGCCAGCCGCTTCCGCCGGAAGAGTATTGACCCTCCACCATGACAACATGCCGATGGACCACAGAGTTCGGAGAATCGGTCAGTACCTTCTTAACGGACGTCTCGGTGTCGATGTTGAACGACCGCGGTTCCCGCGTCCAGGTCAATCCCCATGCGGGGCGGGGCGCCGTCTTGGTCGTCATCCCGCAAAACCATCTCCACCCGGCGTTGCTCCACTTGCACACGCTTGTTGGCGTTAAAGAACGCGTGGAGCTCCTCGGTGACGACGGCACCCAGGCCGAGACCGACTTGCGGTCGACGCTTGGCCAAGCGGCGGTGCAGCCAGGCTGGACGGCCCGAACGCAGTACTACCTGCCGGGCCGAGGCCATCAGGAAAGGCACAAGCACCAACACCGCCATGAATAACAAGCTTGCCGTCATGACCATGCCTACCCAACGCCCCGGAGCGGCGACCAGTTCCCTATTGCTATGCGCTCGGACTCCGAGCTCGCGCCCGTCATCGATTAGTTCAGAGAAGC
>NZ_JARHTQ010000071.1 GCF_029223525.1 Streptantibioticus ferralitis | reverse complement strand
CGCGCACGCCTGCGCAAGCACCGCGAATACGGGTACATCACCCCGCTCGAAACCCGAGCCAGGCTCCGACAAGACTTCACCCCCGCAGCGTAGAAACCCGCTGTCCAAGAACAGGGGGGAACTTCAAGGTGACGGTGACGCTCTGGCCGGCCAAGAGGCCGAATGTGACGGTGGTGCTGCCTACGACGAACCCTGTTCCAGTGAGGGTGACGGTCTGGCCGCCGGTGACGGGCCCGGTGTTGGGGCTGACGCTGCCGAGGGTGGGGACGGGTGCGTAGGTATAGCCGTTGGGGAGGGTTCCGGTGCCGCCGGGGGTTTGGACGGTGACGTTGGCGGGCCCGTCGGCGCCGGGCGGTGTGGTGCAGGTAAGGGTGGTGGGAGAGGTGACGACGACGTTGGTTGCTGGTGCGCTCATCGCGTGCTCCTGGTTTGTGTAGGTGGATGAGGGTGAGCGATGGGCGCTGTGGTTATTCCCGGTTGGCGGGTGGGCAATTGCGGGTGACCGTTTTGCTTGAGAGTTTGGGTGGTTGCGTGGATTGTTGTGATGGTCGGATGAAGCTTCGGTGGTCGCTGGTGAGCGACGGTTGCTGTGCGGCTACGCGGGGCGCGTTCGCCCGGTACTTACGGCCGGGACGTCTGCTGCTGCTCGATGTGCCGCCGCCAGGGTCGCATGGTTTCCGGTGACCACCGGTAGGTGCGGCTGACGGTGCCACGCGCGCCGACCTGTACGAGTTGGATATCGACTTGGTAGGCGACGCCGGGAGAGATCCCACCCAACCCGGCCGCTGCGCAGCCAATCCGGCAACGGCGGAACGGACAGGGTTGCGCCCTGGTATGGGCACAGCCGGAGTTCCGAAAGTAGGGACGGGCCCTCTTTCCACCGCGCAACTGTCAGGGGGCGGCGAGGAGGACCCGAAACCACAACTATCGAGGCCCCTCACTCCGGCGTTCCCGGACACTCCGCCATGCCCGCGCGCGTCACCAGATCAGTGGCTCCCGATCTCGCCGGAAAACGCCACCCGAAGGCGAGTACATCCCCACCACGACCGGCCTAAACCCGGTGCCGACTCCCACCTGAGCCTCGATTCACCGATGCGGCTTTGACGTGGCCCTGTGGTGGCTTCGGCGGGGGCCGTCTTGGTGTCATGGTGTGCCTGGGCAGCAGGTATCCGCTGGTCTTCCCAGCTTTTCCACGTGCTCTCCGGTCGGGCCCCGGCGGGCGGATTCGTTCGGGTGTCAGGCCCTGTGTGGTGGGGCGTGAACGGCGCGGAAGAGGTGGAGCCAGGCGGCCTGCCGGTGCCATGGTTCTGGCAGGTGGAGGGTGAGTCGCCGGCCTGATCGCGCGAGGCGGGCAGGGACGCAGATGATGCGTTGGCGGATGGTTGCGGTGGTGGCCTTGGCGTAGAACGCTCCGGCCAGCGTGCCGGCGGCCCGTAGCAGGTTGTAGCTGATCGCCCAGCAGGTCAGCCAGGCCGCGTTGGCGTTGAAGTGTCCGGAGGGCAGATGGGCCAGCGGCCCTGCTTTGCCATCGGCGATGACCTGTTCGATGATCGCGTGGTGGCGGTGGGCCCGCTCGGCCTGGAGGGTCTGGTGGGGGCTGTCGGTGAAGAATGGGTGGTAGCGCCAGACGGGGAACAGCTCGCCCTGTTCGCCGACGGTGGCGGGTTTGGCCAGGTCGACGACCCTCCGCACGATCAAGCGGGCGGTGACCTGCTCGGCCTTGGGCCGCCCGACAAAGGCGGTGTAGGCGGGGATCTCGGCGACCTCGACCTCGGCATCGGAGATCAGCACGCCGGTATCCGGGTCCACGACCGCCCGTGGGTAGCGGATGGGTCGCCACGCCTCCTCCTCGATGCCCGCGATGGCCCGCTGGATGGAGGGGTTCATGCCGGTGCTGATCGAGAAGTGTGTTCGCTTGCGGTGGCAGGCGGCCACCACGTCGGCGCTGTAGAACTTGGAGTCCGCGCGCAGGATTCGTACCCCCGTGCAGTCGGCTTCGACGGCGGTGGCGATCGCTTCGGTGACGAAACGCGGGGCGCCTCGGGCATCAGCGGACTTGCCCTGACGTAACCGCACGGCGGCGATGACCGGCTGGGTGGCCGGGGTGCAGATCGTCGCCAGCAGCGGGTGCAGGGTGCGTACTGCCTTGAACCGGCCGATCTGCGCACCTTGCTTGGCGCGGCCGAACACTTGCTTGTGGGTGGAGTCGATGTCGATGAACGCGACCTGGTCGGCATCGGGCACCATCGGCGTGTGCGCTGCCAGGGCGGCCAGGAACTTGCGGTGCACCGCGTGCAGTTGCAGGACATGACCATGAGTGAAGGAGCGCAGGAACGTGCCCAGGGTGGATGGTGCCCGCACGCCATGGAAGGCCACCGGCATCGCACCGTGCCGCAGTCGGTCTGCGTCCTCGATACTGTCCGCTCCGGCGCACATCGCCGCGACCAGCGACATCACCTTTGGTGTCGGGTTCGCCCCACCGCCGTTGCGTGTGGCGGCGATCCGTATCGCCTCATCGGCCAACCGAGGCAGACCTGTTCGCTCGGCCAGCCGGACCACCGGCACCAGGCCCGCGTCCGCGATCAGATTCGCCTCATCAAACGCGGCATCAACCGCACCCGCGGCATGGGAAGATTGCATCTCGCGGATGTTCTCTCAATCTGGCGATGTGGAACCGTAGGAAGTCTCATCATCCCAGGCCAGAGGGCATCCGCGCCTTCATGTCCACCACACGGACAGGCATTCAATCGGTGGATCGAGGCTCAGCGACTGGAGAATGCCGAACGGCTGCGAGCGATGAACGCCGCAGCTCGACTCGTTCTGATCGACCCCAGCGACGCCGAGGCCCACAAGGTGCTGGAGCAGAACGCGTGGAGCCTGCACGAGCTGACGCTGGCCGCCGAACCACCTAATTGACCTCCCGGCTTTCAGGCGGCGGGTGTCCACAGGGCATCGACGCACAGTGGGCTCATGGACCGCGAGGACGCACAAGAACCAGTCCCACCTGCGAGCTCCACCACGGTCTCTCGTGCTCTCGGCGGCGTCCCGGCCCTGCCCCGGGTATCCGCGGAATTGACCGTTGACCGCCTAACCAACAGCGTTTTTTGGCATGCTGAGTTGCTGGTGGTTACGGCCGGAGCTCGGTGGGGCGTTGTCCGGGCGTTGCAGCGAGCCTTGCGGGGGTGCAGGGGCTGTGCCGAGGGTTGCTCGTCTTGTCGTGCGGCAGTGGTTGCCGGGCGCGGGTTTTCGTGCGGAGTCGGGCGAAAGGTTTGCCTATGACGCGTTCATCTCGTACAGCAGGGCGGCTGATCGGCAGCTTGCGCTCGCGCTCCAGCAGGGGCTCCATACGTTCGCCAGGCCCTGGTACCGGCTGCGGGCGCTGCGGGCTTTCCGGGACGAGGGCAGCCTGGCCGCAGGGGCGCGGTTATGGGGTTCGATCCAGCGGGCGTTAGACAGCTCACGTTTCCTCATTCTCCTCGCGAGCGAGCAGTCGGCCACGGCGCCGTGGGTCGAACGGGAGGTCGAGCACTGGTGTACCCATCGGGGCGTGGAGAACGTGTTAATCGTGCTCACAGATCCCCCGGCCGACGGCAGCGGGCGCCTGCCCGGCATGGCCTGGGACGGCCTCCACAGCGACTTCGACTGGGAGCGGACCACGGCGCTGCCCAGGTGTCTGGCCGGACGTTTCCAGGAAGAGCCCCACGCGGTGCCGCTGGGCTGGGCGCGCTCCAGGCCCGAACTCTCCATGCGCGACGCAGAGTTCCGTACGGCCGTGGCCGGTTTGGCCGCCCCGCTGCACGGGGTCGACAAGGATCGGCTCATCGGCGAGGACGTCCGCCAGCACCGCAGGACCCGGCGTCATGTACGGCTGGCCATTGCTGTCCTGACCACGCTGACCGTCACCGCGGCGAGTGCTGCGGTGGTGGCTGTCCACCAGCGCGATGCGGCCCGCCGGCAGACCGCGCTCGCCGAGGCGCGCCAGTACGTGGCGCAGTCCCGCACCGTCTCCGACCCTTACGCGGCGGTTGCTTTCGCGCTCGCGGCCGAGCAGCGGGTCACCCCAGCTCTTCCCGAAGCGCGAGCAGCGTTCGGCGAGGCGGGGCAGCGGCTGGGCGACTGGGGTACGCGGCTGGTCGGCGAGGTGTCGCTCGAGCAGCCCGGCGGCATTGCGGTAGTGCGGTGGTCCGGGGACGGATCACGGGTGTGGACGGCCGGCTTCAACGGGGTGTCATACTGGTCGGTGCGGGAGGGCCGCTCGGTTGTTTCCGGCCGATGGGCGGTCGATCCCGGCACGGGTCCGCTGAGCCCTGACGGCCTGAAATGGGGGCCGGACGGCCGGTCGTTGCTGGTGAGCCTGCACGATGCCTACGGGACGCGGAACTGGTACCTGCTGCGTGACGCTGCCACCGGCCGGGTGACCGCTGGACCGTTCCCCCTAAGCCCGGGGGAGGACTCCGTCGAAGCTATGGATCTCGCTCCCCGCGGTGACGTCCTGGCCGCGGCTTCGCAGGACGGCATCAGGCGTTGGGACGTCACCACCGGCCGTCCGCTCGAGGGCCCACTGCCCGGCTCCCACGGGTTCACGTACGGTCTCACGTGGTCACCCGACGGAACCCGGCTCGCGGCCGCGAGCCGGACGGGACTGGCAGTGTGGGACGCGCGCCAAGGCACGCAGCTGTGGGCCAAACGGACCGCGCACCCTGCGGGCGACATCTCCTGGTCTCCGGATGGCCGTCACCTTGCCACCGCGTGTTCGGGAGCCGTCCAGTGGTGGGACGCGGACACCGGAACGGCGACGGCGACAGACGTGTCAGCACAGGAGAACGGGCTGGAAAACAACTACAACCAGGTCCGTTGGTCACCGGACGGCACCCGGGTGGCCGCCAGCGACTTCGCCGGAACCATCCGCCTGTGGGACGCACGCACCGGCACCCGGATCGGTCCACCGCTCGCCCAAAGCAGCAAACACGACCTCGACTCGTTCGCCTGGTCGCCCGACAGCCGTTATCTCGTCGGAGTTTTCGTCAACGGCGGCGGGCGCTGGGACAGCAACGGACCGCGTAGTTCGCTCTTGCGGCTGTGGGAGGTCCAGCCCCCGGCACCGGACGAGGGGCGCCTGCCCGGCCCTACCGACAACGTGCTCGCGGTGGCCTGGTCGCCCGACGGCCGACGCGTCGCCGCAGGCAGCGCCGACGACACCGTGCAGGTCTGGGACCCCCGCACCAGGCGGGTACTGCCGGGCAGCACGCTCCGGCCACGCTTCCCCTCCGACAGAATCAAGGGCATCACATGGGACCCCGCCGGCCGGCGGTTGCTGCGGGTGGGATACCAAGGGCTGGAGACCTGGACTCCAGCCAGCCCGGCGGGGCCCTCGCAGCCGTGGTGGGGCAGCGGAGACGCGCTCACCGCGGCCTGGTCCCCGGACGGCAGAATGGTCGCCTCCGGAACGAGCCAGGGCCAGGTGAGCATCTGGGACCCCGCAACCGGCCGCCCCACCCCCTGGCAGCCCTGTCAGACCGTGGCGTGCGGCGGCGCACACGGGCCCGTCCAGTCCGTCGTGTGGTCCCCCGACGGACGGCGACTGGCTGCGGCCAGGGCAGACGGCTCGCTGTACCTGTGGGACCTCGGCCACCGGCGGCTGCTCGGCCCGGCCCCCCGGCCATCCCCTCAACTGGCCCGCGCCATGGCCTGGTCGCCGGACGGCCGCCTGATCGCCGTCAGCGGCGCGGACGGCACCGTTCACTTCCGCGACGGCGACACCGGCAAGCCGTCCCCGATCGTCCTCAAGGCCGGTGACGACACGGTCGAAGCACTCGCCTGGTCCCCGGACTCCACACGCCTGGCCACCGGCGACGGCGGCGGCACCATCGAGATGTGGGATCCGCTGCGCGGCCTGCTGCTCCAGCGACGCGACGCAGCCCACCCGGGCGGCGTTACCTCACTGAGTTGGTCCCCGGACGGCGACCAACTGGTCAGCGGCGGCGAGGACCGGACGGTACGACTGTGGCGGGGATACACCGAACAGCAGATCTGCCGCCTGGTCGACCCGGCCCTGCACCGCACGCCCGGCACCCCCGCGCTCAGCGGCGTCACCGGAGCCGCCGCCGACATCTGCGCTCATCCGAGCCGCCTTCGCAACTACCCGGTCCTGCCCCTTCTGCCCGCCCGATAGAAGTGAGGTCACCGTGAGCCGTCCCGAGCAACCCGGCCGGCACCACCGCCGGTTACGCACCGGCCTGTTCCCTGCTGCCCTGCTGTCGGTAAGCCTGGTCGTCGGCGGCTGCACCAGCACCTCCCCCAGGGCGCCTGTTACACCATCCATCCCGCCGTCCGCCTCACCCGCCGGCACCCCGCTGGCGAACACCAACTGGGCCTCTGCGATCACCGACATCGACTGCACCACCCAAGGCAACGAGGGGATCGAGGTCCTGGGCACCCGGTTCGCCGCCGTCCGGGGCGCCGACACGCCTGATGCCTTCGTCTGGTTCGACTGCGTGCACCAGGCGTCGAGTTGGCCCCACCAGCTCGACGTCTACGACGGCTCGTCCGCCCCCGATGCGCCGCGGCGCATAGCGACGCTCGTCAGCGCCACGGAACAAGTGAACGGCCATGGGCTGAGAGTGGCCGGTCTGTCCTTTTCCGGACACTCCGTCACTGTGGACCTCGTGGCGTACGCCCCGAATGACCCCATGTGCTGCCCCACGCAGCGCCTACAGCGCACCTTCGCCTGGCAAGGCGGCAGGTTTGTCCAGGGATCCGGCTGACACCGGTAACCGTCCGCGAGGCGATACGGTCGTGAGGGAACGGTTGTCGTACGGGAAGGTGCGCAGGCATGGTGAGGCCGCCGAAGAGCGTCGGGGTGAAGCTCAACCTCCACGTACTGCAGATCGACGGCGTCTGGGAACCCAACGACGCCGAACGCAAAGCGGCCTGGGAACTGTACGTGGAACTGGTGACCCGGGTATCCGTCGTCCCGTTGCGGGAGGATGAAGGACTGCTGCGGGAAGCCCTCTCCAGCCTGTATTCGCTCTTCGGCACCACACGTGACGTCCTACGCCGCCACGGGCCCGATGTCGCCCAGCCCAAACGGCAGGGCCAGTACAACTTCGGCTACCTGGCCGTCGCCATACTGAACTACGGCCTGCGTCCCCTGCTGTCCCACTGGCACCCGCTGCTCGACGACTGGGAGAGCCGCCGCCCGGCCGACCGCTCCCGCCTCGACCACGAACGCGCCTGGGCTCAGGCCGCCCAACTCCGTGCGGCCCTCACCGACACCCGCCGCCTCCTCGTCGACTACGTCGACCTCCTGGCCGACGCGTGCGGCGTCCCCAACTTGGCAAGCGCGGTGCCACCGGACGAGTGAGAAGTGAGGTTCCCCCACCGCCTGGCCACCCGCACCGCCCATCCTCAGCTCGCGGCCGCCCCGGCCACCGCCGCCCGCGCCGAGCCGGAGACCCGCAGTGCCGCAACTGCCCTGTCCCCACTGCCGGGTCCGTACCGCGCTGCCCACGACCGTTTCCCGTCCGTCACCGAGTTGCGTGAGCGTGGCCGTCTGCCCAACCGTGCTCCGCGTCTGGGGTGGTGGCTGAGGGCCGGTTCATGTGTCGTGATGATGCCCAAGGGCCAGTGCCTACCTGCGAGCCCCACCACGGTCTTTCGCGCTTCGACCAGGCAGCCTGCAGTCGGTTGATACCTCGCACTGTGCAGGAGCAGATGGCCTTCCTGCTCGCGCGGTACCAGGGGAGTCCCGAAGTTCCGGCCGCTGTGTCGGGTGTGTGCCGCCGCACTGTGGGGCGGTATGCCAGGGAACTCTTCTCCCGCCTCGTCGACGCCTGCGGGGGTTGTTGCGGGAGCGGACGATGGATTGCGTTGCGTCCTGTTCGTGTTGGAGAGGCGGCGGTTCGGGAGGTTCGGCGCACAGCACCTCACACACGGCGAGTGACGACCACCCCACGCCCCAGCCGCGCCCCGCACCCCCGGGCTCACAGGTCGTACCCATTTGCCACCCCAAAAACCAGCAAATAAGAAATAAACGCACCCCCTCAAGCCCTTTCCATTCGAGCCATTAAGAAATGCAAGAAATTCGACGGAGCCCGCATTTTCTGGAGCGTGACCCCCGAGCCGTGGCCATCGGCCGCTAGCGTCACGGCGACCGCCCCCGACAGGCAAAGGGCCGGTGCCCCGGGCAACCTCGCTGTGCACCGAAGCGGTGTTCGCGGTCAGGGCCGCCCTGGTCCTCGCCACCAGCTGATATCCCGTCAGCCTTGTCTCGTGCCGCAGTCGCCTCTGGTGGCCGCGGCGCCCAGGGCGGTGAGCCACTCGCGCATGAAGTCCTCCGGCCCGCCGGGGACGTCGGGCCGGTGTAGCAGCCCGTCGGCGGCGTGGCGTGCGACCAGGGCCTGCAGCATGCCTGCCACCACGGCGACTTCGGGAACCAGGCACGAAGACAACACGGTGGCCAATCGGAAGGGGTTGACCATCGAGGTAGCCACCGCGACCAGGAGCTGGCCTAGGCCGAGCTCGTCGATCCGGGCACGCAACGCCGATAGGGCCGGGGTGTCGGGCATTCCCAGCCCGTACGCCAGGTACAGCCCGCCGACCCCGCCCAACTGCCCTGCCACACCGCGCGCCTGGGCCATCTGCTCCTGGCTGGCCGCCGCGAGACGGCCGAGCGGATCGGTGGACATCGGCGCCAGCCACGTATCCAGCGTGCCGTCGGCCTCGGCCTGCCGCACCGCGGCGGCCAGCTGCTCGCCCACGCCGGGCATCGCGGCGGTGAGCGCCTCAATGAGTACCTCGGCGCCGACCTGGTCAGCACCCATGCCAACCGCCGCCACCAGGTGCGCCATCTGTCCGGCCCGCCCACCCGCCCGTCGTCCGCCCCGGCC
>NZ_JARHTQ010000070.1 GCF_029223525.1 Streptantibioticus ferralitis | reverse complement strand
CTGTTGGGGGGGGGGTGTCGGACGCCGCCGCTCCTGGCCGCGCTAGCGCTGTTGCTGGTTATATGTAGATGGGTGTCGTGCCCCCCCCCGTGCCAGCCCTCGCCGCCGGGGGGCCCCCGGGCGCGCGGCGCTGCGTGGGGGGGGGGTGGGGTGGGGGGCCGCACAATTAAAACCCCACCCGGGGGAGCCGTTGGGTACCCGGGTAACCGGGAAACGGCCCCGTCCCGGAACGGGATGGGGCCCCGGCACTGAGCGTGTGCCGGGGCCCTTCCTCCCCTTCGTCCCCTGGGCGTCGTACCCGGAACCCCGAGCTCTCCGGGTCCTTCCCCTCGCCCGAGGGGGACTGTCCTCCCCGCTGGAAGTAATCCCCGCGCCGCGTGTGCACCACACTTGGCGCTTGTCACTCGAAAGGGCGGTGTTAAGCGCGGGTGCCGCTTTTTCGAAGATGAGTTCGATAGCGTGGGGGTGTTCGGCCACCCGGGCCGGACAGGACGGTTGACCCGGGGGTGCCGGATCGATGGTTCGTCGTATCGAGGTGTCCGGAGCGGGCGGCGTGCGGCTCGCTGCCTGGGACTTCACCGATCAGCACAAGCCGCGTGACGGGTACGCGATGCCCGAGGCGGTCGAGTCCGATCCGGGCCCGCCCGGTGAGGCGCCACGGCCCGCGGTGCTGATGCTGCACGGACTGATGGGCCGCGCCGCACACTGGGCGGCCACCGCGCGGGCGCTGGCCGCCCGCTACCGCCCGGTCGCGCTCGACCAGCGCGGCCACGGCCGCTCCGCCAAGCCGGAGGGCCCGTACAGCCGCGAGGCGTACATCACGGACGTCGAGGCGGCCGTCGAACAGCTCGGCCTCGCCCCGGTCGTCCTGGTCGGCCACTCCATGGGCGCGCTCACCGCCTGGCAACTCGCCGCCCGCCGTCCCGACCTGGTACGCGCCCTGGTCATCTGCGACATGCGTGCCTCGGCGCTCGGCGAGGCGAGCCAGCGCGAATGGGAGCAGTGGTTCGCGTCCTGGCCACTGCCCTTCGCCGCGCTGGCCGACGCACGAAGATGGTTCAGCGCCGATGATCCAACGCTGGAGCGGCCGCGCCCGGCACGCGGTGCGTTCTACACCGAGGTCATGGAGGAGCGGTCCGGCGGCTGGTGGCCGCTGTTCTCCTTCGACCACATGCTCAACTCCCGGGAGCCGTGGATGCGCGACGCCCACTGGGACGAACTCGCCCAGGTCCACTGCCCAACCCTCGTCGTCCGCGGCTGGGACGGTGAACTCGGCCGCGCCGAGGCCCAGGAGATGGTCCGCGTCCTCCCGTACGGCTCCTACGCCGAAATACCGGATGCCGGTCATCTCGTCCCCTGGGATCAGCCGGAGGCCTGGCAGCAGGCCCTGGACGAGTTCCTGGCCGCCGCCGTGCGCTGACGCCCGACGCGCCGCCCCGGACTCACGAAGCCGCCGTGCCCGGCGGCAGCCTTCAGCGTGTCAACGGTTCCGCTGGGCGGCCGCCTCCCGGCCGCAGGCGTACGCGAGGGGACTGATCAACTCCTCGGCGTCCGGCAGCCAGCGGTTCAGGGCGGTCGGCTGCCGGGCCCACTGCACCGAACCCCGGCCCATCCGGGTCGGCGGTGCCGCCACATAGTCGCCGTCGCCGCGGACCACCATGTCCAGTGCGGAAGGCAGCCACCCCAACCGCCGTACGGTATCGGGGACTTTGGCGCTGGCGCCGGGCAGTACGAAGAACACCAGTCTCCGGTTGGGCGTGCAGAGCACCGGGCCGAGCGGTAGCTCCATCCGCTCCATCCGGGCCAGCGCCAGACAGCCCGCCACCTCGGGTACGTCGATCGCGTCGAAGCTACGGCCGGTGGGCAGCAGGACGGAGGCTCGCGGCTCCTTGGACCACATCCGGCGTACGGCGACGCCGCTGCCGGTCGCCTGGCCCGGCCAGTCCGTATGGGTGGGATGGGCGCCGGGAGCGGGGCAGCCGCTGAAGCCGCAGGAGCAGTGCTGGACGCCGCCGCTCTCGTCAAGCCAACTGCCGGGGAACACGTCCCAGTGCCGCTCATCCGCGTATCGCACCGCCGCCTCCGGCAGGTGTTCGGTTACGGCAAGCGGCTGCGGGGCTCCGATGGTGTCTTCCACGCGATGCACAACTTCCCTTGTCAGTAAGGGTTACGGAGCTCACGTTCCCTCTTGAGCGCGACACGCGGGGCGCACAGGTGCACGGGCGGGGGCGCGCACGAGCGACCGGCTCCGGGGTGGGTAGTCCCTTGACGGCACGGTGGCACATCTCATTGCGCAAAGTACCGATAAAGAGCCGTAAAGCGGCATAACTGCCCGGCTCCAATGGGCAGAGATCGTGCAGCACGGGGTCCGACCCGGCTGTGAAACGCATTAGGTACAGAGGGGGGACGACGATGGCCGCCCGACCGCTGGTGGCGCGCCAGCCGAACGAACGGCTGCAGGCGCTGATCCAGGAAGCCGGATGCTCCAACGCCGGACTGGCTCGCCGCGTCAATATGTGCGGCGCCGAGCACGGACTCGACCTTCGGTACGACAAGACCTCCGTGGCGCGTTGGCTGCGAGGTCAACAGCCGCGCGGTCGGGCGCCGGCGATCATCGCCGAGGCCCTGGGGCGCAAACTCGGCCGCACGGTGACGATCGACGAGATCGGCATGGCCAACGGCAAGAACCTCGCCTCCGGTGTAGGGCTGCACTTCGCGCCGACGGTGCTCGGCGCCGTGGAGCAGGCCTGCGAGTTGTGGCGCAGCGATGTCGGGCGCCGCGACTTCCTGACCGGCTCCACGGTCGCGGCCTCGGCGCTGGTCGAGCCGAGCCGTGACTGGCTGATCACCGGTCCCGACACGATCGTCTCCCGTAGCGGGGGGTCGCGGGTCGGCGCGGCGGACGTGGCGGCGGTGCGGGCGACGACACAGGCGCTGGTGGACCTCGACCACCGATTCGGCAGCGGGCATGTCCGCCCGATCGTCGTGCACTACCTCAACAGCGTCGTCTCCGGACTGCTGGCGGGCTCGTACCGGGAGGCGACCGGCCGTCAACTCTTCGCCGCCGTCGCACGGTTGACGGAGCTCGCCGGATACATGGCGGTGGACACCGGTCAGCCCGGTCTTGCCCAGCGCTACTACATCCAGGCGCTGCGGTTGGCGCAGGCCGCGGGCGACCGCGGTTACGGCGGCTACGTACTGGCCGCCGGAATGAGCCACCTCGCCGCCTCGCTCGGCAACCCTCGGGAGATCGCGCAGCTCGCCAGGGCCGCGCAGGAGGGTGCGCGCGGCCATGTCACCCCCACCGCGCAGGCGATGTTCTACGCGGCGGAGGCACGCGGTCACGCCCTGCTCGGTGACGCCCGAGCGTGCAACGCGGTCGCCGGGCGGGCGATCGACGCGCTGGGCCGCAGCGTTCCGGAGGACGATCCGGACTGGATCGCCCACTTCGACGAGGCGTATCTGGCCGACGAGTTGGCGCACTGCCATCGCGATCTGGACCAGCCGGTACCCGGAGTGCAACGTGCCGAGGAGGCGCTCGCCGGGCATCCGCCCACCCGGGTGCGGCGGCGCGCGATAGGCCTGTTGGTGCTGGCCGCCGCGCAGGTGCAGGCCCGGGAGGTGGAGCAGTCCTGCCATACCGCCACGCAGGCCGTCGAGTTGCTCGGCGGGCTGCGCTCGAACCGGGGCGCGGAGTATCTGGACGACTTCCGGCGCCGTATCGAGCCGTTCGGCCAGGAGCCGGTGGTACGGGAGTTCGGCGCGCGACTTGAGGAGAGCGAGCTGGCCGCGTGAGGCCGCCCCGGCGCGGGGTGAGGTTCATCTCGGGGGCCGCGCCCCCGCCCCCCCCGCCGGGGCGCACTAATCGTTACGGGACCGCTATCCCGACGCCTTCCGCCGTTACGGAAGGCCCTGCATGCTGCGATTTCCGGGAACCGTGCCAGGCCCGCGGACGGCCGTCAGCACATTACTGTGCGGTCACTCACACGGGCGCGTAGTGGGGATCGGAATTGACCCGGTAGCGTGAGCCGACGTTCCGAAGGGCCGGTCGGGGATGTGGGGACTCAGCTCCACCCGGGGCTTGCCCCAAACGGCCACAGTACGCAGCAGGCAGGAGTTCCGGTGATGCAGAGCGGGCGGGGAGAAGAGGCGGCGGACGGCGCGTACCGGCCGATGCCGATTCCACGCGAGCCGCAGGCGCCGGCGGTGCCCGAGGCCCGCGAGGGCGTCGTGCTGCCCGCGCACGGTGAGCAGCACGGCGAGCAGTGGGCGCAGCCCGACCAGGTCGTGCAGCCCGCCTCCGGGCAGCCGTGGGGTGCACCGCAGCAGCCGCAGGGCCACCAGGATCCACAGGGCTTTCAGCAGCCGCAGTACGGGCCGCCGCAGGCCGCCGACGCGGATTCGACGCAGCTCCTCACGCCCTACGGCCAGCAGTCCGAGGCGACCCAGCTGCTCACGCCGTACGGCCAGCAGTCGGAGGCCACGCAGCTGCTCACGCCGTACGGCCAGCAGTCGGAGGCGACCCAGCTGCTCGCCCCGTACGGTCAGCAGTCCGCGTCGCAGCAGTCCGAGGCCGGGCACCCCGCGCCGGGCGCCGACTCATCCATGTCCGGCGCCGATTCGGAGCGGACCCAGCTCATTGCGCCGCTGGGCCAGCCGTCCCCGGAACTGCCCCAGCAGTCGGCCGAGTTGCGCCAACCGCTGCCGCCAGAGCAGCAGTTCCAGGCGTCCGTACCGCCGCTGCCGCAGCAGCCGCCCGCCGCGCCGCAGCCGGTACCGGCCGCGCAGCAGCCGCCGATGCCGAGCGCGGCGCCGTACGCCATCCGGCCGGGCACTCCCGGTGACCAGCCGCCGGAGGAGCTGACCCAGCAGCTCATGCCGCCGCAGCAGTCGGAGCAGCCGGTCGCGGGCGCGGCGCCCACCCAGCAACTGCCGCGCTTCAACGACGGCTGGCAGTCGCCCCAGCAGCAGGCACCGGCAGCGCAGCACGCCGAGCAGGCCCCGCCGCAGGCCCAGGACGACTACGACTTCCTGTACCGCAAGGACGGCGGACCCGGCACCCTGCCGCCCCAGCAGACCGCCGCGTACGGCATGCCGCCGCAGCCGCCGCACACCCCGCCGCCCCCGCGCGACCCCGGGCACGGCGGGCGCGCGCCCGCGGGCCGCAAGAAGCTCTCGCCCGCGGCCATGATCGGCATCGGGGTAGCCGGTCTCGCCGTCATCGGTGTGGCGGTGGGTGCGGCGCTCAGCGGCGGCAGCAACAGCGGCGACCAGCAGAAGGCGGGCGTCGCCTCACCGGCGGCGGGCGGCTCCACGACCGGCGGCGCCGGAGGGGATGCCACGCAGGCGCAGGCCAAGCAGCTTGACGCGCTGCTGAAGGACAGCAACAGCAGCCGTTCTTCGGTGATCAGCGCGGTGGACTCCATCAGGTCCTGTACGAACCTGGACAAGTCCGCTTCCGATCTGCGTACCGCGGCGAGTCAGCGCGGTGACCTGGTGACCCGGCTGGACCAGCTGACCCTCGACAAGCTGCCCAACCACGATGAGTTGGTCAAGCAGCTCTCCGCGGCCTGGAAGGCGTCCGCCGAGGCGGACAACGACTACGCGACCTGGGCCGACCAGGTGTCGAAGGACAAGAAGGGCTGCGAGAAGGGCCACGCCATGGGCACTCCGGCCGCGCAGAAGGGCAACGCGGCGAGCGGCAGGGCCACCTTCGCCAAGAAGAAGGCCGCCGATCTGTGGAACCCGATCGCCGGCCAATACGGCCTGACCCAGCGCCAGTTCACGGACCTGTAGGGATCCGCCGGAGGGCGCTCAGGTGCCCTCCAGCGTGCTCCGTACGTCCACGAAGCCGCCCTTGCCGACGGCGGTCAACTGCCCGCTCCTGACGACCTGGTAGGTCACGGTCGCGTTGACCATGCGCGGATAGCCGCGCACCGCCAGCATGTCCGCGTACCGCCAGCCGAGCGGTGGGGTGAGGCCGCCGGTGGAGATGTCATGGGCGCGACCGAGCGCGTCGTGGACGCTCTGCGCGGTGATGGCGTCGTGGCCCAGCGAGCGGGCGATCTTGGTGAACACCGTGTAGGCGATCCAGGTCGTCTCGGCGCCCGGGTCGGCGACGTCGATGCGGTTGTCGCCGAACGCGTAGGTGGAGACCGCGGTACGCATGGTGTTCCAGGCCGGGTCGTTCGCGGGCGGATACCAACTGGTCGCGTACGCGCCCTCCAGCGGGCTGTCGGCACCGCCGGTGCTGTCCAGCAGCGACTGCTTGACGCTGCCGAGCACGGAGGCGGTGCGTACCTGCGATCCGCCGCCGATTCGCCGGAAGGAGTCGAAGAAGGTGGCGGTGCGGTCGCCGAGCACCGCCGTCACACAGCTTCCCGGGTCACCGGAGCCGATCGCCCGCTGGGCCGCGCCCGTGTAGTCGGTCGCGTCGTCGGGTGCCCTGATGTCGTCGGCGGGGGCGCGGTGCCGGAACGCCAGTCCGGCGTCGAGGTATTCGGGGTACTGGTCACCTGCCGCGCTGTCCGGGCGGATCAGCGCGGTCCTGTTGCAGATGCTGGACAGCTGGCGGCCGTTGCCCGCGAGCAGCGCGGGCGCCCCGCCGTTTACCGGATACGACAGCGGGCTGGTGAACTCCTCGGGCGCGACCCCGTACCCGCCGAGGTACGGGATGCCCGCGTTCTCCAGCGAGGCCATGAAGCTCTGCCCGTACTGGCTGTACGAGCCGACGACGGCCACCGCGTGCGAGCTCACGGCCTGCTGTGCACAGCGCTCGGCACGGACCGAGTCGTTGTGTTCGTCACAGGTGAGTACCTTCAGCGGGCGGCCGTTGATGCCGCCTTCGGCGTTGACCATACGGGCGTACGCCTCCGCCATGGCCGGCATACCCGGCAAGTTGGTGGAATTCGTGCCCTGTGGCGCCCAGGTCATGACCACGACCGGATCTTTGGAATCCGTCGCCGCACCGGTTTCGGGTGTCGGGGCGCAGCCGCTGACGCCGCCGATCATGATCGTGGCCGCGGCCGCCAGAACACCGAACCGTCGTGTAGCGGTCATGGCTCCGTACGCTTCACGGCCGCCGTCAACGCATGAGTGACCGCATGGCAACCACGGGTGGCGAGAAGATGAATTACCGGTGATTCGGGTGTGTGGGGTGTTCGCTGAGACCGTACCTGGTGGAATCCGTGCTTCTCGTTGAACGTACGATCGATGACCGTGCAAGGTTCGGAGAAGTCTTCCCGGCGGGGTGCCCGCTCCTCCACCATGGGGCGTATGCCGCTCAACGACATGCCCTGGTGGCGCTGGCGCAGCAATGTGCGCTCCGCGCTGCACATGCTCAGTGATCCGGTCTTCCAGCAGGAATGCTGGGTGGCGGGCCGCCCCGGCTACGGGGACGTGACCGACGCCGTGTACCGCTTGGTCGAGGACACCTGGCTGGACAACTGGTCAGCGGAGAAGTACGTCGGAACGATCTTCCGCGATGCGCAGGAGGCGGCTCTCGTGGACGCCGCGGTGCTGCGGGTGCTGCGGATCCTGCACGACGTCGGCGCGGACGCCGCCGTCTCGGCCTATCTGGCCCACCCGGGCTGGCCGGAGACGGTACGGGCGGCGCGCGACGCACACGTGCTGCTGGCGACGAACGACGGCGACGATGTGGATGCGCCGCCGCGCTCGCTGGACGTGCTGGCGATCTACACCAGGTCTCGCTGAGCGTCTCATCGGCTGAACTGTTCCCGGACCGCTGAGCTGCGGGCCACGGGAGTGTGCGAGGCTATTGCGGTGACCGAAGCACAGCCCACCGCACCCGCCCCGCAGTACGTCCTGACGCTGTCCTGCCCCGACAAGCAGGGCATCGTGCACGCCGTCTCCAGCTATCTGTTCATGACCGGTTGCAACATCGTGGACAGCCAGCAGTTCGGAGACCAGGACACCGGCCTGTTCTTCATGCGGGTGCACTTCTCGGCCGAGCCCACGGTCACCGCCGACAAGCTGCGGGCCAGCTTCGCGGCCGTCGCCGACTCCTTCCGCATGGACTGGCAGATCCACGCGGCCGAGGAGAAGATGCGTGTCCTGATCATGGTCAGCAAGTTCGGCCACTGCCTGAACGACCTGCTGTTCCGCTCGCGCATCGGCGCGCTGCCGGTAGAGATCGCGGCCGTGGTCTCCAACCACCGGGACTTCGAGGAACTCGTCGGCTCGTACGGGATCCCCTTCCACCACATTCCGGTGACGAAGGACACCAAGGCGCAGGCCGAGGCCGAACTGCTGAAGCTGGTCGAGGACGAGGGCGTCGAGTTGGTGGTCCTGGCCCGCTACATGCAGGTCATCTCCGACGATCTGTGCAAGCGGCTGCCCGGCCGGATCATCAACATCCACCACTCCTTCCTCCCCAGCTTCAAGGGCGCCAAGCCGTACCACCAGGCGCACGCGCGCGGTGTGAAGCTGATCGGCGCCACGGCGCACTACGTCACCGCCGACCTCGACGAGGGCCCGATCATCGAGCAGGAAGTCGAGCGCGTCGGCCACGGGGTAACCCCCGAACAACTGGTCGCCGTCGGCCGCGACGTCGAATGTCAGGCCCTGGCCCGCGCCGTGAAGTGGCACAGCGAACACCGCGTCCTGCTCAACGGCCACCGTACAGTCGTCTTCCCGTAACGGCCTTTCCCACTTTCCCACCCGCAAGGGGCTCCACCCCCCGCACCTCCACCGGGGGCTCCGCCCCCGGCCCCCTCGCGTGTCCCTTCGCCGAGACCTCGCCACCGATCGGCCGCAAGCGCCCGGCTCGACCACCGGGGGCCTGATCCGCCGTGCCTTCAGCACCGGGCCGCCCGCGCACGGCGGCCATCCCGGGCCCACTGGTTGGCGCAGCGTCGTGACTCGCCGCTGCGGGCGCAGCCCAGGTGTCCGGGGCTGCGCCTCGCGGGTCCAGGGGCGGAGCCCCTGGAC
>NZ_JARHTQ010000006.1 GCF_029223525.1 Streptantibioticus ferralitis | reverse complement strand
GTTTCGGTGGTCATAGCGTTAGGGAAACGCCCGGTTACATTCCGAACCCGGAAGCTAAGCCTTTCAGCGCCGATGGTACTGCAGGGGGGACCCTGTGGGAGAGTAGGACACCGCCGAACAATTCTTATGGACCCCCGGTCCCGGCCTGAGCGCTGGGGCCGGGGGTCTTTTTGTTTTCCCGCCGGTGCGCAGTCTTCCCTCGAGTACGAGAAACTGGCACTACAGCAGTACGAACCAAGGAGTCACGTCGATGTCCAACTCGTCCGAGGGCCGCTCGGATCGGCCCGAGCGCAGGGATCGGAACACCGGCGCCGGCGACCGGCGCGGATTCCGCAGCGGTGGACCGCGCCGAAACGACGAGCGCGGTGGTTTCCGCAGGGACGACCGGCCCCGCTACGACCGGCCGCGGGACGACGGGCGTGATGACCGCCGAGGTGACGACGGCCGCCGCGATGGCCGTCGTGATGATCGGTCGCGTGAGGATCGTCCGCGTTACGACGGTCCGCGTCGTGACGATGAGCGTGGTGGGTTCCGTCGTGACGAGCGTCGGGATGAGCGTCCGCGTTACGACCGTCCGCGTCGTGACGATGAGCGTGGTGGGTTCCGTCGTGACGACCGTCGCGACGAGCGCCCGCGTTACGACCGTCCCCGTGATGACCGTCGTGACGAGCGTCGGGATGAGCGTCCGCGTTACGACCGTCCGCGCCGTGACGATGAGCGTGGTGGGTTCCGTCGCGATGACCGTCGCGACGAGCGCCCGCGCGATGACCGCCGGGACGAGCGTTCCCGCGCGCCCCGGCGTGATGACGAGCGCGGCGGGCGCGGCGGCTACGGGCGCGGGGATGACCGGGGGCGTGAGCGGCGGCCCTATTCGCCGGGGCGTGGGCGCTTTGAGGACCGTGGCCGGGACGAGTCGCGCGAGGAGCGCGAGCCCGTCAAACGGCTGCCGATCCCGGACGACGTGACCGGCCAGGAGATCGACAAGAGTATCCGGCAGGAGTTGCAGAGCCTGCCGAAGACGCTCGCCGAGGACGTGGCGCGGAACCTGGTCATGGTTGCCCGGCTGCTCGACAGCGATCCGGAGCAGGCCTACGCCTTCGCGAAGGTCGCGTTCCGTCTCGCGTCGAGGGTGGCGGCTGTCCGTGAGGCCCTTGGTTTCGCGGCGTACTCGACCGCGCGGTACTCCGAGGCGCTTGCCGAGTTCCGGGCCGCACGCCGGATGACCGGTTCTGCGGAGCTGTGGCCGGTCATGGCGGACTGCGAGCGTGGCCTTGGGCGTCCGGAGCGGGCGCTGGCCATGGCCGGTGAGCCGGAGGTACAGAAGCTTGACCGGGCGGGCCAGGTCGAGATGCGACTGGTCGCCGCGGGCGCGCGGCGCGACATGGGGCAGGCGGACGCCGCCGTCGTCACGCTGCAGAGCCCCGAGCTGGCGTCGAACGCGGTGCACCCTTGGACGGCCCGGCTACGCTACGCGTACGCCGACGCCCTGCTCGCCGTCGGCCGTGAGGACGAGGCCCGGGAGTGGTTCGGCAAGGCGCTGGAGGCCGACCAGAGCGGCACCACGGATGCCTCGGACCGGCTCGCGGAGCTGGACGGCGTCGAGTTCGTGGATGCCCTCGACCTGGAGGCCGACGAGGCCGACGAGGCTGACGAGGCCGACGAGGCTGACGAGGTGAACGAGACGGACGCGGCGGACGAGACCGGCGAGCCGCAGGACACCGCTCCCGCTGAGCCCGAAGCCAAGCAGCCCGAAGCCAAGCAGCCCGAAGCCAAGGAGCCCGAAGCCAAGGAGCCCGAAGCCAAGGAGGCCGAGCCGGAGGCGGAATCCGCACCGGAGGCGGAATCCGCACCGGAAGCCAAGTCCGAGGACCCGGCCCCGAAGCCCCAGGCCGAGCCGAAGCCGGAAACCGCCCCTGAGCCGGGCCCGTCGTCCTTCCTGGACGATCCGTTCAAGGAGCCCGGCGAGCAGGCCTGAGCCAGCCGCGTCCGTGCATGTGAAGGGCGCCCCCGCATCGTGCGGGGGCGCCCTTCCCGTATGCCGTCGGTTCAGCCGAGGTCGAGGCTACGCAGCACCAGCCCCGAGGCAGGTTTCGGACCGAACGAGGTCGACTTGTGCGGCATCATGACGCCCTGCCGGGCCAGTTCCAACACGGTCGACTCCGGCACCGGGTGCATCAACACCGCTGTGCCGCCCAACCGTTCGGCCTGCCGGACCGCTGCTGCCGCGTCGTGTACGTAGCCGATGTGCTCGGGGGCGTCGGGTACCCGCCAGAGGCGGTCGACCAGGACGCTGTGCAGCACGGTGGCATCCAGGCGGCGCCACGCCTCGGGACGGTCACGTGGCACCGACTCGTCGATGACCCGCTCGTCGGGCCGGGTGAGCAGGTGGAACGAGCCGTCGCCCGCGAGGAGATAGGTGTTCCCGTCGCTCGCCTTGGTGGCCGCCAGCGCGTCCAGAGCGGCCGGCAGCGGGCCGCCGACCGTCTCGATGTGGAACACGTCCCGTGCCGCCGCCAGGGCCTGCGGGACCGGCATGTGCTGCAGTACCCGGTGGATGGCGCGCACTCGCAGCGGATAGCGCGTGGTGTCCACCAGGAGGACCAGGCCGCGGTCCCACGGCCCGGGTGCGGCGGCCCTTCGCTGTTCGTCGCGGAGTCGTAGATACGTCGCCCAGCGGTGGTGTCCGTCAGCGATCAGCGCCTGCCGGGGTGCGAGATCGGCGTCGATGGCGGCGATCTGGTGGGGATCGGTGATGGCCCACAGCCGGTGCCGGGTGCCGTCCTCCGTCGTCGTGGTCAGCAGCGGTGGCTGCTGCGCCGTGCTCTCCACGATGCGGGCGGTCGTGCTGCCGCCGTGGCTGCCCGATCCGTCGTAGTCGCCGCCGCCATCGCCGCGGTAGGCGAGGAGCAGCGGCTCCAGGTTGGCACCGGTGGCCCGCATCAGCCCGGCTCGGTCGGCCACCGGCTCGGGCATCACGTCCTCGTGCGGCAGGACGACGTGCTCGTCCGGGGTGGTGAGGTGCAGCGCGCCGATCAGGCCGCGTTGCAGGCCGGAGACGTCGCTGTACTGCTCGTAGACGTACAGTGCGGGTTCCGGGTCGGGGGCGAGCACACCCTCTTCCAACCAGTGCCGCAGGGTGCGGGCGGCCTGTGCGTGGCGGTCGGCGGGGTCCCCGGACTGCGGGAGGATCAGCCGGACGATGTTGTGCGGGTCGGCGGTCTCCAGCTGATGCAGTCCGTCCGGCCGGACCACGACGTCGTACGGTGGCGAGGTGACCGCGGACAGACTGCCGACCCGATCGGGGACGTAGCGAAGACCGCGGAACGGCGCGAGCCGTAGACCGCGCGGTGGCGCGGATGGTCCTGGAGTGCTCATTCGAGCATGCTATGTGCCCGATGGCGGTGTGCGATCACCGGTTGGGAAGATGCGTCAGATGCGTGGACGGTAGCGTGCACGCGGCGTGGCGATACGAGGGAGCGACGAGCGATGAACGGGCAGACCCTGCGGACCCGGCCGGACGGCAGCGAGCGGCCGCTGCACACGGCCTACGACACGGCGCTGCTGGATCTCGACGGGGTGGTGTACGCGGGCGGGAGCGCCATCGATCACGCCGTGGAGTCGCTGGGGACCGCGCGTGCGGCCGGTGTGCACCTCGCGTACGTCACCAACAACGCGCTGCGTACGCCTGCCGCGGTCGCCGAGCATCTGACGGAGTTGGGCGTCCCGGCGCAGCCCGAGGACGTGATCACTTCGGCCCAGGCGGTGGCCCGGCTGATCGCCGAAGAGGTACCGCCTGGAGCGAAGGTGCTGGCCGTGGGCGGCGAGGGCCTGCGGGCCGCGCTGCGCGAGCGCGGGCTGGAGCCGGTGGACTCGGCCGACGACGATCCGGCCGCGGTGGTACAGGGGTATGGCGGTCCCGAGCTGACCTGGGGGCGGTTGGCGGAGGCCTCGCTCGCGGTGGGGCGTGGGGTGCCGTGGTACGCGTCCAACACGGATCTGACGATTCCGAGCGCACGCGGCATCCTGCCCGGCAACGGCGCGGCGGTGGCGGTGGTACGCATCGCCACCGGCGGGGAGCCGCGGGTGGCGGGCAAGCCGCAGCCGCCGATGCATCGGGAAACGATTCTGCGAACCGGTGCGAAGCGGCCGCTGGTCGTCGGGGACCGGCTGGACACGGACATCGAGGGCGCGTACGTCGGCGGGGTGGACTCGCTGCTCGTACTGACCGGTGTGACGACCCCCACGCAGCTCGTCGCGGCCGAGCCGAAGCACCGGCCGACGTACCTGGCCGCGGACCTGCGCGGGCTGCTCACAGCGCACCCGGATGTCGAGGCGGAGCAGGGCGGGAACGGCTTCCGGTGCGGTGGTTGGACCGTGTCAGCGGATGCCGAGCGGCTGCGGATCGACGGCGCGGGGGACCCGTACGACGGGTTGCGGGCGCTGTGTGCGACGGCCTGGACGGCGGCGGGCGAGTCGGCCTGCGAGCTGGACGCGGGCAAGGCGCTGGGGCAGTTGGGGCTGTGACGGGGGCTGCGCCGGTGGATTCCGCCGGACGGCTACAGGAGTGTGCGCAGGCGCAGCAGGTCCAGTAGGCCCGCCTCCAGCTTGACGCGGCCGGTCGCCCATGCCTTGGCGAAGTGCAGATCGCCGTTGACCAGCGCCACCAGGTCGTCGCCCGCCATGGTCAGTCGGATCTGGGCGCGTTCGGGCGGCGGGCCGGACAGGGTGACCACATCCCGGATGTGGCCGTCCGCGAGACGTCCCACAAAGGTGATGTCGAGATCGGTGATCCGGCAGCTCAACGACCGGTCGAGGGCGGCGGCGTTGCGTACGTCGCCCTCGGCCTGCGCGAGGTTCTCCGACAACCGGTCGAGTGCGCTGCGGCACTCCTCGATGGTCGCCATCGGTGGGGCTGCTCCTGTTTCGCTGGTGCGGTGTGTCTGTAGGGACGTTGATCGTGTGCGTTGCGGGTGGCGCGGGTGTGTACCGGCGACCGTACACCTGCGCAAGGGGTGATCCGTCGGCGTCTGCGGCTTCTGGGGAGGTTGCACGCGCTTTCCAGGGGGTTTACAGGGGCTTCTGCCCGACGGAGGCAGGGTGGCACGCGGTAGCGTCATGACCATCGGCGTCAATGGTGAGGCGAGGAGTGAGGGCATTGCGTGACGCGCTGCGCACCTGTCTGCAGATCGCGGAAGGGCTGACCGAGGCCACGCGACGGCGGGCGGCGGAAGCGGCTCGGGAACTTCTGGAACAAGCCGGCATAGACGTGGACGCGCTCCAGAAGAACATCGGCGAGAGGATTCCGCCGGAGGTACAGACACTCGCGGACGAACTCATCGCCTCAGGCCGTGCCAATCGCGACATGCTGCTGGGCCTCATCAGGGAAGAGGTCGACAAGACGATGGGGCGGGTCAGCCGCCTCGCCGACGAGGTGACCAAGGTCGGCGTGATCCTGGAGGCGCTGGAGCGCCGGGTACGGAACCTGGAGCGCCCCGAGGAGGCGCCCAAGCAGCCGAGCGGCCCGAGCGAGCCCGGTACGCCGCGTGAGCGGGTCCAGGTGGACGCGGAGGCCGCGGCGCCTCCGGCGACGCGGCCCGCGGGCGCGGGGGCGCCCGCGGCGAAGAAGGCGACGAAGGAGGCCGCGGCCAAGCGTCCGGCGGCCAAGAAGGCCCCTACGGCCAAGAAGGTCCCCGCAGCGGCCAAGAAGGCCACGAGCACGCCGAGCCGCCTCGCGGAGACGACCGCCGCCCCGACGACGGCGAGGAAGACGGCCAAGAAGGCGACGCCGAGCGCCACGAAGAAGACGGCGGCCAAGAAGGCGCCAGCGGAAGCGCCGGCCGCGAAGAAGACCGCCGCGAAGAAGACCGCGGCCAAGAAGACGACAACCGTCGCCAAGACCAAGACAACACCTGTCGCCAAGACAACACCTGTCGCCAAGACGACACCCGCCGCCAAGACGACAGCCGGAGCCAAGAAGACGTCCTCGGCCGCGAAGCGGACAGGCTCCGCCGCGAAGCGGACAGGCTCCGCGGCGAAGAAGGCAGCTCCCGGCAAGGGGTCCGCGCCGTCCGAGGCCCAGCCGCAGGGGAAGCCGGGGCCGGGAGATGACTGAGCAGCCGTCGCTCCCGGAGGCTGCCGAGGCGGAGGCTGTGGCAGCGCACGCCGTCGAGGCGGAGGCGGACGTGCCCGAAGCGGCGGAGTCGGCCGCCGTAGCCGAGGAGGAAGCGCCTGGCGGGCCCGTACCGCTGGGGATCACGCTGCAGCCCACCGGGAACGCGGAGGTGGACGCGTTGCTCGATCGGCTGGGCGATGCCGACGACCTGCCCACCGAGGGGCATATCGAGGTGTTCGAGGATGTTCACCGAGGACTACGGGACACCCTCACCGCACTTGATACCCGGCCGGGCCCGCCCGGTCCGAACCAGAGACACGACGACAGGAGCTGAACCGAGCGTGGCAGGACAGGCAAGACGGCGCCTCGACGCGGAGCTGGTGCGCCGCGGTCTCGCGCGCTCGCGCGAGCACGCCGCCCAGTTGATCGCCGCTGGGAGGGTGACCGTAGGTGGCGGTACCGCCACCAAGTCCGCCACTCAGGTGGAGACCAGCGCCGCGCTGGTCGTCGCCAAGGACGACAGCGACCCTGACTACGTCTCCCGTGGCGGGCACAAACTCGCGGGCGCGCTGGCCGCGTTCACGCCGCAGGGGCTGAGTGTCGAGGGCCGTCGCTGCCTTGACGCGGGCGCGTCGACCGGCGGCTTCACCGATGTGCTGCTGCGCGCCGGTGCGGCGCACGTTGTCGCCGTGGACGTCGGCTACGGTCAACTGGCCTGGTCGTTGCAGAGCGATGACCGTGTCACCGTCAAGGACCGTACGAACGTACGCGAGTTGACGTTGGAGTCGATCGACGGCGAGCCGGTGGATGTGATCGTCGGTGACCTGTCGTTCATCCCGCTCGGGCTCGTGCTGCCCGCGCTGGTGCGCTGTGCCGCGCCCGACGCGGACCTGGTGCTGATGGTCAAGCCGCAGTTCGAGGTGGGCAAGGAGCGGCTGGGCAGCGGTGGCGTGGTACGGAGTCCGCAACTGCGGGCCGAGGCGGTGCGGGGGGTGGCCGCGCAGGCGGCCGGGCTGGGGCTGGGCGTGCTCGGGGTGGCCGCCAGCCCGCTGCCGGGACCGTCCGGCAATGTCGAATATTTTCTGTGGCTGCGCGCCGGGGCGCCAGAAGTCGACCCGGCGGATGTGGATCGAGCCGTAGCGGAGGGGCCTCGTTGAGCGGATCGAATACGTCGGGCGAACGCACCGTCTTCCTGTTGGCGCACACCGGCCGTCCGGCGGCCGTGCGCAGCGCCGAGCGCGTTGTGCAGGGGTTGCTGCGCTGCGGGATAGGCGTACGGATCCTCGCTGAGGAAGCCGTCGATCTACCGCTGCCGCCGTCGGTTGACGTGGTGGAGTCCTGTCAGGACGCCGTGGACGGCTGTGAGCTGCTCGTCGTCCTGGGCGGTGATGGAACGCTGCTGCGCGGTGCGGAGTTCGCGCGGGCGTCCGGTGTGCCGATGCTCGGGGTGAACCTCGGCCGGGTGGGTTTTCTGGCCGAGGCCGAGCGCGATGACCTCGACAAGGTCGTGGACCGGGTGGTCACCCGGGCGTACGAGGTCGAGGAACGGATGACGCTGGACGTTCTGGTCCGGGAGAACGGCAACGTGGTGCACACCGACTGGGCGCTCAACGAGGCGTCGGTCGAGAAGGCGGCACGGGAGCGGATGCTGGAGGTCGTCACGGAGGTGGACGGGCGGCCGGTGACCGGTTTCGGTGGCGACGGCGTGGTGTGTGCGACGCCTACCGGTTCGACCGCTTACGCGTTCTCCGCGGGGGGGCCGGTGGTCTGGCCGGAGGTGGAGGCTCTGCTGATGGTGCCGATCAGCGCGCACGCGTTGTTCGCCAAGCCGTTGGTCACCTCGCCTCGTTCCGTGCTCGCCGTCGAGGTCCAGCCCAAGACGCCGCACGGCGTCTTGTGGTGTGACGGGCGGCGCACCGTGCCGTTGCCCGCCGGGGCGCGGGTTGAGGTGCGGCGTGGTGCCGTGCCTGTGCGGCTTGCGCGGTTGCACCATGCTTCGTTCACTGATCGGTTGGTTGCGAAGTTCGCGCTGCCTGTTGCGGGTTGGCGGGGTGCGCCCCACTAGTACGGGTGCGTTCGTGGTTGCGGTAGGTCTCATGCTCGCCCACCCGCCCGCCCGTTAGCGCGGTCGTCTCGGCACGGCCTTCGCCCAGGGTCCGTTCTGGGGCGGGGGCGCGCCGGGGTGTCCCCGCAGCGACCCCACGAAGCACGGCCACTGTGCGGTCAAGCTGGAGTGAGGAGACACCCCCGACGCACCCCCGACGCACCCCCGACCCCGAACCGACCGTGCGCAACGGCACGCTCGCGGGTTGGGGCAACGGGGGGAGGGTGGGCGTGACCCACACGTGACCGCGCAGAGCGTTATCGTCATGGCGTGCTGGAGGAGATGCGGATACGGTCCCTGGGCGTCATCGATGACGCCGTGGTCGAGTTGTCGCCGGGTTTCACGGCGGTGACCGGCGAGACGGGCGCAGGCAAGACCATGGTCGTCACCAGCCTCGGTCTGCTGCTTGGCGGGCGGGCCGATGCCGCGCTGGTGCGGATCGGTGCGAAGGCGGCCGTCGTCGAGGGCCGGATCACGGTCGGCGCGGACTCACCTGCTGCGGTGCGGGCCGAGGAGGCCGGGGCCGAGCTGGATGACGGCGTGTTGCTGGTGAGCCGGACCATTTCGGCGGAGGGCCGCTCGCGGGCGCATGTCGGCGGCCGTTCGGTGCCCGCCGCGCTGCTCGGCGAGCTGGCCGACGATCTGGTGGCGGTGCACGGCCAGACCGACCAGCAGGGTCTGCTGCGTCCCGCCCGGCAGCGGGCGGCGCTGGACCGGTACGCGGGGCAAGCGGTCGCCGTACCGCTGGCGAAGTACGCGTCCGCCCACCGTCGGCTGCGAGACGTCAGTGCCGAGTTGGACACGCTGACCACCAAGGCGCGGGAGCGGGCGCAGGAGGCGGATCTGCTGCGCTTCGGACTGGACGAGATCGCCGCCGCCGAGCCGCTTCCCGGCGAGGACGTCGAACTGGCCGCGGAGGCCGAACGGTTGGGCCACGCCGAGGCGCTGGCGTCGGCGGCCTCGGCCGCGCACACCGCGCTGGCCGGCAATCCGGAGGACCCCGAGGGCGTGGACGCCGCCACGCTGGTGGCCGGGGCGAGTCGCGCTCTGGAGTCCGTCCGGGCGCATGACCCGGCGCTTGCCGCGCTGGCTGACCGGCTTGGCGAGATCGGGATCCTGCTCTCCGATGTGGCGGGCGAACTCGCAGGATACGCGGACAATCTGGACGCGGATCCGCGTCGGCTGGCGGCGGTTGAGGAACGGCGTTCGACGCTGGCCCACTTGACCCGCAAGTACGGCGAGGACATCGCCTCGGTCCTGGCCTGGGCCGAGCAGGGGTCGACTCGGCTGGCCGAGTTGGACGGCGACGACGACCGGATCGAGACGCTGACCGCGGAACGGGACGCCCTGCGCGCCGAACTCGGTGAGCTGGCACAGGCGTTGACGGACGCGCGGACGACCGCGGCCGAACGGTTCGCCCAGGCGGTGACGGCCGAGCTCGCCGAGCTCGCGATGCCGCATGCCCGTATCACGGTGGAGATCCACCAGGCCGATGACCCCGAGGGCATCGAGGTCGGCGGCCGGACGGTGGCCTTCGGCGCGAGCGGCGCCGACGAGGTGGAGTTGCACCTCGCCCCGCACCCCGGCGCACCGGCGCGGCCGATCGCCAAGGGTGCCTCCGGTGGTGAGCTGTCACGGGTGATGCTCGCCGTCGAGGTGGTGTTCGCGGGTTCCAACCCGGTGCCGACGTATCTGTTCGACGAGGTGGACGCGGGCGTCGGCGGCAAGGCGGCGGTGGAGGTCGGACGGCGGCTGGCCCGGCTGGCGAGGACCGCGCAGGTCATCGTGGTCACGCACCTGCCGCAGGTGGCGGCCTTCGCCGACCGCCAGCTGCTGGTGGAGAAGACCAATGACGGTTCGGTCACGCGTAGCGGAGTCAGGGTGCTGGACGGTGAGGAGCGGGTGCGCGAACTGTCGCGCATGCTGGCCGGGTTGGAGGATTCCGACACCGCCCGCGCCCACGCGGAGGAACTACTGGAGGCGGCGCGTGCCGCGCGCTGACGCTCGACCTGCGTGCGGTGCGTTTCGGCCGGCGGCACCGCGGTATCCGTCAGCGGTCTCCGGCCGCGGGCACCGCAACCCGCCCAGGACCCGCCTGACGGACGCCCCGCGCGCCGGGCGCGGTTCCGGTTCGGGGCGGGGGCCACGTACCACCCGGGGCGTGGCGGTGTGCACCGCCACGCCACTCGTGCCTACGCGAAGCGATCGCGGGTGATGGCCGACAATGGCGGTGGCCCGTCCTTTGCCAGGGCGGGCCGAGACCGCTGGGGGTGGTCGTGAAGCAGTCAGCGGAGGGGGAGGGGCCCATGGCGTTCAGCTCGGGTCGGGTGCCGGGCGCTCTCGTGGCAGCGGGCGCCGCGCGGGCCGGATACGCATTGTTGCGGGCCGAACCACCCGGTGGGGCTGCCCGTTGGGAGCGGAAGAACCACGCGGGCCGCACCGTGGATCTCCATGGCGGGCTGGCGGCCGCCGCCGGTGTGGCGCTGGCCGCCGCGGTGACCCGTGGGCTGCCCGGGCGTACTCGCACCGCCGCGGTGCTCGCCACGGTCGCCGCGACGGCCTGCGGGGCGTACGACGACCAGGCGGGATCGGCCGACGAGCGGGGTCTCGGTGCGCATCTGCGCGCCCTCGCGGACGGCCGGGTCACCTCGGGCGCGGTCAAGCTGCTCGGGATCGGCGCGGCGGGCCTGGCCGCGGGGGCGCTGATCGGCAGACGGCCGGTGGACGCGGTGCTGGCCGGGGTGGTGATCGCGGGCAGCGCGCATCTGGTCAACCTGCTGGATGTGGCGCCGGGCCGGGCCGCCAAGGCCGTACTCGCCGCCGGTGCGCCCGGTCTGCTGCGCGGCGGTCCGGCGGGCGCCCTGGCCGCGGCGCCGGTCGCCGCCGCGGCGGCGGTGCTCGCCGACGACCTCGGTGAACGGACCATGCTCGGCGACGCGGGCGCCCATGCGCTGGGCGCGGCGCTCGGTGTCTCGATCGTGACGGCGAACGGCCGTACCGGCCGGGCACTGCACGCGGCGGTGCTGGTCGCGCTGGCGGCTGTCGGTGACAAGGTGAGTCACAGCGACGCGCTGTGGACTGCCCCCGGAATACGGGCAGTTGACGCCTGGGGGCGTCTTCCGCGCTGAGCGCATCCTTCACCATTTGGACGTCGGCTGGCAGTACACCCACTCGTATGGGTGATCCCGTACCATCGCGTACCCCCACCGGCGGGGGAGTGGCCCTCGCACTGTCGGCCCCTGCTGGCATCCTGGAACCTCAAGACCACGAACCCGAACACCGATCCACCCGTCCGCACAGGAACATCCATATCCGAACGGGTGTGCGCACGCTGTCATTCCGTACGTTCAACCGTCGAAGAACGCCGCCGACCCAGGAGTCGTACCCCGCGTGATCAGCACTCAGACCCCGCCGTACGGGCCGTTGCACGCCGTGCAAGTGCTCGGCACGACGGCCGGTGCGCATGTGAGCTCGCTCTCCGGCGGGCTGGTGGCGCGCGGGGTCGACGTGACGGTGTGCGGGCCCGCCGACGCGGTGGAGGCGTACGGGTTCGCCGGGACCGGTGTCCGGTTCACCCCGGTGGAGATCGGCGGCAAGCCCGGCCCGCGCGCGGACGCATTGGCCGTCGCCGCGCTGCGGGCAGCCTGCGCGCACGCTGATGTCGTCCACGCGCACGGGCTGTACGCCGGACTGCTGGCCTCGCTGGCGGTTCCCGCGCCCCGGCGTCCGGCACTGGTGGTCAGCTGGCATGGCTCCGAGCCCGCGTCGGGGACCCGCGCGGGTCTGCTGCGACTGCTGGAGCGGCGGGTGGCCCGGGCCGCCACCGTGGTGCTCGGCACCTCGTCCGAACTCGTCGACCAGGTACGGAAGTTGGGTGCCCGGGATGCCCGGCTGGCGCCGGTGGCGCTGCCCGGGCCGCGTATCGACCCCGAACGGCCCGGGGCCGACCCGGAGTGCGCCCGGCAGAAGAGGCGGGCCGAACTGGGCGCGCTGGGGCGGCCGTTGCTGCTCGCGGTCGGCCGTCTGGAACCGCGCAAAGGGTACGACCTGCTGCTGGACGCCGCCCGCTACTGGCGGTCCCTGGAACCGCCGCCGCTGGTCGCCATCGCGGGCGAGGGCAGCTGCCGGCCGATGCTGCAGCGCCGGATCGACGCGGAGGACCTGCCGGTCCGGCTGCTGGGGCGGCGTGATGACATCGCCGAACTCCTCGCGGCGGCGGACGTGGTGGTGCTGTCCAGCCGCTGGGAGTCCCGCCCGCTCATCGCCGAGGAGGCGCTGCACGCCGGGGTGCCGTTGGTCGCCACGGCGGTCGGCGGGATCCCCGAACTCGTCGGTGACGCCGCCGCACTCGTGCCGTACGGGGACTCGCGGGCCTTCGCCCAGGTGGTGACGGGTCTGCTGGCCGACCCGGACCGCCGGGCGCGCCTCGCGGCCGAGGGGCGGACCCAGGCGGCGACCTGGCCCAGCGAGGATGACACCGTCGCCCAAGTCCTCAGCGTCTATGACGAGTTGAGGGCGGACTAGCCGGGGTTGTTCGGTCGCCGGGTCGCGGTGGGTTCGGACCGCCGGTCCGCGCCGTGGTGGTTGCTCGCCGTCGCGGCGGCAGAAAAGCTGTCGAAGGCCAGTCCCCGACACCCTGGGGCGTTGGGTGCCCGCCCCTGAGAAGGCCCCGCCGTCGGGGCGGCGGCGGGCGGGCCGTGGCGGCTTTGCCGCCGCGACGGTGGGCGCCGTGGAGATCCTTTGCCGCTGCGATGGCGAGTAGGCCGTGAGAGCTTTGCTTCCGCCGCGGCACAAACGGTCGGGGGCAAGTCCCCCGGGGCGTTGGGTGCCCGCCCCCGATCAGGCCCCGCCCCCGCGACGGTGGGTGGGCTGTGGAGATCCCTTGCCGCTGTGACGGCGGGTAAGCCGTGAAATCTTTTGCCGCAGCGACGGCGAGAACCCCCGTGGTGCGGGCCGGCGGTCCCGAACTCACCGCAACGGACAGATGACAACGAATCGACCGGAATCCGACGGAAGCCATCAGATCGGCACTCCCGGGGGGCTGGGGGCTTGCCCCCGAGAAGACCCGCCGCAGTGGTGAGCAGCCACCACGGCGCGGACCGCCGGTGCCGAGCTGACCGCAACGAGCTGACCGGAACGAACCGACCGCAACGAACCGACCACAAGCCGACGGAAGCCCACCGGACCGGCACCCCCCGCGGGGGCTCAGGCTGAAACGGTCCAGGACCGTTTCAGCCGCCGTATGCGCCGGAGGCGGTAAGCCGCAGTGCCGTGTCGATCAGCGGCACGTGGCTGAACGCCTGCGGGAAGTTCCCCACCTGCCGTTGGAGCCTGGGGTCCCACTCCTCCGCGAGCAGCCCGAGGTCATTGCGGAGCGAGAGCAGCTTCTCGAACAGCTGCCGCGCCTCGTCGACCCGGCCGATCATGGCCAGATCGTCCGCGAGCCAGAAGGAGCAGGCGAGGAACGCACCCTCATCACCGGGCAGACCGTCCACACCCTTGTGCGCACCCTCCGTCGGGTAGCGCAGCACGAAGCCGCCTTCGACGGTCAGCTCCTTCTGGATCGCCTCGATCGTGCCGATGACGCGCTTGTCGTCCGGCGGCAGGAAGCCGACCTGCGGGATCAGCAGCAAGGAGGCGTCCAGCTCCTTGGAGCCGTACGACTGGGTGAAGGTGTTGCGGTCCTTGTCGTACCCCTTCTCGCACACATCGCGGTGGATCTCGTCGCGCAGCTCGCGCCAGCGCTCCAGCGGCCCGTCGACCTCGCCCGACTCGATGAGCTTGACCGTGCGGTCCACCGCGACCCAGGCCATCACCTTGGAGTGCACGAAGTGGCGGCGCGGCCCGCGCACCTCCCAGATGCCCTCGTCCTTCTCCTGCCAGTGGTCCTCCAGGTACCGGATCAGCTTCAGCTGGAGCAGGCTCGCGTAGTCGTTGCGCGCCAGGCCGGTCATCAGGGCCAGGTGCAGGGCCTCGCTGACCTCGCCGTAGACGTCGAGCTGGAGCTGGCGTACCGCGCCGTTGCCGACGCGAACCGGCCGCGAGCCCTCGTAGCCGGGCAGCCAGGTCAGCTCGGTCTCGCCCAACTCCCGCTCGCCCGCGATCCCGTACATGATCTGCAGGTTCTCCGGGTCGCCGGCCACCGCGCGCAGCAGCCACTCGCGCCAGGCGCGGGCTTCCTCCCGGTAGCCGGTGCGCAGCAGCGATGACAGGGTGATCGCCGCGTCCCGTAGCCAGGTGAAGCGGTAGTCCCAGTTCCGGACGCCGCCGATGTCCTCCGGCAGCGAGGTGGTGGGCGCGGCGACGATGCCGCCGGTCGGGCCGTAGGTCAGCGCCTTCAGCGTGATCAGCGAGCGGACGACGGCGTCCCGGTACGGGCCGTGGTACGTGCAGTGGTCGACCCAGTCGCGCCAGAACTGCTCGGTGGCCTCCAGTGAGGCTTCCGGGTCGGGCATCGCGGGCGGCTGGTGGTGCGAGGGCTGCCAGCTGATGGCGAACGCGATCCGCTCGCCGGGGGAGACGGTGAAGTCGCCGAAGGTCGTCAAGTCCTTGCCGTAGGTGGGGCATTCGGTGTCCAGCCAGACCGAGTCGGGACCTGCCACCGCGACGGTGCGGCCCTCGGGGGCCTGCGGGTCGTCGACCCGGTGCACCCACGGCACCACCGCGCCGTAGGAGAAGCGCATCCGCAGCGCCGAGCGCATCGGCACCCGGCCGCTGACGCCTTCGACGATCCGGATCAGCTGTGGGGCGCCGTCACGCGGCGGCATGAAGTCGATGACCCGGACCGTGCCGCGCGAGGTGTCCCACTCCGACTCCAGTACCAGCGAGTCACCGCGGTAGCGGCGGCGCGTCGCGGCGGGCGGCTCGGTGTCCAGCGGGTAGGCCGGGCCGAGCCGCCAGTAGCCGTGCTCATCGGCGCCGAGCAGCCCCGCGAAGACCGCGGGGGAGTCGAAGCGGGGCAGGCACAGCCAGTCGGCCGTACCGTCCCGGCAGACCAGGGCGGCGGTCTGCATGTCGCCGATGAGTGCGTAGTCCTCGATGCGCCCGGCCACGTACATCTCCAGTCGAACAGCTTGAACCGTCCCGAGGGACGTTCGAATTCCAGGGTCTGGCGTATTCGACGAACCTGGCTACGGTGCCCCCTTGCTCCGTGATGTTCCCCTTTGCTGGATATACGCATGGGGCGGCGCCACGGTTCGGGAGCGGGCGGGGATGATGCCGTGCCGGCCGGCTCGCTATGGCCCCTACTGCGCCGAACCCGACGGCAGAAGAGAGTGTCCGAGCAGAATACGACGTGAAAGCGGGGGCGCGGGCGTCTCTCTGCGACAGATTTCGGCCGGTCGGGTGAGCCGTGCGCCCAGCGCGACAGGGCGACTGCTCGCGGTGAACAACACCCCGGGTCCGCGGTGAGCCGGGGGCCCCGCACGGCGGCGCGTGCCGGTGCACCCCCGGTCCCCGGGGGCGGCTCCCGCGCCGTCGAGCACGGTCGGGCCCAGCCGCTGATACGCTGGTAGCCCGTGGGCCGGTGGGCTGAACCACTGAACCGCCCCGACGGTTCCACCCCACACCGAAGCCGTCGGACCCTCACCTCGCGACCACGGGAGCCCCCTCTTGGCACTGCCTCATTCTGGCAAAAACCAGACGACCAAGCACATCTTCGTCACCGGGGGTGTGGCCTCGTCGCTCGGCAAGGGCCTGACGGCCTCCAGCCTCGGCGCGCTGCTCAAGGCCCGCGGTCTGCGGGTCACCATGCAGAAGCTCGACCCGTACCTGAACGTCGATCCCGGAACGATGAACCCGTTCCAGCACGGCGAGGTGTTCGTCACCAACGACGGCGCCGAGACCGACCTCGACATCGGCCACTACGAGCGCTTCCTCGATGTCGACCTCGACGGCTCGGCCAACGTCACCACCGGCCAGGTCTACTCCTCGGTGATCGCCAAGGAGCGGCGCGGCGAGTACCTCGGTGACACGGTGCAGGTGATTCCCCACATCACCAATGAGATCAAGGCCCGGATCCGCCGGATGGCGACCGACGACGTCGACGTCGTGATCACCGAGGTCGGCGGCACGGTCGGCGACATCGAGTCGCTGCCGTTCCTGGAGTCGGTGCGCCAGGTCCGCCACGAGGTCGGCCGGGACAACGTCTTCTTCGTGCACGTCTCCCTGCTGCCGTACATCGGCCCGTCCGGCGAGCTGAAGACCAAGCCGACGCAGCACTCGGTCGCGGCGCTGCGCAATATCGGTATCCAGCCGGACGCGATCGTGCTGCGCGCCGACCGCGAGGTGCCCACCGCCATCAAGCGCAAGATCTCGCTGATGTGCGACGTTGACGAGGACGCGGTGGTCGCCGCGATCGACGCCAAGTCGATCTACGACATCCCCAAGGTGCTGCACGGCGAGGGCCTGGACGCCTATGTGGTGCGCCGCCTGGACCTGCCGTTCCGCGATGTGGACTGGACCCAGTGGGACGACCTGCTGGACCGGGTGCACAACCCGGCCCATGAGGTCACGGTCGCGCTGGTCGGCAAGTACATCGATCTGCCGGACGCCTATCTGTCGGTGACCGAGGCGCTGCGCGCGGGCGGGTTCGCCAACAACACCCGTGTGAAGATCAAGTGGGTCACCTCGGACGACTGCCGTACCGCGGCCGGTGCCGAGCAGCAGCTGGCCGGCGTCGACGCGGTCTGCGTGCCGGGCGGTTTCGGTGACCGCGGTGTCGAGGGCAAGGTCGCGGCCATCGCCTTCGCCCGGGAGAACCGGATCCCGCTGCTGGGGCTGTGCCTTGGTCTGCAGTGCGTGGTCATCGAGGCCGCGCGCAACCTCGCCGGTATCGCGGACGCCAACTCCACCGAGTTCGACGCGGCCACCGCGCACCCGGTGATCTCCACGATGGCCGAGCAGCTGGACATCGTCGAGGGCAAGGGCGACCTGGGCGGCACCATGCGACTGGGCATCTACCCGGCGAAGCTGGCCGAGGGCTCCATCGTGCGCGAGGTGTACGGCGGCGAGCCGTACGTGGAGGAGCGGCACCGCCACCGCTACGAGGTCAACAACTCCTACCGCGCGGAGCTGGAGAAGAAGGCCGGGTTGCTGTTCTCCGGCACCTCCCCGGACAACAAGCTGGTGGAGTACGTCGAGTACCCGCGTGAGGTCCACCCGTACCTGGTCGCCACCCAGGCGCACCCGGAGCTGAAGTCGCGTCCGACCCGCCCGCACCCGCTGTTCGCGGGGCTGGTCGCGGCCGCGGTCCGCCGTCAGCAGGGCGGCGACGCCGTTGCCGAGCCGGTGGAGGAGCAGGCCAAGGCCGAGGCCTGAGCCTGGCCGACACCGCCAGCCATAGTGTGCCGGGGTGATCGCGCGAGCGCGTGATCACCCCGGCACCGCCGTTCCACCCCTCACTGCCGCGGAGGAACCGAAGACCCATGCAGGACCCCGTAATCCACGACATCCCCGAGGAATGGCCGGTTTCGGCCACCGAGACGCCGTTCACCGGCAAGGTGACCGGTGTGCGCAGCGACGTGGTGGTCATGCCGGACGGCACCACCGCTCGCCGCGACTACCAGACGCACCCCGGCTCCGTGGCCGTCGTCGCGCTCGACGACGACGGCAAGGTGCTGGTGCTGCGGCAGTACCGGCATCCGGTGCGGCAGCTGCTGTGGGAGGTCCCGGCCGGGCTGCTGGACGTGCCCGGTGAGCATCCGCTGCACGCCGCGCAGCGCGAGCTGTACGAGGAGGCGCACGTCAAGGCCGCGGACTGGCGGGTGCTGGTCGACATCTACAGCACCCCCGGCGGGTCCAACGAGGCGATCCGGATCTTCCTCGCCCGCGAGTTGGCGGATGCCGAGGGGGAGCGGTTCGCGGTCTCCGCGGAGGAGGCCGAGTTCGAGTACGCGCGGGTGCCGCTGGATGAGCTGGTCCGCGGGGTCATCGCCGGTGAACTGCACAACTCCTGCCTGGCGGTGGGCGTGCTCGCCCTGCGGGCGGTGCTGAACGGCGACGGCGTGGACGCCCTCCGCCCGGCGGACGCCCCGTGGCCCGCCCGGCCGTTCAGCGGGTAACGGCCCGAGGGGCTGCCTCCTCTGCGGCCTGAGGGCCGAGCTCCGCACGACATGATCACCCTTACGTGACACCTCGTGTGAACGCGTCTGATCCGATGGGGTGATCATCAGAGCGGGTTGTGACGCCCGCCCCGCGGCCGGGCTCGTATCCTCCTGTGTACGCGGTGGCGTAGTGCCGCCGCGTACCACGCAGGGACGGGAGTGGGCCCGTGACGGATCGCGCGCTGACCGTACGGACTGCCGCCTGCGCGTTGCCCGCGGCGCCGCCCTACTTCCTCGGGCGCCGCCGTGAACTGCGGGAACTTCGCGCCGACATCGACCGCCCGGGGCTTGCCGCGCTGCGCGGCAAGGACCACGGCGGGTGCCGGGTGCTGCTGGTCGCGGGGCGCCCGGGCTCCGGCCGGACCGCCCTCGCCATCCGGCTCGCCCGTGAGGTGGCGGACCGGTACCCCGGCGGTCAGTACTTCGTACGGCTGACCGGCGTTGACGGCGAGCCGGTGCCGTCCGCGCAGATCGCGCGCGCGGTGCTACGGGCGTTGGGCGAGACCGGTGCCGAGGCGGACGGCGGGGCGGAGGCCGAGGATCCGGTCGCCGCACTGCGTAGCGCGCTCGCGGGGCGGCGGGTTCTGGTCGTACTGGATGACACCGCCACGGCCGACCAGGTGCTGCCGCTGCTGCCGCCGGGACCCGGCGGCCTGGTGATCGCCACCTCTCAGGGGCCGCTCGCCGCGATCCCCGATGTGCGGCCGTGCACATTGGGCGGACTCAACACCGCCGCGTCGGTGGAACTGCTCTCCGCGGTCGTCGGTTCGACGCGGGTCACCTGCGATCCCACGGCGGCCGAAGCGCTGGCCGAGGAGTGCTGGGGCAACCCCACCGCGCTGCGCCTGATGGCCGGATGGCTGGCGGCGCGGCCGGGGATGTCGGTGACCGACACCATCCAGGCACTGCGCGCGATCCCGGTGAGCAGCGCCATGTCCGCACCGGTCGCCCGGGCCTTTCGGCTGGTGCACGACGGGTTGACGCAGCCCGTCGCCCGGCTGCTGCGACTTCTGGCGCTGGCGCCGGACGGTGTGCTGGACGCGCATACCGCCTCCGCGCTGGCGGGCTGCCCGCTGAGCGCCGCCCAGGCGGCGCTGCGGGAACTGCTTGGCTATGGGCTGCTGCACCCGGAAGGCACGGCCGGCCTGGAGGGCGCGGCCGACGCGGATACGGAGTACCGCGTTCCAGGCTGCCTGCACGCGCTGCTGCGTGAACAGCTCGACGTAGCGGAACGCCCCGCACAGGTGCGGCTGGCCACCGCCCGGATGCTGGAGCGCACCGTGCGGCGGCTCCAGTCCTGCCGGGCCGCCGCCGAGCCGGCCGGTTCGGCCGCCCGCCGGAAGATCGAGGAGCTGCCCCGACCGCTGCGGTTCGGTTCGCCCGGACTGGCCGCCGGTTGGCTGCGGGGGCGGCTGCCGGTGCTGCTGGCCGCCGCTCGGGTCGCGGTCGCCGAGGGTGAACTCGACACGCTGGCACAGCGGTTGATCGCCGCGCTGGTGCGGGCGCTGGACGCGCACCGGGGCGACACGGAGGCCCTGCCGGAGCTGTACGAGCTGCACGGCCTGCTGCTCGAAGTCGCCGAGCGGCGTGCGCTGCCGCGGCAGCAGGCGGCCGCGTTGATCAACCTCGCCGATCTGGACACCGCGGCCGGACGGACGAAGGAGGCGCTGGAGCGCTACCGCACCGCGCTCGACGCGGCCCGCTCGGGAGACGACGGCCTCGCGGCGGGTCGCGCGCTGGAGGCATTGGGCGACAGCTATCTGGAACTCGACGATCCGCAGCGCGCGGCGGACTGGTACGGCCGGGCGCTCGCGCTGCGCCAGACCCGGGGTGAGTTCGTCGAGCAGGCCCGGCTGCACGCCCGGCTGGCCGAACTGCACACCCGCACCGGCCAGTACCCGGCCGCGCTGCGCGAGTGGCGGGCGGCCGGGGCCGTGCACCGCAGGCTGCGCGACCTGTCCGGCTACGCCATGGCACTGAGCGAGGCGGCTCGGGTCCACGAGTGCGCCGGGCAGTGCGAGGAGTCGCTCCGTACCTATCGGGACGCCCTGCACTGGGCGCGGCAGGCGGCGGACGTTCCGGTGGAGGGTGCGGTGCTGCTGCGGATGGCCGACACCCTGGAGCGGGCCGGCGATCCGGCGGGGGCGCGGTTGCAGCGGAGTGCCGCGGAGGACCTGCTGCGCCATGGGCTGGGGCGCGGCCCGCGGCATGACGCGGATCTGCCGCTGTGAGGCGCGCATGAGAGTACCCGTCCGTAATCGGACCGCCACACCTACGAATCTGCCAATGCCTTCGGCGAAAATAGTCACTTTGTAAGGCTAGACAGCGCGTCTTCCTTCATTAGACTTTAGCCAGCCGCGGGCAACGCGGTCAGGTCCGGCGTGTGATGTTTTAGCGCACCATGTCCGGACAGGCATCTGCATCTCTTCTGAGCCAAGGACCGTGATCGACGTGAAGGTCGGTATCCCCCGCGAGGTCAAGAACAACGAGTTCCGGGTCGCCATCACCCCGGCCGGCGTGCACGAGCTCGTGCGCAACGGGCACCAGGTCTTCGTGGAGCAGGGCGCCGGCAACGGCTCCTCCATCACGGACGACGAGTACGTCGCGGCCGGTGCGCAGATCCTCGGCACCGCCGACGAGGTCTGGGGCATCGCCGACCTGCTGCTGAAGGTCAAGGAGCCGGTCGCGGAGGAGTACCACCGCCTCCGCAAGGACCAGACCCTCTTCACCTACCTGCACCTGGCCGCCTCCCGCGAGTGCACCGACGCCCTGCTGGAGTCCGGTACGACGGCCATCGCGTACGAGACCGTCGAGCTGGCCAACCGCGCGCTGCCGCTGCTCGCCCCGATGTCCGAGGTCGCGGGCCGGCTCGCCCCGCAGGTCGGCGCGTACCACCTGATGCGCTCGGCGGGCGGCCGCGGTGTGCTGCCCAGCGGTGTGCCCGGTGTGAGCGCGGCCAAGGCCGTGGTCATCGGCGCCGGTGTCTCCGGCTGGAACGCCACCCAGATCGCCGTCGGCATGGGCTTCCACGTGACCCTGCTGGACAAGGACATCAACAAGCTGCGCGAGGCGGACAAGATCTTCGGCACCAAGGTGCAGACGATCGTCTCCAACGCCTTCGAGCTGGAGAAGGCCGTCCTGGAGGCCGACCTGGTCATCGGCGCGGTCCTGATCCCGGGCGCCAAGGCCCCGAAGCTGGTCACCAACGAGCTGGTCTCGCGGATGAAGCCGGGCTCCGTACTTGTCGACATCGCGATCGACCAGGGCGGCTGCTTCGAGGACTCGCGTCCCACCACGCACGCCGAGCCGACCTTCCAGGTGCACGACTCGGTCTTCTACTGCGTGGCCAACATGCCGGGTTCGGTGCCCAACACCTCCACCTACGCGCTGACCAACGCCACGCTGCCGTACATCGTGGAGCTGGCCAACCGCGGCTGGCGTGAGGCGCTGCGCCGTGACGCGGCGCTGGCCAAGGGCCTCAACACCCACGAGGGCCAGGTCGTTTACCCCTCCGTCGCCGAGGCGCACGGACTGGAGTCGGTCGAGCTCAGCACGCTGCTCGGCTGACCGTGTCCTCCGGGGCGCAACCCGGGTTCGCAGTAACGGTCAGTTGGCGCGCAGGTCGCGTCAACTGACATCAAAACCATGTCACCGGCCGGGTCTTGTCCAACAAGACCCGGCCGGTCCGCTTCCCGTGGACTTTGTGGCGATGGTTTCATTGATAGCGTAACTGGCCCGGAACATAACTGTTTTACCGTTTCGCACACCCGTGAATCATCCCGGTTGCGCTCCTTACGCCCTTGACATCGGGGTGTTCGGTTGCCGACACATCGTGCCGTGTCCGGTGGATTGTGTTGCTGCGAACCGCCGACACGCCATAGAGTCGCCAACCGTCGGCATGGTGTCACGCTGACCTATTGAGAAGTTTCCTGGTCACCAAGGAGGTAAGACGACTTGTGAATGAGTCGACATTTGCTCCCGGGGGTGGTCAACCAGGAATGACCGTTCAGGGTCCGAGCCCGGCTGGACTTGGAGCCGTTGGTTCCGTTGCCGTCCGCACCTTCGAGGCACGCCGGACCGATTCGAGCACGGAGACGCAAGCTACACACGCCATGTCGTCATACGAGGAAGACCTGCAGGACGGTCAGTTCTACGACCCGGACGCGGAATACGAGCCGGACCCCGAGTACGCGGCCACGCTCGCCCCGGACGCGGCCCGGCAGCGCCGCGAGCGCGTCGGCCCCACCGGGCGCCCGCTGCCCTACTTCCCCATCCCCGGCCCGCTCACCGAGCACGGACCGGCCCAGATCATCGCGATGTGCAACCAGAAGGGCGGGGTCGGCAAGACCACCTCGACCATCAACCTGGGTGCCGCGCTCGCCGAGTACGGACGCCGGGTCCTGCTCGTCGACTTCGACCCGCAGGGCGCGCTCTCCGTCGGCCTCGGCGTCAACCCCATGGAGCTCGACCTCACGGTCTACAACCTGCTCATGGAACGCGGTATGGCCGCCGACGAGGTGCTGCTGAAGACCGCCGTGCCCGGTATGGACCTGCTGCCCAGCAATATCGATTTGTCAGCCGCTGAAGTGCAGTTGGTGTCAGAGGTCGCCCGTGAGTCGACCCTGCAGCGCGCGCTCAAGCCGCTGATGTCCGACTACGACTACGTCATCATCGACTGCCAGCCGTCCCTCGGACTGCTGACCGTCAACGCGCTCACCGCCGCCCACCGGGTGATCGTTCCGCTGGAGTGCGAGTTCTTCGCACTGCGCGGTGTCGCGCTGCTCACCGAGACCATCGAGAAGGTCCGCGAGCGCCTCAACCCCGAGCTGGACCTCGACGGCATCCTCGCCACGATGTACGACTCGCGCACCGTGCACAGCCGCGAGGTGCTGGCCCGCGTCGTCGAGGCCTTCGACGACCACGTCTTCCACACCGTCATCGGTCGCACCGTCCGCTTCCCGGAGACCACGGTGGCCGGCGAGCCGATCACGACCTACGCCTCCAACTCCGTTGGCGCGGCCGCGTACCGACAGCTCGCCAGGGAGGTGCTCGCCCGGTGCCACGCCGAGTGAGTCTGCCCGGAGCCGACGAACTGTTCCGCACCACCGGGGGGATGGCGCTGCAGTCGTCAACGCCCCGGCAGCACAGCAACGGTGACGCGCCCACACCCCCGCCGGGCGACCGGCTGCGGCCGGTACCGGCAGCCGACGAGGACGGTACCGCTACCGCGCGCCGTGCGGACGGGGACGCGCCGGACGGCGACGACACGGCCGGACTGACGGACCGCGACCGCCGGGAGACCGCCGCGAAGTCCACGGCGGCCGAACACGCCCGCTCCGAACCGGCCGAGGCGCCGAACCAGACCACCCCGGCGCAGCGCCGCCCACCGCAGGAGCACCCGGCGCAGGAACGGCGACAGCGGCGAGGTGCGCCCAACCGCCGTCCCAGTGGCCGGGAACGCCACGACGAGAAGATCACGGTCTATGTCTCCGCCGAGGAGTTGATGGACCTCGAACACGCCCGGCTGGTGCTGCGCGGTGAGCACGGTCTCGCCGTCGACCGCGGCCGCATCGTGCGCGAGGCGGTCGCCGTGGTGCTGGCCGACCTCGAATCGCGTGGCGACGCGAGCATCCTCGTACGCCGCCTGCGAGGACGCTGACCCGGCGGACGGTACCGTCTTCAACATTGCTGCGCCCGGTGAGCGAGCCGAAGGGCGCGCCGATGCCGACAGCGACGAGGCCAAGCGACGAGGCCAAGCGACGAAGGAGCGCCGTGTCGAGGAGTGTCGGCATCGGGTACAAGCGCCCGGAGGCGGGCGAGCCCGAACAACGCGGACCCGCCCGCCGCCCGTTGGGCCGAGGAGCGGCCCACCAGGCCCCGAAGGAGGGCGAGTCCGGTCTGGCGACAGCGCTGGCCGAAGCGGACGGTGCCGAGCCGATCACGCCGGTGGAGACCGGTCGCGGGGCGGACACCGTGCCGCAGCAGACGAGAGCGGCCGATCCGGCACCGGTCGGCAGCACGGAACCGGACACACCTGGCGCACCGGCCTCCCAGGGGGAGGCCGGGCCCATCGCGAACGGTGCGGCGGAGACCGAACCGGCCGTCGGCGACGGCCGGTTCACCGTCCGGCTGGCGAACTTCGAGGGACCCTTCGACCTGCTCCTCCAGCTGATCTCCAAGCACAAGCTGGACGTCACCGAGGTCGCGCTGTCCAAGGTCACCGACGAGTTCATCGCGTATATCCGCGCGATGGGCGCCGACTGGGACCTGGACCAGGCCACCGAGTTCCTGGTGGTCGCGGCCACCTTGCTGGACCTCAAGGCGGCGCGGCTGCTGCCCGCGGCCGAGGTCGAGGACGAAGCGGACCTGGCGCTGCTGGAAGCGCGCGACCTGCTGTTCGCGCGGCTGCTGCAGTACCGCGCGTACAAGCGGATCGCGGAGATCTTCGCCGAACGGCTCGACGCCGAGGCGCTGCGCTACCCCCGTACCGTCGGCCTTGAGCCGCAGCACGCCGAACTGCTCCCCGAAGTGGCCATCAGCATCGGCCCGGAGGGCTTCGCCAAGCTGGCCGTCAAGGCGATGCAGCCCAAGCCGCGGCCGACGGTGTACGTCGAGCACATCCACGCGCCGCTGGTCAGCGTGCGCGAGCAGGCGGACATCGTCATCGCCCGACTGCGCGAGCTGGGCGCCGCGTCCTTCCAGGAGCTGACCGCCGACGCCACCGACACCCTGACCGTCGTCGCCCGCTTCCTCGCGCTGCTGGAGCTCTACCGGGAGAAGGCGGTCGCCCTGGATCAGGAGCAGGCCCTGGGCGCCCTCCAGGTCCGCTGGACCGGCGTCGAGGGGACCGGGCAGCCGCTGGTCACCGACGAGTTCGACCAGGAAGCGGGGGTACGGAAGGATGGTTCGGATGATGGACGCTGACCAGGCCGCCGAGGCCCGCCCGTCGCCCCCCGCCACCCTCAAGGGAGGCGCTGCGCGCCGCAGCGTTCCCGCGGGACCGCCGTCCGTGGCCGACCTCGCCGTGAAGCCCGCGCTCGAGGCGGTGCTGATGGTCGTGGACGAGCCCGCCACCGAGGAGCACCTCGCGAAGGTGCTCGACCGGCCGCGCCGCGAGGTCGCCGACGCGCTGCGGGAGCTGTCCGACGAGTACGCACGCGATCGACGCGGCTTCGAACTGCGGCTGGTCGCGGGCGGTTGGCGGTTCTACACCCGGCCGGAGTTCGCGCCCGCGGTGGAGAAGTTCGTCCTCGACGGCCAGCAGGCCCGGCTCACCCAGGCCGCCCTGGAGACCCTCGCGGTGGTCGCGTACCGCCAGCCGGTCAGCCGTTCACGGGTCTCCGCGGTGCGCGGGGTGAACTGCGACGGCGTGATGCGCACCCTCCTGCAGCGGGGTCTGGTGGAGGAGGCTGGGACGGAACCCGAAACAGGTGCGATCCTGTACAGGACGACGAACTACTTCCTGGAGCGGATGGGCCTTCGCGGCCTGGACGAGCTGCCCGAGCTCGCGCCGTTCCTCCCGGAGGCGGACGCCGTCGAGGCGGAGTCCCAGGAAGGGGTTCCGTCGTTCGACCCGGACGCACCCGACACGACCTCGACTACGGAACATTGATGCGAAGCAGCGGCAGGAACAGCGGAAACCGGAACTACCGCGGGGCGGGCAACGAGCGCGACGACAAGAGCAAGCGCGCCGGACGCCCCCGCCCCGAGGAGCGCCGCTACGACGTGGGCGGATCCGGTTCCGCCGGATCCGGCAAGCAGGGCAAGCCGGGCGCCGGGCGCGGCGCGCAGGGCGGCAAGCCCACCGGCGGCCCGGGCGGCACCCGGGGCCGCAAGTCCGCCCCGGCCCGGCCGCGTGAGTACGACGCCCAGATCGAGGAGCGCAACCGCGCCCGCCACGACAGGCCGCAGCTGAAGCTGCCCAAGACCTTCCCCGGCGCCGAGCAGGAGGGCGAGCGGCTGCAGAAGGTGCTGGCCCGCGCCGGTATGGGCTCGCGCCGGGCCTGCGAGGAGCTGATCGAGCAGCGCCGGGTGGAGGTCAACGGCAAGATCGTGACCGAGCAGGGGCTGCGGGTCGACCCCGACAAGGACGAGGTCAAGGTCGACGGTCTGACCGTCGCCACCCAGGCGTACCTGTTCTTCGCCCTCAACAAGCCCGCCGGTGTGGTCTCCACGATGGAGGACCCGGACGGCCGCCAGTGCCTGGGCGACTACGTCACCAACCGGGAGACCCGGCTGTTCCACGTCGGCCGGCTGGACACCGAGACCGAGGGCATCATCCTGCTCACCAACCACGGTGAGCTGGCCAACCGCCTCACCCACCCGCGCTACGGCGTCACCAAGACCTACCTGGCCGCCATCCAGGGGCCGCTCCCGCGCGACCTGGGCAAGCGGCTGAAGAACGGTATCGAGCTGGAGGACGGCTACGCCCGCGCCGACAGCTTCAAGGTGGTGGAGAACACCGGCAAGAACTACCTGGTCGAGGTCGCCCTGCACGAGGGGCGCAAGCACATCGTGCGCCGGATGCTCGCCGAGGCGGGCTTCCCGGTCGACAAGCTGGTGCGCACCCGCTTCGGCCCGATCGCGCTCGGCGACCAGAAGTCCGGCTGGCTGCGGCGGCTGACCAACACCGAGGTCGGCATGCTGATGAACGAGGTGGGCCTGTAAGGCTCGGCCCGTACCGCGGGGCGGGTCGCGGCGGCGGAAAGAACTCCGCCGCCGCAGCGGGCAACCGCGGCGCGGACCGGCGGTCCTCCGGCGAGCCCGAACGGATGTCCGCCCGAGCCGGTCAGGCTAGGACCACAGCTTGAGGCCCAGCGCCCGGCCCCGCGCGTCCCGTTCGACCTCCAGCATTCCGGCGACGGCCGTGCGGTTGATCCGGCCGTAGACGTGCGGGAAGGGGACCGAGGGCGATGCGCCCGGCGCAGGCGCGGGCTCCGCCGGTTCCCAACGCACCGGGGAGTCCAGCGCGTCCTCGTCGATCAGCAGCACCATCAGCGGGCCGACCGCGTCCCGGTAGAACGCGTCGGCGACCGCGAGTGCCGTGGACTCGTCGGGCGAGCAGTGCACGAAGCCGTCCTCGGCGAGGGTCCGCGGCGCGTACGGCCGCTCCGGGACGCGCAGCCAGTCGTCCAGCGTGACCACATGGAAGATCATGCGCAACGTTCTACCGGACGCGGGGCCCGAAGCCCGAATGCCCCAGCTGATCGCCGACCCAAGCGAGACCCAAGGGTGACAGCCGGGGGACGGCGCAGTGGGACCGCCGCCGTCCCCCGGCACGGCGCAGTGGAAAAATGACGACCATGCGTACCGCCGCCGTCATCGGCACCGGATTGATCGGCACTTCCGCCGCCCTCGCCCTGTCTCAGCGCGGGGTCACCGTCCACCTGAAGGACCACGACCCCGATGCCGCCCGTACCGCCGCCGCGCTCGGCGCCGGCACCACCGACGAGCCGCAGGGGCCGGTCGACCTCGCGATCATCGCCGTACCCCCGGCATACGTCGCCGCGACGCTCGCGGAGGCGCAGCGCGCCGGGGCGGCCCGCGGCTATCTCGACGTGGCCAGCGTCAAGGGTGGCCCGCGCCGCGATCTGGAGGCGCTCGGCTGCGATCTGTCCCAGTACATCGGGACGCATCCGATGGCGGGCCGCGAGCGGTCGGGACCGCTCGCGGCGACCGCGGACCTCTTCGAGGGCCGTCCCTGGGTGCTCACGCCGACCCCGGCCACCGACACCGAGGTGCTCAACCTGGCCCTGGAACTGGTCGCGCTGTGCCGTGCCGTACCGGTCGTGATGGACGCCGACGCGCACGACCGCGCCGTCGCGCTGGTCTCCCACACCCCGCAGCTGCTGTCCAGCATGGTCGCGGCCCGGCTTGAGCACGCCGACGATTCCGCGGTGCGGCTGTGCGGCCAGGGCATCCGCGATGTGACCCGGATCGCCGCGTCCGAGCCCGCGATGTGGATCGACATCCTGTCCGCCAACCCTGGTCCGGTCGCCGACATCCTCGCCGAGGTCGCCACCGACCTCGGCGAGACGGTCGAGGCGCTGCGTTCCCTGCAGTCGGCGGACGAGGCCAAGCGGCGGGACGGCACGGCCGGGATCGAGCGGGTGCTGCGGCGCGGAAACGCCGGACGGGAGCGGGTGCCGGGCAAGCACGGCGCGGCGCCCGCGGTGTACGAGGCCGTGGTGGTGCTCATCGGCGACCAGCCCGGCGAGCTGGCCCGGGTCTTCGCCGACGCGGGCGCCGCCGGGGTCAACATCGAGGACGTGCGGATGGAGCACTCCACCGGTCAGCAGGCGGGCCTGCTGCAGCTGATGGTGGAGCCGAAGGCGGTGCCGGTGCTCACCGCCGCGCTCCGGGAGCGCGGCTGGTCGATCAGGCAGTAGTCCTGCCTCCGTGCTCCGGGGACGGGACCCCTGGCCCGGCCGGTAACCTTGTGTGGGTTACCTGGAGAACCAGGGAACCGCACATCGTTCCAGCCCGTGCCCGAGGAAGGTCCCCCAGCTGTGGAAAATCCGGTGATCGTCGCCATCGACGGCCCTTCCGGCACGGGCAAGTCGAGCACGTCGAAGGCGGTCGCGGCCAAGCTGGGGCTGAGCTACCTGGACACCGGCGCCCAGTACCGGGCGATGACCTGGTGGATGCTGAGCAACGGCATAGACGTGAACGACGCGACCGAGGTCGCCACCGCCGCCGGCAAGCCGGCCATCGTCTCCGGCACCGACCCGTCCGCCCCGACCATCACCGTCGACGGCGCGGACGCCGCGGGGCCGATCCGCAGCCAGGAGGTCACCGCGGCGGTCAGCGCGGTCAGCGCGGTGCCCGAGGTACGCAGCCGCCTGGTGGAGCTGCAGCGCTCGGCCGCCGCCTCGGCCTCGGTGGGCATCGTCGTCGAGGGCCGGGACATCGGCACCACGGTGCTGCCCGACGCGACGTTGAAGATCTTCCTGACCGCGTCCGCCGAGGCGCGGGCGGCCCGCCGCAACGGCGAGCTGACGGGCCCGGCGGCGGCCGACCTCGCCGCCACCCAGGCCGCGCTGGCCAAGCGGGACGCGGCCGACTCCGGCCGCAAGACCTCGCCGCTGGCCAAGGCGGACGACGCGATCGAGGTCGACACCACGGAGCTCACCCTCGACCAGGTCATCGAGTGCATCGTCACCCTGATCGAGGAGAAGCGAGCGGCTCGGTGACGCCCACGCACGGCACGACGCCCGGTCCGTACGGTGCGGCCGTCGGCCGCCGGATCGGCATCGGCCTGATGAACAGCGGCTGGCGGCCCCGGGTGCTCGGCGCCTGGCGGGTGCCCGCCAGCGGCCCGGTCATCCTCGCGGGCAACCACGCCCACAACATCGACGGCCCGATGCTGATCGGAACCGCACCGCGACCGGTGCACTTCCTGGTCAAGCAGGAGGCGTTCATCGGTCCGCTCGACCCGTTCCTGCGGGCCATCGGACAGCTCCCGGTGGACCGCGGTCGCGCCGACCGGGGCGCGATCACGGCAGCCCTCGGGGTGCTGGAGCGCGGCGGTGTGCTCGGGATCTTCCCCGAAGGCACGCGTGGCGCCGGTGACTTCGCGGAACTGCGGTCCGGGCTGGCGTACTTCGCGGTGCGCACCGGGGCGCCGGTGGTGCCGGTGGCGGTGCTCGGCAGCGCCCGCGCCGGACGGCTGATTCCGGCTCTGCCGCCACTGCGCAGCCGGATCGACGTCGTGTTCGGCGACCCGTTCGATCCGACCGACGGCAGCGGGCGCCGTACCCGGAGCGTGCTGGACGCCGCCACCGCCCGCATCCAGAAGCAGCTGACCGCGCATCTGGAATACGCCAGGCGCGCCACCGGGCGCGGCTGAAGAACCACATACTTTTGCTGACGGACGACGAGGAAGACTTCATGGACACTGCACACGAGTACGGCGAGCACGGCGCGCTCGGCGACGCCGAGTACGCCGAGTTCATGGAGCTCGCGGCAGAGGAGGGATTCGACCTCGACGAGGTGGCGGACGACCTCGCCTCGGCGGGGCACGGGCCGCTGCCGGTTCTCGCCGTGGTCGGCCGCCCCAACGTGGGCAAGTCGACGCTGGTCAACCGGATCATCGGCCGCCGTGAAGCGGTGGTGGAGGACCGCCCGGGCGTCACCCGGGACCGGGTCACCTACGAGGCGAACTGGAACGGCCGCCGCTTCAAGATCGTCGACACCGGCGGTTGGGAGCAGGACGTCCTCGGCATCGACGCCTCGGTCGCCGCACAGGCCGAGTTCGCCATCGAGGCCGCCGACGCGGTGGTCTTCGTCGTCGACTCCACGGTGGGCGCGACGGACACCGACGAGGCCGTCGTCAAGCTGCTGCGCCGGGCGGGCAAGCCCGTCGTGCTGTGCGCCAACAAGGTCGATGGCCCCTCGGGAGAGGCGGACGCGGCCATGCTGTGGTCGCTCGGCCTCGGCGAGCCCTTCCCGGTCTCCTCGCTGCACGGCCGCGGCACGGGCGATCTGCTGGACGCGGTGCTGGAGGCGCTGCCGGAGGCACCGGCGCAGACCTTCGGCGAGGGCGTCGGCGGGCCGCGCCGGGTGGCGCTCATCGGTCGGCCCAACGTCGGCAAGTCGTCCCTGCTGAACAAGGTGGCGGGCGAGGAGCGCGTGGTCGTCAACGAGCTCGCGGGCACCACCCGGGACCCGGTCGACGAGCTGATCCAACTCGGCGGAAAGACCTGGAAGTTCGTGGACACCGCGGGCATCCGCCGCCGGGTGCACCTCACCGAGGGCGCCGACTACTACGCGTCGCTGCGCACCGCCGCCGCCCTGGAGAAGGCCGAGGTCGCGGTCATCCTGATCGACGCCAGCGAGACGCTGTCCGTCCAGGACACCCGGATCATCTCGATGGCCGTGGACGCCGGCCGGGCCTGTGTGATCGCGTACAACAAGTGGGACCTGCTCGACGAGGAGCGCCGGTACTACCTGGAGCGGGAGATCGAGCAGGATCTGGTGCAGGTCCAGTGGGCGCCGCGGGTGAACGTTTCGGCGACCAGCGGCCGCCACATGGAGAAGCTGGTCCCGGCGATCGAGACCGCGCTCGCGGGCTGGGAGACCCGGGTCCCCACCGGCCGTCTGAACGCCTTCCTCGGCGAGCTGGTCGCCGCCCATCCGCACCCGATCCGCGGCGGAAAGCAGCCCCGCATCCTGTTCGGGACGCAGGCCGGCACCAGGCCGCCGCGGTTCGTACTGTTCGCCTCCGGCTTCCTGGAGGCGGGCTACCGCCGCTTCATCGAGCGCCGGTTGCGTGAGGAGTTCGGGTTCGAGGGCACACCGGTCCAGGTCTCGGTACGGGTGCGCGAGAAGCGCGGGCGCAAGAAGTAGCCGTTGTCAGGGATGCGCTGGCGCCGTTCAGCGCCCGCGCATCCGGTTGTCGTACGGAGCGATGGCACCGGCCGGATTGGACTGCCCCGGCGGCAGGGCGGCGGGCAGCTGGCCGCGGTAGAGGCCGTACGACTGGGCGACCGCCCGCTGCTCGTGCTGTGGCCAGGGGCGACCGTCGCCGAACTGCAGCTCTTCCTCGCCGGTGCGGTCGCCCGGCAGTGCGCGGAACATACGCCGGTACTCGGAGTACAGCGCGTCGTAGATCGGTGTGCCCGAACTCGTGACGGAATCGTGCGGGGAGCGCATCGGCGGGATCTGGCTCTGATACGGGACCCGGGAGAAGGTGTCATAGGTGTGCACGTATGTACCAACGATTCCCGTACGTCCGAGATGCGGGCTATACGGGGCGAAATGACCCTTCCTTGGGTAAAAGTCGCACGACGAAGGCCGGAGCACCCCGTTCGGGGGCGCTCCGGCCTTCGTCGTGATCGGCTGGTTCAGGTGCCGGCGAGCGGCATCGTGCCGCCGACCAGCTGACCGACCATCGCCGCCCGGTCCAGTGCGTCGCGCAGCAGGTCCTCGCGCGGCTGGCGGCCGATGGTCCCGGCCGGTGCCGCGTAGACGAACACCTTGTTGGTGCGGTTGGCCGCGCTGCGCCATCCCTCGCTGACCGGCAGCGGCTGGTGCGCCTGCCACCAGGCGGAGGCGTTCGCGTTGTTCGAGCTGCCCTGGAGGACGGCGTGCAGCTTGCCCATCGCCATCAGTACCGACCAGCCGCTCAGTTCGGGGGGCGGCATTTCCAGGTTGGTGACCGGATGGAACCCCGCCTCCTGGAGCAGGAGCAGGAACTCGTCCTGGGATGAGCTGCCCGGGCGGCCGACCGGGCTGGTGGGCTCGACCACCAGTGCCGGGTGCAGGTTGTCCTGGCAGAGCACCAGGCCGCAGGTGATGCCCAGTACGGCGGCCTGCTCCTGCGTGGGCGGCTGGACGGCGGCGGTGGGAGGCTGGCCGCCGGGGGAGACGGGTGGCTGCTCACCGGCGGAGCTGTCGCCGGTGATACTGCGCACGGCGACCTGCAGTTGCTCCTCGGAGACCGGGACGACCTGCGACGGAATGCACCTGGCATGCGCGAAGGCGAGCACCGCGGTCTCCTCGCCGACGAACAGCACCGTGCTGGTGCGTTCCTGGGCGGTGTTGCCGGGGGTGCGGCAGGAGGTGCAGTCGTACGGGCCGGGTGCGTTCTCGCCTGACGCCAGGCGGGCGGCCTCCTCATCGCCGATCTCGGCGCGTACCTCGTCGCTGACATCGAGCATGGGCGGCACGGGGTGACTCCTCGGGGGTTCGTTCGGTGCGAGCCCGGAGTTTCCCGGCTCGCAGTGACAACGGGCGACCTGTGGCAGGGGTCACGCGCGGACCGGCGCGGGTTCAACTAGTCGTATGCGTAGGGTGATCTGCTTCCCGGAATCCCTTACTCCGTGTATATCTTGTGACGTTGTACATGCTTGTGAACGCGTGAAGAAGCTCACAGGAAAGCTTGGTTCCGGCGACGCGTATCAGAGTAAACCGGAGTCAAAGGGGCGGAAAATCAAGACACTTACCGCCGGTAACCCGCAACTGGCCTGGGCAGAACGGGCATTGGTTGATATCGGCGGCTTGTGCTCCCTAGATTCGGCGGCCGTGTGCACAGAGCACCGCCCGGGCAGTCCGCACGGAGGATGACGGCGCGTCAGCGCGGTCAGCGGACGGGCGGGACGAGCACGGGGCGCAGATGCGCCCGGTGGACGTCCCGTTGGCACGACAGGGGGAGCCCGGGTCCGTTGAGAAGGGGATTCATGTCCGGACATCCGGAGCGCCGTCAGCACGCAGCAGCGTCCACCACCGCGATGGGAATGCGCCGCAGGGCGCGGGCCGCCGTGTTCGCGGGAGCGGCTGTCGTGGTGCCCCTGACCGCCGTCGCGGTCGGCACGGGGCAGGCGCAAGCCGCCGACGCTGGTGTGTGGGACCGCATCGCGAGCTGCGAGAGCGGTGGAAACTGGCACATCAACACCGGCAACGGGTACTACGGGGGCCTTCAGTTCAGCGCCAGCACATGGGCTGCCTACGGCGGTACGAACTACGCGCCGACCGCCAGCGAAGCCAGCCGTTCCGCGCAGATCGCGGTCGCCAACCGCGTTCAGGCGGCCCAGGGTTGGGGTGCCTGGCCGGTCTGCTCGGGTCAGGCCGGAGCCTCGGGCAGCGCGCCCGCCGAGTCGGCGCCGCAGACCGGCACGAGCCACAAGACGTACAAGGCGGCCCCCACCGAGCGGCGCCACGAAAGCCAGAACACCACCAGGTCGAGCGCCCGCACCGGCGGCTCGGGCCACGGCAACTACACGGTGGCGTCCGGTGACACCCTCAGCGGCATCGCGGCCGCGCACGGCACCACGTGGCAGCGCCTGTACGACGCCAACAAGCAGGTGATCGGTGACAACCCGAACCTGATCCTCCCGGGCGAGCGCCTCAAGGTCTGACCCGCTCGCGGTGCCACGGGGTCTCGTACGACCGGCCGGTCCGCACCATGGTGGTCGCTCGCCCGTCGCGGCGAGTGGTCCCAGGGTGCGGACCGGCCGTAGTCGAAGGAGATCCGCCGTCTGTACAGCGCTGGAGGCAGCGTGGCCCTCCCGCGAAGGTCACCGTTCCACGGTGTAGTTCGTAGACGATGCGTGTCACGGGGAGCAGGTTCGCCGGTAGCCGCTGTCCCGCGCCCGGTTCGTCCAGCAGCAGCACCTGTGGTCCGGCGGCCGGCGCGCGGCCCGATTCGACCCGGCGCAGCATCCCGGTCGGCAGCCGGCGGCGCTGCTCCGCGGGCGGCGGCCGTGGCGGCTGGTCCTCGCAGGGTGCGGATATGCGCCGCGACTGCTTCACCGTTCCGCAACTGCCGTACCGGCCCTGATCACTGGGGCGGTCGAGTCGTCGATCGACTCGGTCAGCGGGAGGGTCGCCTCCACACCGCTGACCGCCTCCGGATGGTGCGGGTCGAAGATTCCACCGAACGGCCACAGCCCCAGGGACCATCGACGCCGACCAGCGTTCCGTACCGGTGCGTCTTCCAGACGTTGTAGCGGAACGGCAGCGTGGAGGCGCCCAGCGGGAACGAGCCATTCGAGGAGATGGTGTTGAGCGTGGTGAACCCGTCGGCGGCCAGGTAGTCGGCGTACCGGCGGGGCATGCATGAACCCCGAGCCGGTGCATCACCAGGAACGTGGTGTGGAAACCGGCGAACAGCGTCCAGAAGTGAATCGTGCCGATGCGCTCAGTCCAGCATCTTGCCGGTGAACTTCGGCCACCAGAAGTAGAAGCCGCCGAACGCCGCGAAAGCCATCGTGCCGAAGACCACGTAGTGGAAGTGTGCCATCACGAAAGAGACCGATCTGCGGTGGCATGATCTCGTCGGCGAAACCCGCGATGGTCGGCGTCGCGAGCAGCAGCAGCATGATCGTGCTATCGCCGACCCTTCGACCGCCGGGTGCGTAGCGGCTCGGAGATCGCCTCGATGGCCTGTGTCCCCATGCGGTCCCGTAGCGGTCAGGTACGCGGGAAACCGGCCATCAGATCTTCCGTCAGCCTGCCGGGCAGGGGCCGGGGCACCGCCTTTGCGCCCCTTCCGATGGCGTGATCCGCACCTGACCGTGGCCGGGGCGGCGGCCCGGCGGTAGCGTGCGGTCCATCCAGGAATGTCGCTCCATCCAGGAATGTCCGGGCCGCCGAGCCGTGCCCCGGAGCGCCCCAAGGAGGAAGTCGCATGACGGTCTATCAGACACCTGGTACCCCCGGCAGTTCGGTCACCTTCCGTTCCCGGTACGAGAACTGGATTGGCGGAGAGTGGACCGCTCCGGTCGACGGCCGCTACTTCGAAAACCCGACTCCGGTCACCGGAGAGGTCTTCACCGAGGTGGCCCGTTCCACGGCTGCGGACATCGAACTCGCCTTGGACGCCGCCCACTCGGCGGCCCCCGCGTGGGCCCGTACCGCACCGGCCGAGCGCGCCGCCGTGCTCAACAGGATCGCCGACCGGATCGAGGAGCACCTGACCCAGCTGGCCGTCGCCGAGGTGTGGGACAACGGCAAGCCGATCCGCGAGGCACTCGCCGCCGATCTACCGCTGGCCGCGGACCACTTCCGGTACTTCGCGAGCGCGATCCGGGCCCAGGAGGGGTCGATCGCACAGCTCGACGACGACACCGTCGCGTACCACTTCCATGAACCGCTGGGCGTGGTCGGCCAGATCATCCCGTGGAACTTCCCGATCCTGATGGCCGTGTGGAAACTGGCGCCGGCGCTCGCGGCGGGCAACACCGTCGTCCTCAAGCCCGCAGAGCAGACCCCGGCCTCGGTGCTGGTCCTGGTCGATCTGATCCAGGACCTGTTGCCGCCGGGCGTGGTCAACATCGTCAACGGCTTCGGTGTGGAGGCGGGCAAGCCGCTGGCGGCCAACTCCCGGGTCGCCAAGGTGGCGTTCACCGGTGAGACCACCACCGGCCGCTTGATCATGCAGTACGCGAGCCAGAACATCATCCCGGTCACGCTGGAACTGGGCGGCAAGAGCCCCAACATCTTCTTCGACGATGTGGCGGCCCAGCCGGATGAGTTCTACGACAAGGCGCTCGAAGGATTCACCATGTTCGCCCTCAACCAGGGCGAGGTGTGCACCTGTCCGTCCCGGGCGCTGATCCAGTCGACCATCTACGACAGCTTCCTCAGCGACTGCCTGGAGCGGACCCGCTCCCTCCGTCAGGGCAACCCGCTGGACACCGACACCATGGTCGGCGCCCAGGCCAGCAACGACCAACTGGAGAAGATCCTCTCCTACATCGACATCGGCACCGCCGAGGGCGCCAAACTCCTCATCGGCGGCGAGCGGGTCGACCTCGGCGGGCCGCTCTCCGGCGGCTACTACATGGCACCCACGATCTTCGAGGGCCAGAACAACATGCGGATCTTCCAGGAGGAGATCTTCGGCCCGGTCGTCTCGGTCACCCCCTTCGAGGGCTTCGACGACGCCATCTCGCTGGCCAACGACACGCTGTACGGCCTCGGCGCGGGCGTGTGGACCCGGGACGGCAACACCGCCTACCGCGCGGGCCGCGCCATCCAGGCCGGCCGGGTGTGGACCAACTGCTACCACGCCTACCCCGCCCATGCGGCGTTCGGCGGCTACAAGAACTCCGGCATCGGCCGAGAGGGCCACAAGATGATGCTCGACCACTACCAGCAGACCAAGAACCTGCTGGTGAGCTACTCACCGCAGGGGCTCGGGCTGTTCTGAGCGCCCGAAAAGGGGCGCCTGGCCTGGCTTTCGTCGGTCAGGCGCCTGTCGCCGACGAGGTGTCCGGACAGTGTGCCGGGGATGTCGTCGTCGTTCGGGTCAGCATCGCTCACCGTCTGTCCAGCACGGCCCTGGCCCTGAGCGGGCCCAGGGCCGTGGCGTGGTGGTCTCAGCGGTGGGCAGTGACGTAGTAGAGCTCCAACTCCTCCCACATCAGGGGGACCGGTTCGCTGGCGACCGTGAGGCCCTTCTCGCGCAACAGAGCCTCGACCTGGGCCAGTGCGCCGTCGGCGTTGTTCACCTCCAGCAGGACGTTCTGCACCTTCGCCCAGTCCGCGTCGTCAATCCCGCGGAGCACTTCCAGCTCCGCGCCCTCGACGTCGATCTTGAGCAGGTCGATGGAGGTGACCCCCGGGTGCTGCTCCGCCAGGAAGCGGGACAGCCGGTCCACCTTGACCGTGATCGTCGTGGCCTGAAACAGGTCGGTGGCCGCCTCCTCGCCCAGGCGTTCGCCCATCAGGCGCTTCTGCAGGGCCTTCTCCTCCGGGTGCAGGGTTGAGTTGCCGGGCATCGCCGGGTAGTAGGTGAAGGTGGCCTCACGGGCCTCGGAGCCGACGGCGTACGGGTACACCGTGACATCGCCGACCTGGTGCAGCTCCAGATTCTGCCGCAGCGCCTGGTAGTTCTCCGGCGCGGGTTCGAAGGCGATGATCCGGGCTGCCGGATACTTCTGCTTCATGTACAGGGAGAACAGCCCGATGTTCGCCCCCACGTCGATGGTGAAGGGCGCTTCGGGGAGCCCGGGCTGATCGTAGTTGTTGTCCTTGAATATCTCCTGGTAGATGAAACGGGCTTCGAACTCCCCGCTGGCGTAGCAGGAGAATCCCTCTTCCATTTCGATGAGGTGCAGGCCCATGAGCACTGGACTCCTTCCGCTGGGTTCGGAGCGTTGGCCGGCCACCGGCCCGCCCCGGCAGCGATATTTCCACGTGAATAGTGGAGCCCCGCTCGTGCCCCGCTTGAATCATGGCTGTGTATTCCTGAAATGAGCGGTCTCCGGTAAATCTTCAGGAGACCGCGTGGGTCTTTCTGTGGCAGCATCCCGAGCCATGAGAATCCTTTTTCCTGCCGCCCCCGGATACGGCTTGCTGCTGCCAGTTATTCCGTTGGCCTGGGCTGCTCGGGCAGCCGGGCACGAGGTCCTGCTCGCTACCACGGCCTATGTGACCAAGGCCGCCGCAGAGTCGGGGCTCCCGACGGTGGATGTCTTTCCGGTCCGCGATGTCGGCGCGGACCTGCTGCTCGGCTCGAAGGGACAGGCCCCAGGGATCGAGGAACCGGGAGACGGACTGCCGCCTGGATACTGGGAGCTGGCTCGCGCGATGCGGCCCTTCGACCTCTTCGCGCTCGCCATGACCGACGGCACTGTCGAGGCAGGCCGCAGCTTCGGCGCGGACCTCGTGGCGTACCCGTCCGACCACGCCGCGGGAATGCTGGCCGCCGCCGCACTGGGCGTGCCCGCCCTTGAGGTCGGCAACCGCATCTCGTGGTCGATGCGGGACGAAGGCGTCAGGGAGAGCGGCGCGCGGAACCACCGCACCGGGGTCATCCCCGACGACTCCCCGATCATCGCCGGGCTGCGGGAGCGGCTGGGTATCGGAGACCGCCGGCCCGATCTGATCGCCAGGATCGACCCGCGTCCGCCGAGCCTCGGCGGCCTGAGGGCAGACGCACCCGACCCCGCGGGCGGCGCTCCCTGGTGGCCGATGCGCTACATCCCGTACAACGGGGGTGCGCTCGTGCCCGACTGGGTGCTGCGCCGTCCGGAGCGGCCGAGGATCTGCCTGACCCTCGGCACCGTCATCCCGCTGATGTCCGACGGCAGCAAGCTCTCGCTGCTTATGCAGGCGCTGGGCGAACTGGATGCCGAGGTGGTCCTTGCGGACCATTCGACGGAAATCTCGGCTTTGGGGGTGTTGCCCGAGAACGTACGACTGGGCGGATACCTTCCGCTGTCGGCCTTCCTGGGCACCTGCTCCCTGATCGTGCACCACGGTGGCTCTGGCACCACGGCGGCCGCGCTGCACTACGGCGTTCCGCAGTTGATCCTGCCCGAGGGCGCCGACAACCCCCTGGTGGCGCAGCGGGTGGTCGACCGCAAAGCCGGTCTTTCGCTGCCTTTCGCCGACATCGACCTGACCACGGTGCGAGAGCTGGTTCACCGCCTGCTCGGCGAGCCCGCGTACGCGGAGGCGGCACGGGCGGTCAGCGCGGAGATGGAGACCCAGCCCACCCCGGCGTCCGTCATCGACCGGCTCACGCGACAACTGTCCCTTCGCTAGGCGTCGTCAAGCTCGGATCAGCACTTGGGAGCTCCACTTGTTCTCCACAACGGCAGACTTCAGCAGTTGGTTCGCCGATCGCTGTCGGGCGCACGACTACCGCGTGTCCCGTGTCGCGCTCGACCGCCTCGACGGTTGGCGGTTCGAGCGGGGGACCGGGAACCTGGTCCACCGCAGCGGTCGCTTCTTCTCCGTCGAAGGTCTGGACGTCCGGGACGCGGGCCGTGAGGTCGACGCCTGGCAGCAGCCGATCATCGTCCAGCCCGAATACGGGATCCTCGGGATCCTGGTAAAGAGGTTCCACGGCGTCCCGCACTTCCTGCTCCAGGCCAAGATGGAACCGGGCAACGTCAACCTGGTGCAGCTCTCGCCCACAGTGCAGGCAACGAAGAGCAACTACACCCGAGTGCACGGGGGCAAGCCGGTTCCCTACCTGGAGCACTTCATCGCCCCGCACCGCGGGCGTGTGCTGCACGACGCGCTCCAGTCTGAGCAGGCCTCCTGGTTCCTGGGCAAGCGCAACCGCAATATGGTCATCGAGGTCGACCAGGACGTCGAACTGCTCGACGACTTCTGCTGGTTGAGCGTCTCCCAGATCAGTGAGCTGCTCGCGGTCGACAACCTGGTCAACATGGACACCCGAACCGTGCTCTCCGGTGCGACCCCGTTCCGGCTGACCGGCTCCGCACACGGGGGTGCCACTTTCCGCGACGCGCTCAACCGTTCGTGGCGGCCCGGTGCGGCCGCTCACCGCGACACGGCTGAGCTGCTGAGCTGGTTCACGGACGCGAAGTGCCGGTCCTCGCTGACGCGGCAGCGCATACCCCTGGCCCAGGTGCGCGGCTGGTCGCGAGCCGACGAGGTCATCGCCCATGACGAGGGCAAACACTTCACCGTGGTGGGCGTCGACGTCAGCGCCAGCAGCCGCGAAGTGGCCAGTTGGTCGCAGGTGATGCTCCAGCCCCGCAGCGAGGGCGTCATCGCCTTCCTGGCCAAGGCCATTGGGGGCGTGATGCACCTGCTGGTGCAGGCCAGGACCGAGACCGGGGCCCGAGACGTGATCGAGCTGGCGCCGACGATCCACTGCCAGCCGGGCAACTATCCGCTCAACGGCGCCCGTCCGAGGTACCTGGATGAGGTGATCGCGGCGCCGAGGGAACGGATCCGCTTCGAGTCGGTTCACTCCGAGGAGGGCGGCCGCTTCTACCACGCGCAGAACCGGTACATGCTGGTCGAAGCCGACGACGACTTCCCGACCGACATCCCGGAGAGCTACGCATGGATGACGTTTCGTCAGTTGACCGAGTTCGTGCGCTACGGCAACTACATCAATGTGGAGGCCAGAAGCCTGTTGACCTTCCTCAACTTTGCTGACCTGGGTGCTCCGGTGTTGCAGGGCGCGGCTTAGCGATATGGCGCGAGGGGGCGTGCCCGAATGGCAGGCCCCGTTCGCGTTGGCGGCCGCACACGAAGCGCCCGCCTGGGGTCTCCAGCCGGGCGCTCCGTGTGCGGCCGATCAGACCCGGGCCTTCAGCGGCTCCCACCAGGCGCGGTGGTCGCGGTACCAGCGCACCGTGGCGGCCAGGCCCTCCTCGAAGGGCACGCGCGGGATGTAGCCGAGCTCTTCGTGGATCTTGGTCCAGTCGACCGAGTACCGGCGGTCGTGTCCCTTGCGGTCCTCGACGTAGACGACGCTGCTTTCCCAGTCGACAGCGAGAGCCTCCAGCAGCAGGCGGGTGATCTCGTTGTTGGAGAGTTCCGCACCGCCGCCGATGTTGTACACCTCGCCGGCACGCCCGCGGGTGCGCACGAGTTCGATGCCTTGGACGTGGTCGTCGATGTGCAGCCAGTCGCGGACGTTGCCGCCGTCGCCGTACAGCGGCACCCTTCTGCCTTCCAGCAGGTGCGTGGTGAAGAGCGGGATGAGCTTCTCGGGGAACTGGTGGTGACCGTAATTGTTGGAGCAGCGGGTCACCCGGACGTCCAGGCCGTGGGTGCGGTGGTAGGCGAGCGCGACCAGGTCGCTGGACGCCTTCGACGAGGAGTACGGGGAGTTGGGCCGCAGGGGATCAGTCTCGGGCCAGGAGCCCACCTCGATCGAGCCGTAGACCTCGTCGGTCGAGATGTGCACGAACCGCTCGATGTTCGCCCGGTTCGCGGCATCGACCAGGGTGTGCGTGCCCAGCACGTTGGTCCGCACGAACTCCGTACCGCCGTCGATCGAACGGTCCACGTGGGACTCGGCCGCGAAGTGGACCACCTGGTCGTGTACAGCCATCAGCCGTGCGACCGTCTGAGCGTCGCAGACGTCGCCCTGGACGAACGAGAAGTGGGGATGCGAACGCACCTCGTCCAGGTTGGCGAGGTTGCCCGCGTAGGTCAGCTTGTCCAGCACCGTGACGGAAACATCACCCGGCCCCTCGGGGCCCAGCAGCGTCCGGACATAGTGGGAGCCGATGAAGCCGGCGCCGCCGGTCACCAGGAGGCGGGTCGTCATGACGAGATCTGCACCTTGCTGTGGTCACCGAGCACGAGCCGGTGGGCGGACGGGTTACGTGGGGCCGGCGTCACATGCACGTCGCGGCCGATGAGCGAGGCCTCGACGCGGCGCACGCCGGTAAGCGTCGAGTCCCGAAGGACGATGGAGTACTCGACCTCGCTGTCCTCGATGCGGCAACCCTCGGAGATCGAGGTGAAGGGCCCGACGTACGAGCCGCTGATCATGGCACCGGCTCCGATGACCGCGGGTCCGACGATGCGGCTGCCGCTGACCCGCGCGCCCTCCTCGATCCGGACCCGGCCGATGATCTCGCTGCTGCCGTCGACCGTCCCGGCCGTGCTCGGCTCGATTGTCTCCAAGACCGAGCGGTTGACCTCCAGCATGTCGGTGACGTTGCCAGTGTCCTTCCAGTAGCCCGAGACCGTGGTTGAGCGGACGTCCCGCCCCTGGTCGATGAGCCACTGGATGGCGTGGGTGATCTCCAACTCGCCGCGTCCGGAGGGCCGGATGGCACGCACGGCCTCGTGGATGGCCGGGGCGAAGAGGTAGACGCCCACCAGGGCGAGGTCGCTCTTGGGATGTTCCGGCTTCTCCACCAGTGAGGCCACCCGGCCGTCCGCATCGAGCTCCGCCACGCCGAACGCCCGGGGGTCGAGCACCTGGGTCAGCAGGATACGGGCGTGCGGCCGCTCCTCGCGGAACTCGTTCACCAGGCCGGTGATGCCGCCGACGATGAAGTTGTCACCGAGGTACATCACGAAGTCGTCGTCGCCGAGGAACTCCCGTGCGATGAGGACCGCGTGCGCCAGACCCAGCGGCGCTTCCTGCTGTATGTAGGTCACGTTGAGGCCGAAGCGGGAGCCGTCTTGGACCGCCTCGCGGATCTCGTCGGCTGTGTCTCCCACGACGACGCCGACCTCGGTGATGCCGGCTTCGGCGATCGCCTCCAAGCCGTAGAAAAGAACGGGTTTGTTGGCCACCGGCACCAGCTGTTTGGCCGATGTGTGGGTGATGGGACGCAGACGGGTCCCGGACCCGCCAGACAGTACGAGTGCCTTCATGTATGAGCCTCCAGAGCAGACGACACCGGTCTTCCCTCCGCCCTGCAGCGTGGTGGCCGCCGCTGCAGGGGGAGTCGAGCCGTGGCGGAGGGGCACCGGAACCCTGGGGACAAGGACCTGCCGGGGCGCGTGTTCAAGCCGGGTTCAAGGCGGTCAACCCAGACTCGCTGATCCGGGACCGGGCCGCCCGTTGGCCCCTTCACCCCGAGATCAGCGGAGGCCTTACCCACATGCACGTCACGGCGACATTCACGGACATCTACGTGGCCGTCTCACAGTTCTACGGCAGGCAGGTCCAGCTGCTCGACAGCAGCCGATTCGAAGAGTACGCCCAAACCTTTACCGCCGACGGGGAGTTCCAGCACACCCCCGGGATTCCGCCAGCACGCACCCATGCCGGGATCGTTGAGGAACTGCGCCGGTTCAACACCCGGTTCGACAACGATCCGGTGCAGCGGCGGCACATTTTCAGCATGCTCAATCTGAGCGCGTGGAAGGACGGCGCCATCGACGCCACCTTCTATGCGCTGGTCCTTACCACCCGTCCAGGCGTGAAGCAGCCTGTTGTCGGCCCGAGTTGTCTGGTGCGCGACGTTCTCGTGATCGAGGACGGCGAAGTGAAGAACCGCTCCCGCCAGGTGGAGCACGACCACATGTTCAGTCTCGTCTGATATCGACGCGGAACCGCTGTCTCACCTGGAAAGGAATCGCATGACTGGCAAACCGGTCGCTCTTATCACCGGATCGTCGTCCGGAATCGGCGCCGCCATCGCCCGCCGCATGTCCGACGAGGGCATGGCGGTCGTGGTCAACTCGGTGCGCAGTGTCGAGGCGGGAGAGGCGCTCGCCGCGTCGCTGCCGGACGCCAGGTTCGTCCGCGCGGACGTCTCCGACGAGGCTCAAGCCCACCAGCTCGTGGAGAAGGCCGTCGCGGCGTACGGACGGCTGGACCTGCTGGTCAACAACGTCGGCGTCACCCGACCGATACCACACGCGGACCTCACCGCCGCGTCGGGCGACGTCTGGCGGGAGATCCTCGGCCTCAACGTCATCGGCACCTGGCAGACGACGGTCGCGGCTGTGCCGTGGCTGCGCAAGTCGCCCGGCGGCGGCCACGTCGTCAACGTCTCTTCGATCGCCGGCACCCGTCCGGCCGGCAGCTCCATTCCGTACGCGGTGAGCAAGGCCGCGGTGGACCACATGACTCGGCTGCTCGCCGGGGCGCTTGGCCCGGACATCCGGGTCAACGCGGTCGCGCCCGGTCTGATCGACACTCCGTGGACCAAGGGTTTCACCGAGATCCGAGCCCGGGTCGAGGCCACCACCCCGCTGCGTCGGGTCGGCACGCCCGAGGACGTGGCCGAGGCCGTGGCCGGGCTGCAGCGCGCCGGCTACACCACCGGCGAGGTCGTTCTCGTCGACGGTGGCGCCCACTTGCTGATCTGAGCTGGAAGGGATTACCTCGATGAAGCTTGGCGTGAACCTGACCTATCAGGGTGCGTCAGAACTGGCCGTCGCCGCGGAGCGATTCGGCTACGACGTCGCCTTCGCCCCGGAGGGCTACCGGTCGGATGCGGCCAGCGTGCTCGGCATGGTCGCCGGACGGACCGACCGGATCGGGTTGGCCTCGGGCGTGATGCAGATCCCCGCCCGCCCACCAGGGTTGGCGGCGCTGACCGCGGCGACGCTCAACTCGCTCTCCGCCGGCCGGTTCCGGCTGGGCCTCGGGGTATCCAACCCGGACGTCTCCGACGGCTGGTACGGGGTTCCCTTCGACCGGCCGCTGGAGCGCACCCGCGAGTACGTCGAGATCGTGCGGATGGCGCTTTCCGGAGAGCCGGTGGTCTATGCGGGCGAGCACTACCAGCTGCCGTCCTCCGGCTCGGCAGGAGGCGCCCCGCTCCACGTCATCACCGAGCCGGCGGGCGCCCTCGTGCCCGTCTACCTGGGTGCGGTGGGGCCGCGCAACCTCCAGTTGGCGGGTGAGATAGCCGACGGCTGGATCGGCGTCTTCGCCGCGCCCGAGCAGGTCGCCGAGTCGGTCGAGCGGATCGCCGCCGGGCGTGCCCTGCGCGGCTCCACCATGGCCGGTTTCGAGGTGATCCCGTGCCTGGCCACCTCGGTGGGCGAGAGCGTCGAAGGCTGTGTCGACCTGTTGCGTGCCCACTACGCCCATCTGATGGGCATCGGTGACCCGGCGCGGAACTTCTACTGCAAGCTGGCCGCCCGACTCGGCTGGCCGCAGGACGCGCAAGAGGTGAGCCTGCGGGTCCGGGCCGGTGACCGGGCGGGGGCGGCCGCGGCGGTCCCCACGGACTTCGTCGACCAGACGTCGCTGGTCGGCCCGGTTGACCGGATCGCCGAGCGTATGGCGGCCTATGCCGAGGCCGGTGTGACCACACTGAGCATCATGATCTCGGCGGTGGCCACCGACCTGACGGGCCGGCTGGCCATCCTGGAGCAGGCCATGGCGGCGTTGGAGAAGTCCGGAGCCGGCAGCTGACCACACAACCAGCGAACGGCGTGCCGAGGACATCGTCCTCGGCACGCCGTTTCGCGTTCCGGCCGGTCGGCGTTACCAGGCCACCGGGAGGCGACGTGGGCCGCGGATCAGCGCCGTCTCCTCGCGCCATACGATGTCGGCTTGCCGCACACCGAGGTGCAGCTCGGGGAACTCGCGCAGGAGCGTCCCGAGAGCGGTCCGGATCTCCGTCCTGGCCAGCTGGGCACCGAGGCAGAAGTGCGGGCCGTACCCGAAGGCCAGGTGCGGATTGTGGCTCCGGTCGAGGTCGAGCAGCTGCGGATTGGTGAACACCGCACCGTCGAAGTTGGCCGAGACCATCGCCGGGAATACCGCCTCCCCCTTGCGCACGGTGGTATCGCCCAGCTCCACGTCCTCAGTGGCGATCCTTGGCAGTGACTCGCTGCCGCCCAGCGGCACGTGCCGCAGCAGCTCCTCCACAGCGGTGTCAAGCCGCTCCGGACGCTCCACCAGTCCAGACCAGATTCCTTCGGTGAGCAGCGTGTAGACGAAGTTGGCGATGGCATTGGCCGTGGTCTCGTGACCGGCGGCCAGGATGGTGACGCCGAGGCTGACCAGTTCCTCCTCGGTCAGACGTCCCTCGTCCTCGTCACGGGCTGCGATGAGTTGGGAGAGCAGGTCGTCCTGCGGCTTGGCGCGGTGGCGGGCAACGTGCTCGGTGAGGTAGGCGGTGAGCGAGACCGCGGCCTGCCGGACCTCCTCGGCCGCCACGCCCGTGCCGCTGAAGAGCAGCTCCGAGAAGCGCTCGAAGAGGTGTCGGTCGGCAGCCGGTACGCCGAGCATCTCGCAGATCACCGTGATCGGCAGCGGCATCGAGAACGACTCGACCAGGTCAACGTGCGGGCCGGCCGCGCGCATGCCCGCGACCAGTTCACCGGCCAACTCCTCGATGCGGGGCCGCCACAGCTCCACGTTGCGGCGGGAGAACGCCCCCGAGACCAGTCGCCGCAGCCGGGAGTGTTCCGGCGGGTCGAGGGAAAGGATGTCTCCGCCTGGGTTGAGCCACTCCTTGGTCCGCGGGATATCGGCCTGTACCGTGGCGGCCCGGGAGAACCGGGGGTCTCCGAGCACGGTCCTGACCTCGGTCTGCCTGGTCACCAGCCAGCCCTCACCGCCGTACGGCAGTGCCACCCGTTGCACCGGGCACTTGGCTCGCAGCTCCGCGAACTCCGTTGGAACCTCCAGCTGGCGGCCGTCCGGGAACGGGTAGGTCATCGCCTGGTCTGGCTTCGTCACGAGTACTCCTCCCTACTGTTGTGGCCTCGGCCGTGGTGGACGGTCAGGCGGCTGCCGGAGCGACGGCCCGCTGCTTCTTACGCGGGGCGGAGAAGCGGCGCATCAGCGGCCGTTCGACCCCGAGGAACAAGAGCACGCCCAGCAGCTGGGTGACCGCGAACAGCACCACCACGATGAGCACACCCGTGCCCACCCCGAACTGCTTCCCCTCGCCGACCATGTGCCGGGCCAGCGCCAGCAGTGGGAAGTGCACCAGATAGGCGGCGTAGGAGGAATTGCCCAGCAGCACGACGAACCTGTTGCTCAGCCAACTCGGCTTGTCCGCCAGGTCGCGGGCCGCGATGCCGGCGACGATCAGGCAGAGGCCGATCGTGAGCAGGCCGCTGATCCGGAAGGTCTCGGGGAGCTGGAACATCAGCGCGGTCAGTCCGGCGGAGAGCGCCACCCCCCACCACACCATGAACCGCGGCAGGCGCCCGGTCTGCAGGATTCGGGCGAGGAAGACGCCGAGGAGGAACTCGGGCATCCGGGCGAGCGGGAAGAAGTCGGTGAAGTAGTCCTGGTTCCAGGACATGTTCTGACCCGGCGCCAGCGGACCGGTGAGGAAGTAGTGCGTGGCGGTGGGAATCGCGACGATCACCACGGCGCATCCCGCGAACCAGGCCCAGAGCCGGTTGTCGGCGATGCGCAGGATCGGGCGGATGAGCAGGGGCAGCGCCAGGTAGAACACGACCTCGACGGAGACGGACCAGTTCACGCCGTACACGCTGAAGACGTAGGGCATCTTGGGCGTCCAGTCCTGCACCAAGAAGAGGTTGGCGATCGCCGGGCCCGGCCTGGTCTGGTCCAGCGAACCGAGAAGCGACATCGGCCCCACGAACAGCAGCATCAGCAGGGTGCTGCCCCAGACGATCACGTGTCCGGGGTAGATCTTGACGACGCGTCGCCGCCAGAACCGGAGCACCGTGCTCTGCCACGGCTCACCCCAGGTGAGCACGAATCCGCTGAGCACGAAGAAGGTGGACAGCGCCGCTGTGCCGTAGGGGAGGTACGTGCCCGCCTGGTTGATCGAGTTGGTCGCGAAGAAATAGCCAGCGCCGAGGGCGTGGGTGACGAATACGGCAACGAACAGGATGGCGCGATAGCCGGTCAGCGACGGAAGCTGACGGATCGGTGGAGAAGTGTTGGCCATGTTCCGGCTCCTCGGACAGTGCGGGAGTGGGCCTCCCGACGCGGGACGGGGCCGAAAGTAAGAGCGCGCACTAGGGCCTGACTTGAGTTCCGCAGCCATAGATCCCCGGACTCCGGCTGCCGATCTTGCCCTGCGCTGACGGTCCGCGTTACAGTTTCAGTGAGCCCCGTATGGGCCTACGTATGGAGGTAGCGGCTACTCAGCCACCACGGAGATCGGCACGTCCGTCTCTCGCAGCTTTGTCAGCCCCTGAAGCGGGGGTTACTGCGCCCACTCCACCGCGTAGGCATGCGGGTATTTTTGTGCCGATTTCCTGTGCCGCCGCCCTCCTTTCCGGAAGCGAATCCGAAAGGAAGTGCATGAGCAAGGAGCAAGCCGAGAACTGGTCCGGCTTCGACGTCAACGCTTTCCAGCGCCGGGTCATCGCCGAGTTCCGCGCGAACAACGGCAAGATGACGGGGATGTTCGAGGGCTGGTCGTTGGCCGTGCTGACGACCATCGGTGCCAAGACCGGGCTGCCCCGGGAGAACCCCCTCGGATACCTGGAGTTCGACGGGAAGGGCGTCGTCGTCGCCTCCGCGAACGGCTCCGACCGCCATCCCGCCTGGTACCACAACATCCGTAAGAACCCCATCGTGACGGTCGAGACCGGCGAGGACACCTACCGGGCCATCGCCGCCATCCCACAAGGCGCCGAGCGTGACAGGCTCTTCGAGCGGGTGGTGGCCGAGGCGCCCGGATACGGCGACTACCAGGCCAAGACCACCCGTGAGATCCCGGTCGTCGTGCTGCACCGGATCGACGCCAAGCCCGGTCAGGAGCGGGTGAAGGGCATGGGTGACTGGATCGTCGAGGTGCACGACTGGCTGCGCAAGGAGCTCGATGCGCTACGTGCCCAGATGGACAAGGTGATCGACGGCACCGCGGAGACCATTGAGCGGACGCCGCCGGACCTCGCCCAGCAGATGCGCACCCACTGCCTCACCTTCTGCGGAGCGCTACGTCGGCACCACACCGGTGAGGACATGGCCGTCTTCCCGTCGCTGGCCGAGCAGTTCCCCGCACTCGCTCCGGCGCTCGCTCAACTCGGCGAGCAGCACAAGGTGGTGGCGCAGCTTCAGGACTCGATCCAGGCGCTCGTCGAGGGCTTCGTCCCAGGGGAGTCCGACCCGGTGCGGCTGCGCGCCGAGCTCGAGCAACTGGCCGGCCAGCTGGAGTCCCACTTCGAGTTCGAAGAGCAAACCGTGGTGACGGCACTGAACGCCACGGCCGAGGCGCCGCCGTTCGCCTGATCCCGCACGGTGGAGGGTGCCGGTCACGGTTGGCGGCCGACCGCCCTCCACCGTCCCCCGTTCGTGAGCGCTTGAGCTGTCCTCTAGTGCCCGCTGCCAGCCTCCCCACCGGGAAGCCGCAGCAGATCGGCGCGGCCATCAACTGCGGCCGTGCGTTCGATCGCCGCGCCCCGGAGGAGAGGAAAACGATGAGCAGCATCCCCGGCGGTGGCCAGCACCGCACGCCGACCGCGAGGGGCGGGCAGCCGGAACTGCGGCGCACCGAGCACCTCAGGTACTCGATGGCGTCGGCCCAGACCCTCTACGAGCTGGCTGCCGACGTCACGCGCTGGCCCGCCATCTTCGGGCCGAGCGTCTACGCCCAGCACCTGGGACGCGGCCAGAGCACCGAGCGGTTCCGGCTGTGGGCCCAGGTGAACGGCGAGGTGAAGTCCTGGGTCTCCCGGCGCGAACTCGACCCTGACGCGCTGTGGATCCGCTTCGACCAGGAGGAGAGTGCCTCTCCCATCGCGAGCATGGGCGGCGAGTGGCACTTCCGGCCGTTGCCCGACGGCGGGACCGAGATCGTGCTGCTCCACGAGTTCACCGCCGTCGACGACGCCCCGGAGACGATCAGCTGGATCACCTCGGCACTTGACCGCAACAGCGCGGTGGAGCTTGAGGCACTCACGCGCATCGCCGAACTGGGACACCCGATCGACGAGTTGGTTTTCTCCTTCACGGACACGGTGGCCCTGAAGAGGTCGGCCGCCGAGGTCTACGACTTCCTCCACCGCTCGGACCTGTGGCCGCAGCGGCTGCCGCACGTGCAGCGCGTGGTGCTGAAGGAGGACGAGCCCAACATCCAGGACATGGTGATGGAGACGGTCACTGCGGACGGCTCCACGCACAGCACCCACTCGGTGCGGGTGTGCGTGCCCGGGCAGCTGATCGTCTACAAGCAGCTGATGCCGCCGAGGCTGCTCTTCGGCCACAGCGGACGATGGGAGCTGGCTGGGGCGGGCGACGAGGTGCTCGTGACTGCGGAGCACACCGTCGCGATCAATCCGGTGGCCGTTGCTGAGGTGTTGGGAGCCGGGAAGACGCTCGCCGACGCACGGGAGTACATCCGCACCGCGTTGGGCCGCAACAGCCGCAGCACGCTCGCCCACGCCGGGAAGCCGGCTCATGAGTGAGAGCAGCGCGGTCCCGCGGGGCGGCTCCTGGGACAGCGCCTTCGCTGAGGTGGCGCGGGTCTTCCATGGCCACTTCGCCGCCGGTGAGGAGATAGGCGCCGCCGTGTGCGTCTACCACCGCGGCAGGCCTGTGGTGGACCTCTGGGGCGGCTTCGCCGATCCCGATCGGACCGACCCGTGGCGGCCGTCGTCCCTGGGAGTGCTTGCCTCGCCGACCAAGGCCTTGGTCTCCAGTGCGGCGCTGCTCCTGGTGGACCGCGGCGTACTGGAGCTGGACCGGCCGATCGCCGACCACTGGCCGGAGTTCGCCGCGCACGGCAAGGAGAAGATCACGCTGCGGATGGTGATGAGCCACCGCTCCGGCGTGGTCTGCCTGGACCACGACCCGATCACCGCGGACTACATGCACCGGCACACTCCGATCGCCGAGGCCCTCGCCGTGGCGCGGCCGGAGTGGGAGCCGGACACCGCGCACGGCTACCACGCCGTGACCTACGGGTACCTGGTCAGTGAACTGGTCCGCAGGCGAACCGGCCGTACGGTCGGCGCGTTCTTCGCCGACGAGATCGCCACGCCGCTGGGCCTCGACTGCTACATCGGCCTTCCTGACCTGGGCGCGGTACACCTGGCCACCATGATCCAGTCCAAGGCCGAGGACGTGATGTCGGGGGGTGACCCCGGCGATGCCATCGCGATGCTGGTCGAGCTCGGCAACCCCGGCTCGCTCACTCACCGCTCGACGGTCGCCAGCATGGCCCTCTACCCGGAACCGGACCTGGTGGCGGAGGACCCCTCCTACGGAGGCTGGGCCAGTGCCCAGTCCCTGGCCCGGCTGTATGCCGCGCTTCTCGGTGAGGTAGACGGCTTCCGGCTGGTCAGCCCGGAGACCTCCGCGCAGATCGGCCGGGTGCACGCGCAGGGCCCGTGCCGCATCACCATGATGTCCACCGCCTGGGGGCTGGGGTTCATGCTGCCCGACAGTCCGACCTTCCCGGCCTCAGCCGGGCTGACCACCGCGTTCGGCTTCGACGGCGCCAACGGCACGTTCACCTTCGCCGATCCGCGGTACGACCTCGCCTTCGCCTACGTCCAGAACTCCGGCTCCCGGGAACTGGGCAGCATCGACGACCGCGCCTACCGGCTGGTCCAAGCCGTCTACTCGAGCGTCGAGCGGCGCTCACCTAAGGAGCAATCATGACCGCGACCCCACCGGTGGCCCTGGTGACCGGCGCCACCAGCGGAATCGGACTGGAGATCACCCGGCGCCTGGCCCGGGACGGTGCTCGGGTCTACCTGTGCGCCCGACGTGAGGAGGTCCTGGCACAGACCGTCAAGTCCCTTCAGGACGAGGGTCTCGACGTCGACGGGCAGGCCTGCGACGTGACCTCGCGCGAGGACGTCCGCTCGTACGTCCGGGCCGCCATGGAGCGGTTCGGGCCGGTGGACATCCTGGTGAACAACGCGGGCCGTTCCGGCGGCGGGATCACCAAGGAGATCCCTGACGAGCTGTGGCTGGACGTGATCAACACCAATCTGAACAGCGTCTTCCTGGTGACCAAGGAGGTTCTCAACAACGGCGGCATACTGGACCGCGGTTGGGGACGGATCATCAACATCGCCTCCACGGGCGGCAAGCAGGGGGTCGTTAACGGTGCCCCGTACTCGGCCGCCAAGCACGGCGTGGTGGGGTTCAGCAAAGCACTCGGCCTGGAGCTGGCAAAGACAGGTGTGACAGTGAACGCGGTGTGCCCGGGCTTCGTCGAGACGCCGATGGCCGAGCGAGTGCGAGAGGTCTACTCCGGACTGTGGAAGGTCTCGGCCGACGAGGTGCACGAGCGGGTGAGCGCCCGGGTGCCGATCGGCCGCTACGTCGTGCCCGAGGAGGTGGCCGCAATGGTGGCCTATCTGGTTGGCCCTGGCAGTGACGCGGTGACCGCCCAAGCGCTGAACGTCTGCGGCGGCTTGGGCAACTACTGACCGGCCGTTAGCGAAGGGGCGTTCCACCGGTTCTGGTCCGGGGAACGCCCCTTCGCCGTGGGGGCAGCGGGTCAACGACCCCGGTCGGCCAGGGAGGCCAGGGTGAGATCCAGCTGTTCCTCGTTGTCGGTCCGGTGGGTGGCCACCCCTGGAGTGATCCGGCGGCAGAGGCCACCGAGGACCTTGCCAGGACCCACCTCCACCAGGCGACCCGCGCCTTCGGCCGCCAACCGCAGCGCCGTGCCGGTCCAGTTGACCCGCCCGGTGAGCTGACGGCGCAGGCAGGCGCGAGCCTCGGCTCCGTCGGTCACCGGCGCCGCGCTGAAGCTGGAGACCACCGGGATCACCGGATCGCGGAACTCCACCTCCTCCAAGGCCGCGGCGAACTCGTCCTCGATGCCGCCGAGGAGCGTGCAGTGCGCAGCGCCGCCGATCTCCAACACCACGACGCGGTCGGCGCCCGCCTGCCAGACCAGTTCGGCGAGCGCGTCCACCCCAGCCGTCTGGCCGGAGATCACCACCTGGGTGAAGTCGTTGTGGTTGGCCACCTCCACGACCTCCCCGGAAGCGGCGGCGGCCTTGGCGCACATCTCCTCCACGGTCGCCAGGTCGAGGCCGACCACCGCCGCCATCTTGCCCGGCACCCGCTCGTTGGCCGACATCATCAGCTCACCGCGTAGCCTGACGAGCCGGAGGGCGTCGGTCCAGTCGAGGACGTCAGCGCAGACCAGGGCGCTGAACTCGCCGAGGCTGTGCCCGGCCGCGAGGTCCGGGACTATGCCGTGCGCGCGCAGCACCTCCAGCGCCACCACGCTGGTCAACACCACGGCGGGCTGGGTGACCGGCATCTGCCGCAGCTCCTGGGCCGGGCCCTGCCAGCAGAGTCGGGACAACTCGAACCCGAGCAACTCGTCGGCGCGGTGGTAGTACGCCTGGGTCAGTTTCGGCCAACGCCGTATCAGATCGAGCCCCATGCCGACTCGTTGCGAGCCTTGACCGGGGAAGAGGAAGGCGGTCCTGTCCATTGCAGACACTCACTCTCGGCTGGTGGCAAGGATTCACAGTTTCCCGAGGCGGGCTACACCACGGCTTGAACCCCGCTTCAGCCCGCGACAGGGCCGCTCAAGCCGTTCTCCGGCCCGGTCTGCGACCGTGCGGCCACCGCCCTGTGGCGGTCGATTCGGAGGAGGAGAAGCGGCATGCAGAAGAAGGCGCTGACCCGTCGGGGTTTCCTCGGCCTAGGGGCAGCTGTGGGCGGCGCGGCGGTGGTCGGTGCCGCGGCGACCCCGACATGGGCGGCAGAACACCACCGGCAGACGCAGTGGCCGACCACCCTGAATCTGCCCGACGGCCTCCACCCGGACGCCTTGGCGATCGGCAGGCTCCCCTTCGCCTTTTTCGGTTCGCTGCTCACCGCCGCGATCTACCGGGCCAACCTCGCCACCGGCCAGGGGGAGTTCATCTTCCAGGGCCTCGGCTCGGGCCACAACGCGATCGGGCTCGGTCTGGACCGCTTCGGGCGGCTGTTCATCGGAGGCGGCTGGGGACGGACCATCACCGTCATGGACGGCCTGACCGGGGCCGTTCTCAAGACGTACGAGGGGCTGGGGACCGCCAGCACCTGCGTCAACCTCGCAACCGTCACGCCGGAGGCGGCGTGGTTCACCGACGGTTTCAACGGGGTGCTGTTCGGCGTGCCGTTCGGCCCGGGTGGCACACTGCCCGAGCAGGACGGGATCGTCACGCTGCCGTTGACCGGCGAGTGGCAGCAGAGCCAGAACCACTGGCAGATCACTGGGGCCGGGATCGCGGCGAGCCCCGACGGCCGGGCCCTGCTGGTCATCAACCAGTACGTCGACGGCGGCACCCTGTTCCGGGTCGACCCCCGGACCGGCGACGCCCGCCGGGTCCCCGTCGGCGGTGCGAAGTTCCCCACCACCAATGGGATCGCCGTCAGCGACCGCACGATGTACGCGCCGTCCCAGACGGACCTCGCGGTTGTCCGGCTCTCTCCGGACGGCGCCAGCGGCGACCTTGTCCGCCGTATCACCGACCCGCGTTTCGACACGCCGAGCGCAGTCGCGCCCTACCGCGACCGGCTGTACCTGACCAACTCGCGGTTCCCGCTTCCGCCGACGCCGACCACGGCGTACAACGCGGTCGCCGTCCCCCGGCCCGAGTAGCCCAGGAGGGAGCCCGGCCCCGGCCGGGCTCCTCGTCTCTCCCGGAAAGCACCGCCCCGAGAAAGGGATCGCATGGCCGACGACGGCATCCAACTGATCAATCTGGCTGAGGGGTTCTGGTGCTACACCGACGACGAGGCCACCGCACGCTTCGGCTACCGGGAGATCTTCGAGGACGACAGCTACTGCTTCGACCTCTCGCAAGCGCCCGTCGTGGTCGACGTCGGAGCGGGCATCGGACTGTTCAGCCTCTTCGTCAAGCGCAGGTATCCGCAGGCGCGGGTGATCGCCTTCGAGCCGGTGCCGGGCAACGTCCGGCTGCTGCGGCGCAACCTGGCGCTGCACGGCTTCGCGGACGACGTCGTGGTCCGCCAGTCCTGCATGGGTGCGCAGCCGGCCGCTGCTGCGGGCTTCACGCACGTCCCGAGGCTCGCTGGGAACTCCACCCTCCATCCCGAGGAACTGGTCGCGCAGCAGCGGCTGATGGCGCGCCACGTGGGTGAGGAAAAGGCGGCAGCGCTCTTCGCGACCGCGCGCATCACCGTCGAGGTGGAACCATTCTCGCAGGCCCTCGGCCGGATCGCCCCGACCGGCCGGATCGACCTGGTGAAGGTCGACGTCGAGGGGGCCGAGCTGGATGTCCTCCACGGCATCGCCGAGGACGACTGGCCCAGGATCGGCGCACTGCTGATCGAGGTGGGCGGCGAACGGGACGCCGTGGAACGGCTCCTGCGGGAGCGCGGACTGAGCGTCCGCAGCGCCCGCGCTCCCTACATGTGGCCGGAACTCGGTATCTACAACGTCAGCGCGCGACGCTGATCACGGTGCTGGGCGGTGAGCGCCTCCAGCCTCCGGACCACCTCGTCCGGGCTCGGCATGGAACGCATCTGTGCGTGCAACTGCTCCGCGCCGGCCCGGAACGCGGGCTCTGAAACCAGCCGCTCCACTCCCTGCCGTAGTGACTCGACGGTGAGCTCCTTCGGTTCGAGCATGAGCCCGGCGCCGCTGTCCGCGACGTACTGCGCGGTGCTCACCTCGCCCCACATCGCCAACGGCGTGACCAGCTGCGGCACCCGGTGCGCTACGGCCGCGGCGAAGGTCCCGCCTCCGCCGTGGTGAATCAGGGCCGAGCAGTTGGGCAACAGGTAGTTCAGCGGCACGTACTCCACGAGCCGTACGTTCTCCGGTACCTCGCGCACGGTGGCCAACTGCTCTGCGTGAAGCGTCGCCACCAGCTCGATGTCCAGCCCGGACAGAGCGGCGACGATGTCCGCGAAGGAGACCCCGGCCTCGCGGAAGAGCTGTCGGCCACGGCCCCCCATGCCCAGTGACAGGCACACCCGGGGGCGCTCCGGTCGCTTGTGCGCCCAGGCGGGGGGAGTCCGATTGCCGTTGTAGGGGACCCGCCGGATCGGCTCGTACGAGAGGTCAATCGGCAGCCGAAGCGGCGCTGGTGCGGTGTCGATGGACCACTGGCCGAGCACCAGCTCCTCGCGGTAGGCGAGACCGTACGGCTCCAGCATCGGCCGCATCAAGGCGGTCACCGGGTCCTCCTCCAGCCCGGCGTTCTGCTGCGCCAGCCGCTCGCGCGACCGCGCGTGCAGCCAGCCGATGTTGTCCTGGCCCCACAGAAACCGCGCCTGCGCGGCTCCGGTGACCGTGGCGGCCACGGCGGCCGGCACGCAGAAGGGATCCCACAGCACCAGATCCGGCAGCCAGGTCTGACAGAAGTCCACGAGATCTTCCAGCATCGGCGAGAACCCGGCCAGCATCCGGGTCATGCCGGCCCACTTGTGGACCCAGCCGTCGTCGTGCGCGGCATCCACCGACAGGAAGTCGGTGAGTGTGTCCAGCTTCTCGAAGTTGTCGTTCCACTCAATGACCTCGGTGAGTGCCGCGCCGACCGGGACCGGGGCAAGCCCGGCCTCGGTCACCAGATGCGCCGCACCGGGATGGATGGCGACGCGCACCTCGTGTCCGGCGTTCTGCAACGCCCAGGCCAACGGGACTATGGGATGCACATGCGCCGTCGCAGGGAAAGCGCAGAATAGGACACGCATCGAATAAGTTTCCTCTCGCCGGCACAGTTCCGGAGACAAACCGTGCCTGAGCTGGTTGGAAAAATACTCGAAAGGCGAACAGGAACCACTCGACCGTCAACTGCGAATCACTTGAGAGGGAATGACTCGCTATCATTTCCCGTACCGCACGCGGTGATTCTCTGGCAGCATCGGTACGAAGTCTCTCACCAGCCATCGGCCAACAGTCAAGGAATGCGTCATGCATGTGCGCGAGCTCGCCGTACCGGGAAGTTACGAATTCACCCCGGAGCTCTTTCCCGACAGGCGTGGGGTGTTCGTGTCACCGATGCAGGGCTCCCTCTTCCGGTCCCGCATCGGCCACGAATTCCACGTGGCCCAGACCAACCTCAGCCATTCGTCCCGCGGGGTGCTGCGTGGCATTCACTTCACCACGGCACCGCCCGGACAGGCCAAGTACGTCTACTGCGCCCATGGGCGGGCGCTCGACTTCGTCGTGGACATACGCGTCGGCTCGCCCACGTTCGGTAAGTGGGACTGCGTCGAGCTCGACGCCCAATCGTTCCGCGCCGTCTACCTGCCGATCGGGGTCGGTCACACCTTCCTGGCGCTGGAGGACGACACCATGATGTCCTACCTGATGTCGACCAGCTACGTACCGGAGCTGGAGCAGGCGATCGACCCGTTCGACCCCACGCTCGCCCTGCCCTGGCCAAAGGAGATCGAGTTCATCGTCTCCGACCGGGACCGCGTCGCGATGAGCCTGAACGAGGCTCTGGAAAAGGGACTGCTCCCGAAATACGAGGAGTGCGTTGACCAGCAGGTGGGGGCATGACGCCGCCCCGGCCCAGGCGAGTGGCGGTGCTGGGCGGCACCGGCTCGGTGGGCAGGCACGTCTGCGCCACCTTCGCTGCGCAGGGCCACGAGGTGATCGTTGTCGCCCGCAAGCCGGCGCCGCACGCGGCGCCGTACCGCTTCGTGCCGCTCGACCTGGTCGCGACCGGCGGCGCCGAGCTGGCAGCGTTCCTCACCCGCCAGGGCATCGACACGGTTGTCGACGCCTTCACCGGTTGGGGCCCGACCGACGCGGAGATGCGACTGCTGAACGTCCGGCCCGTCGAACACGTCGTCGACGCACTGCGCCGGCTGCCGAACCGTCCGCGTCTGGTGCACGTCGGCACGCTGCACGAGTACGGTCCGGTGCCCGAGGGGAGTGCGATCCACGAGGAGTTGCCGCCCGCGCCGGACAGCCTTTACGCGCGCGTGAAGCTCGCCGCCTCCGAGACGGTGCTCGATGCCGCAGGGCCGGACGGGGTCGATGGTGTGGTCGTCCGGCTGGCCAACACCCTTGGCCCGTACCCCGCCGCGGAGACGTTTCTGGGCTCGCTGGCCCGGCGCCTGCACGACACCGACCTGTCCGCCGGGATCGAGCTGACCATCTCCGACGCGCGACGGGACTACGTCGACGTCCGGGACGCGGCAGAGGCGATCGTGCGCGCGGCGCTGCTCCCCGAGGCGCCGCACCTGCTGAACATCGGCAGTGGCACCGCCGTCGGTGTCCGAACCCTGGTAGGGGAGTTGCTGCGGGCGGCTGGCCTCCCCGCTGACACCGTCAGGGAGACCGGCGGTGTGGTGCACAGCCACGGCGGTGACTGGACCAGAGCCGACATATCCCTGGCCACCTCGGTGCTGGGCTGGCGGCCACGGTTCACCGTGGCCGAGTCCATGACGGCGATGTGGGACAGCCTCGGTGCGTGACGCGCTCGACCGACAGGGACAGGGCCCTCGCTGGTGAGCGAGGGCCCTGTCCCTGTCGCGGACAGCTCAGGCGCAGCAGGTCAGCGATCCGCCGTGGTAGTCCATCATCTCGCCGAAGATGACGCCCATCTCCTTGAGCAGGACACCGAAGTCGAATTCGGCCTCCGGGGCGCGTCGCTCGGCGTAGGCGCGATGCAGGTTGGCCACCAGCCGCTCCGGCTCACCGAGCTCCGCGAACTGGCCGAGCCCGGCCTCGCGTGCCACCGCAAGCGGTGCCAGGCCCGCGGCGATCCCTTCTGCGGCCAGCTGCTGCACCCACCGCAGGTACGCTTCCGCCACATCGAAGACCTCGGGCCCCGCCACCGGGCCGTGCCCGGTCACCACGGTCGTGGCACCGAGGCCGCGCAGCTGCTGGATCGCGTTCAGCGAACCGGAGATCGAGCCGAGCGGTACGAACGGAGTGAACCCGGACATCACGATGTCGCCGGTAAACAGCACTTTCCGCTCCGGAATCCAGACAACGGTGTCGTTGGCGGTGTGCGCCAGCCCGAAGTGCAGGAGTTCAGCGGTCAACTCACCGACATGCAGCGTCAACCGGTCCTGGTAGGTGACCGTGGGCAACCTCACCTCGACGTCGCCCCACGCCACATCCGGCCAGAGCTCGGTCAGGTGCAGCCCGGCCCGGGCCATCTCGTGACGGGCGTTGACGTGGGCGATCACGGTGGCCTCGGGGAAGAGGAAGTTCCCGAAGGTGTGGTCACCGTGGGAGTGCGTGTTGACCAGGGCGAACGGAGCCGGACGGCCGCCGGCGAGCACCTGCTGGCGAAGACGGCGGGTACGCGCCTCCGTCGCGGCGGTGTCGATCACTGCGACCGATGCGCCGGATGCGACGAGACCGGCGTTGTTGACACACCAACCGCCTTCCGGCTGGAGGTAGGCGAAGACATCGGCGGCCACCTCCTGCAGAACTGGCTCTTTGGTTGCTGAGGACACGAAAGCCTCCTTGACGTAACGGGGGGGACCGGCACTAACGGCCACGCGGTTCAGGCCAGGTCGTAGGCGGCGAGCGGCAGATCCGGGACGTTCGACAGCACCGCCTGGTGGAGTCGTTGCAACCGACTGGAGGGTTCGACGCCGAGCTCGCCGATCAAGATCTGCCGGAGGTTGCGGAAGACCTGCAGCGCCCGCCAAGGCGCGCCCGAGCGCTGCAGCGCGATCATCAACATGGCGCAGAAGTTCTCGTGCATCGGGCACTGGGCGACGAGCATCCGCAGCTCGGGGATCAGCATGGCGTGCCTGCCCAACTGCAAGTCGGCGATGATCCGCAGCTCCTGGGCCCGCATCCGGGCCTCCTCCATGCCCATCGCCTCCATCTCCAGGACCTGTCCGGCAGGCACGTCCATCAGAGCCGACCCGCTCCACAACTCCAGTGCGCGGCCCAGCTGGCGGGAGGCGGTCTCCGCGTCCCCGGCTGCAAGGGCGGCGTCGCCCTCGACCGTCAGCCGCTCGAACTCACGCAGGTCGTACGCGCTCGGTGTGATGGCCAGTTGGTAGCCGTTGAAGTGGGTGACCAGTAGATCCTTCGCGCTCAGCTGGCATCCAGCCGGGAGGGACCTGGCGATGAGCTTGCGCAGTTGCAGGATGTAGGTCTGGAGCGTCGTGGTACCGCTGCGCGGCACCTTGTCGCCCCAGATCTCCTCCATAAGCGTCGACACCGGCACGACTCGCCCGCAGCGCAGGGCCAACAGGGTGAGGACCTGCTTCGGCTTACCCGCGGTGGGGACGATGGACTGGTCGCCGATCCGGACTCTGACCGGCCCCAACACGTGGATTTCCATCGTCTGCTCGTCCGGCGCACTGACAGGCTGCGGCGCCACTGCGTTCTGAATAATTTCAATTCCCCCTAGGAAGCCGCTGCAGGGTGCACACAGCGGATCGATTCCATTGCTATTCAGATGTGATGTCTGGAGCTGTCCAAGCGGCCGTATGGTCCCCTTCCCCGCGCGCACCGTTCTCGGCGGGACCATGTCCTCGACTGGCTGGCGCCACCAACGCTCAGACTGTGAGGGGCACCTTGAGGCTCACTTGAATGCTTTCCTAGCGCGCCCCAGGCGCCACCAGCTCAAGCGGAGTTCTAGCTCGCTGCGAACAGCCGGGCGCACCATCGGCGTTGAAGCCGAGCCCAGGAGGCCAGAGATGCCCGAACTTACTTCGCCCGAATCAGGGATAGCGCGGGCCGCGCACGACGTCGCGACGCTCGCGGCCCATCACGCCGAACGCGCTGAGGAGGAACGGCAGCTGAGCCCTGAAGTGCTGGATGCGATCATGGCCGCGGGCTTTGGACGCCACTTCGTGGGAAGCCAGTACGGCGGAGCGGACGGCACCTTCGCGGCGTTGAGCGCCGCCGTCGCCGTGATCGGTGCGAAGTGTCCGGCGGCGGCGTGGTGTGCGTCACTCGCGGCGAGCATGGCCAGGATGGTCGGCTACTTGCCGGAGGAGGGCCGCAAGCAGGTTTGGCAGGACGGGCCCGACGTCCTGGTCGTCGGAGGGGTGTCCCCGATCGGCCGGGCCCATGCCGAGCGGGACGGTTGGCTGCTGTCCGGGACGTGGCCGTACATCTCTGCCGTCGCCCACTCCGACTGGGCGCTGGTATGCGGTGTGGCGAAGTCCGGGACGGGGTACGAGCCGCGTCTCTTCGCCATCCCCCGCGCCGACTACCGGGTGAAGCGGACCTGGTCGGATGTGGGGATGCGGGCCACCGGAAGCGACACCCTCATCGCCGAGGACGTCTACGTGCCCGCCAGCCTGAGCTTCCCGCTCGCGGAGCTACTCGAAGGCACCGCCTCCTCCTCCGCGCCGCGCTGCCACAGCGTTCCCCTGACGACGGTGAACGGCCTCTTCTTCACCCTGCCCATCCTCGGCGCCGCCGAGGGCACGCTCGACCTGTGGTCGTCCTACGCCGAGCAGAAGATCCGCACTTGGTCGGCCAAGCAGCCCGGTCCTGCCCGCGGCTTCTACGAGGAGACCCTCGCCCGCACCTCCGGCACCGTCGACGCGGCTCGGCTGCTCCTGGAGCGGGCCGCCCGCGTCGCTGACCGGGGAACTGAAGCGACGCCCTTGGAGAGAGCCCGCAACCAGCGCGACTGCATCCTTGCGGCGGACCTCCTGGTGACCGCGGTCAACCAGCTGTTCCGGGCTTCGGGTACCACCGGACACAGCGTGTACCACCCCCTGCAGCGGCTGTGGCGCGACGCCAACTCCGCTGCGGGCCACGTGGTGCTGCAACCGGGGCCCGGCGCGGCCGCCTACACCACCAGCGCGCTGGGTCTCGACGGCTGACGGCCCATCGAACGACCTCACGCCGGGCCTGATCCCCACCGCCCCCGGGCGGTGGGGATCAGGCCCGGCGGCCTTCTCACCGTTGAGCGGTTACCGAAGCGTCCCGGTACAGCGGTAGACCGCTTCGATGAGCCGACGGGGTCGGTTGTCCAACGTACCCATCACCGGGGAGCCGGCGTTCTGCATGTAGCCGAAGGCCAGATCGTGCTCGGGGTCGGCGAAGATGTAGGAACCGTTGGCGGCGCTGAGGCCGAAGGCGGTGGTCAGCCCGGCCGAGGCCGGGAAGACCGGATGGTCGGGAAGCTGCACGCCCAGGCCCCAGTTGCACGGCGTCTGCGTCACCAGGCAGTGGCCCTTGGAGTGCATCCGGGTCATCTCCGTGACGATGGCCGGGCTCAGCAGCCGTGCTCCGTCGACCTCGCCGATCAACGCTGCCATGAAGCGGGCGAGAGACCGGGCGCTGGCACGCCCGCCGTAGGAGGGGTCCTCCCATGCCGGTTCGAGTGCCGCCACGTCCAGCTCCAGGCTGCCCATCATCGCCCGGTAGGTCAGTGTGCTCCGGTCGAGAAAGGCGGCCAACTCGCGGTCGTCGCCCGCGAAGAGCGCCTCGGCCTTGGACTGGAACATCGTCGCCAGGTGCGCGCGGTCCGGGTCGGGTACACCGATATAGCACTCCAGCCCCAGCGGCTCGGCGATCTCCGTGGCGAAGTACCTGCCGACGGTGAGGCCGGTGCGTCGCCGCAGCAGCTCGCTGACCAGGTAGCCGAAGGTGATCCCGTGGTATCCGTGCGCGGTGTCCGGCTCCCACTCCGGCCGTGCCTCGGCCAGTGCCTCGGCGATCGGCAGGTGGGTGCGCATGGCCTCGTTGGTGATCGGGGCATGGTCCAGGCACACCACACCGGAGCGGTGGCTGAGTACCATCCGCAGGGTGATCCCCGCCTTGCCGTGTGCCGCGAACTCCGGCCAGTGGTCGGCCACCGGAGCATCGAGGTCGAGCAGCCCCTGGTCCACCAACCGCAGCGCCGAAACCGCGACCAGCGCCTTGGTCGGCGAGGCGAGCACCCCCAGGGTGTCGGAACGCCACGCATCCGCACCTCCCTCGTCCGCGAATCCACCCCACAGGTCGACCACCGGCTCGCCGCGGTGATAGACGCACACCGCGGCGCCCACCTCGGCGCCTGCGGCGAAGTTCGCCTCGAACGCCTCGGCGACCCCGGTGAAGGCGTCTGCCGTCCATCCGCCCCGCGGAGAATCACTCATCGTGTCCCACCTCCGTATCCACGCCTGATCGCCTACGACAGTTGCTCTTCGCGCTCGTGGTTCACTCGACTCCCGGCAACGCGGCGCTCGGGCGTGGTCGGCTTCCGCCGTCCTTCGAGCAGGCGTCGAGTCCCCGCCGCGATGGTTGAGTGGTCATGCCTGTCCCCTCAACCACGGAGTGCCCCAGGTGCTGAGAGTCGGAGTCATGGGCTGCGCGGAGATCGCCCGGCGCCGCATGCTGCCCGCTATGAAGGCGCATCCCCTCATCGAGGTCACGGCCGTTGCCAGCCGGGACGCAGCCAAGGCGGCCGAGACGGCCCGGCTGTTCGACTGCCGTCCGGTCGTCGGGTACGACGCGCTGCTGGCGGACGACAGCGTGCAGGCCGTCTACGTTCCGCTGCCCGCGGCCCTGCACGCGCCGTGGGTCAAGGCGGCGCTGGCGGCCGGCAAACACGTGCTCGCCGAGAAACCGCTCACCACGGAACCGGCCCGCACCCGCGAGCTCATCGGCCAGGCCCGCGCCCGCGAACTAGTGCTCATGGAGAATGTCATGTTCGTCCACCATGCCCAGCATGCGGTGGTCCGCCGACTGGTGGCGCAGGGCGAGATCGGCGAACTCCTTTCCCTGGACGCGACCTTCACCATCCCAGCACTGCCCGACGACGACATCCGCCACCAGCCCGAACTCGGCGGCGGAAGCCTCTACGACGTCGGGGTGTACCCGGTGCGCGCGGCCGTGCACTTCCTGCAGGGGGAGCTGGAGGTCAGGGGAGCGGTCCTCGAACGCCCATCCGGCCGCCGGGTAGACACCGCCGGGGCCGTGCTGCTGCGGGGCCCCGGCGGTGTCACGGCACACCTGACCTTCGGTATGGAGCATGCCTACCGTTCCCGTTACGAGCTGTCCGGCAGCACCGGCCGCATTCTCGTCGACCGCGCCTTCACCCCGCCTGCGGACCATGTACCGCAGATCCTCATCGAGTCCCGAGCGGGCACCCGGTCGTGCCCGCTGCCGCCGGACGACCAGGTCGCCAACGCGCTGTCCGCCTTCGTCTCGGCGGTGCGAACCGGGACTCCCTCATCGGCTGAGTGTCTGGCCCAGGCCGACCTGTTGGCCGACATCCGTCGGGCGGCCGGCCTGGACGGCTGAAGGGGCTCAGGCCGCCGTCAACTGCTCCACCAAGGCGAGGACTTCGGTCGGCTTGGGAAGCGCGGCGATGTCGGCGGCCAACTCCTGAGACCGCTCGGTGTAGGACGGCGTCGACAGCAGCTGACTGCAGGCGGCGGCGATGGCTTCGGGGGTGTCCTGCCCGGGAAGCAGCGTGATGGCCGCGCCGAACTCGGAGAGCCGACGCGAATGCGACACCAGCTTGGGCATGTTCGGCACCACCAGCTGCGGGACGCCCGCCTGCATCGCGGAGAGCGCGGTCTGGCCGCCACCCGAGTGCACCAGCACGTCGCAGGTGCGCAGCACGGTGCCCAGGGGCAGCCAGCCAGCTCGCACCTGGGGCCGTGACGCGGCCAGAGCCGCTGCGACCTCGTCCGGTGCGGCGATGACCAGTTCCACGTCGAGCTCCCCGACCTCGCCCACCAGCCCTTCCAGGAAGTCGAGATCCTGCTCGGGGCTGACCCGGCTGCCTGCCGTGACGCAGATTCGCGGCTTGACGGCAGCGGTGTACATCCACGGCTCCAACTGCCGCTGTTGGCCGGTGGGCACGAAGCGCATCATCGCACCGGGCGCCGCGTCCGGGGCGAGCATGCGCGGCGGGCAGATGTGGATCCATAGCTCCGGCTCGGGGAGCCGGTCCAAGCCGAGCCAGGCCAGCTCCGGCGAGAGTTCCGCTTCCGCCCCGCGGTCCATCTCGACCGGCTCGCCCATGTCCCATGCGTGCCGTACGTATGGCACTCCCAACTCGGCGGCGAGCAGACCGGCGGCGAAGGAAAGCGTGCCGCCGACGACGACATCCGGACGCCAGCTCCGGCTCAGCGCGCGCAGGGACGTCAGACTGTCGGCCGCCAGCCGCCCGAAGCCGCGGCCGCCGAAGTACAGCCGCGTCGTGGTGTCCGTGGGCAGGTCGAGCGGGACACCGTCGCGGGTTGCGAACATGTAGTCGCGCATCCGCCCGGGGGCGGCGGCCACCCCGGGCAGTCCCGCCCCGACGACGACCGGCATCATGTCCTCGGTGGCCGCCACGAAGACCTCATGGCCGGCGTTGCGCGCCGCCGTCGCGAGTGGGGCGAGAGCGAAGACTGTGGCCGGGCTTCCCGCAGCTACGAAGAGCGTCCTCAGAGTACATGCCATGACCGGGTGGCTCCCCTCATCCGTGTCTGTGCGGTCCGGCACAGCCTCCGCGAGGGCGCTGGAACAGCGGTATATCCACGATCGAGCGTGCCCGGATCTTCGGCGGTGGACATGCCGTCTGCGCGTGCATATGATCAAAAACAACGGACAGATACGTACGCCCTACAGACAGCAATGCGCGCACGATCTGGAAAGTTAACGGGGAATGAGAACAATTAGCCAGAACTATGTAGCACTCGCAAAATCTGTGGCACTCACATCCACCAGACCGCGGTGCATCGAAGAGTTGGAAATCGGTCTGCTCGGGCCGATGACGGTGAGTGTCAATGGAAAGTCCATCGTACCCACTGCGAGAAAGCCGAGGCAGCTTCTCGCTCTGCTCGCTCTTCGCTGCGGCCGGGTCATCCCGGTATCGACCTTGGTCGACGAGGTCTGGGGAAACGATATCCCGCGCAGCAGCGCCTGCACGCTGCAGACCTACATCCTGCAGCTGCGACGGCTGATCACATTGTCCCTGCACGCGGCTTCCGGCTGGGACGCCAAGGACTTAATCGTCACCCACTTCAACGGGTACCAGCTGATGGCAGATCCGAGCTCCACGGATCTGCGTGAGTTCGAGCGACTGTCGACCGAGGGTGACGCCGCGCTGGCGGCGGGCGATGCCGCCACAGCCTCGCTCCTGCTCACCCGGGCGTTGGCCCTGTGGCGCGGTCCGGCGCTGGTGGACGTACCGATCGGACGGATACTCCACATGGAGTCCATCGGCCTGGAGGAGAGCCGGATGCGGGTGCACGAACGACGCATCGTCGCTGACCTACTCCTCGGCAAGCACTCCATTCTCATTCCCGAACTGCAGATGCTGGTCGCCCAGAACCCGATCCACGAGAACTTCTGCGCCATGCTCATGATCGCCCTGCAGCGCTCGGGCGCGGTTTGGAGGGCACTGACCGTCTTCCGGGACCTCCGCGCCAGTCTGATCCGGGAGTTGGGCGTCGAGCCCTCGCGCCGTCTGCAGAAACTGCACCAGGAGCTGCTGGAGAACGCCGCCGACCTCTCATCAGGCAGCCTCGACTTCCTGCTGAGCGCCCCGCACACCTCCGGGGGATGGTGACCCGTGGGCTGACCGCTGGTACGGCCGAGGCCGACGGACGCCCCGTGACGCGGAAAGGTGTCTGTCGGCTTCGGCCGCGCGTGCGGTGGAACACTCAACCCGCGTTGGCAACAGCGCGGTTGGCCCGGTCGAGCAGTGCCCGCGGAGTGTCGGTGTTGAAGAGCTCGTCATCTGGGATCACGACGCCGAACTCCCGCTGGAGCACGGCGGCCGTCTCCATCAGGGCCAGCGAGTCGTAGCCGAGGGCCTCGAAGGTCTGGTCGAGGATCTCCCCCTCCAGCTCACCGTCCTCCTCGATTCCCACGCACCTGGCGAGGATGTGGCGGAGGTCGTCGGTCGTGATTGCCTTGCGCATCAGTGATTCCTCAATCCCGAGTCGTAGTTGTGACACGTCGTTCAGTCGCCCAGGGCGCTGATGACGATCGCCGCGTTGAATCCCCACTTGCCCCGGGCCAGCACGAGGGCGTGCGACACGGTCTGGTAGCGCGGCTCACCGCGGACCAGGTCGATCCGGTAGTCGGCGGGGACCTCGTCGACGTTGGCTGTGGCGGGGATCACGCTGTCTCGGATGGACAGCAGAGCGGCGACCACGTCCAGTGGCCCGCCGCCGGAGTAGAGGCGGCCCGTGAGCGCCTTGGGCGCGGTCACCGGGACGCCGGACGGTCCGAAGACGGCCGAGAGCGCCTCGGCCTCCTGCAGGTCGAGCGCGCTGTCACCGGCCGCGTCGGCGAAGACCACGTCCACCTGCGTGGGGGTCAATCCGGCATCTGCCAGCGCCAGTTCGATGGCCCGGCGCAGCGCCGGCGGGCGCGAGGAACCAGGGGCCGGGTCGAAGGTGGAGGCATACCCGGTGATCGCGCCGTAAACCTGTCCGGTTCCGCGGCGGCGAGCCGCCGCCAACTCCTCGACGACGAGGATCGCGCCGCCCTCGCCTGGGATGTAGCCGCTGGCGTTCACATCGAACGGCTGGTAGGCGGTCGCACTTACCCGGCCGCCGGAAAGCTGGGCGGCCCAACCCCACGGGTCGAGGGCGGAGTCCACGCCGCCGGTGACGACCAGACCGACGCCTTGACGGATGGTGCGCCGGGCGTGGCCGATCGCGTCCAGGCCGCCCGCCTGTTCGGCTACAAGCGCCTTGCTGGGCCCGCGCATTCCATGCCGGATGGAGATCTGCCCGGTGTTGACCGCGTAGAACCAGGCGAACGACTCGTAGACACTCACGTGCTCCGGCCCCTTGGACCACAGTTTCCTGAGCTCCCGGTGGGTGAACTCGAAGCCGCCGAAGGCGTTTGAGGTCACCACTGACATGTCGTAGTCGATGTGCGCCGACGGCTTCACCTCGGCGTCCACGAGCGCCCAGTCGGCGGCGGCCAGGGCAAACCGGGTGGAGATGTCGGTCTGCGGAAGCAACCGCACGGAGATGTGCTCACTGGAGTCGAAGTCCAGCACCTCTCCGGCTCGCTTGGCGGCATACGGAGCGGGGTCAAACCGGGTGATCTGTCCGATTCCGTCGCGCCCGTCCAAGGTGGCTTTCCAGAAATCCTCGGTGCCCAGCCCGTTGGGGGCCACCACACCGAGCCCTGTCACCACAGCGGTTGTCATCGTGTTCCTCCTGGCCGGTTCAGCACGATTGCGCTTTGGAATCCACCGAAGCCGCTGCCCACACTCAGCACGGTGTCCACCCGGCGTTCACGGGCCGTGACCGGTACGTAGTCGAGGTCGCACTCGGGGTCGGCCTCGTGCAGGTTGGCAGTCGGGGGTACGACGTTGTTCTCGATCGCCAGCAGGCTGGCGGCGATTTCAACGGAGCCGATGGCGCCCAGCGAGTGACCGACCATCGACTTGATCGAGCTGACCGGCGTTTCGTAGGCGTGGAGTCCGAGGCTGCGCTTCAGGGCGGCCGTCTCGTGCCAGTCGTTCTGCTTGGTGCCCGAGCCGTGGGCGTTGATGTAGTCGAGATCCTCCGGGTTCTTCCTCGCCTCGGCCAGTGCGGCGCCTATCGCCTCGGCCATCTCGCGGCCGTCCTTCTTCAGGCCGGTCATGTGGTACGCGTTGCTACGGGTGGCATAGCCGCTCACCTCGGCGTAGATGTGCGCGCCCCGGTTGGTGGCGTGCTCAAGCGTCTCCAGCACGAACATGGCCGAGCCCTCGGCCAGTACGAACCCGTTGCGGGACGCGTCGAAGGGACGCGACGCGTGCTCAGGGTCGTTGTTGTACGTGGTGGTGGCCTTGATTGCGTCGAAGCAGGCGACGACGATCGGGGTGATCGGGGTGTCGGTTGCTCCGGCCAGCATGATGTCGGCCGCACCATCGCGGATCACCTGCACGGCGTTGCCGACCGCGTCGAGCCCGGAGGTGCAGCCGTTGGAGACCATCGTCACGGGGCCTTCGGCTCCGATCCGCCAGGCCAACTCGGCGGGCATCACACCTGGCGTGAGGTAGTCGAACATGTGCGGTGACAGGTATTCAGGGCTCACCGTCCAGCGCCGCCCCGCGTCGGACAGGATCTGGTACTCGACATCCAGGCTGGTGGAGGCGGCCACCGCACTTCCCAGGCTCACGCCGACCCGATGCGGGTCGAGGCGGTTCACCTCCAGACCGCTGTCCACGATCGCGTCGTCGGCGCACGCGACGGCGAACTGCGTGGCCCGGTCCATGCGCCGGATCTCCCTCGCACTCAGCCCTTCGGACTCGGGATCGAAGTCGCATTCCCCGGCCACCTGAGAGCGGTAGGGCGAGGGATCGAAGAAACTGATACGGCGGGTCGCGGTGCGGCCCGAACTCAGCAGGTCCCAGAACTCTTTGGTTCCGGATGCCCCCGGTGCGCGCACCCCGATTCCAGTGATCACGATGCGACTGGACATATGACAATTCCTTCCTCGAAGCTGGGAGGAATGCTCCCGGCTGCCGCTTGAGGACAACTCGACGCTGCTCCTCGGATTGAAATCCCGTAGCTCACACTGAACTTTCTTCGGGAGGCAGGGAGCGAAAGAGGCGACCGCAGTAGACCAGCGGCTCGCCGGGGAACACTTCGGAGCGTCGGACCAGTCCCACCAGGATCACGTGGTCGCCGCCGTCGAACCGGTTGACCAACTCGCATTCGAGGCGCGCGAGTACGTCGTCCAAGAGCGGCACGCGGCTCAGCCCAGGAGTGGACGACAAGTCCTCGTACTTGTCCGCGGCCTTGGTAGCGAATCGCGTCGCCAGCTGTGCCTGGTCGTCCCGGAGCAAGTGAACTGCCATCGCCTCGGCGCCGTCGAAGGCGGGGTGGCAGTCAGCGCTCCGGTCGAGGCAGACCAGCACCAGGGGCGGTCTCGCCGAAAGGGACGAGAAGGCCGTCGCAGTGAATCCCCGTCTGGCTCCGTCCTGGTCCACGGTGGTCACTACGGCGACGCCACTGGGCCAGCGCGCCAGACAGTCGCGCAGGGTTGCCGATTCGCCCCCGACGGGCTTGGTGATCGTCATCGAATTCTGGTTCACCTCCCCACAGAAAAAGCCTTCGCCGATACCGTTTCAACGGCGTCTCACGCATTACTTGAATCCCGCTCGAATCTGCGTTCCCGGCCCCGCGTCCGGCGGGGGTCGAGCTGGGCTCAAGCCGGGCACCGCAGGGTTGGCCCATGAGCGACACACGCTGGCTGGTAACGGGCGCGGGCGGGATGCTCGGCCAGGACCTGTGCTCGGTCCTGGCCCACTGTGGCGAGAAGGTCACGGCACTCACCCGGGCCGATCTCGACATCGTCGACCCGGACGCCGTCCTCAAGTCGGTCCGTGGTCACGACGTGGTCGTCAACTGCGCGGCCTGGACCGACGTGGACGGCGCCGAGGCGGCCGAGGAAGCAGCCACCGCCGTCAACGGCACCGGCGTCCGCCACCTCGCCGCCGCCTGTGCGGGGGTTGGCTCCCGTCTGCTGCACGTCTCCACCGACTACGTACTCCCCGGAGACGCCACCGAGCCGTACGCCGAGTCCGCGCCCACCGGCCCGGTCAACGCGTACGGGCGTTCCAAGCTGATCGGCGAGCGGGCCGTCGCCGAACTGCTCCCCAAGAACGGCTACACCATCCGCACCGCCTGGCTGTACGGCGAGCACGGGCCGAACTTCGTTGCCACCATGCTCAAGCTCGCTGCCCGTCGCGACACCCTGGATGTGGTCGACGACCAGCACGGCCAACCCACTTGGTCGTACGCCCTGGCTCAGAAACTGGCGGAGCTCGGACAGGCCGCCCTCGCCGGGCGTGCCCCGGCCGGCGTCTACCACGGCACCGCGAGCGGAAGCACCACCTGGCTCGGCCTGGCTCGGGCGGTTTACAGACTGAGCGGCTTTGACCCGGACCGCATCAGGCCGACGAACTCCTCAGCCTTTCCCCGTACTGCTCGGCGCCCCGCCTACAGCGTGCTCGGCCACGACCGATGGGGTGCCGCCGGGCTCGACCCCCTCGGCGACTGGCGCCACGCGCTTGCCCAGGCCCTTCGCCTCCCGACCTTCGCGGCCCTCACCCCGCGGCGCCAGTGAGCTTGGGCGAACCACGGAGCAGAGGCGCGCAACCAAGGTCATCTACAACATCGCCGCCGTCGTGGAGCCACCGCACCGGCGGCCCGCCGGCCGTTACCAGATTGTCCGGCAAGCAGGTCCGCAGGATCGCCACACCCCGCATGACGCGCCATCGGGACGACATCTGCTGAAGCTGACCTGTTCGGTGCCCCGTATGCCTGGGCAAGGGCTGGCACCCCAGGCCGCCAACCCGTAACACTGTTGCGCCGGCCGACTTGCTGGCAACGGGGCCTGTGTCAGCTGACCGACTGGCCCACCGCTTCTCCACGACCAAGATCCGGGCAAGGCACGGACCAACTCGCTATCGCAACGATCGATTCCACCCGTCGCCGCTGGTCAGAAGGGGATGACTTCATGTACCACCATGAGACCAAGACCCCGCTGGTGAGCTACGCCCCGCAGGGGCTCGGGCTGTTCTGAGCGCCTGAAAAGGGCGCCTGACCTGGGCTTTCGCCCGTCAGGCGCCTTTGGGGGCTACTGGCCGGTGGCCCGCCGGGCAGGTGCAGGTGGCTGTCTCAGCAGGAAGGTGAGCCCTTCGGCTGACGTGGGGTGGGCGTATATCGCGCGGTGTAGTTCCGTGTAGGGGAGGCGGCTGATCATCACTCGGCACTGGCGGCACGGACGAGCGCGGCGGTGGCGCTCGACCGGGACGTTTGCGGCCACGCGATCACCAATATCGCGGGCGGTGCGTCCACGACATCGCGGAAGACGACACCAGGGCGCGGGTACCGGTTGACGACGGATTCCGGTAGGAGGGTGATCAGCTCGCCGAGTTCGACGAGCTTGAGCAGTTGGAGCAGGTCGCTTGCCCGGTGCTGGCCGGCTGCGCCGACGAACCGGTGGTATGTGCCACGCTGTCCTGGCGAATTCCGGTGATCGTCCGTTGCGGACGGTCGCCACCCGCGACATTGCCGCGGCGGCGGCCACGCTGCTGCCCGACGCGTCCTGGAGCGGGCAGGACAGTACGCCGGTGATCGGCCCCGATGATCTTTCCCCCGACGACATGGCACAGGTCATGTCCGATGTGCTGGCCCGGCCGGTCCGCTTCCGGCAGATCAGCGTCGCGGACTGCAAGGCGATGGCGCTGGCGCGCGGAGCGACCGAAGGATCTGCGCAGGGCCTTGTCGATATGACGACGGCACAGAACGACGGCATCTACGACGGCGGTTCGCCCGTTGCCGAGCGCACCGCGACCAGCTTCCGCCAGTGGTGTGTGGACGTGCTCCGCCCAGCCGTCCTGTCGACCAGTGGGACCGTCACCGCCCACGCGGTGCCCGGCGTTCTGCTGTCGGGCTGACGCGCCGAGTCCGCCTCGAACGGGCCGTCAGCGGTGCAGCCCCGTCGAGACCGACCACTGGGAGCTGACCACGGCCGCACCCACCTCGTCTCACGGCGTCCGCGAGGGCCTCGGTCAGGTGCCGACGTAGGCCGCGAGGTGCTCGCCGGTGAGGGTGGAGCGGGCGGCGACGAGGTCGGCGGGTGTGCCCTCGAAGACGATCCGGCCGCCGTCGTGGCCGGCGCCTGGGCCGAGGTCGATGATCCAGTCGGCGTGCGCCATGACCGCCGGATGGTGCTCGACGACGATGACCGACTTGCCGGAGTCGACGAGTCGGTCGAGCAGGCCGAGCAGCTGCTCGACGTCGGCGAGGTGGAGGCCGGTGGTCGGCTCGTCGAGGATGTAGACGCCACCTTTCTCAGCCATGTGGGTGGCCAGCTTGAGCCGCTGCCGCTCACCGCCGGACAGCGTGGTGAGCGGCTGGCCGAGGCTGAGGTAGCCGAGCCCGACGTCGGCGAGCCGGTCGAGGATGCGGTGCGCGGCCGGAGTGTGCGCCTCGCCGGCGCCGAAGAACTCCTCGGCCTCGGCCACCGACATCGCGAGCACCTCGCTGATGTCGCGGCCGCCGAGGTGGTGGTCCAGCACCGCTGCCTGGAACCGCTTCCCCTCGCACTCCTCACAGGTGGTGGCGACGCCGGCCATCATCGCCAGGTCGGTGTAGATGACGCCCGCGCCGTTGCAGTTGGGGCAGGCGCCCTCGGAATTGGCGCTGAACAGCGCCGGCTTCACGCCGTTGGCCTTCGAGAACGCCTTGCGGATCGGGTCGAGCAGTCCGGTGTAGGTCGCCGGGTTGCTCCGCCGCGAGCCGCGGATCGCGGCCTGGTCGATCGAGACCACACCCGCGTCGCCGGCCCCTGAACCATTGACCAGCGACCCGTGCACGAGCGAGCTCTTGCCGGAGCCGGCGACGCCGGTGACGACGACAAGCGCCCCAAGCGGGATGTCGACGTCGACGTCGCGCAGGTTGTGCGCCGTCGCGCCGCGGATCTCCAGAGCGCCGGTGGGCTTCCGCACCGTCTGCTTGAGGGCGGCCCGGTCGTCGAAATGGCGGCCGGTGATGGTGCCGCTGGCCCGCAGCCCCTCGACGGTTCCCTCGAAGCAGACGGTGCCGCCCGCCGTACCGGCGCCGGGGCCGAGGTCGACGACGTGGTCGGCGATCGCTATCGTCTGCGGCTTGTGCTCCACGACGAGCACCGTGTTGCCCTTGTCCCGGAGCCGCAGCAGCAGGTTGTTCATCCGCTGGATGTCATGGGGGTGCAGGCCCGTGGTGGGCTCGTCGAAGACGTAGGTGACGTCGGTGAGCGAGGAGCCGAGGTGGCCGATCATCTTGACGCGCTGCGCCTCGCCGCCCGACAGCGTGCCCGACGGGCGCTCGAGCGAGAGGTAGCCAAGACCGATCTCCACGAATGAGTCGAGGGTGTGCCGCAGCGTGCCGAGCAGCGGCGCCACCGACGGCTCGTCGAGGCCGCGGACCCATTCGGCCAGGTCGCTGATCTGCATCGCGCACGCGTCGGCGATGTTGATCTCACCGATCCGCGACGACCGGGCCGCCTCGCTGAGCCGGGTGCCGTCGCACTCGGGGCAGGTGGTGAAGGTGACCGCGCGGTCCACGAACTCCCGGATGTGCGGCTGCATCGCCTCCTTGTCCTTGGCGAGGAACGACTTCTGGATCCGCGGGATCAGCCCCTCGTAGGTCATGTTGATGCCCGCGATCTTCATCCTGGTCGGCTCGCGGTGGAGGAAGTCGTGCAGTTCCTTCTTGGTGTACTTGCGGATCGGCTTGTCCGGGCTGTAGAAGCCCGATTCGCTGTAGAGCCGGTAGTTCCAGCCGCCCGCCTTGTAACCGGGGATGGTGAGCGCGCCCTCGGCGAGCGACTTGGAGTCGTCATAGAGCTGGGTGAGGTCGATGTCGGAGACCGCGCCCCGGCCTTCGCAGCGCGGACACATGCCACCGGTGATGCTGAATTCGCGACGCTCCTTCACGGTCCGCCCGCCGCGCTCCAGGGTGACCGCCCCCGCTCCGCTGATCGAGGCGACGTTGAAGGAGAACGCCTTCGGCGAGCCGATGTGCGGCTTCCCGAGTCGGCTGAAGAGGATGCGCAGCATCGCGTTGGCGTCGGTGGCGGTGCCGACCGTGGAGCGGGGGTCGGCCCCCATCCGCTGCTGGTCGACGATGATCGCGGTCGTCAGCCCTTCGAGTATGTCGACCTCGGGCCGCGCCAGCGTCGGCATGAAGCCCTGCACGAAGGCGCTGTAGGTCTCGTTGATCAGCCGCTGCGACTCCGCGGCGATCGTGTCGAACACCAGCGAGCTCTTGCCCGAGCCGGAGACGCCGGTGAACACCGTCAGCCGGCGCTTCGGGATCTCGATGCTGACGTCCTTGAGGTTGTTCTCGCGCGCGCCGTGCACGCGGATCAATTCGTGGCTGTCGGCAACATGCACCGCAGGCGACTGCGTGTCCGTCCTCGTGGCCATGCTCATCGTGTCTCCAATCTGTTGGGCGGGGCGGCTTTCGCGGTCTCTGTCGGCGTCGCCTGGCTCGATCTGACCGGCTTCGAGCGTAACGGCTGGTTGTCGTTCGTCGGCGCGGTCGCGACAACGGTCGCTGTCTCCCTGCTCGACGGTGTCGGTCTGGGCGGCTGGAGCCTCCGGCACCCGGCCACTCGGCGCGACCGGCCGAGGCGTCAGGCCGACCAGCGGCCGTCGCGGATCAGCTCGCGGTCGGGCATCTCGTTCACCTCGCGCCAAGCCTGGATGCGGCGCGGGGAGATGCGGAACCAGCGGTGCGGTGCCGTCCGCCGAGGCCTGACGGTGGCCACCCGGCGGTCGCCACCGGCGTCGTGGGCCGGCTCCTTCACGGTCCGTCCGTGCAGGTCATGGCTGCGATGGCCGGACGGCTCAGCGGAGCTCGTTGATGCGGATCAGGTTGCCCGAGGGATCGCGGAAGGCGCAGTCGCGAACCCCGTACGGCTGCTCGGTCGGCTCCTGGACGACCTCGGTGCCGCTGGCCTGCAGCCGCGCGAAGGTGCCGTCGAGGTCGGTGGTGGCCAGGATGATGCGGGCATAGGTGCCCTTGGCCATCATCTCGGCGATGGTGCGGCGCTCGTCGTCGGTGATGCCGGGGCCGGCGGTCGGCGGCTCCAGGACGATGGACGTGCCGGGCTGGTCGGCGGGGCCGACCGTGATCCAGCGCATCCCGCCGTTTCCGACGTCGTTGCGGACCTCGAAGCCGAGGGTGTCGCGATAGAAGGACAGGGATGCGTCCGGGTCGTTGTGCGGCAGGAAGGTCGCGTGAATGGTGATGTCCATGGCGGTCACGCTAGCTGCGGCTCCGTGACCGGTGCTTCTCGATTCCTGATCGGTCTGGTCACCTGTTTCGCGACGCATGACGGCATCTCCGCCGTCGCGCGCGCCGCGTGGCGCCGGTAGGTGCTGGAGGGCACACCGACCAGTTCGGTGAAGCGAGTGCTGAAGGTGCCCAGCGACGAGCAGCCGACCGCGAAACAGACCTCGGTGACACTGAGGTCGCCACGACGCAGCAGCGCCATCGCGCGCTCGACGCGCCGCGTCATGAGGTGGCCGTATGGCGCTCACCGTAGGCGAGCAGCCGTACGGCGCTCACCGTAGGCGAGCCGGAACTGGCGGCTGAGGTGCCCGGCCGACATGTTCCCACCCCGGGCGAGCGCCTCGACGTCCAGCGGTTGCGCATACTCCCGGTCGATCCGGTCGCGGACGCGGCGCAGCCGCGCGAGGTCGCGCAGATGCCGCGCCGCGGCGGCGGGTCTGCTGGTCACCTGCGAGATCGTGCCGTATCGCAAGGATCAGCGGTCGAGCGCTGACGCGGAGCGCCGGCCCGGAACCACGCGACCGCAACACACGTTTCAACGCAGCTACGCGCCCCTGGACACTCCTGGACCTGTTCGCGGGACCGGGCGGCTGGAGCCACGCCCTGACTCTTCTCGGGGTATGGGACGTCGGGTTGGAAAGTGGGCCTGCAAAACCCGCGCCGCGGCAGGCCGGTTGAGTTCGCGGGAGTGTCGCTCAGTCGGGAGACGCGGCGATGTGTACGCGGTGGCTGTCGTTGTCGGAGAGGAACGACGCCAGCGCCCGCCCCTGCTCGGCGACGGTGCTGCGGTCGGCTCGGGAGAAGCGGCGCAGCGGGGTGACCATCACGGTGTCGGCCTCGACGACCCAGGTCGCGGCGACGCGGCCGTCGACCAGGACGACGCGAGCGCCGGCAACCGACAGGCCGCGGTGGGCGTCGTCGATGATCCGGCTGCGGTCGTGGTAGCCGAGGATCGCGTTGTCGAACGCCGGCAGGAACCGCACCGGGGCCGGTGTGTCGGGGTCGGGGCGCGGCGCGTCGGGAAGGTCCAGCAGTTCCCGGCCGCGCTCGTCGCGGAAGGTGACCAACTCCTCTCGTATCGCCGCGACCGCCGCCGGCAAACCGGCCAGGCCGCACCAGGCGCGCAGGTCGGCCGAGGCGGCGGGACCGAACGCGGCCAGATAGCGCCGTACCAGCGCTTCGCCGACCGGATCGGAGCCGTCCGGGGCCGGCGGGTCGATCTCGCGCCTCAGCCAGGAGCGGAGCAGGACGTTGCGTACTCCCGCCTTCGTGCGCCACAGCCCGCGCGGCGGCAGCTGTGCCATCGGGATGAGGGCGGCGATCAGCATTTCGCCCAGTGCCCGCGGCCCCGGCGCCGGCCAGCGGTCGGCGAGCACACGCGTGAGTTCGGTCATCGAGCGGGGCTCGTCGTCGGCCATGACCGCCCTGCCCGCCGCGGCGAGTTCGTCGAGATCCACCCCGTCGAGTTCGCGGCGGTAGGTCCCGAGCACCCGTTGCCGCAGCATGGTGTCGTGGCGGGCCCGCCAGGCCAGCGTGTCCTCGGCGGTGAGCAGATGAACAGTGCGGCGCATGAGGTGGGTCCGCACCACGCGCCGCCGGATCAGCAGGTCCGAGAGCACCGTCGGGTCGAACGCGCGTAGCCGCGACCAGAGTCCGACGAACGGTTCCTGCGGTTCCTGTGCTTGCAGGCCGCCGAGGTGCGCGACGGCGTCGAGGACCGGTAGGTCGGTGTGGTCGAGCAGCAACTGCCGGGCGAGCGTCGCGCGGTTGAGCGCCCGGGCGTCGAGAACGGTCGTCGGGGTCATGCCGCGACGCGCCCGTCGGCCGATCGCCGCCGTAGCGCCGCTCGTGTGAGGACCGGCGGGGTGCAGGACACGTCGAGCGGTCCGACGTCGGTTCCGGGCGCCACGATCTGGTCGATCCGGTCGAGGACCCCGTCGTCGAGAGGGGTCGCGGCGCCGGCCAGGAGGTCCTCCAGGTGCACCATGGTGCGGGGCCCGATGATGGCCGAGGGGACGCCGGGGTGGGTGATGGCGAAGGCCATCGCGAGGCCCAGCGCGCGCGTCTTCACTGCTACGTCCCTGCCTTCGAGTTGCGTCTTGGTCTGGTAGGAGCTGGCAGCGCCGTGGCGGAACGCGGGCTGCCGGCTCCGCCGGGCTCGCTCCTGGCCGGATGGACCAACTCCCGCGTGCCGGCCGCCGGCTGGCGGACCGCCACCGTTGCTGAACGCCGTCGTCGGAGCGTCGGCCGGGTGGCGGATGCCCGCCACCCGGGCTTTGGCGGTCAGGACGCGTTGTATTCGCTGACGACGTCCACGACCCAGGTGACGCCGAACCGGTCCTTCAGCATTCCGTAGAGGGGCGCCCACTGCGCGGGTCCCAGCGGCTGCAGGACGGTCGCACCGTCGGAGAGCCCCTCCCAGTACGCGGTGACCTCCTCGGTCGTTTCGCCGCGGAGCGAAACGAAGAACGCGTTCTCACCCTGGTTCCACGGCATGTGCGAGGGCACGTCGTAGGCCATCACGCGAAAACCGCTGCCAGCGGCCACCTGACCCCACATCACCTGGTCCGCCGCGGACGGGTCCTGGACGTTTCCGGCGTCCTTGTACGTGACCATGGCAACGTCCCCGCCGAAGACGGACTGGTAGAACGTGAGTGCCGTGCGGGCGTCGCCTCGGAAGTTCAGGTGGGTCACAGCGTTGACGGACATGGTTGGCTCCTTGCCTCTCGATTCATCTTGTCCGGGCGGTCTTACGCATCTCGGTCCGACGGCCCACGAAGCGTGTCGACCGCAGGGCCGGTCCGCCGTGACAGCGGAGGCTTGCTACGCCCGCAGCCGATGACGATCACGAAGGTCGGCTTGCTTGGCCCTGCTCAGTGACCACAGTCGCAGGAGAAGCGGCCAGGTTGTGGCCGCTTCTTGGGGCAATATCGGGGTCATGCAGAAGACTTCAGGGCGACTGCTGTCGTTGCTCTCGCTGCTCCAGGCGCGCCGGGACTGGCCGGGGGCGCTGCTGGCCGAGCGGCTGGACATCAGCCCGCGCACCGTGCGCCGCGATGTCGACCGCCTGCGCGAACTCGGCTACCCCATCGTGGCGACCAAGGGCCCCGACGGCGGGTATCGGCTCGACGCCGGCACGGAACTGCCCCCGCTGCTCTTCGACGACGAGCAGGCCGTCGCCCTCGCCGTCGCACTCCAGATCGCCGTCACCACCGGCGCCGGCATCGAGGAAGCCGCGGCGCGCGCGCTGAACACCGTCCGGCAGGTCATGCCCGCACGACTGCGCCGCCGCATCGACACCCTCCAGGTCACCGCCGTCGAGCGGCCCGCGATCCGGCCGGACCCGCGGGTCGACAGCAGCGTGCTCATGGCACTAAGCGCCGCCGTCCACGCCCGCGAAGTGCTGCGCTTCGACTACACCCCCGCATCCCCACCGGGAGCCGATCAGGACAGCACCGAAACTCCGCCGCGCCGGGTGCAGCCCCACCACCTCGTCACCTGGGGCGGACGCTGGTACCTCGTCGCCTGGGACCTCGACCGCGAGGACTGGCGCACTTTCCGCGCGGACCGGATCGCCCCGCGTACCCCCACGGGGCCCCGCTTCACCCCGCGCGAACTGCCCGGACGTGAGGTGGCCGCCTTCGTCGCCAGCAGGTTCCAGGGCTCCGACGGCTCGGGCGGCTGGCCCTGCCGCGGTGAGGTGATCCTCGCCTTGCCCGCCGCCGTCGTGTCCCAATACACCCGCGACGGAGTCGTCGAGGAACTCGGCCCGGACCGCTGCCGGCTCGTCCTGGGTTCCTGGTCATGGCCCGGCCTGGCCGCCACCATCGGCAGGTTCGACGCCGACATCGAGGTCGTCGGGCCGACCGAGCTCAAGGACGCCTTCGCGCGCCTGGCCCACCGCTACGCCAACGCCGCGACCGACGCACCCGCCACGCCGCCCCCGATCCAATGAGCCAAGCACACGTCGGCCACGATTCGGGGCGGTTGGTCAGCGCGAAGATCTGAGGCGGTGCGGCCGGAGTGCACCAGCAAGGGGCAAAGACGACCAGTAGCCGCTGGCAGTCGTGGAGCTGGCTCAGGCGGCGGGGGCCGGGAACTGTAGCGCGGGCCTCGGGCGCTGTAGTGGGCCGAGTAGTGCGTCCGCCCGTTCACTTCCAGCTTTGGCGGCGGAGGGTCGGGTACGGCGACACAGGGCTGCAAACGGCGATCCGGCCGAGCCGGTTCCTGCGGGGAGTCCAGTTTTCGGGTGCTCGGACTGGCCGTGTTGCCGTAGGGCCGCGTCCGCCGGGTTGCCGGCTAGCCCTTGCAGCGGCGGACGCTGCCGGGCGGAGCGCAGTTTTCCGGGCGGTTGTCGCGCACCTTGGAGTGATCCAGCCTCACCTTGCCGCTGTTGAAGATGCCACCGCCGGAGCCGGGGCCGCCGTCCGCGGTGTTGTGCGCGACTTTGGAGGAGCGACGGAGCGTCAAAGTGCCGCCGTTGGAGATGCCTCCGCCCTGGTTCGTCGCCCGGTTGTGGCGTACCCGGGACCGGTCCAGTTCCGCCGTACCGTCGTTGACGATGCCGCCACCATTCGGTGCGGTGTTCTCACTCACTGTGGAGCGGATCAGCGTCGCCGTGCCCTTGTCGTTGACGATGCCGCCGCCACCCGCGCCCGCGGTGTTGTGACTCACCTTGGAGTTCTTCACCGTGAGGGTGGCGCTGTTGAAGATGCCACCGCCGACGCCGCCGGGGGCACTGTTGCCCTTCACCGTGGAGTCGTTCAGCCTCAGAAAGCCCTCGTTGCGGATGCCGCCGCCGATGCCACCGCTGGCGGTGGTGCCGTGGGTGATCATCAGGTTGGTCAGCCGAACCCGGGGCACTGGGGAGCCTGGAGTAGCTCGGATGACCGTGACGGTGCTGCCGGTGTGGTTGCCGTCGAGGACGGCGCGCTCTCGGCCGATGAGAGTCAGGTCTTTGGTGATTCTGAAGGGCCCGACGCAAGTCCCCTTCACCAGCAGTCTCGCCCCCTTCGGAGCGCTGGCGATCGCGATCCGCAGGTCACCCGGGTCGCGGTCGCAATCCACCTTGGCCTTGACACGGTGAGTATCGTGCCCGCCGGACACCGCCGGGGTCACCCCGACCAGGCCGACCGCCCCCGCCGCCGTCGCCGCCACGATGACCGCGGGCGTCCACCGGCGCCGCTCCGCCTGGGCTGTGCGTACGGGCATTTCGCCTCTCCTTCGCCGTGCGCAGGGGCAGGCCCTACGACCGCTTCCGCTGTCGTTCTTCTGCAAGGGGACTGAGCGCTCCTGCCCGGGAGAAGCGATGCCCCGGGTGGACAGCCAACGCGCCGGAGATGGCCGGTATGTCCCTCGAACGGCCGGGAATCGTTGACCGGTACGGCCCATGGGCGATGGGGCGATGGGGCGATGGGGAGATGGGGCGACGGGGCGACGGCGGGCGGGCCGGAGCGGAGCGAAGAAAAGAGCGTCGGCCCGGGTGGCAGCCGGACAGCGCGCACGGCGAGCCGCGGCGGGCCGTGCGGCCGCCCCTGACGAGTGCCGAGTTCACGTAGCCAACGGAACGCCAACGTGCGGTGGAAGGTTGGCTACCAGCAGAGCCGCTGCTTCCTCTGGGGTGCCGGCCTCGCCGAGGAGTCGGCCGTAGGCCGCGCGGTCGGCCGCGACGTCCGGCGGGAGTGAGGTTCACATGAGAGAGGTACGCCCGTGGTCTGGCGGGAGCCGGTGCTTGGGGAGCAGCCTTGCTTGGTGCGGCGGGAGGACGGTGCTGGCGTGTCGTGATGACCGGTCGCTTGAGCATGATCCGGGCCGGGCGCGGGCCCGCGCCGTGGTGGGGAAGCGCCGGTGTGTGCCTACTGCGCGAGTCAAGGGAGGGATCGCACGTGGATCGACAAAGGGCCATGAACCCACTGGTGAGCTGCGCCCCGCAGGGCCTCGGGCCGTTCTGATGGGTGCGGTGCGTGCGTGCCGGGTCGCGTGCACCGAGGAGGCGGCGCAGTTGCTGTGCCGTCTCGCGGAGTCGCATGGCCCGTTGATGTTCCACCAGTCGGGCGGCTGCTGCGACGGCAGTTCGCCGATGTGCTACCCGGCGGGGGAGTTCCTCGTCGGGGACGCCGATGTGCGCCTCGGGGATCTCGAGGTGCCCGGGATGGATCCGGTGCCGGTCTGGATGGCGCGGGACCAGTTCGCGTACTGGAGCCATACGCATCTGACGATCGACGTGGTGCCGGGGCGTGGCAGCGGGTTCTCGTTGGAGGCACCCACCGGCCGCCGCTTCCTGATCCGGTCGCGGCTGCTCACCGACGAGGAGCTCGCCGCGCTTGGCGTGGAGGCCCGCCCTGGGCTCTCCGACGGGCGGTCCGCATTGTGAACACGTGAACAGCGAGGGGGTGATGTGGAGGAATTGTGGGTTCCGTTCCGGGGGTTCCGCTTGTCGTTATGAATTAACCCCGCCGGCAGTCCGTGAATAGCGGATCCGGGTGTTGGGGCGGCCTTCCGGATAATCACGCTGGCGGGTGCACCGGATGATTCTCGGAAGGCGCGGCGGCGGTTTCTCCCGAGGGGAATTGCGCGGTGCGCGAGTGACACGCCGACGGCAAACACCGCGGCGCGCACTGTGACAGAAGCGTGACGATGCACCGGGAACCGTCCCTCGGACGCGGTCGGGCGGGATGTCGTACGGTGGCGGACATGGCCCCCCTGCCGACACCCGATCGGGTCCCTGATGACAACCTCGATCAGTACGTTGGCATGACCGCCGAGGAGGCCGGGCGGACCGCCGCCGAGCGTGGCTGGACGACGGTGCGGCCGCTGCCGCCGGACGCGGTGATCACCATGGAGTACCTCGCCGGGCGGCTGAACTTCACCGTCCAGGACGGCGTCGTCACCCGCTGCTGGGCGGGCTGAGCCGGGGAACGACCCACGGGCCCGCGAGGCTGAGCCGGGAACGGCCGACGGCCCGCGGGGGAGTTGTGCGTACCGCTCCCGCGGGCCGTCGACGGCTCTGGCGTGCTGTTGTCGTGCTGGGTCAGCCCTGGGCGCCCCGGCCGCGGTGCGCGGTCTGTACGGGCGGTACCGGGCGGGTGGACCGCTCACCGTGCGGCAGGCGGCGGTTGCCGGGCGGCGGGACCGTCGGGCGTTCATGGCGTGCGGTGTGGCCGCGCAGGCCGTGATGCGCCCCGCGGGAAGCCACCGCGGCGGACGCCGGTCGGGCCGGGGCGCCCGCGCCGACCGGCTGCAGCACCGGGGCGTCGTCCGCGGCGCCGCGCGGCGGGATGAGGCCGGAGCCGGCCGCGATGGGCGAGACCGTGACGGGCGTGAGCGCCCAACGGGAGCGCAGCTGGGCCCACTTCACCAGCAGCCACTCCTCGGCGCGGCTGATCATCGGCTCGCACCAGGGCAGCGCGAACAGCACCAGCAGTCCCGCGCACCAGCCGCTGAGCACATCGGTCACCCAGTGCGTACCGAGGTAGATCGTGGTCATGCCCACAGCCAGCGAGAGCACCGCGCTGACCACCGAGAGCACTCGCCGGGCCCGCGGAGTGGTGGCCAGGTACGCGAGGATTCCCCAGGTCACCACCGCGTTGGCGGTGTGGCCAGAGGGGAATATATCGCCGCCCTGGAAGAGTTCCGCGGAGCCGATGGTGGTGGCGTAGTGCGGCCCGAGCCGCCCCAGGCCGTACTTGACCGCGCCCACCGTGATGTTGAGCAGCAGCAGCGCGGTGCCGAGCACCAGCAGCGGACGCAGCGTGCGGTGCTTCCAGGTGCGCCAGGCCAGCCAGGCCGCGACCATCACCGCCGTCGGGCCGCGCTGTCCGAGGACCACGAAGTAGTCGAGGAACGCGTGGAATTGGGGCCACTGCTTGTACGGCCGGAACAGCATCACCTGCCAGTCCAGCCGCACCAGCCAGGATGATCCGAGTACGGCTGCGACTATGGCCGCGTAGGCCACCGTGGTGGTGCCGAACAGCACGCGGCGTGTTCGGCTCATCCCCGGGACCTCGCGGTCGCTCGGTCGCTCCTGCTCTAGCTGTTGCGCCGAGTGGGCGACGATTCGGTCGGTACGCACACAATCGACGTTACAGCGTGTGACGGGTATGGCTGGCCGAACGGGCCTTTTTGTGATGACGATGTGATGTGGCAACAGTCACGCGATGTCATGCAGCTCACATTTTCCACTTGCTCTGGGTGCTGCCGTGGCGCTGCGCCCGGAGCGGTGTTCTCCATTTCTGTTCGGTATTTCTTCGGGGGAATCACGGAATTGGTGTGGGTGTTTTTCCGGGGGCCGACGGCATCTGACGGCCTTTCAGGTTTAACCGGGGCGTGTCCTCCGTTTCATGATCGAGAACTCGGGCAGGCCAACGCCAGGTCAACGTGGGGGGACCGCCGTGCGACTCACGGGTGTGACCGCGGCCACTTGCCGCGAGCGCGTCTGGCCTGGCGGGAACCCGAGGGTCGGATGGGGAAAGCGGGGCCGGACCGCATGGCGGGCCGCCGGACTCGCGTAACCTGGCGGCTCACCCGCCCCATTTCGCCGGGTACCCGGAGCCGCTGCCCACCGCCGGGGCCGCGGGCGCCGCCCGGCGCCGCCCGCGGGGCGCGAGCGAACACCAGTGGAGGTGCATGGATGACGGGGACGACCACGGCCGGCACCCCGACGCCGACGGCCGCCGTCCCGCAGGCCAGAAGTCCGCAACCCGGTACCGGAGGGGACCTCGGTCCCGCCAACCGCTGGACGATCCTGGCCGTGCTCTGCGTCAGCCTGCTGCTCGTCGCGCTCGACGCGACCGTGCTGCATGTCGCGATCCCCTCACTCACCGCGGATCTGCGTCCCGGCGCGATAGAGCTGCTGTGGATCGTCGACGCCTATCCGCTCGCCGCCGCCTCCCTCCTCATCCTGTTCGGCACGCTCGGCGACCGCGTGGGACGCCGACGCGTCCTGCTGCTGGGGTACGGACTGTTCGCCGCCGCCTCCGCGGTCGCGGCACTGGCCACCACCCCGGCCGTCCTGATCATGGCCCGTGCGCTGCTGGGCGTTGGCGGGGCCATGATCATGCCGGCCACGCTGTCGATCCTGCGGCAGGTCTTCCCCGACCGTAAGGAGCGCGCGCTCGCCATCGGGCTGTGGAGCGCGCTCGCCGCGGTGGGCGCGGCGGTGGGGCCGGTGCTCGGCGGCTTCCTGGTGGAACGCTTCTGGTGGGGCTCGGTCTTCCTGATCAACATTCCACTGATGGCGGTGATCTGGCCGATCGCACGCCGTCTGCTGCCGGAGTCCACCGGCGAGCGCGACGGGCCGTGGGATGTGCTCGGCGCCGGGATGGCCGCGCTGGGCATCCTCGGGGTCATCCTCGGCGTCAAGCGGCTCGGCGGCGGCGCGGTGCCGTACCAACCCGTGGTGGTCGTTCCGCTGGCGGTGGGCGCGGTTCTGCTCTGGCTGTTCGTGCGCCGTCAACGCAGGATGCGGCATCCACTGGTCGACATGGGGATGTTCGCCCGGCCCGCGTTCAGCACATCGGTCGGCTGCATCGTGCTGGCGATGCTGGCGCTCGTCGGACTCGAACTGATCGCCGTCCAGTACCTGCAGCTCGTGCTCGGCCTGGAGCCCATGGAGACCGGGCTGCGGCTGCTTCCGCTCACCTTCGCCGCCATGGCGGCCGGACTGGCCGGATCGCGCATACTGCACCGTCTGGGCCCGCGGATGATGGTCTGCCTCGGCTTCGCCCTCACCGCCTTCGCCGTGCTGGCACTGACCGCCATGGGACAGCACGACCGCCCCTGGCTGCTCACCGCCGGATTCGTCACGCTCGGCTTCGGGCTGGAGACCACGCTGTTCGGTGCGTACGAATCCATGCTCAGCGAAGCCCCGGCCGCCCAGGCGGGCGGGGCCGCGGCGATCGGCGAGACCTCCTACCAACTCGGCGCCGGGATGGGCATCGCGCTGCTCGGCAGCGTGATGAACGCCGGATACGCCCCCGGCGTCAGCGGCATCCCGGGCGTCCCGGCCGCCGCGGGAGCCGAGGCGGGGCACTCGCTCGGCGAGGCCTACGAGGTGGCCGACCGGATCGGCGGCGCCACCGGCGAGGCCCTGCGCACCGCCGCCCGCGGCTCCTTCGTCCACGGGCTGCACCTCACCCTGGTCACCAGCGCCGCACTGCTGCTGCTCGGCGCGATCGCCGCGCTCCGGCTCCCGCGCACCGTCGAGGCGCCGGCCCGCGCGCAGTCCGAGGGCGCCGACCTTGAGGGTCTTTACGGCGAGCGGACGCGGCCGTAGCGTCAGCGGCGACCAGGAAAGATCGATCAGCGACGATCGACCGCCCCAAGGAGCCGTCCATGAGTGGCAGCGCGCTGCCGTCATTCGACCCGTCCGATCCGCTCGGTCTCGACGAGCTGCTGAGCGACGAGGACCTCGCGGTACGGGACACGGTGCGCCGATGGGCCGCAGACCGGGTGCTGCCGCGGATCGCCGAGTGGTACGAGCGCGGCGAACTGCCCGGCATCCGCGAGCTCGCCCGGGAACTCGGTGCGCTCGGTGCGCTCGGCATGTCCCTGACGGGTTATGGGTGCGCCGGCGCCTCCGCCGTCCAGTACGGCCTCGCCTGCCTGGAGTTGGAGGCGGCCGACTCCGGGATCCGCTCGCTGGTCTCCGTCCAGGGGTCGCTGGCGATGTACGCGATCCACCGCTTCGGTTCCGAGGAACAGAAGCAGGAGTGGCTGCCGCGGATGGCGGCAGGCGAGGTGATCGGCTGCTTCGGTCTGACCGAGCCCGACCACGGCTCCGACCCGGCGGGCATGACCACCTACGCCAAACGCGACGGCACCGACTGGGTGCTGACCGGTCGCAAGATGTGGATCACCAACGGCTCGGTGGCCGGCGTCGCGGTGGTCTGGGCCCGTACCGACGACGGTATCCGGGGCTTCGTCGTCCCCACCGACGCCCCCGGCTTCTCGGCGCCGGAGATCAGGCACAAGTGGAGCCTGCGCGCCTCGGTCACCAGCGAACTGGTCATGGACGACGTACGGTTGCCCGCCGACGCCGTGCTACCCGAGGTGACCGGGCTGCGCGGTCCGCTGAGCTGTCTGAGCCACGCCCGCTACGGCATCGTCTGGGGCTCGATGGGCGCGGCCCGCAGTTGCTTCGAGGCGGCGCTCGACTACGCCAAGTCCCGTGAGCAGTTCGGCCGTCCGATCGGCGCCTTCCAGCTCACCCAGGCCAAGCTCGCCGACATGGCCGTCGAACTGCACAAGGGCATCCTGCTCGCCCACCACCTCGGGCGGCGGATGGACGCCGGGCGGCTGCGCCCGGAACAGGTCAGCTTCGGCAAGCTCAACAACGTGCGGGAAGCGATCGAGATCTGCCGCACGGCACGCACGATCCTGGGCGCCAACGGCATCTCGCTGGAGTACCCGGTGATGCGCCACGCCACGAACCTGGAGAGCGTCCTGACCTACGAGGGCACGGTGGAGATGCACCAACTGGTCCTGGGCAAGGCCCTCACGTCCCTCGACGCGTTCCGCTAGGCCCGCGGGGGCTTCCTCGTCCGGGGGCAGTCGCCCGGAACCCTTCGGGGTGGGGGCGACAGTCTGTCGCCGCCGCGACGCCGAGTAGTACGGGCGGCCTGGACCGGCGGCGCCGAACCGGCCGCGACCCGACGAGGCCCCGTGGACAGGGCCGCGGTACGGGAGCGCCCGCCGCCTCCCGTCGGGCGGGGCGGTGCGGGGCTCCGGGACAGACCCCGTGCCGGCAACCGGGGGCAGGCCCGCTGGCCTGCCCCCTCAGCTCTGGTTGAAGAAGCTGTCCGAGCCACGGCCGCCCGCGGCGCCGTTGACCACCGTGTAGTCCGCGGGGGTCAACAGGAACACCCGGGTTGCCACCCGTTCGATGGAACCGCGCAGCCCGAAGGTCAGTCCGGCCGCGAAGTCCACCACGCGCTTTGCGTCGGCCGATTCCATGGCGGTGAGGTTGACGATGACCGGCACGCCCTCCCGGAACAGCTCGCCGATCCCGCGCGCGTCCCGGAAGCCGTCCGGGGTGACCGTGGCGATCCGCTGGCCGTGGTCCTCGGCGCTCTCCGCGGCAACCCGCACCCGTGGGTCGGTGACCCACTCGCTGGACTGGGGACCCTCCGCGTAGTCCGTGTACTCCTCGTCGTAGTAGCGCTCGTCGTCGCTTTCGTCGACGAGTCCAAGCCATGCGCTGGCCTTTCGTACCGAACCCATGGACGCCTCCTCTCGCGTGCGGTCCGTAACGTCCGCCCTCCTATGGTCGTCCATGATGCGGATGATGCGCCAAGTGGAAAGCCGCCGTACTGGGGATTCGTGACGGTTCTGGTGCAACAGCAGCACATGGCGATGCGTCAGGTAGTCATGGAAATGCGGAAGGTGACGGTGTGCGAGAAAAAGTCCCGCTGAGCTTCACGGGAGGGTGACGGCGCGCGTCCGTACGGCTCACGAGCCGCCGTTCATCCGTAACAGCTTGGCGGTTCACTTCCCCCGTCGAACCCGGTTCACTCCCGTGTGCGCCGACGTTCCGGGTGGCCGGTAGCATGACGGGCCGATCACGACCGGCGACGACCGATCGTGACTGTTCACGATCAAAAATGCGCGCTTGTTGGGCATCGCTCGTTGGGCGCTGCCTGTTCCGCGCCGCTTGTCTGAACGATGGGGGAGAGTTGTTCGGGATCATCCGACCGTGCCGACACCGGCTGTCCGAAGGCCTTGCCACCTCATGGATGGCCCACCTGTGCGGCCTGTGCCTCGCACTGCGCGACGATCACGGCCAGTTGGCCCGGGTCGCCACCAACTACGACGGGCTGATCATCTCCGTCCTGGTCGAGGCGCAGTCGCAGCACTCGGGTGACTGGCGGCGTACGGCCGGACCCTGCCCGCTCCGCGGTATGCGCACCGCGCCGGTGGCCAAGGGCGAGGGCGCGCGACTCGCCGCCGCGGTCTCCCTCGTGCTGGCCTCGGCGAAGGTACGGGACCACATCGCCGACCGCGACGGAATGCTGGGCCGTCGTCCGGTGGCCGCCGCGGCGCGCCGGGTGGCGGGTAGCTGGGACCGCAAGGGCGCGTCCGTCGGCGCCGGAATCGGCTTCGACACCGCGGTGCTGGTCGACGCGGTGGACCGGCAGACCGGGATCGAGGCGCTGGCCGGCCCCGGCACCTCGCTGCTCACGGTCACCGAGCCGACCGAGACGGCGACGGCCGCCGCCTTCGAACACACCGCGGTGCTCGCCGGACGGCCGGGGAACCGCGCACCGCTCGCCGAGGCGGGCCGGCTCTTCGGCAGGCTCGCGCATCTGCTGGACGCCGTCGAGGACTTGACAGCAGATCAGAAATCCGGCGCCTGGAATCCGCTGACCGCCACCGGGACCAGCCTCGCCGAAGCGCGCCGACTGTGCGATGACGCGGTGCACGGGGTGCGACTCGCGCTGCGCGAGGTGGAGTTCACCGACGCCAAGCTCGCGCATGTGCTGCTCGTCCACGAGTTGCCCAGGTCGGTGGACCGGGCGTTCGGGACGCAGGGGCACATCTGCGAGACCCGCCCGGTCGAGGGCTCCTACCCGCCGCCAGGCAACCCGTACAACTCGCCGCACCAGAACCCGTACGGCAACCCGCACGGCAACCCGTACCAGAATCCCTACGCGCCGGGCGGGCCCGGTGGTGGGTTTCCGCCGCCCGAGCCGCCGCGCCGCCACAACTGGTTCGTCGGCTGCGCGATATGGACCGGGCTGTGCTGCACGTGCCAGTTGTGTTGCCGAGACCCCTACCACGACCCGTGGACCGGGCAGCCGCGGCACGGTTGGTGCCGCAACTGTGATTGCGACTGCTGCGATGCTTGTGAGCGCTGCGAGTGTTGCGAATGCCTGGAGTGCTGCCAGTGTCTTGAGTGCTGCAGCGGGTGTAGCTGACAGCGAGTGTGAAGGCGTGCGAGGCGTCCGGTGGCAGCCGACGGCGGACCTGTGGGATGCCCGGAACATGGGCGGACCAAGGGGGATCGGGCCGTCTGCGCGGGCGGCTACCAGGTCAGCGGCAAGACGAGGCGCGAGGGGCGCGCCGCCTGGAACGTGGTGACCTCCTCCGATGCGTTCACCGGTGAGTACTTCCGGCGCGGCGGATATCTCAACCGTGCGGACCGCCGCACGGCACGCTGGAGGCGGGCCGCGCCGACTACTGCGACGTCAAGCGGCGCCTGGCGCGGTACGGGCGGCGGCCGGACGACCTGAAGATCATGCCCGGAGTGACCTTCGCGTTCGGCGGCACCGACGCGGAGGCGGCGCAGAAGGCGGCGCAGAAGGCGGCCGAGATCCGGCGTCAACAGGATCTGCCCGTTCCCGCCGCCCGGCAGCACCTTGCCGTTCGTGGTCGAGGGGGGAGAAGGCGGTCATCCGCCGCTGAGCCGACCGCTGATTTTGCGTCATATAGGGCGGCTCTGGGTGAAGTTGGGCCTCGGGCGGTGCCCATTTCGGGCGGGCGGACATGAGGTGACGTGTCCGAAAAGGCTCCCTTGTGTGGGAGTTGGGCCGCCCGGATACTCCGCGACAGCGCTCTCCACCGCACAGGAGGCATGAGTGAGGATCAAGCGCAGCGTCCAAGACCGCCGCACCGTCCACCACCGCCCCCGACTCGAAAGACGCGTCCTCGTCACGGCCGTCACCTGCGGACTCCTGGCCGCCGGAGTGATCGCCCTACCCACCGCGAACACCGCCGACACCACCCCCGAGGCCTCGGCCATACCGGCCTCCGTGGCCGCCCTCGCCAACACGCTCGGCAGCGCCGCGACCGCCGGCTCGTACTACGACACCGCTGACAAAGCCACCGTCGTCAACGTCACCTCCGACGCCGCCGCTCGTTCGGTACGAGCCACCGGCGCCCTGCCCCGGCTGGTCAGACACAGCGCCGCACAACTGGACGCGGTGGGGTCGCACATGCGGTCCCTCGACATCCCGGGCACCGCCTGGGCCCAGGATCCGGTGCGCGACCAACTCGTGGTCAGCGCCGACCGTACGGTGAACCCCGCGCAGCTCGCCGCGCTGCGTGCCACCGCCACCCGGTACGGCGACGCGGTCCGGGTGGAGCGGGTCGACGGGCGTTTCGACCGGCTGCTCTCCGGCGGCGACGCCATCTACGGCGGCGGCTACCGCTGCTCTGTGGGCTTCAACGTCCACAAGGGCGGCACGCGCTACTTCCTCACCGCGGGCCACTGCGGCCAGGTCGCCGCCAACTGGTACGCCGACCCCGGGCAGGCCAAGTCGGTCGGCTCCACCGTGGACTACACCTTCCCGGGCCGGGACTACGCCCTGGTGCGATACGCCAACTCCATGCTGTCCCACCGGAGTTCGGCCGAAGGCCAGACCGTCACCAGGTCCGCCGACGCGTACGTCGGTGAACCGGTCACGCGACGGGGCAGTACCAGTGGCGTCCACAGCGGTCGGGTCACCGGGCTGAACGCCACCGTCGACTACGGCAACGGCGATGTCGTCTCCGGGCTCATCCAGACCAACGTCTGCGCCGAGCCCGGCGACAGCGGCGGCGCCCTCTACTCCGGTGACACCGCGGTGGGGCTGACGTCCGGTGGCAGCGGCAACTGCCTGCTGGGCGGTACGACCTTCTACCAACCGGTCACCGAAGCGCTCTACCACTACGGGGTGAGCATCGGCTGACCGCCGCCGGTCCCTCCGCATGGGCCCATGCGGAGGGACCTCGCGGTCGGCGGGCCGGTCGTCGCGGCGGTGGAGTCCGCTCGCCGCCGCGATGGCGGGTGACCAAGGCGGCGCGGACCAGCGGTCGTCCGACTGGCGCGCGCCTGTGGTGAGGAACGCGCGCCTGTGGTGAGGAAGAGGTCCAGGACCTTGGGGGCGGTGCCGGCGGAACGCCGGATGACAGCATGGGGCCCATGCTGGAGACCTCGGCCCGACTGTTGCGACTGCTGTCCCTGCTGCAGACCCGGCGTGACTGGACGGGGCCGGAGCTCGCGGAGCGGCTGGGCGTGACCGCGCGGACGGTGCGCAGGGACGTGGAACGGCTGCGCGGACTCGGATACCCGGTGCACGCCACCTCGGGCACGGCGGGCGGTTACCGGCTCGGTGCCGGAGCGGAGCTTCCCCCGCTGCTGCTCGACGACGAGGAGGCGGTGGCGGTGGCGCTCTGCCTGCGGCTGGGCGCGGGTGGCACGGTGGCCGGGATCGAGGAGACCTCGCTGCGGGCGCTGGCCAAGCTGGAGCAGGTGCTGCCGTCCCGGCTACGGCACCGAGTGCAGGCGACCCGGGCGGTCGCGGTCTCGCCGGACCTCTCCGGGCCGAGCGTCGACCAGGAGGTGCTGACCGCCATCGGCGTCGCCTGCCGCGATCACGAGCGGCTCCGCTTCGACTACCGAAGCCACCAGGGCGCCGCCAGCCGCCGGGTGGTCGAGCCGTACCGCCTGGTCCAGCACGCCCGGCGCTGGTATCTGCTCGGCTGGGACGTCGACCGCGCCGACTGGCGGACCTTCCGCGCCGACCGCATCGAGCCCAAGGCGCCGACCGGCCCGCGATTCACACCGCGCAAGCCCCCTGTGGACGCGGCGGCGTACGTGGCGCGCGGGGTGACCTCGGCCGCGTACCGCTACCAGGCGGTGGTGACGCTGCGCGCCCCGGTGCAGACCGTCGCCCGTTACACCTCCTCGGGCTTCGCCACCGTCGAGGCGGTCGACGAGCAGACATGCGTGCTGCGTACCGGATTCGACTCGCTGGACGCGCTCGCCGTCTACATCGGGCTGTTCGGCGTGGACTTCGAGGTCCATCAGCCACCGGAGCTCGCGGCCCGACTACGGGAGGTAGCCGACCGGTTGCGCCGTGCGTCCCGCTGACGGCTGTGGCCGCGAGGCGTACCGTGAGGTAAGAGGACATCTCACGATGCCCGCGGTGTGCTGATGGCGACGGCAGGGGGCCGTGATGGTCGTGGACTTGGTGTCGGCGGTGCTGGCTTTCGGCGTGGTGTACTTCCTGGCGGGCGCCCGTGTTGTCCAGCAGTTCGAGCGCGGGGTGCTGTTCCGGCTCGGACATGCGCAGGAGAAGTTGCGCGGTCCTGGATTCACCATGATCGTGCCGATCATCGACCGGCTGCGCAAGGTCAATCTGCAGATCGTGACGATGCCCATCCCGGCCCAGGAGGGCATCACCCGGGACAACGTGACGGTGCGGGTCGACGCGGTGGTGTACTTCAAGGTCGTCCATCCCGCCGACGCCATCATCCAGGTCGAGGACTACCGCTTCGCGGTGCTTCAGGTGGCGCAGACCTCGCTGCGGTCGATCATCGGCAAGAGCGATCTGGACGATCTGCTCTCCAACCGGGAGAAGCTCAACGAGGGCCTGGCGCTGATGATCGACAGCCCGGCGCTCGGCTGGGGCATCCAGATCGACCGGGTGGAGATCAAGGACGTCTCGCTGCCCGAGACGATGAAGCGGTCGATGGCCCGGCAGGCCGAGGCGGCCCGGGACCGGCGGGCCCGCGTGATCAACGCGGACGCGGAACTGCAGGCGTCGAAGAAGCTCGCGCAGGCGGCCGCGGTGATGGGCGCCCAACCGGCCGCGCTCCAACTGCGGCTGCTGCAGACGGTGACGGCGGTCGCCGCCGAGAAGAACTCCACGCTGGTGCTGCCCTTCCCGGTGGAGTTGCTGCGCTTCCTTGAGCGGTCAGCGCAGAACCCGCAGCTCGATGCCGCTCCCGCGGAGACTGCCGCGGCGTCCGCCCCGGCATCGGCCGGGCCGCCCGTGATGACGCCCGAGCGGTCCGCCGCGGATGAGATCACCGGTGAACCGCCCGGTGTGGAACCGTCTGCGGAGGCGCCCCACGTCGAGCTGTCAGATGGTGAACTGCCGGAGGACGAGCTGCCCGAGGTCCGGTTCAGCGATGGCGAACCCGGTGTCGGATCCGTCGCCGAGGACGGGAAGTCGGACCCGGTAGCCGATTAGTGACCGTTAACCGGACGCGATCGGCGGTAACAGGACAGCGCTTACTCTCACATGATTCTCACAGCTTCTTCATAGGTGGCCGGTTCGCGGTAGTCGGGGTGGGGCTTTCGCGCGCCTAAATCGGGCGCCAGGGGCGAACGGTGCATCCAAGGCGGGGGATTCCAGCCGCACGCAAGACCGGAATTGGGCCTTGCGTGCGGCTAAGTGCTATCGGAATACTCGTCGGCGCCGATTGGCATGCACACGTCTCACCCCTGCTTTCCCTCCGGGCCCGACCAACGGGCGGGCCCAACCCCCACTGGAGGTACCGAGTTGAGGCACCGGCGTATCCCCACCCGACGCATCGCCCTCGCAGGCGCGGGCGCCGCCGCACTCGCGGCCAGCGCCATCCTGCTGCCCAACGCCAACGCGGCCACCACCGCCAACGCCGCCCCGGCGAGCCTGAACCAGGCCACCGCCGTCAAGCTCGCATCCACCCTCGCCTCGCACCTGGGCGACCGTGCGGCCGGCTCGTACTACGACGCACAGGCCAAGCGGCTCGTCGTCAACGTCATCGACCCGTCGGACGCGAGCAGTGTGCGCGGCGCCGGTGCCATGGCCAGGACCGTCAGGTACTCGACCGCCCAACTGCACGCCGCCACCGTCACCTTGGGCAAGCAGGCCCGCATACCCGGCACCGCGTGGTCGGTGGACCCGCGCAGCGACAAGGTGGTGGTCACCGCGGATCCCACCGTCACCGGAGCCAAACGGGACAGACTTAACAAGGCCGTCAAGTCGCTCGGCGACAAGGTGGTGTTCAAGCAGGCGAAGTCCCAGTTCAAGCCGTACATCCTGAGCGGCGACGCCATCTGGGGCAGCGGTGTGCGCTGCTCGCTCGGCTTCAACGTCACCAAGAACGGCGCCCCGTTCTTCCTGACCGCGGGCCACTGCGGCAACGCCTCCAACACCTGGTCGGACTCCCAGGGCGGCTCCGAGGTCGGCCAGACCGTCGACTCGCAGTTCCCCGGCACGGACTACGCGCTGGTCCAGTACGACGACCCGAACAGCGACCACACCAGCGCGGTCGACACCTACGACGGCAACCAGCAGGCGATCACCCATGCCGCCGACGCGACGGTCGGCGAGCAGGTACAGCGCAGCGGCAGCACCTCCGGGCTGCACGGCGGATCGGTCACCGGCCTCGACGCCACCGTCAACTACTCGGAAGGCACGGTCTCCGGCCTGATCGACACCAACGTCTGCGCCGAGCCGGGCGACAGCGGCGGTGCCCTGTTCGACGCTGACGCGGCCCTCGGTCTGACCTCCGGCGGCAGCGGTGACTGCACCTCCGGTGGCGAGACGTTCTTCCAGCCGGTGCCGGCGGCGCTGAACGCCGAGGGGGCGTCGATCCCGTAGCCCACCGGTAGGCCCGTACCACCCTTTCGTACCTTCGTGATCCCCCCACGCGTCGAAGGCCGTCCGTACGCACCCTGTGCGGGCGGTCTTCGACGTTTCGCGGACAGCGTGGACGACGGGAACCGCACGATCGCCCAGGGGAACCTTACGAATCCCTGACGACTTCCCGGCGACGGCCGTTCCCGCTGGTCACCGTGCGGGTACTGGTGGTCGAATCGGAGTATGAGGAAGGACGGCACCGGCGCCCCCGTCGGTCGGCGGGTGGTGCTCGGCATGCTCGGGCTCGGTGCGGCGGGGGTGGCCGCGGGGGGATACCTGCAGAACGGGCTCGACGGCTTCCTGGCCTCCGTCACGGCCAAGGACCCGACCGGTCTGTCCGGGCTGCTGCCCGGCGGCCAGGGCTTCCGCTTCTACTCGGTGGCTGCCTCGGTGCCGCACCGCTCGGACACCGACTACCGGCTGACGGTGGACGGCCTGGTGGACCGCCCGACCACCTACACTCTGGCGCAGCTGAAGGCCATGCGGCCCACCCGGCTGGTACGGGATGTGCAGTGCGTGACCGGCTGGCGGGTGCCGCACTACGCGTTCACCGGAGTCCGGCTCGCCGATCTGCTGGCGGTGGTCGGTGTCCGGCCAGAGGCGAAGGCGCTCAGCTTCACCTGCTTCGACGGCGTGTACAGCGAGAGCCTGACCCTGGACCAGGCCCGACGCCCGGACATGCTGATCGCCTACGAGATGGACGACAAACCGGTGACCGCCGCCCACGGCGGCCCGGTACGGCTGTACGCCGCGCCCATGTACTTCTACAAGTCCGCCAAGTGGCTCTCCGGGATCACCGTCACCGACCATGTGCAGCCCGGCTACTGGGAGCACTACGGGTACGACGTGGACGCATGGGTGGGCAGGTCGAACGGACGCGACGATGCCCCTACGTCTTGAACCGCCCGCCACCGAGACGGCGCTGCGCCGCTTCACCACCGCCGAGCGCTGGATCCACCGCACCACGGCCGTACTGATGGGCATCGCGCTGCTCACCGCCGCCTTCCTGTACCTGCCCGCGCTCGCCGAACTGGTCGGCCGCCGCAGGCTGTTGGTGACCGTGCACGAGTGGTCCGGGCTGCTGCTTCCGCTGCCGCTGCTGGCCGGTCTGGTCTCCCGGGCCTTCCGCGCCGACCTGCGCCGCCTGAACCGTTTCGGCACACACGACCGGCGCTGGCTGAGCGCCGCACTGCGCTACCGGACGGTGCCCCGCCCGGCCCCGGCGGGCAAGTTCAACGCCGGACAGAAGCTGTACGCGGCCTTCGTCGCGGGCGCGGTGCTGGTGATGCTCGGGACCGGCCTGATCATGTGGTTCACCCATCTCACCCCGCTGCTGTGGCGTACCGGGGCCACCTTCGTCCACGACTGGCTGGCGCTGGTGATCGGCGTGCTGGTCGCGGGCCATCTGTGGATGGCGTCGCGCGACCCGGAGGCGCGCCGGGGTCTGCGCACCGGCTGGGTGGCGCGCGCCTGGGCGCGCCGCGAGCATCCGCTGTGGGAGAAGGAGGAGAGCCGGGAGTCAGCCGCCGATGCCGCGGACGGCGAGCCGCATCCGTAGATAGTCCGCGCCGCCCGGGCCGGGCGTGTGATGCCCGTCCGGCCGCCAGCCGTGGCGGGCGTAGAACCCCCGGGCGCGGTCGTTGCGCTCCCAGACGCTGAGCCTGCCGTACGGCACGGACGCGTCCCGCAGCGCCGTGACATACGCCGCGTGCAACCGGCCGCCGATGCCCAACCCCCAACTGCCGGGCCGGACATGGATCTGGTACAGCTCGCCGACGGAACCGGGTTCAGCGTCCTGCTCATGCGGCGGCCCCATTGACAGCACGCCCACCACCGCGCCGTCGCGCACCGCGCACAACGTGACGAGGCCCTCGCCGCTGATCGCCCGCCGCCATCCGGCAAACCGTTCCGCCCGCTCGACCGGGTCGGTCAGTTCCGCCTCCGCTAACCCGCCCGCCCGGTAGTAGGCGGTGCGTGCCTGGGTGTGCACATCGACCATCGCGTCGAGATCGGCGGTCGTCGCGGGTCTGATGTCCGTCATCGCGTTCATGGTCATCGGGACGTGGACGGGCCGGTGGCGGTTCCGCGCGACGGTTCAGTCGGCCAACGGGAAGGCGGTCGGCTGGGCCTGCCGTGGCCACTGGTCGCCGCCCTCACCGCGGCCCAGGGAACGCGGTCACCCGGCGGTGAGTTCCAGACGCCAGTCGTTGCACCGCATGGGGCTGCCCGGCGGATACTCGAAGTCGCACTCGCCCAGCAACGAGAATCCGAGCTTGCGGCACAGCGCGTTCGACGCCGGATTGTCGATGGACGGGAACGCGTGCAGGTGCCGATGCGCCCGCTCCGCCTGAGCACTGGTCACGGCCGCCGCCACCGCGGCCGCGGCGATGCCCCTGCGCTGGAAGGGCGGCAGGACTCCCCAGCCCGTCTCGTACACGGTCTCCTCCCGCCACGCCCGTTCCCAGTACCCCACGCTCCCGACCACCTCGCCCTGCGGCAGCAGCACGATCCGGAACATCCGCCCGGTCCCCGTCCCGGCGATGTCCACGTACCGCGCGTGCCGCGCGAGCACCTGCTCCTCGGTCTCCGGTCCGCCCAGATGCTCCGTCATCTCCGGCGCGTTGAGGCGCCGCAACAGTTCGAGATCGCCATCCGCCCAGGGCTCGATCCGCACCCGTACACCGCTCGTTCGCTCCGTCACCGCAACGCGCTCCCGCCACTTCCGCCCGAACGTCTTCGCCTCGACAGATCACATCACGCGGCTGTGACATCGACGGCTGCCGTCCGGGCGTGTCACACCACCGGCGGCCGCCCCAGCCTGGTCATCCACCACACCGTGCGCCAGCGCATGGGGCGGCGCCGGCCGCAGGGGGTGCGGACGCCCTCGATGAATCCGCCGGTCCATGCCCGCAAGCCCGCCAGGGACCGGCTGCGCAGCAGCGTGAGGAGCGCACGTCCTGTTGGGCCACCGACTCCAGGAGGGCGTTCAACCCCTTCGGGCGGCTTCCCATCGTCAGGATGGCAACGCCCAGTCGAGGCTGAGGCACAGCCGAGCACTCCGCGGTCGGGGACGGGACGGTGGCGGAGATGCTAGCCGTCGGATCACCGGGGACGGCGTTTTCGCCGCGGTCATCGGCTGATGTGAATCGGACATACTGCCCCGTTTCGCGCCCCAAGAACACCGTTACATCATGTTCGAACGAATATTCGAAACCTGGTTTAAGGTGGAGCTGAGGAGGTCCGAGAGACGGATCGAAGGGGAGGGGACGCGTGGGAAGCGGGAGGTGTGTATGTCGGGCTTTACACACCTGCATGCCCTCTCCGGCTTCTCGATGCGGTACGGGGCCAGCCATCCGGAGCGGCTGGCCGAGTGTGCCGCCGAGCGGGGGATGGACGCGCTCGCGCTGACCGACCGGGACACCGTTGCCGGAGCGGTGCGTTTCGCCGGTGCGTGCCGGAAAGCGGGGGTGCGGCCGGTCTTCGGGGCGGGGCTCGCCGTACCGGAGCGGGCGTCCAGGGACGCCGCGCCGCGGCGGCCCTCGCCGGTCCGGGGCGGTGCCTTCATCGACGAGTCGGCGCCGCGCGCGATCTTCCTCGCCCGTGACAGGGCGGCCGGTTGGGCCGCGCTGTGCCGACTGGTCTCGGCAGCGCACCGCGCCACCGGTCTCCCCCGGCTGACCTGGGAGGACCTGACCGGTGTAGGGGCCGAAGGAGTCACCGTACTGCTGGGCGCCGACTCCGAGGTCGGCCGGGAACTGGCCGCCGGGCGACCCGACCGGGCCGCGCGGCTGCTCGCGCCCTGGCGCGAGATGTACGGGGACGCGCTGCGCCTGGAGGCCGCGTACTACGGGCGGCACGGCACCGGCCCCGGCTCGCTGCGGCTGGCCGCCCGCGTCCTCGGCTTCGCCGCCGAGCAGGGGGTGCGGCCGGTGCTGAGCAACGCCGTGCGGTACGCCGACCCCGGCCAGGGCGAGGTCGCGGACGTGCTGGACGCGGCGCGCCTGCTGGTACCCATCGACGCGCGCAAGCAGGAGTCGCTGGACACCGGAGAGCGCTGGCTCAAGGACACCGGCTCCATGGTCAGGATCGCCGAGCGGGTGGCCGAGGCCGCCGGATTCCGGCGCGCGGTCGCGTACCGGCTGCTGGACGAGACGGCGCGTACCGCCGCGGAATGTGTCGTCGATCCGGCCGACGACCTCGGCATGGGCCGGGTGCACCTCCCCGAACCGGGGCTGGTCGGGGCCCGTACCCGCAGCGCCGACCGGGTGCTGCGGTCCCGGTGCGCCGCCGCCATGGTGGTCAGGGGGTACGACCGCAGCCGCGAGCGCTGGAACCGGCTGGAACACGAGCTGGGCATCATCGAACGACTGGGCTACGCCGGGTACTTCCTCACCGTCGCCCGGGTCGTCGACGACACCCGGGCCCTCGGCATCCGGGTCGCGGCGCGCGGCTCGGGCGCGTCCTGCCTGGTCAACCATCTGCTGGGGATCGCGGGCGCCGACCCCGTCGAGCACGATCTGCTGATGGAGCGCTTCCTGTCGGACCGCCGGACCACGCTCCCCGACATCGACATCGACGTGGAGTCCGCCCGGCGGCTTGAGGTCTACCGGACGATCTTCGACCGCTTCGGCGCCGAACGCGTCGCGACCGTCGCCATGCCCGAGACCTACCGGGTCCGGCACGCCGTACGGGATGTGGGCGCCGCCCTCGGTGTGGACCCGGTGGAGACCGACCGGCTGGCGAAGTCCTTCCCGCACATCCGGGCACGTGACGCCCGCGCCGCGCTCGCCGAGCTGCCCGAGCTGCGGGGGATCGACGCGGACCGGTACGGACGGATGTGGGAGCTGGTCGAGGCGCTGGACGGACTGCCGCGCGGGGTCGCCATGCACCCGTGCGGGGTGCTGCTCTCCGACGCCGGACTGCTGGACCGCACCCCGGTCATGCCGACCAGCGGCGAGGGCTTCCCGATGTCGCAGTTCGACAAGGACGACGTGGAGGAACTCGGACTGCTCAAGCTCGATGTGCTGGGAGTGCGGATGCAGTCCGCGATGGCGCACGCGCTGAAGGAGGTGGAGCGCGCCTCGGGAGAGCGGATCGATCTGGACGCCGTGCCGCCGGGTGACCGTGCGACCTTTGAGCTGATCAGGTCCAGCGAGACGCTCGGCTGCTTCCAGATCGAGTCGCCGGGCCAGCGCGACCTGATCGGCCGTCTGCAACCCAGCACCTTCCACGACCTCGTGGTCGACATCTCGCTCTTCCGGCCGGGCCCGGTGGCCGCTGACATGGTGCGCCCGTTCATCGAGGCCAGGCACGGCCGCAAGCAGCCCCGCTATCCGCACCCCGACCTGGTGGAAGTGCTGAGCGAGACATACGGAGTTGTCGTCTTCCACGAGCAAGTGATCGAGATCATCCGGATCATGACCGGCTGCGCCCGGGACGAAGCCGACGAGAAGCGGCGCGCGTTGTCCGTCCCCGATCTGCAGGGGCGGGTACGGGCGTGGTTCGCGGCGCGGGCGCGCGGACGTGACTACCCGCCGGAGGTCATCAGGCACACCTGGGAGATCCTCGAAGCCTTCGGCTCCTACGGCTTCTGCAAGGCGCACGCGGTCGCCTTCGCCGTGCCGACCTATCAGTCGGCCTGGCTCAAGGCCCACCATCCGGCGGCCTTCTACGCCGGAGTGCTCACCCATGATCCCGGTATGTACCCCAAGCGGTTGCTGCTCGCCGACGCACGGCGGCACGGGGTGCCGGTGCTGCCGTTGGACGTCAACCGGTCCGGTACGGATTATCGAATCGAACTGGTGTCTGGCGAGTGGGGTTTGCGGTTGGCCCTCTCCGAGGTGCACGGCATCAGCGGGGAGGAGGCCGCCCGGCTGGTCGCCGGACAGCCGTACGCCTCGCTCTCGGACCTCTGGCAGCGGGGGCGCCCCAGCCGCCCGATCGCCGAACGGCTGGTCAGGGTCGGCGCGTTGGACGCCTTCGGCGCGAACCGGCGGGATCTGCTGCTGCAGACCGCCGAACTGCACCGTGGCCGCAAGGCGTCCGCGCACGACGGCCAACTCCCACTGCCCGTCGGGGAGTCCACGGGGGGCGGGGTCTCGGCCGGGCTGCCCGACATGGACGACGACGAGCGGCTGGGTGCCGAACTCGGTGTGCTCGGCATGGACGCCTCCCGGCACCTGATGGACGACCACCGCGCGTTCCTGGGGGAGTTGGGCGTGGTCCCGGCGAACCGGCTGAGCGGGGTACGGCACGGCGAGACCGTCCTGGTGGCCGGGGCGAAGGCGGCCACCCAGACCCCGCCGATCCGCTCCGGCCGCCGGGTCATCTTCACCACCCTCGACGACGGCACCGGCCTGGTCGACCTCGCCTTCTTCGACGACAGCCACGCCGCCTGCGCGCACACCGTCTTCCACTCCTGGCTGCTGCTGGTGCGAGGAGTGGTGCAGCGGCGCGGTCCGCGCAGCCTCAGTGTGGTCGGCGCCGCCGCGTGGAACCTCGGGGAACTGGCCGAACTGCGCCGGGAAGGCGGGCTGGACGCGGTCGCGGCGCGACTGGCGGCGCCGGACGGACCGCCGGACGACACGGACGGTTCCGGCGGCCGCCGTCTCCACCTGCCCACCGGCTACCAGCTCCACCCGTGGGCCGACCTGCAGCCGCCCGGCGAAGGCGCCGCCACCGGCCGCAAGCTGTGGCACTCCAGCCCGGGGAGCGCGGGATGACACGACGTCAGGTGAGCGATGCCGTCACCCGCTACGCCGAACCGTTCGGGGCGCCCGGCGGCGGGCGGCAGCTCACGCTCGTACCCGCACCGGAAGCGGCCCCCGCACCGCATGTGCTGTACGCGCACTTCCACTCCGACACCCTCGGGGAGGAGGCGTACGGGTGGCTGCTCGCCCTGCTCGGTGAGATCACTCCGGTGGTGGAGGCGCTGCCGCCCGATGCCGCGCTCGCCGATGTCCGGGGCAGCCTGCGGTACTTCGGGCGTACGGCCGAGGAGTTGGCCGCGCTGATCAGGGTGCGGGCGCTGGCCCGCTACGGTGTCGACTGCACCGTCGGCGTCGCCGCCAACCCGGTGCTGGCCCGGATGGTCGCGCACGACGGTCCGCCGGGCGCGGTCCGTACGCTGCCCGCCGCGCCGGACGCGATCGCCGCCTTCCTCGCCCGTAAGCCCGCCGCCGCCCTGCACGGCGTCGGCCCCGCCACCGCGCGGCTGCTCGGCGACTACGGCCTGGACACCGTCGGCCGGATAGCCGCCGTGCCGCTCGGCACCCTGCAGCGGATCCTCGGCGCGAGCGCCGGGCGGCGGATGTACGAGCGGGCCCGCGGTATCGATCCGACGCCGGTCACGCCGAACGCACCGGCCCGTTCCATCGGAGGCGAACGGCGCTTCGACCGCGATGAGTTGGACCCGGTACGGCACCGCCGCGCGCTGCTGTCGCTCACCGACGAGCTGGGCGCGCGGCTACGCGGTGCGGGCCAGGTCGCCCGCTCCCTCGCCCTCACCGTCCGTTACGCCGACCGGTCGGCCACCACCCGTACCCGTGCCCTGCCGGAGCCGACCGGGCACACCGCGGCGCTCACCGACACCGCGTACCGGATGTACGCGTCGCTCGGGCTGCAGCGTGCGCGGGTACGGGCGGTCGCGCTGCGCGCCGAAGGCCTCGCGGACGCCGAACTCGCCGCCCACCAGCTCACCTTGGACCCGGGCGACGACCGGGCCCGCCGGATCGAGGAGGTCACCGACCGAGCCCGGGCCCGCTTCGGCGCGGGCGTGGTCGGTCCGGCGGCGGTGCTCGGGGTGGCGTAAGTGGCCTATGTGGTGGTGTCACTTCCGCTAAGCCCTGGCCAATTCTTTACCTGCGTGAAACTAGCGAGTGTTGTTACTTGCCCGTAACTTGAGATTCACACAGCATCTTGTGGTCCGGATCACAAGGCAGCAACTCGGAGAGCCGCTCCCCTCAGCCCTGCCTGAATTGTGAGGAGACCACGTTGAAGCTGCCCCTGAAGCGACGGAGCCGGACTGTCGGCCTCATCTCCGCACTGGCGCTCGCCGCGGCCACGGCCGTCGCGACACCCGCGGTGGCGGACACCGCCCCGAGCAGCGGATGGAACAACTACAACTGCCAACCGTCGGCAGCCCACCCGCGGCCTGTCGTCCTCGTACACGGCACTCTCGGCAACGGAACCGACAACTGGCTCGCCCTCGCCCCCTACCTGGTGAACCGCGGGTACTGCGTCTTCTCCTTCGACTACGGACAACTACCCGGCGTGCCGATCTTCGACGGCCTGGGCCCGATCGCCGACTCGGCCCAGCAACTGTCCGGCGAGGTCGACAAGGTGCTGGCGGCCACCGGTGCGGACAAGGTGGACCTGGTCGGCCACTCCCAGGGCGGCATGATGCCGCGTTACTACCTGAAGTTCCTCGGCGGCGCCGACAAGGTGAACACCCTGGTCGGCATCGCTCCCTCCAACCACGGGACCACCCTCGACGGGCTGACCAAGCTACTGCCGTACTTCCCCGGCGCGGCCGAGGCGTTGCAGCATGCGGCACCCGGGCTGTCCGACCAGGTGGCCGGGTCGCCGTTCATCGAGAAGCTCAACGAGGGCGGGGACACCGTCCCCGGGGTCCACTACACCGTGATCGCGACCAGGTACGACGAGGTCGTCACTCCGTACACCTCGCAGTTCCTCAACGGGCCCGACGTGCACAACGTCGTGGTACAGGACCTGTGCCCGCTCGACATCTCCGAGCATGTGACCATCGGCCTGGTGGACCGGGTGGCGTACCACGAGACGGCCAACGCCCTCGACCCCGAGCACGCCACCCACACGACCTGTCTGTCATGAACCACGTGTGAACCACAGGTGCGTCAGACATCCCCGTCGCAGGCCGGCACCGCCATCAGCGGCGCCGGCCTCCGGCGCTGGCCCTGCGGCGAGCGCTGGTCATCAGGATCGCGGAGCCGACCGCGATGACGGCGGCGCCGCCGATGGCCAGCGGCACCGTACTGCCGGAACCGCCCGTCTCGGCAAGGGACTTGGCGTTCAACGGCGCCGCGGAGCCGTCCGGACCGGGCTGGTTGACGGCGGCCGGGCGCATGCCCGGCATGTCCTTCATCGAGGACCTGGCGGCGCCCGCGGCCAGCTGGCTGTCGCTGGGCGCGGAAGCCGTTGGCGCCGGGGAACCCGTCCCACCGCCCTGCCGGCCGCCGCCGAAGACCACGTCCGAGCAGGTGTAGAAGGCTTCCGGACTGTCAGAGCGCTGCCAGATGCTGTAGATGAGATGGTGCCCGGTCCGCTGCGGCACCTTGCCGGAGAAGGTGTAACTGCCGTTGGCCGGCGGCGGGTTGGTGGCCGTGGCGAACGGCTGCGACTCCAGGTCCGACCACTTCAGCGGCTTGCCGGGGTCGTATCCGTCCTTGGTGATGTACAAGGCGAAGGTGCCCTTGTGCGCGGCCGTCGCCCGGTAGGAGAACGTGAACGAGCCGCTGTTCATGGGAGTCGCGGGCCAGTCGGCGCGCGCCAGGTCCAGCCCCTTGAACTCGTCGGCGCCAGCGCTGCACAGCTTCCCGTCCGGGATGATCTGCTTGCTGCGGCCGCCCGCGTCACCGATCCGCACCCCGTTCCAGTCGTAGAGCGCCTGGGTACCGCCGACCTGCACCGCCGCCTGGCAGGCCGCTGACATCGGGTGCTCCGGGCCCTCCTGGTAGCAGGCGAGCACCCGGCTCACCGGGTTCCGCAGGGAACCGTGCGCGTTGGCCGGGGTCGCGGTCAACGCCGTGAACACCAGCGGCGACCCGACAACGATGGCGAAGGCGACCTTACGGCGTATGGGCATCGTGGCTTCTCCTGTTGGTGGGGGAGGCTGCCCTCGGGGCGGCAGCACAGGGGGAGAGATCAGCACGCTAATGCCGCCCCGACCGCCGGTTCGGCGACTTACGGGCCCGTTAAGGCGGCGCTAAGCGAGGGCACAGGATGTCCCCGGGCGCGGGCTAGGTACCGCCGCGGTTGCCCATGTGGCCGGTGAGCTGGCCCACAGCGGGCAGCCGCTCGGCGGCGGTGGAGAACGCGGTCATGGCAGGGTGATGCCATGAGCGCACTGCAGCTGTTCGAGACCGTCGTCGACCCGGGGACCTGGCACAGCTGGGACCAGCCGGTGGCGGTTCCGCTGTCGGCGGATCCCGACTACCGGGCCGACCTTGAACGGGCCCGGCAGCGCACCGGCCTCGATGAGTCGGTGGTGACCGGCGAGGGGCGGATCAAGGGCCGCAGGGTCGCCCTGGTGGCGTGTGAGTTCGGCTTTCTGGGCGGGTCGATCGGGGTCGCGGCGGGGGAGCTGCTGGTACGGGCGGTGGAACGCGCCACCCGGGAGGGGCTGCCGCTGCTCGCCTCCCCGGCCTCCGGCGGAACGCGCATGCAGGAGGGGACCATCGCTTTCCTCCAGATGGTCAAGGTGGCCGCGGCCGTCGCCGACCACAAGGCCGCGGGCCTGCCCTACCTCGTCTACCTTCGGCATCCGACGACCGGGGGAGTGCTGGCCTCCTGGGGATCGCTGGGACACGTCACCGCGGCGGAACCCGGCGCGCTCATCGGCTTCCTCGGCCCCCGGGTCCATCAGGCGCTCTACGGTGAGGAGTTCCCGAAGGGCGTCCAGGTCGCCGAGAACCTGCTCGCCCACGGCCTGCTGGACGCGGTGCTCCCACCCGATCAGCTCGCGGGAGCCGCGGCCCGCGCGCTGCACGTACTGTGCGGCGGGCAGGGTGACGCCGGGGGTGTCGGCGCTGGTCTGGGCGGTGGCGGGGGTGTTGGCGCCGGTCTCGGTGAAGCCGGGGGTGCTGGGCTGAGTGACGCCAGGGGCGTTGAGGCTGGCCTGGGTGATGGCGCTGACTCGGGTGACGCCACGGGCGCTGACGCCGGGGGTGTCGGCTTGGGTGACGCCGGAGAGGCTGGCGCCGGCCTGGTTGCCGCTGGAGGCGTTGACCCCGGCGCGGAGCGATCCGCCTTGTCAGAGTCGCGGCCTACGGTGGAATCGGGGGCGGCACCGCTCACACCACCCGAAGCGCCGCCCACCGCCGAATCGATCCGCCGCTCACGTCGGCCCGAACGCCCGGGCCTGCGCGCACTGCTGCGCACCGCCGGACGCGCGGTCACCCCGCTCAGCGGTACGGGCGCGGGGGAGCGCGACCCCGGGCTGCTGCTGGCGCTGGCCCGGTTCGGCTCGTCACCCTGTGTGGTGCTCGGCCATGACCGACAGGGCGCGGACGGGCCGCAGTTGGGGCCCGCGGGTCTGCGCGAGGCGCGGCGCGGTATGCGGATCGCCGCCGAACTCGGCCTGCCGCTGCTCACCGTCATAGACACCGCGGGCGCCGCGCTTTCCCAGGAGGCGGAGGAAGGCGGCCTCGCCGGTGAGATCGCCCGCTGCCTCGCCGACCTGGTGACGCTTCCGGCGCCCACGTTGTGCCTGCTACTGGGCCAGGGCGCGGGCGGTGGCGCGCTCGCCCTGCTACCCGCTGACCGGGTGTTGGCGGCCCGGCACGCCTGGCTCTCCCCGCTCCCGCCGGAGGGCGCCTCGGCGATCCTGTACCGGACGACGGAGCGCGCGTACGAGGTCGCCGACCGGCAGGGCGTCCGCTCCGCCGACCTGCGGTCGCACCGCATCGTCGACCGGATCGTCGAGGAGGGCCCGGACGCGGCCGATGCCCCGGAATCCTTCCTGACCAGGCTCGGCGGCATTCTCGGCGCCGAACTGGGCGCCCTGCGCGTGATGGACGAAAGCGCGCGGCTGGCTGCCCGACGGGCTCGCTACCGCGGCCTGGGGCTGGGGTGAACTCCCTGGTCAGGGCCGGTTGTCAGTGGGGGATGCGAAGATCCCGGCATGACTACGGAGCGTACTGGCAACGATGCGGCGCAGGGCGGGAACGCCGCCGAGGCCGTTGACAGCGAACCGCTGGCCTGCCCTCCCCAGGGCGAACAGCCGGCCCGCCATGCCCAGGGCGAACAGCTCGGGCGGGACGCCCAGTTGGACGGCGCACGGGTACGGGACGAGCAGCACGCCGCCGCGATCCACCCCGGGAAGCCGCGACGGCACGCCGAGATCGTGGATGTGCACCTGATACTGCGCCAGGACCGCCGAGTGCTGCTCGCCCGCCGGGCGAACACCGGCTACGCGGACGGACTGTGGAACGCGCCCAGCGGACACGTCGAGGATGGTGAGGACGTGCGCACGGCGGTGATCCGGGAGGCGTTCGAGGAAGTCGGCGTGGTCATCGCCCCGGCGGACCTGCGGGCCGCACTGGTGATGCAGCATCGGGCGCCGGATGGGAACGCGCGCATCGGATGGTTCTTCGAAGCACGCCGCTGGAGCGGAGAAGCGGTCAACCGCGAGCCCGCCAAGTGCTCGGACATCGCCTGGTTCGAACTCGACGCGCTGCCGGACGACACGGTCGCCTACTGCAGAGCGGGCGTTGACGCCTATCGGGCCGGGGATCGCTTTGTGCTGCACTGGCACCACGCGGGCGACTCGATCGGATACCACCCGCGAAGCCCGAGCCGCGCGGTGGCGTTGCCGCACAATGAACCCGACATACGACAGTCGCAGCCAGCTGGAGACCGTACGTGAGCCTCAAGATCACTGTCGATCCTGAATCGGCCGTCGCGCCATTCGAGCAGGTACGGGAACAGGTCGCCGCCCAAGCGCGCGGCGGCACGCTCCCGGTGGGTTACCGCATGCCCACCGTACGAGGTCTCGCGGAGGACCTCGGGCTGGCCGCCAACACGGTGGCGAAGGCATACCGCGTGCTGGAGGCGGACGGGGTGATCGAAACCCGCGGTCGGCACGGCACGTTCATCGCCGCCGCGGGCGACGCGGCGCAACGGCAGGCGGCGGCCTCGGCGGCGGAGTACGCACAGCGAGTCCACCGCCTCGGCCTGGACCGCTCCGCCGCGCTGGCCGCCATCGAGGACGCGTTGCGTGTCGTCTACGGGTAGCCGGTCCGGCCCGCCGCGCGAGCCGGTACGGCCCTAGGCCCAGACCGGCTGGTCCGTGCCCCAACGGCTCGGTGCGGACGACCAGTTGGCCGGACCGCCGGCGAAGGACACCGGGGGGAGGGCATGGACAAGACGGCCGAACGACGCGTCGGTCCGCGCGAGATGGCGCGCTGGATCGTAGGCGTCGTATACGTCCTCGTCCGTCCACTCCTCGGCGGTGATGCCGTTCGTCAGCCAGTTGGCTGTCGCGGCGAGGCTGAGCCGCAGCACCGCACCGCCGCCCGTGTCGTGCTGCTCGGTGAGCGCACGCAGTACGGCGGCCGCCAGCAGATGTCCCGTGCCGTGGTCGATCGCCTGGGCGGGCAGCGCACCGGGTCGGCCGTCGGACCCGGCCTCCGCCATGGCGATGCCGCACGCCGCCTGTACCAGGCTGTCGAACCCGCGGCGCTCGGCCCACGGCCCCTGGTCGCCCCACGCGCTCAACTGGGCGATGACCAGCCCCGGTCGGCGCTCCAGCAGCGCCGGTGCCGACAATCCGAGCCGGTCCAGTGCGCCCGGCCGATAGCCGGTGACCACGACATCCGCCATGCCGAGCAGTTCGTCGAAGACCGCGCGGTCCGTCCCGCGCGTCAGATCGAGACGGGCCGACCGCTTGCCGAAACCGGTATCCGCGTGGGCATCAGCCAGCTCCGGCAGCCGCGGCGAGTCGATCCGCAGCACATCCGCGCCGAGCAGCGCCAGTGTCCGTCCGGCGACCGGGCCCGCGATCACCCGGGTCAGATCAAGCACCCGGACACCCGCGGCGGGCAGCAGCACTCCGGCGGGCAGCGGCCGCACCGGCCGCCGAGGCGCGCCGGGCAACCGCTCCACGTGCACCAGCGGCTGGGCCGCCGCCGCGCGGCCCGCGGGGTGCTCGGCCCACTGGTGTACGGTGCGCACGGCGACCGCCAGGCCGCCCGCCGCGTACACCCGCTCCTGTACGTCCTCCGCCGCCAACTCGCCGAGCACGGGGGCGAGTTCATCGGCGAGTGCCGTGTCCTCGCCCTCGTCGCGGATGTCGAGGGAGGCGAGCAACCGGGCGCGGTGGTGCGGATAGTTGGCGTGGGTGCGCACCCAGCCGTCGGCGGTTCGCCAGAACCCGGACAGTGGAGCGAAGGCGATGGGCGCTCGGCCGTCGATGCGCAGATGCCGTTCGCTGGTGAAGGCGGTGGCGACGGCGTCGTCGTCCACCCGTACCGCGGGCGCCGGGCGTCCGGTGCGCCGAGCCGCCAACTCCGCGGCGGCCAGCGAGCAGGCGGCGACGGTTGCCCGGGCCAGCGCCCGCACCGGCAGCCGCGCGGGCAATCCGGTGCCGGGCCCGCCGTACGACACCCGCTTCAGCAGCTCCGGCGCCCCGCCGAGGACCGCCCAGACCTGCCCGGCGGCCTCCTCAGATTCATGTGTCATGCACCCATAATGCTACGGCCGGCGACAGCCTCGGCCCTAGAGGTACAGGCCGTCCGTGGCCTCGGCCTGGGTGGGCAGCAGGGGCGCCGTGCCCCGGCGCAGCGCGTACAGCTCCGCGAGCGTCGAGCCGTCGCGCCCGACGCCCTCCGCCGTACCGAGCCAGGCGACCGCCTCCTCGCGGGTCAGCGGCCCCACCTCGATCCGGCTCAGGCAGCGGCCCGGCCGTACCACCGCGGGGTGCAGCCGCTCCAACTCCTCGTTGGTGGTGATGCCGACCAGGACGTTGCGGCCCTGCCCCAGCAGGCCGTCGGTCAGATTGAGCAGCCGGGACAGCGCCTGGCCCGCGGTGTGCTTGGCCTGGCCGCGGATCAGCTCGTCGCAGTCCTCAAGCAGCAGCAGCCGCCAACGGGGCGCGGGCTCGCCGCCGAACTCGCTGTCCTCCTCGCCGATGGCGAGGTCCATCAGATAGCCGGGATCGTTGAACAGCCGCTCGGGGTCCAGTACGCAGTCCACCTGGCACCAGTCCCGCCAGGAGCGCGCCAGGGTACGCAGGCACGAGGTCTTTCCGGTGCCCGGCGGCCCGTGCAGGAGCAGCAGCCGACCGGTGATGCCCTCGGGCGTCAGCTTCATCAGGGTGTCCATCGCGTCGGCGACCGGCGCGGTGTAGTTGCCCCGCACCTCCTCCCAGGTCGACGCGGTGATGGCGCGCGCGTTGCGGACCGGGCCCCGGCGGTGCGAGAAGTGCCAGAAGCCCATCTGCACCAACTCCGGCTGCGGTTCCGGCTCGTCCTCCGCACCGTCCAGCACCTGGTCGAGGATCCGCCGCGCCAGCTCGTCCTCGACCGCGGTGACGGTGACATCCGCCCCGCGCTTCCACCGGGACACCAGGATCGTCCAGCCGTCACCCTCGGCGAGCACCGCGCGGCGGTCCTTCTCGGCCGCCGACCGCAACACCCGAGCGCCGCCCGGCAGCAGTGTGACCCCCGATCTGACGCGCTGCACCGAGTGGCCGCGCGCGTACGGCTGGGCGCCGGAGGCGAACCGGCCGAGCAGCATGGCGTCCACGATGTCGGACGGTGAGTCGTTGCCCGCGGTGTTCAGCCGGATCGGCAGCGCTGCGTCGGGCAGGTGGTCATCGGGCGGGCTCATCGCGGGCATGACGCCATGATCCGGCAGAACTGCCGGGGTCGCGCGGCTTTTTCCGGGTTGATCGACAAGGAAAACCCTCACAGGGTTTACCAAAACGGTCGTTACGCGTGCTTCTCCGCCTTACAGTGCCAAGGTGAGCGCTCGTCATGCGGCCGGGAGATTCGGCCTCTTACGCGCCGGTCGGCAACGCGTCGTCGTGCTGATCGCCGTCGCGACGGTGGGGCTTGGCCTCCTGCTGACCATGTTCGACACCACAGGGCACGGTGTCGCCGAACGGTCCACCGGCACCGCGGCGCCCGGCGTCTACGGAACCCCCGGCTCCGGCCAGTCGCCCAGTGCCCGGCTCGGCTGGGGCTTCACCCACACCGAGTACAGCGCCGACCGCGGTACCGCGGCGGCCGAGGACAGTGCGGGCAGACTGCTGGCCGCCCAGCCGCTGCCGCAGAACCAGGCCATCATGGGCTGGGGCGCCGACAACCCCGAGCCCTCGCCCGGCCAGTACGACTTCAACGGCCTGGACAGCCGTATCGCCCTGATCCGCAAGACCGGCGGCACACCCGTGATCACCCTGTGCTGTGCGCCCGACTGGATGAAGGGCGGCGCCCGGGGCGCCACCGACTGGTCGCGCATCGAGGCCGCGCCCACCCCGGACCACTACGCCGACTTCGCCCAACTGGCCGCCAAGGTCGCCCAACGCTACCCGGACGTCCACGACTTCATCGTGTGGAACGAGTTCAAGGGCTTCTGGAACGACAGTGCGCAGCGCTGGGACTACGAGGACTACACCCGCCTGTACAACCTCGCCTACCGGGCGGTCAAGGGCGTCAACCCGCGGAACATGGTGGGCGGTCCTTACCTGAACATGGACAGCATGCCACCCGGCTCCAAGGACAACTCCTCCTCCGTCAGCGGCCCCTGGGGCAGCCTCGACCAGCGGGTCGTCGATGCCCTCGACTACTGGAAGCGCAACAAGGCGGGCGCCGACTTCCTGGTCGTCGACGGATCGAGTACCACCCACGACGGCGCCCTGGTCCCCGATGACTTCACCGCCACCGAGAAGTTCAACGACCTGAGCCGCTGGCTGCGCCAGGACACCGGACTGCCCCTGTGGTGGGCCGAGTGGTACGTCAAGCCGGACCACACCGTCTGGCCGGAGAACCGGCTCATGGCGGTCCAGGCCACCGCCATGACGCAGCTCGCCGAGGGCGGCACGGACACCGCCTTCTACTGGAATCCGGAGTCCGAGAGCGGCGACTGCTCGGGCTGCCTGTGGACCGGCACCGGGGCCGACCAACAAGGCGGCACACCGCTGCCCATGATGAACCTGCTACGGCGCTTCGCCGCCGCCTTTCCGCCGGGCACGGCCTTCCGGTCGGTGACGGTCGACAACACGAAGGTGCGGGTACTCGCGAGCGACCGGACGCTCCTCGCCGTGAACACCACCGACCAGCAGATCACCGCCCACATCGACGGCAAGGCCGTCAACCTGGGCCCGTACGCGGTCAGTTGGACCAACCGCTGAGCTCAGCTCAACGTCGTGAAGCGGTCCACCAGGGAGGCGAGGAACACCGCGAGCAGTGGCAGCGCCAGGTAGAACGACACCTTCATACCGCGCCGCCGCCTGCCCTCCGGAACCAGGACACGTACCACCTCGCGGGCGCCGAGCAGCACCATCAGCAACGCCGCCGCGATCGAACCCACCACCGTCCACGGCGTCCACGTCACCACCGGGCCGACCTTGCCGACGACCGGACGCGGTACGGTCCCCGCGGGCGGGTCCGCCAGCTGGTAGACGGCGGCATCCGGGTTGGACATCACCTTCCGCAGGTCCTTGCGGGCGTCGAGTCCGGCCACCACGCGGATACGCCAGTCGGCCGGGTAGCCCGCGTCCAGCTGCAGATAGGTGGCGGTACCGGAGGTGATCAACAGATACGACTGCGGGCCCGCCGCCTTCAGGTCCGCGACCATCGCGCCGACCTGTGACGGATCGCGCGGCGCCGGCACCCCGCGGTAGTTGACCCGCTCCATGTCCCGGGCCATCCACGGCAGGTTGGGCGTCGGATCGTTGGCCGGGTCCTTGCTCGGCCACAGCAGCCGGGCGGACGGCGCGTCATGGTCGTACACGTAGTCCATGGCCGCGACCTCTCCGGTGCGGACCCGCTCGAACGTCTCGTTGCCCCAACGGGCCATCAGGAAGCCTCCCATGAGCACAAGGCCCGCCAGCAGCGCGGCGACCAGCCCCGGCCAGGAGCGGTCCGACCCGGCGCGCGGGAAGAGTGCCAGCGCCGCCAGCACGCTCGCGCCCGGCAGCGCGAAGAGGAAGACCCGCAGCGCCATCTCGCCGCCGTACGACTGCATGCCGAACCCCAGAAACGGGATCAGCAGCAGGATCAGCAGCGCCCGATCGCTGATCCCCGCCCGCCGTCTGCGCAGCCAGCCGAAGGCGGCGAGCGTCATCACGCTCGCCGCCAGCAGCACCCGCGAGTACAGCACCAGTTTGTGGACGGGGGAGCCGCCCTGGATGCGACCGGAGACGCTGGAGGAGAGATTGCCGCCCAGCGAACCCATACCGCCGAACAGTTCGTTGAAGTGCCCGGACCAGTACGGCTCGGCCAGGAAGCCCACCCAGGCGATCACCATGACCCCGCACAGCAGCGGCAGCCCGTACAGCGTGGAGCGCTTCCAGATCACCAGCGCCGCCGCCACCCCGAGCATGACGAACGGGGTGAGCTGATGGCTGACCACGGACGCCGCGAAGAGCGCCACCAGGACACCGAGCAGAATCGCCCGGTCGGCCCGGCCTGCCGGGCGCGCCTCCGCCTCGCCCGGCAGCCGCTTGCCGCCCTCGCTCCGTGTTGAGCGGAACCAGACCAGCAGCACGGCCACGAACATGATGTAGAAGAAGTAGTTGATCGACTGCGGTGAGAAGTAGTCCTGGCCGACCCAACCGCACAGCACGAACAGCCAGGCCGCACACCACTTGGCACGCCAGCTCGCCCGTATCGCGTGCAGCAGCAGCATCAGCGGTGCCAGATAGAGCAGTTCGACCGCCAGCGGCCACCAGCGCAGCACCTCTGTGAGGTCGGTGATCCCGCAGGCCCTGGTGACCAGTGCGACGCCCGCGAAGAAGCCCGGCCAGGAGAAGCGCGCGTCAAGGTAGGGGACCGCGTTGCCGGTTCTGGTGATGTACTCGATGAACCCCGCGTGCTGCCAGGCGGTCGGGAAGCGCGGCTGTGACTCCAGCACGGCGGGAACCGCGTGCAGCGACACCACGGTCGTCAGCAGAACGGCGAGCAGCAGCCAGGGCCGGCAGCCGCGCAGCGCCAGCGCCCAGCAGAACGCCACCACCAGCAACGCCGTACCCACCAGAGTGAGATGCGGCAGTACCGAGATCAGCCCGAGACCGTTCATCCCGTCCAGCGAGGCGTCGTTCATCCCGCGCAGCGGCAGCCAGTACAGCGCCAGCGCCACGGCCAGCGTCAGCCAGCCGCCAAGCGCCGCCCAGGACCAGCGCGCCACCCGCTCGCGCACCGGAATCCGCGGCTCCGGAGCTGTCTGTGCGGGCGGTGGCGCCGAGACCGGATGCGGTGTGACCCCTTCGGACCGCGACTCCTGGTTGGTCTGCGGATGCGGGGGGACATACGGCCGCCGCTCCAGATGGTCGAAGTCCAGCCGGACCCCGAGCGGAAGGGTGTCCTGGTCGACCGCGGCGCGCAGCGCCCAACGGGTGCCGAAGACCAGCGTGTCGGTGTCGAGTGGGACCGGCGCGGGCGGTTCCACGACCGGTGCCGGGGCGGGCGCCGGGGCCCGCAGTATCCGCGCCAGACCGAAGCAGGCGATCACCGCGATCACCGTCTGACTGGCCAGCTCCGCCACGCCCGCGCCCACGATGCCCAGCGACGGCAGCAGTAGCAGCGTCGACCCCAGCACCAGCGCGCACAGCAGGCCCTGGAGCACGGCGATCCGAGAGGTGCGGCTCTGGGCGCGCAGCACCCCGAAGTACGCCTCGAACAGCACCCGGGTGAGCGAGGCGATCGCCATGAACCGCAGCAACGGGCCGCCCTCGGCCGCGTACCCCGCGCCGAAGACATGGAGTATCTGCGGGGCGAAGACCACCAGGAACATGCAGATCGGAACCATGATCCGGGCCATCCGGCGCAGCGCGGCCCGGCAGTTCTCGGCGATCCGCGACGGGTCGTGCGCACCTTCGACGGTCAGCGAGGAGCCCATGTTGATCGCCAGCAGATCGACCGTGCCGCCGATCGTCGAGGTGATGTAGAAGTACGCGTTGTCCTCCGCGCTGATCCGCGCCGCGACGATGACCGGCACCAGATAGACCACCGCGAGTGCGAACAGCGACCCCGTGTAGTCCCCGGCGAGGAACCGCCCGATCTCCCGGCCTGTCGGCGGATCGGTCTTGCCCTCCGTCGCCCTGACATGACGGGGGATCAGCCGTCGGAAGACCAGCCAGCCGAGCGGCAGCACAGACAGCGCGATGGCCGCGACCCATGAGACGAAGACCCCGGTCGCCGGGATCACGGTGGCCAGCACCACCAGCAGGGCGAGTTTGGCGGCGGAGAACACCGTGTTGCCGAACGGCACCCACACCGCGCTGCGCAACCCGGTCAACACCCCGTCCTGCAGGGTGAGCACCGACCAGGCGACCACCGCGCCGACGAAGGCCAGCCCCGGCACCACACCGCTCAGGAAGTGGTACGAGGGCCCCCACAACCCCAGCGTGAGCAGGAAGACCCCGGCGGCAGCCGCCACTATCAGCGAACTCAGCACATAGGTGGCGGAGACGAGCCTGCCGGTGCGCTTGCCCGCCACCGGGATGAACCTGGCCAGCGCACCGGTGAGGGTGACCGCCGTGATCCCGGCGAGGAACTTCATCGCCGCGATCGCGGCCGAGCCCCTGCCCACCGCGTTGTCGCTGTAGTAGCGGGCGGCGACCAGCCAGTAGCCGAGCCCGAGCACCGCGGAGACCCCGGTGTTGAGCATCAACGCATAGGCGTTGCGGAACAGCGGATCGCCCCCGCCGCGTCGTCCGGGCAGCCGCAGCCGACCGGGTCTGGGCGGACGTTCGGTGGCGACGTCGGAGCCCGCCGTTCCGTGACCGGGTGCCCGCTGGCCGGATGTGCTCGTACCGGATGTCTGCTGGGTGGTCGTCTCAGACACGGGCTCCGCGTACCTTCCCCAGTGCTCGGCGGGTTCTGCGCACCATGGCATAACTCTTTGTCAACGCCCGGTCCTTGGCGAAGCTCCGGGCAACGGCGCGGCCCTCGACGAGTCGTTCGAACTCCGCTATCGAGGTGGACCGGCGCACCGTGACCCGCCGCAGTGCGTACGGCCCCTGGGCGCGGGCGGCCAGCCGGTTGCCCACCGCCAGCGAGATGCCGAACCCCGCGGTGCGCACGGTGCGCCGCACCCGCTGGCTGGAGTAGCCGTACGGGTACGCGAAGGAGATCGGTGGCGAGTCGAGCTCCTCGGCGAGGATCTCCTTGCAGCGCAGCACCTCGAACCACAGTCGCTCGTCGGAGAGTTGGTCCAGTTGCGGATGGCTGTGGCTGTGCCCGCCGATCTCCACGCCCGACGCCGCCAGCTCACGCACCTGGTCCCAGTCGAGCGTGGTGTCCGGCGCGCCGGGCGCATGGTCCTCCGCGCCGCGCCCGCGCATCCAGCCCGTCGAGGTGAACAGCGTGGCCGGGAAGCCGTGCCGCAGCAGTTCCGGCAGGGCGTGCCGGTGCACGCCCTCGTATCCGTCGTCGAACGTGATGAGCACCGGCCGGGCGGGCAGCGCACGCCGCCCGTCCCGCCAGACCGCGGCCAACTGCCGGGTGGTCAGCGGTGTGAAGCCGCGATCCGCCAGCAGTTCCATCTGCTCGGCGAACGCCGCCGGTGCCACCGAGAGCCCACGCGCCGCCTTCGCCGGAGCGGCAGCGACCGCGTGGTACATCAATATCGGCACCCCAGCAGTGGTCATACCGCTGCTCCTCTCGTCCGTCCGTCCGGCCCGGCGGGCTCTGCGGCGGCGATCACGAAACGGCCGCCGCCGCGATGGGAACGCACGGTTCCGACGGCGTAGCCGGCCGCGGCCGTCGCCACGCCGGCCACGATCGCGCCGGCCCGGGCCAGGCCGTCAGGCCGGCCCCGCAACGCGTCCCGCACGCCGCGCAGTACGCCCGACGGCAACACCCTTGTGGTGTAACGGCGTTCGGTCTCAAGCCCCGCCTCGGCGCCGACGCTGCGGGTCACCAGCGCCTTGGACAGCCCCTCGGCGTAGCAGCGGGTACGGAAGTACCCGAACCGCTCCCGTGCGGGCGGCACCCGGTGGTGGATGACCGCACGGTCGTCGATCAGCAGCAGCGCGTCCGGGCGGGCACGCTGCAGCCGGATGCACAGCTCGGTCTCCTCGCAGCCGAGCGGGCGCTTGTCGCCGTCCCGGCCGATCCCGGTCGCGAAACCGCCCGCGGCCTCGAACGCGGCGCGCCGGAACGAGGCGTTGCCGCCCAGCACATTGCGCACCCGGACCCGGCCGGGCGGCAGGCCCCGATAGGTGCAGCCCACCACCCACTCGAACTCGGGCGGAAACCAGGCGGGGCGGCGGCCGGAGGCCCAGGCGGGCATGGTCCTGCCGCCCACCGCCATCACCCGGTGGTCCTGGTAGGCCGCCACGAAGTGCCGCAGCCAGTCCGGCTCGGCGACCGCGTCGTCGTCGAGGAACGCGATGACCGAGCCGGTGGACCGGTCGATCCCGGTGTTGCGGCCCGCGGACAGGCCGCGGGGCCCGGCGTTGGGCAGGACGGTGACGGTGCCGTCGGCCTCGTACCGTTCGCGCAGCCGGGCGAGCAGCGTGGGGTTGTGGTCCACCACGAGCAGTGTTTCGTGTGCCGGGAAGCTCTGCGCCTGCACCGAGGCCACCGCGGCGAGGATGTCGCCCCAGCGGTCCTCGGTGTACACGCAGATCACCACGGAGACGGTCTCCGTGCTCAAGAACCCTCCCCCAGACTGGCGCTGGCCGGCAGCACCGCGGGACGCGAGCGCAGCCGACGTGATCTGCGCTCGCGCACGATGACCTTGAGGACGCGCAAGCCGTCCCGGACCGCCCGCAGGTTGCTCGCGCCGTGGATGCGCAGATGCTCGTGGCTGGGAATCTCCTGGACCTTCAGGCCGGCCTTGACCACTCGGATGTTCATCAGGGTCTCCACCTCGAAACCGGCGCAGTCCAGCCCGATGTGGTCCAGGCAGTGTCTCCAGAAGGCGTTGTAGCCGTAGCACAGGTCGGTGTAGCGGGCGCCGAACTTGGCGTTGACCAGTGCGCACAGCGCCCAGTTGCCGAGCTTGCGGATGGGTGTCATGTCGTCGGTGCCGCCGCCGTTGGCGAAGCGCGAGCCCTTGGCGAAGTCGGCCCCGGAGACCAGGGCTGACACATAACTGACGATCTCGTTGCCGTCGGCCGAGCCGTCGGCGTCCACCATCACGATGATCTCGCCGGTGCACGCCGCGAATCCGCTGATCAGCGCGTCCCCCTTGCCGCGACCGCGCTGTTCGACGACGGTGACCGACGGCCACAGCTCACGCGCGACTTTCACGGTGTCATCGGTGGAGTGGCCATCTACCAGGATTACTTCATGGATCCAGGGCGGAAGTGTGGCGAACACATGCGGAAGATTCTCCGCCTCGTTCATCGCCGGGATCACGACGCTGACCGGCGGTGCGATCGCCAAGTGCGAGGAAACCGGCCGGAAGTGCACCGGAGTGCTGGTGGGATTCGTGGGTGGATTCGAACTTATGGTTGATCCGGGCATGGCTGGTTGAACAAACGAGCTCATGAGTCCGTTTCCCTCTCGTCCGGTCGACCGCCCGCACCGGGCGGCCCGTGTCGTGGGTCCGGTTCGAAAGGGGGGTCACACCCGGCCTACGCCGTCTTCGCCCAAGGCGGGATTGCCCATGGCTGAATCCGGCTCCTTGCAGGCCCGGTGAGTTGGCGTACGTGACCGGCCGCGCGGCGCGCGGCTCGGCACATGCGCAGTGTCCGAGCACGGCACCCCCCTACCGCGCCCCGTATCGGTTCCATCGCGGCCTATCGAGCCCCCTCCCCTGGGGTCCCCTAGGGCCGCCCTTCCCTGATGGCCGATCCGGGTGGATGTCCGACGGTATTGATGATTAGGACTGTAAGGCAAGACCCGGCGCGGTGATTCACAATTGAAAGAATTGCTGTCCAGAAGTTTCTTTGATCTTGCCGAGCTGATCGATCTTGAGAGGAAGCGAGCTATTCCTTTCGAGTCGCAGGACAAATGCGCTGCGTGCGGGGTTGTGCGGCTGGCCTACCCGATACGGCGCGAAGAAGCGCGGGGTGCGCACGATGGGCCGGGAGCGCGTCAGTCGCCCGCGCGCAGCCGCCCCAGCTGCTTGAGCAACTGGTCGGCGCGGCCCCGGAGTTGGGGGCGCGCCAGCACCGCGTTGCGGGCCCCCCGCACTGGCGCACGCCGGGCCAGATGACCGATCGCGACCGGGTGGCGCCGTGTCACCCAACCTTCCGTCACGGAAAGTTCACGAGTTTTGAGCGACTCTTTGTATTCCTTTTCGCCCCGGCCGAGATCAAGATAGCCGATCCCGTCAGCCGCAGCCGCCTCGGCCATTCTCAGATGCAACGCGAGACCCGGTGAGTATTTACCGAACGCGGTGTCGTACGCCGGGAACCAACAGGCGATCACCCGGTCGGAACGCAACCCGAAGTGCGCTGCCACCGGGCGCCCACCCGCGTAGAGCACGGAGAGCAGCCCGGCGAAGGCCTCACCGCGGGTGTGGAAGAGGTGCTCCACGAGCTGCACGATCCACGGCCGGGCGAACCGGTCGCTGCGACCGGTCCTGCGGTACTGCGCCGACTTCCAGCCCATCAGTGTGCGCAGCACCGCGGGATCGCGCTCATCGTGTACGTACCGGACCTCGCCCGCCTCCCGCGCCAGCTTGCGCTCCTTGGCGAGCGTGGTGCGGACGAACTTCGCGGCGTGGCCGCGCAGATAGCCCAGATACGCCTCGTATCCCTGCTCGACGTCGATCACCGGAGAGGGGTACGAGCCGGTGGCGCCCATCTCGAAGGGCTTCTGGCCCTCGACGAGATGGTCGAACTCCCATATCGCCAATCGGCAGGCACGCAGCAGCTCGCGCGCGTCCCACTGGAAGCCCGGCCGGTGCACCAGCCCCTGGCAGTCGGACAGACCGAGGCCGACCGCCCTGCCGACGCCCAAGGCGGACCGCTGGAAGGGGAAGAAGGCGGCGGGCTCACCGTCCTCGTGGACCACCGCTACCCGCACCCCGCGCCGGAAGCGGCCCACCGCCGTGGTGAACTCCGGTGACAGGAAGGGATTGGCGAGCGAAGGACTGCCGGACACCCAGGCCCGCGACTGGAGGCCGGTCCAGGCCGCACGGTCGGCATCGGTCAGCTCGGCCGGGCGCAGGACACGGATCTCCGGTCTCAAGGATCGCGCCTTCTCGCCGTGACTCCGTAGCCACGCCGGGCCAGCGGCAGCAGGAACATCGCGGCGCTCAGCGCGGCGATCACCACCACACCACCACGTATCGACCACTGATGCAGCATCAGCATCACCTGGCCGACCAGCAGGTCCAGCACGATCGAGCCGACCGCGGCGACCACCACCCGGCTGAGCGGGTCAAGGCTGCGCAGCGTGCTGGCCAGCGCGGCTCCGGGCGCGACGATCAGGAAGAAGAAGGTGAACGGCGCGCGCAGCGGCGAACTGATGTTGGCCAGTACAAGCGCGGCACCGGCCACTCCCGTGCCGACAGCAGCACCAGCGAGAAGTGGCAGAGATTCCTTGGCAATTGGATGCATTGGCGACTTGCCCCCCGGGCTTCAATGTCGCGCAGTCCCGGCAGCCCGTCAAGGATTCCGGGAATCTCGCCGCAGACCGTCACCGATCGGGGGAATCCTTGGCCTGGACGCCGCCCAGCCGCCCTGGTCACTGCTACGACAGAGCCGGAGAACACCACTCAAGGGGGCTTCCATGAGATTCACCCGGCTTGTCGCCGCCGCTTGCGCGCTGCCGCTCGCCGCCGCTGCCACCCTGCTCGGCACGAGTGCGGCGGACGCGACGGGTTCGGCCTACGCGGCGCTCGGCGACTCGTACTCCGCCGGCGTCGGAGCGGGCGACTACGCGGGGTCCAGCGGCGGTTGCAGGCGCAGCACCAAGGCCTACCCGCAGTTGTGGGCCGCCGCCCACGCCCCGTCGTCCTTCGCCTTCACCGCGTGCGACGGCGCCACGACAACGGACGTCATCAACAACCAGTTGGGGCCGCTCAGTCAGTCGACCAGCCTGGTCAGCATCACCGCCGGCGCTGACGACGCGGGCTTCGCCAGTGTGATGACCACCTGCGTGCTGTCGTCCGACACCGTTTGTCTGAACCGGATCGCACAAGCCGAGGACTACTTTCGCGGCACGCTGCAGAGCCGCCTCGACCATGTCTACTCGGTGATCCGCGCCAAGGCTCCGGCGGCGCGCGTCGTGGTGCTGGGCTATCCGCGCTTCTACCAGTTGAACGGCTCATGCCGCGCCGGGATGAGCGAGGCCAAGCGCTCGGCCGTCAACCGGGCGGCCGACGAGGTCGACTCCGTCATCGCCCGGCGCGCGGCCGATCACGGTTTCACCTTTCGCGACGTGCGACGCGCCTTCGCGCCCCATGAAATCTGCGGCGGCCACCCATGGCTGCACAGCGTCACCGTTCCACTCGGTGATTCGTACCACCCGACGGCGGAGGGGCAGTCAAGCGGGTACCTTCCGGAGTTCACCGCGGCTGCCAGGTGATATTCGATGGGGCATCCGGTCAACTACCGTGCGAGCGCGCGGCGTCGGGCGTCAACACGCCTGTTCGGCAGGTGAATCCGAGCCTGTGGATGCGCGGGTGACGCGGCGGGGCGATAGGGTTACGCTGCCCGGGCCGGGTGCCTCGTACGGGTGGGGAGTAGTAATGGAGCAAATAGTGCGCAGCAGGCCACGTGTGCCTGCGATCAACTGCGGGAGCAGCGCGTCCAGTGCGCGTCTTGACCGCCATCTGGCGGTGCTCGGGGGCCCTGCGGTGCCGCAGCGCGAGACCGCGGACGCGACGCTGCTGATGCGCGAGCTGACGGCGCGGGACACCTGCCAGACCAGAGAGAACCGCGGCGCGCGCGTCTCGCTGTTCGCGCCGCTGCGACGGCTGCGCCGTTCGTTGTTCGGCAGCCGCGGCTGACCTGCCGCCGACCGGACCGACGGGACTCCCGTGCCCCTCGGTCCGACCGGCGCACCCCTCCCTGGGGCATCCGGCGCCCCACCCCGGCATGGGGAGCCGGATGCCCGCGGCGTCAGCCGCCCATATCACGGTCCCGGCCAGGCCGAGCATCACCGGCGTGATCCTCGTTTGTGCCCGTCAGTGACCGCCGCGCGTACCGCCGAACCGTCAGCGGTGCGAACACCACCACCAGCAGCACCAGCGACCAGATCAGCGCGCCCGCCACCGGGTGCGCCACCGGCCGGGCCGCGCCGGGCCGCGCCAGCACGTTGCCCGTCAGGTCCCGGCAGGCGGCCACCACCGCGCTGATCGGGTTCCACTCGGCGACCGCCCGCAGCCAGCCGGGCATGCTGCCGGTCGGCACATAGGTGTTGGAGATCAGCGTCACCGCGAAGACCACGCTGCTGAGTTGGCCCGCGGCCTCCTCGGAGCCGACCAGCAGCCCCAGGTACTGCCCGATCCACCCCGCGACCAGTCGGAAGAGCAGTAGCAGCCCCAGTGCGCCCAGCGCACTCGCGGCGCCGCCCCTGATTCGCCAGCCCACCGCCAAGCCCACCAGTACCAGCGGCACCAGCGCGATCGCGGCGATGAACGCCTACGACAACGCCTGCCCCAGAGGTACCGCGCTCCGGCTCATCGGCAGGCCACGGAACCGGAGTGTCAGCACGATCAGGCTGGGCGCGTTGCGCAGCCGTTGCAGATGGCGGAGCACCATCGCCCAGCCGTCGTACACCCATTGGCCGGGGCCCATCGGAGTGGGCGGGCTGCGAAGTGCTCCGCACCGCTCCTTCCGCCACGGACCCCGACTCCACCTTCGAGCGCGTGATCAACCGGCTGATGGCCGGTTACGAAGCCGAGGCCCGCCGGTCCTAGAGCAGCGCGAACTGGCCGCCCGGACCCTCCTCGGGATGGTCGAGCACGGAAGCGGGCCGCCGCGCCGCCTCCGGCACCGGGAGCACTCCCGCGGCGCGCAGCTCATCGGTGCCGGTGCACGGGCCGGACTCCAGTGCGGCGGTCAACGTCCGTCGCAGCGGCCGCAGTTCGGCGAGCAGTGCCAGCACCGTGATCAGCTCCAGCAGCTCAGAGGTCCACTCCTGCGGCCATGCGGCGGGCCCGATCGCCGCCAGCGTGCCCGGCTCGGCCACCCTGGTCCGGCTGTCGAACCAGGCGTCGAGGACCCGTACGCCGCCCGCCTGGAACTCCCATGCGCCGCGCGGAACCGGCGAGATGCGTCCGTCGCCGACGAACAGCGCTTCCTCCTGCGGGTCGTACCGCAGCGCGTCGGGGCGCGCGGGCAGCGGAGCGCGAACGTACGGTCGGCGGCCACCGGGCAGCCGCGGCCGCCCGCCGGAGCGGGCGCCGCGGGTCTGGACGTCCAGCGCGGTCCGGCCCAACTCGACGCCCGCGTCCCACAGTTCGCCGCCGGCAGGAAGCGGTACCACGCAGCCCGCCGGAGAGTGCCGGGCGAACAGCGTGATCCAGGCCAGCAGATCCTCCGCGGTCACCGAGCGATCGCATCGCTTGCCGAGGTGGTCCAGCAGCCCGGGTGCGTAGTTGGGCTCGGCGCCGCCGGGACGGCGGTACAGCGGACGGATGCGGCCCGGCCGCCCCGCGGGAGAGCGGCCGTCGGGCAGCAGCGCGGTGCACACCACCGCGGGGCCGGGAGCCTGCGGCAGGTAGCCCTGCTCAACGGCGAACAACTGCCGGTCGTCCGCGACCCGCCACAACTCGGCGCGGGCGGCGTCGAGCAACCGGTGGTCGGGGATCAGCCACTGCTGGTCGTACGGCCCGTGCAGCATGCGCACCGGCTCGGGGCACGGCCCGCTCTCGTCGGCCAGCCTGGTCGTCGGTGCGCGGTGACCCGGAAGTTGCGCCACCGTACTGTGCACGGTACGCGACCTGGTCGGGCAGAACAGTGCCTCGCGCTCCGCCGTAGTGCCCCGCAACAGGGCGTCCCAGCGGGCACGTAGCGACTTGGCGTCCGGGGCCAGCACCCAGCTTCGGCCGAGCCTCAGCGGCGCGGCGGACCAGGGCATCAGGTCGTCGAGCAGGGGCGCGTCGTCGCTCACCGCACGCATGGTACTGGGACCGGGCTGCGCCTTCCCGGGGCATGACCCCCGGACCCCCCGCCGGCACCCCTCGCCCGGGCCGACGCCGCAAGGCGCATCAGTACCGCGCCTCCATGGTGACCGAGAACGAGAACCGGTCGCCGCGGTAGTGGATGCGCACCACGTCGACCGCCCGGCCGCTCTCGTCGTAGGTGACCCCCGTGTAGTGCAGGATCGGGCTGCACAGCGGCACCTCCAGCAGCCGTGCGGTCTCCGGATCGGCCAGCCTGGCCTCCACCGTGTCGGTGATCCGGTTGATCCGCACGCCAAGGCGGTCCCGCAGCACCTTGGTCATCGGCCAGTGTTCGAGATCGGCGAGGTCGATGCGGGCGGCCAGTTCCGGAAGGACGTGGTTCTCCGCCCAGTTGGTCGGCTCTCCGCTCTCGTCGCGCCGCAGTCTGCGGTAGGAGACGACCTCCTCCGCCGTGGGGAAGTGCTCGCTGAGGTCGGCGGGGACCGGTACCGCGCCGTGTCCGAGGATCGTGGCCCGCATTCCGGACTGCTGGGCCACGATCGCGTCGACCGAACCCAGCAGCCGCACCGGAGCGGTGCGCCGCGCCCCCGGTTCGATGAAGGTGCCCCGCCGCCGGTGCCGGCTGATCAGCCCCTCTTCCTCAAGGGACTTCAGCGCCTGCCGCATGGTGAGCACGCTGACGCCGTAGTGCGCGGCGAGGTCGTCCTCGGTCGGCAGCCGGAGCGGCGCGTCCGCACCGCGGCCGAGTATCGAGGCGCGCAGCGACTGCGACACCTGGTACCACAACGGGAGCTTGCGGTTCAGGGTGATCGAATCGGGGGCGAAAAAGGTCAAGTTCGCTCCGGCGTGCGTGTGATCGAGGACGGCTAGGCCCTGAAGTGTCGCTCCAGACCCTGCCATACGGCGTCGTAGCCCTGCTGTCGGTGGTCCGCGTGCAGCGCCTGCGTGGTCGGCACCACCGGCCAGCGGGTCTCGAACATGAACGCCAGGCCGTCGTCGACCTTCTGCGGCTTGAGTTCGGCGGCGCTGGCCTTGTCGAACGTCTCCCGATCAGGGCCGTGCGCGGACATCATGTTGTGCAGCGACGAGCCGCCGGGCACGAAACCCTCCGCCTTCGCGTCGTAGGCGCCCTCCACCAGGCCCATGAACTCGCTCATCACGTTGCGGTGGAAGTACGGCGGCCGGAAGGTGTCCTCGCCCACCAGCCAGCGCGGTGCGAACACCACGAAGTCCACGCCCGCCAGGCCCGGGGTGTCGGTCGGCGAGGTGAGCACCGTGAAGATGGACGGATCCGGGTGGTCGTAGGAGATCGAGCCGATCACGTTGAACCGGTGCAGATCGTAGACATAGGGCACATAGTTGCCATGCCAGGCGACGACGTCCAGCGGTGAGTGGTCGTAGGTGGCGGTCCACAGGCCGCCGCCGAACTTGCTCACCACCTCGACCGGCTCCTGGCGGTCCTCGTACGCGGCCACCGGCGCCAGGAAGTCCCGTGCGTTCGCCAGGCCGTTGGCGCCGATCGGGCCGAGGTCGGGAAGGCGGAACGGCTGGCCGTAGTTCTCGCACACATAGCCGCGCGCCTCGGCGTCCAGCAACTCGACACGGAACCGCACCCCGCGCGGGATCAGCGCGATGTGCCCAGGTTCGGCGCGCAGCAGCCCCAACTCGGTGCGCAGCAGCAGCCCGCCGCGCTCCGGGACGATCAGCAGCTCGCCGTCGGCGTCGGAGAAGACCCGGTCGGTCATGGAGCGGTTGGCCGCGTACCAGTGGATGCCGACGCCGGTGCGCTGCAGCACATCCCCGTTGCCGCCGACGGTCACCAGGCCGTCCAGGAAGTCGGTCGGTTCCTGCGGTACGGGCAGCGGGTTCCAGCGCAACCGGTTGGGGTCCGGCACGGCCTCGGTGAAGGGTGCGCTGCGCAGGTGCTTGTTGTCGATCCGGTAGAACGGCGGATGCGCCGCCGACGGCCGGATCCGGTAGAGCCAGCTGCGCCGGTTGTGGTGGCGCGGCTCGGTGAACGCGGTGCCGGACAGCTGCTCCGCGTACAGCCCGAGCGGTGCGCGTTGCGGCGAGTTGCGGCCGACCGGCAGCGCGCCCGGCACGGCCTCGCTGACGTGCTCGTTTCCGAAGCCGGAGGAGTATGTGAGCGCCTCGGCGGCCTTGCGGGCCGCCTCGACGCCGTTGCCTACCCCGTCCTGTGTGCTGCCCATGGCGTGCTCCCGCGCTGCGAGTCCTGAATCCTATAGATGACCGTAGGATTCCAACGGCGTGCCGTCAATCACCCCGGGCCTGCTGGTGCCCCGGCAACTAGCGCCGCTAGTTTGAGTGGTCGGGGCATCCGCCCACCCGTCGCCCGACCACCGCCCCCCAAGGACGGCCTGTCGGCCGACGGCGTTCAATCCGTCGCCCGACCACCGCCCCTCAAGGACGGCCCGTCGGCCGGCGGCGTTGAACCCGTCGCCCGGCCACCGCCCCCCAGGACGGCCTGTCGGCCGACGGCGTTGAATCCGGGAGGACAACGACGTGCAGACTCACTACGGGATGTACATCGACGGCGAGTGGCGGCAGGCCGCGGGCCCGGACCGGGTCGAGGTGGTGAACCCGGTGGACGAGCGGGTGATCGCCTCGGTACCGGCCGGAACGGCCGAGGACGTGGACCGCGCGGTACGCGCCGCGCGTGCCGCCTTCCGCGACTGGGCCGAGACGCCGCCCGCCGAGCGCGCCGCCCGGATCGCCGCGCTCAGTGAACAGCTCAGCGGCCGTCGCGAGGAGATCGCGCGGACCGTGACCGCCGAACTCGGCGCTCCGCTCGCCTTCAGCGGCAAGGTCCACACCGACATGCCCACCGCGGTCGCCGCCTCCTACGCCAAGCTGCTGGAGACGTACGAGTTCACCGAGAAGGTCGGGAACTCCGTCGTCCACCACGAACCCATGGGCGTCGTCGGGGCGATCACACCCTGGAACTACCCGCTGCACCAGATCGTCGCCAAGGTGGTGCCCGCGCTGGCCGCGGGGTGCACGGTCGTCCTCAAGCCCGCCGAGGACACCCCGATGGTCGCGCGGATCTTCGCCGAGGCGGTGCACGATGCGGGCTTCCCCGCGGGCGTGTTCAACCTGGTCACCGGCCTTGGACCGGTGGCCGGGCAGGCTCTCGCCGAGCACGACGGCGTGGACCTGGTCTCGTTCACCGGATCGACGGCCGTCGGCAAGCTGATCGCGGCCACCGCCGCGCGCTCGGTGAAGAGGGTGGCGCTGGAACTCGGCGGCAAGTCCGCCAACGTCATCCTGCCGAGCGCCGATCTGGGCCGTGCGGTCAACATCGGCATCGCGAACGTCATGGCCAACTCCGGCCAGACCTGCAGCGCCTGGACCCGGATGCTGGTGGACGCCGATCGCTACGAGGAGGCGGTCGAGCTCGCCAGGGCCACGGCGGCCAAGTACGTCCCCGGCGACCCCACCGACCCGGACACCCGCCTCGGCCCACTGGTCAACGCCAAGCAGCGGGACCGGGTGCGCGGCTACATCGCCACGGGCGTCCAGCAGGGCGCCCGGTTGGTCGCGGGCGGTCCCGAGGCGCCGGAGGGCCGCGAGCGCGGATACTTCGTCCGCCCGACGGTCTTCGCCGATGTGACACCGCACATGACCATCGCCCAGGAGGAGATCTTCGGGCCGGTGGTGTCGATCATGCGGTACGAGAACGAGGAGCAGGCCCTGGAGATCGCCAACGGCACGGTCTACGGACTGGCCGGGGCCGTCTGGGCCGCCGACGAGGCGGAGGCGGTCGAGTTCGCCCGCCGCATGGAGACCGGTCAGGTGGACATCAACGGCGGCCGGTTCAACCCGCTTGCCCCCTTCGGCGGATACAAGCAGTCCGGCATCGGGCGCGAGCTCGGCTCGCACGGCCTGGCCGAGTTCCTGCAGACCAAGTCCCTGCAGTTCTGATCACCCGTCGTTTGCCCCCTTCGTCGAGGAGAGACCATGGTCCGCGCCGCCGTACTGCCCGCTGTGGGTGCCCCGTTGGAGCTCGCCGAGATCAATCTGCCGGACCCAGGTCCGGGCCAGGTGCGGGTCCGGCTCGCCGCGGCCGGGGTGTGCCACTCCGATCTGTCGCTGGCCAACGGCACGCTGCGGCAACCCGTCCCCGCGGTGCTCGGGCATGAGGGCGCGGGCACGGTCGTCGCGGTGGGCGAGGACGTCACCGCCGTCGCGCCCGGGGACCGGGTGGTCCTCAACTGGGCACCGTCCTGCCGTGGTTGCCACTTCTGCGGACTGGGCGAGCCATGGCTGTGCGCCAACGCCGCGGCGGGGGCGGCGGACCCGTACGCCAAGCGTCCGTCGGACGGCGCCGAGCTGTACCCGGGGCTGGGCACCGCCGTGTTCGCCGAGGAGACCGTGGTGGCCGCGGGCGCGGTGCTGCCGTTGCCGGACGGGGTGCCGCTGACCGAGGCCGCGCTGCTGGGGTGCGCGGTGCTCACCGGGTACGGCGCGGTGCACCACGCCACCCGGTTGCGCCAGGATGAGTCGGTCGCCGTCTTCGGTGTCGGCGGTGTCGGACTCTCGGTGATCCAGTCGGCTCGGATCGCGGGAGCGGCAGCCGTCATCGCCGTCGATGTCTCCCCGGAGAAGGAGGAGTTGGCGCGCGCCGCCGGAGCCACCGACTTCGTGCTGGCCTCCGATGAGACCGCCAAGCGGATCCGCAAGCTCACCGGCGGCCATGGGGCGGATGCCGCGATCGAGTGCGTCGGCCGCGCCGACACCATCCGCACTGCCTGGTCCTCGACCCGGCGCGGCGGCCGTACCACGGTCGTGGGCATCGGCGGCAAGGAGCAGCAGGTCACCTTCAGCGCGTTGGAGCTCTTCCACTTCGCCCGCACCCTGACCGGCTGTGTGTACGGCAACAGCGACCCGGCGAAGGACCTGCCGGTGCTCGCCGGGCATGTGCGCGCCGGACGGCTGGACCTCGGCGCGATGGTGACCGAGCGGATCGGACTCGACGGGATCCCGGCCGCGTTCGACGCGATGCTCGCGGGACGCGGCGGCCGCGCGCTGGTGGTCTTCTAGACCCTTGCGCCGCAGGGGTGTCGGGGGTTGAGCCTGGTTTCCTGACCGCCGGTCCAGCTCGTCGTGTGACGGTGAGCAACCCCCACGGCTGGGACCGGCGGTGTCGAGCCGACCGCGACCCAACGAAGACCGGCCCGAGCTGGCCAGCGCTAGCGCAACTGCTCGAACTGGACGGCCAGGCCGTCGACAAGCGCGCGCAGCCCCGTCTCGAACGCGCCCTCGTCCACCCGCTGCTGGTGCTCGGCGAGCAAATGGGCCTGGCCGAGATGCGGATAGTCGGCCGGGTCGTAGGCGCTCGGGTCGCCCACGAAGCCTCGGGCGAAGGAGCCGAGCGCCGACCCGGCGACGAAGTACCGCATCATCGCGCCGATCCGGGTGGCGTACGCGGGCGGCCAGCCCGCGTCCACCATGCCGCCGAAGACGGCGTCCGCGAGCCGCAGCCCCGCCGGACGGCGGCCTGGCCCCTGGGCCAGGAAGGGCACGATGTTCGGATGGGCGGCCAGCGCGGCGCGATAGGAACGGGCCCAGCCCACGAGCGCCTCCGGCCAGTGCGTGCCGTCCTCGAACATCGACAGGTCGACCTGGGCGACGACGGTGTCCGCGACCGCGTCCAGGATCTCGTCCTTCGTACGGAAGTGGTTGTACAACGACGGCCCGCTGACGCCCAGTTCGGCGGCGAGGCGGCGGGTCGAGACCGCCTGCAGGCCCTCCGCGTCCACCACCGCCAGGGCTGCCGCGACGATGCGGTCCCGGCTGAGCAGGGGCTTGCGGGGGCGTGCCATGCGGCACATAGTAGGGGCTGCCCATCGAAAACTAGCACTGCTAATTTACAGGGGATGCGCCGTGGACCTGGAGCTGACCGAGGAACAGGCCGCCGTCCGGCAACTCGCCAGGGACTTCGTGGACCGCGAGGTCACCCCACACGCGGCGGCTTGGGACCGTGCGGAGAGCGTCGATCGCGGCATCGTGAAGAAACTGGGAGATCTGGGTTTCCTGGGCTTGACGATCCCCGAGGAGTACGGCGGCTGTGGCGGCGACCACCTCGCGTACTGCCTGGTCACCGAGGAGTTGGGGCGCGGGGACTCGTCGGTGCGCGGGATCGTCTCGGTTTCGCTGGGCCTGGTGGCCAAGTCCATCGCGGCGTGGGGCAGCGAGGCGCAGAAGCGGGAGTGGCTGCCCCGGCTCTGCTCCGGCGAGGCAGTCGGCTGCTTCGGCCTCACGGAACCGGGCACCGGATCCGATGCGGCCAACCTCACCACCCGGGCGGTGCGGGACGGTGATGACTACGTCATCACCGGCTCCAAGATGTTCATCACCAACGGGACCTGGGCGGATGTCGTCCTGCTCTTCGCCCGTACCGGCGCCGAGCCCGGTCACAAGGGCATCAGCGCGTTCCTGGTCCCCACCGACACCCCGGGTCTGGAGCGCCGCGAGATCCACGGAAAGCTGGGGCTGCGCGGCCAGGCAACCGCCGAGATCGTGCTCGACGGGGCCCGGGTGCCCGCCACCGCGATGATCGCCCCCGAAGGCAAGGGCTTCTCGGTCGCCATGTCCGCGCTCGCCAAGGGCCGGATGTCGGTGGCGGCGGGGTGCGTGGGGATCGCGCAGGCATGCCTGGACGCGGCGGTGGACTACGCGGGGGAGCGTGAGCAGTTCGGTACGCCGATCGCGCAGCATCAACTCGTACAGGAGCTGATCGCCGACATCGCCGTGGACGTGGCCGCGGCCCGCCTGCTGACCTGGCAGGTGGCGGACCACATCGACCGCGGCCTGCCGTTCGCCACCGAGTCCTCCACGGCCAAGCTGTACGCCAGCGAGGCGGCGGTACGCTGCGCGAACAACGCCCTCCAGGTCTTCGGCGGTTACGGCTACATCGACGAGTACCCGGTAGGCAAGCTGCTCCGCGACGCCCGGGTGATGACCCTCTACGAGGGCACCACCCAGATCCACAAACTCCTGATAGGCCGCGCCTTGACCGGAACCTCCGCCTTCTGAACGCGGACCCCGGCGATGCCTCCGGCACACGGGGGGCCGGGGGAATCCCGCGGACAAACAGCCGCGCCCGCGGCAGGCCCCGGGGGAACCGACGGCAGAGCAGTCCCCGTCCGCTGCGGGAACGCGCGGAAATCCTGCGGAGGAGCAGCCCGTCCCCGGCGGAGGGGTCCGGGCCGAATCCTGCGGCAGAGCGACCCGTCCCCCACGAAGGGGGCTGGGGCAACTCCCGGCAGGGCAGTCCGTCCCCCGCGAAGGGTGTCCGGGGCGAGTCCTGCGCAGCAGCAGCGCGTCCCCCTAACGAAGGGGGCTGGGGCAAGTCCACGGCAGCCCGTCGCCGACAGAGGGGCTGGGCGGTCCTTCGCAGGAGCGGCCCGTCCCGACGGAGGGGGCCGGGGGAATCCCCCGGCAGAACGGCCCACCCCGCGACGGGGGCCCGGGGGTACCCTCCGGAATGCCATCCATCCCCCGCGGAAGGCGGCTAAGCGCTTGCTCACCCCCGTTGTAAGGTGTCCGCCATGGATGTGGAGGCGACGGAACCGAACACCGAGGCGTGGAGCGACATCACTCCGGACGCGGCCAGGCGGTTGGTGATCGCTGCCGTCGAGGCCTTCGCCGAGCGTGGCTATCACGCGACGACAACCCGCGACATCGCGGGGCGCGCAGGTATGAGCCCGGCCGCGCTCTACATCCACTACAAAACCAAGGAACAACTGCTCTACCAGATCAGCAGCGTGGGCCACCAGCGCTCCCTCGCCCTGCTGCGGCAGGCCGCCGAGAGCGGCGGCACCCCGGCCGACCGGCTGGGCACCGCGGTCCGCTCCTTCGTCCGCTGGCACGCCGAGTACCACACCACCGGCCGGGTGGTCCAGTACGAGTTGGGCGCGCTCGGCCCCGAGCACCACACGGAGATCGTCGAGCTGCGGCGGCGCAGCGAGGCGGTGATGCGGTCGATCATCGAGGACGGCGTGCGCTCCGGTGACTTCGACGTCCTCGATGTCTCCGGCACGACGCTGGCCGTACTCTCCCTGTGCATCGACGTGGCGCGCTGGTTCAACCCGGCCGGCCGCCGTACCCCCGACGAGATCGGCGAGCTCTACGCCGACCTGGTGCTGCGGATGGTGCGGCCGGTCTAGCGCGGTCCGTTCCCAGTAACGCACCGCCAGTTCCCGGCAGCGCACCGCCCGTTCCCGGCAGCGGAGTTCAAGGAGGCACAGCGCCCGGAGCCACCCGGCTCACAGGTAGAAGCGGGCGACCGTCTCCGCCACGCACACCGGCTTGTCCCCGCCCGCCCGCTCGATGGTGATCCGGGTGACCAGCTGCACGCCCTCCGGCATCTCGCTCACCTCGGCGATCTGCGCGGACGCCCGCAGCTGTGAGCCGACCGGCACCGGGGCCGGGAAGCGCACCTTGTTCACCCCGTAGTTGACGCCCATCCGCACGCCCTCGACCCGCATCAGCTCCGGCATCAGCGAGGGGATGAGGGAGAGCGTCAGATACCCGTGCGCGATGGTGGTGCCGAACGGGCCCTGCGCGGCCTTCTCCGGGTCGACGTGGATCCACTGGTGGTCGCCGGTCGCCTCGGCGAACAGGTCGATCCGCTTCTGGTCGATCTCCACCCACGGCGTGGGGCCCAACTCCTCCCCGACGGCAGCGCGTAGCTCGTCCACCGAAGCGAAGACCCTGGCCTGCGACATCTGATGCCTCCCACATGCGTAACGTCGAGCGAGCGATCGCGTACTGTCTAAGCGCTTGCTCAGCATGGTTCGCCGGGGACCGCGTGTCAACGTCGTCGTTCGCCGTCGCGGCGGGGTTCGACCGCCGCAACGGCGAGTACCTCTACGGCGGCGGCCGTCGGTGCCGAACCGGCCGCCGCCCCCGGAAGGTCCGCGGGACGGGCCGAGAGGCCCTACCGCACCGCGTACCGGCTCTCCCACGCGGCCGTCCGGGCCGCTTCCAGGGCTTCGGGGGACAGCACCGGCACCGGAACCACGATGCCGCACTCCGTGCAGACCGGCCCCGACGCCGGATCATGGCGCAGGCCCTCCCGCCATGCGATGCGGGTCGCGCCGCACACCGGGCAGGAGTCGCCGGGCTCCGAGTCCAGGGCGGTGATCAGCCGGCGCAGTACGTCGGCGAGCCGTCCCGTCGGATGCACGGCAGGGTCGTCGCACCAGGCGACGCCGTACCCTCCCCAGGTGCGCCGGTGCCAGTCGTCGAGGCCGGTCGGACGGCGGATGCCGTCATGCTTCTCACGCTTGCGGCGGGCGGCGAACTCCGCCTCGTAGCCGAGCCATACCGCTCTCGCCTCCTCCAACTCCTCCAGTGCCGCCATCAGTTGCACCTGGCGTGGATGTCGGTCATCGGGCGCGAATCCGGCGCGTACGCAAAGGTGGTGCCAGGTCGCCCGGTGGCCGTACGGGGCGAAGCGCTCAAGGCATCGGCGTAGTGAGGTGCGTTGCTCGGCGTCTATCAGCCGCGGATCGCGTACCCGTCTCGCGAGACTCCGGAACCCGGCCATCTCGTCCCACCTCCGTCACAGTGGAGCACAGTGGACTACATCACTCGTGGCGCTATGGAATGGACGTACCGGGCCCGCAATTGGCTCCCCTCGTGAAGGAGTTGTGGAGAGGAGTGCTGTACATCCAGCCGAGATCGGAAACGTGACGTGTGTTCACCTTCCCGCATGGCCCTACCGCCGGTAACGTCCGTCGCATTCCCCTCAGGGAGGAGCAGGAATGCGACGACGCACCCCCACTCTCAGATCTGCGGCGGCAACCACGCTGCTCGCGCTCGGCGTCACCCTGATCGCGCCGGTACCCCACGCGGCCGTCGCCGCCGACCCCGGCAAGGACTACTGCCAGGGCCAGTGCGACGACGTCCTGCCGCCCGGCGAGAACGGAAACGCCACCCTCGCCGACATCCTCGGCAACAAGTTGTTCGGCACCCACCCGGCGCACAGCACCGACCAACTCGGCACCTACGGCGCCCTACCCGGCGGCTACGGCTCACTGACCGACGCCACCATCGGCGACTTCTACAACAGCTCCTCGTTCGGCGTCCCGCCGGACCAGGTGGAATCCGTGCAGAGCCCGCGCTCCGACGTCACCATCACCCGCGACAAGGCCACCGGCATCCCGCACATCAAGGGCACCACCCGCACCGGCACCGAGTTCGGCGCCGGATACGCCGCGGCGCAGGACCGGCTCTGGCTGATGGATCTCTTCCGGCATGTCGGCCGCGGTGAGTTGACCTCCTTCGCGGGCGGCGCCGCCGCCAACCAGGGCCTTGAGCAGCAGTTCTACAGCGCCGCCCCCTACACCGAGGCCGACCTGCAGGCCCAGGCGGACCGGCTTGTCAAGTCCAACGGGGCACGCGGGAGACAGGCGCTCGCCGACGCGCAGTCCTATGTGGCCGGTATCAACACCTACATCAGCCAGGCCAAACCCGGCCGGTACTTCCCCGGCGAGTACGACCTCACCGGCCATATCGACCCCATCACCAACGTCGGAGAGATCGAACCGTTCAAGCTGACCGACCTGATCGCGCTGGGCTCGGTGGTCGGCGCGCTCTTCGGCTCGGGCGGCGGTGGCCAGGTGCAGTCCGCACTCGCCCTGCAGGCCGCACAGCACAAGTACGGGCTCGCCGAGGGCACCAAGGTCTGGGAGTCCTTCCGCGAGCGCAACGACCCCGAAGCGGTCCTGACCTTGCACGACGGGCAGAGCTTCCCCTACGCGGACCAGCCCGCCCACGCCCAGGGCGAGGCCCTGCCCGACCCGGGCTCGGTCACCCCGGAGCCCCTCGTCTACGACCGCACCGGCTCCGCCGCCGCCAGGAACGGGGCGCCCGCCCGGACCCCGGTACGCGCCCCGGCGAAACTGCGGCCGCTGCAGGGCATGTTCGACAACGGCGTACTTCCCGGCAACCTGTTCTCCTCGCCCAAGAAGGGCATGTCCAACGCGCTGCTGGTCTCCGGCAGGTACACCGCGAGCGGCCACCCCGTCGCCGTGTTCGGCCCGCAGACCGGCTACTTCGCACCCCAACTGCTGATACGTGAGGAACTGCAGGGCCCGGGCATCAGCGCCCGAGGTGCGGCCTTCGCCGGACTGAGCATGTACGTCGAACTCGGCCGCGGCCAGGACTACGCGTGGAGCGCCACCTCCGCGGGCCAGGACATCACCGACACCTACGCCGTCGAACTGTGCGACCCGAGCGGTAACAAGCCCACCACCCAGTCCAACTCCTACCTGTGGCACGGAAGCTGCGTGCCGTTCGAGAAGCTGGAGCGCACCGACGCCTGGTCGCCGACGCTCGCCGACTCCACGGCCGCGGGCTCGTACCGGATGCAGGTCTACCGCACCAGGTACGGTCTGGTGACCGCCCGTGCCACGGTCGGCGGCAACCCCGTCGCGTACACCTCGCTGCGCAGCTCGTACCAGCACGAGGCCGACTCGATCATCGGCTTCCAGATGCTCAACGACCCCGGCTGCGTGCATGACGCCCGGAGCTTCCAGAAGGCGGCGCAGCACATCAACTACACCTTCAACTGGTTCTACGCGGACTCCCGGGACATCGCCTACTACAACTCGGGCACCAACCCGGCACGGGCCGCGGGCGTCGACCCGGCGCTGCCGGTGCTCGCGGAGCAGCGCTACGAGTGGCGGGGCTTCAACCCGGCCGACAACACCTCCGCGGCCACCCCGCCGTCCCAGCATCCGCAGTCCATCGACCAGAACTACTACGTCTCCTGGAACAACAAGCAGGCCAGGGACTACAGCACATCCGGGTTCGGCGACGGGTCCCTGCACCGCGCCAACCTGCTCGACGACCGGGTCAAGCGGCTCGTCAAGCAGGGCGGCGTCACCCGTGCAGCGCTCACCCAGGCGATGGCCGACGCCGCCGTCACCGACCTGCGCGGTGAGGACGTGCTTCCCGAGCTGCTCGCCGTGCTGCGCAGCAAGCCCATCACCGATCCGCAGCTCGCCAACACCGTGCAGGAGCTGGCGAACTGGAGCAGCGACGACGCCAAGCGCCAGGAGACCTCGCCCGGCTCGCACACCTACGCCGACTCCGACGCGGTCCGCGTCATGGACGCCTGGTGGCCGCTGCTCGTCAAGGGCGAGTTCGAGCCCGGTCTGGGCAGCGATCTGTACAACGCGCTGACCGCCAACCTGGGGGTCGACGAATCGCCCTCGGCCGGGCACGGACCGACCGGCTCGCACGCCGGAAGCTCGTTCCAGTTCGGCTGGTGGTCCTACGTGGACAAGGACCTGCGGGCGCTGCTCGGCAAGCCGGTCAAGGGCGGCTTCGCCCAGAAGTACTGTGGCAACGGCGATGTCGCAGCCTGCCAGTCGATGCTGCTGACCACCCTCAAGCAGGCCGTGGCCACCCCGGCGAACCAGGTCTACCCGGGCGACGGCGGCGGCTGCGCGGCGGGCGACCAGTGGTGCGCGGACAGCATCGTCCAGCGTCCGCTCGGCGGCGTCGGCGACGACCGGATCTCCTGGCAGAACCGTCCGACATACCAGCAGGTCGTCGAATTCCCCGCACACCGCTAGGAGTTCACCACCACGCGTGCGTTCCCGGCCTTCCGGGAGCGCACGTGCGGTATTCGTCGTGAAGGGAACCACCACGAGATGCGGACCGGCGGCCGGACGACACCTGCGAACCCTCACGGAACTCGGCGGACCGGCTAATGCGGAATCCGCCCCGCCAGCAGCACCACCCGCGCCAGGTCCGCATGGCAGATGTCCATATGCGCACCCATCGGCGGATAGCCGCGCCGGACCACGCTGGAGGCGTCCACGCTCACCAGGCCGGACTCCGGAAAGCGCCGCCCGGCCCTCGGCGAGGTGTCGGCCAGTGTGAGGCGGACCGCGTCGTCCGCCGAAGGGATCCCTTCGTAGCCCACGGCGGCCGGGCCTCCGGTGCTGCCGGACGCTCGCCAGGCCAGCGGATACAGCGTGCCGAGGCCGTCGTCGTACCGCGAATGGCACACCACCAGCGGCCCGTTGACCCGCCGCGGCGCGCCGCGCAGCGTGCCCGGCGGAAAGGTGCCCTGCAGCAGGGTCACCGAGGCGGCGGACGAGGTGGCGGCACGCAGCCCGGCCAGCACCAGCCGTGCGCCCAAGCCGTGGCCGAGCAGATGGATCCGTACGTCCGAGGCCACGTCGGCGAGTTGGTCAAGCAGCGCGGCAAGCCCCGACTCGCCCATGACGTCCGCCTGCTGGCACATCCGGTAGTAGGCGAGCTGGCGCAGCACTTCGCGGGCGCCGCTCCACCGGCGGAACGAGGGGGCGTCCGCTGATCCCTCGCGCGCCAACGGGACCGTTTCCGCGCCGGTGCTCTCCAGCGCCGCGGCGAACTCCTCGCAGATCCGCTCGGCGTCACCGGTCAGCATCGCCAGCCGGGCTTCGGGCGCGAACCGCCGCGCCAGCTCAAAGAAATCCGCCAGGCGGTCCGGGGACGCCGGTCGCTCGCGCAGCAGCGCCGCCATGCGCCGTACCTCCTGGGCCCGCGCGGGAAAGAGCTTGACGAGACCGTCCAGAGTGTCCTTGTCGACTCCGCGTTGGATCGCCAGGTTCGCGGCCTGTTCGGCGAGCACCGAGGGCCGGTAGTCCACCAGCGGCTCCTCGAGGAACCGCAGCGAGGGCCAGAACACGCCCGCGTATCCCACCGTGGCGGCCGGACGGCGGCGTTCCAGCAGGGCGGGGAACGGGGTGAAGAAGCGGCGGTAGACGCGGACGGCGGTGGTCAGGTCGTTGTTCCAGCCGTGCGCGAAGACGATCAGGTCGGTGATCCCGGCCCCTGCCGCGCCCAGTATCAGCCGGTCGCGCTGTTCGGCGTCGGCGCTGCCCTCCGTGTCGAAGGTCACCGTCCAGTACGGATCGACACCCATGGCCCCCATTGGCCTGCCGCCCCCTGCCGTTCCTACCCGCGCCGAGCTGGCCCCTGACCAGTGTGAGCTGCACTCATCGCCACCGGAAGACGCTGTTCCGGCCAGCTGCCTGTGAAGTTGACCCTTCCCGATGCCATACCGACTGGTTAGTATGCGTGCTGTCGCAGACGGGGGCGATCCGACGAACCGAAGGGACTCCGGCGTGGGCGCGCACCAGGACACACGGATTGTCGTCACCGGGGCAGGACGCGGCATCGGTGCCGCCCTGGCCCGTAGATTCGCTGCCGAAGGGGCCCGCGTCGTGGTCAACGACCTGGACGCCGACGCCGCGAAGTCCGTCGCCGAGGAGATCGGCGGGGCCGCCGTCCCCGGTGACGCCGCCGGCGAGCGCGGCGTCGCCGAACTGATCCGGCAGGCCCGCACCGCGCTCGACGGGCCGATCGACATCTACTGCGCCAACGCGGGCGTGCCGACCGGCGGCGGCCCCGAGGCGTCGGAGGAGGACTGGGCACAGGCCTGGGACGTCAATGTGATGTCCCATGTGCGCGCCGCGCGGGCACTGCTGCCCGAGTGGCTGGACCGGGGCAAGGGCCGGTTCGTCGCCACGGTCTCCGCCGCCGGGTTGCTGACCATGATCGGCGCGGCCCCGTACTCGGTGACCAAGCACGGTGCGCTCGCCTTCGCCGAGTGGCTGTCGCTGACCTACCGGCACCGCGGCGTCGGCGTGCATGCGGTCTGCCCGCAGGGAGTCCGCACGAACATGCTGGACAGCACCGGCGCCGAAGGGGAGTTGGTGCTGACTCCCACGGCGATCGAGCCCGAGCAGGTCGCCGACGCGGTGCTCGCCGGAATCGCCGACGAGCGCTTCCTGATCCTGCCGCACCCCGAGGTCGCCGAGTACTACGCGAACCGCGCCACCAACCCGGACCGCTGGCTGGGGGGAATGAACAAGCTGCAGCGCCGGCTTGACGGCGGCCAGGCATGAAGTACGCGGACAAGCCGTGGCTCCAGCACCTCAGCGCCGAGCAGCTCGCCCCGCCCGATCCGCCGCCCAGCATGCTGCACGCGTTCCGTGCATCGGCGCGGCGGGTGCCGGACCGCACCGCGCTCGCCTACTTCGACGGACGTCTGACGTACGCCCAGGCCGACGAACTGTCCGACGGCATCGCCAACCACCTGCTGTCCCACGGGTTCCGGCGCGGCGACCGCGCCGCGATCGTCCTGCAGAACATCCCGCAGTTCGTTCTCGCGCTGCTCGGCGCCTGGAAGGCGGGTGGCGTCGCGGTGCCGGTCAGCCCGATGTACAAGAACCGGGAGCTCGGCCACGTGCTGCGGGACGCGCAGGTGACCGCGCTGGTCTGCCATGAGCGCGCATGGCGGTCGTACATCCGTGAGACCGCCGCCGACTCGCCGGTCGGGATCGCCCTGACCACCAGCGAGTTGGATCTGCAGAGCCGCAACGACCACCGGGTGCTGCCCACCGACGAGCGGATCCGCCCCGACGACACCCCCGACCTGCTGGCCGCCGCCCGCGACGCGGCGGGAGCACCGCCGCCGGATCCCGCCCTCGCGTCCGACGACGCCGCGCTGCTCACCTACACCTCGGGCACCACCGGCACCCCCAAGGGCGCCATGAACACCCACGGCAACATGGCGTACAACGCCCAACGCCAGTGCCGCGTCCTCGCACTGCCCGACGGCGCCACGATCTTCGCGCTCGCGCCGCTGTTCCACATCAGCGGGATGGTCTCCCAACTCGCGGCCGCCCTCGCGGGCGCGTCGACGCTCGCACTGGCCTACCGGTTCGAGACGGGCGTCGTACTGGACGCCATCCGCGAGCACCGGCCCGCCTACATGGTCGGCCCGTCCACCGCCTACATCGCGCTGATGTCCAGGCCCGACACCACCGCCGACGACTTCGCCTCCTTCCGGTCGGTCAGCTCCGGCGGCGCCCCGCTGCCGCCGGCGATCGTCGAGGAGTTCCGGCAGCGCTACGGCCACTACGTGCGCAACGGCTACGGGCTCACCGAGTGCACCGGTGCCTGCGCCAACGTTCCGCCCGGCAAAAAGGCCCCGGTGGACCCGGTCACCGGCACGCTGGCGGTGGGCGTCCCCGGTCCCGACACGGTGATCCGGATCATCGGCGAGACGGGACACGACGTGCCGTTCGGCGAGCACGGCGAGATCGCGGTGCGCGGCCCCATGGTGGTACCCGGCTACTGGCAGCGACCCGAGGAGTCGGCCGCCGCGCTGCCGGACGGTGAACTGCGCACCGGCGACATCGGGTTCATGGACGAGACGGGTTGGCTGTACGTGGTCGACCGCAAGAAGGACATGATCAGTGCCTCCGGTTTCAAGGTCTGGCCGCGCGAGGTAGAGGACGTCCTCTACACCCACCCGGCCGTCCGCGAAGCGGCGGTCGTCGGCGTTCCCGATCCGTACCGGGGCGAGACCGTCAAGGCGTACGTGAGCCTCAAACCGGGTACTTCCGCCGATCCCGACGAACTGGTCGCGCACTGCAAGGACCGGCTGGCGGCCTACAAGTACCCGCGCGAGGTGGAACTGCTCACCGAACTGCCGAAGAACGCCAGCGGCAAGATCCTGCGCCGTGAGCTGCGCGGGGTACCGGGTCAACGGCAGGGCTAGATGCGTACCGGTCGGTACGCTGGCAGTCGATCCGGCACCGCGGGGTACGCGGCTGTACGTAGAGGAAGGGAACGGCCATGGCACACGGGGGCAACACCAAGGCGGCCGCGGTACCGCAACGGCTGCTGGCCGAGGCCACCCGCCTCTTCGCCGACCGGGGCTTCGACCGCACCTCCGTCCAGGAGATCGTCGAGGCCGCCGGGGTGACCAAGGGCGCGCTGTACCACTACTTCGGCAGCAAGGACGACCTGCTGCACGAGGTGTACGCCCGGGTGCTGCGACTGCAGACCGAACGGCTGGAGGAGATCGCCTCGGGAACCGGGACGGTGGCGGAACGGCTGCACCGCGCCGCCGCCGACGTCGTGGTGACCAGCATCGAGAACCTCGACGACACCAAGATTTTCTTCCGGTCGATGCACCAGCTCAGCCCGGAGAAGCAGAAGGCGGTACGAGCCGAACGCCGCCGCTACCACGAGCGGTTCCGCGCGCTGGTCGAGGAGGGCCGGCGGCAGGGGACCTTCCGCGCCGAGCTGCGCCCCGATCTCGTCGTGGACTTCTTCTTCGGCTCGGTTCACCACCTGGGCACCTGGTACCGCGAGGGCGGGCCGCTGTCCGCCGCCCAGGTGGCCGAGGAGTTCGCAGATCTGCTGCTGTACTCGGTACGGCAGCCCTGAGGTTACGGAGACCCCTGTGAAGGCATGGCGCGTACACGAGACCGGTGAGCCGCGGGAGGCGATGCGCCTCGAAGAGGTCCCCGATCCGGTACCGGGACCTGGCGAAGTGCTGGTGCGGGTGCGCGCCGCCAACGTGAACTTCCCCGACGCGCTGCTGTGCCGCGGCCAGTACCAGATCCGCCCCGAGCCACCGTTCACCCCCGGCGTCGAACTGTGCGGGGAGATAAGGGCGTTGGGCGCAGGCGTCACCGGACTTGAGCCGGGCGCCCGGGTGATCGCCCCGGCCGCGCTGCCGGGCGGTGCGTTCGCCGAGCTGGCGGTCGTCAAGGCGTCCACCGTGCTGCCCGCGCCCGACGCCCTGGACGACGCCGAGGCCGCCGCGCTGCACATCGGCTACCAGACCGGATGGTTCGGGCTGCACCGCAGGGCCGCGCTGCGCGGCGGTGAGACGCTGCTGGTGCACGCGGCGGCGGGCGGCGTCGGGAGTGCCGCCGTACAGCTGGGCAAGGCCGCGGGTGCCACGGTGATCGCAGTGGTGGGCGGCGCGGAAAAGGCCGCCGCGGCGGCCAAGTTGGGCTGTGACATCGTGGTGGACCGGCGTACGGAGGACTTCGTCGCCGTCGTCAAGGAGGCGACCGGCGGACGCGGCGCCGATGTGGTCTATGACCCGGTGGGCGGCGAGGCCTACACCCGGTCCACCAAGTGCGTCGCCTTCGAGGGCCGGATCGTGGTGGTCGGCTTCACCAGCGGCACCATTCCCACCCCCGGCCTCAACCACGCCCTGGTCAAGAACTACTCGATCCTGGGCCTGCACTGGGGCCTGTACAACGCCCACGACCCGGCGGCGATCCGCCACTGCCACGACGAACTGACCCGCCTCGCGGCGGAGGGCACGGTGAAGCCCCTGGTGAGCGAGCGGCTTCCGCTGGCCGCCGCGGCGGACGCCGTACAACGGGTCGCCGACGGCACAACCACCGGCCGCCTGGTGGTCGTCCCCGACTGACGGAAGCCTGAATCGCCGGACGGGCCTTTTCTTTTGAGCCCGCCCGGCGATCTGCTTTTGAGCCCGCCCGGGATTTGCTTTTGAGCCCGTCCGGCGATTTGCCTTTGAGCCCGTCCGGCGATTGACGACAAATGGGCGGGCGGGACGGAACTACACGTACCGCCGCAACTCCCGCCGCGCCAGTGACCTCTTGTGCACCTCATCCGGCCCATCAGCAAGCCGCAGCGTCCGCGCCGCCGCCCAAAGCTCCGCGAGCGGGAAGTCCTGGCTGACCCCACCCGCACCGTGCACCTGGATCGCCCGGTCGATGATCCCCTGCACCGCCGCCGGTGTGGCGATCTTGATGGCCTGGATCTCGGTGTGCGCACCGCGGTTGCCGACGGTGTCCATCAGCCACGCGGTCTTCAGCACCAGCAGCCGCAACTGCTCGATCTCCACCCGCGCTTCGGCGATCCACTCCTGGACCACGCCCTGCGCGGCGATCGGCTTGCCGAAGGCGGTCCGGGAAGCGGCGCGACGGCACATCAACTCGACCGCACGCTCGGCCATGCCGATCAGCCGCATGCAGTGGTGGATCCGGCCGGGACCGAGCCGGGCCTGGGCGATGGCGAAGCCGCCGCCCTCCTCACCGATGAGGTTCGCCGCGGGGACCCGCACATCGTGGAAGAGCACCTCGGCATGGCCGCCGTGGTCTCCGTCGTCGTAGCCGAACACCCGCATGCCGCGCCGCACTTCGAGGCCGGGGGTGTCCCGTGGCACCAGGACCATGCTCTGCTGGTGGTGACGGTCCGCTGACGGGTCCGTCTTGCCCATGACGATGAAGATCCGGCAGTTGGGGTTCATCGCCCCGGAGATGTACCACTTGCGGCCGTTGATGACGTACTCGTCGCCAACACGCTCGATACGGGTTTCGATGTTCGTCGCATCAGAAGAGGCGACATCCGGCTCGGTCATCGCGAAGGCCGAACGGATCTCGCCCGCGAGCAGCGGCTCCAGCCAAGCCTTGCGCTGCTCCTCGGTGCCGAACTCGTTGAGCACCTCCATGTTCCCGGTGTCGGGAGCGGCGCAGTTGAGGGCCGGGGGCGCCAAGTTCGGACTGCGGCCGGTGATCTCGGCGAGCGGCGCGTACTGGAGATTGGTCAGACCGGCGCCGTTCTCGCCCGGCAGGAACAGGTTCCACAGCCCGCGCTTGCGGGCCTCGGCCTTCAACTCCGCCACGACCGGCGGCGGAGACCAGGGATCGTCGGCTTCCGCGCGCTGCTGGGCGAAGACCGGTTCGGCCGGGTGGACGAACTCGTCCATGAAGGCGAGCAGCCGCTCGCGCAGCTCCTCGGTGCGTGCGTCGTATCCGAAGTCCATGCCGTTCAGTCCTCTTCTCTTCTGGTCGGTCTTCCTGCTCGCTTACTCCGCGGACAACCTCGCTGCGCTCGGTCGGCCACTTCGCGCACTCGGGCGTCAGCCCTCCTTGAGGATGGTCAGTCCGCGGTCGATGAAGACCGGGACCAGCGTGCCGATACGGTCGAATCCCGCGCCCACGGTCTGGCCCAGGGTGAAGCGGTAGTGGATGCCCTCCAAGATCACCGCGAGCTTGAAGTAGGCGAACGCCGTGTACCAGGCGACCGCGGAGGTGTCCCGCCCGGAGCGCTGCGCGTAGCGGGAGATCAGCTCCGCGGGGTCGGGATGGCCGGGCGCCCCGCTGCTGGTGGGGACCGGTGAGTTCTCCACCGGCAGCCGCTCGCTGTACATCACCAGCAGGCCGAGGTCGGTGAGCGGGTCGCCCAGTGTGGACATCTCCCAGTCGAGTACCGCGCGGATGCGGTCGTCCGGACCGACCAGCACGTTGTCGAGCCGGTAGTCGCCGTGCACTACGGTGGGCGCGCCGGAGGCGGGCAGTCGTGCGCCGAGCCGGGTGCTCAGCTCGTCGATACCGGGCAGTTCACGGTTGCGGGAGGCGGCGAGTTGCTTGTTCCAGCGGCGCAACTGCCGTTCCAGGAAACCCTCCGGGCGCCCGAAGTCGGCGAGCCCGGCCGCGGCCGGATCCACCGCGTGCAGGTCCACCAGTGTGTCGACCAGGCTGAGCACCACACCGCGGGTGCGCTCCGGGCCCAGCGCGGCAAGCTGTTCCACGGTGCGGTACGGCGTGCCGTCCACGTGCTCCATCAGGTAGAACGGCGCACCGATCACCGTGTCGTCCTGGCCGAGCAGCAGCGGTTCCGGTACCGGTACCGGCGTGGGGTGCAGCCCGGCCAGCACGGTGAACTCGCGACCCATGTCATGCGCGGTGGCCAGCACGTGCCCGAGCGGCGGCCTGCGCACCACCCAACGGGAGGCGCCGTCGGTCACGGCGTACGTGAGGTTCGAGCGGCCGCCTTCTATCAGCCGTCCGGTCAGCGGCCCGGCGGTGAGTCCGGGCCGCTCGCGGTCCACGTGTGCGCGCAACCGCTCCAGATCCAGGCCGGGGGGATTGTCAGTCGTGGTCATCCGGCCATCATGCCGACCAGTCGGTATGGCGTCCAGAGGGGATCGCCGCAGGAGCGATTACGGGAACGTGTTCTAAGTCTCGGTGGTATCCGCTACCTTCGTGCCGCGATCAAGATCGAGCCAATCAGGGTGCGCCGGATACCGGCCACGGGGAGGGAACGCGGTGAATCGTTTCGAGGGGCGGAAAGTGCTGGTCACCGGTGCCGGGTCGGGCATCGGGCAGGCGGCCGCGCTGCGGCTGCTGGCCGAGGGCGCGGCGCTGGTGGCCGCCGACATCAGCGAGGACGGCCTGGAGCGGACGGCCTCCCTTGCTGACGCCGGGGGCCTGGCGGCGCGGCTGACCACCACCGCCTTGGACATCGCCGACGAGGCGGCCGTCGAGCGGGTGGTCGGCGACGTTGTGTCCAGCCTCGGCGGCCTCGACGTGCTGGTCAACGCGGCCGGAATCCTGTGCAGTTCGCACACCCACCAGATGTCGCTGGAGTTCTGGAACCGGATCATCGGGGTCAACCTCACCGGCACCTTCCTGGTGGCCCGCGCCGCACTGCCCGCCCTGCTGGAGACCGGTCGGGGTGTGGTGATCAACTTCAGCTCCACCTCGGCCTCGTTCGCGCACCCGTACATGGCCGCCTATGCGGCCAGCAAGGGCGGCATACAGTCCTTCACCCATGCCCTCGCGCTGGAGTACAGCAAGCAGGGCCTGCGTGCGGTGTGTGTCGCGCCCGGCAGCATCCAGTCCGGGATGACCACCGACCCCGGGCTGCCCGAGGACACCGACTGGAGCCTGCTGTCGAAGCTGCTCCCCGCCATCGGTGAGGGCTTCGCGCCGCCGGAGACGGTGGCCTCGGTCATCGCGATGCTGGCGTCCGATGACGGCGCGTTCATCACGGGCACCGAGATCAGGGTGGACGGCGGAACCCATATGTAAGGGGCCGTATCCGCATGTGAGGGACCGTATCTGCGGGGGCGTTGACGCTTGCTGCGGCATGCGCCTAGCCTCTGGTTCTATGGGTGAACGGCATTCACATACGAAAACAGCGGCTGCTGCTGGTGCCTCGGCGCTGACCATCGCCGAGGTACGGCTGACCCCGGTCCTGATCTCCGATCCGCCACTGCTGAACACCCAGGGCGTCCACCAGCCGTACACCCCACGCCTGATCGTCGAGGTGGTCACGGCGGACGGCGGCAGCGGAGTCGGCGAGACGTACGGCGACACCCGGTACCTCGATCTGGCCCGTCCGCTGGCCGCCGCACTGCCCGGAACCTCGGTCATGGATCTGAACGGGCTGTTCGCGCTGGCCGAGACGGTGTGCGGCGAGCCGGACGGGGTGTCCGACTCCGTCGACGTCGGCGGACTGCGTGGTGTGCAGACCGCCGACAAGTTGCGGCTGTCCGTCGTGTCCGGCTTCGAGGCCGCCTGCCTCGACGCGCTCGGCAAGGCGCTGGGCGTGCCCGTCCACACACTGCTCGGCGGGAAGGTGCGGGACCGCGTCGAGTACAGCGCGTACCTGTTCTACCGGTGGGCCGAACATCCGGCGGGCGAGACGCCCAAGGACGACTGGGGCGCGGCGCTCGACCCGGAGGGGATCGTGGCCCAGGCCCGGCGCTTCGCACGGGACTTCGGCTTCACCTCCTTCAAGCTCAAGGGCGGAGTGTTCCCGCCCGACGAGGAGATCGCCGCCGTCCGCGCACTGGCCGAGGCGTTTCCCGGACGGCCGCTGCGCCTCGATCCCAACGGCGCCTGGTCGGTGGAGACCTCGCGGTCCGTCGCCGCCCAACTCACGGGAGTGCTGGAGTACCTGGAGGATCCGGCGAGCGGTACCGCTCGTATGGCACGGGTGGCGGCGGACGGCGGGATGCCGTTGGCCACCAACATGTGCGTGACGACCTTCGCGGAGATCCCCGAGGCGTTCCGCACCGGCGCGGTCCAGGTGGTGCTCTGCGACCACCACTACTGGGGCGGACTGCGCAGAACCCGCGAACTGGCCGCCGTCTGCCGTACGTTCGGGGTCAGCCTGTCCATGCACTCCAACACGCATCTGGGCATCAGCCTCGCCGCGATGACCCAGGTGGCGGCCACCGTCCCCGATCTCGCCTACGCGTGCGACTCGCACTATCCATGGCAGACGGAGGACGTCATCACGTCGCGGCACGCTTTCCAGGACGGTCATCTCACCGTCTCCGACGCGCCCGGCCTCGGCGTGGAACTCGACCGCACCGCCCTCCAGTCGCTCCACCAGCGGTGGCTGGACGACGACGGCGCCATGCGCGACCGCGACGACACCGCCGCGATGCGCGTGGCCGACCCGAACTGGGCCACCCCGACCGTCCCCCGCTGGTAGCCGCGGCCAACGCGAGGGGCCACCCCCTGCGCTCAGGGGGCGGCCCGTCGTACCGGTCCCGTGCGGGGCGCTGCCGCGCTACAACACCACGGACAGCGCCAGCACGAAGCCGAGGGCGACCACGGAGATAACCGTCTCCATCGTGGACCAGGACTTCAGGGTCTGCGGGACGTCCATCCCGAAGTACTCCTTGACCAGCCAGAACCCGGCGTCGTTGACGTGTGAGAAGAACAGCGAACCGGCGCCCACGGCAAGGACCAGCAGCGCCGTGTGGGTGCCGGACATGCCCGCGGCCAGCGGTGCGACCAGTCCGGCCGCCGAAATGGTGGCGACCGTCGCCGAGCCCGTGGCGACCCGGATCAGGACCGCGATCAGCCAGGCCAGCAGCAGCGGTGAAATATGCCACCCGTGCGACCAGTTGAGGATCATCTGGCCGATGCCGGAATCGACCAGCACCTGCTTGAAACCGCCGCCCGCGCCGACGATCAGGATGATGCCCGCGATCGGGCCGAGCGACCGCTCCACCGTCGCCGAGATCCGCTCCTTGCTGAACCCGGCCGGGCGCGCCAGCGTGAACATCCCCAGCATCACCGCGGCCAGCAGCGCGACCAAGGGCGTGCCGATCACGTCGAAGACCCGGTAGACCAGGCTGCTCTGGTTCTTCACCAGGACGTCGACGAGCGCCTTGGCGAGCATCAGCACCACCGGCAGCAGCATGGTGCACACGGTCGGCACGAAGCCCGGCCGCCGCTCCAGGTCGTCGGAGGCCCGGGCGGGCGTGAGGTTCTCCGGCGGAACGGCCTTCACCCAGCGGTCCGCGACCCGCCCGAAGAGCGGACCGGCGATGATCACCGTCGGCACGGCCACCAGAACGCCGAGCGCCAGCGTCGTGCCGAGGTTCGCGTGGATCGCGGCGACGGCGGCCAGCGGCCCGGGGTGCGGTGGCACCAGACCGTGCATGACCGACAGACCGGCCAGCGCCGGAATGCCCACCCGCATCAGCGACTGGTTGCCCCGTCGGGCGACCAGCAGCACCACGGGGATCAGCAGCACGATCCCGACCTCGAAGAACAACGGCAGTCCGATGAGCGCCGCGATCAGGGTCATCGCCCATGGCAGGCGCCGCTCGCTGGTCCTGGCCAGGATCGTGTCGACGATCTGGTCGGCGCCGCCGGAGTCGGCCAGCAGCTTGCCCAGTATCGCGCCCAGCGCGATCAGTACACCGGTGCTCGCGACCGTCGCACCGAGACCGGTGGTGAAGCTGGTGATCACCTTCGCCAGCGGCGCTCCCGCGACCGCGCCGAGCACGCCTGAACCAATGGTCAGGGCGAGGAAGGCATGCATCTTCCAGCGGGTGATCAGCAGCACGATGGCCGCGATGCCGACCAGCGCGGCGATACCGAGCTGGGTGTCACCGGCGCTGGTGATCGGCGGTGGGGCCGGGGTCGCGGCCAGCAGCTCGACGCTGAGTGCGGGCATGAGAACTCCGTAGAACGGGGGGACGGGGGAGGGGCGGTGCTAATCGGGCAGGGCTGCGAACGCCCGGTCGGTGATCTGGGCCGGGCCGCCTTCGATCGGGATCACGGCACCGGCCTCGTCCGGCTCCAGCGGTTCGAGTGCATCGAGCTGTGAGCGCAGCAGCCCGGCGGGCATGAAGTGCTCCATGCGCGCCGCGAGACGCGAGGCGATCAACTCGGGCGGGCCATCGAGATGGAGGAAGAAGAGGTCGGGAGCGGCGTCCCGGAGCCGGTCGCGGTAGCGCCGCCTGAGCGCCGAGCAACTGACGACGCCACCCTGTCCGGCCCGCTCCTCGATCCAGGCGGCGATGGCGTCCAGCCAGGGCTCCCGGTCGGCATCGTCCAACGGTTGCCCGGCCGACATCTTGGCGATGTTGGCGGGCGGGTGGAAGTCATCCGCCTCGGCGTAGGGGACACCGAGCCGTTCGGCGAGCAGTCCGCCCACTGTGGACTTGCCCGAACCGGACACGCCCATGACGACGACCATGTGTGACATCCGCGTGAGACCTCTTCCTCTGAATGACGCCGTTCAATAAACGCCATAGGTACTACTTATTCAAGAGCCTGTGACATAAAAGTCATACGAGAGTGATGACGGCATAGGCTGTCCCTCATGCCTCAGCAGGAAGCCCGCCAGGGCGAGGGCGGTCTGCACGCCCGTGTACTGGCCGAACTCGGCCCGGCCATCGCCTCGGGTGAGCACCCGCCCGGCACCGTGCTGCGCATCGACGAGTTGGAGCAGCACTACGGCGTCTCACGGACCGTCATCCGTGAGGCCGTCCGGGTCCTGGAGGCGATGCACCTGGTCGAGACCCGGCGCCGGGTCGGCATCACCGTGCGCCGCACCGAGGAGTGGAACGTCTTCGACCCGGCCGTCATCCGCTGGCGGCTGGCGGGCCCCGACCGCCCCCGCCAACTGCGCTCGCTGACCATGCTCCGTACCGCCGTCGAGCCGGTCGCCGCCGGGCTGGCCGCAGCGGCCGCCACCCCCGGCCAGTGCGGAAGCCTCACCGCCCTGGCCGCCGAGATGGCGGCCGCCGGCCGGGCCGGGGACCTGCAGGAGTATCTGGTCCATGACGTGGCGTTCCACCGGGTGGTGCTGGAAGCTTCGGGCAACGAGATGTTCGCCCGCCTCGGTGATGTGGTGGCCGAGGTGCTCGCCGGCCGTACCGAGCACCATGTGATGTTCAACGCCCCTGATCCGGCGGCGGTCACGCTGCACGTCCGGGTCGCCGAGGCGGTAAGGGCCCGGGACGCCGAGGGCGCGGAGCGGTTGATGCGGGAGATCTGCGTCGGCGCACTGCGTGAACTGGAGATCCTCGCGCCCTGACAGTGCTCCGGCGCGCCCCCGTGCCGCCTGTGACTTGTTATTGCGGGTAATGTGCAGCAGCGATTCAATGTCCACGGCGTCCTGATGGCAGCTGAGCTGCGCAGGAACCGCGCTCGCACACCGTCCGCACCGACGTCCAGGGGGACCCGACCATGGCGACAACCGGCCTTCAGCCTGCCCCGGCCCTGAGCCGAATACGTCAGTCCCTGACGCGCGCCGAGTGGGCGCGGCTCGGCGGCATGGCGGGGTTCATCCTGCTGCTGCACATCGTCGGCTTCGGCATCCTCGCCCTCGTGGTCCCCGAGCACTACAAGCTCGGCACCGGCGCCTTCGGCCTGGGCACCGGGCTGACCGCGTACACCCTGGGCATGCGGCACGCCTTCGACGCCGACCACATCGCGGCCATCGACAACACCACCCGCAAGCTGATGGCCGACGGGCAGCGGCCGCTGTCGGTGGGATTCTGGTTCTCGCTCGGCCACTCCTCCGTGGTCCTCGGACTGACCTTCCTGCTCGCGCTGGGTATCAGGGCGGTCGGTACCGGCCTGGCCGACGACAACTCCCAACTGCACAACGTCGGCGGCCTGATCGGCACGCTGGTCTCGGGCTTCTTCCTGGTGCTGATCGCCGCGATCAACCTGGTGGTACTCGTCGGCCTGGTCAAGGTGTTCCGCAGCATGCGGCGCGGCGAGTACGACGAGGCAGCGCTGGAGGAGCAACTCAACAAGCGCGGCTTCATGAACCGCATCCTCGGCCGGACCACCCAGGCGGTCCGCAAGCCCTGGCACATGTACCCGATCGGCTTCCTGTTCGGCCTCGGCTTCGACACCGTCACCGAAGTCAGCCTGCTCGTGATGGCCGCGGGCTCGGTCGCCTCCGGGCTGCCCTGGTACGCGATCATCTGCCTGCCGGTGCTGTTCGCCGCCGGGATGTCGCTGCTGGACACGATCGACGGCTCGTTCATGAACTTCGCGTACGGCTGGGCGTTCTCCAAACCGGTGCGCAAGGTCTACTACAACCTCACCATCACCGGACTGTCGATCGCGGTGGCGCTGATCATCGGCGGTATCGAACTGCTGGGGCTGATCGGTGACAAGCTCTCACTGACCGGCCCCTTCTGGGACTCGGTGGGCTCGATCGACCTCAACACCGTGGGCTTCTGGATCGTCGGGTTGTTCGTCGTCACCTGGGCCGTGGCGCTCGCGGTGTGGAAGTTCGCCCGCGTCGAGGAGAAGTGGGAGCACGGGATGCGCGCCGCCGAGGAACCCGCTCGGTAGCGCGGTCAGTCGGCGCTGCCGCCCACCGCGCCCTCTCCGCTGCGGACGGCCTGGAGCTGAAGGTAGGCCTCCAGGCCGTCCGGTACCCACTCCCACTCCGGAAGCCTGCGCTTCAGCTCGTCCTCGGTGAGGAAGGTGTGCCAGGCGACCTCCTCGGCCTGTGGGTGCACCGGTAGGGCACACTCCACCTCGTAGACCCTCGACCACCAGGTGTGCTCGGGGGTCTCGTAGAGGAACTGCAGCACCGGCGACGGCTGCGGCAGCCCGTGGACGCCGAGTTCCTCCTCGGCCTCACGCAGCGCCGCCTCGTCGTAGCTCTCGCCCGCGCCGACCACTCCGCCGACGAACATGTCGTAACAGGACGGAAAGACAAGCTTGTTCGGCGTGCGGCGATGGACGAAGATCCGCCCCTCGGGATCGCGGGCCATGACGAAGACACAACGGTGCCGCAGCCGCTTCCGGTACGCCTCACCGCGTGGCGCCTGGCCCGTCACGCGGTCGTTCTCGTCCACGATGTCCAACAGCTCGTCCGCCGAGCGTCCCTCAACAGCCATAACGCCATCCAAGCAGAACGGCCCCGAGCGGGCGGCCCATCCACGCGCATACGGTCGGTGGCGGCCACCATGCCCACGCTGACATGCGAGCGTCACCCGCCGCCAACGAAGGAACCGACCGTGGAAATCCGCCAGCTCCAGTACTTCACCGCCGTCGCCGAGGAGATGCACTTCGGCCGGGCGGCGGAACGGCTGCACATCGGCCAGCCCGCGGTCAGCCAGCTGATCCGCCGCCTGGAGCGAGAAGTCGGCGTCGAACTCTTCGACCGCTCGCCCCGGCACGTACGGCTCACCCCGGCGGGCACCCGGCTGCTGCCGGAGGCACGGGCGGTGCTGGCGGCGGTGGCACGGGCCCGCGCCGCCGTGGCGGAGCACGCGGCGGTACAGGAGCACAGTGTGCGGATCGGCACCAGCACGGGCATGGGGGAGCGGCTGGACGACGTGCTCACCGCCTTCTCCCAACTGGTCCCGCAGGCCGGTGTCGAGCTGCGCTACACGCCCACCAGGGACCGCCTGGAGCAGGTCGCGGAGGGCGGACTGGACGCCGCGTTCGTCCGCGGGGAGCAGGAGGAGGACGAGCGGCTGCGGATCGTCCCGGTCTGGCAGGAGCCGCTCGTCGCGGTGCTTCCGGCGGCCCACCCTCTCGCCGCCCGCGCGGAACTGCCGATGGACGAGCTGGCCGCGCTGCCGTTGCGGCTCACCCCGCGCTGGAACAACCCGCCGCTGGTGGACCTCGTCCGGTCCGCCTGCCGCGACGCCGGTTTCGAACCGGTGCCGGGGCCGCCCAGCACCGCACTGCAGGACACCCTGGCCGCGATCGGTTCCGGTACGCCGATGTGGACCGTTGTGTACGCCGCGCACGCGGCCCAGTTGCGGGCGCCGAGGGTGGCCTTCGTACCGTTCCGCGCGCCGGGGCTCACCATCACGATGGGGCTCGCACTGCACCGGGTCCGGCCAACGCGCCATGCGGAGGCGCTGCTTGACGCGTGCGCCCAGGCGCGTACCCGGCACGAAGGGCGGCCTTTCCCCGCCGGGGCGTGACCTCCCGCGTTGCGCGGGGCGCCGGAGTGCGCCATCACATGCGCTGATCGCAGCGAGTTCCGGATGCGTCTTGGTGCGCGTCCGGCGCCGCGATGGACTGGGGGCATGCCGGTGAGCGGCCCGGAACCGCCGGGAGCCGCCGGGGAGTTGAAGGAGTGCGCCATGCCCAACGTCATCGTCCAGCAGGGTCCCCGCAGCGTCGAGCTCAAGCGTGACCTGGTCCGCCGGATCACCGACGCGTTCGTCGACGCCTACCAGATCCCGGCCGACACCGTGTCCGTCTGGATCCAGGAGACCCCGGCCGACAGCTGGGGCTCGGGCGGGAAGCTCACCGCCGACAAGTGAGGTCCGCGCCTGTCGCGGGGCGGGGGCGCCGCCGGGGAGCGCCCCCGCCCCGCGAAATGAATGAGTCCGTCGGCCTGACAGCGCTTCAGGCCGACGGACTCGTCGGATGTGGGGGGAGAGCGACGATCAGCAGCTGGAGTCGATCTGGCTGAACGAGGCGTAGTGGTCGGCGGTGTAGTAGTCGCTGCCGTCGTCACCGGTGACGATGCGGCGGGCGCCACGGGTGCTCGCACCGGGGGTGATGACGGTGTAGGCGTGGTAGTAGCCGTAGGACTCCGAGGGCAGGACGCCCTCGCGGTTGTCGAAGACCTCCCCGTCCTTGGAGAACGGGTACGGCCCACCCTGGGCGATCAGGTTGAGGGTGTCGTCGGCCTGGCTGGGCAGGGCGGACTGGCACACGGTCCCGACGTCGAAGGGCTGAACCGCCGCGGCCGACACGGCGGGCGCGGCGGTTGCCGCCTGCGCGGGTCCGGCCAGCACGGTGGTGGGGCCGAGAATGATCGTTCCGGCGAGGATCATCGCGGAACCGCGGGAGAGCAACGCGCGTAGAGGCATTCGCATGCGGTCAGTGTGATGCGACGTATGGGTGGCGTAAAAGTGTCTGGCGCCAGGATTCACTTGACGTTTACCTGACAAGCTCGCAACGTGACGAACGTGTGCAGAACCGGTGTTGACCTGGTGTCAGGCGCGCAACCTGACGGTAAGGCGAATCGCTGACTCCACATCAACTCGCCATGAGTCTGGGTCGATTCGGACATCAATGCGGCTTGCGGGCACGGCTGATCCACGTCCCCTGGAGTGATTCTTCGTCAGCCATAAACATGCGCACGGAAGTTGGGGCTGCCCCTCGTCGCTCCCTGCTGGCCGTCTGAGTGGCCTCGGCTGCCCCCGCCGGCCACCCCGTGCCGCTGGAGCGGCCCGTTAGGCTCGTGGTACGGCATCGCGTGTCGGTCACCGGCTGGGTGAGGCATGGAGGTGCCCGTGAGATTGCCTTACGGAGGCATTCCACACATGTCAGTCGAGTTGAATCACACCATCGTCCACGCCCGGGACAACCGGGAGTCCGCCGAGTTCCTGGCGCACATCCTTGGCCTTGAGGTCGGGGCCGAGTGGGGCCCGTTCATTCCCGTCGCCACCGGCAACGGGGTCACCCTGGACTTCGCTGCCATCCCGGGGTGGGGTCGATCGTCATGCAGCACTACGCCTTCCTCGTCGCCGACGAGGAGTTCGATGCGGCCTTCGCCCGGATCCAGCAGGCCGGGATCAGCTACTACGCCGACCCTCACATGAAGCAGCCGGGCGAGATCAACCGCCACCACGGCGGCCGAGGCCTGTACTTCATGGATCCGGCAGGCCATGGCATGGAGATCATCACCCGCCCCTATGGCAGCCACCAGCAGCCGACGGCGTCCTGAGGTAGTGGCCGGCCGGGGTTCCGTGGCCCTGGCCGGCCATTGACGAACTGCCGATATCCATCGGCGCTGGTGGCAAGGCCGCGATCACGACCGCCGCGCCACGAGCGGCGCATTCCGCAACGACCTGCTGGTCCCCGGAAACACTCAACCCCTCAGTCGAGCCGCACCGCCAGCTTGTCCAACGCCTCAAGCAGCGACGGCAGTTCGGGCCCGCGCCCCACCGGCAGCACCTCGCCCGGCTCCTCGTCCAGCAGCACGAAGGCGATGTCGTCGGTCCTGGCGACGATGCTCCACCCCGGTCCGTCCGCGCGCAGCGCCCGCGCTCCGCCCTCCGCGAAGGACGACCGGATGCGTCCGGGCGGCGGCGGATCGTCCGTGTACGCCTTGGCCTCCGCGAGTACCCGGCGTACCGCGGGGTGGCGGCCCGCGCCGGGCGCGGCGAAGTCCTTGGCGTCGTCCACCTGCGCCCGCCAGGTCCGCCACTGCAGCGCGATCTCGTCGGCGCCGAGGCGGCGTTGCGCGGGACCCCACCGCTCGGTGTCCGGCGGTACGAGTGGCGGTCGGCCGCCTTCCTCCTCCGAGGGGTCGTGCGGCTCGGCCAGACCGGGTGCCGAGACGGCCAGCGCCAGCGGCCAGCCGGGCAGGGAGGCGACGATGTCCCGTTCACTGGGCGACAGGTCGTACGGCAGGCCGCAGTCCCAGGTGGCGATGGCCAGCGCGACCAGCGCGGTGTCGCGGGTGGCGACGGTCCACCGCGCGCCTTTGCCGTCCTGGCCGAGGATCAGGCCGTACCCTCTGGCGACCGGCCGCAGGTCCAGTGCCGCGCAGGCCGCCGGGTAGTCGTCGCCGAGCACGCCGGGGAACCGCGCCGGCGTCAGCATCACGGCAGTCAGCACATAGAGCGCGTCGTCGTCTCCGGACACCGAAACCTCCGGTCATGGTCTGTCCGCCAGAGTCGTCGGCGCACCTTAACCAGCAGGTAACAGTGCCGTCGAGAGTTCGCGGGGTGCCCCGGCGCACACCTCGGTGGAAACCATTCGATATCCGCTCACCACCGCGGCTACCCTGCTCGGCATGCCGCGCCGCAGCCACTTCGTCTGCCTTCCCCGCCGGGTCTCCGTCAAGAAGGCGCCGGAGCGCCAGCAGGCGGGCGCCGGAGGCTGTCCGCGCCGCGGTGGCGAGCTGATCGACGTGGGCACCGCGTTCGCCGCGCCACGCCGTGCGGACACCGCGGCATGGCGGGCGTTGTCCGCCGTGCTCTACGCGGGTCTGCGCTTCCACAGCTCGGACTGCATGGGAAGCGGCCCCGGGTACCGTCCGCGCACCCCGCGCGAAGTGCGGATCCGGCTCGCCAACGCCGCCACCGGCTTCCCGGTGGCCCGCGCGCTGGCCTGCCCGGAGCCGGGCGGCGTCAGCCGTCCAGCCTGACGGCCAGCGCCAGGTACCGGTCCGGCGCGTCGTCGTACCTGGTCAGCCGCCAGCCCGCGGCGGCCAGCAGCGGGCGCAGGTTCGGTTCCGCGCGTACGTCGTCGTCGGTCAGGGTGTGTCCCCTGCGGGCGGCCAGCGCGGCGCGGCCGATCGGATGGAAGAGGGCGAGTCGGGCGCCGGGGCGGCACACCCGGGCGAACTCCCGTAGCCCCGCCCCGGGGTCGTGGAGGTGGTGGACGAGCCCGGCCGCGAAGACGGCGTCGAGTGATTTGCCGCGCAGCGGCAGTCGTGCCGCGTCCGCCTCCAGCAGCAGGGCGAGACGGTCGCGTCCGGCCCGCGCAGCCGCGCGCAGCATCTGGGGTGTGAGGTCCACGCCGATGACGGTGCCGGGTGCGCCGACGGCGGTGCGCAGTGCGGCGAGCGCCCTGCCGGTGCCGCAGCCCGCGTCCAGTGCCGACTGGCCGGGGCGCAGCTCCAGTTCGCCGACGCCCGCCTCGTAGGCAGGGGTGTCGTCCGGGTACTTGCTGTCCCAGGTGTCGGCTTTGCCGCCGAAGAATTCCCGGACGCTCGCCGGGTCGTTGTTCATGGCGTGCGGCATGGCGGTCGGCTCCCTGCGGTCGGCTGCGGTCATGCTGCCACGATCCGACGACGTACGTGCGTACCGCCGGGTGTGACGAGCTCCGTGGACGGGACCGCCGCCTTGTGACATGTCACAGTCACCGGGTCCCGCGGTCCGACCCGTACCAGACTGTGCGGGTCCCCGCATCGGCCTGGTACCGCGCGTTGTACCGCGACCTGTGCCGGGTCTGTGATGAACCCGCGAAGAACCCGTGGGGCGGCGGCTCCGCTCGTTCCGCGCGCCGCCAGCGACCGAGGATCCTCCCGACCATGCGCCTGCGCCCCCGCACCATCCGCACGCAGCTCCTGGTACTGCTCCTCGTACCCATGGTCTCGCTGGCCGCGCTGTGGACTTACAGCTCCTTCACCACCGTACGCGGCGCCTGGGCGCTCATCCGGGTCTCCTCGGCGTACCGCTACTACGGCACGCCGACCACCGAGTTGGTGGAGGGACTCGAGCAGGAACGTCGTACCGCCGTCGAGTACGTCGCGTCCGGCGGCACCCGTGACCGGCGTGAACTGGTCGTGACGCAGCGGGCGACCGACCGGCGTGTGGCGGTGCTCCTGGACCACACGCGGTGGCGCCGTCACAGTCCCACCCTCACCGACGACCAGAAGGCGCGGATCGACGCACTGCTCACCGGCCTGGACGGGCTCACGCAGTTACGGGCACAGGTCAGTGCCCGCCGCACCAACTGGTCGCAGATCCTCGACCGCTACTCGGCGGTGCTCGACCCCGGCTTCCGGTTGTGTGGATCGCTGACCGAACTGCAGACGGGCGAGGTGGCCCGGATGGGATCGGTGGTCGTCCAACTCGCCCGGGCCCGCGAACTGCTCTCCCGCGAGGACGCCATGGTCAGCGGCGGGCGAGCCGCGACCGGCATGACCGACGGGCAGTACCGCGACCTCATCGGCACCATCGACGGACGCAAGCTGCTGCACCAGATCTACGCACCCGAACTGCCCGCGGCCGACAGCGCGAAGCTACGGGCGTTCGAGAACGGCAGCATGGGCTGGTCGCTGTACACACTGGAGGAGTCGGCCCGCACCGCGACCCCGCTGACCGCCGCCGCCGGGTTCAGCGCACAGCAGTGGCGGCAGACCGCGGACGGTGCGCTGGCACAGCTCGAAGCCATCGACGACGACGCCGCCCGGCACGTCGGCGAGGAGGCGCACACCCAGGGCATGACGGTGTTGGTCAAAGCCGCGGTCGTCAGTCTCGCGGGGCTCGCCGCGGTCATCGGCTCGCTGCTGATCTCGCTGCGGATCAGCCGCCAGATCGCCGGGCGGCTCACCGCGTTGCGTGACGCCGCGGAGGAGCTGTCGGGACAGCGGCTGCCCGACGTGATGCGACGACTGCGAGAAGGCGTCCCCGTCGATGACGTGACTGATCCGGAGGCCGTCGACCAGTTCGCCGACGACGAGCTCGGCGACGATGAAATCGGCCAGGTGGGAAGGGCGTTCGGAGTGGCGCAGCGCGCCGCCGTAGGCGCCGCGGTGGAACAGGCTCGGCTGCGGCGCGGTGTGTCCGCGGTCTTCACCACCCTCGCCCGGCGCAGCCAGGTCCTGCTGCACCGGCAGTTGACGCTGCTGGATGCGATGGAGCGGCGCACCGAGGACCCGGCCGAACTCGCCGACCTGTTCCGCCTCGACCATATGACGACGCGTATGCGGCGGCACTCCGAAGGCCTGCTCATCCTCTCCGGCGACGCACCGGGGCGGGCGTGGCGCCGGCCGGTACGCCTGGTGGAGGTGGTACAGGCGGCGGTCGGCGAGGTGGAGGACTACCGGCGGATCGTGGTGCACCGACTGCCCCGGATGGCGTTGGCGGGTGCCGCCGTGGCCGATGTCCTGCATCTTCTGGCCGAGTTGATGGAGAACGCCACCGCGTTCTCACCGCCGGACACCAGCGTCGAGGTCGGCTGCGCGGAGGTGCCGGGCGGGTTCGTCATCCGGATCGAGGACCAGGGGCTGGGCATGAGCGAGGACCGCCTCGCCGAGGCGAACCACGAACTACGGGTGGCCGCCGACACCGCCGACCTGCCGGAGACCGACCGCCTGGGCCTGTTCACCGTAGGACGGTTGGCGGCGCGCCACGGGGTGCGGGTCACCCTGCACCGCACCGAACACAAGGGCACTGCCGCCGAGGTCCTGCTGCCCTCGGAACTGCTGGTTCCGGCCGAGGAGCACCGGGACGAGCCGGACGACTCGGCGGGACGGCTGGAAACGGTCGGTGTGCGCGCCGGCCGTGTGAAAGAGCGCGCTGCGGGGGAAGTTGTCGAAGGGGAGGGCGAGCGCGTCGGCGGGGAGGGTGAACGCACGGGCCGCGCCAGGGACGGCGCGCGTAAGGATGGGGTCCGTAGGGCGGTGGCAGTGTCGGTGGCGACCACGCCGCGGGCGAGCGCGCCGGACACCCGGACCACGACGGCGGCCGGGCTACCGCTGCGGGTACCGAGAGGACGGGTGCCGAAGGGCGGCCCGACACGCCGATTGCACGACGAGCCGCCCACCCACGAGCGAACCGTGCACGACCAGTCACGGATGGCGCACGAGGCATCCGGGGAGCACGGTACAGACAGGACAGTTGGGGTGGACGGGAAAGACGGGACAGTAGGGACGGACAGGGAACGATCACCAGAGGCGGCTCGTTCCACTTACGCGGCCTACGCACGAGGCCTCGCCCGTGGGCGCTCGGGACTGGCCGCCGCACAGAAGTCGAGAGAGGAAGACGGGGGATCACCGTGAACAGTGCCACCACCTCGGGGGACCGGGCCGGACTCGGCTGGCTGCTGGACGACTTGACCGATCGCGTCGAGTTCGTCAAGCACGCCCTGGTCCTGTCCAGCGACGGGCTGGTGACGGGCGCCAGCCATGATCTGGAGGGAGCGGACGCGGAGCATCTGGCGGCCGTCTCGTCCGGGTTCCACAGTCTGGCCAAGGGCGCCGGGCTGCACTTCGGAGCCGGGGTGGTACGCCAGACCATGGTCGAGTTCGACGATGGATTCCTCTTCGTCACAGCCGCCGGCGACGGAAGCTGCCTGTCGGTACTCACCGGCGCCGGGGCCGATGTGGGGCAGATTGCCTACGAGATGACGCTGCTCGTCCACCGGGTCGGCGAGCATCTCGGCGTCGCTCCCCGGGCCACCGACGACTCCGCCGGGACGTGACCCGCGGTGGACCGGCTGCCGGGTGAATCGGGCGCGCTCTGGTACGACGACGAGGCGGGGCCGATGGTCCGCCCGTACACCGTCACCCGCGGGCGCACCCGGCCCGATGCCGCGGCTTCCGACATCGACCTGATCGCGGTCGTCGCCGCCGAGCCCGAGGCTGACCTTCCGGCGGGCGGCGATGACCTCGGTGAGGACCATCTGGCCTTGCTACGGCGGTGCGAGGGGCATCCGCGCACGGTCGCCGAGCTGGCATCGGAGGCGGACCTTCCGGTGGGCGTGGTCCGGGTGCTGCTCGGCGACCTGCTGGACGCGGGGCACATCCACATGGTTGCGCCGGACTCCTCGGGCGAGCGACCGGATGTGGGTGTGCTGAAGCATGTCATCAGTGGTCTGAAGTCCCTTGAAGCGGAGGGGCTTTAGGTCACCCGTGCGCGCTGCCCGAACTCAGCCGCCGAGCAGCTCGGCGAGGGCGGTGACGGGGTTCCGCTCCGGCGGGCCGATGGGCCACCACCCGTCGTCCTCCTGGCGGTACGGGTACCAGCGGCCATCGCGCCCGTAGCGCAGTTGCAGACCACGTCCGACCAGCGTCCAGTGGTTGCGGTGCACGCTCAGCTCCGGCGGCACGCCGCTCTCCTCGTCCGTCCAGGAGGCGCCCAACGCGTCCCGGGACCGGGCCAGTTCGGGCCGCGGCGGACTCCACATCTCCTCCAGGACGCGCAGACCCGCCAGGCCCCCGTAACCCCAGGCCTGCGCGGCTCGCGGCAGTTCGCCCTGCCGCCCGCACGCCCGCCCCAGCCGATCCATCAGTTCCGCGTCCGGATGTGTCGCGGCGAGCCGTACCGTGTCCTGCCACACGGTCAGTACCGGTGGTGGTGTGTCCTCCGTGCGGGCCAGCAACTCACGGGCGCGCAGGGCCGCATCCGCGGCGAGCAGCACCAGCGCGGCCGGATCCACGCCGGGTGCGTCGGGCGGTGCGGGCAGCGGCGAGCGGTCCGCGGGCAGCGGCGGCGGGTCCGGCAGCACGGGCACGCCCCGGGCGAACGCCTCGGCGGCTGGTATCCCGTGGTCCGGACCGCGCTGTGAGCGCTCGGCCGCGGTGTCCCCGTACCGCTGCAGTCGCGTCAGCAACTCCCGCTCCCCTCGGCCGCGTAGCAGCATGAGCAGGAGGGGGTCTTCATCCAGCAGCCACGACACCTGATAGGCGAGCGCGGCGGCATGGCGGCAGGGCAACTCCCAGCCCGGGCAGTCGCATTCGGGTTCCAGATCGCCGATGCCGGGCAGCAGCCGCACCCCCGCCTCCCCGGCCGCGTCGACCAGATCGTGCGGCATGTCGCGGTCGAGCAGGGCGGCGATCCGCCCGGCCTTGGCCGCCACCTGCTCCAGGAACCGTTCCCACTCACTGCTGGTCAACCGGTCAACGAACACCACCGTGTTGTACGCGGTGCCGTCCGCTCCCAGCACCGGCGCCGCGATCCGGCCGGCGCTGACGGTGATCGTGCCGACCCGGCCGGTCGCCGCGTACCTGCGGCCCTGGACCAACTGGGCCGAGTCGAGCGAGGTCTCCTCCATCGCCCGCACCCAGGCCTTCGCCCACCATGACCGGCCCCGCCCGCCACGCCGTGGCGGGAACGCGGGAAAGCCGCGGACCGTGTCCTCGGTGCCGCTTGCCGCGCCGTCGCTCATCGTGCGCTCCTCAACTCGACCAGGGCGGTGAGTTCCGCGTCGGACAGTTCGGTCAGCGCCGCCTCGCCGGATGACAGCACCGCCTCCGCCAGCTCGCGTTTGGACCGCAGCATCTCGGCGATGCGGTCCTCGATGGTGCCCTCGGCGATCAATCGGTGGACCTGCACGGGTCGCGACTGGCCGATGCGATGAGCGCGGTCGGTCGCCTGCTCCTCCACGGCCGGGTTCCACCAGCGGTCGAAGTGGACGACGTGATCCGCGCGGGTCAGGTTCAAACCCGTTCCCGCCGCCTTCAACGACAGCAGGAACACCGGAACCTCGCCGTCCTGGAAGGAGCGCACCATTTCCTCACGGCGGGCCACCGGCGTTCCGCCGTAAAGGAGTTGGGTTTCAACACCCCGGCCGCGCAGATGGTGACGCAGAAGCCGAGCCATGGCCACGTACTGCGTGAAGACCAGCACCGCGCCACCCTCGGCGAGGATGGTGTCCAGCAACTCGTCCAGCAGTTCCAGTTTCCCCGAGCGACCGGAGAGCACCGGCCGGTCCTCCTTGAGGTACTGCGCCGGATGGTTGCAGATCTGCTTGCAGGCGGTCAGCAGCTTGACGACGAGGCCGCGCCGGGCCATGCCGCTGCTGCCGCTGATCTCCTCCATCGCCTCGCGCACCGCGGCCTCGTACAGCCCGGCCTGCTCCCGGGTGAGCGGCACGGGACGGTCGGTCTCGGTCTTCGGCGGCAACTCGGGGGCGATCCCCGGATCGGACTTGCGGCGGCGCAGCAGGAACGGCTTCACCAGACGGGCCAGTTCCTCCGCCGCCATGGTGTCGCCGCCCTCGACTGCCTTGGCCCAGCGGCCCCGGAAGGCACTGAGGGAACCGAGCAGACCGGGCGTCGTCCAGTCGAGGATCGCCCACAGCTCAGAGAGGTTGTTCTCCACCGGGGTGCCGGTCAGCGCCACCCTGCCACCGCCGCGGATACGGCGCAGCGCCTTCGCGGTCCGCGAGCGGGCGTTCTTGACGTGCTGGGCCTCGTCGGCGACCACCAGCCCCCAGGTCCGCTCGGCGAGTTGTGCGGCGTCCAACCGCATCGTCCCGTAGGTGGTCAGAACGAATCCGCTCCGCGGGCCGTCCAGGGACCGGCCGCCGCCGTGGAACCTGCGCACCGGCGTGCCCGGCGCGAACCGTTCGATCTCCCGCTCCCAGTTGCCCAGCAACGAGGCCGGGCACACCACCAGTGTCGGCCCCTCGGTCGCAGGGGCCGCCTGGCGGTGCAGATGGAGGGCGATCAAGGTGATCGTTTTTCCCAGGCCCATGTCGTCGGCCAGACACCCGCCGAGCCCGAGGGACGTCATCCGGTCCAGCCACCGCAGGCCGCGCAGTTGGTAGTCGCGCAATGTGGCGGCGAGGCCGGGCGGGGCGACGACCGCCTCCCGGACGTCGTCGGGATCGGCCAGCCGCTCCTTCAGCGCCGCCAGCCAACCGGTCGCAGTGACCGGAACTGTTTCGTCCGCGACGGTCGCCGTACCGGTGAGGGCAGCGCCCAGCGCCTCGATTGCGGTGAGCGGCTTCAGCTCCCGCATGCGCGCCTTGCGCACCAGATCCGGGTCGACCAGCGTCCAGCGGTCGCGCAGCCGCACCACCGGGCGGTGCGCCTCGGCGAGCCGGTCCATCTCGGCGGCGGTCAGCGGGCTGTCACCCAGCGCCAACTGCCAGTCGAAGCCGAGCAGTCCGTCGGTACCGAAGAACCCCCTGACGTCCGAGGGCGGAGCGTCGGTGTGCCCCACGACCGCAGTGGCGGTGAGGTCATGGATGAGGTCCTTGGGCCAGTGCACATCGAACCCGGCGGCGGCCAGGCGCGCCGAGGCCCCGGCGAGCAGCTCGGAGATCTCCCCGTCGGCGAGCGACAGTTCGTCAGGGACGGTACGGTGCAGCAGGCGCCCCAACGGCGGCCACACCCGCGCGGCACGCCGCACGGCGAGCGCGGCGTCGATCCGGGCCCGTTCCCCGAAGCCGTGGTCCGCGCTGTCCCAGAGCGCGGCGGCGTCCGTCATCAACGTCGGATCCGCGAGGCTGTGCAGTTGGACGACGGCGCGGAAGGCGCCGTCGTCAGCCGACGCGCCCAGTGCCTCGACGCCGCCCGGCACTTCGAGCCGGAGCGAGAGCCGTACGCCCGCGTCCAGTCCCGCGGCGACCTCGTCGGCCCAGCCGCGCAACTGCGGTACGTGCTGCTGCTTGGCGGCGGCGAAGGCCGGGGCACCCGCGGCGCGCACGGCGGCCGCGGTACGCGGCAGGGCGTCGGCCACCGCGTCCAGGAACCCGCGCAGCAGGGCGTCGGCATCGGCGAGTCGGGGCGGGGCGGCGCCGGGCAGCGGATCGCTGCCCGGCATCGTTCCACTTCCCGGCAGCGGTACGGCGCGTGCCTCGGCGGGCATGGCCTCGGCGAGTTCGCGGATGCGGCGCATGTCCTCGGCGTCCAGGGGGCCGACCCGCCAGGCGTCGAAGTCCTGTGGCGAAACCCCGGGCAGTATCCGGCCGCGGGCCACCAGTTGGAGCGCCAGGACCGCGGCCGCGCCCCAGAAGGCGGCCGCCGGGTGGGCCTGCCCGCCCGCGCCGCGCCGCGCGACGGTGAGCACCGGCAGCGCGTCGGCGGCGGGAAGGCGCAGCGCCGGAACGGTCCGCGTGCTCACCGACCCGCCGCGGTCGTCCCCCTTCGGCACGACGACGGATATCTCGCCGAGCGTGCCGACCTCCTCATCGACCGGCGTGCGCGGTGTGTCGCCCGCCGGGTCCCAGAAGGCGATGGTTCCGGTGCGGGGTGGATCACCTGCCTCGAACACCGCCGCGCACCGTGCCAGCGCCTGCGCCGTCCCACCCGTGATGCGTGTCATCCGGCCATACTCTCCACAACTCGTCCGATGCTCCCCGTACCCGCCCTTCATCGCCCGGGCCGTCGGCGGCGTTACGCGCGTCCGGTGCCGGAAGCGAGCGCCGATTTCGAGTTATCCACAGGCGGCCCGCGATGACCGGGCGCGGGGCTATCGTGATTACTGACAGTGATCGAAGGTCGCTCGGAAAGTGACCGGGAAGACGGAGGGATTCATCATGCGTGTCGCAGGGCAGCAGATGGTAATCGTGCGGGAGTGGCCGGAGGATGTGCTCGGTCTGGCGGCGGCGCGGGCCGAACTCGGCCTGAACCAAGGGGATTTCGAATTGGCGGTGCAGCTCGGCGAGGTTCGCACGGTGCCGGGCGAGGGCCGCGAGGCGGTGAGCGAGTGCCGGGTGGTGACACGAGCCGAGTTGGAACGATTGCGGGCCGGGCAGGGCTTTCCGGATGCGCTGCGTGACCGGCTGAGGCTGGTGGGCACGGCGGCGGGTGCGGAACTGCTCGGCACCAGTCGCGCCCGGTTCGGCAAGTTGGCCAGAGCGGGCTGCTTCCGCCCTGCGCGCTGGTACGTCAACCGGTATCAGGCCGTGGTGTGGCTCTACCTCGCCAGTGAGGTACGGGAGTTCGCCACGGCGCACGGGGAACTGCTGGCCGGAAGGCTGCCCGCGGAACTTCGGGCCCGTGTCGAGGCGGACGGTGATCTACGGGCGCGCGGCTGGCGGGCCCGGCGGGTGGAGCGGTTGGTCGCCGATGCCGACGACGCCTGGCAGGAGGCGGCGGTATGGGCCGCTCTGCTCGGTCCGCGGGAAGTGGTGCGGATGGTGCCGGATCCGAGTGAGCGGGATCACCTTCGCGAGCTACTGCCCGCCCTGCCGCACGGGAGACCGGGGATGCACGCCGCTCGCGCGGTGATCGAGGCCCAGCTTGTGGCCGACGACCCCGAGGAGGTCATGTTCGGCAGGCTCTGTTTGGGGCACGCGCTGGACAGGGCCCGCGCCGCGCCCCCGGCTCCATGGGTGAAGGACGGGCTGGCGGAAGTCTCGGTGTCGCAGGTTGTGAGCGCGTTCCCGGCGGCGGCCGATGAGCTGGTGCCGCCGTACACCCAGCCGCCACCATGGGGGCTCGCTGCTTCACCGGGGTGGGGGCGGCGCCGTCGGTCCTGGCGGCGACTACTCCACGGAACCAATGAGAGACGCATGCGAATGCGGAGAAGTACGGGACAGGTGAGGCCTGTTGCGGAACGGTGACAGACGGAAGCGCAACGGAGGCTGTGGTTCCGCTGTCTGTTTAGCTACACGGACTAGACCACTCGCAGTACAGGCCTTGGCCAACGGGGAAGAGGCTGGGCCGTACCGAGTCCGTTTGACCACCTGTCTCAGCGAAGGGAAGCCGATGTTCAACCACCATCGCCGCTCGATGCGCGCCGCTGTCATCGCCGCCGTGGGAATCTCCGCGATCGGCCTGGCCAGCACCTCTGCCTGGGCGAAGTCCGACATCTACTTCTCGGCGAGTCCGCACAACGCACGCGTGGGCGGACTGATCCACCTCACCGGGGACGGCGACGACGACAACTCGACGTACAACAGATTCTGTATACAGCAGCGCTCCGGCCACTCGGACTGGCGGACGCTGAGGTGCTCACACGGCGCCTACAACGGCGGGGGCGGCCTCAACATGTCGATACGGGCCCAGCACAGGGGCGCCGTTCAGTTCCGTGGTGCGCTCATCGAGGGCTCGTCCCCCAAGGACAAGCACCCCAAGGTGCACCTTGTCTCGCGGACCTTCACCATCGACGTGCGCTGAGCCGGACCACCCGGCGCTGAGCCCGCGGTTCAGTTGCCCACCTTGCGGAACAGGCCCTCCTGCATGACCGAGACCAGGAGCCTGCCCTCGCGGTCGTAGATCTGGCCCCGAGCCAGGCCCCTGGCGCCCGTCGCGATCGGCGACTCCTGCTGGTACAGGAACCACTCGTCGGCGCGGAAGGGGCGGTGGAACCACATCGCGTGGTCCAGCGAGGCCATGTCGAAGCCGCGCGGGCCCCACAGCGGCTCCACCGGGACCCGGACGGCGTCGAGCAGCATCATGTCGCTCGCATAGGTCACGGCACAGGTGTGCACCAGCGGGTCGTCCCCGAGCGGGCCGACGGCCCGCATCCACACCGCACTACGCGGTTCGGCGCCCTCGATCTCCTCCGGCGTCCAGCGCAGCCGCTCGACGTAGCGGATGTCGAAGGGCTGTCGTCGGGCCATCCTCTCCAGCGGCTCCGGAAGGGTGCCCAGATGGGTCCGCAACTCATCGGGAAGCTTCGGCAGTTCGTCGGGACCCGGCACCTCGGCCATCGGCAGCTGGTGTTCGAAACCCGGCTCGGGAAGGTGGAAGGAGGCGGTCAAGTTGAAGATGGTGCGTCCCTCCTGGACGGCGACCACCCGCCGGGTGGTGAAGGACCGCCCGTCCCGGACCCGTTCCACCTGGTACACGATCGGCACGCCGGGTCGACCCGGCCGCAGGAAGTACGCGTGCAGCGAGTGCACGGGGCGCTGTCCATCGGTGGTGCGCCCCGCCGCCACCAGGGCCTGTCCCGCGACCTGCCCGCCGAACACCCGCTGCAGCCGCTCCTGCGGGCTGCGGCCACGGAAGATGTTCTCCTCGATCCTCTCCAGATCCAGCAGGTCGACCAGCCGCTCTGCGGGACTCGTCATCGGATCTCCCTCGGGTCGAACTCGGGCGGGGGCAGCGTACCTTCGCGGCCCCTGTTTACAACTGGCCCACATCCGTGAGCCGTACCACGGCACGGCCCTCCTCGTCGGAGGCGGCCAGGTCGACCTCGGCGCTGATGCCCCAGTCGTGGTCGCCCTGCGGATCGGCGAAGACCTGACGGACCTTCCACAGCCCGTGCTGCGGCTGCTCCTCGATCTGCAGCAGTTTCGGACCGCGCGCGTCCGGACCGGTGCCCAGGTCCTCGTACTCGTCCCAGTAGGCGTCCATGGCATCCGCCCAGGCGTCGGCATCCCAGCCGGACTCGCCGTCCAACTCGCCCAGTTCCTCGTACTTCTCCAACGCGGCCAGCTCCACCCGGCGGAACATCGCGTTGCGGACCAGCACCCGGAAGGCGCGGGCGTTCGAGGTCACCGGCTTCACCTGGTCGGCGCGATCCGCCGCCTCGTCCGCCGTCTCCTCCTGCGGATTGGCCAACTGCTCCCACTCGTCCAACAGGCTGGAGTCCACCTGGCGCACCATCTCGCCCAGCCAGGCGATCAGATCCTGCAGATCCTCGGACTTGAGGTCCTCCGGCACGGTGTGGTCAAGCGTCTTGTACGCGCTGGCCAGATAGCGCAGCACGATGCCCTCGGCCCGGGCGAGTTCGTAGTGCGAGGTGAACTCGGTGAAGGTCATCGCCCGCTCGTACATGTCGCGGACGACGGACTTGGGCGACAGTGGATGGTCGCCGACCCAGGGGTGGCTCTTGCGGTAGACGCCGTAGGCGTGGAAGAGCAGTTCCTCCAGCGGCTTGGGATGGGTCACATCCTGGAGCAACTCCATGCGCTCCTCGTACTCCACCCCGTCGGCCTTCATCTGGGCGACCGCCTCGGACCGCGCCTTGTTCTGCTGGGCAGCCAGGATCTGGCGCGGATCGTCCAGCGTGGACTCGACCACCGAGAGCATGTCGAGCGCGTACGAGGGGGATTCGGGGTCCAGCAGGTCGAAGGCGGCCAACGCGAAGGTGGACAGCGGCTGGTTGAGCGCGAAGTCCGACTGCAGGTCGACGGTCAGCCGGACGATGCGGCCCTCCGCGTCCGGCTCCGCCAGGCGCTCCACGACTCCGCCGTCCAGCAGCGAGCGGTAGATCGCGATGGTGCGGCGGATGTGCCGCAACTGGGCGGGGCGCGGCTCATGGTTGTCCTCCAGCATCCGCCGCATCGCGTCGAAGGCGTTGCCCGGCCGGGCGATCACCGACAGCAGCATCGCGTGGGTGACCCTGAAACGAGAGGTCAGCGGCTCGGGGTCGGCGGCGATCAGCTTCTCGTAGGTCTGCTGGGACCAGTTGACGAAGCCCTCGGGCGCCTTCTTGCGGACGACCTTGCGCCGCTTCTTCGGGTCATCACCGGCCTTGGCCAGCGCCTTCTCGTTCTCGATGACATGCTCGGGAGCCTGCGCCACCACCAGGCCAGCGGTGTCGAACCCGGCCCGCCCGGCCCGGCCCGCGATCTGGTGGAACTCCCGGGCCCGCAGCACCCGCACCCGCGACCCGTCGTACTTGGTGAGCGCGGTGAACAGCACCGTGCGGATCGGCACGTTGACACCCACGCCCAGCGTGTCCGTTCCGCAGATGACCTTGAGCAGCCCGGCCTGCGCGAGACGCTCCACCAGCCGCCGGTACTTCGGCAGCATGCCCGCGTGGTGAACGCCGATCCCGTGCCGCACGAACCGGGACAGATTCCGGCCGAACTTGGTGGTGAAGCGGAAGTTGCCGATGAGTTCGGCGATCGCGTCCTTCTCCGCCCGGGTGCACATGTTGATGCTCATCAGCGCCTGCGCCCGCTCCACCGCCGCCGCCTGCGTGAAGTGCACGATGTAGACCGGGGCTTGGTGGGTGTCCAGCAGCTCGGTGAGCGTCTCGGTCATAGGCGTCGTGCGGTACTCGTAACTCAGCGGCACCGGCCGGGTCGCCGAGCGGACCACGGCGGTCGGCCGCCCGGTGCGCCGGGTCAGGTCCTCCTCGAAGCGCGACACATCGCCGAGCGTCGCCGACATCAGCAGGAACTGCGCCTGCGGGAGCTCAAGCAGCGGGATCTGCCACGCCCAGCCGCGGTCCGGCTCCGCGTAGAAGTGGAACTCGTCCATCACCACCTGGCCGACATCGGCGTCCCGGCCGTCACGCAACGCGATGGACGCCAGCACCTCGGCGGTGCAGCAGATGACCGGCGCGTCCGGGTTCACGGACGCGTCGCCGGTGAGCATTCCGACGTTCTCGGTCCCGAAGATCTTGCACAGGTCGAAAAACTTCTCCGAGACGAGTGCCTTGATCGGCGCGGTGTAGAAGGTCACCTGGTCATTGGCCAGCGCCGCGAAGTGCGCACCCGCCGCGACCAGGCTCTTCCCGGAGCCGGTCGGGGTCGAAAGGATCACGTTCGCCCCGGAGACCACCTCGATCAGCGCCTCTTCCTGGGCCGGATACAGGGCGATGCCCCGCTCCTGCGCCCACGACGAGAACGCCTCGAAGAGGGCATCGGGATCAGGGGACGCTGGGAGCTGGTCGATAAGGGTCACCCACCCATCTTGCCTGCCTTCGGTGCCCAACCGGGAACCGGCCGTCGGAACGAAGATCACTCACCGATAGGCTGTACGGTCGCAGAAGCATCAACTCCCGTCCCTGGGCGGGCTGAAGGGGGCGGGGCAGCAACCATGATGGGACCGGCGCACTCACTGTCCGGAGCGGCGGCATGGCTGGGGGTGGGCGCGGTCGCCGCCGGGATGCACCACCCGATGCCCTGGCCGACCCTGGTCGTCGGCGCCCTGATCTGTGCGGGCGCCGCGCTCGCGCCGGACCTCGACCACAAGCCCGCGACGATATCCCGCGCCTTCGGACCGCTCTCCCGCGGCCTGTGCGAGATCGTCGAGAAGCTGTCCCTCGGCGTCTACAACGCCACCCGTGCGAAGGGCGACCCGCACCGCAACGGAGGCCACCGCACCCTGACCCACACCTTGGTGTGGGCGGTGGGGTGCGGCGCGGGGGCGTCGGCGATCGCCACCTACGGCGGCCGCTGGGGCGTGCTCGCGGTGCTCTTCGTCCATCTGGTGCTCGCCGTCGACGGGTTGCTGTGGAAGGAAGTCAAGGGCGGCCACCACGTCCTGGTCTGGCTGCTCGGTGCCACAGGGGCCTGGCTGCTCGCCGGGGTCCTCGACGACCCCGGTATGGGCAAGACATGGCTGTTCACCCAGCCCGAACAGCACTACCTGTGGATCGGAGTGCCCGTCGCCCTCGGCGCGCTGGTGCACTGCCTCGGTGATGCGATGACCGTCTCCGGCTGCCCGATCCTGTGGCCCATACCCATCGGCCGCAAGCGCTGGTACCCGATGGGCACACCGCACTTCATGCGCTTCAAGGCCGGTAGCTGGGTGGAGATCAAGGTGCTGATGCCGCTGTTCATGGGCATAGGCGGAGTGAGCGGCGGGGTGGCGCTGGGCCTCCTCGGAGGATGACAGGGCGCGGGCTCATACCCGCGCCGGGTGCGCGGCGGCGCCGCGTACTGCCCATCAGCGCCGAGCAGTTCGCCACGACTGCTCGGCGCTGCCGGTTTCGCGCCGTCCGTGCCGCGAGCCATCGCGGCGACGGGAAAGTCCGCCACCTCATCGCGGCGATGTGAGATTCCGCCCAGACGGCGATCAACCACGGGGAAATTCGCCGCGACAGCGATCAACCACGATGAGGTGGACCGGCGGCCATCCGGCCGTCGCCAGCCACGACAAAGCCACGACAGCGCCGGAAGTCAGGATTCGCCGGAGGCGCGCTGGCAGCGCCCTTCCGGGTCGGACACCAGCGTGGCGAGCAGCTCGCCCAGTTGCCGGCGCTGGTCCGGATCGAGCGGGGCGAGGAGTTCCTCGGCGGCCGCGCGCCGCGCGGCGCGCAGCTGCTCCAGTGCGGCGCGGCCGTCGTCGGTGAGCTCGACCCGCACCACCCGCCGGTTCGCCGGATCGGGGACGCGGCGCACCATTCCGTAGGACTCCAGCCCGTCGACCAGTGTGGTCACCGCGCGCGGCACCACGTCGAGGCGTTGGGCGAGGTCCACCATGCGCAGCGGCTCCGTGCTGTGTGCGGCGGTGCGCAGCAGCCGCGCCATGGCGGGCGTGATGCCCAGCGGCTGCAGATGGTGCTTCTGCACGCGGTGCAGCCGCCGGGTCAGCCGGAGCAGCTGATCGGCGAGGTTGCCGGTGGCTTCCCCTGTTTCGGTGGTCATGGCGCCGCTTCCGTGGTCATGGGCAAAGGTTATCAGGATCAAACTCATTGTGAGTATAGGTAACAATGAACTACGCTCGCATATGGCGACGCCGTCGGCGAAGTATGTGGCGGCGCCCCAGGACCATCCACATGTCCCCGAGCCCTCCGTAGGAGCACATGAACCCCCACTCCCGTGAAATCGACTGGACCCCGCCGCTGAGGGATCCGGAGCAGCCCGCCGACGTACGGCGGATCCTCCGGCTGTTCCGCCCCTACCGCGGGCGGCTGACCGTCGTCCTGCTGCTGGTCGCGGCCTCTTCGCTGGTCTCCATCGCTTCGCCGTTCCTGCTGCGGGCGATTCTCGACACCGCCATCCCGCACGGCCGCACCGGGCTGCTCAGCCTGCTCGCCCTCGGCATGATCGCCACCGCCGTCGTCACCAGCGTCTTCGGTGTGCTGCAGACCCTGATCTCCACCACCGTCGGCCAGCGCGTCATGCACGATCTGAGGGCCGCCGTCTACGCACAGTTGCAGCGCATGTCGCTGTCGTTCTTTACCCGCACCCGCACCGGCGAGGTGCAGTCCCGCATAGCCAACGACATCGGCGGAATGCAGGCCACCGTCACCAACACGGCGACCTCGATCGTCTCCAACACCACCAGCGTCATCGCCTCCATCGTGGCGATGCTGGCGCTCGACTGGCGGCTGACCGTCGCCTCCGTCCTGCTGCTGCCGGTCTTCGTCTCGATCAGCCGCCGGGTGGGCCGCGAACGCAAGAAGATCACCACGCAGCGGCAGAAGCAGATGGCCGCGATGTCCGCCATCGTGACCGAGTCGCTGTCGGTCAGCGGCATCCTGCTGGGCCGCACCATGGGCCGCGCCGACTCGCTCACCCGATCCTTCGAGGACGAGTCGGAGCAACTGGTCAGCCTTGAGGTGCGATCCGACATGGCCGGGCGGTGGCGGATGTCGACCATCAGCATCGTCATGGCCGCCATGCCCGCCCTGATCTACTGGGCGGCCGGAATCGCCCTGCACTTCGGCGGGCCCACCATCTCCATCGGCACGCTGGTGGCGTTCGTCTCGCTGCAACAGGGCCTGTTCCGGCCCACGGTGAGCCTGTTGCAGACCGGTGTGCAGGTGCAGACCTCGATAGCCCTGTTCCAGCGGATCTTCGAGTACCTGGATCTGCCGGTGGAGATCAACGAACGCCCCGATCCGGTACGGCTGGACACGGTTCGCGGCGATGTGCGCTTTGAGCACGTCGACTTCACCTACGAGGCCGACGCGGCCGAACCCACCCTGTCCGGCATCGACTTGACGGTTCCCGCGGGCGGCAGCCTCGCGGTCGTCGGTGCCACCGGCTCCGGCAAGAGCACGCTGAGCTACCTGGTGCCGCGGCTGTACGACGTGACCGCGGGCCGGGTCACCGTCGACGGCGTCGATGTGCGGGACCTGTCCTTCGACACCCTCTCCAGGGCGGTCGGCGTGGTCTCCCAGGAGACCTACCTCTTCCATGCCTCGGTCGCGGAGAACCTGCGGTTCGCCAAGCCCGAGGCGACCGACGAGGAACTCGCCGCCGCCGCCCGGGCCGCGCAGATCCACGACCACATCGCCGGACTGCCGGACGGCTACGACACGGTGGTCGGCGAGCGCGGCTACCGCTTCTCCGGCGGTGAGAAGCAGCGCCTCGCCATAGCCCGCACCATCCTGCGCGATCCGCCGGTGCTCATCCTCGACGAGGCGACCAGCGCCCTCGACACCCGTACCGAACACGCCGTGCAGGACGCCATCGACGCGCTGGCCGCCGGACGGACCACCATCACCATCGCGCACCGGCTGTCCACCGTCCGCGACGCCGACCAGATCGTGGTCCTGGACCACGGCCGGATAGTGGAACGCGGCACCCACGAAGAACTGCTGGCGATGGACGGCCGGTATGCCGCACTGGTCCGCCGCGACGCGCGGCTGGCACCGGAGGACGCCGAACTGCTGGCACGGGACGCGGAGTTCGCGGCGGTCGACGCCGCGAACTGATCGCGCCCGGTCAAGGCACCGGCTCGCGCCCGGTCAAGGCACCGGCTCGCGCCCGGTCAAGGCAGCGGCTGGGGCGGACGAGGGCCGGTGTACTGGCCGCGCGGGCGCATCCGCAGCGGACGTTCGGCGTACTCCTCCAGGGCGTGCGCGATCCAGCCCGCCGTCCTGGCCACCGCGAAGACCGTCTCGCCCGCCTCGCTCGGCATCCCGGCGGAGACCGACAGCACCGCCGGCGCCAGATCGACGTTGGCGTGCACCGGCACATCGCGGGCCGCCGCCCGCACCACGGCCCGCGCGGCATCCAGCGTCCGCTCGGCTGACGGAACGTCCGCCAGCAGCTCGAACAGCGCCCGTGCCCGCGGATCCTCGCCCGGGTAGAGCCGGTGGCCCAGCCCGGGCACGGCGCGCCCGGTACACAGATGGTCGGAGACCACGGCGGCCGCGCTGCCGCGCTGCAGCACCTCGGTCAGCATGCGGTGCGCGAGCCCGCTGGCGGCGCCGTGCAGCGGGCCGTCGAGGGCGCCGAGCCCGGCCGAGACCACCGCGTACGGGTTCGCGCGGGATGAGGCGGCGACTCGGGCGACGACCGTGGAGGCGGCCAGATCGTCGTCGGCGAGCAGCGCAAGTGCCGTATGGATCCGCGAACGGGTGCTGGCGGGCGACCGCATCATGGGGTTCGGGCACGCCGTCTACCGCACGGAAGACCCGCGCTCGCGGATGCTCAAGGAGATCGCACGGCGGTTCGGCGGGCCGCGGGTGGATTTCGCCATCAAGGTCGAGCGACGTGTCGAGGAGGTACTCGCCGAGCTCAAGCCAGGCCGTGAACTCCACATCAACGTCGAGTTCCACGCGGGCGTGGTGATGGAACTGTGCGGTCTGCCCCGTGAGATGTTCACCCCGACGTTCGCCTGCGCCCGTGTGGTCGGTGGCTGGAGTGCCAACATCCCGGAGCAGGCGGTGGACGGCAAGATCATTCGCCCGGACGCCCGCTACGTTGGGCCGTCACCCGAGCCGGTACCGGAAGCCTGAGCCGCACTGTCACCTGCGTATCAACGCCTCGTAAAGAAGAACTCCCCGGACGCCAGAGGCAAGTCAATACGGGTGCGACATGCCCGAGATGCCCGCCCATGCCGCATACATTGCCGTACGCGGCGGTCCACACCCGGACCGGATCGCATCACACGGAAAGGCAGGGAGGGACGAGGGCATGAAGGCGGCGGCGATAGGCATCCGTTCGGTGGGCACTTCCAGCGAACTCGGTGCGGCGACCGGTGACGCGCTGGCGCGGGCGAGACTGGCGGCAGCGGATCTGGTGCTGCCGTACTACCTCGTCTGCGGTACCGCGCCGGGCGGCACCGCACAGGCCCAGCTCGCCGCGCGGCAGGGCCTGGACGCGCTGGGCGTCGGCCGCGCCTGTTCGTACCGGGTCGCGGACGGCGGCACCGGCGCGCTGGCGCTGCTCGCCAGGGTGGCCGGTCATCTGATCGCCGACGGCACGCTCCGCCGTGGTCTGGTGATGGCGCCAATGGCCGACGGCTGCGCCGCTGTTCTGCTCGCCGAGCAGGACTGGCCGCACCACCGCGTCCGTTCCATCGTCACCGGCGGGAGTACCGAAACCCGGAGCACCGGCAACCGGCCCGCCGACTACCAGATCACCGTGGACCAGAGCTCCGCGGGCCAGAGCACCGCGAACCAGCGCATCGACGACCGGCAACTCGACCGGCTCATCGGCCGCGCCCTGCGCGAGGCCGGTACACCGTGGTCCCGGATCGACCTCGTCGCACTGCACACCGAGACAGCGGCCTTCGACCGCCGCTTCCGGGAACGCTTCGGCTCACACCGAACCCCCATCACCGGATGCGGGCGACCGACCGGCGTCCTGATGACCCTGCAGCGAGTGATCGAGGAGCAACACCCCAAGGGCACCCGGGTGTTGGCGGTGTCCCTGGAGACGACGGCGACGAGCGCCGCCGTCGTGGAGTGCTAGAGCCTGCCTGGCGGGCCTTGGCTGGAGGCACGGCGACGTTCGGCGCCGTCGCGCCGCCGACCCCGACCACCCGGCATGCCCGCCGCCCGGGACGGTGCGGCAGGATCAGGGTCCATGGGACCGATACACGGGGTGGATCTCCCTACCCAGACCAGCCGAGCGGGCTGATCTTCCTCGCCAGCTTCACGGTCCCGCGCGCGACCTGCAGTGTGGTGGTGAAGGTCCAGTCCGTCGAACTCGGCACCACCGGAATGCGCGAGGCGGCCGTCGGGCTTGAACTCGGCCCCGAACAGCTCTTTCTGCCGCACCCCTTCGCCCCGGAGCTGCGCGGCCCGCTGCCCTTCAACCGCGCCGACGACCCCTGCTACGACGCCCGCTTCCCGCAGCATCCGCTGTCCAGGGCCAGGCGGCTGCTCGGACGGCTCGCCACCACCGTACGGACCGATCCGGCGTTCGCGGCGCTGCCGCCGTTCGCCGGACCGCCGCCATCTGCCGGGTCGCCCCCCATACCGCCCCCTACCCCGCCCGTCAGTCGCTGACCAGCACGATCTCCAGGCTGCGCGGGCCGTGTACCCCCTCGACGCGGTCGAGCTCGATGTCGCTGGTCGCCGACGGGCCGGAGATCCAGGTCAACGGCCGCTCCGGGGCCAGGCGTTCCAGCGCCTGCGGTACGGAGTCGACCACCTGGTCCGGCACCCGGACCACGCAGATGTGGTGATCCGGGACCAGGGTGATGCGCCGCCGCCCCTGGTCCGCTGAGGCGTCGAGGACGACGGTGCCGGTTTCGGCGATCGCCACCGCGCAGCCGGTCAGCACGCTGTCCACCGCGTCGAGTTGGCGCCCCGTCGACTCCTCCGGCACTCGCTCCACCTCAGTGCACCGGGCCAGCCACTCCGCCGGGACGCCCGCGGGCGTCACCACCGTGCGAGACCCGCGCTCGGCCAGCAACGAGGCGATGCGGGACGGGAGTTCGGTCTCGGTGCAGCGGTGTACCACCGCGCGGTAGTCGGCCAGGTTCTCGGCGAGCAGTTCGGTGGTCTGCTCCGGCGTCCGGTCGCCGTGCACCCGGAGATAGGCGCGGTAGACCGGCACGTCCCGCGGAACCTCGGTACGCGGTACGTCGGTCAGCGCGCGCCGGATCCGGCCCAGGATGATCTCCCGGCTGCTCACTTGGCCTCCCTGCCGCCGTGGGTGCGCTGCCACCAGTCCCGGAACGGTTCGGGCGGCACCCTCGGTAGATCGCGGCTGGCGGTCCACGCCGCACCGGGGCCCGGCAGCCGGGTGGGGTGCAGCCCGCGGGTGCGCGACGCCAGCCGTTCGCCCGCGCGCAGCGCCCGGGGATGCTCGAACGCCCAGCGGGCGGCGCGCATCGCGGCGCGCTCTGCGGCATGGCCCTTGGCAGGTTTGATGGTGACCCGGGCGCCGTCCCGGGTCGCGGAGCCGCCCTCGACGACGCGCTCCCGTAGATGGACCAGGACCTCCGGGATGTCGATGGCCACCGGACACACCTCGTAGCACGCCCCGCACAGCGAGGACGCGTACGGCAGCGAGGCGTCCAGGGCGCTTGCCGTGCCGCGCAGTTGCGGGGTGAGGATGGCGCCGATCGGCCCCGGGTAGGCCGAGCCGTACGCATGGCCGCCGGCCCGTTCGTACACCGGGCAGACGTTCAGGCACGCGGAGCAGCGGATGCAGCGCAGTGCCTGGCGGCCCACCTGGTCGGCCAGCGTGTCGGTGCGGCCGTTGTCCAGCAGCACCAGATGGAACTCGCGCGGACCGTCGCCGTCCGTGGTGCCGGTCCAGGTGGAGGTGTACGGATTCATCCGCTCGGCGGTCGAGGAGCGCGGCAGGAGTTGCAAGAAGACCTCCAGGTCCCGCCAGGTGGGCACGGTCTTCTCGATGCCGACGACCGAGATCAGCGTTTCGGGCAGGGTCAGGCACATACGGCCGTTGCCCTCGGACTCGACGACGACCAGCGTGCCGGTCTCGGCGACCATGAAGTTCGCGCCGGAGACCGCCACCTTGGCGCGCAGGAACTTCTCCCGTAGATGCAGCCGGGCCGCCTCGGCCAGTTCGGCGGGGGAGTCGGACAGGTCCTCGGGTGCCGGGCGGCCCCAATGGCCCATCTCGTGGCGGAAGATGTCGCGGATCTCGGTCCTGTTGCGGTGGATGGCCGGGACGAGGATGTGCGACGGGCGGTCATCGCCGAGTTGCACGATCAGTTCCGCGAGGTCGGTCTCGTAGGCGCGGATACCGGCTGCCGCCAGTGCCTCGTTGAGGCCGATCTCCTGGGTGGCCATGGACTTGACCTTGACCACCTCGGTTTCGCCGGTGGCCTTCACCAACCGGGTGACGATGCGGTTGGCCTCGTCGGCGTCCACCGCCCAGTGCACCTGGCCGCCCGCCGCGGTGACCGCGGACTCCAACTGCTCCAGGTAGTGGTCGAGATGGCGCAGGGTGCGGTCCTTGATGGCGGCGCCCGCGGCGCGCAGCCGCCCCCAGTCCGCGAGTTCGGCGACCGCCTTGGCGCGCTTGGCCCGGATGGTGTGGGTGGCGTGCCGCAGATTGCTCCGCAGCTGTGCGTTCCGCACGGAGACCCTGGCCGCTTCCGGAAACGGTTCGGCGCCGCTCATGAGACGTTCCCTTCGGTGCTGGCCAGGATCTCCGCGAGGTGCAGCACCCGCGGTCCGCCACCGCGCCGCGACAGCGTGCCGCCGATGTGCATCAGACAGGAGTTGTCGGCGGCGCACAGCACCTGCGCACCGCTGTCCACGGCGTTGCGTACCTTGTCGGCGCCCATGGCCGCCGACACGTCCGGGTTCTTGACGGAGAACGTGCCGCCGAAGCCGCAGCACTCGTCGGCCCCCGGTAGGTTGACGAGTTCGAGTCCCTTGACGGCGCGCAGCAGCCGGGTCGGCCGGTCGCCGACCTTCAGCATGCGCAGCGAGTGGCAGGTCGGGTGGTAGGCCACCGTGTGCGGGAAGTACGCGCCCACGTCCTCGACGTGCAGTACGTCGAGGAGGAACTCGGAGAGCTCGTGGACCTTGGGGACGATCCGCCCGGCCAGCTCGGTCAGTTCGCCGCCCCGGCCCTCGGACGCCGCGCGCTGCCCGATCCGCGGATAGTTGTCCCGGACCATGGCGGCGCAGGAGCCGGACGGGGTGACCACGGCGTCGTACTCCGCGAAGGCGTCGACGAATCGTCTGACCAATGGCTCGGTCTGATGGCGGTAGCCGGTGTTGTACTGAACCTGGCCGCAACACGTCTGCGCGGCGGGGAAGCCGACCTCGACCCCCAGCCGCTCCAGCAGCGTCACCACCGCTCGGCCCGTTCCCGGGTACAACGCGTCGTTAACGCATGTGATGAACAGCGCTACCCGCACGTGCCGCCTCCGCTGCGCTCGCCTGCTGGTGGATCGTGCAGGCCCATACTGCCCGAACGATCAACCGGAGTGAAGCAGACATCCGATGAATGCCGGATCATGAATTCCATGTGTCGCCGGGTGTAACGGGCATACCCGAGGGGGAGAGTCGGTTGATCAACTCTGCCAGGCCATGGCAGGCGAGCCCGCACTAAGGACCACGTACGACATGACCGACACCGGCCCGATAGCGGCTGCCCACACACCGCTGCCGTCACGCGCGTCCGTACGGCAACTCGTCGCCGCCTCCATCGGCAACGCGGTCGAGTGGTACGACTGGTATGCCTACTCCTTCCTCGCCGTCTACTTCGCGGGCCAGGTGTTCCCCAAGGGCGCGGGCAACTCCCTGGTGCCGCTGCTGTCCACCTTCGCGGTCTTCGCCGTCGGCTTCTTCATGCGGCCGGTCGGCGGGCTGCTGATGGGCGCCGTCGCCGACCGGCGCGGCCGACGCGCCGCGCTCACCGTCACCATCCTGCTGATGGGCGGCGGCAGCCTGCTGGTCGCGCTGACGCCGACGTACGCGGCCACCGGCCTGCTGGCACCCGTCGTCCTGGTGATCGCACGGCTGGTGCAAGGGCTGTCGGTGGGCGGGGAGTTCGCGGCGTCCACCACGTTCCTCGTGGAGTCGGCCGGGCCGGGCAGGCGCGGGCTGTTCTCCAGCTTCCAGTACGTGTCCACCACCATCGGCCAGTTGGTCGCCTCCGGGATCTCCGCGCTCCTCGCCCACCTGCTCAGCGACGGCCAGATGTCCGGCTGGGGCTGGCGGGTGCCGTTCCTGTTCGGCGCCGTGATCAGCCTGGTGGGCTTCTGGATCCGGCGCGGTGCGGTGGAGACCCGTAGCGAGGAGCAGCGAACCGCCCCGCGCCCCGGGCTGTTCGAGGCGCTGCGCCGCCACCCCCGCGCCTCACTGCTGATCTGCGGCATCACCGCGGGCGGCACCATCGCCTACTACACCTGGACCACGTACCTGCCGACCTACGCGACGGTGAACGCGGGTTTCGACAAGGGCGACGCGCTGACCGTCGGGACGATCTCGCTGGCGTTCTTCGCCGTGCTCCAGCCGCTCGCTGGCGCGCTGTCCGACCGGATCGGCCGCAAGCCCCTGCTGCTCGGCTTCGCGGTCGGCTTCGCGGTGCTCGCCGTACCGCTTCTGCACCGCATCACCTCCGCGTTCGTCTCGCTGCTGCTGGTGCAGTGCGCGGGCATGGTGCTGCTGACCGGCTACACGGCGGTCGCGGCGGCGGTGAACGCCGAGGTCTTCCCCGCCAGGGTCCGGGCGGCCGGGATCGGCTTCCCGTACTCGCTGACCGTCGCACTGTTCGGCGGCACGGCGCCGTACGTCGGCACATGGTTCAAGCAGGCCGGGCACCCGGGGTGGTTCCCGTGGTACGTGTCCGCGCTGTGCCTGGTCTCGGCGTGCGTCTACCTGGTGCTGCCGGAGACCGCCCGCCGCCCGCTGGACCGCTGAGCACCGAGCAGAACGGGCAGCGTGCTCGTACTGTTGCTGACCACCGTGGTCAGCGGCTCCAGTTCGTCCAGCGGTACGGCGGGCCCCAGTTCGGGGAACCGGTCGAACAGGGCGGGCAGCGCCACCTCCGCCTCCAGCCGGGCGAGTTGGGCGCCCAGGCAGTAGTGCGCGCCGTGTCCGAACGCCAGATGGCGCGGCGTCGGCGCCGCCACGTCGAAGCGGTCCGCCCGCTCGCCGTAGTGCGCCGGATCGCGCCCAGTCGCCGTGTACGAGGCGAGGATCGCATCGCCCTTGTGCAGCCGTACGCCGTCGATCTCCAGGTCCTCGGTGGCGTACCGCATCGGAAAGTGCGCCACCGGCGAGTCCCAGCGCAACGTCTCCTCCACCACGGCGCTCCACGGGCGTGATCCGCCCCGCACCGGGGAGAGTTGGTCGGGGTGGCCGAGCAGCGCGCGGACCGCGTTGGTGATGAGGTTCAGCGAGGTCTCGTGCCCGGCGATGAACATCAGCAGTACCGTGCCGAAGAGTTCGGACTCGCTCAGCCGCGTGCCGTCCTCGTCCCGGACCGCGATCAGGGCGCTGGTCAGGTCGTCGCCGGGCTCGCGGCGGCGCAACGCGATGAGCTCGCCGAGCAGTTCGTGCAGCGTCCCGATCCGGGCGGCCGCCTTGCTCGGGGTGTCCACCACGCGCAGCAGCACGTTGGTGAGCATGTGCAACTCGTCCCGCCGCTGCTGCGGCAGGCCGATGAGCTCGCAGATCACGTTCAACGGCAGCGGGTACGCGAATTCCTGCCGCAAGTCGACCGGCCCTGACGGGAGTTCGGCCAGCCGGTCCAGCGACTGCGCCGTGAGCTCGATGACCCTCGGCCGCAGCGCCTCGACACGGCGCGGGGTGAACGCCTGGGAGACCAGAGCGCGCAGCCGCCGGTGGTCGGCGCCGTCCGCGGTGGTCATGGCGTCCACGGCGACGATACTGGTCAGCGGCCAGTCGGCAGGGACGGTGCCGTCGGTCCAGGCGCGCCAGTGCCGGATGTTCTTCGAGATCCGAGCATCGGTGAGGACCGTCTGAAGCGTCTCGTAGCGGGTGACGGCCCACGCCCTGACCCCGCCGACCAGCTCGACGGGGACGAGCGGCCCGAGGGCACGTAACCGGGCGTTCTCGGCGTGCAGATCGCGCCGCGCGGGATCGAGTACGAAGGGCGCGGGCGTCGCTGAAGTGTCCACCCGGGAACCGCACCAGCCGGACGCGTCCGCGTCAAGAGGACGTCCGCTGGGCATCGCATCAGGTCGCCACCCCTCACTCTCAGTGGTGAATGTGGTGCCTCGGCCTGCGCTCTGTGTGATGGTCCGGCACGCTGGAAGCGATGTGGGCCACCCGCGGGAAGAAGAGTGCGGCGGACGCCACGGCGGCGCCTCGTGGTGTCCGCCCGCCGTGGTACATCCGGTGGCTCCCAGCCATGCTGATCGTCGTCGGCGTGATCGTCGACGTGTCCACGCCGCCCCAGTACTCATCGTCGCCGCTGCTCGCGGCGGCCCCCGCGGTCGCCGCCGCGGTGCTGTCCCAGGGCGGCACGGTGCTCGTGGGCTGCGTCGCGGTCGCGGTCGACCTGATCCTGGGGGTCACGCCCGTCGGCCACCCGCTGGCCAACCATCCGATCGACGTCGCCAATGTGGCGATCATCGCGGTCGTCGCGGTGTACCTCAACTATGTGCTGCGCAGCCAGGGGCGGCTGCTGGTGACGATGAGCGACGTGGCGGCGGCCGCGCAACGCGCCGTGCTGCCGCACCCGCCCACTCGGCTGGGGCCGCTACGGCTGGCGGCGCGCTACGAGGCGGCCAACGCGAAGGCGCAGATCGGTGGCGACATCTACGCGGTACAGGAGACCCCCTACGGGATCCGACTGGCCATTGCCGACGTGCGCGGAAAGGGCATGGACGCGGTCAGCGCGGTGGCGGTGGCCGTCGGGGCGTTCCGCGAGCTGGCCGACACGGAGCCGGTGCTGGAGGAACTGGTGGCGCACCTGGAGGACTCGGCGGTACGGCAGGCCCAGCGGTGCGCCGGGGATCTGCCGCTGGAGAGCTTCATCACGGCCGTCGTCGCGGAGATCCACCCGGCCGACGGGCTGGTGCGGATCACCAACCGCGGTCATCCCGCACCCCTGCTGCTCCAGGACGGCACCGTGCGGGCACTCGAACCGGCCGAGCCCGACCTGCCCCTCTGCATGGGCGGTCTGTCCGGCGAGCGTTCCCCGGCGGAGGCGGTCAAGTTGGAGCCCGGCAACACCCTGTTGTTCATCACCGACGGCGTCACCGAGGCCCGCGACCGCGCCGGGGTCTTCTACGATCCCGTCGCACGCCTCACGGGCCTGCGGTTCGAGTCCCCGGACGAGCTGGTGGACACCCTGCTACGGGACGTGGCCAGGCATGTCGACGGGAAGCGCCAGGACGACATCGCGGTGCTCGCGGTGACGCTGAGCCCGCCGTGAGCTGTCCGGCCCGACCGGGTCAGGGCTGGAGCGTCGGGGGCTGGGCGCCGAAGCCGGAGTCCCAGGACCACAGGTGCGTGCAGTTCGGGCACTGCAGGTGCAGCAGGCGCCCCTGGTTCGACAGCAGGTAGCGCCAGTGGTCCGCGCAGTTGCGTCCGGCCGCGCAGGGCTCGCAGCCCCGGTGGTCCTCGCAGCGCGGGCACGGCACCCAGGCCCGGCGGCCTATGTCGGCACTGGGGTCAATGGGCAGCATGGTCGTCCCCCTCCCGAGGAGGCAGCACACCGGCCGCCACCAGCTGGCGGTAGATCGCCGTCTGCTCTTCGTCCAGGCCGGAGTAGAGGCGGCGGTAGGCCTCCTCCTCGCCCTCCATCACCGCGATCGGGTCCCACCCATCGCCCAGCGCGGCAATGACCTCGGCCCGCCGACGTGCCTCGTCGCGGGTGAGGTCTATTTCCAGCAGATGCAGATCTTCGGTGGGGTCGCCGTCTCGCATGGTGAAATTCCCGAATCGCGTGTGCGTACCAATCTGTCGTGTGTAACAAATCGCCATGGGAGGGAGGAAGGGTTCACCGAAAAATGCGACGTAGATCGCACTGGGCCGGATTATGCGCGTAGGGGGACAATCCGGCCTACTGTTCATTTCCCGCCAGTGCTCAGCGGCCCTGTCCAGGACGCCTGCGCGATCAAAGATCCGGGCTTGGGGGAAGGCATCCCTGGTGCTCGATCCCCGCGAGCGCGTCATTGATCTGCCGACGGACCATGACGCGCGCCGTAGCGCCGGGCGTGCCTGTGACGGGCAGCGTCTGACCGGACACGGCGGTGCCGTCGGCAGTCCAACCGCCGCTGCACTCAAGCGTGTTAGCGCGCCCTGGCCCGTAGTGGCACTCGGCGACGGTAGCGGGCACCGCCACCGTCGGGGTCAGCTCCGGCGCAAGAACGACGGCGGCCCCGGTGAGCAGGAACGTCCCGAGGAAGAGTCCGAACGCGACGACGCAGCCGACACTCCGGCGCGCTGCGCCGTCCCGGTCTCGCAAACGGAGGAAGCGGCTCGTGGAAGCAGCACGCGCCACGGCGCAGATCGGGTGCCTCCCGATGCACTGAACACCTGCTGTCGAATCTGGTGACCACAGCCACTACCGGGTGGTGGCGATCTACGGCAGCGCTAGGCCAAGGCCGGGAAGTCTCCGGCTTTGATCCCTGCCACGAACGCCGACCATGCGTCGGCGCGGAATATCAGCGCGGGGCCGTGAGGGTCCTTGCTGTCGCGGACGGGGACGAGGTTGCGGACGCCGTCGGCCACTTCGATGCACTCGCCGCCGGAGCCGCCGCTGTATGACGACTTGCGCCACACCGCACAGACCTCGATGCAGTTGCCGCCGGAGCCACCGCTGTAGCTGCTTTTGCGCCATGTGGGGCGGTCATTGCTCATGTGCCGTACTCCTCCAAGGCCGACTCGATCAGTTCTAGGGACGCCGTCGGCGGCAGTGCAGCGGCCCGAACCAGATCGTAGGACAGTCGGCAGGATCGCACGGTCTCCTGGCTGTCGAGGAGTTGACCCGAGTGTGGGCCCTCCGTGTATGCGACCTGTGTACTGTCATCAAGGGTCAGAACCGTAAGCGCTCCTTCGCGCAACGCGTGAATGCCCGCTGTTCGCGATAGCACCTGAACAACGATGCGACGGGCGCGCATCAGCGAGGCGATGCGCTCCAACTGCTCACGCATGACAGCGGGCGGTAGCCCCGGTTCTCGGAGAATCATCTCGTCGAGAACAGCCCAGTACTCGATGTCGCTGTCGAGTAGGCCCGCTCGATCGATGCGGGCCTTGACCTTCTCCTCCAACTCCTCGTCCCGCAGGTACGGCCAAAACGCGCGGAAGACTTCGCGCGCGTACACCTCGGTTTGAAGCAGGCCAGGCACGAGATACGAGGCGAACTCCTCGATCCTCCGTGCTGTCCGCTCCAACTCCGCATACAGCGCGAAGAACTGCGGATGCCTACTGCTCTCCTCCGCGAGAGCAAACAACCGCTGAAAATGCCCATCCGTGCCAAGCGCAGCGTCCAAGCGCTGGGCCAACTCCTCTGTAGGAGCCCGGACCGTCTTCTCCACCTTGGCGATGGTGTCGCCGGACAGATAGACAAGCGCCCCCAGCCGCTCCTGGGTCAGCTCGGCAGCCGTCCGCAGACGGCGCAGTTCCGCGCCGAAGAACGCGCGCGGGTTCGCTGAACCGTCCAACGATTTGGGCTGTGTCACTGTGCAACTCCCTCACTGGACACGGACCTTGTCCGGCGGCTCCCCCTCCCCACCGTACCGCCACGCCGCAACGCTAGGAACACGTAACGTCACGGAAGGCAACGAACGGATGGCGACCGAAGATTGGCCGCAGGCGGGCGCGGTGGTGCTGGACACGAACGCGGACCGCGTGGGTGTGGTGCTGGGCTCCAACCGGGGGACGGTCAGCCTGCGCCCGGCAGGGGGCGGCACACCATGGAACGTGCGGCGGGACGCGGTGCGTCCCGCCAGCCCGCTGGACGAACTACGGGCGAAGGTGGCGGAGATCAACGCCCGACGGACGTGGTGCCGGTGAGCACCACCTTGCCCTTTCAGCCCGAGTGTGCGGAGTGCGCGCGACTGCGTGCCGCCGAAGCCACGGCCAGAAGGCAGTTGGACCACAGTCGTGCGGCTGACCACCGGGTCCTGGCCCGGCGGCACCTGCGAACCGTGCACGGTGTGACGGCGGTGGTGACACGGTGACGTGGCGGTCCGCCGTACGCCTTGCTGGCTCTTCGATCGTCGAGGGGCCCGCTACACGGGGGAGCCCGGTGCGCTCCGTCCCACCGACTCCACCAACGGCAGCATCCGCTGCGGCACGCGCTCGCGCAGCACCATCTCGGTGCGGGTGCGGACCACTCCAGGCAGCCGGATGACCTGCTGGATCACATCCTCCAGATGTGCGTTGTCGCGGGCCGCGACCCGGGTCAGCAGATCGCCGCCACCGGTGATGGAGAAGACCTCGATGATCTCGGGGATGTCCGCCAGCCGTGTCCCGACGTCGTCAAGGTGCCCCTGGGTGACCTCGATGTGGACGAACGCCAGCACCGGGTGCCCGAGCGCCGCCAGAGAGAGCCGGGGACCGTATCCGGTGATCACTCCGTCCCGCTCCAGCCGGTCGAGCCGGGCCTGCAGCGTCCCGCGGGCGATACCGAGGATCCGGGCGTACTCCCGCACGCTGGTGCGCGGCTGCTCCAGCAGCAACCGCAGGATCCGGGCGTCCAACGCGTCCACGGGCACGGACCGGCGGCCTCCTTACGGTCGTCGAAACAGCGCTTCGACTGTACCAACGGCACAGTCGAAGCACCCTTCCTGGTGGGCTGGCTGAGCGTTCCGTTGGTCGGACGGTGGTGTGAGGGCGTCGGGCTGGCTGACGCCTGAAGCGGTTGGGTCACCCAGCCGGTGTAGCGCTCGCCACCGCCCCTTGGAGCGCGCCGCTCGGAGTGGGCGGCGCGGTTGTCGCTCTCCAGCACCGCGGACACCGCACGAACCAGCCTCTACTGGCTCGGTCTGGGCATGCGGTCCGCTCTGCTGCCCCACAAGAGGCGCTCCGAGGCATCCGGGCGTCCACGGCGTCCATCAGCATGGGCCAGCGGCCTGCTCGCGGCCCACGAAGCAGCGCTTCGGCTGTACCAATGGCACAGTCCGAAACGGATCACTTGAGCCGTCGGGCCCGGGGATGCTTTGCTGGCTGCATCGATGGCGTTGCGCTGGGCAGCGGCAGCCGGGCGACGAGGCCCCTGTCTTCCCCCGCACCGCTTAGCTGAATGCCTTTTTTGACCATGCCGTGATGTGCGCGCACCGGCGCGCGTACACCGCTGCGCGTTTGCGGCTGGGCGCTGAGACCTTGGGGGAAGCCACCGGTGAAGAGGATGTTCGTCGCACCCGACCCGGGCCTGATGCGGCTGCGCTTCGCCGCCCGCGCGGTCGCGGGGGTCGGGCTCGCCGTTGCGGCCATCGTGTCCACCGGACTGCCGCTGCCCGCGGTCGTCGCGGGCGGACTGGCCGCGATGCTGGCCCTGTTCACCGTCGCCGACCTCCGCGTACCGCAGCAGGTGGTGACCACTGCCCTGCTACCGGTGGCCGGATACCCCGTACTGGCCCTCGCCGCCTGGCTGCATCCGTACCAGGGCGCACGGGACGCGGCCTTCCTCGCCGTGGTCTTCGCCGGGGTGTACGCGCGCCGGTGGGGGGCGCGGGGGCATGCGCTGGGCGTCTTCGCGTTCATGATGTACTTCGCCGCCCAGTTCCTGCGCGCCAGGCCGGAGCTGCTGCCCGAGCTGTTCGCGGCGCTGTCCATCGGGCTCGGTTGCGCCGCACTCGTGCGCTTCGGGCTGTGGTGCTACGAGCGCCGCGCGCCGGTGCCGCCCACCGTCGCGCAGCCGGAGCAGCCCGGCGGCCTGCGCAGGCCCACCACCCGCCAGGCGTTCCAGGCGCTGGCGGCGGCCGCCTTCGCGGTCGTCGCGGGCGAGTTCCTGTCGCCGGACCGCTGGTACTGGGCGGTCGGCGCCGCCTGGTGGATCTTCGTCAACACCGCGTCGCGCGGCGAGACGCTGGTGCGCGGATTCCGACGGGTGCTGGGCACCGTCATCGGCATCGTGGCCGGACTCGCGATCGCCCTGCCGATCAACGGCGCCCCAGCGCCCACCGCAGTGCTCGTCGGCGCGTGCGTCTTCGGCATCTTCTACTCGGCGCCGGTCTCGTACAGCTGGATGATGTTCTTCGTCACGGTCCTGGCCGGACTGCTCTACGGGCTGCTGGGCGTACTGAACCCCGGACTGCTGGTGCTCCGGCTTGAGGAGACCGCGATCGGGGCGGTCGGTGTGCTGCTGGCCGTGCTCCTGGTGCTGCCGGTCACCACGCATGCGACCACCGACGCCTGGATCCAGCGAGCCCTGCAGGCGGTACGGGACGCCACCGGCGCGGCCGCGCGGCACATCGGCGGCGTGGAGCAGTCGCTTGACCAGCACATCGCGGAACTCGACGTGCTGCTCGGGCGGGTACGCGTCTCGCTGGCCCCGCTGGTCCATCCGCTCAGCCCGCTGCGCGCCCGCAAGGCACGCGCCCGGCAGGTGCTGGCGCTGCTCGACGACTGCGCCCGGCAGGTGCGCGGATTGGCCGAAGTGGTGGCCCACCCGCACGCCTCGCACGACCAGCGGCTGCTCGACGCGTGCGCACGCGTCGAGGCGGCGGTACACCGGCTGGTGGCCCGCCCGGCCTCGCCCGGCGCGGGGCAACCTGAGGTACCGGCCGCCGCGTTGAACGAGGAGTCGGCGGCGGAGCGCGCCCTGGCGCATCTGCACGGCCTTGAGCGGGCACTCGCCGACCTCGATGCCCCGCTACGCAGCGCGCCGCGCGAGCCGGTGGCGGCATAGCGGGGCGCCTGTCCGGCGGATCTTGACCGGGTCCGGGTGCCGCGGACCGGCGGTACGAACCCCGCGCAACCCCACCCAAGATCCGCCACGCGGGCACTGACCCGCTAGCGTCGCCGCGACAGGCAGCAGGCGGCGGACAGGAGCGGCAGTGACAGCCGGAAGCAGCGGGCAGCGGGCCTACATCGGGTCGTTCACCTCGGCGGGCGGACACGGCATCATCTCCGCCGCCGTGCACCCGCAGACCGGAGCGCTCACCGAGCTCAGCCGCACGGCCGCCGTGCCGGATCCGTCGTTCCTCGCGCTGTCGCCGGACGCCACGGTCCTCTACACGGTCAGCGAGCACCCCGAGGACGGCGGCGCCGCCGCCTTCTCACTACGGGATCCGGCGGCGCCCGCACCGCTGGGCACGACCGTGCCGGTGCGCGGCGGCGCCCCGACACACCTGTGCCTGGCGGACGGCCATCTCCTCACCGCCAACTACGCGTCCGGCAACGTCAGCGTGCTCCCCGTCGACGCGCACGGCGCGCTCGGCGCGCCATGCCACGTACTCCAGCACACCGGCAGCGGGCCGAACCCGGAGCGTCAGCAGGGACCGCACGCTCACGCGGTGCTGCTCGACCCCAGCGAACGCTGGCTGCTCTCCGTCGACCTCGGAACCGACTCGGTGCGGGTCTGCTTTCTTGAACCGGACACCGGCCGACTGCGCCCACACCGCGAGACCGTACTGCGCCCTGGCACCGGACCCCGCCATCTCGCCTTCCATCCGCGCGGCCACCGGGCCTATGTCGTCAACGAGTTGGAGTCGTCGGTGACGGTCCTCGCCTGGGACGCGGCAACGGGCGTACTGACGCAGCTCGGTTCGACGGCCACGCTGCCCACGTCGGCTGCGGACCAGCCCAACTACCCGTCGGAGGTGGTCGTCTCACCGGACGCACGGTTTGTCTGGGTCGCCAACCGGGGCCACGACAGCATCGCCGTACTGTCGCTCGACGCGGACGGCGACCGCCTGGAACTGACCGGCACGCACGCGTGCGGCGGGCACTGGCCGCGCCACCTCGCCCTCGACCCCACCGGGCGGCGCCTCTACGCGGCCAACGAGCGCTCGGGGGACGTCACTTGGTTCGACGTGGACCAGGCCACCGGCCGGCCACACCGCACCGGTGCGATCGCGGCCCCCGCCGCTTCCTGCATCGTCTTCACCTGAGCCCGCTGGCGGCTGCGCGGCGGCTCGCGGGGAGTCGTCCCTCGGCGGCGAGCGAGCGGTGTGCCCTGCGGCGGTTGCCTGCCGCCGTGGCCGGACTGTTGCCGCGGGAGGGTGGGCGGGGCTGCTCGCCGGTGTGGCGGTGCGGAAGGTTCCGCCTGGATGGCGAGCAGCCCCATGGCGCGGGCCGGATTGTCGGGCGAGCCGTGGCCCGGCCGAGATCCGCCGGTCGGGCCTAGCGCAGGGGCGCACCCTGCGGCTGCTGCGGGGCGATGCCGATCGCCGTCGTGTACTTGGACAGTACGAGCTTGCCGACGGTCGGGTACGGGCCGAGCGCCTCAGCGGTAGAGCACTCCGCGGCCGATGTCGCCTTCTCCAGCAGCCCGGAAGGCAGCTCGGGACCGATCAGGCAGGGAGCGATGGCGAGCCGGGCGGAGCCGGAGGACCGCAGCTGCTCGGCGGTCTGGGCGATCGCGCCGTCCATGTCAAGGCCCGCCGCCATTACCGGGACGGCCAGCCGGGCGGCGAGCAGCAGCCCGGTGACGCCCGCGGCCTGCACCGCCTCCTCGCCGCCCACGGTGGCCAGGATGATGCCGTCGGCCGCCGTCGCGACGGTGAACAGCCGGGCCCGGTCGGCGCGCGCGAGGCCCGCCTCCGACAGCCGTACGTGCAGGGCCTCAGCGAGCAGCGGATGCGGTCCGAGCGCATCGGTCAGCTCGACGCGGACACCGCTGTCCACGACGGCCTGGCGTATGCGTCCCAGCACGGACTCGTCGGGACCGGCCAGCAGCGGCACAACGACGGCGGCGCTCTGGTCCTGCGCGGACTCATCGGTGCGCAACCCGGTCAGCACGTCCGTCAGCGCCGGGCACTCGGCGTCCTGCCCGTCGCTGTCTATGTAGCCGACCAGGGCGTTGAGCCCCGACAGCTCCCAGCGGGCAATGCTGACGACCTCGTCGACGAGGGCGCGGACCGCGGCCGATGGCGTGCCGGGAACGGCGAGGACCAAAGGCGGAGCGTCTTGTGGGGCGGCCAGGGTCTCCGGCCTGCGGTGCCGACCGGGCTGACGTGGACGCGGCATTCGTACGGGCAGACCGGGTGCGGGGCCAGTGGCTGAGCTCATGGCGTCGCATGCTAACGGTTCACTGGTGGGCACCGCGCGGTCGGGTGACATCATCGACCCTCCCGTCACGGTATGTCTGTTTAGCGGGCTTTACCTGGTGGATCAGGGGAAATGCCGCTACCTGTCGGACCGGTTTGACGTGGTTCACATCGGTTGGCGGCGCGCTCGGGGCTGCGGTGGGCTTCGTTCGTGGTGAGCAGCGCCCCGTCGGCAGGCAGCGGCAGATCGCCGTACGACAGCGCCGCGGCGATCCGCAGTGCGCCGTGCAGCGGGTCGCACTCCGCCATCAACAGCCGGGCCTCCGGCAGGAGTTGGGGCGACTGCTCCCGCAAGGGCCCGAGCAGCGGCTCACCGATGTTGAACAAGCCGCCGGTCAGGGCCACTTCAGCAGACTCAGGCCCGGGCCGTACGGCGGCGGCTGACTCCAGAATGTGACGGGCGGCCGTCCGCAGGATGCCCGCCGCCACCGGATCGTTCTGCGCGCACCGGGCCACCTCCGGCGCGAACGACGCCAGCAACGCGGGCCGATCGCTGCGCGGATACAGCAGACCCGGCAGCGTCGGCGCGGGGCCGAACACCGCTTCCAGCCGGGCCAGCAGCGCGGCCGAGCCTCCGGCCCGCCCGTCGTACGCGCGCAGCGCCGCTTCCAGGCCCGCGCGACCGATCCACGCGCCGCCGCCGCAGTCGCCGAGCAACTGCCCCCAACCGTCCGCGCGCCGCCAACCGGAGCGGTCCAGCCCGGTGCCGAGGGCGATCAGCCCGGTGCCCGCGGCGACCACGGAGCCCGCGCGCATGCCGAGCGCTCCCGCGTACGCCGTCACCGCGTCGGCCGCGAGCGCCAGCCGATGCACCCCGAACTCGGCGCGTAGCGCACCGGGCAGCCGGTCGCGCAGATCACCGCCGAGCGACGCCATCCCGGTGGCCCCCACGCAGGCGGCGACCACGTCGCCGTGCTCCGCGAAGTCCCTTACCGCGGGGACGAGTTGAGCCAGCAGATGGGCGGCGTCGATGCCCGCGGGGCCGGTGCGGACCGGTTCGTTCGTCGCATGGGTGAACTCCGGGGGGCGGGGCTGGCCGTCGTCGTCCAGTCGCGCCAGCGCCAGGCGTACCCCGGAGCCGCCGGAGTCGACGCCCAGCACCCACCGCTGCGCGGCCGACGGCCGCTGCCGGGCGGTCAGTTGGTGCCCTGCTTCAGCGCGGTGTCCACGGTGAGCGCGGAGCCGACCACCATGCTCAGCAGCGGGTCGGCCAACGGCTGGTGGATCTGCAGGACGTAGTTGTCGGCACTGGTGAACATGGCCTTGGTCAGCCCCTGCCAGGTCTTGGTGATCCGGGCGACCTCGGCACCCGTGTGGTCGACGATCGCGAAGTTCCAGGCCCGGAAGTTCTCGGCCTTGATGGCGCCGATCTGCTGGTCACCCACCATGAACGCGAAGTTGATCTTTCCGATGGCGTTCTGCTGGACGATCTCGCCGATCTGCGCGCCGTCCGGCCGCTGCACGATCATCTTCGACTTGATGAACTTCGCGGGCCGGGTCAGATAAAGCAGCGGCTGGCCGTGTGCGTCGCGCACCTCCAACCGGTGCGTCATGAACTGGCCGTACCTGGTCAGCGCGCGTACGGCCTTCTTGGCGGCACTCTGGCCGATCTCGGCGACCGAGCCGATCTGACGGCCCGCCTGGTCGTAGACGCTGTACTCGTCGACCATCTCGATGAGCTTCGCCTTCTGGTTGACCACCAGGATCGGCTCGGTGAACACCGTGCCGCCGCCACCGGCGGTCGGGCCCACGCCCGCTTGGTGCTGAACCTGCCGCTGAATCCTGGACGGGTCGTGGAACCCGTTGGGAGATGCCTGCGGTGCGCTCGCCGCCTGCGGCGCGAAACCCTGCGGGGGGATGCCCTGCTGGGGTTGCTGGGGGTTGCCCTGCTGGGGCGCGGGGTAGCCCTGTTGCTGCGGGATGTGCGGCTGGGCCTGCGCCTGCTGCTGTACCTGCTGCGGCTGCTGGGCTTGCGGCTGAGGTTGCTGCGCCTGCGGCTGGGCCTGCTGTTGTGCCTGCGGCTGGGCGGATCGGGTGTCGGCGTGGGTGTGGTCCGTCCACTGCGAGCCGTCCCACCAGCGCAGCAGATTCGGGGCGCCGTGGGGGTCCGCGTACCAGCCCGCAGGGATATTCGAATGCGTGGTCACGGCGGGCAGACTATCGCGGACACCCCGTCAGGGCAGTTGCCAATTGACCGGTTCCGCGCCCTGCCGCGCCAACATCTCGTTGGCGCGGCTGAACGGCCGCGAGCCGAAGAAGCCGCGGTCGGCCGACATGGGGGAGGGGTGCGACGACTCGATCGCGGGCAGACTGCCCAGCAGCGGGCGGAGGTTGCGCGCGTCGCGCCCCCACAGGATCGACACCAGCGGCTTGCCACGGGCGGCCAGCGCCCGGATGGCCTGTTCGGTCACCTCTTCCCAGCCCTTGCCGCGATGCGCGGCCGGTTTGCGCGGCGCGGTCGTCAGTGCCCTGTTGAGCAGCAGCACGCCGTTGTGCGTCCACGGCGTCAGATCGCCGTTTGACGGCGGGGGGAAGCCGAGGTCGGTGCCGTACTCGCGGTAGATGTTCAGCAGGCTGCCCGGCAGCGGGCGTACCTCGGGAGCGACCGAGAAGCTGAGGCCCACCGCGTGTCCTGGTGTCGGGTACGGGTCCTGCCCGACGATCAGCACTCTGACGTCGTCGAACGGCTGCTGGAAGGCGCGCAGCACGTTCGGTCCCGCCGGCAGGTAGGTGCGCCCCGCGGCGATCTCGGTACGCAGGAAGTCGCCCATCCCGGCGATCCGTCCCGCGACCGGCTCAAGAGCCTTCGCCCAGCCCGCTTCTACGATCTCGTTCAAAGGTCGTGCAGCCACGGGCAGTCACTCTACTGGCTCAAAGCGTGACGCCCTCAATCGGTCTCAGGCGACCACCGCCGCCCGCACGCACAGCACGTCCGGCAGGTGCCAGGCGACCAGCCGCCAGCTGTCGCCCTCGTCGGCGCTCGCGTACACCTCGCCGTTGCGAGTGCCGAAGTAGACCCCGGCCGGGTCGTTGTCATCGGTACGCAGGGCGTCGCGGAGCACGATCCCGTAATGGTGCTCGGTGGGCAGTCCGCCCCCCAGGGCCGTCCAGTTCGCCCCGGCGTCATCCGTGCGGTACACCCGGCAGTGGTACTCGGGTGCGTAACGGTCGGAGCCGTCGTTGACCGGGAAGACATAGGCGACTCCGCCACGGCGGGGGTGCGTGGCGATCGGGAAACCGAAGTCGGCGGGCAGGCCCTTGCCGATCTCGGACCACTGCGCTCCGCCGTCATCGGTGCGGTAGACCCCGCCGTGGTTCTGCAGGAAGAGCCGGTCCGGGTCGGTCGGGTCCTGCGCGATCTTGTGCACGCACTGGCCGAACTCCGGATAGTGGTCCGGCAGGAACTCGGCCTTCACCCCGGTGTTGCACGGCTCCCAACTCGCTCCGCCGTCCGACGACCGGTACGCGCCACCCGAGGACACCGCGACCATCAGCGTGTCGGCACTGCGGGGATCGGTGACGACGGTGTGTACGGCCTGACCGCCGTAGCCGGCACCCCAGTGCTCGCGTTGTGGGTGGTCCCACAGGCTGCGGACCAGGTCGAAGGTCTCGCCGCCGTCGTCGGAGCGGAACAGTGCGCCGGGCTCGGTGCCCGCGTACACCACAGCGGGCGCGGCGGGTCCGGCCGGGTGGAGCTGCCATACCCGGACCAGTGAGGTGTTGGTGTACTCCGGGAACTTCACCGCCGGGCGGCTGGGTTCGTGCCAGTGCGCTCCCAGGTCGTCGGAGCGGAACACCGACGGGCCCCAGTGCGAGCTGTCCGCCCCCGCCAGGAGGCGGGGGCGGGAGCCTCGGGTGTCGATGCAGACGGAGTAGACCGCTTGCATGGGGAAGTGCGGTCCGGTGAACTCCCAGTCCGCGTCGGGGCGCGAGCGGCGGCGTCGTCCGACGAACAGGCCCTTCTTCGTTCCGACCGCGAGCAAGACGCTTTCCATGTGCAGTGCCTCCCGGATGCGTGATGTGTCCCGCATCACAGAGTGTGCACCGCCTCCCGGCTCCGGGGGCGCCGTCCGGTTCCGGTTAGGAAAATTTCCCTACTTCCCGCTCGTTGCTGCCACCGTTTGGGGTGCAAACGCCGCGGATCTGCTCCCGCCGGGCCGCGGGGTCGGGCTCGGGGCTCGGGCTCGGGTAGTACGAGCTCGGCGCACAGCCGCCCGATGAGCAGCTCGTCGAGGTCGGCCTTGTTGACCACGTGGGCGTAGAGCGAGGCGGGTCCGGTGTCGAGCGCGCGGCCGGCCGGCGCATGGTCAGTGCCTCCTGGCCCTCTGTGGCGATGACGCCCAGCGCGGTGTCGATGACCTGCTCCACGGTGATCGGGGCCTTGCGGCGCCGCGGCCCGGGGTCGGCTTCGACCTCGGGGTTCGGCGGCTGGTGGCGCGCCGCGCGTCGCTCTCTCGGGTTCACCCAACCGTCATAGCTTGACACGAACGCCGTTCGTATATAGAACACTGTTCGTGTCAATGAATGTGAACCAGGACGTGGACGTGACCGTGGTCGGAGCCGGGCCGGTGGGCCTCGTGCTCGCCGCGGAGCTGGCGCTCTCCGGGGCGACGGTGCAGGTACTCGAGCGACGGTCCGAGCCGGACGAGGCGATGAAGGCGGGGGCGATCAACGTGCCGACGGCCGAGGCACTCGACCGCCGCGGCCTGCTGCCTGCCGCCGAACAGGTGCAGCGAGAGATGCTTAAGCGGGTGGGGTCGTTCGCTCGCAGGGTCGACGACCAACCGCCCGGTGGCGGCCAGCGAGCGCGCGAGTCGCGGTTCACCGGGCATTTCGCGGGAATGATCCTCGATGCCGACCTCGTGGACTGGTCCGATCCCGACCTCGCCGCGCACGCCACGGTCGACGGAGCGAGGATGGTGCCGCAGCGTGAGCTGGAGGCGCTGCTGGCCGACCATGTCGCGCGACTCGGCGTACCGGTGCGTCGCGGGGTGGAGGTCACCGCGCTCGAAGACACCGGCGACGGCGTGCTCGTCGGCACTACTGCCGGCACGGTGCGCACCGGGTGGCTGGTCGGGTGCGACGGTGGGCGCAGCACCGTGCGCCGCCTCGCGGGCATCGATTTCCCCGGCACCGACCCCGAGCTCACCGGACACCTGGCGGTCGTCGACATCGCCGACCCTACGATGCTCGCGAACGGATGGGCGTGGTCGAGCCGCGGGGCGTACCGCTATGGGCCACAGCCCGGGCGGGTGGTCACCGTGGAGTTCGACGGCGCTCCCGCCGACCGCTCGGCGCCGGTCACCCTTGAGGAGTTGCAGACCAGTCTGCGCCGCGTCTCGGACACCAACGTCGCGCTGACCGCGCTGCGCGGCGCCGCGACCCGCTGGACCGACAACGCCCGCCAGGCCGCGACCTACCGGTCGGGGCGGGTGCTTCTGGCCGGCGACGCCGCGCACGTGCACGCGCCGTTCGGCGGTCAGGGGCTCAATCTCGGGGTCGGCGACGCGATGAACCTCGGTTGGAAGCTCGGTGCCGTGGTCGCCGGGTGGGCACCCGAAGGGCTGCTCGACACCTACGACGCCGAGCGTCGTCCTCTTGGCGCCTGGGTGCTGGACTGGACGCGGGCCCAGATCGCGGTGATGCGCGGGGACGCCAAGTCGGCCGCGCTCCGGGAGGTCGTCGCCGATTTGCTGAGTACTCGGGCGGGTACGACCTACGCGGTCAAGAAGATCTCCGGCGTCACGCAGCGTATCGACCTGCCCGGCGACCATCCGCTGGTCGGCCGGTTCGTCCCCGACCTGTGGCTGAGGGACGGCTCCCGTCTGGCCGGCCACGGTCACGGCGGCGGGTTCCTGCTGCTCGACCGCGCTCCGGACGGCGCGTTCGCCCGCCTCGCCGCGGCCTGGGCCGGGCGAGTGAGCAGCGTGACCGACGACCACGCGACGCCGACCGGGGTGTTGGTACGCCCGGACGGGGTGGTTGCGTGGGCCTCCGACACCACCGGCATCACCGCCGTCACCGGCCTCGAAGCCGCCCTGCACCGATGGAGCGGCGCGCCGTCGTCCTCACCCGAGCACGAGCCCGTGGGCTGACCCCCTGTCCGCGTCGACCTCGGCCGATGTACTGCCGGATGACGTCGATCATCCAAGTAACGCCGAAACGCACGGCGACCTGGCAGTTTTCCGTGCGTTCGGTGGTGCCGGAGTACTGCCGCTGCACACCGGCCGACGTGGCCCTTCTTGAGGAAGCCCGTCTCATCGATGACGAGAACGCCGCCAGGCTCGCCCAGGCGCTCGGCGACGGATGCCTGGAGGTCGTCGCGGACCTCGTCCGCGTGCCGGCGGGCCCGGTTAAGCAGGTTCTGCAGCCTGTGAGGTGCGCTGTGCCCCACGTATTCGGCAAGCTGCCAGCCGTTCTTCCGGCCCACCGGCCCCCAGCAGCTCCCGCATGTAGTCACGCATCCGCCGCCGCAGGTCAGCTCGACTGAACCGGTGACCGACCCTCAGCAGCACCTCCTCAAGCTCCGCTGCCCAGAAGTCGGGTCGCACATCATCCTGCGTGATCAGAACTACGGGGATCACATACCGTCGGTCGCGAACCCCCCCGACGCATGACGGGCCATCAGTTCACTACACTCGGAAACAGGCTCCTGACCAGCAGGAATAGCGAACTGCAACTGGAGTACTAACCGGTTTCTGGTGCGGCATACGAGAAGTCGTACACGGCGAACTCGGTGACTGGGAGGTACCCGATTCGCTGGTAGAGGGCGTTGCTGGTGGGGTTGGCCACGTCCGCGAACAGCACGACCTCCGTCGCGCCTGCGGCCAGCGCGGCCCGGCTCACCGCGACGGTCACAGCAGCCGCGTAGCCGCGACCGCGTAGGTGGGCCGGGGTATAGACGGGGTCCACCCGGATCTGGCCGGCGACCATCGAGGTCACGCCCGCCATGGAAACGGGAGTGCCATCCGGGGTCTCCCAGAACGTATAGCGTTTGGAGGCGAAGCGCGTGTCGGCCCAGGAGCTGGCGTCCACGGAGAGGGCTTCCCCGACGGCTGCGGCGAACTCGCGGCACCAGAGCGTGAGTTGCTCACGGTCTTGCTCAACCGTAGCTCGACCCCGGCCGTCCGGAAACGGCTTCGGCGGGGTCAGCGTGCCGAGGCGGTACAGGCGGAGCCGCTGCTCGCGGAGCGCTGGCTTTGCGCCCGTGTACTGCTGCCAGGCCTCGGCGAAAGCTGTGGCGGTGTTGCGCTCCGCGCTGACGCCGGGGAGGACGTGGCCTAGGTCGGCAAGACGGGCAGCAAGGGTGTCGGCATGCTTGGGGGTGAGCGGGGTGAGGCTCAGGAGGCCGGACGGGGTGCGGTAGAAGGTGGCACGGACCTCGCCCGATCGCTCCAGGCGGCCGAAGACGGGGGCCTCGGCGCCGAACGCGTCCGCCCCACGTGTGCGCAGTGATTCGGTCACCGTCAGCGGCATGGTGTGCAGGGCCGGGCGCGAGCGCAGGAAGTCTCCGGCCCGGGCGAGAAAGCCGTCGAGGTCTTCGGTGAGGTGCCAGCCGTCCGGGCGCATGCTTCATGATTCCTCATTGCGACTGAGCGCTCCAGTCGGCCACGTGAGCGCCCCAGTTGGCGTGTGCCGCTCGAAAATACGATTCGGCGCAGTGACCTGCGGCGATGCTATGGGTCAGGTAGCTCTACCTTTTGGGTCGGGTTGGTCCTCCCGTTCGTGGGGTGGGGACACCCAGGGACACCGGGTGTGGCTATCAGGCGGCTGCTGTCTTGTGGCTGAACACGCTTTGCCGCCCGGTGTCCCACGACGACTCGGCCGCCGATTGGGAAGTGCGAACTGGTCGCTGTGTAGAGCAGTGCCGGCGAGGTCGTCCGTGGTGCGAACAACACGAACAAGCCCGTCAGGAGCACGATGAGCCGGATATGGGCGGGGATCGACAGCGGCAAGGGCCACCATCACGGTCTCGCGTTGGATGCTGACGGCAAGACCCTGCTGTCGCGGCGGGTGGCCAACGACGAGCCCGAGCTGTTGAAGCTGATCGGTGACGTCCTCGACCTGGCCGACGGCCGTCAAGTGACCTGGGCCATCGACATGACCGGCGGAGAACCCGCGTTGCTCCTGGCTCTGCCGGTCAACCACGGTCAGGATGTTATCCCCGGACGCCTGGTGAACCGGGCATCCGACGGCTACCGCGGCGAGGGCAAGACCACGCCCGCGACGCTTACGTGATCGCCGACCAGGCCAGGATGCGCCGCGATCTGCGGCTCGTTCGCCCCGGCGACGAAGCCGCCATCGAGCTGAAGCTGCTGACCGGACGCCGGGCCGACCTGGTCGAGGACCGCACCCGCGTGGTCAACCGCCTGCGCGGCACCCTGCTGAGCATGTTCCCGGCTCTGGAGGTGACCAACACCGGCTCGCTCAAGCTCTGACGGGCTACCAGACCCCGGCCTCGATCCGCCGCACCGGGGTCACACGACTGACCAAATGGCTGGCCAACCGCAAGGTCGGAAACGCTAGATCGCTGTTCACGACGCGGTACACCGACGCCGCCGTGAACCAGCTGCGGGCGGACGGCTTCGACGTGGCGGACGAGGACGTGGCCCGCCTCTCCCCGTTCGTGCGCCACCACGTCAACATGTTGGGCCGCTACTCCTTCCAGCTCCCCGACCTGCCGGGCGGCCTCCGGCCCCTCCGTGAAGCCGAGGCCGCCGACGAGTAGCGAAGCGCGGCGGGCGCGTCCGGCCGTGCCCGCCGCTCATGCCGTCGTGGAAGGCTCGTGTAATCGGCTACCGACTCGGGTTGGCTTATGCGTTGGCCGTCTCGACACGGACGGCTTGGGCGCGGACCACGAAGGGCCGGGAGAAGACAGTGATGGCGACAGAGATTGCGGCCACAGCAGTGATGGCCGTGCCGGGGGTGAAATGCTGGGCAACGCCGCCGGCGATCGCGGCTCCGATGCCCTGCCACGTCATCCGGCCGGCGGACTCAACTCCCTGGACCTGGCCACGGACCGGATCGGGGGTCAGCGCGAGGAGCTGCTCCTGGAGCGGCAGGGTGGCGGCGAACCCGGCACTGGCGATGAACACTGCGGCTGTCGCCACCAGCACGGGCGGGTGGATGGCGAACAACAGATAAGGGATGGCGAGCAGCAGTCGCAGGGCGAATGCATAGCGGCGTCGCTGCTCGGCGGTGAGCAGTCGCCCGACAGTCAGGTCACCGAGGAGCATGCCTGCCGATCCGGCGGCCAGGAAGGCGCCAGCGTGATTGGGGGCGTAGGAGATGAACAGGGCCTCGCAGCCGACGATCAGGCCGTTGGGGACCCACAGATTCAGCAGCAGCGCGCGTTGGCCGGAGTGGGAGAAGAGCGCGATGTTCGTGGTCCAGGTCTGGCGCAGTCCGGGGCGACGGGTCAGACGGATCGAGTGTTCCCGGACAGTCACCGCCACAATGATCAATCCGGCTCCGGTCAGGGCTGTCGCGGTGACGAAGACCTCTTGCGGGCTCAGGTACCGCAGGAGTACGGCGCCGATGGCGTAGCCGAGGATGGCCATGCCGCCCGAGGTGATGTTCATCAGCGAACGTGCCAGTGCATACGTGGAGGTCGGCACCACCTCGGCGAGCAGCCCCATCCGCGTTCCCGTTCCCAAGGACTGGAAGAACCCCAGTACAAGGAGCAGCCCGAACCGGGCAGCGAGCGGCAGCCCTGGAACCGCCTGTGCGGCAACACCCACGAGCGAGACGCACTGGAGCGCGACGAGGGTCCGGCGAGGACGGCTTCCGTCCGCGACCGACATCAGCGTCAGCGCACCGAGGACCGTCGCGAACGTGGCGCCGTACATGCTCACGGCTGTCAGGAACGGGGACTTGGTCTGATGGTTGACCAGCGTGCCGAGCGCGAAGCCCGACAAGGTGCTCGCGGCGACCGTCAGTGTGAAGCTGGCATACAAGCCGGCGAACTCACGGTTGCGGAGCAGGCCACGGTAGCTGGTGGTGGGAAGCGTGCTGGACGCAGATGTGTCAGAAGGCATGAAAAAAGCCTCCGGACACACCCGTTGGGGCGCCGAAGGCCAACGCGTGCATTCTAGCAGCTGGCCCAGTCCCGCCCACGGCTCGCCATCATCGGACCGTTGGCGGCATGGAAGCGGATACGTACCGGTGACGGCAGCACCGCACATTCACCGGTGGCTGTCGCCGGGGCCGAGCAAGCTGGTGAGCTCGGCAATGGCATCCGGGGACGGTTTGAAGTAGCGGCGGACATTTTCCGGCTTCTTGTGCCGTGACTTCGCCATCAGCATCAGCAGCGACGCGCCCTGTTCGCCGAGATGGGTCAGGGCGGAGTGACGGTACTCGTGCAGATCCCAGCCCGTTCCCGGCCCCCGCAGCGCGGTGTGCTCGTCGAGCAGCGCGCGGGCCTGCCCGTACGACAGCCGGGCGAACCCGGTGTCGGGGCAGACGTCGCGCGGGCTGACGACCTTGCCGGGGCCGGGCTTTCGGTGGGTGACGAACACCGGTCCGCGGGTGCGGCCCTTCAGCAGCCGCGGCAGGAGCCGGGCGGTGCCGGCGTCCCAGTAGACGGTCTCCAGCACGTAGTCCTCGCGGGCCTGGCCGCGGCGGTGGGCCTTGGTCCGAGCGCCTTTCGCCTTGACCGGGCAGCGGCGTCCGGCGAAGTCCAGGTCCTCGATGTTGACGCCCAGGATCTCCTCCGCCCGGCCCGAGGTCTCGTAGAGCATCCTCCACAGCGTCTTCTCCCGCAGGTGCACCTCGCGCCGGGCGATCAGCCGGTCGATCGTCATCTTCGAGCGGGCCGGGGTCTCGGAGTCCGGCACCGCCAGCCGCTTCGCCCAGGCCGGAACCGCCGGGCCCTCGTAGCCGCGCTCGCGGCACCAGCCGAGCCAGGACAGCACCCCGGCCCGGCGGGAGTTCCAGGTGTTGACCGCCGCGGTGCCCCAGAGCAGTTCGAGGTGCCAAGCTACCGAGGCCCTCGCCGTTTCGGCTGCCAAGGCCGCTGGGAACACCCCGCCCGCGAGGACCGGGTCCGTCCTCTCGGCCGTCACCGCCCGCGGACGGCAACACCGCGCCGTGCAGCGCCTGCACCCCGGCCAGTACGCGCCGCCCCGGGAGAACGACCCCGCGCGTTGACGTGAACTCACAGTTCAGAGGCTATTCTGTTGCCTTTTCGGCTCGCATGCTTATGGCAGTTGGAGGAGGTACCCGCGAAGCGGCCCCCGCGGGGGCCGCTTCGCGGGTACCTCCTCCAACTGCCTCATGAAGCTGAATGGATCCGTCGAAGGCTTCCTTCGACGGTGGTGATGGTCTGCGGCGAGACCTGTTCAGGTCCCGTGGTGTTCGTGAGGATCACGGCCACCACGGGTTTGCCGTCGTCCCCGAGCCAGGCGACCGTGTAGGCGGCGCCGTCTGTGGTGCACTGGTTGGCCTTGGGAACGTCGCTGGCGGTTGCCTCCGCGGCGTAGCCGGTGATGCCGTGCTGGTTGGAAAATGGCGCCGCTGGCGTGTACTTCAGCGTCCCGTGCTGCTTGCTCGTGGGGTCGGTGAAGCCGTAGTAGACCCAGTCCTCCGCGCTCGTCACGGCGGCGTCCTGGAGATTCTTGGCGTCATCGACGGGACGGGTTCCCGCGACGCCCACCGTGTTCCCCTTCGAGCAGTAGTTCGGCTTGTACTCAGCCACCCCTCCCGCCATGACCGCCGGGAAGCCGTCGGCCCCGTTGAAGCTCACGGTGGCCTGCGCGGGTTCGACGGTCCAGTCTTTCGGTACGTCAAAGGCGACGTTGAGGCTACCGTGCTCCACTACCTGCCAACCGGCCACCACGGGTTGGACATCGCCTCCGCTGCTGTTAGGGGTGTCGCCCTGCGGTTGGTTGGTTGTCTGACTTGGAGAAGGCGACGCGACGGGTCGTTTGCTTTCCGTCGTCTTCTTGCCGCCGCTGTGCAGCGCCAAGGTGACGCCCACGCCCGTGGCGATCACCGCGAGCGCGGCACCGATCGCCACCCCGATCACCGCGCGGCGGCTCCGGCCAGGCGGAGTCTGCGGCCCTGGTTGCACGGGAGCAGAGCCGAAGGCTGGCTGATACGGCGGCTGTTGCGGGTAGGCGGGCTGTGGCTGCCATGGCGCAGGCGCTGGTCCGAAACCGGTCGGCCGAGCAAAATTCGGCGGCGGGAGAGGAGGGTCCAGCGGGGACGGTATCGGCGGATCATCGCGTTGCTCTCCTGGCCACATGGCCAGAAACCATACGGGGGTTGATCAACAACCTATTGCGCGGGGCCAGGCATTGCGGCTCCCTTGTGATCCCGTCACGCGACTAGGTGGCCGAGCGGGAGGCGATGCCGTTGGAATACGCGGCACCTGAACATGCGGGTCTACCAGTCCCACGGGCCTCAGTAGGGTCAGCTGGGATGGTCGCCGGGGGGCGACAGGGTCTCAGGTATGCCGAGACCAAAAGACGACGAACGCGACGTAGGTGATGGCGGCGGTGGCCACGAACCAGAAGTACGGATCGCCGCTTCGTCCGGAGGCCAGGTCACCGATGAAGGCGCTGAGATTCCCCACGGTAAGCACCACGCCCGTGCCGGCCCAGGCTCGCCCTGCGATCCGGGCGAAGCGCTCGTCGGGTTCCTTCTCGGTGAGGCCCCGGTAGGTCTCGCTCCGGCGTCCCAGCAGCATTAAGGCGAGACTGCAGACCGCCAGGATCCCGAACGTCACCAGGCCGAGAGCGAGGCGGCCTCCGAAAGTCGCGGCCACGAGGCAGGCGCCTCCGAGAACGAGGAAGAAGCCGGGGACGGACCACCTCGCTGTGCTACTGGTCATCTGCTGGGCCCTCATCGGCATGAAACATCTCCTCAACGCTGACCTTGAAGAACTTGGCCATGGACAGGGCGAGCGGCAGGGAAGGTGTGTACCGCTCGGTCTCGATGGCGTTGATCGTCTGCCGGGAGACCCCGAGGGCCGTGCCCAGTTGGCCCTGAGAGAGCCCTCGTGACGACCGCAGTTCCCTGACGCTGTTTCGCACGTGTAAAGCTTACTTGTCACCTCTCGGCGGTTGTCAAGCTTGCTTTACAGGAAGGGCGGGGCTCGCACGGCGCCTTGCGCACCGTGTTCACCGTGCTGGTGGCCAGTCCGGTATGGAACGGAGAGTGCATCCCTGGCCGCCCCTTGGACGGCCACAACTCAGCCCGCGAGCGCGGCTCCAGCTCCGAGGTGGTGTCACTTCTCACCGACATTTCGCGACGCTGTCATCGACCAGCGCTGTCACAACTCGTCGACAAGCGGTGTCAGGTCTCGCCTACAGAGCCAGCCCCTGCGAGTGCGACCTCTACCTGACCTGCGCGAAGTTCGTCACTACACCCGCCTACGCGCCGCGGCTGCGAGCACGGCGCAAGGTCGAGCACGCCCTCGCCACCGACGCCGCCAATCACGGCTGGGATCGAGAGGTCGAACGCCACCGCTGCACCGCCGACCGCATCGAGAAGCTGCTGACCGACCTTGGCCAGCCCCTCGACCCACCGACGGCCCGGAGGAATCCCGCCTTGGCCCGCCCGATTGAAGTCCGACATGGCCAGCCGCTTCACGCTGGCCGCCGGCGCTCACGCGGTCGTCGGGTAACCGATCTGGACGATGTCCTTGGCCAGATCACCAAGTGTCACTTCCGGGTTCAACGCCGAGACGATCTCCTGGGTCAGCGGCTTGAGATCAAAAACCGCCTGGACCGCGTCCAGGTCCAGCGTGACCTCGAAGACCTCCTCGGCGAACTCCCGGTAGGCATCGGCACTGCCCGCGATGAGCACATCGAACAGCCACTCAGCACCGTCGGCGTCGTCCACGTCCTCGGTCGGCACAACGACTTCGCCACACCTCCACTGGCTGTCGGAGCTCTCGCGCCAGAAGCAGACGGTCGCTCGCGGCAGTCCGTTGTGGTCGGCGAAGGCGGGCTCGTCCACATAGGGACGAAAGACATCAGGGACCGAGTCGAAGAGCCCAGGCCAGGGGGCCGGAGGCGAAACGTGATACGGAGACATCGGCGACTCGTGGTCGCATGCCTGGGCATACACCCCAGCAGCGGAGAACCCGATGGCGTAGTCGTTGCCGGCGCCGTCCCTCATCGAGGCCATCTCCTCGCCCGGCGACCAGCCGGAATCGAAGTAGTAGTACCTCCACTCCCACTCAGGGCTCAGAACGGCATCCAACATCGCCAGGGCCCTGGACCGGTCGTGGACCGTCGCGATGGCAGGCAGCTGCTTGATCACTTCATGCACCGACACGGAGCCATCCAAGCGAAGCCCACTGACACCCGCCGCACCGGCCCCACAGTTGCCGCACCCTCACAACACGCCGAAGGTTGATCAACTTGAACTGCCCACATAAGGAGATGTTGGGCCGCTACTCCTTCCAGCTCCCCGACCCCGGCGGCCTGCGGCCTCTGCGCGACAAGGACGCCACGGACGAGGAATGAGCGCGGTACCGGGGGCGGTCCGGTGACGGGGAGTCGCACCGGAGTGTCCGGCTATCCGGCTCGTTGACCTGCGCGGACGGCGGCCATCCAGGGACACCGCGACGAGGCGAGGATCCGGGCAGCGCAGCGGCGGATCGTGAGCACGGTGCGGGTTTCGAAAGTCCTCAACGGCAACGGGTTGGCTCTGTGCCGGGAGGCCGGATGCGGGGAGTGGAAGGCTACCGTCGCCGAGATCGGCGAGGACTGCCCCGGCTGGGCCTTCCGCCTGTTCCAGCCCGGCGCCAAGCAGGCCGCCGGCCAAGTACACGGCAGGGCTGCGCCGCTCCGGCGCGCCTGCGCGGACTGGCCTCAGCGGCGCGCGAGACCGTCGAGCATCAGCTTCACGGTGAAGTCGAAGCGTTCGTGGTCGGTTCCTGCGGTGAGTTCGGCGGCATAGCGCTTGGTCTGCGGGAAGGTGTCGGGCAGCTTGGAGAACCGGCTCAGCAGCTCGTCCCGGCTGACGACCCACTCGTTGCCGGAGTGGCTGAGCAGGGAGACCTCAAGGGTGTAGGCGTTGACGTAGAGCGTCAGGGAGTCGATGCCCCAGGCGGCCGTCTGCGGGGCGATGCCTCCGGCGAGCAGGATGGCGAGCATGCCTTCGGCAAGGCGCAGCGTGTCCTCGTTGGTGGGGGCGGCAGCGAGCGCGGCCCGGGAGATGCCGGGGTAGCGCAGGTACTGGTCGCGCATCTGGGTGCAGACGCTGGTGATCTGCCGCCGCCAGACGGCGGGGTCCGGCTCGGGCAGGTCGATCTCGGCACACAGGCGGCCGATGAGCAGCTCGTCCAGGTCGTCCTTGTTGACGACGTGGGCGTACAGCGACGCCGGTCCGGTCTGCAAAGCGGCTGCCACGCCGCGCATGGTCAGGGCCTCGTAGCCCTCGCGCGCCACGATGTCGAGCGCTGCGTCGACGACGGCGTCCACCGTGATCGGCTCCGCTCGCCGACCTCGTGCCAGGGGCGCACTCGTATCGGGAACAGGCTGATGGTGCCGCGCTGCGCGCCGTTGCTGAGGAGTCGGTGGCATGTCCCGAGCATACCGGATGAGCGAACCCCGTTCTGCATGTGACGAACGGTGTTCCCTTTGACGCGAGCAGCGTTCTAATATCGAATTGCGTTCGTTGCTCTCGAACAATGCTCCGCACCCGGCGCCAGTGCCGTGCTGCCCCTGCGCGCCGCGTGGCTCGTACTTGTTGTCGTCTTCCTCGGCGAGATCATGGATCTCATCGACTTCAGCGTCGCCAACCTCGCCCGCACCCCCGCCTTGCTGATCGTCGCGCGACTGCTGCAGGGCCTGTTCGGATCCGTGCTGATCCCGCAGGGCATGGCGCTGGTGAAGATCGTCTTCCCGCCTGAACTCCTGCGCAGGGCGCTGATGCCGTTCGGCCCGATCATGGGCCTGGCCACGGTCGTCGGGCCGATCCTCGCCGGCTGGCTGCTGCACCTGGACCTGTTCGGCAGCCAGTGGCGCTCGATCTTCCTGATCAACGTGCCCTTCGGCGTCATCGCCCTCGCGCTCGGCTGGCGCGTGCCGCCCCGCCGCGGCGGCGAGGATCCCAGCGCCCGCCTCGACCTGACCGGCGTGGGCCTGCTCACCGCCGGCTCCGCCCTGCTGGTCATCCCGCTCATCCAGGGACGCGAACTCGACTGGCCGGCCTGGACCTACACCATGATGGCCGGCTCGGTCGTGATGCTCGCCCTGTTCGTCGTCTCCGAGCGCCGCAGCAGCCACCCGGTCATCGCGCCCTCCCTGTTCCGCAAACGCAGCTTCGTGGTCGGCCTGATGGTCGTCGCCGGGTTCTACGGCGCGCTGAGCGCGTTCGTCCTGGTCATCAACCTGCTGCTGCAGCTCGGCATGGGTTGGACGCCGCTGCACACCGGCCTGACGCTGATCCCCTGGGCCCTGGGCACCGCCGTCGCCGTTCTGCTCGGCGGCGGAACGCTCGCGGCGAAGCTGGGGCGTGCCGCCCTGCACATCGGGCTGTCCATCGCCGTCATCGGTGTGCTCGCCCTGTGGTGGTCCACCGCCCACTGGGGCACCGGCATCACCGTGTGGAAGCTGACACCGTCGCTGTTCCTGACCGGCTTTGGCGCGGGCCTGGTGTTCATCCCGCTGTTCGACTTCATCCTCGGCGACGCCACCGCCGAGGAAGTCGGTACCGGCGCGGGCATGCTCAACGCCGTCCAGCAGTTCGCCAACGCCATCGGCGTCGCCGCCCTGGGCACCGCGTTCTTCGCCCGCGTGGGACATCCTTCTGCCCACTCCTACTTCGCCGCCGCACGACTGATCTTCGCCATCTGCGCCGGCCTGTACTTCCTGACCCTGCTGCTCGTCGGGCTCCTGCCCAAGCACTCACAGCAGGCCCAGGAGTGAACCCGGGCTCCGGCTGCGGAGTTCTCCCTGCCCTGGGCCAGGCGGACCAAGAGCACCGGCCAAGGGCCTTCCTACAACGTAAGGAAAACGGCATGACGACAAAGACCGCACTCATCACCGGCACCAGCCGCCCGCTCGGCCTCGGCTTCGCGGTCGCCCGCCAGCTCGCCGAACTCGGCTACCACGTGATCCTCACCGCGCGCGACGTCTCCCGCGCCCAATCCCTGGCCGCACAACTGCGCCAGGAAAACCACCAGGCGACGGCCCTTCGCCTCGACCTCACCGATGCGGCCAGCATGGACGAGGCTGCCGACTACCTCACCCGGACCGCCGGCCACCTGGACGCCCTGGTCAACAACGCATGCGACGCCGTCGACTTCACCGTGCTGTCCGCGCTGGACGCCGACCCCGACGCCGTGCGCTCCGCGCTGGAGGTCGACGTGATCGGCCCCTGGCGTCTGGTCCAGTCACTGCTGCCTCTGCTGAAAGCTGCCCCCGCCGCCCGCATCGTCAACGTCTCCAGCATCTCCGCCCAGCAGATCGCCACCGGGCTCGACCTCGGCGCCAGCCTGCGCGCCCCGGCTTACTCCGTCGCCAAACACACGCTCAACGTCCTGACCACCGTGCTGGCCCGGGCCCTGAAGGACACGCCCATCCTCGTCAACGCCGTCGACCCAGGCGAGACCGCCACCCACCCCGAACGCGGCGACGAAGACAACGCACGTCCCGCCAGCGAAAGCGCACGCGGTGTGGTGTGGGCAGCGACCCTGGACGGGAACGGGCCCACCGGCAAACTCTTCGATGACACACGGCCACTGACCTGACAGCAACCCCGAAACCCCGCGATCCTGCCGGCCCATCATCAAACGAATTTCGGCCCGGCACCCTGACGGAGGCCGGGCGGACGCCCAGCGGCGGCTGTCGCCCGGGGCCAGCAGGCTGGTGAGTTCGGCGATCGCCTCCGGGGACGGCTTGAAGCAGCGGCGGACGTTCTCCGGCTTCTTGTGCCGGGACTTCGCCATCAGCATCAGCATCAGCAGGGAGGCGCCCTGCTCGCCGAGGTGCGTGAGTGAGGAGTGCCGGTACTCGTGCAGGTCCCAGCCCGTCCCCGGCCCGCGCACGGCGGTGTGCTCGTCAAGGAGGCTCTTGCCCTGGCCGTCCTCGACGAGCACTGGGAGGCCCAGCGCAGCGACTGGGCCCGGGCTCTGCAGGACGACGCGCAGCCGCTCTCGCGGCTGCGCCGGCTGTTCGAGGGGACCGAGGCCGGCCTGCGCGCGGGCCAGCAGAGCTGCGGGACCGTCTCCGGCTGCATGTTCGGCAACCTCACCCTGGAACTGAGCAACCAGACCGAGCCCATCCGTAAACGCCTGCAGCAGATCTTCGACACCGAGGTGGAGATGGTCGACAAGGTCATCGCCGAGGCCCGGGAGCGCGGGGATCACGGTGGCGACACCCGGGAGGCCGCCCGGTCGGTCGTCGCCCAGCTTGAGGGCCAGGTGCTGTTCGCCAAGCTCTACAACAACACCCAGCACCTCGAAGCCCTGTGGGACAACTGCCTGTCACTGCTCTCCGCGCGCCGAACGGACACGGCAGCCGTCAGCTCCTGACCAGCCCCGGCCCCGGGTCGTTCGGGTGCTCACTCAGCCGCGTCGTCTCCGTGGCGAGCGACGCGGCAGGCCCGAGCCAGGCCAGGGTCGTTCCGCGCCGGCTTGCCCGTATAGCGACGCCCGAGCCTCCAGCACAGCCTGCTGCACGCCGATCTCGACGCGGTCTTCCCCGGCCTGCTGGACAGCGTCCTCGCCGCCGCGAAGGGGGAGGAGCGGCGGCTCGGCGCCGCCGCGCGCTAGCTCGCCGCGCGTGCCGCGGCCAGCAGCCCGGCCCAGTCCGCGATCTTCACCGGCCCGCGGTCCAGCGTCCGGCCCAGTGCCGCCTCGGCCGCCTCGATGCCCAGCCAACCCGACCACGGCACCGGATCCAGCCCGAACTCCCGCAAGCCGTCCAGCGGTTCGCCCGGCAGCGACCGGGCGGACAGCCGGTCCGCGTCGTCGAGCAACGAGGTGACGGTCTCCTTGGCGCACGGCCGATTGGTGCCGATCACGCCGGTCGGGCCGCGCTTGATCCACCCGGCCACGTACTCGCCCGGCGACGGCACGCCGTCGCGCAGCACCCGGCCCGCGTCGTTGGGCACGATGCCGCGCTTCGCGTCGAACGGAAGCCCCGGCAGCGGCACGCCCCGGTAGCCCACCGAGCGCAGCACCAACTGGGCCTCGACCTCCTCGAACCGGCCGGTGCCGACCACGCCGCCGCAACCGTCCGGAACCGTCCGCTCCAGCCGTACGGCCGCTACCCGCTCGGTGCCGAGCAACTCCACAGGGCGTAGGAAGAACCGCAGATGGATACGGCGCGGCCGGTCCTGCGGACCGCGCTCCGCCCAGCCGCGCAGGGCCTCCAGATTGCGTCGCGCGACAGCGGGGAGCGCGGCGGGATCGGCCGCGAAGGGGTCCATCGCCAGCTCGTCCGGCCGTACGGTGACATCCACATCGGACAGTTGCCCCAGCTCGCGCAACTCCTTGGTGGTGAACTTCGCCTGCGAGGGCCCGCGCCGTCCCACCATGTGCACGTCCCGCACCCGGCTCGCGCCCAGCGCGCGCAGCGCCGCCTCGGGCACGTCGGTGTGCCGCAACTCGCCCGGGCCGCGGGCCAGGATGCGGGTCACGTCGACCGCGACATTGCCCACCCCGATGACCACGGCGGACCGGGCGTTCAGCACGAAGCCGTTCGGCGGTGTGTCGGGGTGCGCGCTGTACCAGGACACGAAGCTGGTGGCGGAGACGCTGCCGGGCAGGTCCTCGCCGGGGATGCCGAGGTGCCGGTCGGTGGAGGCGCCGACGCAGTAGACGACGGCGTGGTAGAGCGACAGGAGCTGGGCCGGGGCCAGTCCCGCACCGTCCACCGGCACGTTGCCGAGGAACCGCACACCGGGCTGCTCCAGTACCCGGCGCAGTGCGCCCTGCAGGGACTTGATCTTCTCGTGGTCGGGCGCCACCCCGTAGCGCACCAGGCCGTACGGGCACGGCAGCCGGTCGAGTACGTCCACCGCCACATCCGGCAGCGCTGTCTGGCGGGTCAGCGACTCCGCGGTGTACACCCCGCTGGGGCCGGACCCGACGACTGCGACTCGAAGCACGTGCGGCTCCTTCCCGTCGGCACCCGAAGGTCCGCCGGTCAGGTACCCGGCCCAGCCGGGTACCCGTCGGTCACTTGCCGGTCACCTAAAGGATCGCACCGCGCGGCGGTGCGCGGGACAGTGCGTCGCCGCCGGTGTGTCAGGTCCGTCAGATCCGGGGCGGCGGCTCGCCCTCCGGCGGCACACCCAGTTTCCAGTCCAGCCCGTAGCGCTGGAACAACTCGGCGCGCAGGCTCGCCAACGGCATCGGCGCACCCGGCAGCAGCAGTGCGACGACCGCACCCATGAGCAGCGCGCGCAGCATGCGGTAGTCCTCCGGCGGATCCTCGGCACCCCAGCGGATCACCGTGTCCTCCAGCAGCGCGGCCAGTCTCTGCTGCTCGGGGCACTGGATGAACCCCTCGTTCTGCAGGATCGAGGCCATATGGGTGCGCATCAGCGTGGTGTGGGTGCGGGTGAGTCCCAGGACCGCGTCGATGGCCCGGGCCATTCGCTCCGCACCGTCGTCAGTGCGCGGTTCGCGTTCCAGCGCCGCGGCCAGTGTCTGATGCATCAGCCGGTGCACTGCTGACTGCAGGAGCGGACGCTTTCCGGGGAAGTAGTAGGAGACCAGTCCGCGCGCCGCGCCCGCCCGGTCCGCGATGTCCGCCAAGGTGGTGGCCTCGTAGCCGCGTTCGTCGACCAGCTCGATCGTCGCCTGCAGCAGCCGCTCGCGGGAACGGCGCCGCAATTCTTCATTGACCGCTGCGCGTCGCGGGGACATGCTGTAACTCCTGCGTTGACTGGCTCCGAGCCAATATACTCAGCGCAGTGCCTCGCGGCTCCGGGCGGTAACGACCCCGAGCGGCGGCGAGGTGTCGGGGGCGCGGCTCGGTACCGGGCGACGCGGGGGATCGTCCGGTGCCGGTGCCGGTGCCGAGGCCGTGGTCCGTGATCATCCCTGTGGCCTGTTCAAGGTGCCGGACGGGTCCGGATCCCGGTGGGCGTCGAGTTCCGGATGCTGGTCCGGGTGGTCTTCACACTCCTTCGCGCGGTCGTGGGTGCTATGCCGTGATGACGTATCTGTTGTCGCACCAGGCCGCGAGCCATTCCCGCTGCCAGTGGGCCAACTCCAGCCGTTCCTCGGGGGTTAGGTCGCCCCGCGTCGTCAGTGCGCGGATGGCGGCCTGAGCCAGTGCCAGACGCACGGAAGCGGGCGCAGGCGTCACCTGCGGCAGGGAGGTCGGGGACATGCGACCCAAGATAGTGGCGGGCACTGACAACCGGCGCTGTCGCCGCCGCACGACATGCCGGATCCGTCAACTAGCCAGCGCCAGCGGCGTCTTCAAGCCAGTTGGCGCAGATCGGAACCCCGCCGCCGCGCCACCGTGCGCTCCTCGTGCCGGCGCCGGATCACCGGGGCACACTGGACGGGCACCGCATGGCCCGATGTCCGGCCGGTTCGAGGAGCGCACGATGGCCCGCGATCCTGATCCCTTCCAGCAACCCGACGGGATCGGCCGCCGTGCCGTCCTGCTCGGCGCCGCCGCCGTCGCACTGGAGGCGGCCGGGTGCTCGGCCACCGGCACGCACAGGGCCACGGCGACGCACCGGCCGACCGCCACCACGTCCACCCCCGGCCCGGCCGCTTCCGGGACCGGGCTGCCGCGCACGACGACGTGGCGGCCGAGCTCCGCTGACGTCGATCCCCAGGTGAAGCTGCGCGCCGTGCGACTCATCGAAGCCCTCGGCGCCTGGCCGCGCGGCGGCAAGGGGGTGGCGCGGGCCCGGGACCGCGTCGCGGCGCTCGGCCTGCCCGCCGCGCTGGCCGACCAGGCGGGGCCGCTGCTGCCCGACGCGGACGAGGCGGCGCTCCAGGTGGTCGAGGCGCAGTACGGCGGGATCCTGGCGGACTCCGGCAGTGTGCTGGTCGTCTGCCGGCAGTGGACCCGGGGCGGCGGCGGACCCCTCACCACGGGCGGCACGACCGTCGACGTACGGCTGAGCCGGGCGCAGCCGCGCTGGGACGTCACGGCGTTGCACCCCGCCCAGCCGGGCCCGGCGGCAGCGTCCCTGCCGGACGACGCCCGCAGGGTGCTGGCCGACTCCCGCATCTCGCTGCCGCCCGCCGGGGCGGCGGACGTCCGCAGCGGTGCCATCCACCACAGCGCTCTGGGGGCCATGCTCCAACTCGCGGGCCGCTACCGGATGGACATCAGCGTCGTACGCTCCGGCCACCCGCTGGATGTGTTCGGCACCAACCGGCCCAGTGACCACCCGCTCGGCCGCGCCTTCGACGTGTGGCGGATCGACGGGCACGCGGTGGTCGACCCGGCGACCTCACGCGGCCTCATCGAATCGTTCATGCGCGATGCGGCGGCGGCCGGTTCGTACAACGTCGGCGGACCCGTCCAACTGTCGGGCGGTGCCACCGCCAACCAGTTCTTCAGCGATGACACCCACCACGACCATGTACACGTTGGCTTCAACACCTAGGGCCCGTAAGGCGGTTCCGTCGCCGTCACCTCCGAGCCGGGTCATGCGGCGGCATGCGCTCCGACCGCACCGCTTCCCGGTTCGTGCGCGTCATGGTGGATCGAGGTCCGCGAGCCGGTCAGGGGAACACCGGTACCGCCCCGCCGGGCCGCGACGATCTCCGCCGCGATGGACAGGGCGGTCTCCTCGGGCGTACGGGCGCCGAGGTCGAGGCCGATCGGCGAGCGGAGCCGGGCCAGTTCGCGTTCGGTGACCCCGGCCTCGCGAAGCCTGCGGTTGCGCTCCTCATGGGTGCGGCGCGAGCCCATCGCGCCGACGAACGCGACCGGCAGCCGCAGCGCGGCCTCCAGCAGCGGAACGTCGAACTTGGCGTCATGGGTGAGCACGCACAGTACCGTGCGGCCGTCGGTCTCGGTGCGCTGGAGGTAGCGGTGCGGCCAGTCGACCACGATGTCGTCAGCCTCCGGGAAGCGGACCCGCGTCGCGAAGACGGGACGGGCGTCGCACACGGTCACGTGGTAACCGAGGAACTTGCCGGTACGCACCAGCGCCGCGGCGAAGTCGATGGCACCGAACACGATCATGCGGGGCGGCGGCACGCTCGACTCCACGAACAGCGTCAGCTCGTCCCCGCAGTGCGATCCGCTCTCCGCGACGGTGAACGCGCCGGTGCGACCGGCGTCCAGCATGGCGCGGGTCTGTGCCACCGCCGTACGATCCAGCTCCGGATGCCCGCCCAGACCGCCTTCGTACGATCCGCCGGGGTGCACCAGCAACGCCCGACCGAGCAGTTCGGCCGGGCCGCGGGCCACGCGGGCGACCGCCGCCGCCTCGCCCCGGGCGGCGGCCGACAGCGCCGCCGCCAACACCTTCCTGCCCGGTGAGTCCGCCCGCACCGGCGTGACCAGGACCTCGATGACCCCACCACAGGTCAGTCCCACCGCGAAGGCGTCCTCCGCGCTGTAACCGAACCGTTCGAGCACCGTCGTGCCGTCCTGCAGCGCCTGGGCGCACAGGTCGTACACCGCCCCTTCCACACAGCCGCCGGAGACCGAGCCGATGGCCGCACCCTGGCTGTCGACGGCGAGGGCCGCGCCAGGGTCGCGCGGGGCGCTGCCACCGACGGCCACCACGGTGGCGACGGCGAAGTCGCGGCCCTCCTCCATCCACCGGTTCAACTCACCGGCGAGATCGAGCATCCCGGCCTCCTCCTGGTTCGGCTCCCGCCAGCAGGACCCGGTCGGGCCGGATCGGCAGGTGCCGGTGGCGTACACCGGTCGCATGCCAGACCGCGTTGGCGATCGCCGCCGCGACTCCCACGATCCCGATCTCGCCGATGCCCTTGATCCCGACCGGGTCGTCGTCGTCCGGGTCGTCCACCCAGTCCGCCTCGATCAGTGGTACATCGGCGTTCGCGGCGAAGTGGTAGCCCGCGAAGTCGGCGCCGACATGGCCGCCCGACGCCTTGTCCCGGAACGCCTCCTCGTGCAGCGCCATGGAAAGGCCCCAGATCATCCCGCCGACGAGCTGGCTGCGCGCGGTCAGCGGGTTGACGATCCGGCCCGCGGCGAAGATGCCCAGCATCCGTCGTACCCGTACCTCGCCGGTGGTGACGTCCACGGCGACCTCGGCGAACTGCGCACCGAAGGCGTGCCGTTCGCGACTCGGCAGCGCGCCGACGGCCTCCGCGGTGTTCGACCGTGCGGTGATCCCCTCGGGCGGGATGCCACCGCCCAGGCTCAGGCGCTCCCGCAGCTCGCTCACCGCGGCCATGACCGCCCAGGCCCAGGAGCGGGTGCCCATCGAGCCGCCCGCGACCATCGCAGGGCCGAAGTCGCTGTCCGCGATCCGCATGCGGACGCGTTCCGGCGCCACCTCCAGTGCGTCCGCGGCGATCTGGGTGAGCGCGGTCCGCGCACCGGTCCCGACGTCCGCCGCGGTGATCCGTACCGTGAAGGTGCCGTCCGCCTCCGCCGTCACGGCCGCGGTGGACGGGGCGGCTCCGGAGGGGAACGAGGCGGCCGCGGTACCGGTGCCGAGTAGCCAGCGCCCTTCCCTGTGCAGGCCGGGACGCGGATCCCGGTCCGCCCAGCCGAACCTGCGGGCGCCTTCCTGGAAGCAAGCGAGCAGATTGCGGCTGCTGAACGGCAACCCGGAGACGGGCCCGGCGTCCGGTTCGTTGAGCGTGCGGAGCGCGATCGGGTCCATGCCGCACTTCTCGGCGAGTTCATCGAGCGCGGACTCCACCGCGAACGAGCCCGGCGCCTCGCCCGGCGCGCGCATGAACGTCGGTGTCGGCACATCGAGTGGCACGACCCGGTTGACGGTGTGGTGCGCGGCGGCGTCGTACATCACCCGCCCCACCCCGGCGCTCGGCTCGACGAATTCGTGAACGGTCGAAGTGAGGCAGTGCGCCTGGTGGTCGAACGCGCGCAGCCGACCGTCGGCGTCGGCGCCGAGCCGGACCCGCTGCGCGGTCGGGCTCCGGTAGCCGACGAGCGAGAACATCTGGCGTCGAGTCAGGACCACTCGGACCGGGCGGTGCAGCACGGTCGTCGCCATCACCGCGCACACCTGGTGCGGGCGCACCCCCTTGGACCCGAAGGCGCCGCCGACGTGCTCGGACCGCACCCGTACCGAGGCCGGATCGAGGGAGAACAGCTTCGCGAGCTCGTCCGCGACCCACATGCTGCCCTGGTTGGAGTCGACGACCTCAAGTCGGCCGTTGTCCCAGCGCGCCATCGCCGCATGCGGTTCCAACGGGCTGTGGTGCTCTTCCGGTGTGGTGTATTCCGCGTCCACGACGGCGGCGGACGCGGCGAGTTCGGCCTCGAGGTCCCCCTTCTCGGTCTCCGCCTGCATATGGGGGGAGTTCTCCGGCGTGTACGTACCGGGATGTCCGGCGGAGAACGCCACATCGTGCGGCTCCTCGTCGTACCGGACCACCAGCGCCTCGGCGGCCTCCCTGGCCTGCTCGGACGTTTCGGCGACGACCAGCGCCACCGGCCAGCCCGCATACGGCACGCGGTCGTGCTGGAAGGGCGCGACGATCGGGTCGGGCCGTCCCAACATGCCTGCGTAGTCGCCGTTGACGCGTGGGGCGTTCCCATGGTGCAGCACCGCGAGGACGCCGGGCATGTCCAGTACGGGGGCGGACTCCACGGAGCGGATGCGGCCGCGGGCGATGGTGGACACCACCAGCCAGCCGTGGGCGAGTTCGGCGTAGGGGATCTCTCCCGCGTAGCGGGCCGCTCCGGTGACCTTGTCCCGGCCCTCCAGGCGGGTGTGCGCGGTGCCGACGGCCCCTGTCACCGCGGTGGTTACCGTCGTCACGGTCATCGGGTGGCCTCCTCGGTGAGCTCGGTCAGCACGGCCACGACGAGGTTGCGCATCAGTGTGACCTTGTATGCGTTGTGGGGCAGCGTCTCGGCGGCTGCCAGTTCGGCATCCGCGGCGGCGGCGAACGCCTCGGCACTCGCCGGTCCTCCGGTCAGCAGCCGCTCGGCCTCCCGGGCCCGCCACGGCCGGGACGCCACCGCCCCGAAGGCGAGGCGCACTTCCCGTACCAGCCCGTCCCGGACGTCGAGGGCTGCGGCGATCGAGCCGATCGCGAACGCGTAGGACGCGCGCTCGCGCACCTTACGGTAGCGGGAGACGGCGGCGACCGGATTCGGCGGCAGGGTGATGCCGGTGATCAGCGCGCCGGACGGCAGCGCGGTCTCCAGATGCGGGGTGTCGCCCACCGGAAGGTAGAACTCCGCGAGCGGCAACTCGCCCGGCCCGTCCGCCGTTTCGTAACTGACGACGGCGTCGAAGGCGGTGAGTGCCACCCCCATGTCGGAGGGGTGGACGGCCACACAGTGTTCGGAGGCGCCGAGGATCGCGTGGTTGTGGTGCTCGCCCTCGATGGCCGGGCAGCCGCTGCCGGGGACGCGCTTGTTGCACGGCTTGGTCAGGTCGGCGAAGTAACCGCAGCGGGTGCGCTGGAGCAGATTCCCACCGATCGTGGCCATGTTGCGCAGCTGGCCCGAGGCGCCGGCCAGGACGGCCTGCGCCAACGCCGGGTAGTGACGCCGCACTTGGGGATCGGCGGCCAGATCGCTGTTGGTGACGGTCGCACCGATGCGCAGGCCGCCGTCCGCCGTGGCCTCGATCCGGCCGAGCGGAAGCTCAGTGACGTCGACCAGCAGGGCCGGCCTTTCCACCCCGGCCTTCATCAGGTCGACGAGATTGGTGCCGCCGCCCAGAAAGCGTGCTTCGGGATCGGTCCCGAGCAGGGCAACCGCCCCGGGGACGTCGAACACGCGCTGATAGCCGAACTCCCTCATGCCGCCGTACCTTCCTCAGTGCGTCCCTGCTGGGGCAGCGCGGGAGCGGCCTGTGCGGTCTCGACCCCCGCCGCCCGCGCGACGGCCTGGACTATCGACACATACGCGCCGCAGCGGCACAGGTTGCCGCTCATCCGTTCTCTGATCTCATCGGCGGTGAGCGGCGGTACTCCCGCCTCGGGGCGCACGTCGGTGGTCGCGGCGCTCGGCCAGCCCGCCGCGTGCTCCTCGATCACCGCGAGGGCCGAACAGATCTGTCCGGGTGTGCAGTAGCCGCACTGGAAGCCGTCCAGATCCAGGAACGCCTGCTGCACCGGGTGCAGTTGGTCACCGTCGGCCAGGCCCTCGATGGTGGTGATCTCGCGCCCCTCGGCGGCGACCGCGAGCTGCAGACAGGAGACGGCCCGGCGCCCGTCGATCAGCACCGTGCAGGCGCCGCACTGGCCCTGGTCGCAGCCCTTCTTGGTGCCTGTCAGATCGAGGCGTTCGCGCAGTGCGTCGAGCAGGGTCGTGCGGTGGTCGACGGGCAGCGTGCGCTTCTCGCCATTGACGTTCAGGGTGATGACGCTGGACGTCGATTGGGCCATGCTCAGCCTTCTTTCGCGTAGGTGATCCCTTGCGGGCGCCGGCCCTGACGCCGACCTGGTCGACCATGAAGTGGAGCTGTCCCCGTCATGCGGGAGCGAGAGCGTCGAGCAGGACGGTCCCGGCAGACGGATCGGGAGGAGATGGAGCTGTGCGTAGCGGGTCAGCCTGGGTGCGGTCGGCGGGTGCGGTGGGCGAATAAGCCGGTCACGATAGTGACCGGCCGTCCACACCGGCCGCAGCTGCCGCTATGGTGAGCCTAAGCGGACAGCTGTCCGCTGGTTTGAACCTACCGGACAGTTGTCCGGTTAGCAAGACCGGGCCGACCGTGATTCCGGGAGGAGGACGAGTGCAACAAGGGAACGAAGCGCCACTGCGCTCGGACGCGCAACGGAATCGCGAGCGCATCCTGGAAGTGGCACTGACGGAGCTGACGCGCTCGGCGTGCACCCCGCTGAGCGCGATCGCGAAGAAGGCGGGCGTCGGGCAGGGGACCTTCTACCGCAACTTCCCCAACCGCGAGGCACTCGTACTGGAGGTCTACCGCCACGAGGTACAGCAGGTCGCCGACGCCGCGCCCCAACTGCTTGAGACCCGCGCACCGGACCAGGCCCTGCGGGAGTGGATGGACCGGCTCGCCCAGTACGCCATGGCCAAAGCGGGCCTGGCCGACGCGATGCGCCAGGCCACCAGCGCGCACGGCAGCCTGGCCAAACTGGGACACGGCCCGGTGACCTCGGCGGTCACGCTCCTGCTGAAGGCGAACGAGGAGGCCGGCACCATCCGCCCAGGGGTGACCCCGGACGACTTCGTGCTCGCCATCGCCGGGCTCTGGCAGATCGATCCGCACGGGGACTGGCAGGCGCGCGCCGGACGGCTCCTGGACCTCGTCATGGACGGACTGAGGGCCGGCGCTCCCGGGGCCTGAGCGACACGCTCCGCCTGGCTGGAGCACAGCCCCTGCCAGCGCTACCGCTACGTCATGTCCCGCCGCATCAGGGCGAGTTGACGCAAGAGACATGAAAGAGGCGCCTGGTCCGAGACGCCAGGTGCGACGATCAGCGCTCCCCGGTCCGACCGAACTGCCCGAGCAGCCCGCAGAGCCGCCGTGCGAGGGCGAGCGGTGTCCGGTCCTCCAGGTACGGCCCGACCACGGCGATGCCGATGGGCAGGCCCCGCGAGTCCCGGCGGACCGCCGGGAACAGTTGCGGCGCGGCCTGCAAGGTAAGCGAGCCGCTACCCGGGGCCGGCACCGCGTGCCGTGTGCACTTGTCGGCGAAGCTGCCAGCTCGCGCCGACGGCCACCGACTCAACGTCCCTTCGGGGCTTGGCGGCGAAAGGCGATCGTCCAGGTGGGCGTGAGTCCCTTCCAACGCGCCTTGCTCCACCCCGTCAGCATCCGCAGGCCCCTTGGCCTTCCCCCTGTCGATGTGCGTCGCAACCTCAACTCGCCTGCGCCGCAAGGGGCTACCCGGCCGTTTCCGCCGTTACCGCGTCCCGTCCCGTCGTCACCGCGGGCAGCGTCGCAGCAGGTCGGAAGCGGGGACGTCCCGTGGTGTCGCCACTTGACCGGCAGCCGTGGCCTCGCCGGGCTCGTCGTCGCCAGCATCGGTGGGGCAAGCCCGCGGCGCTCCACCAGCGCCGCCCATCGGCTCGAAGGGAAACCATCACGATGAACCGGGTACAGCGCATCGCCCTGGCCTCGGCCGCCGCGGCCTCGCCCTGGCTCCCACGGCCCATGCGGCCACCGCGGCGCCCGCCGTCTCGTACCACTGCACAGGCCTCAAGTCGCAGTACAGCTGGCAGACGATGGCGGACGGCAGCTTGGGCTGGACCGCCGGATTCAGCCGGACGATGACCGCGATCGTCGGCTCCGGCAGCCAGCGCGGCGCCACCGCCGAGGCCCAGTGCATGCTGGTGGGCTGGCACTGCAACGCCCGGCGCAGTGGACGGGATATACGGCCCGAACACCAAAGGCGCCGTCCTCGCCTTCCAGCGGAGGAACGGGTTGGCCGTCGACGGGGTGGTCGGCCCGAACACCTGGCGCAAGCTGCGCGTGACCTCGCACTTCTGCTGACCCGCACGACGGTCCGCCCGCAATCGGGGGAGTGGGCGGGCCGTCGCTGCCGCGGCCGCCCGGATCGGGGCGCAGCCCGAAGGAGACCAGAGCCCGCGGAGACGGTGGGTGCGCACTGCACGGACTACCGCACGAGGTGCCGCCCACCTGCGCGCGGTTGACGGGGAGAACGGCGAACGGGGGAACGGCGCATGGGAGGAGAAGCTGCCCGTGCTTCGCGGGTGTACGAGCTGGTCCGCCGGAAGCCGGGACCCGGCCTGCGTGGGCATGTGTTGGGCTATCGCGGGTTCCGCATCACATCGCGGCAGCCGCGTCGGCGCCTGATGGTGCCGGACGGAGTGGTGAAGGTGATGCTCGGTTTCGGCGAGCCGCTGCGCATGCTCGACGCGGTGCGCCCGTCGGCGGTGGTACGGGGCGCGTCACTGGTCAACGCAGTGCGGACCACGGCGGCGGTGGGCGAGCACTCCGGGCTGCTGCATGGCGTCACCGTGCTGTTGACGCCGCTGGGCGCGTACCGGATCTTCGCGGTCCCGATGGCCGAATGGGCGGACCACCCGCTGGACGTGGTCGATCTCCTGGGCACCGGCGCGGGGAGTCTGCTGCAGCGGTTGGCCGAGTGCCGCGAGTGGGGCGCGCGGTTCGATCTGCTCGATACGGTGCTGCTCGCGCGGCTGCGGGCCGGACCGCGGCTCAGCCCTGAGGTCGTCTGGGCCTGGCGCGCGGTGCGGCGTAGCCAGGGCACGGTTCCGGTGGCCGAACTCGCCGCCGCGACCGGCTGGAGCCGGCGGCACCTGGAACGCAGGTTCCTTGAGCAGGTGGGCCTGGCACCCAAGAGGCTTGCTCAGGTGGTGCGGTTGCAGCGGGCGCTGCGGCTCCAGGAGGACGGCATGTCCTGGGCGCAGGTGGCGGCCGCGGCCGAATACCACGACGAGCCTCATTTCGACCGGACGTTCAAGTCGATGATCGGCTGTACCCCCGGGCGATTCCGGGTCGACCGGGCGCACTCCGCCGCGAAGGATCCGCTCGACTTCCTGCCCGGACACATCACCGGCCTGCTGCTGACCGGCTGAGGTCGCATTCGTACAAGCCTCGCGGGTGCTGCAGCCGCCACTGTGGCCACGTCGCAACGGACGACAACGACGGAAACCAAGGGAGGTGAATTCAGATGGCGAAGTCACTTGGCGCGGCGGACATCACGATCGCTCGCAACACGGCGGGCATCGTCCGGCCGTTCAACGACAACGACCCGTGGAACTCCGGAGACGACGACTACCGCAACGACGACGACAACGCGTGGAACGGCGCTGACGGCAAGGACCACCCCTGATCATGACCCACCATCCGTGAGGAGACTTCAGAAATGACGCCTCTAGCGGATCGGGAGAGGGCCGCGCTTTCCGCGCGGCCCGTTCCTGATCTGTCCCGACTGATAGATCCCATCGATGTGCACACGTTCCGGCGCGAACACTGGGAACGGCAGCCGCTGTTCGTCAAACGGTCTGATCCCGGCTACTTCGCGGACCTGCTGACCTTGGCCGATGTGGACGAGGTGCTGTGGCTGTCCGGCACCGACCTGCGGAACATCCGGGTGGTGATAGACGGCAAGGAGACACCGGTGGACGAGCTGAAGTCCACCGCTCGGCAGAACGCGCTGGAAGCCCTGTACGAGCACTACCGGAATGGTTCGACCGTCGTGTTGAACAGCCTCGGTGACCGATGGGCCCCGCTGCGCCGCCTCGGCTCGGTGCTGGGCGCCGAGTTGAGCGCGCGCATCCAGTGCAACATCTATGTCACCCCCGCCGGAAACCGCGGGTTCGTGCCGCACTACGACACGCATGACGTGTTCATCGCGCAGGTGCACGGCACGAAGCACTGGCGGCTGGCCGGCCAGCCGTACGCCTTGCCGTTGCACGGCCGTCCGTACGACAAGTCGCAGCCCGAACCCGAACCGGAGCAGGAGATCGACCTGAGCGCCGGGGACCTGCTCTATCTGCCCAGGGGAACGGTCCACTCCGCGGCGTCCAACGAGACCACGTCGGTCCATATCACCATCGGTGTCCATCCGCTGCTGTACTCCGATGTGGTCGAGCACGCCGTCAAGAGGCTGTTCGCCGAGGAGGAGGCGTTCCGCAAGGGTCTGCCCATGGGCTTCGCGACGGACGAGCAGGGACAGTCGCAGGCGGTCGACCAACTCGTCGCGCTCCTTGGCGTGTTGCGGGATCGGCTCTCGCCACGGGAGATGGTGACCGAGTCGGTCAGGCGGGCGATCTCCATCGCCGCCCCGACACTTGACGGCCATCTGACCGACCTTGAGCGGCTTGGTGAGGTCGAAGCGGACACCAAGGTGATCCGTCGGCCTGATCTGCGCTGGACGTTGGCGGTCGACGAGGAGGCGGTGCAGCTGACCTTCCACGACAAGACCGTTCAGTTCCCCGCCCATGTCGCCGACGAGGTCCGTTACGTGGCGCAGAGCAACGGGGCCGGATTCACGGGCGCTTCGATTCCCGGCGATCTCGACCAGCCGGGCAGGGCCGTGCTGGTGCGGACCCTGATGCGCGAGGGCTTCATCACCTTCGCCTGAGAGGAAGTCAGGAGTGGACCGTCCTTCGGCCGAGCCCGCGCCGGTCTCGCTGCGCCGCGTCCTGCGGCTGTTCGCGCCCTACCGGGGGCAGTTGGCCGTTCTGCTGGGGCTGATCGCGTTCTCGTCCCTGGTGGGGCTGGTGCCCCCGTTCCTGCTACGGCGGATCCTGGACGTGGCGATACCGCAGGCGCGGCTCGGCCTGCTCTCCGCGCTCGCGGGCGCGATGCTCGCGCTCGTCGCGGCGAGCACCGCGATCGCCGTGACCTTGTCCTATCTGTCGCTGACCGTGGGCCAGCGTGTCATGAACGATCTGCGCTGCGCCGTCTACGCGCAGTTGCAGCGGATGTCGCTGGCCTTCTTCACCGCGACCCGCACGGGGGAAGTGCAGTCCCGGATCGCCAACGACATCGGCGGCATGGGCACGACCGTGACCAATGTGGCCGCCTCGATCGTGGCCAGTGTGACCACCGTGGCAGCCACGGTCATCGCCATGGTGGCGCTGGACTGGCGGTTGACCACCGCGTCGCTGCTGATGCTGCCGGTCTTCGTGGCCATCAGCCGCAAGGTCGGCAGGGAGCGGCGCGCGATCACGACGGAGCGGCAGAAGCAGATGGCCCTGCTCTCCACCATGGTCGAGGAGTCGTTGTCGGTGAACGGATTCCTGCTGGGACGGGTGATGGGCCGTTCGGCAGCGCTCGGCGACGACTTCGCTCGCCACTCCCGGGTACTGACCGATCTGACCATCCGCTCCGGCATGGCCGGCCGCTGGCGGCAGTCGATCATTCAGTTGATCATGGCGGCGATGCCCGTGGTGATCTACTGGGTCGCCGGACTCACCGCCCATCAGGGCCGTCCCCCGATCTCCGTCGGCACACTGGTCGCCTTCACCACCCTGCAGCAGGCACTGTTCGGGCCGTCGGTCCAGCTGCTGCAGTCGGGCATCGCCGTGCAGAGCTCGATGTCGCTGTTCGAGCGGGTCTTCGAGTATCTGGACCTTCCGGTCGACGTCGCCGAACCAGCCGCCCCCGCACCGCTGCCGCGCGCCCGCGGCCACGTACGCTTCGAGGGCGTCGGTTTCTCCTACGGCGACAAGCCGGTGCTGCGCCAGATCGACATCGATCTGGCCCCCGGAGACCATCTGGCCGTCGTCGGCGCCACCGGGGCGGGGAAGACCTCCCTCGGCTACCTGGTGCCCCGCCTCTACGACGTGACTGCGGGACGGGTCACCATCGACGGCTTGGACGTGCGCGACCTCAGCTTCGCCACACTCTCCGAATCCGTCGGCGTCGTGTCGCAGGACACCCACCTGTTCCACACCACCATCGCCGAGAACCTGCGGTTCGCCCGCCCGGACGCCGAGAACCACGAACTGGCCGAGGCCGCGAAGGCGGCGCGCATCCACGATCTGATCACCTCGCTTCCCGACGGCTACGAAACGGTCGTCGGCGAGCGCGGATACCGCTTCTCCGGCGGGGAGAAGCAGCGCCTGGCCATCGCCCGCACCTTGCTGCGCAATCCGCCGGTGCTGGTCCTGGACGAGGCCACCAGCGCCCTGGACACCCAGACCGAACAGGCTGTCCAGGAGGCACTCGACACGCTGTCGGTCGGCCGCACCACGATCACGATCGCCCACCGGCTCTCCACCATCCGCAACGCCGACCAGATCGTCGTCCTCGACCACGGACGCATCACCGAACACGGGACCCACGCCGAACTGCTCGCCCAGGGCGGCTACTACGCCAAGCTGATCAACGGGAGCCTCCCGGACGAACTCCGCGTCGACCACGTCTGACGCCGGTGGCGCGGGGGCGGTGTCCAGTCACCGCCGTCCGGCGCGGCCGGACCTCCGCTCTACCGTCTCGACGGCCTCCTCTACCAGCCGAGAAGGCTCAACCGGAACTGCCGGTGGGGGTTGTCGACGTTGGTGTCGACGAACACCACCGACTGCCAGGTGCCGAGCGCCAGAGCGCCGCCGATCACCGGCAGTGTGGCGTGCGGGGCGATGAACGCTGGCAGGACGTGGTCGCGGCCGTGTCCGGGGGTGCCGTGCCGGTGGTGCCAGCGGTCGTCGGCGGGGAGCAGCTCGCGCAGCTGCGCCAGGAGGTCGATGTCGCTGCCCGCGCCGGTCTCGATGATGGCGATGCCCGCGGTGGCGTGCGGTACGAAGACGTTGAGCAGCCCGTCCCGGCCGCCTGCCGCCCGAGCGAGGAACGACGTGCAGCGGTCGGTGATGTCGACGGCCGCCTCGCGTGAGCCGGTGGTCAGGTCGAAGATGTCGCTGGTGAAGTTCTCGGCCATGCGTCCATGGTCCCCGACCACGCGCCGTGTGGTCGATTCCGCCGATCATGGTGTTGGTGTGAGGGTGAGGAGAATTTTCCGCGATGCGCGGAACTCGACGTGAAGTCCGTCCGTTGGACAGGTCGAGGCCCTGCAGCATCCCCCCGTCTGCAGGGCCTCACCAGTCAGCCGACGCGTTCCAGTACCGGCCGCAGTCCGTCCGGGCGCTGATCCACCGGCAGAGGCGCCACCTGGTGGAACGCGCAACCCACCGCGGTCGCACCGCCGTCGGCTTCCACGCTGTCGCCCACCATCAGGACTTCCTCGGGCGCCAGCCCGATCCCGTCACAGGCGATACGGAAGATTCTTGGATCCGGCTTCTGGACGCCGTGCTCGTAGCTGAGCACGGCCGTGTCGAGGTATCGATCGACGCCGTACTCGCGCAGCACGGGACGGAGATCCCAGCCGATGTTGCTCAGCAGCGCGACGCGGATACCGCGCTCGCGCAGCGCGGCCAGCACATCGAGTGCGTCGGGGTAGGGCGCCCAAGCCGAGGGCGACATATGGCGGTCGTAGAGCACGTCGTACAACTCGGGCCAAGGCAGCTCGACTTGGCGGGCGAGGCCGGTGTAGGCGGCGCGGTGCCGGGCTCGGCCCAGGTCGCGTTCGTCCCACAGTCGCTGCAGATGTTGGGGTATGGCGTGCGGGGACTGGCCACCGGGCAGTGCGCCGACGTACTCCAACTGCTGCGCGTAGCGGGCGATGTCCTCCTCCGTGGCGACGATGCCGACCTGCGCCAGCGCGCCGCGCAGCCAGTGCTCGGTCGGTTCGACCCGGAAGAGGGTGCCGGAGAAGTCGAAGAGACATCCCTTGATCGTCATGGCGACAGGCTAGGCCCGCCGGCCACCACGCGGCTGGCGGGTCCGCGGGTTGAGTCGTCAGGCCAGGCAGAACTCGTTCCCCTCGGGGTCCTGCATCACCACCGCGTAGTGGTCGTGATCTTCCGGCGCCAGCACACGCAGTCGTGTCGCTCCGGCTTTCACCAGCCGCAACACCTCGGCGTCGATCCGCTCCTTGCGGATCGCGAGTGGCACTTCGCGGCCACCGCTCGCCCGGATGTCCAGATGGAGGCGGTTCTTGACCGACTTGCCCTCGGGTACCGGCTGGAACCAGATCCGCGGTCCGGTGCCGCGCGGGTCCACGATGGAGCCGCAGCCGTCACCCACCGGTTTCTCCTCCGAGACGCCCGCACTGCGCCAGTACGCGTTCCAGTCGGAGAAGCCGGTCGGCGCGGGCTCGGCCTCGTAGCCCAGCGCGTTGGCCCAGAAACGCACCATGACGGTCGGATCGGCGCAGTCGAAGGTGAGTTGGAAGGGTGTCATGGTCTCCTCCTCCGTCGGGCCCCGTCGGCGGCGGGCAGGCGCGTCAGGCGGTTCGGGACCTCCGCCACGGTGTGAGGGCGGCAGCGGACGCGGTGACGACGGCCGTGCCGAGCAGCCACCCGGCGAGCACGTCGGACAGCCAGTGCACCCCCACGTACAACCGGGTGAAGCCTACGCCGAGGACCGACACCGTCCCCAGCCCGACGACCGACGTCCACCAGGCCCCGCGTACCCCGTGCAGGCGCAGCAGCCAGGCCAGCGTCACACAGGCGATCGTCGCCGCCATCGCATGGCCGGAGGGCAAGGAGCCGTCCGTCACGGTGTCCAACGGATGCGGCCAGTACGGGCGGCTCCGGCCGACCGCGGCCTTCACGCCCACCTCCAGCGCCCAGCCGACGCCGCAGGCGGCCAGCACCCACAGCGCCTGACGACGCTCCCGCAACCGCAGCAGTACGGCGGCCGCCGCGACGGTGAGCAGCCGCATCGTCGCCGGTGCCCACACCCAGTTGGTGAGGTCGAGATTGAGCCGGGTCCAACCGGGGTGGGCCAGCGCGAGGCTGTGCAGCGCGTCGTCGATCCGCCGGTCGAAAGGCACCGCGCCGCTGGCGAGGACGAAGGCCAGCAGCGCGACGAAGCAGACGGTGAGCGCGGCCGTCCAGGTCAGGCAGCGGGTTCTGGGTGATCGGCAACTCATCGGCACGGCCAGGATCGTACGAGACGGCGCTGTGAACGAGCGCAGGGCGTGGCAGTACGCAAGCTAGGACAGAGCGCCGAGCCCAGGCCCGAAGGTCACCAGCAGCGGTACCACCGGCAGCAGCAGGGCCATCGCCGACACCCGCATCCGGCGGGCCAGGGTGAGCCGCGGTGCCGGATCCAGCAACCGGTGCACCCGTCCGGGCAGTTGGGCGAGCGGCGTCGGGCAGGGGCCGAACACCCCGCGGTCCTCGTTGAGTTCGACCAGTGCCAGAGCGGTGGTCAACCGCCCGAAGCGGCGCGAGGCGACGTCATCCGCGGCCAGCTCGACCAACCGGTGTACCTGCTGGCGGAACCCTTCGAACACCGGCACCTGGGGAAAGCCCGCGGCGAGCGCGTAGGCGCAGTGCAGCAGCCAGTCGTGCCGGGCCCGCGCGTGCCCCTGCTCATGGGCGAGTACGGCATCCAACTGCCGCCCCTTGAGCCGCCGCAGGGCCGCCGTGGTGATCACCAACTGCGGCTGCGGACCGGAAAGCCACCAGGCGTCGGGACGGCGGCCCTCCAGAACGACGAGGCGTTCGCTGCTGGACGGCGGCTCACCGGGGAGCATGGGGGCGCGCACCAGGAGTTCCGCGCGGCGCTGCCGCCGCCGCGCGCGGGCGCCGCGCACCTCACGGGTGAGCATGGCCACCGACCAGGCACCGCCGCAGGCCAGCAGCACCGCGAGCGCCCCGGCCCACGGGCCGTAGGCGGCGAGTCCATAGGCGTCCACGACACCCCGCGGGGCGAGCGCGAACAGGTGCCAGCGCACCGCGGGCGACGCGGCAGAGGCGCACAACGCCATCGTCAGGACGCAGCACAGCAGCACGGAGGCGACCACGCACTGCCACACCCACAGGGCCAGCACCGGTTCACGGTCCGACCAGTCGGCCCTGGAGAGCAGACGGGGCGCCATTGCCGCCGCAAGTGCGCCGAGGACCAGCAGCACAAACGGGACCGTCATGGCGCACACACTATGGCGCGACGCTACTGATGGGTACGCCGGTTACGCGAAGGTGACGTACGCCTCACGGCGGGTGGAGGAGGGACTACGAGGGCTTCGCCCCGAGCCCCATGCGTCCACGGTGGCTCCGCCCCGAATGCGTCCGCCAAGGCTTCGTACCGACCTTGCGTTCACATCGTCAGGAGCATCGCGAACATTCCGATGCTCAGTGACACCCGGCAGGCCGCGGCCACCCCAGGATCCCGCAGCAGCGCGCCAGCCGGCGCGCCCGACGCCACCGGGTCGGCCGCCGGAAGTATTCGCACCCCGGCCCACAGCGCGTACCCGGCGAAGTAGCAGAGCAACAGCGCGGTCACGGCGGGAATCCCGGCCATGCCCTGCGCCATCCCGGCCATCCCCGGCATACCGTCAGCCCCGCGCTGCGCCGTCGCCATCAGCACCGCCATATAGACCATTCCCGCGGCCTCCACCGCGTGGTGCGCGCGATGTGCCTCGCACCGCACCAGCAGCACGGACCGCACCGCGATCGCACCGAACAGCACGGCGAACAGCGGCGGTCCCCACACCCGTTCGTCCAACGCGGCCCCCGGGACCGCCATCAGCGCCATGCCGAGGCCCATCACCCCCTCGTCCCGCGCGGTGCGCCGCTCGCCCGGCGCGGCGGCGCACCCCGCTCCCGTACGCAGCAGGCACGAGACCCCTGTGGCAGAACCGATCGCCACCAGCAGCCAGGCCACCAACGGTGGTCCGTGCATGGTGCCCCTCCCCGGTTCGTACCGCCCCCTCGGGGAGGTTTCCCGTGGCGGCGGGCGCACACCCTGGCGCACGGTGGTACGGCGGGCGCGCGGCAGGGGCGCGCGGGGCGCTGAAGGGCCAAGTGCGGTCCGCCGCAACGCGGTTCGACTCTCAGCCCGTCGTATTGGTGATGCGAGTTGCGGCGGGCGCGGGGCAACATCGCTGTACCGTCGCTGACGCCGTCGACGTTGTGGGGATGCGGGCTTCCGTCTCGGTGCCGTTGCGTAGCGCGCCGCTCGGCGGCATGGGGGGCAACGTCTTCCCGCCGAACCGCGGTGCCCTTGTGCGTGGATTCCGGGTGCGGCTCCTTCGTCACAGCGCGACAGCCTCACACGGCCTGTCCGGCAAGGGCAGAAGTGTTGTGCCCCAAACGGGGGCGTCGGGACGCGCCTGACCGTTGTGCGCGACGGCTACGGACGGTAACGCATAGGGTGGTCTTCGGGGACCTCCACGATCACGATTCTGATGCCGTCCGGGTCCGCGATCCACATCTCGATCAGCCCCCACGGCTCCCGCAGCGGCTCGCGCAGCACCCGGACACCGCGCCCCACGAGGCGTTCGCGGGCCGCCTCAGCGTCCGGGACCTGGAGCCACAGCTCCATCCCCGGAGCCGGCGGTGCCTCGGAGTGGCCGGAGACCTCCAGATAGCCGCCGCCCAGGAAGAACACGGTGCCGCGTTCCGGTCCCGCACCGAACTCGCGATAGATGGCGAGGCCGAGGTCATCGCGGTAGAAGGCGCGGGACCGCTCCAGATCGGTCGGCCGCAGCAGGACGCGGCTGCTCAGTACGTTGACCATGAAGCGGACAATACGCGTCGGGTTACCCTCGGACCGTCCGCCACCCGCGCATCGGAGAGGTTTCGCGTCACCATGACCATCCCCGCACCTGTCTTCCGTTCCGCCACGCCGACGGACGTGCCCGCCTTGGTGGCGCTCATCGAGTCCGCGTACCGCGGCGACTCCAGCCGGGCCGGGTGGACGACCGAGGCGGACCTGCTCGACGGCCAGCGCACCGACCCCGAAGGCGTCGCCGAGGTGGTCAACAGCGCGAACAGCCGGATGGTGGTGGTCGAGGAAAACGGCGCGCCGATCGCCTGCTGCCAGTTGGAACGCCGCGACGGACACGCCTACTTCGGGATGTTCGCGGTGCGGCCGACCCGGCAGGGCGGTGGGCTGGGCAAGGTGATCATCGCCGAGGCGGAGCGTTTCGCCCGGGAGGAGTGGGGCGTCGACGAGATGCGGATGACGGTGATCTCGGTGCGCGACGACCTGATCGCCTGGTATGAGCGCCGCGGTTACCGCCGCACCGGTGAGATGACCCCGTTCCCGTACGGGGAGGAGCGGTTCGGGCTGCCGCGCCGCGCGGACCTGCAGTTCGAGCTGCTGGTCAAGAAGCTGGGATAGCGGGCCGCGGGTTCACAGACGGCCCGCCTCGACGATCCGGCGCAGAAAGCGCCGCGTGCGCTCCTCACGCGGCGCGCCGAACACCTCCTGCGGTGCGCCGCGCTCCAGTACCACCCCGCCGTCCAGGAAGCACACCTGGTCCGCGACGTCCCGAGCGAACCCCATCTCATGGGTGGCGATGACCATGGTCATGCCCTGTTCCTTCAGGTCGCGCACCACCGAGAGCACCTCGCCGACCAGTTCCGGGTCGAGCGCCGCGGTGATCTCGTCCAGCAGCAGCAGCCGGGGGCGGCCCGCCAACGCCCGTACGATCGCGACCCGTTGCTGCTGACCGCCGCTGAGCCGGTCCGGGTACTCGCCCGCCTTGTCCGCCAGGCCGAGACGGGCCAGCAGCTCCCGCGCCTGTTCCTCGGCCTGTGCACGGGACATCCGGTGCACCCGGCGCGGTGCCAACGTGATGTTGTCCAGCACGGTCATGTGCGGGAAGAGGTTGTACGCCTGGAAGACCACGCCGATCCGGCGGCGTACCGCGTTCTGGTCGGCCCGCGGGTCGGTGATCTCCTCGCCGTCCAGGAAGATCGCGCCGTCGTCCACCTCCTCCAGCAGGTTGGCGCAGCGCAGCAGGGTGGACTTGCCGGAACCGGAGGCTCCGATGAGGGCCGTCACCGTGTGCTGCGGAACCTCCAGGTCCACATCGCGTAGCACCACGGTGGGCCCGTAGGACTTGCGTACCGCCTCCATACGCAGCACGACCTGCGTCACACCGCACCTCCCTGGGACTGCCTGCGGTTCATCCGGGCCGTAACCCAGTCGGTGAAGCGCGTCATGGGAATGGTCAGCGCGACGAAGACCAGCCCGGCCACCACGTACGGCGTGTAGTTGAAGCTCTCCCCGGTGATGATCTGCGCCGCGTACACCGCGTCGACCGCGCCCGCGATCGACACCAGACCGGTGTCCTTCTGCAGCGAGACCAGGTCGTTGAGCAGCGGCGGCACAACACGGCGGACCGCCTGCGGCAGCACCACGTACCGCATCGCCTGGGCACCGGTCAGCCCGAGCGAGCGGGCCGCGGCGCGCTGACTGGGGTGCACCGTCTCGATCCCGGCGCGGAACACCTCGGCGACATACGCGGAGTACGTGAGCACCAGTGCGGCCCCGCCCAGGACCACCGGGTTGTTGGTGACCCCCTGCAGACGCAGCGCGGGCACTCCGAAGACCACCCCCAACAGGCAGATGATCAGCGGCAGTCCGCGGAAGAAGTCGACATAGGCGGTGGCCAGCGCGCGCAGCGGGAAGAACACCGGCCCGCGCAGCGTACGGGCGAGCGCGAGCAGCATCCCGAACACGAGGATGAGCGCCCCGCAGCAGACCAGAAGCCGCACGTTGAGCCAGAGGCCCTTGAGCACCTGGGGGAGCGCGATGCGTGCGTAGTGCGCGTTGAGGAACGTCTCGCGGGTGCGCGGCCAGCCGGGGGCGTGGGTCACCGCCAGATACAGCACGCCGACGGTGACCAGCGTGCTGGCCGCGGCGACGGCGATCGCCCGGCGGGTACGGGCGCGGTGCAGCCGCTCGCGTTCCAGGCGGCGTGCGGACGGCTGGTAGCCGTCGTCCGCCGACGGCAACGTCTCGTCCTGGTGCGGTACTTCGGGATTGTCCAACATCATGGCGCGACCCGCTACTTGAGGACGGGGGCGTTGACGGCCTCGGACAGCCAGCGCTTGTCGAGCGCCGCCAGTGTGCCGTTGGCGCGCAGCGCGTCCACGGCCCTGCTGACGCACGCGGTCAGCGGGCTGCCCTTGTCCAGTACGAAGCCGAACTGCTCGGGCTGCCCACCGGTGTCCGCGAACTGCCCGACCACCTTGGCGTCCGTCACCTCGGCGGAGGTGATGTAGAACGCGGTGGGCAGATCCACGACGATCCCGTCGACCTGCCCGTTCTTCAACGCGCTCTTGGCCAGGTCGTTCTTCTGGTAGATGGCGGGCTGCTGGGTCGGTTTCACCACATGGGTGAGGACGTCGAGGCTGGTGGTGCCCACCTGGGCGCCGAGCTTGGCACCGCGTAGATCTGCGATGCTCCTCGCGTTCGCGATCTTCGAGCCCTTCGGCGCGATCAGCGCCTGTCGAACGTCGTAGTAGCCGGAGGAGAAGTCGACGGCGCGCCGCCGCTCGTCACTGATGGAGACCTGGTTGAGGTCGAGGTCGAAGCTCTTGGCGCCGGGAGTGATGGCGTTGTTGAACGGGACGGTCTGCCAGACCACTTGTGAGGCGTCGTAGCCCAACCGCTTGGCGACGGCATACGCGGTGGCGGCCTCGAACCCCTTGCCGTCGGCCGGGTTGTCGTCCTGGAACCAGGGTGCGTACGCGGGCTTGTCGGTGCCGATCGTGAGCTTGCCCGCGGTGTGGGTGCGCAGTGCGCCCGGCGCGCAGCTCGCGGCGGCGGAGCCGGAAGCGCCGGAGGCGGCAGTGCTGTCCTGCTGCGGGGCGCAGCCGGAGGCCGCCAGGACGAGGGCGCAGACCGCGACGACCGCGGCAAGACGTGGACCAACCGAGGGCCGGTGCGAGGCGAAGGCGGGACGCATAGCGGGAGACTGGCACTGGCAACCGTCAACTGTCCAGGTCAGGCCAGTTGTTGACCGTATGGCGGACGTTTGTGAACGTGACGTTTCGTGTAATGGCCGTCTGTTCGTGTAATGGCCGTCTGTTCGTGTAATGGCAGGCCGTTCGTGTAATGCACCAGACAGCTCGTGTAATGCCAGACGTTCGGGTAATGCCAGGCCGCAGCGGCCTGTTCCGCCGATCCCGTGCCGGGTGTGGTGTGGCCGTGGATCCGCAGGAAGGGTGCTAGTGGCCGGCCTCCACCGCACGCTTGATGTCGGGTACGTCGGTGGCCGCGCCGTCCAGGCCGAGGGCGCGGGCCAGCGCCAGATCGCGTGGCGTGTTGACGGTCCAGGCCATCACCTCGATGTCCGCGGCGTGGCATCGCTCGACCACATCAAGGCTGAGCTTGTTCAGCTCAAGGCTGACCAGGCGGGCGCCCACCGCCTGTGCCCGGGAGACGAAATCGGTGCCGGTGCGTCCGGCGACCAGCACGGTGCGCACCTCCGGAAGCAGCTGCCGGACCTCCCAGAGCGCCTCGTCGTGGAAGGAGAGCACAGAGACCCGCTCCAGCAGCGCGCGCTCGCGCAGCACCTCGGCGAGTACCCGGGCGGCCGCCACATCCTTGATCTCGGCCTGGACCGGGCGGTCCGGCACCGCGTCCAGCACCTCCTCGAACACCGGCACCCGCTCGCCCTGACCGGCGTCGAGCTCGCGCAGTTCGGCGAGGGTGTAGTCCTTGATCGCGCCACTTCCGTCGGTGGTCCGGTCGACCGTCTCGTCGTGCATCACGACCAGCGCGCCGTCCTTGCTCAGGTGCAGGTCGAGTTCGATGCCGTCCAGGCCCTCGCGGTCGGCGCGGACGAACGAGCGCAGGGTGTTCTCCGGCTCGACGCCCATGACTCCGCGGTGGCCGATGGTGAAGAAAGACACGGTGCTTCTGCCCTTGTGTGCGGCTTGGCGTGCGGTTGCGTGGGCCGAGCCTAGCGGCGCCCGATGTCCGTGCGTCGAACGCCAGAAGATCATCGCGTGTACCGATGGCCACCCCCATGAGGTGCCACACAAACTTCCGTTGAACCCGGGGTTGACAGGAAAAATGACGGTCTTGGTGCGATGCGGCAGGATAATTGTGTGAGAAGCCTCTTGAGTGAAAGAACCTCGCATGGATACGGTGTCTTAACGCGAGGTTCTTCTGTGGAGGAGGGGTCATGAGGGAAAATCTTCTGTCGGTGGCGACAGGTGGTGCAGACGGGGTCGTCAAGCACCCGTCGTGGGCAGTGCTGAAGGCGGCGGTCGAGGCCGTCCGGCCCTGGCAGGAGAAGGACGGTTCGATCGACTTCTCAGCCGAGGGCGCGCCCGCTCGCGGTGCGGTGGAGGCCGAGGTGGAGCGAGTGATCGCGGCGGTCGAGGACCTGGCCCCGCTGCTGCCGCACGACGCGGCGTACCACGTGGCGCTGGTGGCGGATCTGCGCCGGTGGGTCGAGAGCGGGTTCGGCGTCCCGGACTTCCTTGACTCGCTGCTGGCCTTCCAGCCCGCCGCCGACCGGCGGGACGGCCTGGAGCACCTCGTCGTCTTCGCGATGTACACGCAGAACGGCAACCCGAACCGCAACCTCGAAGCGGTCGCGCTGCGCGTCGTATGGCCCGAGTGGCTCGCCGAACTGGAGCGCACCCGCTACGACAACCCCATGTTCGTGCCCATCACCTTCCAGGACTTCACCAGCGGCTACGACAGCAACTCGGCGGTGCTCTTCCCTGAGACGGTCGCGGTGCGCGAGGTGCCGGAACGGTTCTCCTGGGGTGGCATCTTCTGTGACCGCGAGGCCGCGCGGTTCCGCCGGGTCACCGACGCCGCGGTGCGCACACTGGGCCTGGAGCTGCCCGAGGACGCTGCCCGGCTGGTCGACGACCAGGAGCTCGCCCAGCAGACGTTCGTGCTGTGGGACATGATCCACGACCGTACGCACAGCCACGGCGACCTGCCTTTCGACCCCTTCATGATCAAGCAGCGCGCGCCGTTCTGGATGTACGGGCTCGAAGAACTGCGCTGCGACCTGACCGCCTTCAAGGAGGCCGTGAAGCTGGAGGCCGAGGGCTACGAGCAGGGCCGCTACGTCCAGTACGCGATCCTCTTCGACCGCCTCTTCCGGTTCCCGGTCACCGGCGACCGGGTGCGCAACTACGACGGCCTCGGCGGCCAGCTGCTCTTCGCCTACCTGCACAAGCACGACGCGGTCCGGTGGATCGACAACACCCTGCACATCGACTGGTCGCGTGCCACCGAGGTCACCAAGGCCCTGTGCGCCGAGATCGAGAAGCTCTACCGGGACGGCATCGACCGGCCCAAGCTCGTGCACTGGTTCGCCGCGTACAGCCTCGTCTCCAGCCATCTGGCGCCGCACCCGGGATCGCGCTGGGCCAAGGGCCCGGACGCCCTGGACCTCACACAGCCGCCGCGCAAACTCGTGGACGACGTGCTGCCGGACGAATTTCCGCTCAGCATGTTCTATGAGGCCCTGGCGAAGAAGCTGCGTGATGTGATCGCCTCGACCAAGGGGATCACGGCGGACAGCGCGGTTCGGGTAGCCGCATGACGCACGTGGCGGCCAAGGAGGCGAAGGCGATGGCAGAACGCAACAACAACGGTCCGCTGAGCGGTGCGGTGATCGCGGTGGCCGGAGCGGGCGGCCCGGCGGGCAAGGCGACGCTGCGGCACCTCGCGGAGAGCGGTGCCCAGGTGGTGGCCGCGGACGCCAACCCCGAGCGGCTGGCGGAGTCGGTCGACGCGGCCCGCTACGCCGCGGGCGGCGCCTTCGTCACCGGTGAGGTCGTCGATCTGCTCGACCCGGCTGCCGCCCGCGAGTGGGCGGACCGTACCGAGAAGCAGTTCGGCAGGGTCGACGGCCTGGTCCACCTGGTGGGCGGCTGGCGCGGCTCCGCGACCTTCCCGGAGACCGACCTCAACGACTGGACGGTCCTGAACGACCTGCTGATCCGTACCGTCCAGCACACCTCGCTCGCCTTCCACGACGCACTGCTGCGCAGCCCCACCGGTCGCTATGTGCTGATCAGCCAGTCGGGTGCGACCAAGCCCACCGCGGGCAACGCCGCCTACGCGGCCGCCAAGGCCGCCTCCGAGGCGTGGACGCTCGCCCTCGCCGACTCCTTCCGGAAGGCGGGGGGCGACAGCGGTCCGGCCGCCGCGGCTGCGATCATCGTGATCAAGGCCCTGGTGCACGATGAGATGCGCGCGCAGAAGCCCAACGCGAAATTCGCCGGATTCACCGACGTCAGCGAACTGGCCGAGGCCATCGCCGGTGTCTGGGCCCGGCCCACGGAAGAAGTGAACGGAACCCGCCTGTGGCTGACGCCCCAACCGTGACAGAGCAGCACACCACCGACGCCGTCCGGCGCCACGACCCGGACGCGCGCGGCTTCGCCAGCGACAACTACGCGGGCGCGCACCCGGAGGTGCTGGCCGCGCTCGCCCTGGCCAACGGCGGTCACCAGATCGCCTACGGCGAGGACCAGTACACCGCCCATCTGCAGCAGCTGTTCCGCCGGCACTTCGGCCCGCGCGCCGAAGCGTTCCCGGTCTTCAACGGCACCGGCGCCAACGTCACCGCCCTGCAGGCGGTCACCAAGCGCTGGGGCGCGGTGATCTGCGCCGCCACCGCCCACATCAACGTGGACGAATGCGGCGCGCCGGAACGCATCGGCGGGCTCAAGCTGCTGCCGGTGGCCACGCCGGACGGCAAGCTCACCCCCGAGCTGATCGACACCGAGGCATGGGGCTTCGATGACGAGCACCGCGCCCAGCCGCAGGTCGTCTCGATCGCCCAGACCACCGAACTCGGCACCTGCTACACGCCGGACGAAATGCGGGCGATAGCCGAACGGGCCCACGAACGCGGCATGGTGGTGCACGTCGACGGCGCCCGGCTGTCAAATGCCGCCGCCACACTGGGAGTTCCGCTCGCGGAGTTCACCACCGACGCGGGCGTGGACATCGTCACCTTCGGCGGTACCAAGAACGGCCTGGTGTTCGGCGAGTGCATCGTCGTGCTCGACCCGGACCGGGTGCCGACGATGACGATGAAGTACCTGCGCAAGCTCTCCATGCAGCTGGCGTCCAAGATGCGCTTCGTATCGGTGCAGTTCGAGGCGCTGCTCGCCGGAGACCTGTGGCTGCGCAACGCTCGCCACGCCAACGCCATGGCGACCCGTCTCGCGGCGGCCGTCTCCGGCATCGACGGTGTGACGGTGGTACGGCCGGTCCAGGCGAACGCGGTCTTCGCGACGCTGCCCAGCGAGGTCACCGAGCGGCTGCGGAAGCGCTACCGCTTCTACACCTGGAACGAGGCGACCGGCGAAGTGCGCTGGATGTGCGCCTTCGACACCACCGAGGCCGATGTGGACGCCTTCGCGGCCGCTGTCGCGGAGGAGATGGCGGCGCGATAACGTCCGCATAAGTATGCAATGCGCGGATAATCGATTGATCGACGGTGGGGGCGGCGGCTACGGTCAGAGCATGACCACAGCACCGCCCCTCACCCTCACCGTCAGCGATGAGGTCCGCGCCCTCGCGCCCAGCTTCACCCACCTCGCCGTCGAGGCCCGCGGCCTGGTGAACGGGCCCAGTGACGAGCGCAGCTCCGCCCTCCTCGACAAGGCCGAGCGGAGACTGGCCGCCCGGCTCGCCGGGCGCGCCCCGCACGAGGACGAGCACGTCGCCGCCTGGCGCGCCGCGTACTCCGCCTTCGGGGCCAAGCCCTCCCGTACCCGCAACTCCGCCGAGGCACTTGCCCGGCGGGCGCTCGGTGACGGCGGACTGCCGCGGATCAACCTGCTGGTCGACGCCTACAACGCGATCAGCGTGGCCTATCTGGTGCCGGTCGGCGGTGAGGACGCCGATCGCATCGAGGGCGGTATGCGGCTGGTGCGCGCCGTCGGCGACGAGCCGTTCGAGACCGCCGCCGGTGGCGAGCCGGCCATCGAGCAGCCGGAGCCCGGCGAGGTGGTGTGGCGGGACGACGCCGGGGTCACCTGCCGTCGGTGGAACTGGCGGCAGGGCGTACGGACCCGGCTCACCGAGGAGTCCGGCTCCGCCGTCTTCCTACTGGAACGGCTCGACCCCATGCCGCTCGCTGAGTTGACCGCCGCCGCGAATGAACTCGCCGACCTCGTAGAGAGGCTGAGCCCCGGCGCCGAGGTGACGGTACGCGCCCCCGCGTAGCGCGGTCGCCGCGGGGCGGCGAGCGGGGATCCCCGCACTACGCCCGGTTCATCGCCGCGGCCTCCTCGGCGGTGGGGGCGCCGCCGCCGAGGTGCGCCGGGAGCCACCAGGCGCCCTGCGCGTCCTTCGGGCGGACCGGGTACGCCTGCTGCGCCGCCTCCAGCAGCTCCTGGACGCGGCCGCGCAGCCGCTCGGTCAGCGAGTCGGCGTTCTCCCCGGGCGCCGCGGCCAGCGGCGCGCCGACCTGCATGATGATCGGGAAGCGGTGCCTGCCGAGCTGCCGCGGGCGGCCCTTGGTCCACATCCGCTGGGTGCCCCACAGTGCCATCGGCAGCAGCGGAACACCGGCCTCCTGGGCCAGCCGCGCGGCGCCGGACTTGAAGTTCTTGAGCGTGAACGACCGGGAGATCGTCGCCTCCGGGAAGACCCCGATGATCTCGCCGGAGCGCAGCGCGCGCAGCGCGTTCTCGTATGCGTTCACCCCCCGCTCCCGGTCGACCGGGATGTGCTTCATCGCCCGCATCAGCGGCCCGGACACCTTGTGCCGGAACACCGATTCCTTGGCCATGAAGCGCACCAGGCGCTTCGCCGGACGGGCGGCCAGACCGCAGAAGACGAAGTCCAGATAGCTGATGTGGTTGCTGACCAGCACCGCACCGCCGCGCTGCGGCACATGCTCGGTGCCCGCGATGTCGAAGCGCAGACCCTGCACCTTGAACATGGTGCGGGCGAAGCCGATGACCGGCGGGTAGACGAGTTCAGCCACGTCGGGGGACACCTCTTGGGTCGGCAGTTACGCGGCCGTAGGTTCGGGCCGTCGCAGGATGGTGCCCCGTCAACGCGTGGCCTGTCATCCGAAGTGCCCGTGATCGGGGGAGATTCTTCTCACGTGAACGCGCGACGACGCTCGTGCCACGCGCTCATCTAGCCCATCTCGCCCATTAAACCCCTCTTTTCGGGCATCAGCCGCTGCCCGGGAATCATCGCGGTCTGGTGAGCGCTGCACCCGTCCAGAGGCGAGGATGGCAGGACTGCTCCACCACTGGCGGGACGGAAGGACGCGGATGCGGGAGAAGGACGGCGCGCAGCGGCTGACGGCGGCCGAGATCGGTGAACCGCTAGGCGCGCGGGCCACGCTGCTGCAGTTCTCCAGTGCCTTCTGCGCACCCTGCCGGGCCACCCGTCGCACACTGTCCGAAGTCGCCGCGATGGTCGGCGGGGTGGCGCATGTGGAGATCGACGCCGAAGCCCACCTCGACCTGGTGCGCAGGCTGGCGGTGGTGAGGACGCCGACGGTACTGGTACTCGACGCGCACGGCGCCGTCGCCCGGCGCGCCGTGGGACAGCCGCGCAAGGCGGACGTCATCGCGGCGCTCGGCACGGCGGTGGACGCATGAGCCGACCGGCGCCGCCAGCGCTTCCCGTGATCCACATCCCATATGTCAGGCCGCCCTTGACGGGGTGCGCTCTGAATCGTCAGCCTGACGTTATGTCGATGGACGTCCTTCTGTATGAGCGAGCCGATGTCGACTTCGGTCGGCACACGAGTGGCCGTTGTCCGAGCCGTTGAACACCTCTGATCCCCGTTCAGTTCCGGCTCGACCGCGGCAGAAGGACAACTCCATGACCGCTTCGACCGACCTCGGCTCCGCCGCCCCCGCGACCGATGTCTTCCGCTCGGTCTTCCGTCGGCACGCCGCCGGGGTCGCGGTGATCACGGCGGCCGGTGCGCGCCCGGTCGGCTTCACCGCCACCTCGCTGACCTCCGTGGCCGCGGAACCGCCGCTGCTCTCCTTCGGCATCAGCCTCCGCTCGTCCAGCTGGCCGACGCTGTCCACCGCCAAGCACGTCGGCGTCCATGTCCTGGGCGAACATCAGGAGGAGTTGGCCGCGACGTTCGCCCGCAGCGGCGCTGACCGCTTCGGGCCGCCCACCGACTGGCGCACCGGACCGCACGGCGTGCCGCTGCTCGACGGCGTTTCCGCGTGGCTGGTGTGCCGGGTGGTGGCCCGCGTTCCAGCCGGTGACCACCGGATAGTCGTGGCGGAGGCCGTGGCAGGCGACCCCCATGGCCCGGGCCGCCCGCTGCTGTACCACCAGGGCCGCTACAACGCGCTGCGCCACTGAATCGTCCCTGCTCGGACCGTCGGGCGGGCGTCGGCAAGGTCACAGTTCGACAGCCTTGCGAACCGGGAAACAGCCGAGTGTACTGGCGAGTAATATTTCGGTTGGAGCGCCTTGGAGTCCCGGCCGAAAGCCGCCGCCGAAGGCGCCTATGCTGCCTTCACAGGGCAGTTACTGGGTTCTACGGCCCACGACGCCGGTCGCTGGTGTCGCGGCCCGGACCGCCGAACCGATGCAGTAGGAGAGCAGGCGTGAGCTTGAGGATCGTAGTCGCTGTGAAGTACGTGCCCGACGCCACGGGCGACCGTCACTTCGCCGAGGACCTGACCACTGACCGCGACGCCGTGGACGGCCTGCTGTCGGAGCTTGACGAGTACGCGGTCGAGCAGGCGCTGCAGATCGCCGAGGAAGCCGACGACGCCGAGATCACCGTGCTGACCGTCGGCCCCGAGGACGCCAAGGACGCCCTGCGCAAGGCGCTGTCCATGGGCGCGGACCAGGCCGTGCATGTCGAGGACGACGCCCTGCACGGCACCGACGCGCTGGGCACCTCCCTGGTGCTGGCCAAGGCCATCGAGCACACCGGGTACGACCTGGTGGTGTGCGGCATGGCCTCCACCGACGGCACCATGGGTGTGCTCCCGGCGATGCTCGCGGAGCGGCTCGGCGTCCCGCAGGTCACGCTGCTGTCCGAGGTCAAGGTCGAGGACGGCAAGGTGACCGGCCGCCGCGACGGCGACGCCGCCAGCGAGCAGCTCGAGGCCCAGCTGCCGGCCGTCGTGTCCGTGACCGACCAGTCGGGCGAGGCCCGCTACCCGTCGTTCAAGGGCATCATGGCCGCCAAGAAGAAGAAGGTTGAGTCGCTCGACCTGTCGGACCTGGGCATCGAGGAGGACGAGGTCGGCCTCGCCGGTGCCTGGACCAAGGTCGACAGCGCGGCCGAGCGCCCGGCCCGCACCGCGGGCACGATCGTCACGGACGAGGGCGAGGGCGGCAAGCAGCTTGCCGCGTTCCTCGCGGAGCAGAAGTTCATCTGAGCCGCTGAGCCGCCTTCCCAACGCCCCTTCTTACATTCGCAGGAGAGCAATCCCATGGGTGAAGTCCTCGTCTACGTCGACCACGTGGACGGTGCCGTCCGCAAGCCGACCCTCGAACTGCTGACCCTGGCCCGCCGGATCGGCGAGCCGGTCGCCGTCCACCTCGGCCCCGGTGCCGACACCGCCCAGGCCACGCTGGCCGGGCACGGCGCCGTCAAGGTGCTGACCGCCGATCTGCCGGAGTTCGCCGAGTACCTGGTGGCCCCGAAGGTGGACGCGCTGGAGCAGGCCGTCGCCGCGGTCTCGCCGGTCGCCGTCCTCGTACCGTCCTCCGCCGAGGGCAAGGAGATCGCCGCCCGCCTCGCGGTGCGCCTCGGCTCCGGCATCATCACCGACGCGGTGGACCTGGAGAGCGGCGACGAGGGTCCGGTCGCCACGCAGTCGGTGTTCGCCGCCGCGTTCACCACCAAGTCCCGGGTCACCAAGGGCGTTCCGGTGATCACGGTCAAGCCGAACTCGGCCGCCCCGGAGGCCGCCCCCGCCGCGGGTACCGTCGAGCAGCTCGCGGTGACCGTGGGTGAGAAGTCCACCGGCACCAAGGTCGTCTCGCGTACCCCGCGCGAGTCCACCGGCCGCCCCGAGCTGACCGAGGCCGCGATCGTGGTCTCCGGTGGCCGTGGCGTCAACGGCGCCGAGAACTTCAAGGTCATCGAGGACCTCGCGGACTCGCTCGGCGCTGCCGTCGGTGCCTCCCGGGCCGCGGTCGACGCCGGCTGGTACCCGCACAGCAACCAGGTCGGCCAGACCGGTAAGTCGGTCTCGCCGCAGCTGTACATCGCCTCCGGCATCTCCGGTGCGATCCAGCACCGGGCGGGCATGCAGACCTCGAAGACCATCGTGGCCATCAACAAGGACCCCGAGGCCCCGATCTTCGAGCTGGTCGACTACGGCGTCGTCGGCGACCTCTTCGAGGTCGTGCCGCAGCTGACCGACGAGGTCAAGGCCCGCAAGGGCTGACCCGTTCGAACGGCTGAGGGGCCACGCGGATCGCTCCGCGTGGCCCCTTGCGCTGTTCAGGAGCTTCGCTCCGCTGTCATGTCTGCCGCAGTGCGCGGTCCAGGTCCTCGTAGACGTCCTCGACGTCCTCCAGCCCGACGGACACCCGCAGGATCGACGCACCCGGCTTGGCGTCCGCGGCCACCGGCCGGTGGGTGAGCGCCGCCGGGTGCTGGATCAGCGTGTCCACACCGCCGAGCGAGACCGCGTGCGTGATCAACCGGCAAGCCGCCGCCGTATCGGCCGCCGCCTGGTAACCGCCGCGCACCGCAAGGGAGATGACCGCTCCCGGCTCCGACATCTGGCGCCCTATCAGTCCCGACGGGTCGCACTCGGCCAGGCCCGGGTAGAAGACCCGCTCAACCGCGGAGTGCTCGGCCAGCCGGGCGGCGAGCTTGTACGCGGACGCCGACTGGTGGCGAACCCGCAGCGGCAGCGTCTGCAGCCCGCGGTGCAGCAGGTATCCGGCCAGCGGATGCAGGATGCCGCCGGTCAGGGCGCGTACCGGACGCAGCCGCTGAGCCCAGTCGGAGGTTGTCGCCACCACTCCGGCGAGGACGTCGCCGTGGCCGCCGAGGTACTTCGTCGCACTGTGCACCACCAGCGTGGCACCGTGCCGAGCGGGCTGCTGCAGCACGGGCGTGGCGAAGGTGTTGTCCACCAGCAGCGGCACTTCGCCGCACTGCTCGGCGACGGCCGCCAGATCGACCAGCTCCAGGGTGGGATTGGCCGGGGTCTCCACGACCACCAGGCCGGTGTCCGGGCGCAGCGCCTCGGCGACCCGGTCCGGCTCCGCCCAGGTCACCTCGGTACCCAGCAGTCCGGTCGCCAGCAGATGGTCGGTGCCCCCGTAGAGCGGCCGTACGGCGACCACATGGCCCTTGCCGTCGGCCCGGGCGGCGAGCAGACAGGCGGTGATGGCGGCCATCCCGGACGAGAAGGCCACCGCCTCGGCGCAGCCCTCCAGCTCGGCCAGCGCCTGCTCGAAGCGCGCGGTCGTCGGATTCCACAGCCGCTGGTAGACATGGCTGCCGCCGTCGATGGGCAGCCCGCCGGTCGCCAGTGCCTCGTAGCTGTCGCCGCCTGTCTCGACATCGGGCAGCGGGTTGGTCGTCGACAAGTCGACGGGCGGCACGTGTACGCCCAGGGCGCGCAGGTCCCCGCGTCCGGCGTGTACGGCGGCGGAGTCCGGGCGAAGTGCGGTCGGCTGCATTGACGGCCCCTATCTGTGGTTCGCGGCTGGCGACATGGTGAGGAAAACGACGCCGGAACTGGTGAGTAGCCGCAGATAATTCGCGGACCACCCGACAGGCCTTGGCAATGTGCGGCCGAAGGAGTCATTGTCAGCCGTATGCCGAAGAATCAGCAGGCCGACGACCTCGGTCCGGTCGACCGCTCGATCCTGGGCCTGCTGGCCCAGGACGCCCGGATGCCGAACAGCGCGATCGCCGCGGCGGTCGGCATCGCTCCGTCGACCTGCCTGTCCCGTATCCGCTCCCTGCGCGAGCGCGGGGTGATCCGCGGGTTCCGTGTGGAGCTCGATCCTCCGGCGCTCGGGCTCGGCATCCAGGCGATGATCTCCGTACGGCTGCACTCACACCGACGCGACCAAGTGGACCGGTTCGTACGGGAGATACCGCGACTGCCCGGCGTGGTGGAACTGTTCCATGTCTCCGGCGCGGACGACTATCTGCTGCGGGTCGCGGTGCGGGACTCCGACGCGCTGCGGGACTTCGTCCTGGACCACCTCACCACCCACCCGGCGGTGCAGCACACCGAGACCAGCTTGATCTTCGGTCACATCCGGGGCCGACTGCTGTCACCCGACTGACCTGGCCGACCACCATTGACGTCGATGGTACGCACTGGAAAAATCCGCTCTACGGATTAGGGATTCCGCTCAACGAAAACCGTACGGAGGGTGTCGGATGGGGTCGGACGAGACGGCGGTGGCGACCAGTCTGCCGGGCGCGGTACGGGAGAGCGTGGCCGCTTCCCTCGCCGGGGTCGACGCGGAACTGGCCCGGCGCTACCCGGGAGACCCCGGCACCCGGCAGCCGGTGCACACGGTCTATGTGCCCGCCGACGCCTTTGCCGCTGACACGGTGCGGTCCTGGGGGGAGCAGGCGCTCGCCGCGCTCGACCGGAATGCGCCGGACGCCGCCGCCTTCGCCGCTGTCCTCGGCCTGCCCGAGGGACTCGCCGCGCAGGTCTACGGCAGGGTCCGGGCCAAACTACGGCGGGAGCCGATCGAGGACCTGCGGATCGACTTCGAGGACGGCTACGGTCCGCGCCCCGACGCGGAGGAGGACGCCGCCGCGGTCCGGGCGGCGAGGCTGGTTGCCGCAGCGGTCGCTGAGGGAGGGGCGCCGCCGTACATCGGCATCCGAATGAAGTGCATGGAGGCGGTGGTACGTGACCGGGGCATCCGGACGCTGGATGTCTTCCTGACCGGGCTGATGGAGGCGGGTGGTCTGCCGGACGGGCTGGTCCTGACGCTGCCCAAAGTGACCTTTCCCGAGCAGGTGACCGCGATGGTCCGGCTGTGCGAGGAGTTCGAGAAGGCGCGCGGGCTGGAGCCGGGGCGGATCGGCTTCGAGGTCCAGATCGAGACCACACAGGCGATCCTCGGGCCGGACGGCACGGCGACCGTGGCCCGGCTGATCGACGCGGCCGAGGGGCGGGCCACCGGGCTGCACTACGGCACGTTCGACTACAGCGCGGCGTGCGGGGTCAGTGCGGCCTATCAGTCCATGGATCATCCGGCCGCCGACCACGCCAAGGCCGTGATGCAGGTCGCTGCCGCGGGGACCGGGGTGCGGCTGTCGGACGGTTCGACGAACGTCCTGCCGGTTGGGGGGACCGATCAGGTGCGGGATGCCTGGCGGCTGCATTACGGGCTTGTCCGGAGATCGCTGGCGCGGGCCTATTACCAGGGTTGGGATATGCATCCTGGGCATCTGCCGACGCGGTATGCGGCGGTCTACGCCTTCTACCGTGAGGGGTTGGAGGCTGCGGCTGGCCGTCTTGCGGCGTATGTCGCTCGGGCGGGTGGGGATGTGATGGATGAGCCGGCCACGGCTCGGGCGCTCAGCGGGTACTTGTTGCGGGGTGTCGAATGCGGGGCCGTTGATCTCTCTGAGGTGAGCGCTTTGGCGGGGGTCGGGCGGGAGCAACTGCTCGCCCTTCGCTGATGTTTGATGGGTGCCGTTGCGCGCTGTCTGTTGCGCTGCGGGCCGGTGGCCATCACGATCCGTAGGGGGTGCGATTCTTTTGGCCCTCTTCCTCTTCGGGTTCGCATCCCCACCCCCGACCCCACGGCGGCCGTGCGCAACGGCAAGATGCGGGCACCGGCAACGGGTGGGGGGAGGGAAATGTCCGTACCCGGAACCGCCAAGCGCGAGCGGAACCGCAACCGGGCCGGAGGCCGCCCCGCGCAACGGCAAGATGCGGGCACCGGCAAACGGGTGGGGGGAGGGAAATCTCCGTACCCGGAACCGCCAAGCGCGAGCGGAACCGCAACCGGGCCGGAGGCCGCCCCGCGCAACGGCAGGACGCGGACCACGGCAACGGGTGGGGGGAGGGAAATCTCCGTACCCGGAACCGCCAAGCGCGAGCTTAGTCGTGGGGGGAGAATTCTCCTGAACCTCGGACGATGAGCCGTCCGGGCAACTCCAGCCGACGAGGCGACTCCGCCGCGCCGTCGAGGCGGCGGAACAGGAGTTCCGCGGCCGTACGGCCCAGCCGGGCCGGGTCCTGTGCTATGACCGTGACGCCCGGCCGCAGCAAATCGGCCAGTTCGAAGTCGTCGAAGCCAACCAGCGCGAGCGGTCGCACAGACCGCTCGCGCTCCGCCAGAACCCGGACCGCGGTGACCGTCACCCGGTTGTTGCCCGCGAACAGCGCGGTGACGGGGTCCGGTCCCGACGCCATTCGGTCCAGTTCGGCCCGTACCCGTTCCGGCGCGGTCGCGCCCATCGACACCCAGTCGCCGCGGACGGCGAGCCCGTGCGCGGCCATCGCCTCGCGATAGCCGCGCAGCCGTTCGTCCGCGGTGTGGATGTGCGGGCGGTCTCCGATGAACCCGATCCGCCGGTGGCCGTGCGCGATCAGATGGGCGACCGCCTCGCGTGCGCCACCCGCGTTGTCGGTGAGTACCGCGTCCGCGTCGATCCGGCTCGCGGGGCGGTCGACGAAGACGGTGGCGATGCCCGCGGCGATCTCCGGTTCGAGGTACCGGTGGTCGTCGCTGGCCGGGACGATCACCAGTCCGTCCACCCTGCGTGCGCACAGTGCCAGCGCCAACTCCTGCTCCCGCTCCGGGACTTCGGCGCTCGATCCGGCGAACAGCAGGCTGCCGTTGGCTCTGGCCACCTCTTCGACGGCGCGGCTGAGCGGGGAGTAGAACGGGTCGGCGAGGTCCTCCAGGACCAGGCCGATGCTGGCGGTGCGCCCCTTGCGCAGGATGCGCGCGCTGTCGTTGCGGCGGAAGCCGAGCGCTTCGATCGCGGCGCGGACCCGCGACTCGGTCTCCGCGGTGACGCCGGTTTCGCCGTTGACGACGCGGGAGACGGTTTTCAGGCCGACGCCCGCCCGGGCGGCCACGTCCTTCATCGTCGGGCGGCTGCCGTACCGTGCGGCGGTCGTCGCGGGGGGCATGTGGCGGGATGCGGGCGGGGAGTCGGGCACGGGCGGCAGTCCTGTCGTCGAACGCACGGGGTAACGTGAGCCTAGGGGCTAGACAACGTTGTCAACAAAGGTCAGACTACTCTGGCTCGCCACTGCCCAGGGGTCGCGCCCCGTACGGGAATGACATCGCGGACAAGGGAGACACCGTACCGATGCACAGCGAAGGCACCGCAGTGCGGGTCCCGGCCGCCGAAGGGCTGGTCGTGGCCCTGGACATCGGCGGAACGAAGATCGCGGGGGCACTGGTCGACAGCACCGGGCGGGTGCTCGTACGCGCTCTGCGACCCACCCCCGCGGCAGAGGACGGGGAAACGGTGATGCGCGCGGTCGCGGAGGTGCTGCGCGAACTGGCCGCCGACCCGCGCTGGGCGCGGGCGAGTGCGGTCGGCATTGGCAGCGCGGGCCCGGTTGACGCCTCGACCGGTACCGTCAGCCCGGTCAATGTCCCGGGCTGGCGTGGATTCCCGCTGGTCGCGCGGGTCCGGGAGATATCCGGCGGGCTGCCCATCACCCTTTCGGGCGATGGCGTTGCCATCGCGGCGGCGGAGCACTGGCAGGGCGCCGCCCGCGGCTATGACAACGCGCTGTGCATGGTGGTGTCGACCGGTGTCGGCGGAGGCTTCGTGCTGGGCGGTGTGCTGCACCCCGGCCCCACCGGGAACGCGGGCCATATCGGACACATCAGCGTCGATCTCGACGGGCCGCTGTGTCCGTGCGGCGCCCGGGGCTGTGTTGAGCGCCTGGCCAGCGGCCCCAACATCACCCGCCGCGCCCTGGAGGAGGGCTGGAAGCCGGAGGACGGATCCGAGCCCACCGCAGTGGCGGTCGCCGCGTCGGCGCGGGCCGGGGATCCGATAGCCCGGGCTTCCTTCGAGCGGGCCGCGCAAGCGCTGGCAGCCGGTATAGCGGCCTGCGCGACCCTGGTGGAGATCGAAGTGGTGGTGATCGGCGGGGGAGTGGCGGGCGCCGGTGAGGTGCTCTTCGGCCCCCTGAGGGAGCAGTTGAGGCGGTACGCGACCCTGTCGTTCGCCTCGGGGGTCGTGGTGGTTCCGGCGCAACTGGGGACGGATGCCGGTCTGGTGGGCGCCGCGGCGGCCGCTTTCAGCGCCGCCGCGGCGTCGGGCGGCCCGACCGGTGGGCGGGGCGCGGTGCTCAGCGGCTGACCGGTCAGCAGGTGATCGTCGCGTCGGCCCAGTCCGCGTGGTCGTAGTCCGGGCCGTCGCCGCCGTCGGTGACCACCAGGCGGATCGTCTGCGCGCCGCCGATGGCGGCGGCCAGCGGCTGGGCGGGGTGTCCTCCGGTAAGCGGGCCCGTCGCGGATCGGTGCCGATCAGCAGCGGTGCGGCCATCACCGCCCACATGCTGAAGTGCGACCGGTATTCGGTGTCGGTCATGCGGCCGTTGCCGACCTCCAGCATGTCCGGATCGTTCCAGTGCCCGGGACCGGCGTACTGGGCGAGCGGCAGGTTCTGCTTGAGGTTGGACAGCATGCTGGACCAGTTGTCGCTGATGTCGCCCGTGGTGCGCCACAGGTTGCCGACGTCGGAGGCCCACAACCACGGTTGGTTCCGGCCTCATTCGCAGATGCTGAAGACGATGGGGCGACCGGTGGCCTTCAGCGCATCGCGCATCGTGGTGTACCGCTGTTTGGCGTCCACGCCCTGGTTATGGCAGTTGTCGCATTTGAGGTAGTCCATACCCCAGTCGGCGAACTGCTGTGCGTCTGAGTACTCATGGCCCAGGGCGCCGGGGAAGCCCTTGCTGTTGCAGGTCTTCGTGCCCGCACTGGTGTAGATGCCGAGCTTCAGCCCCTTGGCGTGCACATAGTCGGCAACCGCCTTGATGCCGTGCGGGAACCGGGCCGGATTGGGGACGAGCTTGCCGTTGGCGTCAGGGTTCGGCAGTGCCCAGCAGTCGTCGAGGTTGACGTACTGGTAACCGGCCGCTTTGAGGCCCTTGCTGACGAAGATGTCGGCGATGCCCTCGATCACCGCCTCGTTGAATCCGGGGCCGCAGTGGGTGCTGTTCCAATTGTTGAAGCCCATGGGCGGGGTGCGGGCAAGACCGTTGCCCAGTAGCGGGGCGTCGGTTGTCGCTGTGATGGAGGGGGAGTCGGCGGGGACTTCGTGCTGGTGGGCCGCGGCGGTGGCCGGGGTGGTCAGCCCCCCCGGCGTAGAGCACAGGGCCGCGCCCAGCGCTCCGTTCGGTGCGCGGTGCCGGTGGCGAGCAGACGCATGGCTGCGATGTCTCCTTCCGGTCGGTCGACGTCATGCCGGTCATCTCTGACCGGCCGTCAACTAGGCCATGTCCCCGTCAGGTGCGATCGATTACGGTGGATGGTGTTGTGGATTGTTGGAAGAGGGGACGTAAGTGGTGTGGCTTCTTGTGTGGAGCCTTGATGTTCGCCGCTGATGGGGATGGGGGTGCGGTGGTTGCGTTTGGTTGTGTTGGGTCTGGCTGGCGACCGAACGGTTTCGGCTGAGCTTCGCTCCCGCGGCTCCCTCGCCGTCCTGCGCGCGTTTGCCCGACCGTGCGCCCCGGGCACTTCTTAGGGGGCTACGGAGAGGGGGCACCGTGATCGTCTGGCTGAACGGCGCGTTCGGCGCGGGGAAGACCAGCGCCGCGCGCGAACTGATCGACCTGATACCCGGAAGCACCCTGTACGACCCCGAACTGATCGGCGGCACGTTGAGGTTGCTGCTGCCGGAGAAACGGCTCGGCGAGATCACCGACTACCAGGAACTGCCCTCCTGGCGGCGACTCGTCGTGGACACCGCCGCCGCTTTGCTCATGGAGACCGGCGGACCGCTGGTGACCCCCATGACGCTGCTGCGCCAGGACTATCGTGACGAGATCTTCGGCGCGCTGGCCGCCCGCGGAATTCCGGTGAGACATGTGCTGCTGAGCGTTGAGGAAACGATCCTGCGGGAGCGCATCGAGCACCGCGAGGAGGTGCCCGGCGACCCCGAGGCCAGCGCCTTGGTGCGCCGCTGGTGCCTGGACCACCTCGCCGCCTACCGTGCGGCGCTGCCCTGGCTCACCCGGGACGCCCACGTTCTGGACATCGGCAACGCGCCCCCGCGCGAGGTCGCGGAGCGCGTCGCCGCGGCCGTGGGGGAGGGCGCTGGCGCCTGTGGCATCGTGCAGACGCCCGAGCCGACCCGGGAGACGGTGGCCGCCGGGGTGCTGCTGTTCGACGAACGGGACCGTGTGCTGCTCGTCGACCCGACCTACAAGCCGGGTTGGGAGTTCCCCGGTGGAGTGGTCGAGAGTGGTGAGCCGCCCACCCGAGCGGCACTGCGCGAGGTCGCCGAGGAACTCGGCGTCGACCTCGGCGCCGCCGGAGGCTTGCGACTGCTGGTGGTCGACTGGGAGCCACCGCGGCCGCCGGGCTTCGGTGGGCTGCGTCTGCTGTTCGACGGTGGCGCACTGCCCGCCACCGACGCAGGGCGGCTGCTGTTGCCCGCGGCCGAGTTGCGCGGCTGGCGCTTCGTCACCGAGGACGAGGCGTCAGTACTGCTACCGGCCGAACGGTTCGCCCGCCTGCACTGGGCGCTGCGGGCTCGCGCCCAGGGCAGGGCGATCGACCTCGAAGCGGGCGAACCGGTCTCAGCGGCTGACTGATTCCCAATCGCCGTGATTCACTGTTTTTTGGCCGCTATGTGCTTCATCCGTTCTTGCTCTGTGCGTAGTTGGCCAGGAACAGTGCCTCGGCGAGCGACATCCGCTCCAACTCCTGCGGCGAGACACTCTCGTTCACCGCGTGGATCTGCGCTTCCGGCTCGCTCAACCCGATGAGCAGGATCTCGGCCTGCGGGTAGAGCGCGGCGAGGGTGTTGCACAGCGGAATGGAGCCGCCCTGCCCGGCGACCTCCATCTCCGCTCCGTCGTAGGCCGCGCGCATCGCCTCCGCCATCGCGGTGTAGGCCGGGCTGGAGGTGTCCGCGCGGAACGGCTCGCCCTCGCCGCGCGGTGTGACCTCGACCCGCGCACCCCACGGCGCGGCCGACCGCAGGTGCGCGCTGAGCGCCTTCTCGGCCTGTGCGGCCTCCGTGCCCGGCGGCACCCGCAGGCTGATCAGGGCTCGGGCGCTCGCGTGCACCGACGGGGTGGCGCCCACTACCGGCGGGCAGTCGATCCCCAGGACGGTCACCGCGGGGCGTGCCCACAGGCGGTCGGCGATGCTGCCCGTCCCGATCAGGCTCACACCGTCAAGCACCTTGGCGTCGGCGCGGAACTCCTCCTCGCCGTACTGGAGCCCCTGCCAACTCGCGTCGGCGGTCAGGCCGTCCACCGTCGTGGTGCCGGACTCGTCACGCAGCGAGTCGAGTATCCGGATCAGCGCGGCGAGCGCGTCGGGCGCGGCGCCGCCGAACTGGCCGGAGTGCAGATTGCCTTCCAGCGTGTCGACGGCGACCTCGACCAGCGTCATACCGCGCAGCGTCGCGGTGACGGTGGGCAGCCCGACCCGGAAGTTCCCGGTGTCGCCGATCACGATGGCGTCCGCGCTGAGCAGGTCGGGGTGCGCCTCGGCGTACCGCTGAAGACCGCCGGTGCCCTGCTCCTCGGAGCCCTCGACGATCACCTTGACCGACACCGGGACGCCGCCGTGCTCACGCAGCGCCCGCAGCGCGGTCAGGTGCATCACCAGACCGCCCTTGCAGTCGGCGGCACCGCGTCCGTACCAGCGGCCCTCGCGCTCGGTGAGCTCGAACGGCGGGGTGATCCACGCCGATTCGTCCAGCGGCGGCTGCACGTCGTAGTGCGCGTACAGCAGCACCGTGCGTGCTCCCTCGGGCCCCGGCAGGTAGCCGTAGACGGACTGGGTGCCGTCCGGGGTGTCGAGCAGCGCCACATCCTTGAAGCCCTCCGTGCGCAGCGCGTCGGCCACCCAGCGAGCGGCCTTCTCGCACTCGCTCTTCGGGAACTGGCGCGGATCGGCGACCGAACGGTGCGAGACCAGCTCGGCGAGCTCGGTCCTGGCGCGGGGCATCAGCCCGGCGACCGTCTCGGCCAGGGGGGCGTGCGGGGCCTGCGACATGGGCGCTCCTCGTGGGTGCGGGTGTTGGTGGGTACGGGTGACCGCGCAGCCGATAGTCCCATAGCGGGCCAATCCGTGCCGCGCCATAGGATGCGGGAGACCGGCAGTACGAAGCGGGAGCGGGAACACACGTGAGCAGCGACTACGCAGCGCGGGGCGGGGAGACGGCGGACGGCGAGCACTCGGAGGTGTGGGATGTCGTCGTGGTCGGCGCCGGGCCCGCGGGGGCCAGCGCCGCGCACGCCGCAGCCTCCGCCGGACGACGGGTGCTTCTGCTGGAGAAGGCCGAGCTGCCGCGCTACAAGACCTGCGGCGGTGGCATCATCGGCCCGTCCCGGGACGCGCTGCCGCCCGGCTTCGAACTTCCGCTGCGCGACCGGGTGCGCGCGGTCACCTTCAGCCTCAACGGACGGATGGCGCGTACCCGCCGCTCCCGCCGAACCCTGTTCGGGCTGATCAACCGGCCCGAGTTCGACGCCCGGCTGACCGAGGCCGCCCAGCGCGCAGGTGCCGAACTGCGCACCGGCACCCAGGTCTCCCGCGTTGAGCAGCACGGTCCCGCCGTACCCGATCGCCGGACCGTGGCCGTTGTCCTCAGTACCGGTGAGACGCTCCTGGCCCGTGCTGTTGTCGGCGCCGACGGCAGCGCCAGCCGGATAGGCGCTCATGTGGGGGTCAAACTCGACCAGGTCGACCTTGGTCTGGAGGCGGAGATTCCGGTACCCGCGTCCGTCGCGGAGGACTGGGCGGGGCGGGTGCTCATCGACTGGGGCCCGCTGCCCGGTAGTTACGGTTGGGTCTTTCCCAAGGGCGACTCCCTTACGGTCGGGGTGATTTCCGCCCGCGGCCAGGGTGAGGCGACCAAGCGCTACTTCGAGGACTTCATCGCCCGGCTCGGCCTGGCGGGGTTCGAACCCAGCGTGTCCTCGGGTCACTTGACGCGTTGCCGAGCCGATGACTCGCCGCTCTCCCGCGGCCGCGTCCTGGTGTGCGGTGACGCGGCGGGGCTGCTGGAGCCATGGACCCGAGAGGGCATCTCGTACGCCCTGCGCTCGGGGCGGATGGCCGGCGAGTGGGCGGTACGCATCGCGGAGGCGCAGGACGGGGTGGACGCTCGCCGTCAGGCTCTCAACTACGCGTTCGCCGTGAAGGCCGGTCTCGGTGTGGAGATGGCCGTGGGCCGTCGGATGCTGTCGGTCTTCGAACGCCGCCCCGGGCTGCTGCACTCGGCGCTGATCTCACTGCCGCCCGCGTGGAACGCCTTCACGGGGATCACCAACGGCTCGACGTCGCTGGCCGAGATCGTGCGCAACCACCCGATGGCTGGACGGGTGTTGTCCGGCCTGGGCCGCCCGTAGCGTGGGCCGCGGCGCTGCCGTGGTCAGTTGTGTTCGGTGATACGGAAGACCGGGTGGTCAGGGGCTATTCGCAGTAGCTCCCCATCCGAGGAGTCGGGGCCGACTCCGTCGAAGAACGCTCCGACCTCCCACTTCCATCGGCTGAGGTAGGCGCGAAGCAGCGCGGGCTTCTCGGCGTCGGGGACCTCCACCGCGGTGAACTGCTCAATGCGCTTGCCCACCCGGAGTTGGCCGTCACCGGCCGCGCGCAGGTTGCGTACCCACTGGGTGTGGCCGCGGGGTGCGACCAGGAAGCGCTCTGATCCGACGGTCAGCGGGTTGACGGGATTGCGCCGCCACTCACCGCTCTTGCGTCCGCGCACGGCCAGTTCGCGGGAGCCCGCGACGCTGACGCCGTGTCGCGTCAGCCAGCCGACGGTGTTGTGCAGGAGCCGGACCTCGATCCGGCCGGGCTTGAGATAGCGCTGCTCTGCCATGGTGGTGCCCCCCCGAAGTGATGAGAGCGTTGCTTTCGTTCCAGATCAGTGTGGCACTGTCCGCGACCCGATGCAAGAGCAGCGCTCTCGTTTTTGACTTGCGATCCAGTTGTTGGCTGTCGCTCCGGTAACTGGCAGACTGGGTGTCATGAGTGTGATCCGAGGAGCCAGGGAGCGCGCCCGCATCGAGGTGACCGGCGCCATCAAGGAGGAGGCAAGGCGCCAGCTGGCCGCCGAGGGAGCCGCCCGGCTGTCACTGCGCGCCGTCGCCCGAGAGCTCGGCATGGTCTCCTCCGCGCTCTACCGCTACTTCCCGAGCCGCGACGAGCTGCTGACCGCCCTCATCATCGACGCCTACGACGCCCTCGGCGAGGCCGCGGAGGCCGCCTTGGCCGCAACGGCGGGGGACAGGTCCGGCGAGCGCTGGATCGCGGTGTGCCGTGCGACGCGTACCTGGGCGCTGGCGCATCCGCACGAGTACGCCCTGCTGTACGGCTCGCCCGTACCCGGCTACACCGCCCCGCAGGACACCATCGCTCCCGCCTCCAGAGTCGGTCTGGCCCTGGTGGCCATCGCTCGCGACGCTCACGCCGCAGGCGAGTTGACCGCGCCTGCCAACGGACCACTGCCCGACGAGGTGGGCACCGACGTCGAGCGGTTCGCGGCCGAGTGGGCGTCCGATCTCCCCAAGCCCACGCTGGCCGGGCTGACCGCCGCCTGGTCGCAGCTGTTCGGGCTGATCGGCTTCGAGGTGTTCGGCCACTTCCATCGCGTCGTGGAAGCCCGTGACGCCTTCTTCGACCACTCCTGCGCGGCGCTCGCCCGGCAGGTGGGGTTGTAGGACGCCGCGGCTGTGCGCAGGTCCCTACTTCCCTGGGAGTACGGACGATCACTGCGTGCGAGTGACGCCGGTGCGGCCCCGCCCGGTCTAGCGTTGCGGTATGAGCGACGATCAGGCGCCTGGGCGGAGCGGGGCGCGCGAGTGGGAGGGCGGTCCACCGTGGGGTGGGGCACCGTGGGGCGGGCCCCCATGGTTGTGGCGCGGGGGCGGCTCGGCGATCCGCTGGCCCGTGCGGTCCTCGCTCGTCGTCGCCTTCATCCAGGTGATGGGCTCGACATTTGCGAGCCGCCATGCCGTCGACCGCGTCCACCTCGACGCCTTCGCATACGCGCTGCTGCTCGCCGGTCCGGCGCTGCTCGTGTTGCGGCTGCGCCTGCCGCGAGTCGCCGTGTACGGCACGATGGCGGTGACCCTCGGCTATCTGGCCGGTGGCTATGCCTGGGGTCCGTTCTTCCTCAGTTTCCTGGTCGCCTTCTGCTCCGCCGTCGTACACGGCCATCGCCGGGACGCCTGGGCCGCTGCGGCCGGGATCTACATCGGCCATCTCCTGGTGGGCCACTGGCTCTACCGCTGGCTGCCGCCCGCGGGCCAGCCCGCCCAGGGCTGGGCTGAGGAGTTCGGGATCGCCGCATGGCTGCCGGCGTTGGGCGCCGCCGCCGAACTGATCAGGGTGCGCCGTGAGCAGTTCGTCCGCGCCCGCCGCGAGCGTGCCGAGGCCGAACGGCACCGGGCCGACGAGGAGCGGCTGCGGATCGCCCGCGAACTGCACGATGTGATCGCGCACAGCTTGTCGGTCATCAACGTCCAGGCGGGCGTGGGGCTTGCGTTGATCGACGAGCGCCCGGAGCAGGCACGTATCGCGCTGACCACCATCAAGGCCGCGAGCAAGGAGGCGCTCGGCGAGGTGCGGCAGGTGCTCGGGACGCTGCGCTCGCCGGGCTCGGCCCCCCGTGCTCCCGCACCCGGGCTTGACCGGATTCCGGAACTGGCCGGTCAGGCCGCCGCGGCCGGACTTCAGGTCACCGTAGACATCGACGGGACCGCACGGCCGCTCCCTCCGGGAGCCGAACTCGCCGCGTTCCGGATCGTTCAGGAGGCGCTGACGAACATCGTCCGGCACTCGGGCGCTCGTACCGCCCGGGTCCGCATCGGCTACCGGCCGCAGGTGTTGGAGCTGCGGATCGATGACGACGGACCCGCGACCGCGAGCGGGGACACCGGGGGAGGAAACGGTCTGATCGGGATGCGTGAGCGGGCGGCGGCCCTCGGCGGCACCGTCGAAGCGGGTCCGCGCGGCGACGGTGGATTCCGGGTCGTCGCAACCCTTCCGGTGACCGGCAGGGATAGCGTGGGCCCGGTCGCGGAGGAGGAGGGTCCATGACCCGGGTGGTCCTGGCGGATGACCAGGTGCTGGTGCGTGCGGGTTTCCGCGCACTGCTGGACGCGCAGCCCGATATCGAGGTGGTCGGCGAGGCCGCGGACGGGGAGCAGGCGTTGCGCCAGGTCGTCCAGCTCAGACCCGATGTCGTACTGATGGACATCCGCATGCCGGTGCTGGACGGGCTTGCCGCGACTCGCCGGATCACCGGTGATCCGGCGCTGGCCGACGTCAAGGTCGTCATCCTCACCACCTTCGAGCTTGATGAGTACGTCTTCGAGGCGATCCGCTCCGGTGCCTCCGGATTCCTGGTCAAGGACACCGAACCGGACGAACTGCTGCGTGCCGTACGGGCGGCGGTGGCCGGGGACGCGCTGCTGTCGCCCGGTGTGACGCGGCGGCTGATCGCCGAGTTCGCCGCTCGTTCCAAGGAGCCCGCCGTGGCCGAGGGCATGGAGCAGCTCACCGAACGCGAGCGGGAGGTGATGGCGCTGGTCGGCATCGGCTTGTCCAATGACGAGATCGCCCGCCGCCTGGTGGTCAGCCCACTCACCGCCAAGACCCATGTGAGCCGAGCCATGGTCAAGCTCGGTGCCCGTGATCGCGCCCAACTCGTCGTGCTGGCATACGAGTCGGGACTGGTGCGGCCCGGCTGGCTCGGCTGACCCGGCGGCGGTCGTGTTCCCCGCGAGCCCGGGTAACCGCGTCAGCCCGTACCCGTATCGCGGGGCGAGTCGGCCGGGCGCGCCACAGTCCCGATTCTCCGGGGCGGCTCAGATGACCGCCGAGGTGTCCCGCCACAGCTCGGCCAGTGAGCCGTCGCCGGTCACGTCGATGCCCTCGTACCCTTCCCGGTTCCACAGCGCGAGGTAGAGCGCGGTGGCCGGGCCGCTGATGGTGCAGTCGGCCGCCCCGGCGCCGGGGGGCGAATCGTCGGCCGTACGTTCCACCCGCGGCGGGTCCTGGGACAGCCGCAGCCACCAGTCGACCGGGCCGGCGGCGCCGTCCACCGCTCGTATCCGCAGAACGCGCGGTGCCTCGGTGCGGACCCTGCTTCGCGGTCGAGCCTGGAACCCGGTCAGCAGCTCGTCGATGCCGTCCACGGCGAAGTCCGTCCGGTACGGGGAGTGGTCCTTGCCCAGCGCGGCCTCCGCGTCGAAACGGTGCATCGCCGTCTCATGCGCCTGCCGCCGGGCCCAGAACGCCAGTGGCGACGGAGCGGGCAGAAAGGCCCAGCAGTCCAGGTCGGCCGGGGCCGCTAGGAGCCCGTCCACCAACTGGCGGTGGCCGTCCCGGAACCAGGAGGCCAGCGCTTCGTCCTCCGGCGCGTTGACCGTCATGCGCGCCGGCTCGGTCGCCCCGGCGACGAAACCGGCCGCCCACCGGTGCACGGCGCCCATGTGCACGACCAGGTCACGCACCCGCCAGTCGGGGCACGTCGGCACGGGCGCGTCCCACCCGGCTCGTTCCGCCGCATCCGCCATCAACTCGCCGTCCCGGCGCAGGGATTCGATGAACTCGGTCGTCTCCATGACCACATCGTGCCATCAGGGTCTGACAACCGCCCGCGCGGCGGCGTCAACGCGAAGCGCGCGGCTCCGCGTTGCGTACCGCGAAGGCGATCAGCGCGGCGATCGCCGCCAGCAGCGCCACCGTGGTCAGCGCCACCGGCAACCCCACCGCGTCGGCGAGGAAGCCGATCGAGGGTGGTCCCAGCAGCATTCCGCCGTAGCCGAGCGTCGACGCGGTGGCGACGCCGCCCGGTCCGGCCAGCGCCCCGGCCCGGGCGATCGCCACCGGGAAGACGTTGGCCAGCCCCAGGCCGGTCACCGCGAAGCCCGCCAGCACCAGCCACGGCAGCGGGGCGAGCGCGCCCAGCAGCATGCCGACCGTGGCGGTCAACCCGCCGAAGACCAGGGTGCGGGTCTGGCCGAAACGCTCCAGCAGCGTGGTCCCGGACAGCCGCCCCACCGCCATGGCCAGCGCGAACGGGGCATATGCCGCCGCCGCGAGTCCGGGCCCGCTGCCCAGGTCCTGAGTCAGGTGCAGCGCGCTCCAGTCGGCGAGCGCCCCCTCGCCGTAGGCCGTGCACAGCGCGATCAGGCCGAAGACCACGACCAGCCAGCGGGCGCCCGGGTGGGAGCGCGGTCGCGGCGACGCCGGGTCCGGCGTGTTGACGTGCGGCACCGGGTGCCGTAGCAGTACCCGCCCCGCCAGTGCGGTTGCCACCAGGGCGATCGGGGTGAGCAGCAGCAGATGCCGGGTGGGGGACAGATGCGGAGCGACGAGTCCGCCGAGTCCGGCGCCCACCAGCCCGCCAAAGCTGAACGCTGCGTGGAACCCCGGCATGACAGGGCGTCGCAGAGCCGCGACCAGGTCGACGGCGGCACTGTTCATGGCGACGTTCAGACCGCCGTAGGCGGCGCCGAAGACCAGCAGCACCAGTCCGAGGGCCATCGCGGAGTGGGTGAGCGGCGGCAGCGCTACGCTGAGCGCCAGCAGCGCCGCACACCCCACGGTGACAGGATGGCTGCCGAACCGGTGGCACAGCCGCCCGGTGAAGACCATCGTGGCGACCGCCCCGGCGGACACACCGAGCAGTGCCAGGCCCAACGCGCCGGAAGAGGCGCCGACTTGGGCCTTGATGGCGGGGATGCGGACCACCCACCCGGCGAAGACGAATCCGTCCACGGCGAAGAAGGCGGTAAGCGCGATGCGTAGTGCGGTCAACGGGGTAGTGGACGGGCTGTGGTCGGTTCCGGTCAGGGCCGTCCGTATTTTGTTTAGCGTCGGCACAAAGTAAGAATAGGACCGTGACGCAGACTCGGACAAGGCTTGAGAGGGGGCGCGCGGCGCTGGGCCCCGCGCTGGCGCTCGTACACACCGGACGCGCGCCCACCCGTGCGGTGCTCACCGCGGAACTCGGGGTGACCAGGGCCACCGCCGGTGCCGTCGCCGCGGAACTCGAAACCCTCGGGCTGATCCGGGTGGACACCCGCCCCACCGTCGAGGCCGGTTCGCAGGGCCGCCCCTCGCACCGGCTCCAGGTCGACCCCGACGGACCGGTGGTACTCGCCGCACAGGTGCACGCGGACGGCTTCCGCGCCGCCCTCGTCGGCCTCGGCGGGCGGATCGTCGCCACCACACCCGGCTGTATGACGGTGCCCGCAGACCCGGCGCACGTCCTCGGACTGGTGGTCGAGGCCGGCGCGGAACTGCTCAAGTCCACCGGCCGCGACTGCGTGGGCGCCGGACTGGCGGTGCCGTCCGCGGTGGCCGAGCCCGAGGGCACCGCGCTCAACCCGCTCCACCTCGCCTGGCCCGCCGGTGCGCCGGTGCGCGACGTCTTCGCACAGCAGATCACGGCGCACGGAGTCACCGCTCCCAGCGGTGCGCCAGTGGCGTCCTTCGTGGGCAACGACGTCAACGTCGCCGCCCTCGCCGAGCACCGGCACGGCGCGGGACGCGGTGCCCAGCACCTGCTCGTGGTCGCCACCGGGCACCGTGGTGTGGGCGGCGCCCTGGTGCTCGACGGCCGTCTGCACACCGGCAGTTCGGGCCTCGCCCTCGAAGTCGGCCACCTCACGGTCAACCCCGAAGGCCGCCCCTGCCACTGCGGCAGCCGTGGCTGCCTGGACGTGGAGGTCGACCCGGTCGCCTTCCTGGAGGCCGCGGGCCGGCCGGCGGGCCCGGAGGTGTCGCTGCTGGACAGCTCCGTCCGGCTGCTTCGCGAGGAGTACGACGATCCACTGGTGCGGGCCGCCGCCGATGCACTCATCGACCGGCTCGGCCTGGGACTCGCCGGACTCGTCAACGTACTGAACCCCGACCGCATCGCCCTCGGCGGCCTGCACCGCTACCTGTTCGAGGCCGATCCGGAGCGGCTGCGCGCCGTGGTCGCCGACCGCAGTCTGTGGGGACGCAGCGGCTCGGTGCCGATCCTGAGCTGCTCGCTCGACCACAACAGCCTGGTCGGCGCGGCCGAAATGGCCTGGCAGCCGGTACTCGACGACCCGCTGGAGGCACTCGCCGGGTAGCACGCCCGGCCGGTGCCCGTACTCCCCGCAAGGTAGGCACAGTGGCGTCGGCCGTACGACGACCAGGACCGCTCGGCAGACGACGCTCGATGGTGTCCGCGACCAGACATGGCCGCGGACCGGAGACCGGTCACCAACCCGACCGGCGTCATCGAGGAGTTGAACGTCATGAACGTCCTGGCAGGCCCCTGGCACGACGGTGGACCCGGACCATGGATCCTTTTCTTCCCGCTGGTGTGGGCGGCGGTCGTCATCGGTGTGGTGACCGTCTTGCGCCGCACCGTGTGGCGCGGCCGAGGCGGCCCCTGGGCGCGGCGGTTCCCCGCGCGACCCGACGAGCAGTCGCCGCTGACCGTGCTGGGACGCCGGTTCGCGGCCGGTGAGATCGACGAGGACGAGTACTGGCGCAGGCTCTCCGTCCTCGACGAGCAGTTCGGCGGCCAGCACGGCGGTACGCGATGACCGCCGCGGACACCGTACGGACCATCGCGCCCGCCGCCCAAGTGCGCGACGCCGTCAAGGTTTACGGCAGCGGTGACACAGAAGTGCGGGCACTCGACGGGGTTACCGTGGACTTCCCCGCAGGACGCTTCACCGCGATCATGGGCCCCTCGGGCTCAGGCAAGTCCACGCTGATGCACTGCGTGGCCGGGCTTGACACCCTCACCTCCGGCTCGGCGTACATCGGCGACACCGAGCTCGGGACGCTGGGCGACCGCCAGCTGACACTGCTGCGCCGGGAACGGATCGGCTTCGTCTTCCAGTCGTTCAACCTGGTGCCGACCCTCACGGTCGCCGAGAACATCACCCTCCCGCTCGATCTCGCCGGTACCCGCCCGGAACCCGGCCTGATCGACGAGTTGATCGATGTCATCGGGCTACGCGACCGGCTGAGGCACCGGCCCAGCCAGTTGTCCGGAGGCCAGCAGCAGCGGGTCGCCGTGGCCCGAGCGCTGGCCGGACGGCCCGATGTGGTCTTCGCCGACGAGCCGACCGGGAACCTCGACTCGCGCTCCGGCGCGGAGGTCCTCGAACTGCTCGGCGACGCCGCCCATGGCATGGGGCGCACCGTGGTGATGGTCACCCACGACCCGGTGGCCGCGAGCCACGCCGACGAGGTGCTGTTCCTGGCCGACGGCCGATTGGTCGACCGGATGGAACGTCCCACCGCCGACCGGGTTCTGGACCGAATGAAGGAGTTTGACGGGCCGTCGCGACAGGAGGCCCGGTCATGATGGCCATCAACGGTGGCCGAGCGAGCCTGCGACTGAGCGTCGCCTCGCTGCGCGCGCACCGGCGTCGCTTCGCCGGAACGTTTCTCGCGGTCCTGCTCGGCGTGTCGTTCCTGGCCGGGACGATGATGATGGGCGACACGCTGCGAGCCAGTTTCAACACGCTGTTCGCCAACGCGGGAGGCGGCCGGGACGCCGTGGTGCGCAGTTCGGACGTCATCTCCGTGTCCGGCAAGGGCCAGGGCGTACGGCAGCCGGTGGACGCCACGCTTGTGCGGCAGATCCAGAAGGTGCCGGGCGTCGCCGCCGCCGCGCCCGACATCGAGGGCGCCGGGCAGCTCATCGGCAAGGACGGCCAGCCCATCGGCGGCAAGGGCCCGCCCACCATCGCGGGCAACTGGATCGCCGACAGCAAGCTCAACCCGTACCAGATCGCCCAGGGCCACGCCCCGCAGGCGCCCGGGCAGGTGGTCGTCAGCCGTGGCACCGCGACCAGGGGGAACCTGCGCATCGGCGACACCACCGTGCTGCGCACCCCCGATCCGGTGCGGGTCACCATCGTCGGCCTTGCCACCTTCGGCGGACAGGACGGCATGGCGCAGGCCACCTACACCGGGATGACGCTCGGCGACGCGGAGAAGTACCTCATGCCGCGGCCCGGCGATGCCTCCAGCATTCCGGTGCGCGCCGACTCCGGCGTCAGCCAGCGGCAACTCGTCGACCGGATCGCCCCGGTGCTGCCCAAGGGCGTTGAGGTGATCACCGGCGAGCGTGCCACGGCCGAGAGCCAACGGGACGTATCCGGCCAGTTCCTGTCCCTGTTCACCACCTTGCTGCTGGTGTTCGCCGGTATCGCACTGCTGGTGGCCACGTTCTCCATCCACAACACCTTCGCGATCGTGCTCGCTCAGCGCACCCGTGACAACGCGCTGCTGCGGGCGCTCGGCGCGTCCCGGCGCCAGGTCCTCGGCTCGACGCTGGTGGAGGCGCTGGCGGTGGCCGTGATCGCGTCAACCGCTGGGCTGTTCGGCGGCATGGGGATCGCGGCCGGGCTGCAGGCGCTCTTCCCGGCCGTCGGATTCCCCTTCCCCTCAGGGAACTTGGTGATCTCCACAACCTCGCTGGTGCTTCCGCTCGCGGTCGGCGTGCTGGTGTGCGTGGGTTCCGCGCTGCTGCCCGCCGTACGGGCCGGGCGCACCGCGCCGCTCGCCGCGCTGCGGGAGACGGCCGTGGACGAGTCGGGGACCTCCCGGCTACGGGCGGTGGCGGGCGTCTCCGGAATCGCCGCGGGCGTCGCGCTGACCGCGCTCGGTGCCTCCGGCACCCCGTCGGTGCTGGTGACCGCGGCGGGGGCGGCGCTCACGGCTGCCGCCTTCATCGTCCTCGGACCGGTCGCGGCGGGTTACGCCATTCGGGTGCTCGGTGCGCCGCTCGCCCGGCTGCGGGGTGTTACGGGAGCGCTTGCCAGGCGTAACGCGCTGCGCGGTGCCAAGCGGACGGCAGCCACCGCGACCGCGCTGATGATCGGTGTCGCCGTGGTGACCCTCTTCACGGTGTTCGGCGCCTCGCTCAAGGCCACCTTGAACCAGACCGTCTCCCGGTCCTTCGCCGGGGATGTGGCGGTCAGCGCTCCGGCGTTCGGCGCGGGCGGCAGCGGACTGAGTCCGAAGCTCGCCCCCGCCCTCGCGAAACTCCCGCAGGTGAACACCGCCGTCGGACTCGGCAAGGGGGTGGCCCGGGTCGATGGGGCCGGTCGCCAGCTGACTGTCGCGGACCCGGGCGCGCTCGGGCGCGTCCTGGACCTCGGGAAGGTCGACGGCTCACTTAACGGGCTGGGTACCCAGGCCATCGCGGTCTCCAGCGGCCAAGCCGCCAAACACCGCTGGCGGGTGGGATCCACCACGACGCTGCGCTTCACCGACGGCAGCGCACAGCGGTTCACGGTCGGTGCTGTCTACCAGCAGGGCGATCTGGCCGGGGACTACGTGATCGCGCGTCAGGCATGGGAGCCACACCGGACCCAGGACACCGACACGCTCGTCGCGGTCTCCTTCCGGCCCGGGGTGTCGGCGGCGGACGGCAAGGCCGCCGTCGAGCACACGGCCGCCTCGTACGGGAACCCCACGGTCCAGACCCGGGCCGAGTACGCCAAGTCCTCGGCGTCCGGCATCAACACGATGCTCACCCTGGTCTACGCGCTGCTGGCGCTCGCCGTCGTCATCGCCCTGCTCGGCATCACCAACACGCTCACCCTCGCGGTGTACGAGCGGACGCGTGAACTGGGACTGCTGCGCGCGGTCGGACAGACCCGGGCGCAACTGCGGGCCATGGTGCGGTGGGAGTCGGTGCTGGTCGCCGCGTTCGGCACGGTCGGCGGGCTGGGGCTCGGCGCCTTCCTCGGCTGGGCACTGGTGCGCGCCGCGGACGCCACGGGAGCCACCGCCTTCGCGATTCCGCCGGTCCAGCTCGTGGTCGTGCTGCTGGTCGGGCTGGTGGCCGGTGTGGTCGCCGGGTTGCGTCCGGCTCGGCGGGCGGCGCGCCTCGATGTACTGCGCGCCGTCGCCACCGAGTGACCTGCGGTCCGCTGCCCCCTGGATCCCCCGGCCCGGCCGTGCCGGCGTACCCGGCGGTTTCCGCCGGGTACGCCGGGTGTCCTGGCCGGGGGAGTGCTGCTCGGGGCGCAGGGCCGGTCCGAGGCTCTCCGCCGGGCCGCGGGCGGTTCGGCAGCGCCGGTTCACGCCGCGCACTGCCGTCCGCGGTGCTGTGCACCGTCGGTCCGCGCCGTAGGGCTTCTCGCCGGTATGGCGGGTGGTGCCGCGGTGGAGCGAGCTGGTGGTTGCACGACATGTCGGGGCCGAGGGCCTGTCCGGCGGGCTTTGCGATCGCGGCGTCGCGAGCTGCGGTGTTTGCCGTCGATGCGCCGGGAGTCGCGGTGGTGGCTGCGTCGTCCCGGGGGCGGGCGGATGGGCCCGTGAGGCCGGTTCGGCACCGCCGGCCCGCGCCGTGGACCCCTTCGCCGTCGCGGCGGCAACGAGGCCACCGCGATGGTGAGCGACCAGAGCGACCAGAGCATCCGGGGCGACCACGATGCCGCACAGCGGCGGTCGCACGATCAACCGCCCCGAGGACCAAGATCCGCCGGGCAGGCCTACGCGAGGGAGGCCGCGATCGGCAGCGTTCGCTTGCCGAGCGAGATCACCGTCGGCGTGGGAACGCCGACCGCGGCGCGCACCGGTGCCGCGACGGGCTCCCGGACGGCGACCGCCACGGGCTTGGGCGGGGGGTCGGTTCTGCTGAGCGAGAACCACACCACCTTGCCGCCGCCGTTGCCGTTCGGGCGGGTGCCCCAGCCGTCGCTGAGCGCGGCGAGCATGACCAGCCCGCGACCCGAGGTGTCCAGCGCGTCCCGCCGCAGGGCGATCAGCGGCGGGCGCGGATCGTTGTCAGTGACCGATACGGTCAGCCGGTCCCGGTCAAAGGAGAGCTCGACGGTGCAGTGCTTATCGGGCTGGGCATGGCGGTGCACATTCGCAAGTAGCTCGGTGATGCCGAGCAGGGTGGTGTCGAGGAGCGGTTCCAGGTCCCAGTACCGAAGCTGTGCAGAAACGATTCGGCGGACCTGTCCGATCCGATGGGGCAGTGCTTCCAGCCGTACTGCGCACTGCCGGCTGTGCTGGGTGGTGATCACGGCTGCGACTCCCTCCGCGGCGGGGCCGACCTCCGGGACCGTGCCCCGTCCCGCTCGATTGGGAAAGCCTGTGCGGGAGCACTCAGAGTGACTGATTCTGTACTCCGTGTGCGTGACCAGGTTCGCCCCGGGGGGCGCATTCCGCAACTCCCGCTGTGCGGACCCTCGCCATTTCGCCGCCGTACGCCTCAAATGGCACTTGCCACGGACAGTCCCGCGCCACCGCGCCGATGAGCGGTGGCGCGCTCGTCGGCCGACGGCTGCCTATGATCGTCAAGTGCCCGGCAGTGCGGCCGGGGACGGCTATCAGCGGGAGGCGGACGCCAGTGGACACCGTCGAACACGCCGACAGCGGTGGTGCCAGCGGCAGCCACCAGCCCCTTCCCACGATGGACGTGGACCGCTCCGATCAGCAATACCGCATCTGGCTCAAAGAAGCCGTCCGCCAAGTCCAAGCCGACGCCAACCGCAGCGCCGACACTCATCTGCTGCGCTTCCCGCTCCCTGAACACTGGGGAATCGACCTGTACTTGAAGGACGAGTCCACCCATCCCACCGGCAGCCTGAAGCACCGGTTGGCGCGATCGCTCTTCCTGTACGGGCTCTGCAACGGCTGGATCCGGCCCGGCCGCCCGGTCATCGAGGCGTCCAGCGGATCCACCGCGGTGTCCGAGGCGTACTTCGCCAAGCTGACCGGTGTGCCGTTCATCGCGGTGATGCCGCGTAGCACCAGCCGTGAGAAGCAACGGCTCATCGAGTTCCATGGCGGCCGGTGCCATCTGGTGGACGACCCGCGCACGATGTACGAGGTCTCCGCGCGGCTCGCGAAGGAGACCGGCGGCCACTACATGGACCAGTTCACCTACGCCGAGCGCGCCACCGACTGGCGCGGCAACAACAACATCGCCGAATCGATGTACCAGCAACTGCGCAAGGAGCGCTATCCGGAACCCGTCTGGATCGTGGCCACCGCGGGCACCGGTGGCACCTCGGCGACCATCGCCCGCTATGTCCACTACATGCAGTACGACACCAGAGTGTGCGTCGCCGATCCGGAGAACTCCTGCTTCTTCGACGGCTGGTTGAGCGGCGACCCGGACGTCTCGTGTGAACGCGGCTCCCGGATCGAGGGCATCGGCCGTCCCCGGATGGAGCCGAGCTTCGTACCGGGCGCGATCGACCGGATGATGAAGGTGCCCGACGCCGCCTCCATCGCGGCGGTACGGGCACTGGAGCGGGCGATCGGCCGGAAGGCGGGCGGTTCGACCGGTACCGGACTGTGGGGCGCGCTGCGGATCGTCGCCGAGATGCTGGCCGAGGGGCGCACCGGAAGCGTGGTCACGCTGCTGTGCGATCCTGGTGACCGCTACCTCGACAAGTACTACTCGGACGAATGGCTGGCGAACGAAAGCCTCGACATCACCCCGTACGCGGCGGCGATCGACACCTTCCTGGCCACCGGCGCCTGGCCGAGCTGAACCCCCGCTGGTTCGGAGCGCTTTCGTGACGGGTGAGTCACCTGGAACTCCCAGGAACGTCACCCTCCGTACGGAAAGCGCTCCTACCGTCCCGGCATGAACTATGGCCGACGACGCGCGTCCCGGCTGACCGGGCCGGTGCGACTGATCGTCCAGGCCGTGGCAGCGCTGCTCGCCATCGGCGCCCTGTGCGCCGCCGCCGTGCTCGGCTTCTCCACGGCGCGCACCGGTACCGCCGCGCTGCGCGAAGCGGTGGAGGGCCGGGCCGCCGTCGCCGCGGAACTCCACTTCGCCCTGGCCGACCTGGACGCCGAGCGCGCCGACGAACTCATTCCGGGCCACGCCGTGGACCAGCCCGAAGTACCGGTCGGCAACCGGCTGTTGGCGCTGATCACCGCCAACCAGCGGCGCACCGAGATCAGCGGGCTGGTGCGGCAGCTCGGCGGCGACCCCGCGCAGGGCGCACGGGTGCGGGAGGTGTTCGACGCGCTGGGCCGGTACGACGAGCTGAGCGGACAGGCGGAGTACGCCGACGACCAGGACGCCGACCGGGCGGCGGGTCATCCGCCGACCTCGGCGGTCAACCTCTCCGCGCAGGCGGGCGCGGTGATGCACGACCAACTGCTCCCCGCAGTGGATGCGTTGAACCAGACCTACCAACGGCAGGCGGCCGATCTGCGCGGCTCGGTCCGCGACGGGGAGCGGCGTGACGCCGTCGTGCTGGGCGCCCTCGGTGTCCTTGCGCTGGGCGTGCTGGTGTGGTGGCAGCGCGATCTCGCCCTGCGGTACCGGCGACGCGTCAATCCGGCACTCGCCGTGGCCACACTGACCGTGCTGGCCGTCATGGTGGTCGGGACGGCCGGTCTGCTGGCGGGCGCGGGCGAGGTCGACCGCGCGGGCGCCGAGGGGCTTGGACCGTGGTCGAGGCTGGCCGAGGCCCGTACGACCGCCGCTGACGCGGCCGCCGCGCAGAGCCGCTGGTTCGTCCAGGCCCCCGGTGCAGCCGCTGCCTACCGCGACGACTACAACACCCAGATGGGGCGCCTCGACGGGCTGCTCACCGCGGGTCCCGGCACCAGCGCGGCCGAACTGCCACAGTACGCGGCGGTGTTGAAGCCGCTGGCGGCCTTCCGCGCCGATGACCAGACCCTGCGCGGACTCCTCGCCGCCGGGCGGCTCGATGACGCGGCGGTGGTCCTCACCGAGGTGGGACGCGATCATGTCGCCTTCGACTACTGGGACTTCGCGACCCGCCTTGACGCGCTGGAGCAGACCCGGCGCGCCGACTTCGAGGCACGGATGGCCGCCGCGGGCCGTGCACTGGACGGCTGGCCCGCGATCCCGGTCGGGACGCTGGTCGGCGCGGCGGTGCTGGTGCTGGCGGGAGTACGGCCACGTCTCGCCGAATACCGGTAGGGCGGCAGGCCCGCGAAGGGGTTCAGGCCGTGCTGCGCATGGTGGTCAGCCTCCGGTCGAGGGTGTGCACGGCGTCCCGGAAGGCATGGCCGAGTCCGGGGCGCGCGTACCGCAGCAGGACGCGTACCGACGCGGGTGCGTCTGCGGCGAAGGTCCACTGGACGCGGGTGCCGCCGGAGGACAGCGGTGTGATCCGCCACTCCTCGGCCAGGGCGTCGACGCCAGGCACATTCGTCTCGTCGACGCGGTACACGTACCGCTCGTCCTGTTCCGCCGCCAGCACGGTCTCGGTGAAGCGGACGCCGCCCATCAGCCCGATCTCGCGCCCGCCGTCGGTGGGCCGGGCGGAGACCACCGCCCGGTACCAGGCCGTCCAGCCCTCGGTGTCGGCCGCCAACGCCTGGTAAACCGCCGGGGGTTCGGCGGCGATACCGGCTGCGAAGACCTGTCGCACCTGAGCCGAGGTGATGAAGTCGAGCCCGACGGGGCGGAGTCGGCGCGCCATGCGGTACCTCCGGGAGGGAAGCGGGCGTTGGCGCCGTACGATACCTGACGCACAATTACATGTCTGCGGGCTCGTCCGGTGCCGGACCCGGTGCGTCCGGTTCGCCCGCGACCACCAGGTCCGCCAGATGCTCGGAGATCTCCGCGCGCAGCACCTGCGGTATACCGGCGTCCGTCACCAGGGTGTCGACCTCCTCCAAGGTGGCGAACGAACTCAGTCCCACCGTGCCCCACTTGGTGTGGTCCGCGATCACCACGACCCGGCGCGCCGAGCGTACGAACTGCCGGTTGGTCTCGGCCTCCGCCAGATTGGGCGTGGACAGGCCCGCCTCCACCGACAAACCGTGCACACCCAGGAACAGCACGTCGAAGTGGAGCGAGCGGATCGCCCGGTCCGCGACCGGCCCCACCAGCGAGTCCGACGGTGTGCGGACCCCGCCGGTCAGGACCACCGTCGCGGCACCGGCCCGCGCGGCGGACTGGGCGCTCACCCCGCCGCGGCGCTGACCGGCGTGGAAGACATCCGCCACCCGCACCGAATTCGTCACCACGGTCAGATCCGGCACGTCCAGCAGATGGTGCGCCAGCGCGTACGTGGTCGTGCCGCCGGACAGGGCGATCGCGCTGCCCGGCACCACCATGGCGGCCGCCGCTCGGGCGATGGCCTCTTTGGCACCCTGCTCCAGGCTGGACTTCGCCTCGAAACCCGGTTCATGGGTGCTCGCCTCGGCGACCGGGACCGCGCCTCCGTGCACCTTCTCCACCACGCCCTGGTGGGCCAGCGCGTCGAGATCACGGCGCACGGTCATGTCCGAGACGTTGAGTTTCCGGGTCAGCTCATTGACCCGGACGCCGCCGCGCCGCCTGACCTCGTCGAGGATCAGGGCGCGCCGCTGCTCGGCCAGGAGGTTCTGATTGTCGCCCACCTGTTCCCCCGTCCCTTTCCTTGACCTGCTGTTCCGCCGCCCTGCCAGGGCCATCTTCGCACGTGGCCGGTACCGGGCTCAGGGCAGTTCCGGGAGATCTTCCGCGTAGAGGAGCTGCAGGTCGTCATGGGTCGGGGCGGCGAGCTGCGCCACACGTCCGGCGTGCCGCTCGACCATCGCCTCGAAGGTCAGCCGGGCGGTGCGGCCGTTGCCGAACGTCGGCCCCTTGGGCAGTGCGGTGAAGTACTTCAGCAGTGCCTCGTCGGTACCCCCGCCGAGCCGGTACTCGTGCTCGTCCGCCTGCGATCCGACGATTTGCAGCAGTTCCTCGGGGGTGTAGTCACCGAAGGCGATGGTGCGCGAGAAGCGCGACGCCACGCCGGGGTTGGAGGCCATGAATCGCTCCATCTCCGCGGTGTACCCCGCGACGATCACCACCACCGCGTCACGGTGGTCCTCCATCAGCTTCACCAGGGTGTCGATCGCCTCGCGGCCGAAGTCGCGTCCGGAGTCCTCCGGCGCGAGGGCGTACGCCTCGTCGATGAACAGCACACCGCCGCGCGCCCGCTCGAATGCCTCCTGGGTGCGGATGGCGGTCGACCCGATGTGCTCGCCGACCAGATCGACCCGGGAGACCTCCACGAGATGACCGGTGTCCAGCACCCCGAGCGCGGCGAGGATCTCTCCGTACAACCGGGCGACCGTGGTCTTGCCGGTGCCGGGGGAGCCGGTGAAGACCAGATGGCGGCGGAGCGAGGGGGCCTTGAGCCCGGCCTCCTGGCGGCGGCGGCCGACCGCGATCAGGTCGATGAGCGCCCGCACCTCCCGTTTGACGTTCTCCAGGCCGACCAGCGCGTCGAGTTCACCGAGGACGTCGTCCGAGGAGCGGCTGGTCGTCGGCTGCACGGGCGGCGGCGTTGTGGCTGGTTCCGCCGCACGCGGTTCGGGCACGCCGCCGAGCAGGCCGTAGCTGCGTACGGTCGTGGCACGCGCGGTGGTCGGGGGTGTGGCGGGGTGCGGGGGGAGGCCGTCGGCGTTGCCCGCGGCGGCGTCCGGGGCCGCGCGGCGCTCCGCGCTCTCGTCGCTGGTGCATCCCTCGACGATGGGGCCCGCCTCGGAGAACTCGTACCCGCCTCGGGCGCAGCGCTCGGTGCGGCACCGGCTCACGGTGGACCGGCAGCCGTCGATGATGTGGAACCCGTAGCCCCGGCTGCCGGTGACGGTGCAGCCGGTGAAGGTGCCGCGGCCGCCCGCCGAGACGTAGAACCCGGACTCGGTGGGGTTCTCCACCGTGCACCGCTCGATGGCGGGATCGGCGCCCTTGGTGACGATGACACCGGTCGCGGTCGCGTCGATGGTGCACGCGGCGAGTGTGCCCCCGCTGCCGTGGTCACGGAACCAGGCGCCGGTGGCGGCATCGCGGATCCGGCAGTCGTCGAGCTGGACCGTCGCGCCGTCGCTCACCGACACCGCGGTGTTGCGGACCTGTGAGATGTCACTGTCGACAACATCGGCGCGTGAACCGCGGTCCAGGACGAACAGCGCGTCCGGTACCTCGCGCACCCGGCAGGACTCGAAGACGGCAGCGGCTCCGTCGCTGATCCAGACGGCCGGATAGTCGCCGGTGCTGTCGTGGATCTCGCACCGGTTGGCGTCGGCCCGGGTGCCCGGGTCCCAGACCGACAGGCCGTTGCGGCCGAACTGCCGCACGGTGGAACGGGTCAGCGTGAGGACCGAACGGGAGCGCAGGTCGATCGCGTTCTCCGGCACGTCGTGGACGTCGCAGTCGGACATGGTCAGTACCGCGTCGGTGTCCAGGGTCACCCCGTCGCCGGTGGTGCGGTGCACCTGGCAGTCGGTGAGGTGCCCGGTGGCGCGCGAGGCGACCTGGACTCCGGTGCCCTTGATCTCGTAGACCTCGCAGCCGACGGCCTCCGCGCTGGTGCCGTCACCGGTCACGGTCAGGCCCGCGCCGGTCGCGTGGTGGATGCGGCACCGCTCCAGGCGCGGTGCGGCACCGCCGCGTACCGCGAACCCCGACTGCCCCGCCGCTATGACCTCGCACTCCTCGAACACCCCGCCGGAGCCGTCGAGCACGCTCACTCCGAGCCCGGCCGGGTTGTCGACCGTGCAGCGGCGTACGGTCGGGCGCGCGCTGTCGCGCACCTCTATCCCGACCGCGGAGCGGGTGATCACCCGCAGGCTCTGCAGTTCGGGGGCAGACCCCTCGACGAGCAGCGCGGGGGCGGAGGTGTCCTGGCCCTCGATGTGCAGGTCCTGCACGGTGGCGGAAGCACGAACGGTCAGCGCGACACCACCGGGTGGAGCGATCCGCACCGAGCCGGGGCCCTCGGCGCCGCGCAGCGTCACCGCCCGCTGGACGACCAGGTTCTCCCGGTAGGTGCCCGGAGTGATCGCGACGACATCGCCGTCGCCCGCCGCCTCCAGGGCCGCGGCGAGGGTTTCGTACTCGCCGGTGCGGCGCCGCCACCGCGACGTGCTGGTGTGCGTCACCTGAGCCACGCCCTGTGCCATGGTGCTGTTCTGCCCCCCACCTCTTGCCTTGGGACCCGTCCCTGCGACCGGTGCTCCACCGTAGCGTGCGCCAAGCGGACCAACGCACGTGAGAGGCTTGGGAATAAGCACAGTTGGGGGAGTTCGGGCGGACAATCACCCCTGCCCGATCGGCCGCCGCCGCTGTCGCGACAGGTGTGATGATGCCGACGTTCGCCGCCGGGTCAGCCGCCCGCACCCGCCCGTCCCCAGTCCTCGCTCACCCGGGCCCACTCACGTGCCCAGTCCGCCAGCCGCCGGCGCATGATCCGCCAGCCCAGCAACTGCCGGGCCCCGCAGGCGAGTGCCGCCGCCGCGCCGCCCACGCCGAAGCCCGCGGCCACCGCGTTGGTGGTCGCCGTCGACGCGTCCAGCGGCCGCTCGGTGAGCCGACCGCGCCGGTCGGTCCACACCGCCAGCGGATCGCCCACCGCATGCCGTGCCTCGATCCTCACCACTCCGGTGCGCGACGATCCGTCCGGGGTCCGCCAGCGCACCAGCGCGACGCGGGTGCCGTCCTGGCCGTGCGCGGCCTCGGAGTCGGCCACCGGAGCGGGGTGCCGGTCGATGTTGATCACACGCGCGGTCGTCCGGTGCCGTTCGGCCCGCTGCCGCTGCATGGTCCGCTGAAGGTCCGAGCCGACGCTCTTGCCCGCCGCCAACCCGGCCACGGGCGCCCCGATCACCACCAGACCCACGGTGACGAGGCTCGCCCACGCCTCGATCACATCGCTGCGGCGCCGCAGCTGGTTGCGCCGCCAACGCCACAATCCCGGAATCGGTCGCATCGCACCACACCCCCTTCGCACGTCCAAGTACCGCACACGGCACGGCGTACGCGCGGGGCGGGCCGGAAGTCAGCCGAAACACCCCACTAAGGGGCGTGGCCACAGCGCCGCCTTGACGCGCTACTCCAGCACCGAGAACGGGTCATCGACCCGAACGGTTCCGCGGTTCTCCGGAATGAGGTTCTGTCCGAAGACCAACTTGTCGCCGAACCGGCGGTGTTTGGCCAGCGTGCGCAGCGGTTCCCGGCCCCGCTCCGTGGTCTGCTGGTCGGTGGTGGTGATGATGCAGCGGGAGCACGGCTTGACGACGCGGAAGGAGACCTCGCCGATCCGGACCCGGCGCCAGCCGTCCTCCGCCCAGGCCTCGGTCCCGGTCACGACGGCGTTCGGCCGGAACCGGTTCATCGGCAGCGGCCCCTCCTCGGGGTACCCGCCCTCGGCTATGAGGGTGTTGAGGGCGTCCAGGGACGCGGTGGAAGTAAGCAGCAGCGGATAGCCGTCCGCGAAGCTCACCGTCTCACCGGGCAGCGCGTACTCGGGATCGATCGGGCGGCGGCGCGCCGGATCGTCGAGGTGCACCAGCGCCGCCTCGTCGTCCAGGAACGCGCTGAACCATGCGCCCGCCTCTCGCCCGGCAGGCACCGCCTCCACCTTGTCGCGCCAGATCTGCACCGTGGTGGTGCCGACCGGTTCGGGTACGGCGACCGACAGCGGCGGCATGCCGGGTGCGCTCACCCGTATCCCGCCGTCCTGCAGTGTTTCGGCGTGGATCAGCGCCAGGCGCGACGACTGCCGCTGGGTGAGGAACCGGCCCGTGCCGTCCACCACCAGCCACCGGCGGTCCCCGGCGAGCCCCCACGGCTCGACGGCCGCCTCGCCGGGGTTCAGCCCGCGGACGGACTTGACGGGATAGATGTGGAGCGCGCTCAGGCGTGGAGTCCTCATACGGCCATGGTGCCAGCAGCCCCTGACAGTACGGACGCGGTCCGAGCGCCGGTGCCCGGCCGTGCTCAGTACCCCTGGCCGTTGTACGGACGGCGGTACTGGTACTGGTCGTCCCCGAAGCCGCCGGGGACCTGGCGCGGGGGCACCGGGCGCGGTACGACGGGCCGTACCGCCTCGTACCCGTTCGGGCCGACGCCCTGCTGCGGGCCGGGGCCCTGTGCCGGATACCCGCCGGGGTAGCCGCGCGGGGCGGTGGCCTGCTGCGGGATGTACGGCGCGGGCGCCGGCTGGGGTTGGTAGGCAGCGGGCTGCGTGTTCGGCAGGTAGCCGGTGTACGTGCCCTGCTGGGGCGTATAGGAGGACGGCCCCGAGGGAAGGGCCGGGAGTGCCGGGAGCGCGGGCAGATGGCTGCTGCCGGTGTCATACGGCGAAGGGACCCGGATGGGAGCGATCTGCGGGGTGCCCCGCTCTGCGACCAGGCTGTCGTAGATGGGGGTGTCCGGGAAGGACGACGAGGCGTAGTAGCCGCCGCCGTAGGTGCCGCGGGGGGTGGTCATGCTCCATAAGTTAAGCCCACGATGTGCTGGAAGGGGAGTCCGGTAAGAGGGTTGTTTGAGGCGTTGTGAGTGAACGTTGATCCCCAATGCGAGCGAATCCGTGAAAATCGGTCGCCGGGCGGTGTTTTGATCGTGTAAAAGCCAGCCTTTAAGGGGAGTTGCCGGGGGTGTCCCGGGCTGTACGAAGGGGGAGTCCATGTCGATGGTCAAGGGGGCCAATGTGCCCGTGCCCGCGCACGTGGTGCGGGTGGAGCTGGGTCGGCTGGCGAGCCCCGGAGCACCGCGGGCCAGTGCCTGCGCGCTGCTGCTTACCGGCGCAGGGGCGGGTTCGGCGGCGGATGTCGTCTCGTTCGACCGGCCGCGGCACCCGTCCGGGGCGGTGCGCCATGAGGGCGGGCGCCAGGTCGGCGGGCAGTTGGTGGACAGCCTGCTGGTGGACCTGGCGGGCGTCGAACCGGCCGTCGAGGCCATCGTGCTGGCCGCCTGTGTCGAAGGCGGAACGTTCGGCCAGGTGCCGGGGCTGAACATCCGCGTGACGGACGCGGTGGACGGCGGGGAGATCGCGCACTTCGAGAGCGCGGGTGCCACCGTGGAGTCCACGCTGGTGCTGGGGGAGTTGTACCGGCGCTCCGGACAGTGGCGGTTCCGGGCCGTCGGCCAGGGGTACGGCACCGGGCTCGCCGGACTGGCGGCGGACTTCGGGATCGCGGCGGACGCGCTGCTGGCGCCCGCGTATCCGGCTCCTCCCGAGCCTCCCGTGCCCGCCGCGCGGCCGCTCGCCCCCGCGCCGCCCTTGACGCCACCCGCGCCCACCGTGCGGCTGACGAAAGTCACCCTGACGAAGGACGCGCCCTCGGTCTCGTTGACGAAGCAGGGTGGCACGTCGGGGGCCATGCGGGTCAATCTCAACTGGCAGATGCGCCAGCAGGGCAAGGGCTGGCTGCGCAAGGCGGGGATCACGGGTTCGCACTCCTCCGCGATCGACCTCGACCTGTGCGCGCTGTACGAACTCACCGACGGAACCAAGGGTGTTGTGCAGGCGCTGGGCAACGCCTTCGGGGCGGTGGACCGGCCTCCGTACATCCACCTGGACGGCGACGACCGCACCGGCGCGGTCGACAGCGGTGAGAACCTCACCATCAACCTCGACCACGGACGCTTCTTCCGACGCATCCTCGTCTTCGTCACCATCTACGAGGGCGCCCGGAGCTTCGCTGGGCTGCACGCCATGACCACGCTGCGGCCGCAGAACGGCGCGCCGGTCGAGTTCTTCCTGGACGAGTGCACGGTGCCGTCCACCGTCTGCGCACTGGCCCTGATCAGCAACGAAGGCGGGGAACTGGTGGTGCGGCGGGAGGCCCGCTACCTCGTCCCGCGGCCGGGTGTGAGCCCGCAGCGCACCGTCGACCAGGCCTACGGATGGGGCATGAACTGGACACCGGGGCGTAAGTACTAGTCCATCTGGTGTGCCGTCAGAAAAATTTCTGATGGCCCTTTAGGATGCCTCTGACCAGGTGAAATGTCAGGAAATGGGGCATTAGATGCGATCTTCTTCACCCTTATGCCGATCTTAAGTGGCGGGGCGTCAGGACCCTACATATCGTCAGATGTGACGGGGCGTAGTTATGTGACTACGTAGACGGTATGGGTCTGCGGCTGCGCCCGGGAATCGGAGATCGCATATGCGCACTATGCGCCTGGCAACCGCAGCCCTCGTGGGTGCGGCCTCTGTCATCAGCCTCACCGTTCCGGCGGCGTCCGCGCAGGACGGCGTCGACCAACGCCGGGAACACCGGCGCGCCCACATCCGTGTCCACCCCAAGGTCGCGTGGTCGGGTGAGCGGGTCCACGTCAGGGTCCGCTGCCCCCGGGCCCAGGCGGACGACGTCCGCACCATCCGCGCCTTCTCCGAGGCGTTCCGTCGCGACCACATCACGCTCCACCGCGACGGCGTCTTCAACGGCAAGCGCCTGTACGTGGGCTCCGGCAAGGTCGAGTACAAGCACTGGGGCCACCGTCGTGAGGCCGACCGCGACGACCGCTGGGGCGGCTGGGTCGGCCCCCGTCGCCACCACCACCACCGTCACCACCGTCGTCACCGCAGGCACTTCCTGATCACCGGGCGCTGCCCGCGTGACGGCTTCTTCCGGACCCACATCCAGGTAATCGAGCGTCGTCACCGTCGTCACCACCACCGCCACCACGGTTCCGGGGGTGGCTTCTACAACGGTGGCGGCTTCAACGGTGGGGGCTACAACGGCGGTGGCACCACCAGCACCAGCGGGACCAGCGGCTCCACCGGCTCCACCGGTAGCGGCCGCAACCGCAGCTACCCCAGCGGCAGTGTCCGCGCCGGTGAGGGTGGCTCGGTGAACAACGGCAACGCGCTGGAGACCGGTGCGGGCGGTGCCCTCGCCGCAGCGGCCGTCGGTGGTGGCGCCTGGGCGCTGCGCCGTCGTCGCACGGGCGAGTAAGGCCTGGGTAGCAACAGGGCCAGACGCCTGACGAACCGTTTCCTCCGGCATCCCTAACACGTGGCCGTCCCGGACCCAGGGTCCGCGGACGGCCACGTGCCGTGTACCGGCCGAGCTCACTCGGGCCGATCGTCCCCCGGCGCAGCGGCGGTGGGGAAAGCCGCGGCCTCCTGATCGGGACGCGGGTAGGTACGGCCCTTCCACGCCGCACCCCGCCCCCGGTAGTGCTGCACCGCGGAGTCGGCCGTCATCGCCGCGTAGAGCAGCGCCGTGAACGGCAGCAGCGGCGCGAGCCACAGCGGTTGCCGGTAGTACCGCAGCATCGGCAGATAGGTGCCCGTCATCACCACCCACCCCGCGGCGCCCGTGGCGCACAGCACTGCGTCCCCCGCCACCGCGCCGCCGACCGCGGCGACCGGCGGCACCACGTAGACCAGCAGCAGACCGGCAAGAGTGGCCATCAGCAGCGGGGGACTGTGCCGCAGTTGGGCGTACGCGCTGCGCGACACCATCCGCCACAGCTCTGACAGCCGCGGATACGGGCGCACACTGTCCACCCGGTCGGCGAGCCCCAGCCAGATGCGGCCGCCCGACCGCTTGACCGTCCGTGCCAGCGACACATCGTCGATCACCGCGTGCCGGATCGCCTCCGGGATCCGCGCCCGTTCCGCGGCGGCGCGCCGGATCAGTACGCAGCCCCCGGCCGCCGCGGCGGTGCGGCCGGGCCGGTTGATCCACCGGAACGGGTAGAGCTGTGCGAAGAAGTACACGAAGGCCGGAACGATCAGCCGCTCCCAGACCGTCTCCACCCGCAGCCGCGCCATCTGCGAGACCAGATCGAGGTCCGAGCCGACCGCCGACGCCACCAACTCCCGCAGCGAGGACGGCTCATGGGCGATGTCGGCATCGGTGAGCAGCAGGTACTCCGCCTGGTACGCGGCGGACGCGACCGCCATCCCGTGCCGTACCGCCCACAACTTGCCGGTCCAGCCCGCAGGCGGCTCGCCCGGCGAGGTCACGGTCAGCGGCAGCCCGCCGTGCTCGTCGGCGATCGCGCGGCCCAGCGCGCCCGTGCCGTCCGAGCTGCCGTCGTCCACCAGGAACACCTCCGCCCGGCCCGGATACTCCTGCGCGAGCAGCGAGGGCAGGCCCACCGGCAGCACATGGGCCTCGTCCCGCGCGGGCACCACCACGGCCACCGTCGGCCAGGTGTCCGGTTCGGCGCGTGGTGGCAGGCGTACGTCGGTGCGCCAGAAGAACCCCTGTGCGAGCAGCAGCCACAGCCAGCAGAGCAGCGAGACAACGGCGATCACGGTCCACAAGGTCACCGGCGCAGTCTGTCGCACCCCGGGCCCGCCTCGCCCGCCTTTGGCGAGGACGGGCGCGAGGGCCGCACACGCGAGGCGGGCCATGAGCCGATAAGGCGATCTATTAGAGTTGCCCGGGCGGTGTCCGGCCGGGCGCCCCTGATGGTCAGGTCGGACCGCAGCGACAACACGACACCGGAAGGCACGCCGCAGTGAAGATCGCGCTCATGGACTCCGGTATCGGTCTGCTCGCGGCGGCTGCCGCGCTGCGCCGACTGCGCCCCGACGCCGATCTCGTACTCTCCTCCGACCCGGACAGCATGCCCTGGGGGCCGCGCACCCCACAGGAGGTCGCCCAGCTCGCGCTGGCTTGCGTGAACGCCGCCGCCGCGGAGCGGCCCGACGCGCTGATCGTGGCCTGCAACACCGCTTCCGTGCATGCCCTGCCCACCCTGCGGCAGCGGCTGGAGCCAGAGATTCCGGTGATCGGCACCGTCCCGGCCGTCAAGCCCGCCGCGGCGGCCGGCGGCCCGCTGGCGATCTGGGCGACCCCGGCGACCACCGGCAGTGACTACCAGCGCGACCTGATCGCCGAGTTCGCCGACGGGGTGCGGGTCACGGAGGTGCCGTGCCCGGGCCTCGCGGACGCCCTGGAGCACGCCGACGAGACCGCGATCGACGCCGCCATCGCCGCCGCCGCCCAGCGCACCCCCCGCGATGTGCGCTCCGTCGTGCTCGGTTGCACCCACTACGAGCTGGTCGCCGACCGCATCCGCGCGGCCGCGCAGCCGCCGGGCGCCCCCGAGATCGCCATGTACGCGTCGGCCGACGCGGTCGCCGCGCAGGCGCTGCGCCGGATCGGCGCTGTCCCCGCGCCCGACGCCGAGCCCAGCGGCAGCCTCACCGTCATCCACGGTGGCCGCCCGCAGGCGCTTCCCGCCGCGGCGCTCGCCTACGCCGAGGGCCGGGACCTGACCGGGGCGGCCGCCACACACTGAGTGCGGTTCCGCACACTGAGTGCCGACCCGGCTTACTCCGAGTACGCTCCGAGACATGGACGACTCCCGCAGTGCCGGGGCCGCGAACAAGCCCGTGCCTGAGGTCTGGACCGGGCACGCCACCAACCGGGCCCAGTGGGTGCTGGCTGCCGCGGGCGCCGGATGCGTGGCGCTCGGTATTGAGCTGGCCGTCGAATCGCCCTGGACCTCGGGGATCGCCCCGCTGGTCATGTCGGTGGTCGGCTGCCTCGCGGCCGGGCTGCTGGTGCTCTTCGGGACCATCGCCTTCACGCATGTGCGGGTACGGGTGGACCGCGAATGCCTTGAGGTGCGGTGCGGCCACATCGGCCTGCCACGTCGCCGCATTCCGCTGGACCAGGTGGACTCCGCCCACCTCGTGCCGTGGATCAGCCCGCGCCACTGGGGCGGCTGGGGATACCGCTGGCGCCCCGAGATGGGCACCGCCGTGGTGGTGCGGCGCGGGCCGGGCCTGGTGCTCGACCTCGGCGACGGCCGCCGGTTCACCGTGACGGTCGATGACGCGGAGGACGCGGTGCGTGCGATCCGCACCCGGTTGCGGACCCGGCCCACCCGCGCGCTCGGCGACGCCTGAGACGTCGGGTCCGAGCCCGCCGACTGAGCGTCACTTCTCTGTCAGCTGTCCCTCGTATGCTCGGCGAATGGCGATACCTGAATTCCTGCGCGAACTACGGACCAGCATCGGCCAGCAGTTGGTCTTCCTGCCCGGAGTCTCCGCCGTCGTCCTGGACGAGCGGCGGCGGGTCCTGCTGGTGCGCCGCTCCGACAACGGCCAGTGGACGATCGTCGGCGGCATCCCCGAACCCGGTGAGCAGCCCGCCCAGGCGGCGGTGCGCGAGGTGTACGAGGAGACGGCGGTGCACGCGGTGCCCGAGCGGGTGATCAGCGTCTACTCCGAGGAACCCACCGTCTACCCGCACGGCGACCAGGTGCAGTTCATGACGATCACGTTCCGCTGCCGTGCGGTGGGCGGTGAGGCGAGGGTCAACGACGACGAGTCCATCGACGTCGGCTGGTTCGCGCTGGACGAGCTGCCGCCGCTCGGCGACGGCTGCTTGGCGCGCATCCGCATGGCGCTGGATGACGAGCCGACATGGTTCGAACAGCCACTGCGGTAGGCCTGCCCGGCCGGGGTTTTGGCGCCGGTGGCGGTGGTGGCGCTTGGCCGCCGGTCCGCGTTGGGGGGTACCCGCCGCGACGCGGACCGGCGGTCGCCCAACCACCGCAACCCAGCCGAGCGCGGCCCATCGAGGAGGTCCCGCCCGACGTCTTCTCGACCGTGCTGCGCATCATGCTGGAGGCGCCGTTCCGCCTGGTGCGCGGCGCGCTGCCGCACATGTACGCGCAGCGGTGGGGACGGATCGTCAACGTCTCCTCCGCACACGGACTGCGCGCTTCCGCGTACAAGTCGGCGTATGTCGCGGCCAAACACGGCCTCGAAGGGTTCTCCAAGGTCACCGCACTGGAGGGTGCCGCGCACGGCGTCACCTCCAACTGGGTCAGCCCCGGCTATGTGCGCACGCCACGGGTGCAGCGCCAGACAGCCGATCGCCGCGGTCCACGGCATCACCGAGGATGAGGTCATCAGCGACGTCCTCCTCGCCGACGCCGCGGTGAAGCGGCTGGTCGAGCCGGAAGAGAGGGCGGAAGCGGTTGCCTATCTGCGCACCCCGCAGGCCTCCTTCATCACCGGCTCGTCCCTGACCATGGACGGCGGCTGGACGGCCCACTGAGCCCGATCACGTCTTGCGGTAGGCGTACGCCTCCTCGGCCGCGGCGGCCACCGCCGCGGCATCGCCCCCCGCCGAGGCGGTGACCACGGCGGCCACCGCGCCCTCCAGGAACGGCGCGTCCGCCTGCCGGGTCCCGTCCGGCAGTTCCTTGTCCTCCAGCAGCGCCTTGACGGTCAGCACGGCGCTGCCCAGGTCGGCGATGACCACGACACCCGCACCGTCGTCGACCCCGCGCACCGCACGCTTGATCAGTTCCGCGCTGGTACCGATACGGCCGTCCTCGGTGCCCCCGGCCGCGGCCACCGCCGCTGTGGCGCCACCCGCCGCCAGAGCCCTGGCCATCTCCGCCACCGACGTGGCGACATCAGCGCTGTGCGACACCAGGACCACACCGACTCGCTGACCCGTCATGCGGTATCCGCTCCCGCCGCCTCCGCGAACGCGGCGATGAGCAGCGCGGCCGACGTCGCTCCGGGGTCCTGGTGGCCGATGCTCCGCTCGCCCAGATAACTCGCCCGGCCCTTGCGCGCCAGCATCGGCACGGTCGCCGCGGCGCCCTCGTCGGCCGCGGTACGGGCCGCGGTCAGCGCCGCCACCAGCCCGGAGCCGGAGCCGAGGGCGAGCCCCATCGCCTCGACCGCGGGATACAGCGAGTCCAGCATCGTCTTGTCACCGCGCTCGGAGCGGCCGAGCTGCGCCACCGCGTCGATCCCGGACCGCAGGGCCACGCGCAACTCCTCGGCGCTGACGGTCGGTTGGTCACCCAGTGCCTTGCCTGCCCGGCGCAGCAAGGTGCCGTACAGCGGACCGGCGGCGCCGCCCACCGAGCTGATCAGCTGGCGTCCCACATGGGTGAGGATCTCGCCGGGGGTGTCGGAGGGCTCCTTCTCGACGGCGGCGGACGCGGCCGTGAACCCGCGGTGCATGTTGATGCCGTGGTCGGCGTCGCCGATCGCGGAGTCCAGTTCGGTGAGCCAGCCGGACTTGTGCTCGATCGCCGACGTGGCGAGGCTGAGCCAGCGCCGGACGAATTCGGTGTCGATCACCGGATCGGGGGTGCTAGATGCGGATGCGTTCATTCCGGGTGCGTTCCTCCTGATGGGCGGTCTGCTCGGGATGGTGACTCAGCGGCGGTGAACGGTGGTCCGTCAGCAGCCCCAGCGCAGCGCGGGCGTACGCACCGGTGTGTCCCACAGTCGCAGCAGTTCGTCGTCGGCCAGACACAGCGTGACCGAGGCGCCTGCCATGTCGAGCGAGGTGACGTAGTTGCCGACGAGGGTGCGCACCACCGGCACTCCGCGCTCACCCAGCGCCCGCTGCACCTCGGCGTTGAAGCCGTACAGCTCAAGCAGTGGGGTGCCGCCCATTCCGTTGACCAGCACGAACACCGGACCGTCCGGATTCAGGTCGGCCACCACGGCCTCGACGGCGGCATCCGCGATCTCCCCGGAGGTCATCATCGCGCGGCGCTCACGGCCCGGCTCGCCATGGATGCCGATGCCCAACTCCAGCTCACCGGGCGGCAGATCGAAGGTGGGGCTGCCCTTGGCCGGGGTGGAGCAGGCGCTCAGCGCCACGCCGAAGCTGCGGCAGCGGTCATTGACCCGGCGGGCGAGGGCGGCGACCCGGTCGAGCGGTGCGCCCTCCTCGGCGGCGGCGCCCGCCAGCCGCTCGACGAACAGTGTGCCGCCGGTGCCGCGCCTGCCTGCCGTGTAGAGGCTGTCGGTGACCGCGACATCGTCGTTGACGATGACCTTGGTGACCTGGATGCCCTCGTCCTCGGCGAGCTCCTCGGCCATGTCGAAGTTGAGGACGTCGCCGGTGTAGTTCTTGACCACGAACAGCACCCCGGCCCCGCTGTCCACGGCGGCCGCGGCACGCGCCATCTGGTCGGGTACGGGCGAGGTGAAGACCTCGCCCGGGCACGCGGCGTCCAGCATCCCGCGGCCAACGAACCCGGAGTGCAGTGGTTCGTGCCCGCTGCCACCGCCGGAGACCAGCGCCACCTTGCCGTTGACCGGCGCGTCGCGCCGCACCACCACGCGGTTGTCCACATCCACCGTCAACTCCGGGTGCGCGGCGGCCAGCCCCCGCAACCCGTCGGCGACCACCGTCTCCGGCACGTTGATCAGCATCTTCATGGGGGCCTCCACCCTGGCTCGGGGACCGCGGCCGTGACTTGCGTCTTCGCAGGTCGTGGTCTGTTCTGCGTTCGTGATCTCGGTGGTCCAGCGCGTCTGTGGGCGCCCGCTGACGGGCCTGCTGCCGACTCCTCGCCGGGCTAGCTGACAACCCATCAGGCTGCCGAGTTCGAGTCAAGGAACCTTCGCGTCTGAAGCGTACGGAGTGTGCCGGCGGTGTGTGGGTGTCTCCAGAGTACGTACGGTTCGTCACCGCCGGGCAACGAGTCGCTCCTGAAGTGGATTTTCGGCGAGGGCGGGTAGCGGCCGCGGCACCTGTCGAAAACGAGGGCGGCGACGGCCCGCGCCACCACCGCCCTTCCCGACGCCCGGACTCTCAGCCCGTACCGGCGTCGCCGGCAAGCGTCAGGTCAGTTCATGCGCGGCCAGGAGCCTTCTTCAGCGCCCGCGGGCGCGCCCGCCTCACAGTGGCTCGTCGGTCATGGATTCCAGGACGTACGGCTCCGCCGTGGCCAGTAGGTAGCCCAGGTGTGTGCGGTTTCGGGCACCCAGATGTTTCATGATCTTGGCGATGTGTGCTCGGCAGGTGCGTTCGCTGATGCCCAGTCGCCGGGCGATGGCGCTGTCCTTGTCCTCGGAGAGCATCAGTCGGGCGATGGATCGTTGCATGGCGGAGGAGACCGCCTTGTTCGCCCGGTTCTCGTAGGCGGAGGTGAACGGGAGCGCCGAGTCCCACGCCCGTAGGAAGGAGTCGGCCAGGAAGGCGACCACCGACGGCTGGCGGATGAGGACCGCCTTGGCGTCGTCGTCGGCGTCGGGGATGAACGCCGTTCGGCGGTCGAAGACGAGCAGTCGGCGGAAGAACTCGTCGAGTGTCCGCACCTGGCAGCCGAGGCCGGACACCCGTTCCACATATGCCTGGGTGGGCAGGCTGAACCGTGCGCTGTGCTGGTAGATGGTCCGCATCCGTACGCCACGGGAGAGCATCGCGATGTCCCGGGGCAGCGCCGACTCCAGCACCTTCTCCGAACGCGGGCCGCCGGGCTGCGCGGTGAGCACCTCGTGTTCGCAGGAGCGGGCGGCGGCCTCCAGGGCGGAGGTGATCTCCGCCGGATCCTCCAGCGGAACCAGTCCCTGGGCGTCGGTACGGGCGTCCCGCACCAGGTCGTGGATGGCCTGCAGCGGCTCCAGTTGGGCGTAGGCCTGGCGCAGTCGGTACTGCAGCGCGCTGACCTCGTCCTGCAGTGGTGCGATGACCCGTGACTCGGCCACCAGAGGACTGGCGGCGCCGAGGAAGTCGGGCTTGCCCGGCAGCGGGTACAGCAGCTGGAGAGCCCGCAGTTGGTCCAGCCCCGCCTTCGCCGCCGCGGGAGCCGTTCCCGGCAGTCGTAACAACTCCTCGGCGGCCGCAGGGCCGTTCAGCAGCACGGCCTTGTAGATCACCGCCATCGCCTCGCGGGCCGCGGACAACTCACGCTGTTCGTCTATGGGATGGTCCATACCCTTCTGTCCCCTGTTCAGGATGCTGCACTTCACCATCCTGCCCCATGAAGATCAATGAGCGACGGCCCGGACGGCGGCAGACTCGCAAGCGGGCCGGTATACGGACGGCTGGACTCCGTCGATGCCGGACCCCACTTCGCAACCCCACATCCGATGGAGAGACGGGCATCCATGAACAGCACCAAGCTGTGGCTCTCGGCACTCCCCCTCCTGGCCGTGGTCGTCGGCGGCTTACAGACGGCAGGCGGCCCGGCCGGCTCCGGCCTGTCCGCGCGGCACGGCTCATCCCGATCCCTCGCCGACACCGGCTGGGGGGCGACGGCACCGTCAGCGGCCTCCCACCAGGTGACGGTCAGGGACACCGGCTGGGGCTAGGACACCGCGGCCCGGTACGGCAACTCCTGTCCGGCTGCGCCACCCGCTGCGGGCGGCGCGTTCCACGACCCCCCTTCCGGCCCGGCCGTCCACGCCACGCCACGCCACGCCACGGCGACGCCGGAACCGCGCGAGGAGAACGGAGTATCGCCATGAGCACCACCGTTGACGTGCACATCAAGGAACTCGTCGAGCAGGGCTACACCCTCCTTGACGGCATCAGCACCGACGACCAGGCAGCCGAGGCGCTACGGCAACTCGGCGAGCCCATCCCGCAGTACGACGGAGCACTGCGCCACCAGGTGAAGGCCGCCCCGGGCTTCGAGGGACGCAGGTACTCCAAGAGCACCAACACCATCCTGGTGCACACCGAGGCCCCAGGCTGGAACCCGCCGCCGCGCTACCTCGCCCTGCACTGCCGGGTCCAGGCGAAGTGCGGCAGCGGCCACACCGAACTCGCCGACGCCCGCGCGTTCGTGGCACAACTGGGCGAGGCCGACCGCCGTCTGGTGTACGAGCGGACCGTCGACTGGGTGGGCCACAACACCGGCGGGACCGGCAGCTCCGGCGTACGCCGTCCCGCCGTGGAACGCACCGCAGCGGGCCGGGAGATCGTCAGGTTCAGCTACAACCTGCTCACCGCGGGCCACTACGACCCGTCGTTGGACGCCGAAGTACGGCCCGAAGAGCTGCCGTTGGGCGCTGCGGGCATCGAATTGGCCCATCAGGCCGAGGCGTTCTTCCGCGAGCACAAGGTGTCGGTCCTCATACCCGAGGACTCCGTCCTGGTCTGGGACAACCAGCGGATGCTGCACGCCCGCTCGTCCTACACCGACGTACGGCGCCATCTCACCCGCTACTGGCTGGCAGACGGCCGCTGAGCCACGAGCACCGCCGACCACCCAGCTCCCCCGTGAAGGAACGCCATGAACGGTGACCTTGTGACCACCGACAACCCCAGCGAGATCTCGCCCGAGGACTCTTCGGAAACAACGTTTCCGCCCGGTGTGCCGCGCCACGACCCGGACGACCCGGTAGAGCACGCCGTCATCCGGCGCCTGGTGGGCAACTGGCACCGCCGCGCCACGGTCAAGCGGGACGAGCCCGACCTGGACGAGCTGTTCGAGCTGGAGCGCCCCGACTACCCCGAGGGCATCCTGCCTTTCCACGACCACCCGACGTACCAGGCGCTCGACCCGGAGAAGCGCTCCGAAGTGCTCAGCTGGGCGTGGATCGCGTACAACCGGCACACCGTGATGGCCGAGCAGAAGGTGGCCAACCCCGCCTTCGCACTGGTCATGGAGGGGGAGTATCCCGCCCTGAGCGGTGAGGCCCTCAACCTGTCCCTGGCACAGGCGATGGTCGACGAGCAATACCACACCCTGATGCACCTCAACGCCAGCGCGGTGACCCGTCGACGCCGCGGCCGGGCCATGCTGGACACCGACCTGCCGATGTCACACACGGCCCGTATGCATCAGCAACTGCGGGACGCCGCAGGGGAACGCTGGCAGCGGTCGTTGACCACGCTGGCGTTCGCCACGGTCTCCGAGATCTCCATCAACGCCTACCTTGACCTGCTCGCGGACGACACCGAGATCCAGTCGATCAACAGCACAACGGCCAAGCTGCACAACCGCGACGAGTACTGCCACGCCTCGATCTCGGCCGTCCTCGCGGAGGTGGTGTACGAGAAGCTGGACCAGACCCGGCGCCGGTACTTCCTGGACATGCTGATGGAGGGCCTCGACGCCTTCGTCACCAACGACTACACCACCTGGCACCGGATCATGGACCTGGCCGGTGTCGCCGGCGGACACGAGATGCTGGCCGACTGCCAGGCCGAGTCGGGACGCAAGCGGCTGGTCCGCGACTACACCGGCCTGCACAAGCTGGTCGAACAGATGGGTGTGACCGACCAGGTGGACTTCGACTGGTCCAGGTCGCACATCTCCGCCTGAGCACCGTCCCACCAAGGTCACGACGTGGCGGTGTGTCCGTCACCGACGACCGTGATCAACGATCTGAGGCGACTTCGGATGAAGACCTTCTCCCACGAACGCCTGGCCGCCCTTGCCCGCGACCGCGGGATGCCCGACGAGTACCTGCGTGACCTCAGGGTCGTGTCCTGCGTACTGCCCTTCAAGGTGAACGAGTACGTCGCGGACCAGCTCATCGACTGGTCGGCAGCCCCTGACGACGCGATCTTCCGGCTCACCTTCCCGCACCGCGACATGCTGCCGCCGGAGGTCTTCGACGGCATCGCGGCCCTGCACGACACCGATGCCCCGCGCGAGGTGCTGCGCAAGGCCGCGGCCGACGCCCAGGCACTGCTCAACCCGCACCCGGGCGACCAGTTGGAGGCCAACGTCCCCACGCTGGACGGCCACCGCCTCGACGGACTCCAGCACAAGTACGCCGAGACGGTGCTGGTCTTCCCCTCGCAGGGACAGACCTGCCACTCCTACTGCGGATACTGCTTCCGCTGGGCGCAGTTCGTCGGCATCGCCGAACTGCGCCAGGCGCTGCGCGACCCCGCACAGCTCACGGCCTACCTGGCCCACCACCCCGAGGCATCCGACGTCCTGTTCACCGGCGGCGACCCGATGATCATGAAGACCCAGGTGCTGGGCCGCTGGATCGAACCGCTGCTGGACCCCGCCATGGAGACAGTCCGCACACTCCGGTTCGGCACCAAGGCCCTCTCCTACTGGCCGGCCAGGTTCACCACCGACGCGGACGCCGACGACCTGCTGCGCCTGTTCGAGCGGTGTGTCGCCGCGGGCCGCCATGTCGCGGTGATGGCGCACTTCTCCCATCCCCGGGAGCTGGAGACACCGGTCGTGCGCGAGGCCATCGCCCGTATCCGGGCCACCGGAGCCGTCATCCGCGCGCAGGCACCGCTGGTCGCGCATGTGAACGACGAGGCCGCGGTGTGGTCGCGGATGTGGCAACTCATGGTCGAGCTGGGGGTGTTGCCGTACTACATGTTCGTCGAGCGCGACACCGGTGCCCGCAGTTACTTCGGCGTGCCGCTCGGCAAGGCGCTCCAGATCTACACCGACGCCATCCGCGGGGTGTCCGGGCTCGCCCGCACCGCCCGTGGTCCGGTGATGTCCGCGGCTCCCGGCAAGGTGCTGATCGACGGCGTCAGCACGATCGCCGGGGAGCGCGTCTTCGCGCTGCGGCTGCTCCAGGCCCGCGACCCGGAACTGGTCGGACGGCAGTTCTTCGCCGCCTACGATCCCACCGCCGAATGGTTCGACGACCTGCGCCCGGCCCTCGGCTCCTGGTTCCCCGGCCAACACCTCTCCCGCGAAGCCGAGTTGGTGTCGGCGGGCGCCCGATGAGGGCCACCGTCCACGAGCTCAGCCTCACCCAGCGGCATGTGTGGCGCTCCGCCCGAGAGGCGATACCGGTGCAGCCCGCCGTGGTGGTGGAGCTGGAGCAGGACGGCACCAGCGGCTTCGGCGAAGCGTCGGCGTTCATGACCCACCGCTACAACTCCGACCTGGACCGCATGCACGCGGACCTGCGCCGGATCGCCCCGCTGCTGGGCCGACTCAGCCCGGACGACCCCTCGGCGGTGTGGTGGACCCTCGTCGCCGAACTTCCCGAATCCCCCTTCGTGCTCGCCGCACTCGACACCGCGGTGCACGACCTGCGGGCCCGGCTGCTCGGCGTGCCGCTGTGGCGGTCGCTCGGCCTGGACCGGCCGCACGGCCTGCGCTCCAGCTACAGCATCGGGCTGGACGAGCCCGACGCGATGGCCCGCAAGCTGGACGAGCGACCGGGCTGGCACGCCTACAAGGTCAAGCTCGCCGACCCGGCGGACCTGACCATCCTCAAGGAACTGCGCGAGCACACGGACGCACCGTTCTACGTCGACGGCAACTGCGGCTGGGAGCTGTCCAGGACACTGCCCGCGCTGGAGCACATGCGGCAACTCGGTGTGCGACTGGTCGAGCAGCCCTTCCCCCGGGAGGCCTGGGCGGACGCGCGGACGCTCAAGCGGCTCAGTCCGCTGCCGGTGCTCGCCGACGAGTCCATCACCTCGCCCGCCGACTTGGACCCCTGCACCGAGGCGTTCCACGGCATCAACGTCAAACCGATGAAGGCGGGCGGCATCACCCCCGCCCTGGCGATGCTGCACAGCGCCAGGGAGCGCGGTCTGCTCACCATGCTGGGCTGCATGTTCGAGTCCGCGGCGGGTGTCTCGGCCACCGCGCACCTCGGCGGCCTGGCCGACCACCTCGACGTCGACGTGGTCGACCTGCTCGCGGTGGACTCCGGCCAGGGGCTGACCCTCGACAGCGTCGGCCGGGTCCAACTGCCCGACCGGCCGGGCTCCGGCTATCTTCCCGATCCCGAGGCCCACGGCTGGCGGGTGCGGGCGGTGCCGGTCGACGACGTCCGACCGATCCGCCACCAGGTACTGCGCCCCGGACAACCCGCCGCGTCCTGCGCCTACCCCGAGGACGACAACCCCGGCGTCCGGCACTTCGCCGCACTGGCCGCGGGCAGCCCGGTCGGCGCCGCCTCGCTCTACCCCGAGGATCCACCCGTGGACCGTAGTGTTCCGGGGCTGCTGCCGGGCCACGGCTGGCGGCTGCGCGGCATGGCCACCCTGGAGACGGCACGCGGCACCGGCGCGGGTGCCGCACTGCTGCGGACCGCGCTCACCCATGCCGCGCTGGCCGGCGCGGGTGCCGTCTGGTGCAACGCCCGTAGCTCCGCGGCTGATTTCTATCGACGACACGGTTTCCAGGTCCTGGGCGAGGAGTTCGACATGCCGGCGATCGGACCGCATCGGTTCATGTACTGGAGCCCGCGATGACCAGTGGAACACAAGCCCCTCCGGTTCAGCACCGGGCGCAGCCCGGCGAACTGCCCGTGATCGCGGAGGAGTCGGCGCGCCGACTCGCCCGTGTGGCGCTCGCCGAGGCGGGGGTCGACGACGCGGAGGCCCGCCAGGTGGCCGACGCGCTGGTGGACACCTCACTGCGCGGCATCGACACCCACGGTCTGCGGTTGCTCCCGCAGTACCTGGACGAACTCGCCACCGGCGTCGCCAACGCGGCGGCGCGGGTCACCATCGCCCGGGACCGCGGGGCAGGGCTGCTGCTGGACGCCGACGGCTCGCTCGGTGTGCTCGCCGGACTGGCCGCGGCCCGACTGGCCGCCGAGCGCGCCGGCCGGTTCGGCGTGGCCGCCGTGAGCGTACGCGACTCCAACCACTTCGGTGCCGCGTCCGTCTACACCCGTCAACTGGCCCGGCAGGGGCTGGTCGGGATCGCGCTCACCTCGGCGGCCTCCCGGGTCGCGCCGTTCAACGGGGTCGAGCCGCTGTTCGGCACCAACCCGATCAGCGTGGCGGCGGGCGGCGGGGACCAGGAGTTCGCCCTGGACATGGCCACCAGCCAGGTCTGCTTCGGCGAGATCAAGCAGCGCCGGGCCGAGGGCCGCCGACTGGACCGCGGCTGGACGACCGACGCCGACGGCCTGCCGACCGAGGAACCGGACCAGGCGTACGCCCTCTCACCACTCGGCGGATACAAGGGACAGGGACTCGCCATGGCGGTCACCCTGCTCGGCGCGGTGCTGACCGGGTCGCCGCCGGACTGGCAGCTCTCCCAGGTGGGCGAAGGTACGGCAGGGCGCGGCCGCCAGGTGGGGCATCTCGTGATGGCCCTGGACCCCGGCGCGTTCTGCGGACAGGAGCGGTTCGGCGCGGGCCTGGCCGACCTGCTGGGCACCGTCCGCTCGGCCACGCCCGCCGGGGACCAGGCCGTCCTCGCCCCCGGCGACCCGCAGCGGGCCCATGAACGCGAACGGCGCGCCCATGGTGTTCCGCTGGACGCCCGCACCGCCGACGTGCTGGCCGAACTGGCCCGCCGCACGGGCATCGACGGTCCTACGGCCAGGGAGGCACGAACGTGATCCTGATACTGATCAGCCCGCGGAACGCGGGACTGCCCTTCAGCGCATGGCTGGCCGAGCAGGCCGGTCGGCTGCTGGCGGTCACGGCGGACGGCACGGACATCGGCGACGGCTTCGCCGAAACGGTGACCGTGGCCGACTACACCGATGACGAAGCGGTGTTGGCGGCCGCCAGGGATCTCGCCCGCCGCCACCACCCCACCTCGGTCCTGGCGCTCGCCGAGGTCGACGTCGAACGAGCCGCCGTACTGCGCGGCGAGTTGGGGCTCGACGGCCTGGACACCGCGGCCGCCGCGGCCTTCCGCGACAAGGTGCTGATGAAGCGGTACGCACGCGGCGCGGGGCTGTCCGTGCCCGACTTCGCGCCGGTTGGCGAGGTCGCGGACATCGTCGTCTTCATGGCCGGGCATCCCGGACGGGTGGTGGCCAAACCGCGCGGGGGCTCCGGCTCCACGGGAGTGCACCTGCTCGACCATCCCTCCCAGGCGACCGGGCTCGCGGACGCCGTCACGGCCGTTCCCTACGAGGTCGAGGAGTTCGTGGACGGCGCGCTGCACCATGTGGACGCCTTCCGGGTCGCCGGTGTTCCCGTGGTGGCGGTGCCCTCCCGGTACACCAGCGACGGCTGTCTGGCGCACTGGACCGACACCCCCTTCGGCTCCACCACCCTGGCGTTGACCGATCCGCTGGGCGCCCGGCTGGTGGCGGAGACCTGGCGGCTGATCGAGGCGCTGCCGTCCCCGCCGACGGTGTGCGCGCACGCCGAGTTCTTCGTCACCGCGAGCGGCGAGATCGTGCTGTGCGAGGTGGCCGCCCGAATCGGCGGTGGTCCCATACCGACGATGCTCCAGCACGTCCTGGGGATCGATCCGCGCCAGATGTGGGCCCGGGTGGAGTGCGGGTTGCCGGTCGCGCTGCGCTCCGTACGGGAGCGGGCCGAAGCCGCGCCGCACGCGGCCTTCTGCGGTATCCCACCGCAGCGTGGCCGGGTGGTGCGGCTGCCAGAGGCACCGGTCGGCGCACACGACTTCACCCTCAACACCCATGTCGGGGACGACTGGAGCGGGCAGCGCTACGAACAGCGCAAGTCGGCCGACTTCCTGGCCAGTTGGGTCGTCACCGACCAGGACGGCGCGGCGTTGCGGGCGAAGCTGCGGGACACCACCGCCGCGGTGTCGGCCGGCTTCGGCTGGGAGTTGGAGGCAGTCGCCGGAGGTGTCCGATGAGCGACGCCGGCACGCACGCCACCGGCTACACCGCGCAAGTCCTTCCCCCCACCGCCCGGCCGACCGCGGAGGACTTCTCCGGCCTCGCCGGCCCCGACGTCATCTGGGAGGACGCCCGCTGGTGCCGGTTCACCGAACGGACCGACCTGCACGAGGTGCGGTACCTGGAGATCCACGAGAACGACCGGGTCGTCGCCCTCGCCCCGTTGCTGCTCACCCGTAAGGCCGGTGGCCTGCTGTTCTACGATCCGCCGCGGCTGGCCGGCACCGCCGGTGCGATGGCCGAACCAGAACTGCTCGAACCGGCGGACCAGGAACGCTGGAGCAAGCTCACCGGCGCACTGCCCGCGGACCGCGCGGACCACTACCCCTCGCTGACGCTCGCCACGTTCGGCACGCACCACGGTGTGGCCCACCCCCCGCACCGCACCCCCGCCCAGCGCCTCGCCGTCATGGCCGCGCTGCCCGGCCTGCTCACCGACGCCGCCGCCGAACTGGACTGCCGCAGCAGCGCGTTGCTGTACGTCGGCGAGCCCGCGGCGGCGGAGGTCGACCGGACCGCCGCCGGTGCCGGATACGCCGCCGCCCTGCTGGGCGCCGAGGGCGTGTACCACCTGGCCGAGTCCAGCTGGGAGGCGTACCTGGCCGGGCTCAGCAGCCGCCGTCGCACCCGTCTGCGCAAAGAACTGCGGGACTACGAACAGTCCGGCTTCCGCACCGTCGTCCGGTCAGGACCGGAGGCGATCGACGACGAGGTGGTGGCCCTCCAGGTCGCCCACCGGGCCAAGTACGGCCTGCCCGGGGGCGATCACCGGGTGCGCCGGGACTTCGACGGCATCCGGGAGGAGCTCGGCGAGAGCTGTGTGGTGCTGGGCGCCGAACGGGACGGACGACTGCTGGGCTTCGTGCTGTGCCTGCGCACCGGCGAGGCGCTCTTCGCCCGTACCGCGGGATTCGCTCCGGAGGCCCAGGGGTGCTATCTGGCACTCACCTACCACGAGGCCATCCGCTGGGCGGTGGAGGGCGGCATCCGCCGCATCCACTACGGAATGGCCGCCTACGAGGCCAAGTTCGCCCGGGGCTGCGAACTCCAGCCGCGCTGGGGCTGGTTCGCCTTCCACGGCCCGGACGCCGACACCTACCGCGAGGTGCTGTCCCTGCAGTCGCAGAGCATCGAGCGCCGGTTGGAGCGGGTCGGCGCACCCGCCACCGCTGTCCCGTCCCGTACCCCCTCACCGGGAGCTGACCGATGAAACTGGAACCCACCGGCACCATCTGGATGGACGGCGAGTTCGTTCCCTGGGACCAGGCACAGGTCCATGTGCTGACCCCGAGCCTGCACTACGGGTGGGGTGTCTACGAGGGCATCCGCGCTTATCCGACGGCCGACGGCCCCGCGGTGTTCCGGCTGCGGGAACACCTGGAGCGGCTGCACGACTCGGCCCGGGTCTACCTGATGGACCCCGGCTGGACCGTGGACCAACTCATCGACGCCTCGGTGGAGTTGCTGCGCCGCGTCGGTCTGGACTCCGCCTATCTGCGCCCGATCGTCTACCTCGGATACGGCACGATGGGCGTCGCCCCCCAGTTGGACAGCGCCCGGGTGGCCATCGCCGCCTGGCCCTGGGGGTCGTACCTGGGGGAGAAGGCGGAACGGGAGGGCTGCCGGCTGGCTGTCAGCAGCTGGCAGCGCAACGGCATCCACTCGGTCCCGCCGCTTGCCAAAGCCACCGGCGCCTACGTCAACTCGGCGCTCGCCAAGGTCGCCGCCATCCGCGCGGGCTACGACGACGCACTGATGCTCACCCCGACCGGGCACGTGGCCGAGGCCTCCGCCGCCAACATCTTCGCGATCCGCGACGGAGTGCTGGTCACCCCGCCGGTCAGCGACAACATCCTGCCCGGCATCACCCGGCAGTCCATCATCACCCTCGCCCGGGACCAGGGTCTGGCGGTCGAGGAGCGCAGCCTGACCCGCGGCGAACTCTACGTGGCGGACGAGGCGTTCCTGACCGGCACCGCCACCGAGCTGGTACCGGTCGCTTCGGTGGACGACCGCGCGGTGACGGCAGGCGGCTGCGGACCGATCACCAAGCAGCTGCGCGAGGCCTTCACCGACGTGGTCCACGGACGCAACCCCACCTACCGCCACTGGCTGGAGTACGTGTGAGCTCAGGCATCACCTCCGAGATCGGGATCCGACCCGCCGACGCCCGCGCGGAAGGAGCCCCCGGCAGCCTCGCGGCCCTGGAGGCCGCGGTGGCCAGGCTGACCGCCGCGGCGCTGGAACTGCGGGAGGACACCAGCCCCTGGGCGGTCTCCCGCCGGGAGGAAGCCGCCGACCGCGCGGTCGACCTGCTGGCCGCCCGCGCCTGGCGCGCGCTGCCCACCGCCTCGCACGGCCAGGCCGACGTGGCCGCCCGGCGGTGCGTCAGCTACACCCTCGCCGAGGACGCCGCGTCGGCGGCCGAAGGCGGCGGCACCGATCCGGCAACGCCCCACCGGCTGGCCGCTCATGCGCTGCTGCTGCTCACCTTGGCCGAGCACTTCGACGCGGCCACCCTCAGAGCCAGGGACCTGCTCGGCCCCATCCCCGAGGGCCGGTTGCTGGCCGCCTGGCGCATGGTGGACCAGGCACTGCTCACCTTGTCCACCACCCGCCACGAGTGGGTGGGCGCCGAGCCGGGCGTCGTGGCGGCCGCCGGTTGGGTCCTGGTGGACCGCGTCGGCCGACTGCTCACCGGGGCCGCACTGGTCGCACAGGCCGCCGAACGGACCCGCGACGCCGAGGCCGTCCCGCCGGAGAGTGCGGACGGCACCCGGGCCGCCACCGCCGAGCTGCTGGTCAACGCCGCCCGCCGGTACGCCTGGAACCATCTGCGCGGTCCGGCACCGGAGGCCGCGACGCCCACCCACATCCGGCGTTCCACGGAGTTGGTGCGCGCACTGGCACCGGCCGCCGGTGACAAGGGCTCGCCGTGACCCGGTGGTTGCGGCGGCTCGGCGGGCTGCTGCTGCCGGACGGCTCGGCGGGCCGGATGCTGGCCCTGGGCGCCTGCGTCGACTCGCTGGGCACCGGCATGTTCTTCGCGTCGTCCACCCTGTACTTCGTGGGCGTGGTCGCAATCCCCGCGACCAAGGTCGCGTTCGCGACCACGCTCGCCGGGGCGCTGGCGCTGATCGCCCCGGTACCGCTGGGCCGGCTGGCCGACCGGTGGGGTACGGGCGGGTTCTACCTGGCCCTCCTGCTGCTGCGCGGCCTGGGCTACAGCGCGTACGCGTTCGTCACCGGGTACCCCGACTTCCTCGTACTGACCGTGCTGCTCACCGCCTTGGACCGGTCCAGCACACCGATCCAGCAGGCCGTGGTGACGGCCGCCATCGGCGGCAGCGACCGGACCCGGACGATGGCCTCCATCCGGGCCGTGCGCAACGTCGGTCTGACCGTCGGCTTCCTGCTGGCGGGGGCGGTCTTCGCGACGAGCCGCCCGGGTGCGTTCACCGCGCTCTTCCTCGTCAACGGGGTCTCCTTCCTGGTGGTCGCGGGCACCGTGCGGCTGGCGCTGGCCAGGACCGGGACCACCGTGCGGCGCCGGTCCACCGGCTCCGACGGCGCGGAGCCGGTCGCCGTGACCCGATCGCCGTTCCGTGACCGGTGGTTCATGCTCTTCACGATCGGCAGCGGCGTGCTGTCGCTCTACGACACCGTGCTGATCGTGCTGCTGCCGGTGTGGGTGATCCAGCACACCTCGGTGCCCTCCGCGTGGGTGCCGGTGCTGATGGCCGTCAACACCGTGCTGACGGTGGTGCTCCAGGTCTATGTCGCGCGGTTCGCCGAGACCACGGCCTCCGCGATCCGGCTGCTGGTGCTGGCCGGTGTGCTGATGATGGCCTGCTGCGGGTTCTTCGCCCTGGGCCAGGCGGCGCCGACCGGGCTTGCCGTGGCCGCGGTGCTGATGGCGGTGGTGGTGCTCTCCGTCGCCGAGAACCTGCACTCCGTGGCGGCCTGGGAACTGTCCTCCGAGTTGGCGCCCGCCGCCGCCCGCGCCCGCTACCTGGGCGCCTTCAGCCTCTCCCTGACCGGTCAGAAGGTGGTCGGACCCACCTTGCTGGTCGTCGTGCTGCTCCCCACCGGACTGGTCGCCTGGCCGGTGCTGGCCGGAGCCTTCGGCTGCGCCGCGCTGGTCTCCCGTACCGCGGCCCGCCGCAGCCTGGCCGAGCGGGCCGGGGACACGGCTGACCGTGCCCGGTCCCTACCCTCCGTTTCCCCGACCACCGAGGTGACCCCATGAGTGAGCATGTTCTCGTCGTAGGCAGCGGGCGCGACCTGCCGACCCGGGTGCGCCGGGCCCTGCCGGGCACCGAGACCTCGGTGATCTGCCGGCTGGAGTACGTCGCCAGACTACGGGAGTTGACCGAGCACACCCGGGTGATCGCGGTGCGCCATGACGCACCCGACGACGAGTGGATCGCGCTGGCCTCCGTCGTCCACGCCCGTCATCCGTTCACCAGGATCGCCACCTTCGGCGAGCGCGACCAGGACCGCTGCGCCGCGATCGGCGCGGCACTGGGCATCCCCACCCACACCCCCCGCACGGTGGCACTGGTGCACGACAAGCAGGCCATGCGGGCCAGGCTGCGGGAGTCCGGGGTGGACGCCACCGCTTCCGCCCTGGTGAGCGACGTGGCCGAACTGCGCGCCTTCGCGGCCGAACACGGACTGCCGTGTGTGGTGAAGCCGGTGCGCGGCGCGGGCAGCGCCGGAGTCGCCGTCGTCCGCGAGGAACGCGCGCTGACCGCGGCCTTCGAGCGGGCGGACGCCGGGTTCGAAGGACTGCCGGACGCAGGTGTGCTGGTCGAGCAGTTCCACGAGGGGCCGCAGTTCAGCGTGGAGGCGTTCTCCGAGCAGGGCGAGCACTGCGTCGTGGCGATCACCCGGAAGTTCTCCGATCCGGTGAACTTCGTCGAACTCGGCCATGTGGCTCCCGCCGAGCTCACGGCCGGTCAGCAGAAGGAAGTCCAGGCCTACGTGGAGCAGTTGCTCGACGCGCTCGGTGTGGAAACCGGTGCGACCCACACCGAGATCGTGCTCGGGGAGGCGGGCCCGCGGGTGATCGAGACCCATGTCCGGATGGGCGGCGACGAGATTCCGGCCCTGGCGCTCGACGCCACCGGCGTGGACATCGCCGAGTGCGTGGTGCGGCAGACCGTGGGGGATCGGGTGCTCCCCGGGATCAAGGCGACGCTCGCCGACCGGCGCCCGGCCCGCAGCTCCGCGATCTGGTTCGCGGCATCGCCCGCCGCGGGCGAACTGGTGGACGTGGACGGCCTCGACGAGGCCAGGCGTACCGCGGGGGTGACCGAGGTCGAGCTGCTGGTCCGCCCCGGCGGCGACTGCGGCCCGCTGGAGTCCTCCGACTCCCGCATCGCCTATGCGCGAGCCCTTGGGGACACGGCCGACGAGGCGGTGGCCGCCGCCCGCGAAGCCGTCGCGCGGCTTGAGTTCCAGGTCCGGCTGCGCGCCGTGGACCAGGAGACGGTGTGAGTGACACCACCGTCGAACGCACCCCGCGGCCGTCCGGGGACGGCCCGAGCGGTGCGGCGCTGGTCAACCTCGCCGACTACCGCGAGGCGGCACGCGAGATCCTGCCGGCGGAGGTCTTCGACTACCTGGAGGGCGGCGCGGCGGACGAGCACACCGTCCGGTGGAACCAGCAGACCTACCGGCAACTGGCGCTGCTGCCCCGTGTGTTGACGGGCCACGCAAGTGTGGACACCGGCTGCTCGGTGTTCGACACCGCCCTGGACTCGCCGATCCTGCTGGCCCCGGCTGCCTCGCACCGCCTGTTCCACCCCGATGGCGAAGCCGCCACCGCCCGCGGTGCGGCCGAGGCCGGTGCGTTGATGACAGTGAGCACCTTCTCCTCGCAGACGGTCGAGGAGATCGGTGCTGCGGCGGGCGGCCCCTGGTGGTTCCAGCTCTATGTGCAGCGGGACCGCGGGCTCACCGCGGAGCTGGTGCGCAGGGCGCGTGCGGCGAGCGCGCGGGCGTTGGCCGTCACGGTCGACACACCGGTCACCGGACTGCGGGAGCGGGACCTGCGCAACGGCTTCGCGCTGCCCTCGCACGGCAGTCCGGCCAACCTCCCCCACGCTCCGGGCACTTCGGCGCACGGCGCGATCCACGATCCACGCATCGACCCCGCCGTGGACTGGAGCGACCTGGCAGCGCTGGGCGAGGTGTCCGGACTGCCGGTGCTGGCCAAGGGCATCCTACGGGCCGAGGACGCGAAGCGGGCGGCCGAGGCCGGTATCGGGGTGTGGATCTCCAACCACGGCGGCCGAAACCTCGACACCGCCGCCTCGACCCTCTCCGCCCTTCCCGCCATCGCCGAACGGGTGGCGGGTCGGGTGCCCGTCATCATCGACGGCGGTGTCCGCCGGGGAACGGACGTGGTCAAGGCGCTCGCCCTCGGCGCCGACGCGGTGGCCGTCGGACGCCCGTACATCTGGGGGCTGGCCGTCGACGGCGCGGGGGGAGTACGGGACGTCATCCGCGGGCTCCGCAGGGAGACCGAAGTCGCGATGGCCCTGGTCGGCGCCGCGACCCTGGACGATCTGACACCGGACCTGGTAACCGCCGCACGATGAGGGCGGGTTGACGCCGATGCGGCTCTACGTCACGGTTGCCGGGGCCGGTCGTAGAGCTCGGCGACCGCGGCCAGGATCTCGGCGCCGGGCTGGTCGACGACGCAGCGTCCGCCGAGTTCGACCCGGACGCCGTCGACGGGCCGGGTCATGATGACCGCCCGGTGCCTGCCGTGGACCACCCGCAAGGCGCGGTCCAGCTTCAGCGTCAGCAGCATGGACGCGCTGCCGCACGCCTCGTCCTCCCCCTTGCCGATCCGCGGCGCCCACAGCCTGGCCCGCACATGGCCGGCCTCCCGATCCAGCCACGACCAGACCTGGGTGAAGTCCTCCCCGTCGGGAAGCCCGGTCAACGCGTCGATCTCCTCGGGGCTGGACATCTCGTAGTGTCGCCACGGCTTGGACCACGCCGCGGGAGCCGTCAGCCACACCGTGCCGTCGTCATCGCGGCGGCAGGCGACGGCACCGGCCTGCGGCACCAGCTCCCGGACCGGTGTGCCGAGCCGGTGCAGCACCTCGACGGTGGCCAGCAGCGGGTGCCCGCCGAACCGGATCGGCTGCCCGTACGAACTGTGGATGCTGACCAGACCCTGTTCCGGATCACGGACGAACACCGTGGCCGGGATGCCCAGCCGGGTGGCGAGGGCTTGGCGCTCCTCACCGGTGACGGATGTGCCGGCCGGTTCGACCACGACCAGGGCGGGGTTGCCGTGTGCGCCGTCGGCGTTGACGAACGCCCGCGCGAGCATGCAGGTGATCACCAACTCACGCTACCAGTGGCCGAGTTGGTGTGACGCCGCGCGGGAACCGCCACGGTGTGCTCCGCACGGCCGGTCAGCGGGTGTAGAGCCCGTCCGCTTCCATCGCGCGCAGCGCCCGGTAGTCCCGCTCGGCGTCCCGCGGATCCTCAGCGGCCGGATAGACGTACCCCGGGGAGCCGACCAGATCCGTCGTGGTCTCCAGCAACTGCCCCGGCCGCAGGCCGTGCGCGAGGGCGACCAGGGTGGGCAGCGCCTCGATCCGCGCCGTCCAGTCCAGCGAACGCACCGGTCCCGCGGTGGAGGCGACCAGCAGGGCGAAGGCCAGCATGACGGCGCACCGGAAGTAGTCGATGCGTGCCATCGTGCGCCGCAGATCCATGCGGTCCAGCAGCACGCCCGAGGGGATGCCGAACACCGCGTAGGGAAGCACGCTGAGGTGGTCGGCGGGGTCGTACGGCGGTCGCGGCCCGCGTCGCCCTTCGGGGTCCGGGCGCCCGACGTACAGGAAGCCCAACAGCCGCTCCTTGTCCGCCAGTCGCATCGCGGCGCGTACCGCGGTGGTCTCCAGGTACGGGCCGGTGCGCCAGGTCGTCGCCCGCCCCGCGCCGTGCAGCAGTCCTTCTTCCTGCCTGGCCTCATCCTGCCCGGCGGGCAATCCCGAAGCATCCGTCGGTAAGCGTCATGATCCTGCAAGGCGCAAACCTGAAGGGGGCCTATATGCGATGCAAGCCGGGCATACTGGCCGCCGTTAGCGGTCACCGCGCAAGAGGACGACAAGCGGGACGACAAGCGGGACGACAAGCTGTCCGCAGGGTGCACCAGGCACAGTCATGGCAACGGCTTCACCTCCGCACCGGCCGCTTTACCAGCAGCCGCCTAGATTCCGTGAAGGCCACCAGCCATGAGCTTCTCCCTCCGCACCGAACACGGCACCATCCACGGCCTGTTCGACGAGCAGGCCGCCCGGACCCCCGACAGGACGGCGCTGCGCGATGCACGGGAATCCCTCACGTACGCCGAGACCCGGCGGCGCGCCGACGCGCTCGCCGCGCGGTTGCACCAGCACTGCCCCCGGCCCGGAGCGCGGATCGGGCTGCGGCTGGACCGCGGTGTGCAGACCGTCGTCGCGATGCTGGCCGTCCTCAAGTGCGGCCACGCCTACGTGCCGTTGGACCCGGCGTACCCCGCCGACCGACTCCGGTTCATGGCCCGGGACGCCGCGGTGTCACTGGTACTGACCGACCGGGACACGGCTGCCGAACCGGCCGATGTGCCCGCCTTGCGCCTCGGTGTTCCGTTGGCCGCGGCGACGCGACAGCCGCCGGAACCGGCGGTGGACCCCGACGCACCCGCCTACCTTCTCTACACCTCGGGCTCCACCGGCCAGCCCAAGGGCGTGCTGGTGCCGCACCGCAACGTGCTGGCACTGGTGCGCGCCTGCGGCGAGCAGTACCAGCTCACCGGGGACGATGTCTGGACGGCGTTCCACTCCTATGCGTTCGACCTCTCTGTCTGGGAGATCTGGGGCGCCCTGCTGAGCGGCGGCACCCTCGTGCTGGTGCCCCGGGAGGTGGCGGCCTCACCGCGCGCCACCCTCGACCTGCTGATCCGCGAGCGCGTGACCGTCTTCAGCGTGGTGCCCTCGGTCTTCCGGCACCTGGTACGCGCCGCGGCGGTCAGGGTCGGTGAGGCACCCGCGCCACGGTACGTGATCTTCGGCGGCGAGTCGATCGACATGCGGGACATCCGGACCTGGCGGCGCGCTTTCGGAACCGCCAGCCGGTTCGTCCACACCTACGGCCTCACCGAGGCGACCGTCTTCGCCACCCACCGCCCGTTGACCGACGAGGAGTTGGACGGTGCCGCGGGCGCCGCCGGATCGCAGTCGCTCCCCGACATCGGCACGCCCCTTGACGGTTGGCAGTTAGCCGTGCTCGACGAGGACGGTGAGCCGATAGGTCCCGGAGAGATCGGCGAGATCCATGTGGCCGGGGACGGGCTGGCCGTCGGCTATCCCCACCGGCCGCAACTCACCGCGGAGCGCTGCACGTTGTCGCCACTGGGCGGCCGCCCGGCCCAGCGCTACCACCGCACCGGGGACCTCGCCCGGATGCGATCCGACGGCAGCCTGTGCTACGCCGGACGCGTCGCGGACGAGGTGCGGACCAACGGCCCCCGCTTCGGACTGGGGGAGGTGGAGTCCGTGCTCCGCCGGGCCCCGGGAGTACGGGAACTCGTGGTCGTCAGGACCCTCAGCGGTACCGGTGAGCCGATGACGACGGCCTTCTACACGGTCAGGAGCTCCGCCCAGGTGGACCTCGGCAGGCGGCTGTCCGCCCACGCCCGCGCCGAACTCCCCGCGCACATGCTGCCGAGGCGGTTCGTGCGGCTTCCGGAACTGCCGATCGACCCGTCGGGCAGGACCGATCGCACGGCACTGGCGGCCTGGCAGCCGCCCACCGAAGCCGTCCAGCCCAGGCCGCCCCACCGCCCCCGAACGTCCGGGCTCTCGGAAGTGCCGCCATGGCTGCACGCGCCGGTGACCTCGCCGACCCGCCGGTCCGTCCCGGCCTTCCGGAACGTCTGAACCGGAATCCGCCCGGCGTGGGCGGCATGCCAGACTGGGCCGCGCATTCGACGTCCCAGGAGCCGACCGTGTCCGTCCGTAGCAAGCGCCCCCCGATACCTATGGAAGCACGCACAACGGACGGCCCCTTCGGGCCGGTGCACATCCGTCATGACCCCTGGCCCGCCATCGTCGTACAGGTACAGGGCGCGGGTATGCCGACGGTCAGGGTCGCCGTCCCCGACCGGGAGCACGCAGCCATGACCGTCAACGGGCAGCGGGCACCGCTGTCCAGCCCGGGGCGCTGGCGGCTGCGCCGGAAGTCACGCACCCGGCACGCCACCGTGGGCAACCGCGGCTACGCACTGACGCCGACCGGGCTGCGTACTTCCCTGCTGCTGCGGGACGGCGTACCCATCGCCGACGTACTCGGCACCCTCGCGGCCTACTCGCCGCTGCGTGACCTCCCAGGCAACGACGCCAGACTGGTATGGCACGGCGGGATCGACCCCACCGACGTCGCCGTCGGCCAGGCCATGGTGATCGGTTTCGGCGCGGGCGCACCGGGCGCGCTGCTCGGGACCATCCATGCGCTGCTCGATATGTGCTTCACCAGCGTGCGGTGAAGCCGGTACGCCAGCTGGGATGACCTGGGCGCCAACCGCGCGCCCTGGCCAGGGAGTTGACCGCCCCCCGCTGCCAACCCTGGCGACCGGCAGAGGGCTTCGGCACGGGCACGCCGAGCGCCTTCGCCAGCACCGGCAGCCACTCGTGCGCCGGTGCCGGCTCGTCGTCCACGATGTTCACCGGGCCGCCCGGCCACCCGAGTGCGGCGACCGCGGCCTGGGCCGCGTCCGCGACATGGACGAACGAACTCACCGCGTCGTCCGCCTCGACGCTGCCCAGGAAGCGTGCCGCCGGGTCGCCTTCGAGCGCGGCGGCGACGGCACCCCCCGGCGCGTACCAGGTGCCCGGGCCGTACAGGATGCCGTAGCGCAGCAGCACGGCGACCGCTGCCTCCGACGCAGTCTCCTCCAGGGCCCGCACCGCGGCCACCATCGCGGCGCGCGGCTGCGAAGCCGTAGCGTCCAGCGGCACCGACTCGTCGGCCGGGCCGTCTCCCGGCGGGTACGCCCAGCAGATGGACTGCGCGACGACCCGGCCCACCCCCGCGGCCTCGCACGCGTCCACCAGGTTCCGCGTCCCCTCACGGCGCAGGCGGCTGTTGGCGGCCCCGTTCGCGTCCGCGAGGTCGGTCAGCTGGTGCACCACCGCCTCCGGGGCCGCCTCGGCCACCGCCCGCCGCAGTCCGTCCGCGTCCAGCGCGTTGACCTGGACGGCCGCCGCGCCCTGGGCCCGTATCCGGTCGACCCCGGCCCGGGAGCGGGAGGTCCCGGTGACCTCGTGCCCGGCCGCCAGGAGCAGTGGGACGAGAAGGCGGCCGACGGCGCCGGTGGCGCCCGCGACGAAGACACGCATGGAGCGGATTTCCTTTTCACAGTTCGGTTCCGGGGCCCGTCCTGGACGGACTCGGCTCAGGCTAGACCGGAACCACCCCTGCGGACCGGGCCGATTGCCGTGTGTATGGATGGGCCAATCGGCCGGGCTGTCCGCCTGGACCGCCAACTGCTCCGGGCGGGAATGTTTGCTCCCTCTTCTCGTACTACTGTTTGTAGTAGCGTGCGCTCATGTCGGCCATGACGAAGAGCGTCGGATCAGCCAGGGTCGCGGTCGCGGTGCTCGCCGCGAGCGCCCTCGGCGTGACCTTCGACCAGGCACTGCACACCGACGAGGGTGCGGGCAACTGGTTCTCCTACTTCACCAACCTGTCCAACCTCTTCGGCGTCGCGGTGCTGTTGGTCGGCGGCGTCGCGCTGTTGAGCGGCCGGAAGCCGATCAGCGACGGATGGCGAGGCGCCGCGGCCCTGTACCTGGGCGTGACGGGACTCGTGTACTGGACGTTGCTGGCCGGTCAGAGCGGTCAGGACGTGATCGTCTGGGCCAACTACGTCGTGCACGCGGTGATGCCGGTCGCGGCGATGGCCGACTGGCTGGCGGGGCCGCCCGCCCGGCCCATCCGCTGGGTGCGGGGACTGCCGTGGCTCACCTTCCCGTTGGCCTTTCTGGCCTACTCACTGCTGCGCGGCCCGTTCGTCCATTGGTACCCGTACGACTTCCTCGACCCGCGCCGGCCGGGCGGCTACCTGCATGTGACGACCTGGACGTTGGTCGTCACGGCGGCCTTCGTGTTCTTCATGCTGCTGATCGTTGTTCTGGGCAACCGGCTCGCCGGACGGCTGGGCCGCACGGCCGTGCCGGTCGCGGATTCCTGAACGTCAGGGCGAGGCGCGGGCGATGCGGCCGCTCAGCGCGGCGGACGGTCGGGGGATGGGTCCGAAGTCGCCCTCCCCGCAGTCGACATGGAGCCGGTCGATGACCCGCTCCAGGGCCGCGGGCAGTTGCGGGGTGACCCCGCGGTGCCACTGCACCAGCAGTTCGCGCCGCGCCGTCTCCGACAGCAGCAGCGGCCCGTTCGCGCGGGCGGGGGCGCCGTACGTGTGCGGGGCGGCTGGCGGCCGGGTGGCCTGTCCGCGCCAGTGGTCGGCGTCGCGGAACTCGCCGCGGCGGCGGTGGTCGAGGAAGAGGCAGTAGGCCGCCGTACGGCTGCCGCCGCCGGCCGCGAACCGCCACCAGAACTCGGCCGCTTCACCGCGCCCGGTCAGATGCAGCAGAACGCCGAACACCAGGGCGCCCTCGGGGTCGATCCGGTCGTCGTCGACCAGCCGGTCCAGGCTGGCCGCGGCCTCGGCCGCGTTGAGCACCAGCGCGCAGGCCAGGTCGAGTTCATGGCGGGCCTGTTCGTGCGCGGTGGGATACGGCGCGGGTCCCGCGGCGGCGCCGGTGGCCACCGGTCCTGGTCCGACGGGGGCGCTCAGGCTGCGGGCCACGGCCTCCCGGGCGGCGACCGGGTCGTAGTCCTCGTACTCGTGCGCCAGCACCTCGGCCCCGCCGAGCAGGGTCTCGATGCCGTCGCAGCCGCGGCTATGGTGCATCTGCGCGTCCCCCTCACTCCCGCCACGGAATCCCCAGCTGTGCGGCCAGTTTCCTCCTCGCGATGCTCGCGTGCGACCGGACGGTGCTCTCCTCGACACCCAGCAGTGCGGCGATGAACGCGTCGTCGTAGCCCAGTGCGAAACGCAGCACGATCACATCGCACTGCCGCTCGGGTAACTCCGAGATGGCCGAGTACAGGCCGATCCTGCTCTCCAGGACCGCGAACTGCTCCTGTGCCTCACGCAGTGCCCGGGACACGGCGTCGAAGGCGGCGGTCTCGGTGAGCGCCACCGGGCGGTTGTGCGCGCTGAGCCAGTCGGCCACGTGCTCCTTCAGTACGGTCCAGGCGTAGAACGGCACCGACTCCTGGCGCAGCACATGCGGCCAGCAGGCGGCGAGTTGGCGCGATATGGATCCCTCTATCAGCAGGGCGGCGGCACGACTTCCGGTGTGCAGATGGGCGTAGCGCAGCCACAGCAGGTGGTGGGTGTCGTGGAAGGCCTCGAAGGTCAAGGCCAGGCGGCGCACGGGCTGCCGCAGCGGAGGGCCGGACGGACTGTCGGGCTCGGATGAGTGCGGGGGGTTGGTCTTCACGCGGTCCTCTGCGGGAATCACCACCGCGCCCGTCGATGACGGACGGCGGCGTCGGGGCGAAGGCGTTGTGCCCTCGCCTGTCAGCCAATCGGACAAACGACCCTGGTGTGTAACGCGGCCCCGAAAAAATCTTCCGCAGCGTAATGGTATGACTACTCCAACTCCTGCTTCGCAACGGTTCGCACGGGAGGAGCGGCACGGTCATGAGCGAGTACGAACACGGCTCGTCCGGCGTGGACTTGCGGCTGGACCGGGCGCATTCGGCCCGTATCTACGACTACTTCCTGGGGGGCAGGACGAACTTCGCCGCCGACCGGGAAGCCGCCGGGCAGGTCCTCGGCGTCTTCCCCGCGGCTCAACTCGCGGCGCGGGTCAACCGCGAGTTCATGCACCGCGCCACCCGCGCCCTGGCGAGTGGCGGTATGCGCCAGTGGCTGGACATCGGCACCGGCATCCCCACCCCGCCCAACCTGCACGAGGTCGCCCAGGGCATCGCGCCCGAGGCGCGGGTGGTCTACACCGACAACGACCCCATCGTCCTCGCCCACGCCGCCGCCCTGCTGTGCAGCCGTCCCGAGGGTCGAACGGCCTATGTCCAGGCCGATGTCACCGACCCGTCGGCGGTGCTGTCGGCGCCACAACTCCGGCGCACCCTCGACCTGGCGCGGCCGGTGGCCCTCAGCCTCAACGCCCTGCTGCACTTCGTCGACGACGAGCAGGGCGGCGGCGCGCACGCGATCGTGGAGTGCTTCAAGCGGGCGCTGCCGCCCGGCAGTACACTGGCCGTCTCGCACGCCACGGCCGACTTCGCACCGGAGGCGCTGGCCAAGGTCACCGCCATCTACCGGGCCGCGGGTACCGTCGTGCGGCCGCGCGATCGGGCGGAGTTCGCCCGGTTCTTCGACGGCTGGGAACTGATGGAGCCGGGCATCACGGTGTCCCACCGATGGCGCCCCGACGACCCGCTGCGAGCCGGCCGGTTCACCGATGCCGAAGTGTCCTGCTATGCGGCGGTAGCCCGTAAACCCTGAGTGACCGGCTCACGACCCTTCCAGGTTTCTGCAACGCGTTCTACTGTGTGCGCCGACACTGCGGGACCGCCGGGACGGAGACCTCAGGAGGAGCCGTGCACCTGGACTACACCCCCGAGCAGCAGAGCCTGCGCGACGAACTGCGCGCCTACTTCGCCACCTTGGTGCCCGACAACGCCTACGCCCGGCACCGCGATCAGGCGGGTCAGAAGGCGTTCTACCGCGACACCATCCGCCGCCTCGGCTCGGACGGCTGGCTCGGCGTCGGCTGGCCCTCGGAGTACGGCGGGCGGGGCCTGACCCCCATGGCGCAGTTCATCTTCTTCGACGAGGCCGCGCAGGCCGGCGTGCCACTGCCGCTGATGGCGCTCAACACCGTCGGGCCGACGATCATGCAGTTCGGCACCGACGAGCAGAAGGCGTACTTCCTGCCCAGGATCCTCGCGGGCGAGATCGACTTCGCCATCGGCTACAGCGAACCCGACGCGGGGACCGACCTGGCCGCGCTGAAGACACGCGCGGTCCGCGACGGCGACGCATACCTGGTCAACGGCCAGAAGATCTGGACCACCAACGGCGACACCGCCGACTGGGTGTGGCTCGCCGTCCGTACCGCCCCGGACGCCCCACCGCACCAGGGCATCAGCATCCTGCTCGTCCCCACCGACGACCCCGGCTACTCCTGCACCGTCATCAACACCCTCGCCGGACACGACACCACCGCCAGCTACTACGAGAACATCCGGGTACCCGTCACCAACCGGGTCGGCGAGGAGAACAAGGGCTGGCGGCTGATCACCACCCAGCTCAACCACGAACGCGTCACCCTCGCCGCGCACGGCACGATGGCCATCCGCGCGCTGCACGACGTACGGCGCTGGGCCGCGCAGACCAAGCTCGGCGACGGCCGCCGGGTCATCGACCTGGCCTGGGTCAGCGCCCGGCTGGCCCGCACCCACGCCAGGCTCGACGCGATGAAGCTGCTCAACTGGCAGATGGTGGACGCCCTGCAGCGCGGCACACTCACCCCGCAGGACGCCTCCGCGGTCAAGGTCTACGGCTCCGAGGCGCGCCGCGACGCCTACGCCTGGCTGATGGAGGTGGCCGCGGCGGCCGGTCCGCTGAAGGAGGGCTCGGCGGGGGCGCTGCTGCACGGCGAGTTGGAGCGGGGATACCGCAGTGCGGTGATCTTCACCTTCGGCGGTGGGAACAACGAGATCCAGCGGGAGATCATCTCGTGGATCGGCCTGGGCATGCCGAGGGTCCGCCGGTGACCGCCCCCACCCGGGGGCGGCCCGGCGCCTAGACCCCGGTCCGCGTCCGTCCCCGTAACGGTTGCGTGCGCCAGCGCGAACGCGGCCGTGATGCGCCGTGCCGTACCCTGCACGGCGCGGCCATACTGGAAACCGCCGGGTGACTGACGCGAAACAACGGGGGGCGGCGGCTTGCGATGGGGGAGAACAGGCTGATCCGGGAGCGATACCGGCTGATCGAGCTGATCGGCCGCGGCGGCATGGGCGAGGTCTGGCGCGCCCAGGACGAGGCACTGGGCCGCAAGGTCGCGGTCAAATGCCTCAAGCCCAGGAACACGTCCAGCGATCCGGCGCACACACGCGCCATGGAGATGCGGTTCCGGCGCGAGGCACGGGTGGCCGCCTCGCTACAGCACCGCGGCATCACCGTCGTGCACGACTTCGGCGAGGACGACGGGGTCCTGTACCTGGTCATGGAGTTGCTGGACGGCCGCAACCTGCTGCAACTACTGGACGACGGGCAGCGCATCCCGCTGCCGGTGCCCGATCTGATGGACATCGCGGAGCAGGTCTCCGCGGCGCTGGCGTACACCCATGCCCAGGGAGTGGTGCACCGGGACCTGAAACCGGCCAACATCATCCGCGTCCCCGAGGGCACGGTGAAGATCTGCGACTTCGGAATCGCGCGGCTCGGCCATGACATCGGCTTCACCTCCCGGCTGACCGGCACCGGCGTGGCAATGGGCACCCCGCACTACATGTCGCCCGAGCAGATCGCCGGGGGTGAGATCGACCACCGCAGTGACCTGTACTCCTTCGGCTGCGTGCTCTACGAACTGGCCACCGGCGCCCCGCCGTTCGACCTGGACGACGCCTGGGCGGTGCTGGTAAGGCACCGGGACGCCGCACCGGAACCACCGCGCCAGCGCCGTCCCGAGCTGTCCGAGCCGCTGGAGCGGCTGATCCTCGATCTGCTCGCCAAGGAGCCGGACGACCGTCCGCAGGACGCCTCGGTGATCGGCAAACGACTGGCCGCCATCCAGGCCACCGCGGAACGCGACGGCGAACTGCCTTACTGGGCCCGTGGGATGACCATCGGCGCCGAGGCCGTCGGGCGACGCCCGTCGCGCCCGGACGCCGAGGCCGCCTCGATCACCGGCGCCTGGTTCAACGCCGCCTGGGCCGCCCGACCGCGGCACACGCTCGACCCCGAACTGCTCGCCGTCCTGGCCAGCCGGCACAACGCGGCTTTGAGCCTGGGCAGGCTCGGCCGCTGGGCCGAGGCGGTGGAGGTGCACCGCGCCGTCACCCTGGCCCGTGAGGAGGCACTCGGCCCCGAGCACCCCGAGACCCTGGCCAGCCGCTACGAACTGGGCTTCGCCCTCAGCCGCCTCGGCCAGGCGCAGCAGGCGCTGAACGAGTACGAGCAGGTGGTCGCGGCCCGCACGAGGGTGCTCGGCGCCGACCACCCGCAGACGCTCGCCGCACGTCAGGAGACCGCCTTCGCCCTCGGCAGGCTCGGCCGCCACGAGGACGCCCACCGGGTCTACACGGACGTTCTCGCCGCACGGGAGCGCACGATGGGACCCGAGCACCCCGACACCCTGCGCTGCCGCCACAACCTCGCCTTCAACCTCGGTCGCCTCGGGCGGCTCCAGGAGTCCTACGAGACCGCCCGCGAGGTGGCCGCGGCCCGTTCCCGGGTGCTGGGCGCCAGCCATCCGGACACCCTGGTGACCCGCTTCGAAGTCGCCTACGCCCTGGGGCAGTTGGGCCGCTGGGAGGACGCGCTCGCCGAGTACCGCGACGTGGCCGCGGCCCGCACCGCCAGCCTCGGGCCCGACCACCCGGACACCCTGGCCGCCCGCTACGAGGTCGGCATCTGCCTCGGCCGACTCGGGCGCAGCGAGGAGGCACTCAAGCTCTACCGGGAACTGGCCGCCGTGCGCGCCCGTACCCAGGGGGCCGAGCACGCCGAGACGCTTCGGGCCCGGCACGGCCTCGGCGTCAACCTCGGCAGGCTCGGCCGCTGGAGGGAGGCGCTTGCCGAGGCGCGCCACGTGTGCGAGATTCGCGCCCGGGTGCTGGGCGCCGACCACCCGGACACCCTGGTGAGCGGACGTGAGGTCGCGGTAGCGCTCGGCTGGCTCGGCTGCTGGGACGAAGCCCTGGGCGCCTACCGCACGGTCGCCGAGGGGCGCGAGCGGGTACTCGGCGCCAACCATCCCGACACTCTGACCAGCCGCAACGACGAGGCCCACTGCCTGGAACAACTGGGCCGCGGCGCGGAGGCGGTGGAACTGTACCGGCGGGTGGCGGCCATCCGCCGGGAGTACGCCTCCTAAGCCGCCCGGAACCCCCGCCGGAACCGCCACACAAAGCCACCTCGACCGAGAATGCGACATCGCAAGGGAAACGCAACAGCGAACCCATGGATCTGACGTAACGTCAGAAAATCTCTTCCCCTCTAGGTCGGGCTGCGGCATCCTGCCCCCATGAAGACGGAGCTGAGCCAACGGCTGGGCATCGAGCACGCCATCTTCGGCTTCACGCCGTTCCCCGCGGTCGCCGCGGCCATCAGCAGAGCGGGCGGTCTCGGCGTGCTGGGCGCGGTGCGCTACGGGGCCGCCGACGACCTCGCCCGCGACCTGGACTGGCTGGACGCGCACACCGAAGGCCGTCCATACGGCCTCGATGTGGTGATGCCCGCCAAGAAGGTCGAGGGCGTCTCCGTGGCCGAGATCGAGGCGATGATCCCGGAAGGACACCGGCAGTTCGTCAAGGACACCCTGGCCCAGCACCGAGTGCCGGAGCTGGGCCCCGGCGAGGAGTCCGGCTGGCGGATCACCGGCTGGCTGGAAGAGGTCGCCCGCGCCCAACTCGACGTCGCCTTCGACCACCCGCTGAAGCTGCTCGCCAACGCGCTGGGATCACCGCCCGCCGATGTCATCCAACGCGCCCACGACAAGGGCTTGTTGGTCGCCGCACTGGCGGGCAGCGCCCGGCACGCCCGGCACCACCAGGAGGCGGGCATCGACATCGTCGTCGCCCAGGGCTACGAGGCGGGCGGCCACACCGGCGAGATCACCACCATGGTGCTGACCCCGGAGGTGGTCGGCGCCGTCGACCCCCTCCCGGTGCTGGCGGCCGGCGGCATCGGCACCGGCGAGCAGATCGCCGCCGGGCTCGCACTCGGCGCGCAGGGCGTCTGGCTCGGCTCGATCTGGCTCACCACCCGCGAAGCCAAGCTGGGATCACCCGCGCTGCTGCGCAAGCTGCTCGACGCCGGTTCCGGCGACACCGTCCGCTCCCGCGCCCTCACCGGCAAACCCGCCCGCCAGCTGCGCACCCGCTGGACCGAGGCCTGGGACGATCCGGCCAGCCCCGATCCGCTGCCGATGCCGCTGCAGGGGCTGCTGGTCGCGGAGGCGGTCTCACGCATCCAGCAGTACGAGGTCGAGCCGCTGCTCGGGACACCCGTCGGCCAGATCGTCGGCCAGCTGAACGCCGTACGCCCCGTCCAGGCCGTCTTCGACGATCTCACCCGCGGCTTCGAGCGCGCCATCACCCGTGTCAACCGGATCGCCGGTCGCGACTGACAAGGAGGTCGTCCCCCGATGACCCGACCTGCCAACGGATTCTGGACGCAGGCGGCCCAGGACCCGGACCGCGACATCCTCATCGCGCCGGACGGCGAGAGGTGGAGCGCGGCGCGGCTGCACGCCACCGCCAACCAGCTCGTCCACGGCCTACGGGCCGCGGGCCTCGGCCCCGGCGACGCCTTCGCCGTCGTACTGCCCAACGGCGTTGAGTTCTTCACCGCCTATCTCGCCGCCGCCCAGGCCGGTTTCTATCTGGTACCGGTCAACCACCATCTGGTCGGCCCGGAGATCGCGTGGATCGTCTCCGACTCCGGCGCCAAGGCGCTGATCGCGCACGAGCGGTACGCGCCGCAGGCGCAGGCCGCCGCCGACGAGGCCGCGCTCCCGGCGGACCACCGCTTCGCGGTCGGCAGCGCACCGGGCTTCCGGCCCTACACCGCACTGTTCGACGGCCAGCCGACGAACCCGCCGCAGGACCGGACCTCCGGCGTCGTCATGAACTACACCTCGGGAACCACCGGAAAGCCACGCGGCATCCGCCGCCCGCTCTCCGGAAAACCCCCGGAGGAGACCCATCTCGGCGGCTTCCTCGGGTTCTTCGGCATCAAGCCGTTCGATGGCAACGTGCATCTGGTGTGCTCGCCCCTGTACCACACGGCAGTACTCCAATTCGCCGCCGCCGCACTGCACATCGGCCACCCGGTGGTCCTCATGGACAAGTGGATGCCCGAGGAAATGCTGCGGCTGATCGACGAGTACGCATGCACGCACACCCACATGGTCCCGACGCAGTTCCACCGCCTCCTGGCACTGCCCGGCGAGGTCAGGCAGCGGTATGACGTGTCGTCGATGCGGCACGCCATCCACGGCGCCGCGCCCTGCCCCGAGCACATCAAGCGGGCGATGCTGGAATGGTGGGGGCCGTGCGTCGAGGAGTACTACGCCGCCAGCGAGGGCGGTGGGACCTTCGCTCCCGCCGCCGACTGGCTGAAGAAACCCGGCACCGTCGGCAGGGCCTGGCCGATCAGCGAGATCGCCATCTTCGACGACGAGGGGAATCGGCTGCCGCCTGGGGAGTTGGGCACGGTGTACATGTCGATGACCGCAGGGGGCTTCCGATACCACAAGGACGAGACGAAGACCCGAAAGAACCGCATCGGCGACTACTTCACGGTGGGCGACCTCGGCTACCTCGACGAGGACGGCTATCTCTACCTACGCGATCGCAAGATCGACCTCATCATTTCCGGCGGGGTCAACATCTATCCGGCCGAGGTGGAGGCAGCACTCCTCAAGCACCCCGCCGTGGCGGACGCGGCAGTCATCGGCGTGCCGCACGACGACTGGGGAGAAGAGGTCAAGGCATTCATAGAGCCCGCTCCCGGCCTGCGGGGTGACGCGGCGCTGGCCACGGATATTTTGGCGCACTGCGGGCGGGTGTTGGCGCGGTACAAGTGTCCCAGGTCTGTCGAATTCATCGCGGAGATGCCGCGAGACCCCAACGGCAAACTCTACAAACGGCGCCTGCGCCCCAACGGTTCCGGGTAAGGAATTTTCCCCCGCTCCCCCCGTTGGCGGTGCCCGCATCTTGCCGTTGCGCGGGGCGGCCTCCGGCCCGGTTGCGGTTCCGCTCGCGCTTGGCGGTTCCGGGTACGGAGATTTCCCTCCCTCCGACCCGTTGCCGGTGCCCGCATCTTGCCGTTGCGCGGGGCTGCTGTGGGGTCGGGGGCGGTCCGGGGTGTCTCCTCACTCCGGCTATCACCGCACAGTTGCGGTGCTTCCTGGGGTCGCTGCGGGGACACCCCGGCCCACCCCCTTCCGTGAGTTCCTGCGCTCGCGGCTGAGTGGGTGGGATGCGAACCCCGAAGGAGAAGAGGACCAAAAAGAATCGCACCCCCTGCGAATCGTGATGGCCACCGGCCCGCGACCCCGCCCCACGAACCAACAGCGCGCAACGGCACCCATCACGATCCCGGCAACGGGGGGAGGGCGGGAAATTTCCTGAACGTCAGCCCAGACGGACCGCCGCCGCCACAACAGAGCGAGCCCAGCGATAATCCGCCTTCCCACTCGGAGACCGCCGGATCTCCGAGGTAAGCACGAGCGCCCGCGGGATCTTGTACCCCGCAAGCCGCTCCCGACAGTGCTCCTGCAACTCGACGAGCGTCAAGTCCGCAACCCCGACGCAGGGTTGGACCACCGCGGCCACCCGATTCCCCCACCGAGGATCGGGAACCCCCGCCACGAGAACGTCATACACCCCCGGATGGGACTTGAGCGCCTCCTCGACCTCCTCCGGAAACACCTTCTCCCCGCCAGTGTTGATGCACTGCGACCCCCGCCCCAACACCGTCACAACGCCCTCCTCGTCCACCGTGGCGACGTCGCCAAGCAGCACCCACCGCTCACCCCGCGCATCCCGGAAGAAGGTCTCCGTGGTCTTGGCGGGGTCGTTGTAGTAGCCGAGCGGCACCTGCCCCCGCTGCGCCAGCCGACCGATCTCGCCAGGAGCGACGGGACGGCGGGTGGCCGGATCGACAACCGTCGTACGGGAGTTGACCCGAAGCCGAAACCCCCGGCGCGGCCCAGCGTCACCCGTGGCGGTGCCGTTGAACCCGGACTCGGACGAGCCGAAGTTGTTGAGGATCAGAACATTCGGCACCAGCGCCTGGAACTGCCCGCGCACCGTCTCCGACAGGATCGCCCCGGAGCTGGACAGGCTCAGCAGCGAAGAGCAGTCGGTCCCCTTCAACGGCCCGGCCAGCGCGTCGGCCAGCGGCCGCAGCATCGCGTCGCCGACCAGCGAGACACTGGTGACCCGCTCCCGCTCGATGGTCCGCAGCACCTCCTCCGGAACGTACTTGCGGTGTATGACGACCTTCTGGCCGAAGAAGAAACCGATGAACGCGGTGAGCGTCGACGTGCCGTGCATCAGCGGCGCGGTGGGGAAGAAGACCAGCCCGTCACCGCCCGCCGCCACCCGCTCGGCCAACTCCGCCGCCCGGCGTACCGGTTCGCCGGTCGGCGCGCCACCACCGAGGCCGGAGAAGAAGAGATCCTCCGCCCGCCACATCACGCCCTTGGGCATGCCGGTGGTCCCGCCGGTGTAGATGATGATCTGGTCGTCCCCGGACCGAGCCCCGAAGTCCCGCTCGGGCGACCCGGACGCTTCCGCATCCGCATACGAGACGACGTCCGGCAGCGCGGAACCAGCCAGCCCGGCAGGCGGCGAGGTCGGCTCGCCGACCCGTACCAGGTGCCGCAGCCTCCCCGTAGGCGCGGCCACCGTACCCGCGGCCACCGCCACCCGCTCGCCGAACTCGGCGTCGTACACCAGGGCCACGAGGTCGGCATCCCGGTAGAGATACGCCAACTCGTCGGCCACATAACGATAGTTGACATTCACCGGCACGGCGCGCATCTTCAGGCAGGCCAGTGCGGTCTGCAGGTATTCGACGCAGTTGTACAGATGCAGCCCCACATGCTGCCCCGGAGCGACGCCGCGCGAGGCGAGATGGTGGGCGATCCGGTTGGCGGCCGCGTCCAGTTCGGCGTACGTCAGTCGGCGCTCGGCGCCGGTACCGGGGTGGTCGACGTACACCAGCGCCTCGCGGTCCGGCACCACGTCGACGATGGATTCGAAGAGGTCGGCGAGGTTGTACTCCACGTTTCCTCCTGACCGGCGCCACCACGGGGACCACTGACCTGGCGGCCATTAGAGCGCCGACCGTCACAGGAGTGAAGACCCACCGTCCAAGAAATCTGACTGCTAGTCAGAAAACCGTTGAACTGCGCCCCGTCCTACTGCAACCTGTTCTACTGAGGTCCGCGACTGGAGGAGATGCGATGGGCGGGACCGAGCACCTCACCGTGGAGCGCGTCGGCGCGACACTCGTACTGACCCTGAACCGGCCGGAGGTGAAGAACGCCCTGTCGCTGCCCATGCTCGTCGGCCTGTGGGACGGCTGGGTCGAGGCCGACCAGGACGACGCGATCCGCTCCGTCGTGCTCACCGGCTCCGGCGGCACGTTCTGCTCGGGCATGGACCTCAAGGCACTGGCGGATGACGGCCGGTTGGATGGCCAGCAGTACCGCGCCCGCCTCACCGCCGACCCCGACCTGCACTGGAAGGCGATGCTGCGCCACCACCGCCCCCGTAAACCGGTCATCGCCGCCGTCGAGGGGCACTGCGTGGCGGGCGGCACCGAGATGCTCCAGGGCACTGACATCCGCATCGCGGGGGAGAGCGCGGTCTTCGGACTGTACGAGGTGCGGCGCGGGCTGTTCCCGATCGGTGGCTCCACCGTCCGGCTCGCCCGGCAGATCCCGCGCACCCACGCCCTGGAGATGCTGCTCACCGGCCGCCCCTACTCCGCGGCGGAAGCCGAACGCATCGGTCTGATCGGGCATGTCGTGCCGGACGGCGCGGCGCGCGAGAAGGCGCTGGAGATCGCCGAGTTGATCAACGCCAGCGGTCCACTGGCCGTCGAGGCGGTCAAGGCCTCGGTCTACGAGACCGCCGAGCTCACCGAAGCCGCGGGCCTCGCCAGTGAACTGGAGCGCGGCTGGCCGATCTTCGCCACCTCGGACGCCAAGGAAGGCGCCCGCGCCTTCGCCGAGAAGCGCCCCGCCGACTACCGGCGTGCGTGACCGCGGCGTACGGAAGGAGACACGCCCATGAGCCCTGCTCCCGCACCGGAGGTGCTCCGCGCGCCGCTGGTCGTCGAGTTCCCCTTCACCCGGTCCCTCGGCCCGGTGCAGAGCGCCTTCCTCACCGGGCTGCGCGAGCGCTCCGTGCTGGGCGTGCGCTGCCACGACGGCAGGGTCCTGGTACCACCGGTCGAGTACGACCCGGTCACCGCCGAGGAGATCCGCGAACTGGTCGAGGTCGCCGCCACCGGAACCGTCACCACCTGGGCCTGGAACCCCAGCCCGCGCCCGCACCAGCCGCTGGACACACCGTTCGCCTGGGCGCTGGTCACCCTCGACGGCGCCGACACGGCCATCCTGCACGCCCTCGACGCTCCCGGCCCCGAAGCCGTGCGCACCGGCATGCGCGTCCGCATCCGCTGGGCCGCCACCCGTACCGGCGCCATCACCGACATCGCGTGCTTCGAACCGTACGACGGTGCGCCGGGCGGCGAACCCAGGCCGTTCCAGGGCGAGTTCGCCGATCCGGTCAGCGGCATCGTGGTGCCCGCCCGCCTCGACTACACGTACTCGCCCGGCCGCGCCCAGTCGCGCTTCCTCGCCGCGCTGGCCGACCACCGGACCATCGGTGAGCGCTGCCCGTCCTGTCAGAAGGTCTACGTTCCGCCGCGCGGCGCCTGCCCCACCTGCGGCGTGGCCACCGCCGGACAGACCGAGGTCGGCCCGCGAGGCACGGTCACCACCTACTGCGTCGTCAACATCAAGGCGCAGAACCTGGACATCGAAGTCCCCTACGTCTACGCGCACATCGCCCTCGACGGCGCCGACCTCGCACTGCACGGCCGCATCGGCGGCATCCCGTACGACCAGGTGCGGATGGGGCTTCGGGTGGCGCCTGTGTGGACCGAAGGCGGCCGCTACCCCGACCACTACCGCCCGACCGGCGAGCCCGACGCCGACTACGACAGCTACAAGGAGCTGCTCTGATGCGAGAGGTAGCGATCGTCGCCTTCGCGCAGAGCGCGCACCGGCGCGACACCGCCGAGGTCTCCGAGGTCGAGATGCTGATGCCGGTGCTGCACGAGGTGCTCGGCCAAGTGGGCCTGACGGCCGGGGAGATCGACTTCACCTGCTCCGGATCGAGCGACTACCTTGCCGGGCGCGCCTTCTCGTTCACCATGGCGCTCGACGGCGTCGGCGCCTGGCCGCCGATCACCGAGTCGCACGTCGAGATGGACGGCGCCTGGGCGCTGTACGAGGCCTGGGTGAAGATCCTCACCGGTGAGGCGCGGACCGCGCTCGTCTACGCCTACGGCAAGTCGTCACCGGGCGCGCTGCGAGACGTGCTGACCCGGCAGTTGGACCCGTACTACGTCGCGCCGCTGTGGCCCGACTCGGTCTCGCTCGCCGCGCTCCAGGCCCAGGCCCTCATCGACGCGGGCGTGACCAGCGAGCCGGAACTGGCCGCGGTCGCCGCCCGCGGCCGTACCGCCGTCTCTTCCCGTTCGGGCGCCGACGCCGACGACTACGTCGTGCGCCCGCTGCGCCGCCGGGACTGCCCGCCGATCAGCGACGGCGCCGCGGCCGTCGTCCTGGCATCGCGGGACACCGCCCGCGGACTGTGCGAGCGCCCCGCCTGGATCCGCGGCATGGACCACCGCATCGAGGCACACAGCCTGGGCGTCCGCGACCTCGCGGACTCACCCTCCACCCGGCTGGCGGCGCAGCGGGCGGGCGCCTTCGACGCACCCGTCGACACCGCTGAACTGCACGCCCCGTTCAGCTGCCAGGAGGTCGTGCTGCGCCGGGCGTTGCGCCTGGACGACGCGGTCAACGTCAACCCCTCGGGTGGCGCGCTCGCCGCCAACCCGGTCATGGCCACCGGCCTGATCCGGCTCGGCGAGGCCGCGGCGCGCATCCACCGCGGCCAGTCAGACCGGGCACTCGCCCACGCGACCTCGGGCCCGTGCCTGCAGCAGAACCTGGTGGCCGTACTGGAGGGCTCATGACCAAGGAACCGGTTGCCGTCATCGGGATCGGCCAGACCAAGCACGTCGCCGCGCGGCGCGATGTGTCGATCGCCGGACTGGTCCGTGAGGCGGCCCGACGGGCCCTTGAGGACGCGGAGTTGGCCTGGGCCGACATCGACGCCGTCGTCATCGGCAAGGCGCCGGACTTCTTCGAGGGCGTGATGATGCCCGAGCTGTATCTCGCCGACGCCCTGGGCGCGGTGGGCAAGCCCATGCTCCGGGTCCACACGGCGGGCTCGGTCGGCGGTTCCACCGCGCTGGTGGCCGCCAACCTCATCGCGGCGCGCGTCCACCGCACGGTGCTCACCCTCGCCTTCGAAAAGCAGTCGGAATCCAACGCCATGTGGGGACTGTCGTTGCCGATCCCGTTCCAGCAGCCCCTGCTCGCCGGCGCGGGCGGCTTCTTCGCGCCGCATGTCCGGGCGTACATACGGCGCACCGGCGCGCCCGACACCGTTGGCTCACTGGTGGCCTACAAGGACCGGCGCAACGCGCTGAAGAACCCTTACGCGCACGTCCGGGACCCGGACGTCACCTTGGAGAAGGTGCGGTCCTCGCCCATGCTCTGGGACCCCATCCGCTACCTGGAGACCTGTCCGTCCTCCGACGGCGCCTGCGCGCTGGTGCTCAGCGACACGGCCGGGGCCCGGCGCGCACCGCGTCCGCCCGCCTGGGTGCGCGGCGGTGCGATGCGCAGCGAGCCGACCATGTTCGCGGGCAAGGACTACGTGTCCCCGCAGGCCGGGAAGGACTGCGCTGCCGATGTCTACCGGCAGGCCGGGATCGGCGATCCGCGTCGGGAGATCGATGTGGTCGAGATGTACGTGCCGTTCTCCTGGTACGAGCCGATGTGGCTGGAGAACCTCGGCTTCGCGGCCGAGGGGGAGGGCTGGAAGCTCACCGAGTCCGGGGTGACCGAACTCGACGGCGATCTGCCGGTCAACCCATCGGGTGGGGTGCTGAGCACCAACCCCATCGGCGCCTCGGGCATGATCCGCTTCGCCGAGGCCGCGCTCCAGGTACGCGGGCAGGCGGGCGAGCACCAGGTGGACGGCGCCCGGTTGGCGCTCGGCCACGCCTACGGCGGCGGTTCGCAGTTCTTCTCGATGTGGCTGGTGGGGTGTGAACGGCCGGATGCGTAACGGCCGGGGTGCCCGGCCTCGATGAACGGGCTGTCGGCCACCGTCCGCCCTCGCTAGGCTGGGCCGCGGACAACAAGCCGGAAGGGAGCGGACGTGGCTGACAGCACCATTGGACAGCCCATGGCCAACGGGAAGAAGCCGCAACTCGATTTGAGGGGTGCGGTATGGCAGTCCAGCAAAGAGGGAACCGGCGATGTCCAGATCGCCTTCGTGGAGGGCTACGTCGCCATGCGCGACGGTCGTAACCCGGATGGTCCGGCGCTGATCTTCACTCCGGCGGAGTGGAGCGCCTTCGTACTCGGCGCGCGGGACGGCGAGTTCGACCTCACCTGACGCTCATCCGAGCCGGGACAGCGGCTCCGGCAGCTCGCCCTCGTACACGACGGTGAGCTGCCGGGTGACCCGGGTGATCGCGACGTACAGATCATGTCCGCCCTGGGGGACTGCGCCAGGATCCCGGCCGGATCGGCCAGCACCACCCGGTCGAACTCCAATCCCTTGGCCTGACGTGACGTCAGGAGGAGGATGCTCAGTCGAGACAGAACTCGTTGCCCTCGATGTCCTGCATCACGATGCAGGACTCGTTGTTGCCATCGGCAAGCAGCAGTCGCACGCGTACCGCGCCCAGCGCGACCAGGCGTGCGCACTCGGCCTCAAGCGTGGCCAGGCGCTCTTCACCCACGAGCCCGGTGCCAACCCGCACGCAAAGATGCAGCCGATTCTTGACGACCTTGCCTTCGGGAACGCGCTGAAAGAACAGTCGCGGGCCCACACCTGAGGGATCAATGCAGGCGAACCATGAACCCTGATCCTCGGGCGGCCGCGAGCGATCGAAATCGTCCCAAGTGGCAAACCCCGCCGGTGGCGGCGATACGACGTACCCCAACACCTCGCACCAAAAACGAGCGACGCGCTCAGGTTCTGCGCAGTCGAAGGTGACTTGGAACTGCTTGATCGATGACATCGGCGCACCATAGCAAGGGGGGACTCTGTTGCTCATCTCCCCGTAGACATATGCATGTTGACGGGGAGATGACCCTTGAGAGCCACTGCTGTGTCGTGGGGTCGCGGGGGGTGACCCGATGTCGATGCCTCCAAGGGGTTGCCCGTCGTTCCGGACCAGACCGCGGCCACGGCCCTCGCCGCGATTTCCGAGGGCAGTCTGCCGATCCGGGGCCGCACCTACGGAGAAGACTCCTCCCGAGTGAGGACCGGAACCGCACCCACCCCGCGCCGAGCACGGGTGTCCATCGCGCCCTCGTCCCCCCAGCAGCTCACCCTCACCCTGACCAACGGCGGCCACACCGCCGTCGTCTTCACCGTCGGCGGCAACGCGGCGGACGGCAGCGGCTCCGGCAGCACAGCCACCGTCCAGCCCGGCGGCTCGCAGTCGATCACCCTCGGTGCCGCATCGGACGGCGGCTACGACTACACCGTCACCGCCGACATCGGCGACGGCTTCGAGCGGCGCTTCGCCGGACGTAGCTACCCGGCGTAACCGTCGCCCTGCCCGGGGTCCGGCTCGTGGCGGACCCCGGGACACGTACCATGTCCGCATGTCCTTCCTCCGCCGACGCAGCGCCGCCACGCCCACCGGCCCTGACTTCGACGTCCTGGCCATGGACCCGGGCGACTGGCCGGGAAACCTCGGTGCGGGGCTGCTGCCCGGACCGGACGGCAGCTGCCAGGGCATCTTCCTGCGGTACGACCTGTTCGGCGGTCGCGGCCCGGCCATGCTGATCGGCAATCTGCCGGAGGGCTCGCCCGCCCGAGAGCTGGCCGACGGCCAGGTGCCGTTCGAGGTGGCGCAACTGCTCGCCGCACTGGGCAACGATGAGCCGGTGCACGAGGTGGAGCGCGAGGACACCCCCGTCATGCACGGCGACAGCCTGCTGATCGTCCGCCGGATCAAGGTCAGCGAGGGCCGGATCGCCTGCGCCCAGTTCGACCGCAGCGACGGTGTGCAGGTCACCATCGCCACCTGGGACCGGCCGATCACCGACGACCTCTACCAGTTGCTCAAGCCGCTTCCGTCGGAGATGTTCCAGCAGAGCTGAGTCCACACGGCAGTGGCGCCCCGGCCAGGCCGCGGGCGCCACTGCCGTACCGGGTCGTATCAGCCGTCCGACGCCGGATGGACGAGCACGTCATCCGCCAGGACGTAGGCCACCCGGTGGCCGAACTGGATCTCGTAGTAGAAACCCTTGCCGCGCACCCAGGTCTGCTTCGAACGGTCGAAGCTCGGCGAGTAGAAGTACTCACCGCTGGTCCAGTCGCCGATCGCGTACCGCTGCCCCGCGGGCAGCACGTACTGCAGCGGGACGATCTGCTGGACGGGGACACCCGGCGGGTACGCGGCCGGCTCCGGGTAGGCCCGGCCGTACACCGGGATCGAGGCGCGACCGGGCTTCGGGGTGATCACCCAGCCGCGCCGGTTCACCGCCGTCGGGTCGCTCGACGGGTTGTGGAACCACGCCTTCTGGCCGAGGTACCAGATCGCCGTCCAGTCGCCGCGCCGGTCGGCCACCGCGTACTGCTGACCGGTGGATGCGCGGGCGCCCGTGTCGTTGACGCCGGTGGTCGAGTCACCCGTCGGGTGCAGGCCGATGTCCTTGACCAGCGGGGCGCTCTCACTCGGCGCGGTGTACAGCCGGACCGCCTCGGAACCGTGCGGTACGCAGGGCAGGCCCTTCGCCAGGCAGTCCGTGTAGACCGGCTGGTTGTTCTCGTACGACGGGGCGATCATCACCAGTCCGCCGGGCGGCCCGGGCGACGCGCGGAACGGTGCCCCCATCAGCTCGAAGTAGTGCGCCCAGTCCCAGTACGGCCCAGGATCGGTGTGCATGCCCGCGACGGTGGACGGCGTGGTGCCCGGCACGTTGTCATGGCCCAGGATGTGCTGGCGGTCCAGCGGAATGCGGTACTTGTGTGCCAGATACCGCACCAGGCGCGCCGAGGTGCGGTACATCGCCTCGGTGTACCAGGCGTCGGGGTCGGCGAGGAAGCCCTCGTGCTCCACCCCGATCGACTTGGAGTTGACGTACCAGTTGCCCGCGTGCCAGCCCACGTCCTTGCTGCGCATGTGCTCCGCGATATGGCCGTCGGAGGAGCGCACGGTGTAGTGCCAGCCCAGGTACTTGGGGTCCTGCACCAGCTTGAGCGTGGCGTCCCAGGTGCCCTCGGTGTCATGGATGACGATGTAGTCGACCGAGGCGTCCTGTGGCCGGTTCGTCAGATCGTGGTTGCCGTAGTCGTTGGAGGCCGGGCCGTACCTGGTGTAAGGGGCCGGGATCCACTCGCAGGCGACCAGGCGGGGGCACTCGGTTTGCCTGGCGTCCGCGGTGCGCAGGCCCAGCCTGGCCGTCTGCGCCGGATCGGGCTTGACCCCGGGCTGGGCGGGCAGCGTGATGTGCTGGCCGCTGTCGGTGGTGCGCGATGCGCCGTCGTGGATGGTCTGGTACACGTCGGTCGCGAAGTTCGTGGCGGTGGCCGTGTCGTCCGCACCCGAGTAGCGGGCCACGGCACCGAACCAGGCCGCCGGATCGCTGCTCAGTGGCTGGCCGAGCGCCTTCTGGTAGGCCGCCAGGAGCGCGGCGCCACCGGCGACGTTGGCCGCGGGGTTGGTCCGCAGCCGCTGACTGGTCAGGCCGGTCAGCTGGGCCGCCTGGTCGGTGGTCTTCAACGACACTGGCATCGTATGGTCCTGAGGAACCGTCACCGCGCCAGGAGTCGGCCGGGACCGGGAGGGGTCGCCGCGTGTGTCGCCCACCGCGTCACCGTCCGTCCGGTACCGGGACTGGGCGATGGCGGTACGAGCGTCGGTCAGGTGCATGGGACCGTAGCCGCCGCTGACGCTGGGCCGCCCGGCATGGCTGTCCCAGCGCGACTCCAGGTAGGAGACGCCGAGCAGGACGCTCTGTGGCACGTGGTAGCGCTGCGCCGCCTGACCGAAGGCCTGCTGGAGTGCGTCCGGGTGCGGTGGGGCGGCGGCGTCGACCGGCGGGGCGGCGGAGAGCACCGGGAGCAGTGCGACGGCGGCGGTGGCCACGGCCCGTAGCGCAGGTCTGTGGCCGCGTCTTCTGGGGTGCGGGGGTTCGGGGCCTCGCAAAGCAGCCTCCTCGGTCTGGGCGTCCCGTGCGGGGCGGAACCCCAGGCGTACCGGCTGTCTGATGGTCAGTCAACCATCCATGCCGTCCGGTTTCGCGGGGGTTCCGGGGGTTGTCCCCCGGGAGATGCAGCACACGTCAATGCCCGTGCCGGGGGCTTCCCAGCACGGGCATTCACGCCTGCACGGCTTCAGCGGACCAGACCTTCGGCGCCCGGAATTTGGCTCCCCGGATGACGCCGTCCAGGTGACGTCGGATGGCTCAGCGGGTGCCCACGGCCGCCCGCACCGCGCGGCGCGCCATTCCGCAGTCGTCGTGCAGACGGCGCAGCAGCAGCCGCTGTTCCTCACCCGCTTCGGCCGCGCCCGGGGTGGCCGGGCCGGTGCCGTGCATGGGGCGCTGTACGGCTGTCTCGTAGGTGCGGATCTCCCGCGTCAGCACCAGCATCAGATTCACCAGGAAGGCGTCCCGCCAGGCGGGTCCCGGGGACTGCGCGAGCTGGCTGATGTGACGCCTGGTCACCGGGTCGTCGCCGAGTACGGACCACAGCACCGCCAGGTCATACCCCGGCAGGTACCAGCCCGCGTGCTCCCAGTCCACCAGGACAGGGCCGGTGGGCGAGAGCAGCATATTGGAGAGCAGGGCGTCGCCATGGCAGAACTGCCAGGGACCGTGGCCGCCGAAGTCGCGGGCCAGGCCACGCAGCAGCTTCTGCAGGTCGCCCAGGTCGCGGTCGGTGAGCAGCCCCAGCTCATGGAAGCGGGCGAGTCGGGTCGCGTACTCAAGGGGGCGCTTGAATGCGTCGGCGGGCGGCTGCCATTGGTTGATCCGGCAGATGGCGCCGAGCGCGGCTCGTATGTCGGCGCGCGGCGGGGCTTCCACGGGATGCCGCTGGATCGCCGCCACCCGCCCCGGCAAGCGCTCCATCACCAGCGTGCAGCTCTCCGGGTCCGCCGCGACCAGACGCGGCACCCGGGCCGGAGGACGGTGCCGGACGAAGGTCCGGTATGCCGCTATTTCCTGCCTGAACTGCTTCTCCCATACGGGTGAGTGGTCCAGCAGGCACTTGGCGACGGCGGGGCTGCGTCCTGCCGTGCCCACGAGGAGCACGGTACGGCTGGTGCGCCGCATCACCTGCGCCGGGGAGAACTCCGGACAGATCCGCTGGACGGAGGCGATCGCCGACCGCAGCGGCGCCCCCTGGGGGCCCGTCACATCGAGCCTCCCGCTCAGCGGATGGGAGGCGCCGGCCGGGACGCCGCGCGGCCGCCCGGCGCCACGGCCCGCCGCGGCCGCGTACGAGGGGTCCAGGAACGGCTCGGCGGAGGCGGCCCGGGGGCGCGCCACGAGGCCTGGCCCGCGCGGGGCGAGTGGCCGGGGTGGGGCGGACACGGAGGACGATGCTGAGTACATGGGGTGGTAACAGATCCCTTCGTGTGCCTGGGGAATGCTTCTGGCTCGTTCAGGGGTGGCACTCACCGGTCCGGCGGGGTCCCCAACCGGCCTCCGCACCCTGGGGGAATGCGGCTGCCGGGCGCCTGCTCGGCTTCCGGACCCGGGTGTCAGGGCGGACCCTGATACCTCGGTACCTCGGATGCGTACCTGGACGCACACCGAGGATGCGGGGATGCGGAGACACCTTCACCCCATACCGCAGGGCACCCCATACCTCAGGGACTACAGGCAGGGATTACAGGTACCTCCGTCACCCGGGCTCCGGATGGGCCGGGGAGGCGCGTTCCTACAGCACACCCATCCGCGGGTGGCAGACCATGTGGCGGACCCTGGCGGACCCTGGCGAATGCTCGCGACCCGTTCGGTCGGCCACTACTGTCAACTGTGCCGAGGAACCTGGGGGCTTGACGTGATCAAGGAAGCCAACACCCGGCTCGCGGATCTGTTCGGACTCACCGGATGGTCCAAGGGCGAGCTCGCGAGGATGGTCAACAGGCAGGCGGCCGCGATGGGCCACCCGCAGCTGTCGACGGACACCTCTCGTGTGCGCCGGTGGATCGAGACCGGTGAGACGCCGCGCGATCCGGTGCCGAAAGTGTTGGCCGCCTTGTTCACCGAGCGCCTCGGCCGTGTCGTGACCATCGAGGATCTCGGGTTCGACCGGCATCGGCGTACGGGAAAGAAGCAGGCCGTCGAAAGCCTGCCGTGGCCACCGGAGCGAACCGCAGAGGTCCTCACCGAATTCACGGGAATGGACCTTATGCTCAACCGACGCGGTTTGGTGGGCGCGGGCGCCGCGCTTGCCGCTGGTTCCGCACTCAGTAGCGCCATGTACGAGTGGCTGCACACCGACCCTGCCCTCTCAGCCGACGCCCCCGTAGTCGACGACCCCCTGCACTCCGCCCAGGCCACCACCGCGGGCTATGACCGCTACGAGGCGGCACCCGTGGGCTCCGAGGAGATCGAGGCGCTGGAGCGCTCCGTCGAGGTGTTCCGCGCCTGGGACGCCTCCCGCGGCGGAGGCCTGCAACGCAAGGCGGTCGTCGGGCAGCTCAACGAAGTGGGGGGCATGCTCTCCTACCGGCATCCCGCTCATCTGCAACGGCGGTTGTGGGGAGTCGCGGCGAACCTCGCGTGCCTCGCCGGATGGATGTCACACGACGTGGGTCTGGAGCCCACCGCCCAGAAGTACTTCGTGATCGCCGCACACGCCGCACGCGAAGGCGGCGACCGGCCCCGGGCGGGTGAGGCGATGTCCCGCGCCGCCCGCCAGATGGTTCATCTGGGCCGCCCCGACGACGCGTTGGACCTGATGAAACTCGCGCAGTCCGGCTCGGGCGAGCAGGCCCTGCCCCGCACCCGCGCCATGCTGCAGACCATCGAGGCCTGGGCACTGGCCTCCAAAGGACGCGGCCAGGCGATGCGCCGCACCCTGGGCCAGGCGGAGGATCTCTTCGTCTCCGACAAGGACGATGTGCCGCCGCCCTGCTGGATGCAGAACTTCGACGAGGCCGATCTGCACGGCATGCAGGCACTGGCGTTCCGCACCCTCGCCGAGCATGATCCGTCGGCCGCGCTGCCCGCGCAGCACCATGCACAGCAGGCACTGGAGTTGCGCTGCGCGGGACATGAACGGTCGCGGATCTTCGACTACATCTCGATGGCATCGGCATGCTTCATCGCCGACGATCCCGAACAGGCCGACCGGTACGCACGGTTGGCCCTGCTGAGCATCGGCCAGACCTCGTCCCATCGCACCTGGGACCGGTTGCGTGAGATGTACCGGCTGACCGGGCGTTATGCCGAGTTCCAGAGCATCCAGGATCTGCGTGATGAGATCCGTACGGTCCTGCCGAAGAAGTCCGGGCCGAAGAGCGGCACCGCAAGCGTGTAGGGCCGTTCGGACGGGCGTAGCCGGGCCCGCCGCCGACCAATGCCGACAGGGGCGGCTATGGGATCCACCGTTGCGTTACGAGCCTATGGACACCAGCTCCAGGGGGCGCCTCGGGCGCCCGACCAGAGCTACGAGATCCGGGCGACCAGCACGCAGGCGTCGTGCTCGCGCTCGGGGCTGCCGAGTTGTTCGACGACCGCACGCACACACTCCTGGGCGCTACGCGCCTGGGCGAACCGCGGCCCGAGGTCCAGCAGTTGGGGTGCGGCGGCGGCTTCCGCCGTCCGGTGCGGGGCGAGCCCGTCCGTGTGCAGTACCAGCAGGTCGCCAGGGAGGAGGTACTCCGTGCGCTGGCCGTACGCGGCGCCGGAGGTCGCGCCGAGCAACATGCCCTCCGGTGCCGCCAGGCAGCGCCCCGTCCCGTCGCGGAACAGCAGCGGGGCGGGGTGCCCGGCCTGGGCCCAGGTCAGGGTGCGCCGCTGTCCGTCGTAGCGGCAGCACAGTGCGCTGCCCAGCGCCGGCTGGGCCGAACGGTCCACCAGTTCGTTGAGCCGCGCCAGCAACTCGCCCGGCTCCAGGCCGACAAGCGCCATTCCGCGCACCGCGCCGAGCAGCATCGCCATACCGGAAGTCGCCGCGACACCATGGCCGGTGAGGTCGCCCACCGTCAACAGCGTGTTGCCGTCGGAGAGTTCCATCGCGTCGTACCAGTCCCCGCCGATCAGTGCGCTGCTGCCGGACGGCAGGTAGTACGCGGCGAGGTCCAGCGCGGGCGTGTCGCCATCGGGCGGGAACCGCAGGGAGCCGCGCCACGGCGGAAGCACGGCTTCCTGCAGTTCGACCGCCAGCCGGTGCTCGGTCTGCGCCACCTCTCGCTGGCGTTGCAGCGAGTCACGGGTCTCGCGCAACGCCCGCTGGCTGCGGCGTAGTTCGCTGACGTCCCGTAGCACCGCCCACATCGAGGCGGTGGAGCCGTCGGCATCGAGCACCGGCTCGCCCACCATGTGCACCGAGCGAACCGAGCCGTCCGGGCGCACGATGCGGAACTCGCCGTTGATCGGCTTGCCGTCCACCAGGCAGCCGGTCACCATCGCGGTGAGGGTCTGCTGGTCCTGTGCGAACAGCCAGGACGGAAGTTCGTCGAGGGTCAGCGGACCATCCGTCTTCGTCCTGCCGAAGATTCCGTACAAGTCGTCGGACCAGGTCACCTGGTCGGTCAGTAGGTCCCACTCCGCGCTGCCCGCCCGGCCGAGGTCGCGCACCTCGTGGTGGGCGGGCGGCGGTTGCTCGCCGGGAACGGGCGGCGCGGCCGTCGGGTAGGCGGCCCCGGCCGCGCCGCCGTCTTCCTCCCGCAGTCCCTCCTTGAGCTGGCCCAAGTGCTCGCCGAGGTCGTCGAGGTGGTGCATCGCGAGATCGCACAGCGCGCGCTGCCAGCGGCTCTGCGCGTCATCGTCGTCAAGGCCGGGTTCGCGGCGCACGGCGTCGACCTGGCCGCGCAACTGACGCGCCTGGGAGATGAGCGCGTCAAGGGTGCCGGGGTCCGGCAACGGTGCTGCGGCGTGGTCCGCATGCAGATGGGACGGCATGACTGTCTCCGAACGTACTCAGATACAGACGTCAGCTGCGGGCGCGAGGCGGCGTGAGAGCTTCAGATCGGCCCAAAGGGTCAGTGACGACTGTTGCACAGCGAGCGATCGTCCGTAAGGGTTTCCGCAATACCCGATCCGGTGGTGCTTCTGGCATATCCCAGTGGCGAACGGGACGTTCCCGGTCAGCGGGGTGCACCGGGTCGCCTCGGAACTGCACACTCCGGGTAAGCTGCGGCGCTTGTACCCGTGCGCGATCCGTACCTCGGTCCAGGCATAGCGCCTGCGTTCAGCGGTAAGGATGCCGGGCACCAACGGCGGAAATCCCGTTGCCACCGTAACCCTCCGTACCGGATGCTGACCTCATGTTCGACCCCGACATAGCGCCCAGCGGCACCCTTCTCGGCCTCCTCCAGCGAGGGCGTGGAGACGGGACCCTGCATGCCCTCGCGGAGCAGCGCGGCGAGGCCCTCGCCGCGCTGGAGCAGTGTGTCCTCAGCGACCCCCGCCGCGACTGGCAGGTCGAGTCACGCTCGCTGTACTACGCGCGCCTGTACTCGGAGCTCGAAGGCGGGCTCGACGGGATCGAGCAGCACCTCTTCCACCCGGACGACCTCCTCGACACCGAGGAGCAGCGCACCGGGCTCGCCCTGTCGGTCCTCGGCCACCTCGCCGGGTACGGACGCCGTGACGCGCTGCGACTGCTGCGCGACTACGCGGCCCGTGGCGCCAACTGGAACTGGGCGCTGGACGAGCTCGCGCTGCGGGACGACGACGCGGGCCTGACCGCGCTGGCCCCGGCCATCCTGGAGCGCTTCCCACGCGGTGCGGAGGGCGACGCGTCGCTTGCCCGCGCCCTGCGCGAGGCCTATGAGCCCCGGCCCTGGCGGCTGTGGGCGGAGGACCGGGTGCACGGGGAGCGGGTGCGGGCGGCCCAGGAACAGGGGTCCTTCGACCGCTGGCAGCGCCAACTGCGCCCGGCCGGGCCCGCGCCCGGCTGGAGCGTGCGGGACGTACTGGAGTGGGCCCAGCAGGGGCTCGACGGATACCCCGTGCAACACCGGGACGCGCCCGCCGCCCGCTGCCTGGCCGCCGTCGCCGGTCCGGAACACCGCCCCGAGCTGCTGGACGCCGCCCGCCGGGGTCCGCAGGCGGCCCGCGCCGCCGCCCTGCGCCATCTGGCCGACCGGCAGGACCCCGATGTCCTCGCCCTGATAGAAGCCGCCGCCGCCGACCCCTCACCGGTCGTCTCACGTGCCGCGCTGGAGTCCTTCAGCCGTATGCGCAGCGTCGCCGGTGTCGACCAGGCCCGCCGCTGGGCCGCCCGTGACGACGAACTGGGCGCGGCTGCCGCCCGGATGCTCTCCGTGCTCGGCGGGTCCGAAGACGCCGCACGCGTGCTCGCCGCCCTGCGGCGGGTGGTGCGGACCTCGGGCGCCGCCGCCGAGGGACTGGCCGTGCTGGTGGAGGGCGCGGGACGGCTCGCCATCGAGTGCGCGGCCCCCGTGGTGCGCCACGTCTACCGGGAAACCCCGTCCTCGCATCTGCGCGGCTGCGCGGCCCGGACGCTGGCGGTCATCGACCCGTCGTTCGCCGACGGGTTCGCCATCGAGTGTCTGTGGGACTGCGAGGAGTCCACCCGTGAACTCGCCGCGCGGCATGCCGCCACCGGTGACGTCCGGGTGCTCGCCCAGCTGCGGCGCCTGGCGGCGGACCCGGCCGAGGAGGCCGATGTGCAGACGGCGGTCCGCGGCAGGCTCAGCACGGCGGCCGCGCCTTCCGTCCGCCAGCGCTAGCGTCCCCGGCGGTTCCAGCGGTTTTCACCGGTTTGTGGTGGGTTCGACACCGCGGGTCCACGTCGTTGTGGTTCCTCGCCGTCGCGGCGGGATGCGGTCATCACCGCGACGGCGAAGCGCGCCGTGGGGCAGCCGGTTCGGCACGGCTGATCCACGTCTGTCGCGGTTGTCCGCCGCGACGGCCTGGAGCTTTCGCCGTCGTGCACGACCGCCCGGACCGGCGGCCATGGGACGGTCGCCACCTGCCTCGCCCCGGCGGTCAAGATCCGCCGGAAAGGAGTCAATGGGTGGGTTCGGAGTGTGCCTGGTGGTCAAGGTCGGGGCCGGAGGCCAGAAGCTCACGGAACGTTTCCCGGGGGGAAAGATCGACGTGGCCGCGCCCTTTCCGCGGCCGCCGACAACCGCAGTATGCGAGTCGCCCTCGTCACCGAATCCTTCCCGCCCGATGTCAACGGCGTCGCCCACTGCGCGCTGCGGACCGCTGAGCACCTGGCCGCGCGCGGCCACGCCCCGCTGGTCATTGCCCCGACCGCTCCTGCCCGCGACCGGGCGGCCGAGGCGGACGCCGCCGCGCCCTGCCCGGTCGTGCGTGTCCCGTCCCTTCCGCTGCCCGGCTACCGACAGGTGCGGGTGGCCCTTCCCGGCCGTCGCGTGGCGGCCGCCATCGCCGCTCACCGCGCCGACCTCGTCCATCTGGCCAGCCCGTTCGTCATCGGGGCGCACGGCGTGGCCGGTGCCGCCCGACTGGGCCTGCCCTGCGTCGCGGTCTACCAGACCGATCTGGGCGGGTACGCCCGGGCGTACCTCGGCATCGGCGAGAACGCGGCCTGGCACCGGCTGCGCACCCTGCACACCGCCGCCGACCGCACCCTCGCGCCCTCCACCGCCTCCGCCGCCGACCTGGAACGCCACGGCATCCCGCGGGTCCACCTGTGGCCGCGCGGGGTGGACGCGGTGCGCTTCCACCCCGCGCACCGAGACGCGGCGCTGCGCCAGGAGCTCGCGCCCGGCGGTGAGGTGCTGGTCGGCTACGTCGGCCGTCTCGCGCCGGAGAAGCGGGTGGAACTGCTCGCCGGGGTGGCCGAGCTGCCGGGAGTGCGGCTGGTCGTCGTCGGCGACGGGCCGAGCGCCGCGAACCTGCGCGCCGCCCTGCCCTCGGCCGTCTTCCTGGGCCGCCGTACCGGGGGCGAACTCGCGAGCATCTACGCCTCGTTGGACGTCTTCGCGCACACCGGACCGATGGAGACGTTCTGCCAGACCGTGCAGGAGGCGATGGCCAGCGGGATACCGGTGGTCGCTCCGGCGGCGGGCGGCCCGCTGGATCTGGTGAGCCCGGGCCGCACCGGCCTGCTGGTCCCGCCCGACGATCCCGACGCGCTACGGGACGCGGTGCGGCGGCTCGCCACCACGCCGCGGTTGCGCGCCGCGTACGGCCTGGCCGGCCGTGCGGCTGTCGAGGGCCGCTCCTGGGCGGCCGTCGGCGATCTGCTGATCGGCCACTACGAAGAGGTGCTCGCCGAGCGGCGCTCCCGCAAGACCACGGCTTCGGAGGTGGCGGCGTGAGCGGGTACCCGCCGCACGAGCGCGGCAGCGAGCGGGAGGCCGCGATGGGCCACCGGCGCGAGCGCGGTGGACTGCGCATCGTCCGCCTGGCCAACTTCGTCACACCGGTCTCCGGGGGCTTGCGCACCGCGCTGCGGCACCTCGGTGCCGGATATCTGGCGGCCGGGCATGAACCGGTGCTGATCGTGCCGGGCCCGGGGTACCGCGATGAGCGCACCGAGCAGGGCCGGGTGATCACGCTGCCGGGCCCGGTGGTCCCGGGCTCCGGCGGCTACCGGGTGCTGGTCGACCGCCGGGCGGTGGCACGCCAGCTGACCGCGCTGCGCCCGGACCGCCTTGAGGTCTCCGACCGTACGACGCTGCGCTGGACCGGTGCCTGGGCCAGGCGGCGGCGGGTGCCCGCCGTGATGGTGTCGCACGAGAGCGCCGACGGGGTGCTGCGCATGTGGGGGCTGCCGGAGTCGGTCGCACGCGGCGCCGCGGACCGGCTCAACTCCCGTACCGCGCACTCCTTTTCCCGGGTGGTGTGCACAACCGCGTGGGCGGCCGCCGAGTTCGACCGGATCGGCGCCCGCAACGTGGTGCACGCGCCGCTCGGAGTGGACCTGGACGCGTGCCATCCGGCGGCGGCCGGCGAGCGGACCCGTGCCCAGTACGCCTGGCCCGAGCAGGTGCTGCTCGCGATGTGTGTCCGGCTGTCGGTGGAGAAGCGGCCCGGGCGGGCGCTGGACGCGCTCGCCGCGCTGCGGGCGCGCGGGACGCATGCCGTGCTGGTGATCGCGGGGGACGGGCCGCTGCGCGGTCAACTCGAACAGCGGGCCCGCCGGGAGGAGCTTCCGGTGCGGTTCCTCGGGCATGTCGCGCAGAAGGACACCCTGTACGGGCTGATGGCCGGCGCGGACGTGGTGCTCGCGCCCGGTCCCGTGGAGACCTTCGGGCTCGCCGCGTTGGAGGCGCTGGCCTGCGGTACGCCGGTGGTGGTCAGCGAGTCCTCGGCGCTGCCCGCGGTGGTCGGGTCGGCGGGCCGGGCGGCTCGGGACGACGGTGCGGCCTTCGCCGACGCGGTCGGCGAACTGCTGGCGGTACCCGAGGCGCGGCGCAGGGCGGCGGCCCGGGCCCGTGCGGAGCGCTTCGGCTGGCCCGCCGCCGTGGCGGCCTTCCTGGCCGCGCACGACGCCGAGCATGACGCCGTCCCGGTCGAGGTGGAACGGGAGAAGGCGATATGAAGGCAAGCCAAGAGGCGCCGGAGGGGGCCGTACGGTTCGTGGCGCTGGGTGACTCGCTCACCGAGGGGCTCGGGGATCCGGTGCCCGGCGGCTGGCGGGGCTGGGCCGCGCTGCTGGCCGACGGCATGGCCGAGGCACCGGACCGGATCCGGTTCCTCAACTGTGCGCGCAGCGGCGCCCTGACCGTCGATGTGGGGACCAGCCAGCTCGCCGAGGCCAGGGCGTTCCGGCCGGATGTGGCCGCGGTGGTCGCGGGGGCCAATGACACCCTGCGCGGCTCCTTCGACATCGACGTGGTCACCGCGCGACTGGACGCGACGCTGGGCGGATTGTCCGCCGACGGCGTGACGCTGCTGACGGCGTGCCTGCCCGACCCGGGGCAGATGCTCGGGCTGCCGTGGCCGCTGGCCCGGCCGCTGGGGCGCCGGATGCGGGCGGTCAACCATGTCGTCCACGTGCTGTCGGAGCGGTACGAGGCGGTGCATCTGCACGCCGCGGACCATCCGTGGGCCGCCGACCGCGCCTCCTGGAGCGTTGACCGGCTGCACCCCAGTGAGGTGGGGCACCGTCTGCTGGCGTACGAGTTCCATGCGCTGCTCGCCGCGCGCGGGCTGGCGGTTGGCGAGCCGCCGCGTACCACCCCGGACGGTCCGCCGCCGAGCCGGGCGGCGAGCGCCTGGTGGATGGCGACCCGCGGCACCGGCTGGGTGGTGGACCGGTGTTCTGATCTGCTGCCCGATCTGCTGCGGCTCGCGGCGGCGGAGTGCCGTCACCGGGCCGCGGGCTCCTGCGCCGCGCTGGAGGAGACGGCGCACCGATCCGCGGTCGCGGCGGTGGCCGCACTGTCGCAGGCGCGGCACCAGTTCCCGGCGGCGGCACCCTCGCTGCCCAGCGGAACGAATCGCACCGGCATCCCCGGCGCCGCCTGCGCCGCCGAGGCCAGGCTGGCCTCGGGGACCACACCGATGACCGGGTAGCCGCCGGTCGTCGGATGGTCGGCGAGGAAGATCACCGGGCAGCCGTCCGGTGGTACCTGTATCGCGCCCAACACCATTCCCTCGCTGGGGAGTTCGCCGCCCCTGGCGCGCGGGAGCGCGGGCCCGTCGGTGCGCAGGCCGATCCGGTTGCTCGCCGGGCTCACGGTGTACGCGCCTGCCGCGAGGGTGCGCAGGGCGTCCGGGGCGAACCAGTCCGTGCGTGGTCCGGGGATCACCGGAACCACGAGTTCCGTTGGCGGTCCCGGCATGGGCACGGTGTCCACCGCTGCCGGATCGCCGTACCGGGCGCCGACCGGCAGCCGGTCGCCGTCCCGCAGTGGAGCCGGGCCGAGGCCGGAGAGCAGATCGGCGGACCGGCTGCCGAGCACCGGCGCACTCGCCACGCCACCGGCGATCGCCAGATAGGCGCGCACCCCGGCGGTGACCCGGCCGAGTTCGAGTACCGCTCCCGGGGGTACGTACACCGGCGCCCCCCAGCCCGTCGGGCGGCCGTCGACCCACACCGGACAGGGCGCGCCGGTGACCGCCGCGACCAGCGGGCAACCGGCCCGTACCGCACAGCCGTTGACGGTGGTCTCCAGTGTCGCGGCGTCCGCCGGATTGCCGACCAGCCGGTTGGCGGTCCGGTGCGCGGGGCCGTCGAGGGCGCCCGCGCGGGCCACTCCGAGATGAGCGTGTCCGGGCCGCCCCAGGTCCTGCACGGTGGTCAGCGCCCCGGCACGCACCACGTCCAGATACCGCCCGGTCATGACGGCACTCGGGTCAGACGCACCTGGACGCCGGGGGTGAGCAGGGCGGCGGGTTCCCGGGCCGGGTCCCACAGTGCGGCGTCGGTGGAGCCGATGATCTGCCAGCCGCCGGGGGAGGAGCGCGGATAGACGCCCGCGTACCGTCCGGCCAGTCCGACGGATCCGGCCGGGACGCTGGTACGGGGGGTGGCCCGGCGAGGCGTGTGGTACCGGGCGGGCAGGCCGCTCAAGTACCCGAAACCGGGGGCGAATCCGGTGAAGGCGACCCGGAACGCGACGGTGTCGAGCACCTGCGGCAGGGCGTCGGGCGACACCCGCCACAGGGCGGCGACCTCGGCCAGATCGGGCCCGTCGTAGCGGACCGGGATCTCCACCACCGTGCCGTCGCGCGGCGGCAGCGGCGGGATCGCCGCGTGCGTCAACTCCTCGGCGAGGGCGCGCGGATCGTCCAGCCCGTCCAGCAGAACGGTTCGCGCGCCGGGGACGATCTCGCGGACCGGCGGTAGCTCTCCAGCCGCCCGGCGGCGCAGCACCTCGGCGTGGAACGCCTCGGTCGCCTCCTCGGTGGCGAGTTCGACGAGCAGGGCATGCGCACCGACCAGCAGCGGGCGCGGCGCGCTCATGCGAAGGGTCCCAACTCGACGCCTGCTGCCAGCAGTTCGCCTCTGACCCGGTCCGCCAGCGCGGCAGCCCCCGGTGTGTCGCCGTGCAGGCACAGCGAGCGCGCCCGGACCGCGACCGGCTCGCCGCTGACCGACCGCACCGATCCGTCGCGGGCGATGCGCAGCGAACGCTCGATGACGGTCTCGGGGTCCAGCAGGACGGCGCCCGGCTCACGGCGTGGGACCAGCGTGCCGAGCCCGGTGTACGCGCGGTCGGCGAAGGCCTCGGGGACGGCGTCCAGCCCGGCCCGCCGCGCCGCGGCCAGCAGTCGGGAGCCGGGCAGCCCCAGCACCGGGAGCCTGCCCGCGAGCATGACGCCCTCGACCACGGCGGCGGCCTGCTCCTCGTCGGTCACCGTGCGGTTGTAGAGCGCGCCGTGCGGTTTGACGTACGCCACGCGGGCCCCGGCGGCGCGGGCGAAGACGTCCAACGCGCCGATCTGGTAGGCGACTTCGGCGGCCAGCTCATCCGGTGGGACATCCATGGCACGCCGCCCGAAGCCGGCCAGATCGCGGTAGGAGACCTGGGCTCCGATCCGCACCCCGCGCTCGGCGGCGATCGCGCACACCCGGCGCATGGTGGCCGGATCGCCCGCGTGGTAGCCGCAGGCGATGTTGGCGCTGGTGACGGTGGACAGCAGCGCCTCGTCGTCGGTCAGCGGCCAGCGTCCGAAGCCCTCGCCCAGGTCGGCGTTGAGATCGATGACGGGGGTGGTCATTCGGTCTCCTGATGCTGTCGCATGCGCGCCACGATCAGCGCCTGTGCGTCGTCGAGGTAGCGGATCAGTTCCGCCTCGGCTCGGCCGGTCCGGCCGTCGACGAGCAGTTCGGCGATCTCCCGGTTGCGGCGCAGGAAGGGTTCATGGAGTGCGCGTGGATCGGCCATCACGGCGAACGCCAGCCGCAGTTCGGCGAGCAGGCCCGCCAGGTAGGCGTCGATCCGTTCGCTGCCGGTGAGGCCGCCGATCGCGCGGTGGAACCGCAGGTCGGCGTCGGCCACCGCGGCCCAGTCGCCGTCCCGTGCGGCCGACTCGCCTGCCGCCACGGCCTCCGAGACGGCCGCCAGTCGGCTGGATCCGGTCGCGGCCCGTAGACCTGCGGTCTCCAGGGCGCGGCGGGTGACGTAGATGTCGGCGACGTCGGCGGGGCCGAGGCTGCGGACGAAGACGCCGCGGTTCATCTCGTGGACCACCAGGCGCTCATGGGCCAGGACCCGGAAGGCCTCGCGCAGGGTGTTGCGGGAGACCCCGAGCGCACCGCCGAGCGCCTCCTCGGACAGCCGGGTGCCGGAGCGCAGCGCACCCGCCGCGATCCGGCCGCGCAGCACATCGGCGACCTTTTGCACGGTACTGGACCGGCCGAGGAGCAGCCGGTCGGCGGCGAACTCCCCGAGCAGATCAGGGGATGTGCTGTCCATGGTGTCCCTTCCACGGTGTTTTGCGGCGAGTTGCTGCACCTTTTGCGAGGTATGCCGCGGAGCCCTCAGTCAACAGTGCTCGCCGCCGATGCCGCCCATGGGCGGCGGAATCACAGCGGTTCATATCGTGCATGACTCTTGTGGAATTGTTCAACAACAACCTAGCCTCCTCGCTACATCCCGCCGCCCGGCGGGAACGGAGCACGGAAGGCGGACGCATGCTCGCTCTGCTCGGCGTGCTCGTGGTGATCGTCGGATTCGCCACGAAACGCAACCCCCTACTCGTCGTTGGTGTGGCGGGCATCGTCACCGGCCTGTTCGGCGGCCTCAGCCCGCAGACGGTCCTGGCCGACTTCGGTACCGGCTTCGCGGCCAGCCGCTCGGTGACGATCTTCGTGATCACCCTGCCGGTGATCGGCCTGCTGGAGCGGTACGGACTGCGGGAGCAGGCGGGCGCGCTCATCACCCGGTTCGCCTCACTGACCACCGGGCGCTTCCTGGCGATCTATCTGCTCCTCCGCCAACTCACCGCCGCCGTCGGCCTGACCACCCTCGGCGGCGCCGCGCAGGCGGTACGGCCGATGGTCGCGCCCATGGCGGAGGGAGCCGCGGAGCGGCGGTACGGGGCGCTGCCCGAGCGGGCGCGCGAGAAGATACGTTCCTTCGCCGCCAGCGCCGACAACGTCGGGCTGTTCTTCGGTGAGGACTGCTTCCTCGCGGTGGGCTCGATCCTGCTGATCACCGGATTCGTCAACACCACGTACAAGACGCACCTGGAGCCGCTGGACCTGGCCCTCTGGGCGATCCCGACCGCGGCCTGCGCCTGTCTGATCCACGGCGCCCGGCTGCTGTACCTGGACCGCACGCTGGAGCGCGAACTGGCGGCGGCCGGTGGCACGTTGCCGCGCGAGGACGCCGAGGAGGCCGCCACATGATCCGGGCGGAATGGTTCTACTGGCTGGTGGGCGCCGTCTTCCTGGCCATGGCCGGACAGATGGCCATGGACCGCAGCAACCCCAAGCGCTTTGGTACGGCGGCTTTCTGGGGTCTGGTCGGCGCCGCGTTCATCTACAGCACCTGGGTGGTGAACAAGACCGCACCCGCGGAACCGCTCGGTGTCGCCGTGCTGGCCATGGTCTGCCTCGCCGGATTCGGCCGCACCGGACGCGGCGAGACACGGACCACCGCGGCGGAGCAGCGCGCGGCCTCGGCCGCCCGGCTCGGCAACCGGCTGTTCGTTCCGGCGCTGACCATCCCCGTGGTGGCGATGGTGTGTGCCGTACTGGTCAAGAAGTGGCACATCGGGCGAACGCCGGTCCTGCAGACGGGCAGTGAGACCATCCTCGGACTGGGCATCGGGACCGTCGCGGCGCTGGTCGTCGCCATGCTCGTACTGCGCGAGCGGCGGCCCACCACCCCGCTGCACGCGGGGCGCGGTCTGCTGGAGACCATGGGCTACGTCATGCTGCTGCCGCAGTTGCTGGCCACGCTCGGCTCGATCTTCCAGGCCGCCGGAGTCGGCAACGCCGTGGGCAAGCTCACCCAGCACGTACTGCCGCACGGGCAGACCTACACCGCGGTCATCGTCTACTGCGTCGGCATGGCCGTGTTCACCGTCATCATGGGCAACGGCTTCGCCGCGTTCCCGGTGCTGACCGCGGCCGTCGGCTGGCCGGTGCTGGTCGAGCAGGCGCACGGCAGGCCCGCGGTCGTGCTGGCCGCCGGAATGCTCGCGGGCTTCTGCGGCACGCTGTGCACCCCCATGGCCGCGAACTACAACATCGTGCCCGCCACGCTGCTGGAGCTGAAGGACCAGTACGGGCCGATCAAGGCCCAGGTCCCCACCGCTGTCGCACTGTTGGCGTGCAACATCGTCATCATCTCGGTCTTCGCGTTCTGATGGCCCAAGGAGCGTTTGACCCGAGGAGCGTCATGACCCGGGTACTCCTCACCGGCTTCGACCCGTTCGAGGGCGAGCGCGTCAACCCGTCCTGGCAGGCGGTTTCGGCCGTGGCGGCCGCGCCGCCGGACGGCTGCGCCGTGGAGGCGGTGCGGCTGCCGTGCGTCTTCGGCGCGGCGCTGGACGCGTTGCGGGCGGCGGTGGAAAGGGCCGACCCCGACATCGTGGTGTGCGTCGGCCAGGCGGGCGGCCGGGCCGATCTGACCGTCGAGCGCGTGGCCGTCAACGTGGACGACGCCCGCACCCCCGACAACGCCGGGCGCCAACCCGTCGACACACCGGTCATCGAGGGCGGGCCGGTGGCGTACTTCGCCGCACTGCCGGTCAAGGCGTGCGTCGCGGCCGCCCGTGCGGCGGGGGTGCCCGCCTCCGTCTCACAGACAGCCGGGACATTTGTCTGCAATCACGTCTTCTACGGGCTGATGCACCTCATCGCCACCGAACGGCCTTCACTGCGCGGGGGGTTCGTCCACATTCCGTACACAACGGAACAGGTCCTCGACCGGGCTGTGCCCTCGCTGTCGGTTACGCTGGCAGCCGAAGGGCTACGGGCCGTGGTGGGTTCCGCCGTCTCCCGTGTCGAGGACATCGTGATGGCGGGCGGCGCCACGCACTGACCGGGCACGGTGGGGTGTGGACAGACCGCCGCATCCGTGCCGTTTCGAACGTTGTCGGTGCGACCACCTAATCTGTCCATCGTGACTGCGTCCACTGCGGAAACCGTGCCGCACCAGAACACCGGCGTCCCGCGCTCCGTCGCGCCGGGACCCGCCGCCGACGAAGGCCTCGCCCGTCGGCTCAAGGCGCTGGCCTGCACCGCTCCGCTGCACGACCTGGACGTACGCAAGGCGAATCTGGCGGGCGAGTACTCGACGTACGCCATGGCCGAGGTGGCGCTCGCCGCCATCGACCTGGTCACGCTCACCATGGACTTCGACACCGGCGCCGATCACGACCAGATAGTCGCCAGGCTGCAACCGCGGGTCGCCGCCCAGGCCCCGCGGCGCCCCGCCGAGGAGCACGAACGGGTCGCCCGCTGGGTGCTGGAGAACCTGATCAACGTCGGCAGCGTCGACCGGGGTTTCCGTGCCGTTTACGGCACGTTCGGCACCGACGGCGCCTATGTGCGCCGCGACTACGACTTCAAACTCGTCGAAGAGGTGCCCGGCCCTGGCGGCAGCGTCTATCTGCGCACCACCGACGAAGCGGTCAACGTGCTGGTGGGCGCCCTCGACACCGACGTCACCAGCGCCCAGATCGCGGCCGAGGTGAAGCTGGAGGTGCTGATCAACCGGGGGCGGCTGGCCGACGCGCAACTCGCCGCGGAGCAGGCCCGCTACCGCACGGTGCAGTACGCCGAGACGCTGCGCCGCGCCCTGGAGGCGACCCGGCGGGATGTGCGCGCGGTGGACTGGCTGCGCGCGGTGCCCGACATGATCAACGAGGCGCTGGACCACGTGGCCGACCGCTACCGGCACGAGAACGCGATCCTCACCAACATCCGCAAGGCCCGCGACGAAGCCACCGACCCGGAGCACAAACGGCGCGCCGCCGAACTCGTGGACATCGTCAAGGACTGCATCCGCCGCCACACCCAGTTGCAGTCCCGGCTGCTGGAGGCCGGTCCGCTGTTCCGTGCCGAACAGGACCGCCAGGCCTTCGCCACACCGGCCGCCCGGGCCGGACTCGATCTGTACGGGCAGTTGCTGGCGCCGGTGCTGCCGCTGGCCGTGGAGCGGGCCAGCCGGGTCACGGACGCGTTCTTCGCCCGCGGCGCCGGACTGCGAACCCCGCCCGCGGTACGGGTCGGCGACCTCGTGGAGGCGCTGCTCACCCCGCCGCTGGAGCGTGAGCACCTCGGCGCGGAGATGCCCGAGCCGGACCTGGTCGCCACGCCGGAGGACAGTCGGTTCAGCGAAGCGCAGTTGGAGGCCGCGCTGGAACTGCTCGATCTGCCGCATGACGCACCGCGCAGACTCTCCGGCCTGCTCGCCGAGGCCCGTCGCGGTGATCCGGAACTGCCCTACCTGGTCGCCTTGTTGGCGGTGCACGCGGCCAGCCCGCCGGTGGGCACCGCTTACCGGCAGGGCGAGCAGCGGCTGCTGTTCGCCGTGGACGACGGCGCGCAGCTGGACGATCCGGAGTTCGGCGGCGCGGATCTGATCGTCGGCGCGGCACTGCTGGACGCGGCGGGCATGGCACAGGAACGGACGGTGGAGAACACCGCAGGAAAGAACGAAGGGCACCGCGAGTGATGGACGACGGCGAGACCCTGGCGCCCGCGCAGGAACCCGAAGCCGACCGCCCGGCGGCTGTCACCCCGGCCGACGCCGCCGACGCCGCCCGGCTGGTCGCCTGCGGGCTGCAGCCCAAACTGCTGCCCGCCCGGGACGCCGAATACGCGGAGCTGATCCGGCGGCACCGGGATGATCCGGCGTTCGCCCGGCTCGCCGACGCGGTGGCCGCCGGACTCGGGCTGGTGGTGCTGGAGGTCTCACCGCGGGCCGGGATGGCGGTGGCCGCCGCCGAGGACTCGGTCTTCGCGGTCCGCATGGGCGACTACTCACGGCGCGCCGCCTCCGACTCCAGCGACCGCTTCCTGCACGGCCTGGCACACCTCGCGGTCGCCGCCATGGCCTTCCCCCGCCCGGCCGACCTGGCCGATGACGGCTACATCGGCCGGATCACGGTCAACGGTGTCGACGCCTTCGTCCGCCAGGCCTGCCGCCGCCTGGAGGAACGCGCCGAGGAACAGGGCGAGAACAGCGACCCGGCCAGCGACGCGCCCGGGCTGGAGGCGGCGTGGCGGGTCTATGCCCGGCGCAGCGCGACCGGTGCGACCAAGGACGCCCGCAGGCTGGCCGGTTCGACCACCGGCATCGTCGGCAAGGCGGTCGCCTTCCTGGTCGACTCCGGCTTCCTGCAGCGCACCGGTGACGAGGCGGGCGGCACCTACCGCACCACCGCCCGCTACCAGTTGCAGGTGCGCGATCTGGCGGGCAGCGCCGCCATGGCCGAACTGCTCGACCTCGGCGTGGTCCCGGTCGGCGACGGCTCGGCGAGCCTGCTGCCGCCGGTCGGGGGCGAAGAACTCGACCTGGTCGCCGAGGCCGGTCTGCCGTTCCACGGCTCGTAAGACACCTCTTCCGGGGACCGCCCCGGACCCCGTCCGATACTGCCGAACAACCGCAACGAGAGTCCTTCCATGTACGAGCTGTCCCGGGTCCGCCTCTACTCCATCGGACCGGCCGGTGCGCGCTATGCCGACACCGTGCTGGACCTGCGGGGCGTCGGCGACCCGGTCCCGCAGCCCGCGCCCGCGCAGGGCCAGTTCTTCGAGGACGAGCCCACCGGACCGCCGCGCCGACCCGCCCCCGCGGGCGTGCTGTTCCTGGAGAACGGCGGCGGCAAGTCCGTACTGCTCAAGCTGATCTTCTCGGTCATGCTGCCCGGCCACCGCAACACCCTCGGCGGCGCCAGCTCCGGTGTGCTGCGCAAGTTCCTGCTCGCCGACGACTGCGGACATGTCGCGCTGGAATGGCAGCACACCATCACCGGTGAACTCGTCGTCGTGGGCAAGGTCAGCGAATGGCGCGGGCGCCAGGTCTCCTCCGACCCGCGGAAGTTCGCCGAGGCCTGGTACTCGTTCCGGCCGGGACCCGGCCTCAGCCTTGACTCACTGCCGGTCGCCGAGGCGGCGACGGTACGCCCGCCCGCCGAAGGCGTCTCCGGGGCGCGCGGCCGCCGCCGCACCATGAAGGGGTTCCGCGACGCGCTCACCGAGGCCGGGAAGGCCTACCCGCACCTCGACGTGGTGTGGGAGGAGATCCACGACCGCTGGAACGAGCACCTCGGCGACCTCGGTCTGGATCCCGAACTGTTCCGCTACCAGCGGGAGATGAACGCCGACGAGGGCGAGGCCGCCGGGCTGTTCGCGGTGAAGAAGGACTCCGACTTCACCGACCTGCTGCTGCGCGCCGTCACCGACACCCGGGACACCGACGGTCTCGCCGACCTGGTACACGGCTTCGCCAACAAGCTGGGCCGCCGCGCCGAGCTGACCGCGGAACGGGACTTCACCGCCGGATCCCTGGACCACCTCGAACGGATCGTGGAGGGCACCGAGCAGCGCGACCGGGCGCGCGGCGTGCACAGCCAGAGCGAACGCCGCACCCGGGAGCTGGCCAGGCGGCTGTCCGCCCGCGCCGCCGGGGAGCGCGGCCGGGCCGCCGAGCTCGACCGCCAGGTCGGCGACGCCGCCCGCGCGGTGACCGACGCCGAGGCCGCCCGCGCCCGTACCGCACTGATCAGCGCCGAACTCGCCTACCGGCACGCCTCGTTGAGCCTGTCCGCCGCCGAGAAGGACGCCGCGGGGCTGCGCCGTGAGCTGGCCGACGCCCGTACTCTGCACGCCGCGTGGCAGGCGGCCGAGACGGTGCTGCGGCACCGGGCCGCCGCCGACCGTTCGGCACGGGTGGCCGCCGCCATCCGTGAGGCCGAACGCGACGCGGCGCCCGCGCTCGCGGCCCGCGCCAAGGCCGCCACCGACCTGGTACGGGCGCTGCGGGCGGCCGCCGACCGGGCCGAGCGGCAGGCGGACGAAGAGGAGGAGCGCTCGGTCGCGCTGCAGGCGGAATCCGACAGCGCGCACCGGGACGCCACCGCCGCCGCCACCGCCGCGCAGCGCGCCCGCAGTGAGATCGGCCATCTTCAGCAGCGGCTGGCCGAGGTCGAGCAGGAGACCGCCGAGGCGGTACGCGCCGGGTGGCTGGACAACGCGGCCCCGGACGCCGACCCGGCGCGCGCCGCCCTGGAGGCCAGCGACGCGGAGAAAACCGCGGTCGCCGCATGGGAGACGGCACGGGACGCCGCCCGTACCGCAGTCGAGCGTGCCCGTGAGGCGGCCGCGGACGAGGCCCGCGCCGAACTCACGGCGGCCCGGAGCACGGACGCCCTGGAGGCGGCCGAGTCCGGGTACGCGGGCGAGCAGCGCACGGCGGCCGCGCTGGCGGCGCAGGACCGCCTCGCCGAACTGCTCGGCCTGCCATCGGCGGAAGCCGGGACCGGCAGCATTCCGGGCCCGCGCACCGGCACGCCGGACGACACCGCCCAACACTGCGCGGCCGTCCAGGCGCTGAGCGTCGAGGAGCTGGACCGCAACGCCGGGACGCTGCGCGAACTGCTCGCCGGAAGCGTCGCCGCCGCTGAGCGGCAGTTGTTCGAGCTGCGGACGTCGGCCGCGGACGACTCACGGATCCTGGCCGCGCTGGGCGATGGTGGGCTGCTGCCGCCCGGGCCCGACGTGCTGGCGACGGTGGAGTACCTCGGCGAGCACGGTGTGCCCGCGCTGCCCGGCTGGCGCTATCTGGCGCAGGCCGTCGATCCGGCCGACCACGCGGCCGTGCTGTCCGCGCGGCCCGAGCTGGTCGACGGCGTCGTGGTGACCGATCCCGGCGCCTATCAGCGGGCCCGCGAGATCCTGGTGGAAGCCGCGCTGCTGCCGCGCTCGACGGTGGCGGTGGGCACCGCCGCCGCGCTGCTCGCGCCAACTCCGGCCGCCCGGCAGGCCGATGACCTCTTCCTGGTACCGCCGAACCCGGCCATGCACGACGAGCAGGCCGCCGACGGCGAGCGGCATGCGCTGCGCGCCCGTGCCGCCGCCCGCGATGAGGAGATCAGGGCGCTCGCCGCCCGCTTGGGCCACGACCGCGAACTCGCTGCCCGGCTCGCCTCGTGGCGTGCCTCCTGCCCGCAGGGACGGCTCGCCGAACTCGCCGCCGCCGTCGACAGCGCGCGCGGCGCGGCCACCGCCGCCCAGCAGGAGCTGGCCGAGGCCCGGGTCCGGCGCGCCGAGGCCGATGAGGTGTCCGCCGAGGCCTCCCGGGTACGTGACGAGCGTCAGGAGGCGGCGCAGCGTGCCCGGCGCCGCGCCGACGCGCTCGCCGGGCTGGCGTTCCGGCTGCGGGAGCGCGCCGCCTGGCAGCGCAGGATGCGCGAACTCGCCGAGGAGGCCGCCGAGGCGGAGGAGCGCGCCGAGTCCTGTCTGTCCCGTGCGCGCTCCGGCGACGAGGACCGACGCGCCGCCCAGCGGGCCGCCGACGACGCCCGCCGGACCGTGCGGGCGCTGCGCGCCGAGCGCGCCGAGATCGCGGGCGCGCCCGACCAGGACGGCGGCGACGGCGAACCGCCGCACGCCGCACTGCCCGCGCTGCGCGAGGCGTACCGCGCCGCGTCGCAGGTGTACGAGAAGGTGGGCGTCGGCGCCGACCTGCGGGCCGAGCAGGCACGTGCCGAAAGCGACGAGAGCGCCGCGCTGGCCGAGTTGGACCGGCTCACCAACAAGGTCCGCACCCGCGCCGCCCAGTTGCTCGAAGGCACCGACGGCGCCGACGGCCCGTCCCGGCAGGCGGCCGCGGCCCGCGCCGAGTCGCTGGTCCAGCGCATCGAGACCCGGGCCGGTGCCGCGAGCGAGCAGCTGGGCAGGCTGCGCGGCGAGGCCGAACGGCTCGCACCGGTCGACGGCGAGTCGCACACCGAACTGCCGGAGGACCTGGTGCCCGACGGCGCCGAGCGGGCGCAGGCCCTGCTGCGCACCGTGACCAGCGAACTCGCCGGGCGCACCGAGGCGTTGGCGGCGGCCGGGGAGCGCCACACCGAGCTGCAGGGGGCGCATCGCGCCGCCGAGGACGCGGCGGGCGGTTTCGACGAGCTGGCCGCCCTGCTGCGCGACCTGCTCCGGGACAACGCCCAGGACACCGGCGCCGACGACGCGCCGGAGCCGTACCCCGGCGCCCTGGAGGAGGCCCGGCAGGCGGCGGCCGAGACCCGCCGGGCGCTGCGCGGCTGTGCGGCCGACCTGTCAGCGGCCGAGTCGCATCTGCGGGAGGCCTGCGACCAGTTGGTACGGCACGCCAACGCGACCCGGTACGAGCAGGTGCGTACCCCGGCGCGCCAGCAGATCCGGGAGCTTCCGGCGGCCGCGCTGCCCGAGCACGCAGCCGCCTGGGCCGCCGCCTTCGCGCCCCGGCTGCGGGTGCTCACCGATGAACTGGAGCAGTTGGAACGCAACCGGGACAGCATCGTGGACCGGCTGCGCGGCCTGGTCGAGGCCGCGCTGGCCACCCTGCGGTCCGCCCAGCGGCTCTCCCGGCTGCCGGAGGGGTTGGGGGAGTGGTCGGGCCAGGAGTTCCTGCGGATCCGGTTCGACGACCCTGATCACGCGCATCTGGCCGAGCGGCTCGGCGAGGTGATCGACGAGGCCACCCGCGCGGCCGTGCGGAAGAACTCCGATCTGCGGCGGGACGGTATGAGCCTGCTGCTGCGCGGAGTGCAGGCGGCGCTGGAGCCGCGCGGGATCGCGGTGGAGATCCTCAAGCCGGACGCGGTGCTGCGCGCGGAGCGGGTACCGGTCGGGCAGATGGGCGATGTGTTCTCCGGCGGCCAGCTGCTGACCGCGGCGATCGCGCTGTACTGCACCATGGCGGCGTTGCGCAGCAACGACAGTGGACGCGACCGGCAGCGGCATGCGGGCACGCTGTTTCTGGACAACCCGATCGGGCGGGCCAACGCCACCTATCTGCTGGAGCTGCAGCGGGCGGTGGCGGACGCGCTCGGCGTGCAGCTGATCTACACCACCGGCCTGTTCGACACCACCGCGCTCGCCGAATTCCCGTTGGTGGTACGGCTGCGCAATGACGCGGACCTGCGCGCGGGGCTGAAGTACATCAGCGTCGAGGAGCACTTGCGGCCCGGCCTGCCGCAGCAGGATCCGGACAGCGAGCCGGTGCACGGCGAGATCACCGCGACCCGGATGTTCCGCCGCCCCACCGAACAGCGGGCCTGAGCCCGGCCGGGCAGCCGGATCCTCGACGGTCGCGGGCGGGCTGATGTGACGGTGGTCGCTCGCCGTCCCGGCGCAGGGAAGCCGTGCGATGCACGCGATCGCACCAGCAACCCCTCCGCCGCGACGGCGAGCAGCCACGATGGCATGGTCCGGCGGCGCCCAACGGGACGCGGTCTGATGGATTGCCCCGCGGGGCCATCGCTGGTGCCCGCCGGGGTCTGGTGCCCGCAGGTGTCTCGTGCCCTCGGGGTCTGGTCACCGCGCGAAACCTTCTCGCCGCCGCGACGGCGATCAACCACGGCGATGTGGCCCGGCGGCGCCGCACCGGCCGCAACCTGACGCATTGCCCGCGGGGGCACCGCTGGTCCCGCCGCAGTCTCGTCGCCGCGGGAGATCCTTTCGCCGCCGCGACGGCGCTCGACCACGACGATATGGCCCGGCGGTCTCCAACCCGCCCTACTCCGGGCAGGATCCGCCGGACAGGCCTACGCCTCGGAGAGCGACCGCGGACCGTTCCGCACCCGCACCCGAATCCGCCCACGCCGCATCCGCCCACGCCGAACCCGGCGTGGGCGGGCCGCACTGCTGGGGCTGGACACCACACCATGGCGCTGGTTCCACACCTGCCGGGTGACCCACACGTCGAGCACCGCCCAGGTGGCGACGACCGTGCTGACCAGGGTGCACAACAGGGCGGGTGCGGTGATCCACGCGCCCGCCGCCGCACCGAGCATGGCCACCATGGCCTCGATCAGTGTCACGGAGGCGATGAGCACCGCGCGCACCGCCGACTCCCGTACCGGATCGGGCATCCGGGGCCTGCCGAGCGGTTCCTCGGTCCACAGTGTGCTGCCGCCGAGCGGCGGTTGCTCGGGCCCACCGTCGGTGTCCGGTGCGGTGCTGTGCGATTGGGCATTCATGGCGCTGCGCTCCCCTCGGGGATACGGCCCTGGCTCATTGCCTGTTGCCCGTTTTGTCGCGGTGTATTCCAGGACCTGTCTCCCCTGTACTGGTGCACGATCGGCGAGGTCGTGTGGTTCCCGGCAGGAGCGAGGAACTTCACGCGTGAGATCCCGAGATCGCAAAGTGGCTGGTAAGCGAATAAAATCGGGCGTTGCGGTTCGATGGAAGGACTCAAATGTGCAGACGGGTTTTCGAGTTGGTCATCCCGCAGTAGTAGGCTCGCGCCGTTTGACGGACTACCAACCCCTGCCCAGGGGTCGACGTTGGGGAGGCCATGCGCTTTCGCGGGAAATCGATCCGTCGGAAGATCGTGGCACTGCTCTTGGTGCCGTTGGTGTCCCTGATCGGCATCTGGGTGTTCGCGACACTGATCACCAGTAGAGGGGTGTCCGGTCTCCTCGACGTCAAGGAAGTGACCGACAAGATCGGTTACCCGGTCGAGAGCACCATCGAGGCACTGTCCGCCGAGCGCCGTGCCGCGATGGTCTACCTCGCCGACCCGCGCAACTCGCAGTCCGAGCAGAACCTTCGCTCCGCGGAGTCGGACACCGACAAGGCGGTGTCCCAGATGCGCGCCAACGGCGGCGATCCGGCACTGCGCGGCAAGCTCGACACCGCCTCGCGGCAGCGCCTGGACGCCATCATCAAGCAGGCGGCCGGTCTGGACGGCGTACGCCGCCAGGTGGCCGACGGACGGATCAACCGCGGCGACGCCTTCACGGCGTACGACGACACCGTCGAGCCGTACTACGACTTCTTCCTCGGCCTCAACGCGCTGCAGAACGTCCAACTCGACCGCCAGTCACGGGTGTTGACCGAGCTGTCCGAGGCACGTGAGGCCATCTCCCGAGAAGACGCGCTGTTCTCCGCCGCTCAGGTGGCCGGGCGGATGAGCCGCGAGGAGCAGCGGGCGTTTGGCGACGCGGTCGCCGAGCAGCGTGAGGTCTACGGCAAGTACCCGCCGCTGCTGCCCGACTCCGACCGTGCCCTCTTCGACAACTACTGGAGGAGCAGCACGGGCGTCACCCTGCACAACGCCGAGGAGCAGATCCTCAACGCCGATCCGGCGACCGCGACCACCAAGGTCAGCCCGCGGACCTGGCAGACCACGTCCGCCTCGGTACTCAGCGATCTGTCGTCGCTGGACCGGCAGGCGGCCGAGAACTACAAGCAGCGCGTCAAGCCCTACGGCGTCGGCGTACTGGTCCGGGCGGGCATCGCGGGCGGATTCGGACTGCTGGCCGTCGTCGTCTCGGTGGTCGTGTCGTTGCGCATCGGCCGCGGCCTGGCCCGTGACCTGTCCGCGCTCCGCAAGGAGGCGCAGGAGGCGTCCGGCACCCGGCTGCCGCGTGTGATGCGCCGACTCGCCGCGGGCGAGGAGGTCGACGTCGACACCGAGGTGCCGCGCCTTGACCACCCGGACGACGAGATAGGCCAGGTCGGCAGGGCACTGGGCACCCTGCAGCGCGCCGCCGTCGAAGCCGCCGTCCGGCAGGCCGACATGCGGCGCGGGGTCTCCGACGTGTTCGTCAACCTCGCCCGCCGCAACCAGGTGCTGTTGCACCGGCAGTTGACCCTGCTGGACACCATGGAGCGGCGCACCGAGGACGCCGAGGAACTCGCCGACCTGTTCCGGCTCGACCACATGACCACCCGTATGCGCCGCCACGCCGAGGGCCTGGTCATCCTCTCCGGCTCCGCGCCGTCCCGGCAGTGGCGCAAGCCCGTCCGGCTGATGGACGTGGTCCGCGCCGCGGTCGCCGAGGTCGAGGACTACGAACGGGTCGAGGTGCGCCGTCTGCCCCGGCTCGCGGTGGTCGGTGCGGCGGTCGCCGACCTCACCCACCTGCTCGCCGAACTCGTCGAGAACGCCACCGTGTTCTCACCCCCGCACACCACCGTCCAGGTGCACGGCGAGCGCGTCGCCAACGGCTTCGTGCTGGAGATCGACGACCGCGGCCTCGGCATGACGCCGGACGCGCTGCTGGACGCCAATCTGCGGCTGGCCGAGACCTCCGAGTTCGAGCTGTCCGACACCGACCGGCTGGGACTGTTCGTGGTCAGCCGCCTCGCCCAGCGCCAAGGCGTCCGGGTCTCGCTGCGGCAGTCCCCGTACGGCGGCACCAGTGCCGTGGTCCTCATCCCCACCGCACTGCTCACCGAGGGCGTCGAGGACCCCGCCAGCACCGGAGAGCAGCCGGTGCCCGGCGCGATCGCCCGCCTCGCCGCGCCGCCGCCCGAGCCGCGCCTCGGCGGCGAACTCCCGGACGAGATCTCGGTACCGGTGCCCGCCGAGCCGCCCGAGCAGGCCTTCCGCGAATGGGGCATGCTCCCGGCCGGTACGGACGGCACCGCGACGTCAGAGTCCCGGGGGCGCCGGGTGGAACTCGCCGAGATCACCGGGCAGCACCGGCGGGCCGCCGAACCCGCGGAACGCGAGCACGACAACACGCCCGACGGCGGGCCGACGCCGCTGCCGCGCCGCCGCCGGACCCCGGTGCTGGTCACCGACCGGGGGCGCACCCTCGGCCCGGCCCGGCCGCCGCGCACCGGATCGGACGACACGCCCGAGCCGGCCACCGCTGACAAACCCGCGCCCGCCGGGCTACCGCGCCGGGTGCGCCAGGCCAGTCTGGCCCCGCAGCTGCGCGAGGACGACACCGGACAGCGGCAGGGACCGGCGGCCGCGGCCGACTCCGCCGCGCAAGCCGCATACGATCGCGATGCCGACGAGGTGCGCTCTCGGATGGCCTCGCTGCAGCGCGGCTGGCAGCGCGGCCGAGCGGAAGCCGACGACAGCAGCCTTCCGGACCGCACCGACGGCGGCCGGAGCGGGAACGAAGCAGGAACGACATCGGAGGGGGACGGTCGATGACCGCACCAACAAGCCCAACGGGCGATCTCAACTGGCTCCTTGACGAACTGGTCGGACGCGTTTCCAGCATCCGCAAGGCCCTGGTGCTGTCCGGGGACGGTCTGGCCACCGGCGCGTCCAAGGACCTCACCCGTGAGGACTCCGAACACCTGGCCGCCGTGGCCTCCGGCTTCCACAGCCTCGCCAAGGGCGTCGGGCGGCACTTCGACGCGGGTCAAGTGCGCCAGACCATGGTCGAGTTGGACCAGGCGTTCCTCTTCGTCACCGCTGCCGGAGACGGCAGCTGCCTCGCCGTCCTCGCCGATGCCGACTCCGACGTCGGACTTGTCGCGTACGAGATGGCGCTGCTGGTCAAGCGCGTCGGCGCGCACCTGGGCACCGCGCCCCGCGTCACGGGGTGATGGTTTGCCATGAGTTCCGAAGCGGACCGGTGGTACGACGACGCGGCGGGGCCGGTGGTGCGGCCCTACGCCATGACGCGCGGCCGCACCAGCCATGCCGCCGAGGACCGGCTTGACCTGATCGCGTTGGTGCTCTCCGACGGGCACCTCGACGGGGCAGGCGAGGCGGGGGACCTGGACCACACCCTGTCGCCCGAGCACCTCGACATCCTCGGCACCTGCCAGGCCGAACCCACCTCCGTCGCGGAACTGGCGGCGGAGCTGGACCTTCCGGTAGGCGTGGTGCGCGTGCTCATCGGCGATCTGCTCGACGCCGGGCTCGTCCGGGTCACCCGACCCGTACCTCCGGCGGAGCTGCCGGACGAGAGCCTGCTGCGCGAGGTGATCGACGGCCTGCGGGCGCTGTGACAGGTCCGCGGCCGGTCCTCAACCGGCCTGCCCTCACTGCTCGTTGAGGCGGTTCGGGCGGACGTCGCAGCCGCCGACGCGCATGAGTCAGTTCGGCACCGTGCACAGCCGCGCGGTGCCGAGCGTCCCCTCCCGGGCCGTGATACGCACGGCCGTCATCCACACTCCCTTCGCCTCGACGCCGGTCAAGGAGAGGTACGGGATCGGCAGCGGCGGCAGCGAGTACGTGGAGAACACCAGCGGCAGCAGCCGAACACCCGCCCGCTCACTGACTGCATGCGCAGCCGTACCCCGCCGCTCAGCGTGGTCCGCCGCCCGACGGCGCACTCCCCGTCCTCGCCCCCGGGGTCCAGGTACGAGTACCGACGCCCTTCGGGCGTCTGAAGCAGCGCCACCAGGTCGGCGGGCAGCGACGGGTCCGCCCGCCAGGCCGACTTGGCGACCGTGGTGTGCAGGCGCTTGTCCGCGATCTGGCGGACCTCGGACACCTGCCGCGCCAGCACGGAACGAGCCTGGAGCGGGCCCCGGAGCCGAAGCGGACCGCGATGCTGACCGCGGTGATGCGGCATCTGGAGGCCAAGGCGATCGATGACGCGCTGGAGCTGTTCACGGTGCTGATGTCGACCAAGCTGCTCAGCACCGCGAAGCGGCTCACGAACAAGGACCGGCTCTCCACGCTGCCGCAGCTGGAGAAGGCGTCGCGCATCACGGCCCGTATCTCGAAGGTGTTCATGGAGGAGCTGGAGCACCTTGAGGAGAGTGGCAGGGCGGTGGACGCGGCCGCGATGTGGAAGGCCCTGGAGGAGGTCGCGCCGCGGGCCCAGCTGTGGAGCGCGGCCACCACGGTGGCCAGCCTGGTCCCGGAGGACGACGACTCGGCGGAGATCGCGATCCGCGAGGCGCTGGCGAACCGCTACAACACGGTGCGCCCGTTCCTGTCGCTGCTCGGCGACACCAAGATGCTCGGCGCGGCCCCGGCCGGGGAGCGGGTCCTGGCCGCGGTCAAGGGCCTGCCCGCGCTCAGCCGCCGCCAGGTGACGAAGAAGCCGCTGCTGAAGCGGGACCTCACCACATCGGTCGTCGCGCTCCTGGTGAGCGAGGCGTGCAACATCGGCATGACCCCGGTGGTCAACCCCGGCCACGAGGCGCTGACCCGCTCCCGGCTGGTCCACGTCGACCAGTACTTCCTGCGCAGCGACACCATCGCCGCGGCCAACGCCGCCCTATCGAGGCCCAGTCGAAGGTGCCGATCGTCCAGTTCTGGGGCAACGGGCTGCTCGCCTCCGTTGACGCCCTGCGCTTCGTCGTCCCGGTCCGCTCCATCAGCACCGCGCCGAATCCGAAGTACTTCGGCTTCAAGCGCGGCATCACCTGGCTGAATGCCGTCAACGACCAGGTCTTCGGGATCGGGCAGATGGTGGTGCCGGGCACGCCCCGCGACTCCCTGCACATCCTGGACGCCCTGCTGAACCTGGACGGCGGGGTGAAGCCGGAGATGGTCGCCACCGACAACGCCTCGTACTCGGACATGGTGTTCGGCCTGTTCAAGATCCTGGGCTACAACTTCTCCCCGCGGTTCAAGGACCTGGACGACCAACGCTTCTGGCGGGCCGAGATGGACGGGATCGAGACCGGCGGCTACGGACCGCTGGACGCCCTCGCCCGCAACAACGAGGTGAACCTGAAGAAGGTGACCGCACAGTGGGAGGACATGCTGAAGGTGGCCGGGTCGCTGGTCACCAACCAGGTGCGGGCCTATGACCTGCTGCGGATGTTCGGCAACCATGGACGGCCCACGCCGCTGGGGCAGGCGTTCGCCGAGTACGGGCGGATCGCCAAGACCCTGCACCTGCTCCAGATCGTCGTCGACCCGGTCGATGACACCTACCGGCGGCAGATGGGCAAGCAGTTGTCCGTCCAGGAGTCCCGCCACACCCTGGCCCGGGACATCTGCCACGGCAAGCGCGGAACCGTCCACCAGGCATACCGGGACGGAATGGAAGACCAACTAGGGTCGCTGGGACTGGTGTTGAACGCGGTCGTGCTCTGGACGACGAAGTACATCGACGCCGCGGTCGCCCAGCTGCGCGCCGAGGGCCACGAGATCAGCGATGAGGATGTCGCCCGCCTGTCCCCGCTGAAGTTCAAGAATCTCAACGTCCTGGGCCGCTACAGCTTCACACCCTCCACCCCGCGCCAGGGCCTGCGTCCGCTGCGCGACCCGGACGCGGTCGAACTCGACGATGACGACGACGGCGGGGACGAATGGACGGCCCCGGAAGCCAGATCTGCCCCGGCGTTGTCCCACGGGGGGAGGGCAGCGCCGGGGCCGACGGTTCCATCACCCTGGCCGGGTCTCTCACCGGTCCTGGGAGAGTTTGTACAGCTCAGCGAAGATTCCGCCCGCGTCCAGGAGCGCCTCGAACGTGTCCGACTCAGCGATGCGGCCTTAGCCTCGATCCACCGACGTGGTTTCGAAGTGATCTCCGAGGGTTTACGGGTCGAGCGAGACGTGAACTGCTCCGGTGCTGAAGATCGGCCAGCAGATCTCGGTCCGCCACGCTTTCTCGTCCCCGGTGTCTCGATAGCCGACGAGTTGACGCTCCCGGATAGGGCCGTCCACCTGCAGTTCGTGGTTTGCCACATAGGCGGCCAGCGCGCCATAGGACAGGTCGAGTTCGGTGAGTGGGCCGGAATGCTCGATGACGGCGAGTTCGGCGGCCGGCACGACGAGGGGTTCGACTCGGCCCACCCGTGGGACCTCGTACTGCGTCGGGACGAAGACCGTGACCTGCCCGTACCCGTTGGTGAGCAGTTCGCCGGCAAAGAGCCCGCCCGCCAGGCCGGCGGCACGCATACCGAGAGCGTCGAGCGTGGCGTGCACTTCGGCGACCGCGCCCCTGTACCAGGGCGGCAGGTCGGCCTTGGCGATGACGGTGGTGACGGCCGCCGCCATGGTCGCACGGACCCGGCGGTGGCTGACCGGTGCGGCGGCGCACGGTCCGGCGAGCAGTTCGCGCAGCGACGCCACCGTGGCCCGGGTGCGGGCCAGATTCTCCTCCAGGCTCGTCAGGTGTGCGGAGATGAGCTCATTTCGCGTATGCAGGTCGGGAGCCTCCAGCACGGCGTGAATGTGGTCCAGCGGCATGTTCAGGTCCCGGAAACGACGGATGACCTGGGCTGTGGGGATCTGATCGGTGGTGTACCGCCGGTATCCGGTGGCGGCGTCCACATCGGTCGGCGTCAGAAGCCCGACGCGGTGATAGTGGCGCAGCGTCTTGACACTCAGATGCGTGGCACGGGAGAAGTCGCCGATGGTCAGGGCGGCAGTCATGCGTTGAGTATGTGCCCTCCCCCAAGGGGAGCGTCAAGGCCGGCAACTGCCCTTGACCCTCCCACAAGGGGAGCGTCGACGGTGGAGTCAGCCGGGCCGCAGGGCGACCTTCGAAGGACATTCGAGTTGCGGAACGAGGGGATTCCGCTTCGACCGTCGCAACGAAGCGACCCAGATCGCGCTCCGGTTCTCAGCGGCAGAGACGATAGGAAAAGACATGAAGTTCACCAAGCGTGCCATGGCGGCCAGTGGTCTTGTCGCCGCGGCTGCCACGGGCGCCATGGTCCTCGCCGGCCCCACGGCCGAAGCGGCCACTGCCAGGCCGTCGTACAACTCCACTCAGTGCAGCCTCTGGATGAACTACAGCATCCAGCAACTGAGCAACTACGGCCTCCTGACTCCGCCCTACGACCCGAAGGCGGTCATCAACTACCTCCTATTCGATGCGAATGTTTTCGACGCTCAAGGCCGCCCACAGGATGCTACAAACCTGCGAGCGGACGCGTGGAACGTGGGATACTTCTGCTTCTGAGTGCCATCCGGATCCTGACGCGTAAGTAGCAGCAGGTCAGGAGCACGTGCCAGATAGCGGTGATGATCGAGTGCTCGACGGCGACCAGGACCCTGAGTGCGCCACGGCGGGCGGCCAGTCGCTTGTAAGGGGCCTCCAGGTAGTTGTCCTTGGTTCTCACCGCGCCGAATGCGGCGAGAACCAAGGTCGACTTTGAGAGGACGTCGGAGTTCGGTGATCTGCGACGCCAAGAAACTTAATCTTCGATCTCCTTATCCAACTGGGCCTATCCGGAGCGGCGGCAGCATCTGCTCGTGAGAGAATCCGGCCGCACGTCGAATCCGCGATCCGCAAGGTGTCTCAGTGGGATGACGGCCAGGTCAGGTGCACCGGCAGGGCGCTTGCAAGGTCTGCGTGATCTTGCAAGAGCCCTGCCGGTGCAGCCTTCTGCTTGCCCTTCGCCCGCCCGGACAGCTTCGCCCGACGCTCCTTGCGCGGCGGCGCCTGTTGCCCGGCGCTGAAAATGCCGACGGAGCAGGTGCTCACGGTACCGACGGTGATTCCGGCGAATCGGCTCATCGTCGATGAGGTGATCCCATCTCAAGAACACGGAGGGCAGAAATGACAGGCACCAAGCCGAAGCAGACGTTCGTTCTGATTCCCGGTGCGTGGCTGGGAGGCTGGAGCTGGCAGCCGGTGGCCCGCTTGCTCGCCGAACGGGGTCACCCGGTCCTTACGCTGACCCTCCCGGGGCTGTCCTACGACGGCTCCCCGGCCGGCCTCGGACTGGCTGACGCGATCGACCACGTGGTCGGTGAGGTCGAGCGCCGCGATCTCACCGATGTCCTGCTGGTGTGCCACAGCTGGGGCGGGTACCCGGCCACCGGCGCCGCCCACCGCCTGGTCGGCCGTGTCAGCAAGGTGATCTACCACAACGCGGTTGTTCCCGAACAGGGCAGATCCATGGCCGACGAGAACGAGCAGTACGGCGAGATCATCCGGCAGGCCATCGCGGCCGGCTCCGACCGGACAGTCCCGATAGGTCTCGAAGCGGTCTCCGGCAGCCTCATGCCGGGAGATCCCGCTCCGCTCCAGGAGCTCGTCAGCCGGATGCTGGTACCACAGCCCGGCGGTTACATGCTCGACAGCCTCGACGTGCCCCCGGTCACGAAGACAGGGCTGAACGCGGCCTATGTGCTGTGCGCGGGCGACCAAGCCCTGGCGAGACCCGGCACCGAATTCGCGGCCCGGCTCGGCGTCGAACCGGTCATCGTGCCAGGCCATCACCTGACGCTGCTCACCCGGCCGGACATCGTGGCCGACGCTCTGATCTCCGTGCTTTGACTCCGTCGCACGACCCGTGGGTTCCCCGTGGCACATCGATTGCGGGGGCCTGGGGTCTGGTGACGGTGGGTGAGACCTTCCTACTCACCGAGCCCAAGGGCTGTACCCGGGGCTGCCCAGGTACAGCCCGCCTTCAAGCACCCCGCAGACTTCGCGCGTCATCGAAAGGACAGATTATGTCAACGACCCCGAATCCCGCCGCGACGAAGACGTTCATGGTGCTCGCGACCATCCGCGACGACACCGACTTCGCGGAGTTCACCGCCCTGCGAGCCGACGAGCACAAGCAGCTGGAGGTGCTGCGCTCGGCCGGGAGGATCGCCGCACACTACGTTTCCCCCGCCCGACGGGCAACGTTCATCGAGGTCATCGCCGCCGATGAGGAGCAAGTCGCCCAGACGCTCTCCACTCTGCCTCTCGCCCGGTTCTTCGATGCCGATGTCTACCCGACCACACCCCCGGACCCAGCGGAAGCCGCCCACCGAGCGCGGTCGCGGGGGGCCTGGTAGTACTCACTGGGACCCCGATGAGCCGCCACGGCCCCGCGGATACTCGGCACCGCAGGCCGCGCAGTGGGCGCGGAAGAGTGCGGCGGCAGGCCCGAGGGAGCCGGCCGGGCGGGCGGCGAGCCGGTGCCCCTCGATGAGGGTGATCAGCTCCGCTCACGGCTGCTGCGGGCAGACGCAGGTGGGCGGTATCGCCTCCTAGGCCGGGGCGGTCACGCGGCGCCGTCCCCGGGCGGGTTGTCCGGGGAGGTGGCCCGCCACTCGCGCGGCTTGCGGCCGGTGGCCTGCTCGACGTCGGCGACCTCCTGGTGGCCGTAGGCGGTGCGGACCCCGGAGACGGACATGCCGGAGGCGGCGGCGAGGTCGGCGAGCTTGTAGGGGCGGAGGCGGGTGAACTCCCGTCCGTACGCGACCAGGCGGCGGATCTCGGCCTCGGCCTGCGCCTTGCGGTAGCGGGCGATGCCGATGGCCGACAGCAGCGGCTCGTTGTCCTCGAAGTTGGCGTCGGACGCGGCTTCGAGGTTGAAGGCCGTCTCCTTGCGGGCGGCGTCGACGTCGTGGCAGACGTCGTTGTAGATCTCCGGGTCGGTGCGCGGCCGAGCCCGGCTCGCCGTGCCGCTCGCGCGGCGGAGCGGTCGCCGGGATCTACCACACCGGCCGGTTCAAGAAGGTGCCCCGGCTCGCCAAGAGGCTCCGGGTACAAACCCCGGCCGACCGGGGACCGGGACAGCCCTGGCGGCCCGGCACCCCGCCGCCGGCACCGATCGCCGACGACACCCCCAGCGCCGACATCCGCATCGGCTACGCCCGCTGCTCGACGCTCACCCAGGAACTCCAGTCGCAGCTCGACGCGCTCGCCGGGCGCGGCATCCCGAGGGACAAGATCTTCAGCGAGAAGATCAGCACCCGCGTCCGGGTGCGCCCGCAGTTCGAGGCCGCCCTCGCCGCCGCCCGCGAGATCAAGGCCCACGCCCCGCACTGCCGGGACATCTTCACCGTGTACGAGATGAAGCGCCTCGGCCGCGACGCCGCCGAACTCACCGCGCTCGCCGACCACCTGGCCGCCCACGGCCTGGTCCTGGAGATGCTCGCCGGACCGCTCGCGGGGACCTACGACCCCAGCGGGCACGGCAGGCTGCTGTTCGCGTTCTTCGCCGCGATGGCCGAGACCGAGCGGGAGAACATCCGCGAGTCCACGCTCGAAGGGCTCGACGCCGCGGCCCGCAAGGGCAAGCACGGCGGCCGGCCCCAGGTCATCACCGACGACATGCTGCACACCGTGCTCCGCCGCAAGGCACACGGGGAGTCCGTCGAGCAGATCCGCCCCGACTTGTGGATCGCCACCGGCAAGCGCAAGGGACAGAACCCGAGCCTGGCCAGCATCTACCGGGCGCTCGCCGAACACGAGAAGCGGGAGGTGTACCCCGACGCCATCGAGGCCGCCCACGCCGACTTCGCCACCCTCCAGAGCGGCGACGACATCCCCCGGCCCAGTCCGGCATTCGCCACCGCAGAGGAAGCAGGCGCGGAAACCTCGTAAACCTGCTGGTCAGCGCCACAACGACAGAGGCAGGATGGTCATCTCGATCACCTTGTGAAAGGACCGTTCCCATGGCACTTCCTCCGTTGACCCCATCCCAGAGGGCCGAAGCACTGGAGAAGGCGAAGGCCGTCCGCAAGGAACGCGGCGACCTGATGGCCGCGTTGAAGGCGGGAACCCTGCCGCTCACGGACCTGCTCGCCCGCCAGGACACCGTGGTCGGCAAGATCCGGGTACGCCGTGTCCTCGAATCGCTCCCCGGCATCGGCGCCGTCCGCGCCGGCCAACTCCTCGCCGACCTCGGCATCTCCGAGAGCCGCCGCGTCCAGGGCCTCGGCGCCAACCAGCGCGCCCGGCTCCTGGCCCTCTTCCCGCCCAAGGAGTGACCGGTCGCGCCCTGTCGGCGCACGCCAGGGTCGGGCAGGGTGGACGCGTCCGTGAAGCGATCAACGGGAGGGGAACGGCAGTTGAGCAAGCGTACGAAGAAGCCCGTGCCGGTGAGCGCGGCCCGACTCCGGGACGGCTGGATGCAACCAGCCGGGGGAGCCGGGGGCAGGGTGCGGCTGATCCGCCCCGGAGAGGAGCACGCGGCGGACGCCCTGATGCGCCTGGCGGGGGTGGAGCTGGACCCCTACCTGGAGCGGGCCATCGGCGACGGCTCGATCGCCCACACGCTGCTGACCGGACGACCACAACCGTGACGCGTACTACGAGACGGCGCTGAAGGCGTGCATGCGGCCCCAGCTGATCGAGGGGATGCCTAGCATGTCCCTGGTCCTGGTCGCCGAGGACGAGGCCGGCGACGTGGTGGGCGTGCTCGCCGGGATGCCCGCCGCGACCATGCTCAAGGAGGCGTCGGACTCCGGCTACAACCCGGAACAGCTCGTCACGCTCTCCCTGGTCCCCCACCAAACTCCAGGCGCTCGCGGTGGCCGAACAGGCCCGAGGCCAGGGCCTCGCCGGCGCCCTGCTCAAGCGGGCCTGGCAGATCTACCAGCAGCTCGGATTCTTCCTCGCCTACGGCCAGTTCGACGTCGGCAGCGGCCTGGAAGCCTTCTACGGCAGCCACGGCTTCGCCGTCCACACGCCCGGCGAGCGGCTGTCCCTGGAGCGCATCAACCTGCCGATGGCCATCAACGCGGGCCCCGGCGAGCAGCTGTTCTCCCGCTGGCGCCCGCGCGGCTGACGGCCCACCACGACGAGGGGATCGACGATGACGCGCTACAACAAGCGGATCGACCCGGTCGGCGACAACGGGCTGACCCGCTCCCAGCAGGCCGTCGCCCGCCGCTGGGGCGAGCTCCTCGAACAGCTTCCCCGGCTCGCCGCAGCTCTGGAGAAAGAGGACTTCGAGACGCTGGCCGACAAGGGCGAGCGCCTGGCCCACCTCGCCGACTCGTTGTGGCGCGATGCGCGAGCGGCGGACCGGGCCCCCGTACCGGACCGCGGCGCGGTGTTCGCCGCCGTCGATCCCGACGCACTCGACTCACCGGTCGGCCGCGCGCTGCACCCGGACCGGTAACCCAACACCACCAAGCCCAGCACGACACAGAGGACCCCGGCGATCAAGCCGCCGGGGTCCTCTCACTGTTCAAGACCAGTCTCAGCGCCAACCGCTGTACCGATGTCCCCCAAGCACAGCTGGGGTGCCCGCGCACCTTCGTGAACCGTCGGGCTGCGTGCCGCGTCCTCCTGATGCGCGGCCCGTGCCGGGCGGGCGCTGCGCGAGGGAGGGCAGGGGACGGATGACCGGTGAAACGATCGGTGTCGGGCTGGCCGTGTTGGTGGGCCTGGTGGGTCTGTGGGCCGGTGCGCGGGAGGCACGGCTGCAGATGCGGCTCAGCCGCTACGGGCTGCATGCCGAGGGGGTGGTGGTGGACCAGGAGCATGAGCCTGGGGACGACTCTTCGACGCCCGTCATCGAGTTCACCGACCGGCAGGGCCGACCCGTCAGGTTCCGGCCCCCCACGACGGCGACGGGGCTGGCCCTCGGAACCCAGGTACCGGTCGCCTACCTGCCCGAAAGGCCGAAAAGCGCACGGGTATTCACCCGGAAGTATCGCCTGCACCGGATCGTCGGCCTGTTCTTCGGAGCCATGCTCTGGCTCGGCGTCGCGGCTGGAGTCGTGTTCACGCACTGAGCTTGTTCTCCCGGAGACCGTCCGCCGCCCCGGATCAACCCGAGGCTCCACGACCGTGCGCCTGACCTGCTAGGCACTCAAGATCGAGTGCTTAGCGTTAATGGCTGTACCGGTGTTCCCCAAGCCCGACCCATGGGACGGCCGTCTGCGGGGGGAGGCGCCGAGAGATCCGCTCACCGCCCGCGCCGCCGGCGACTGGCGGGAGGCCCCGTCCGGTGCGCCCGATGGCCGTGCGCCCGCCCCGCTGGACCCCATGACGGCCGTCCCTTCACACCTGTCATCCACGCTGAGGTGCCGAGGACTGTTCGCGGCATCCATGCCCAACCGGCCGTGCGATATGCGTAGTTCGTCTGTCGTGAGAATTCTCCAGCGGGAAGCCGCCGGGTGTCTTCGCGGCCTGCTCACAGGCCCGGTTGTGGTGCCCGAAGCGCTCATGGATCCGATCGCCGGCGCAGGTGAGCGCGACCCTCACAGGTTTTGCGACTATGGGCATAACGATCCAGGTCATTCCCTGTGCGGCGGTCCGAGTTCCCCCTATGCTCCGGAAGCATGCCGATATTTGGTTCTCGTCGTAGCGTGACCCCTCGTTTGGCGCCCGAGCTCGATGACACAAAACTCGGCAAAGTGCGCAAACAGCTGGAATCCCCGGCAATGCCCGGTATGACGGATATCCGTGTCGACCTGGTGGCGGACCTGCTCCAGGAGCCGGGGTCCGACTGGGACCGGCGTACCCACCGGATGATGGTGCTGGCCTCCGTCGCGCATCCCGGCCTCACCCGCAGCTGGGTCCGGCGGCAGCCGAACAGCGCCGACGCCCTGCTCTTCCGGGCTTGGGTGGAGCTCGTACACGGCCAGCGGGAAGGCACCCTGGCGAATCCGCAGGAGACCATCGACGGCTGCTACCGCGCCGCCGAACTGAGACCCGAGGACCCGGCGCCGTGGCTCGCGATGCTGCGCACGCTACGGCTGCTGGGTCGCCCCACGCAGGAGGTCTTCCCGGTGTGGCGCGAGGTGACCATCCGCGACGCCTGGCACCGTGAGGCATACCTGCAGATGCTCGGCTACCTCTCGCCCGAGGAGTGCGGCTCGCACACCCAGGTGCTGGACTTCCTCGACGCCACGCGCGCCGGAATGCCGCCCAACGCGCCAGCTGCGGGCGTGGAGTTGGTGGCGATGGTCGACCGCTACTGGCGAGCCGTGTCGGCGGGCGGCGTCGACGCGCTGATGGCCGCCCGGCTGTGGACCCAGCCCCCGGCCGCCGCCGCACTGGAGCGCGCGGTCACCGAATGGCCGCAGCCCGGATTCCTCCAGCACGCCGCGGCCCTGGCCGATCTGAACACCCTGGCGTACGGGCTCGTCCACGCCAAGCACACCCCGGATGCCGCCCCGGTGTTCCAGCTGATCGGCGGGATCGTCACCGCCTTCCCGTGGAAGCTGGACGGGGAGCCGCTCAAGCAGTTCAGCCACTGGCAGGCACAGGCGCTGCGCTGAGCGCGCCGGCGCCCCTGGGGCCGGGGCCTTCGCTCTCGAACTCCCGTGGGCCGCTAGAGTCTTCAACACACTTGCACGGACGGCAAACCTGGAGAAGAGATCCATGGCCTTCGGGCGCTTTGACCGCCGCCGAAAGTCCTCCGCCACTGAGCCTGTCGCGCTCAAGATCCTGGTCGCGGGCGGCTTCGGTGTCGGCAAGACCACCCTGGTCGGCGCGGTCAGTGAAATCCGGCCGCTGCGCACCGAGGAGGCGTTGACCGAGGCGGGACGGCCGGTCGACGACACCACGGGGGTGGAGGGCAAGAACACCACCACGGTGGCGATGGACTTCGGCCGGATCACGCTTCGCGAGGACCTGGTCCTGTACCTGTTCGGCACGCCCGGGCAGAATCGATTCTGGTTCCTGTGGGACGAGTTGGCGCAGGGCGCGCTCGGTGCGGTGGTACTGGCCGACACCCGGCGCCTTGAGGACTGCTTCGCCGCGATCGACTACTTCGAGCGGCGCGGAATCTCCTTTGCGGTCGCCGTCAACTGTTTCGACGGTGCCGAGCGGCACGCACTCGACATGGTGCGCGACGCGCTGGACCTCGATCCGCATGTGCCGCTGCTGATGTGCGACGCGCGGGATCGGGAGTCCGCGAAGGAGGTGCTGATCGCGGTGGTCTCGCACGCGATGGAGCGGTCCGGCGCGCACCGGGAACCAGCCGCCACCTGAGGTCAGGTGGCGGCAGCGCGGCGGACCGGGTGCGGGCGGCTGTCTCCCCGCAGTATCTGGTGCCCCGCGGTGCCCGCGTCGGCCCGCACCCAACTCGTACCGTCCAGCGCCTTCGCCTCCTTCTTCAGCGTCGCCAGCTGACCCGCGGCCTCGTGGTGGTCCAGGATCCGCCCCGGTGGACAGACCAGCGTCGCCAGTGACAGCGTCACCGGAAGGCCGCCCGCCGACCAGGGGCGGTCCAGCACGGTGGTGGCGATGGCGCCCAACTCCTCCGGCGCGCACAGCACGAGGAAGTCATCACCGCCGATATGTCCCACCAGGGCACCGGTGAACTGCCGTGTGCACAGCGCCAGATGATGGCCGACCGCCCGGATCAACTCATCGCCCGCCGCGAACCCGGCCTCGTCGTTGATCTGCTTGAACGCGTCCACGTCCAGCCAGCTCACCGCGAACCCGCGGCCGTGTGCGATCCGCTGCTCCAGCTCGGAGTTGACCACGTCGGAACCAGGCAGCCTGGTGAGCGGGTTGAGACTGACCGCCTCCTCCACCCGGCTCTCGGCGAGCGACCGCACGATGTCGGCGAGCCGCACCACGCCGACGCAGCGACCCGCCGGGTCGACCACGGCCACATCGTCCCCGGTACGCCGTCGCGAGTCGGCGGCGACCACGTCCAGCACCTGCCACGCGGTGGCGCCGAGCGCGATGGTACGAGGATGGTCGGCGAGGCGCAGTGCGGGACGGTCGGCGTGCAGGGCATGCCCGTACCGGCCGGACAGCGACAGCAGGAAGCGGTCCCGGTCTATGGCGCGTACCGGTCTGCCGTCATCGTCCACCAGCACCACTCCGGAAATCTCCTCGCTGGAGGTCAGCAGGTTCCGCACCCGTTCCGCGGAGACCGACAGCGGCAGCAGGGCGGCGGGCCGCAGGAACGCCGCGACCGGGGGACCGGCGGGTGCCGACGCGGGCACGGCGGCGGCCGGGGGCGGCACCGGCGGCCGGTACACGTCGACGGTGGGGCGGCCGGAGGCGGGTGCGAACAGGTTGCCCTGCGCGAGGTGTACGCCCACCTCCCGCACCGCCGCGAACTGCCGTTCCGTCTCCACCCCTTCGGCGGCCAGCCGTCCGCCGATGCCCTCACAGAAGTGCCGCAGCGCGCTGACCACCGCCCGCCGGCGGCCGTCGCCCGGCAGCCGGGTGGTCAGCGAGGCGTCGAGCTTGACGATGTCGGGGGCCAGCTCGGACAGCAGCCGCAGCGGGATGTCCCCGTCGCCGACACCGTCCACGCAGATCCGGTACCCCCGCTCGCGCAGACTGCGTACGGCCTCCAGTAGCGGGTCCTGCCACAGACCGGAGAACGGCGGGCCCACGTCGACGGTGATCTCCCATGGCCGGCGGCCCGCCTCCCGTACCGCGGTCAACAGCGGTGTGGGCTCGGGGAGTTGGGCGAGCGTGGCCGCGAACAGGTTGACGTGCAGCGGCAGCAGCGCCTCTTGGCGCGCGGCCGACCGTACGGCGAGCGCGGCGATCTCCACGTCGAGTTCGGGGGAGCGGCGAGCCGAGCCCAGCAGGTCGCCCTCCTCGGGCCGGGCGAGGAGTTCCAGGGCCGCCACCGAGCCGGTCACCACGTTGACCACAGGCTGAAACGCGAAGCGCAGACGATCGGTCCAGGCAGGCACGGATCCAGGATGCATCCGGGGCGCCGGCGCCTCGGTGCGCTTTACGATGCGTTCACGCAACCTTCCGGGTACGGAGAGGAGTCGACCGCCGCGCATCAGTGGTTGCCCGCCGCGGAGTTCAGGCCGCTGCCCGCCGGACGAGCCGCCCCGGCAACGATCCGCCGGAAGGGCTCACCGCACCGCGATGACCGCGGACCCATGGCCGAACAACCCCTGGTTCACCGACAGCCCGCATCGCGCGCCGGCGACCTGCCGTCCGCCCGCCTGCCCGCGCAACTGCCAGGTCAGCTCGCAGACCTGGCTGATCGCCTGTGCCGGAACCGCCTCGCCGAACGAGGCGAGCCCGCCACTGGGGTTGACCGGTATCCGCCCGCCCAGCGCGGTCGCCCCCTCCCGGAGCAGCTTCACGCCCTCACCGGCGGGGCACAGGCCCACGTCCTCGTACCACTCCAACTCCAAGGCGGTGGACAGGTCGTATACCTCGGCCAGGTCCAGATCCGCGGGCCCGGTCCCGGCCTCCGCGTAGGCCGCCGCCGCGATCGAGGCCCGGAAGCCGATGGCGGGCGGCGCCACGACCGCCGCCGAGTCGGTCGCGAAGTCCGGCAGATCCAGCGTGGTTCTGGGATAGCGCGGGGTGACGGTGGAGACCGCGCGGATACGCACCGGATCCACCCCGTGCCGACGGGCGAAGGACATGCTGGACAGCACCAGCGCCGCAGCCCCGTCGGAGGTCGCGCAGATGTCCAGCAGCCGCAGCGGATCGGCCACGACCGGAGACGCGGCGACCTCCTCGGCGGTGACCGCCTTGCGGTAACGGGCATGCGGATTCGCCCGGCCCGCCGCCGCGTTCTTCACCTTGACCTGGGCGAAGTCATCCGGCGTGTCGCCGTACAGCGCCATGCGGCGGCGTGCGTACAGCCCGAAGTACACCGGGTTGGTGGCACCCAGCACCCGGAACCGCAGCCAGTCGGGATCGTCCGGCCGGTCCCCGCCCGCCGGTGCGAAGAAGCCCTTGGGCGCCGCGTCCGCGCCGACCACCAGGGCCACGTCCGCCATTCCCGCCAGGATCTGGGCGCGCGCGGTGTTGATCGCCTGTGCGCCCGAGGCGCAGGCCGCGTACACGCTGGTGACCCGTGCCCCCTGCCAGCCGAGCGCCTGGGCGAAGGCGGCGCCCGCCACATGGCCCGGATAGCCACCGCGCACCGTGTCCGCGCCGACCACCAACTGGACGTCGTTCCACCCCAGTTGGGCGTCACTGAGCGCCGACCGCGCGGCCGTCACCCCGTACTCGACGAATCTGCGGCCCCACTTGCCCCACGGGTGCATCCCGGCGCCGAGCACCGCTATGTCATCGGTCATACCGGACCTCCCACCGGCCGCCAGTGCCAGGTGGTCCAGGTGCGCTCGGCGTCCTGGTGCAGTACACCCGGTACGACCTCGACCGCCATGCCGACCGCGAGGTCGGCGACCGTGACGCCCGGCGCTGCCTGGCCCAGGACCACCATGCGCTCCGCCGCCAGCTCCACCGCGACCACCGTGTACGGCTCCCAGGGGGCGTCCGGCGTACCGGGGTAGGGTGCGGGCGGCCGGTAGCGGCCGTCGGTGTACGACCAGACGGTCCCGGTACGCGACAGCGGCACCTCGTCCAACTCCGAACCCGCACAAGACGGATTGCGGCAGTAGGCGTCAGCCCTGGGGAAGAACACCGAACCGCACATCCGGCATCGGGTGCCGAGCAACCGGAACCCGTCCGGATCGTCGTCCGCGTTGAACCAGCCGGCTACGACCGGAGTACGCATCATGCACCTGACGGTATGTCAGTTGCGGTCATCCCCGCAATGCGCTCCGCCACACGGGGAAGTCGAAGTACCTGTCGGGGAACGGCTCCCGCTGGTAGGTGAAGTGCCACCACTCCGTGGGCAGGTTCACGAAACCGGCCCGCGCCATACCGTGTTTCAGCAACTGGCGGTCGGCGCGCTGTACGCCGACGACCCGCGGGTCGTCGGTGTGCGCGAGGGTGTCGAAGCAGTCGAAGCCGGTGCCCATGTCGATCGAGTTGTCCGGGAAGCGCCGGTCCCGCGGTGCGTAGCACGGCACCAGCCGCTCTCCCGGCCGGTACGGCCGCGTCGGCCGCGCCGGAAGCCTGACCAGGGTCAGGTCCATCGTGCTGCCCCGGCTGTGACCGGACTTCTGCGCGATGTAGCCGTCCTTGAACAGCACCGACTTGTCCACCCGTGGATAGAACTCGGCCTTCATCCGCTGGTCGTCGAGGTCCCTGGCCCAGGCGACGAAGTCGTCGACAGCCCGCTGCGGCCGGTAGCAGTCGTACACCTTCAGCGTGTACCCGAGCTTGCGGAACGAAAGCTGCGCGCGGTGCAGCGCCCGCGCCGCCGTCCGGGTCAGGATGCACATGGGCTGCCGGTAGCCGTGGACCCGGCGGCCCATGAAGTCATGCGGGGTGTAGTAGCGGATCTCCTGGAGGATCGTCGGGTCGACATCGCTGAGCGCGACGAACTCCCTCGGTGCCTTGGGCGGTCGGCCCGCCCTGGCCGGGGAGGCGACGGTCAGGGCGAGCAGTGCGGCGGCGAGCAGCGCGAGGGCGCGCGGTACGAGGGCCGGTCGGGTCATGCCTCATGCACCTATCACGCGTCCCCTCGGACGCGAAGCACATAACCGGCCTCGTCCGCCCCCTCCCGCTCCACCGCCACGGCACCGACCCGCCAACGCGAGGTGAACCGCTCCACGCGCGGCTCCGCCCAGCCGTCCCCCTCGTCGGTGATCAGCACCCCCGTGCCGGTCCGCCCGGCCGCCGGAGCCCACACCTCCAACTCCAGCCCGCCGTCCACCGCGACGGGCAGCACCGATCCGGCGCGCGCCAGCACCGGCGTACGGTGCAGCGGCGCGTCCAGCAGCGCCTGGCCCGGGCCCTCGTGGAAGGCGCCGGTGGCCGTGTCGTACCACCGGCCGCGCGGCAGCCGCACCGCCCGCTCGGTCGCGCCCGGCTCCAGGACCGGCGCCACCAACAACGCGTCTCCCAGCAGAAAGGCGTCACCGGCGCCCCGCAACTTGCGGTCCTCCGGATCGTGCCACCACAGCGGCCGCACATAGGGCACCCCCGTGCGGTGCGCCAGATGCGCCAGCGTGTACAGGTACGGCATCAGGCGGACCCGCTCCGCCAATGCCGCCCGTACGCACTCCTCGGCCTCCGGCCCGAACTCCCACGGCTCCCGCCGCCCCGCGTTGATCGCCGAATGGGTACGGAAGAACGGCAGGTACGCGGACAGCTGCCACCACCGCACATACAGTTCGGGCGACGGCATCGCGTGGAAGCCGCCCACATCGGGACCCGAGTACGGCACCCCGCACAGTCCCAGCCCCAGTACCAGCGCCAACGAGGCACGCAGCCCCGGCCAGCCGGTCGCCACATCCCCGGACCAGGTGCCGCCGTACCGCTGCATCCCCGCCCACCCGGAGCGGGAGAACAGGAACGGCCGCTCCCGCGGTCGCAGTTCGCGCAGCGCCTCGTATCCGGCGCGGGCCATCGCCAGAGCGTAGACGTTGTGCGCCTCGCGGTGGTCGCCGCCGCGCCCCTCCAGGCTGTGCCGGGCCGAGCGCGGCAGCGTCGACTCGCCGTACGGCGCGAACGCGGCGAACGACGTCGGCTCGTTCATGTCATGCCAGACGCCCGCGAAACCCTGCTCAAGGCGCTCCGCGTACAGACCGCCCCACCACTTGCGCACCCGCGGCTCGGTGAAGTCGGGGAAGACCGTCTCGCCGGGCCACACCAGTCCGCGCACCACATGGCCCCGCGCGTCCCGGACGAACGCGTCGGCGGCCGAGCCGCTGTCGTACGCGGCAAGGCCCGGCTCGGCCTTCACCGCGGGATCGACTATGGACACCAGCCGGGTGCCGTGCTCCCGCAACTCCACCGCGAGACCGGGCAGTTCGGGGAAGCGGTCGTTGTCGACGGTGAAGATCCGGTGACCGTCGAAGTGGTCGATGTCCAGATGCAGCGCCGAGACGGGCAGTCCGCGCTCCCGGTACCCGGCCGCGACCCGCCGCACCTCCTGTGCGTCGCCGAACCCCCAGCGCGCGTGCTGGTAGCCGAGGGCCCAGCGCGGCGGCAGGGCGGGCCGCCCGGTCAACGCCGTCCAGGTGCCCAGCACCCGGCTCGGACTGCCCGCCACCACCCAGTACCGCAGCGGACCGCCGTCGAACCGCACCTCGCAGCTGCCGGGCCGGTCATGCCCGGAACCGGCGCCCTCCACGCCCTCCCGCAGAATCACCCGCCCGTCCCAGGTGTTGTCGTGGAACACCAGATGGCAGCCGCCGTCCGCGACCACCAGTTGCACGGGCATCGTGATGTACAGCGGATCGTCGCCAGGACCGAAGGCACTGCTCGGATCGGTGTTCCACAGACGGTACGAGCCCGTCGTCAACCCGGGCCCGCAGGCCCGCCCGCCGAGCCCGAAGACCGCCGCGTCGGCCGGTGTCTGCGCACGCTGCACCCAGCGGGACGCCCTGCCCGCCCCGTCCCACCAGCGCGGCGGCAGCTCCCGGCGTAGTAAGACCCCGCCGGGCGTACGGAACTCCACCGCGCCGTGCCGGAAGACGACCACCGTGATCCGCTCCGAGACCACCCGCCAGCCGTCCTTGTCCGGCTCCAGCACCGCCCGCGTGTCCGCCTCAGGACACTCGTCCGCCAGCGCATACGACGGCTCCGGCCCCGCGCCGTCCCAGCCGCAGAACACCGCACCGCCCACCGCCACCCGCACCCGCAGCGCGGACTGCGCGAACCGCACCACGCCACCGCCCGGCAGCGGTTCCGCGCAGTACGCGGCCCCCGGCACCCGGGCCCGCTCCGCTCCGCGCCTGGGCAGGTCCCGCGCGTCGATCCGGTATCTGCGCCAAGCGGCCCCCACCGCCCGCCAACCGTTCCGTGACCCCACCATCCGCAGCGAACGCACCAGATCACGCGTATCCATGCCGACCAGCCTCCCAGCCGTACCTGGCATCCCCGCTCGCGTTCAGCCACTGTTCACCCTGGCCGGTGAGCCCACGCGCCAGCCTGCCACCGCCGGGCCGGCAAAGGCCCCTGGCGCGGCGGACGATCACGTGGCATCGTCCTGCCCAGCCGGGCCCGGGGACATTCCACCCGGGTGAGGTACAACGCACACAGGCGTAAAGCTGCGCCACCCAGGGAGTCGTCACCATGACCAGCGCATCGCAGCCCACCCCTGCCCCGCAGCCCCTCTGGCGGCCGGGCCCGGAACGGATCGCCGGAACCCGGCTGACCCGGTTCCAGGCATGGGCGGCCGAGACGCACGGCGCACCCACCGGTGACCCCGCCGACCCGCTCGCCTCCTACCAGGCCCTGCACTCCTGGTCGGTGCGCGAACCGGCACGGTTCTGGCAGGCCGTCGTCGAATGGTCCGGGGTGCGCTTCACCACCCCGTACGAGACCGTCCTGGCCGACGCCGCGATGCCCGGCGCGCGCTGGTTCCCCGGCGCCACCCTCAACTACGCCGAACACGCTCTGCGCGCCGCGGAGGACCCGGACCGCGCCCACCAGGCGTCGCTGCTCCACCTCGACGAGCGGCACGAGATCCGCGAGACCAGCTGGAGCGAGCTGCGCCGCCAGGTCGCCTCCCTCGCCGACCACCTGCGCCGACTTGGAGTGCGCCCGGGCGACCGGGTCAGCGGCTACGTACCGAACACCCCGCACGCCGTCATCGCCCTGCTCGCCACCGCCGCCGTGGGCGCGGTGTGGACCTCCTGCGCCCCCGACTTCGGCGCCCGCGGAGTGCTCGACCGGTTCCAACAGGTCGAGCCGGTCGTCCTGTTCGCCGTCGACGGCTACCGCTACGGCGGCAAGGAGCACGACCGCACCGAGACCGTCGCCGAACTGCGCCGCGAACTGCCCACGCTGCGCGCCGTCGTCCACATCCCGCTGCTCGGCACCCCCGCGCCGGACGGTGCGCTGGAGTGGGACGCCCTGGTCGCCGGATACGCGGAACCGGTCTACGAGCAGGTGCCGTTCGACCATCCCCTGTGGGTGCTGTACTCCTCCGGCACCACCGGACTGCCCAAGGCGATCGTCCAGTCGCAGGGCGGCATCCTCGTCGAGCACCTCAAGCAGACCGGGCTGCACATGGACCTCGGTCCCGGCGACCGCTTCTTCTGGTACACCTCCACCGGCTGGATGATGTGGAACTTCCTGGTCGGCGGGCTGCTCGCGGGTGCCACGATCATCCTGTACGACGGCAGCCCCGGCCATCCCGACACCGGCGCCCAGTGGCGGGTCGCCGAGCGCACCGGCGCCACCGTCTTCGGCACCTCGGCCGCCTACGTCATGGCCTGCCGCAAGGCCGGTGTGCACCCCGCGCGCGACTACGACCTGTCCGCCGTCCGGTGCGTCGCCACCACCGGGTCGCCGCTGCCGCCGGACGGCTTCCGCTGGGTGCACGACGCGGTCAAGGAGGACGTCTGGCTCGCCTCGGTCAGCGGCGGCACCGATGTGTGCAGCTGCTTCGCGGGCGGCATCCCCACCCTGCCGGTGTACATCGGCGAGCTGCAGGGCCCCTGCCTCGGCACCGACCTGCAGGCCTGGGATCCGGACGGCAAGCCGGTCACCGACGAGGTCGGCGAACTCGTCGTCGTGGGCCCGATGCCGTCGATGCCGGTCCGCTTCTGGAACGACCCGGACGGCACCCGGTACCGCGAGAGCTACTTCGAGATGTACCCCGGCGTCTGGCGGCACGGCGACTGGATCACCATCACCTCACGCGGCACCGTCATCATCCACGGCCGCTCCGACTCCACCCTCAACCGCCAAGGCGTGCGCATGGGGTCGGCCGACATCTACGAAGTCGTCGAACGCCTCCCCGAGATCCGCGAATCCCTGGTCATCGGCGTCGAACAGGCCGACGGCGGGTACTGGATGCCGCTGTTCATCGTGCTCGCGGAAGGAGCCCGGCTCGACGACGCGCTACGGGACCGCATCAAGCAGGCGATCCGCGCGGAACTCTCCCCGCGGCACGTCCCCGACGAGGTCATCGCCGTACCCGGCATCCCGCACACCCTCACCGGCAAGCGCATCGAGGTGCCGGTCAAGCGGCTGCTGCAGGGCACCCCGCTGGAGCAGGCGGTCAACCCCGGATCCGTCGACAACCTCGAACTGCTGCGCATCTACGAGGAGTTGGGCGCGGCCCGACGGCCCGGCAATTGAGCCGACTCCGGGTGTTCTCGCGTGTTGTCACTGCCGTAGGTTACGGTGAGTGAGTAAGGGTTCGAAGACCGTGACCGGTCGGCGGGCCTACACAGCCGTGCTGCTGTGGCTACGGGGGTAGCCGCACGGAGGGGGAACCATGTCTCACACTGACAACCTCAGCACTTCGCGGCGCGTTACCCGCCGTGCGCTGCGTCGCGAAGTGCCCAGCACCGTGGCGTTGTTGGCGGACCGCGAGGACTTCAGCGCGATGCGGTCCTACTCCACCTTCGCCTTCCACGACCACGCCCAGTACCTGCGGCAGATGCAGGGCCTGCTGCGCTCACTCGCCGCACAGGGCATCCACATCAGCGTCGTCCTGTTCGACCCTGACGAATACGCCGCCTACTGCGCCGAGACCGGGCAGGACCCGGACGCCGCCACGACCCGCTCCCGGTACACCGCGGAGGTGGCGGCGGGCGGCGTCACGGTCCCCTACCAGGGGCAACCGGTCGACCATCTCGTCACTCAGCTCATCGGCGCCGCCGACCGGCGCGCCACCTGGGAGTACGCCACCGAGATCCTCGCCAGGTCGACCGGTTGTGGCGACACCCGCGCCGGCGCCGGTGGCCCCAACGCGGCATTCGACCGGGCGTCCGAAGCGCTGACCCGCCTGCTCGAAACGGTGGGCAGCGGCAGGCACCACCTCGTCTGCAGCGTGCCCGTGGTGCCGGTCAGCGGACTGGAAGCACTCGAAAGCCCCCCGCTCGCCGGGGTGTTGCACGTGCGATGCGCCGACGACGGCACGGTCCAGCTCGCCGAGGCCGACGCCCTGATCTTCTGCACCGTACTCGCCGCGGGCATCGCCACCGGCAGCCCCGGCGGCGTGGTGCTGCGCACCGGACGCGGCACACCCACCGAGCCCGACCGGGTACGCGGCTGGAGCCTGCGCGACGGCTGGCTGCACCCCCTCACGGAGGCCGAGGTCTTCAACGCCTACTGCACGGACGCCGAAACCGGCGAACCCGTGCCGCCGGAACCAGGTGTGTCCTACTGCGCGGGCACGGAACTCGCGCCGCCGTCGACCGACACCTGACATGCCACAAGTGTGGGGCGCCCTGCCGTGATGACAGGACGCCCCAGAACACAGCGGATGCCCGAGCGACTCCTCGTCGCCCGGAGCCGGAGTCACTCGCCGGACAGCACCGCCTGCGCGGCAAGCCGCGCCTCCTCGGCCGAATCCGTCGCCCGAGCGGCGGCGGCCGCGCGCTCACACTGCGCGAGCGTGTACTTGGCCAACGTCGCACGCACATACGGGATGGCCGCGGCGCCCATGGACAAGCTGGTCACACCAAGACCGGTCAGCACACAGGCCAACAGCGGATCGGAGGCCGCCTCACCACACACACCACAGCTCTTGCCCTCGGCCTTCGCGGACTCCGCGGCCAGGGCCACCAGGTCGAGCAACGCGGGCTGCCACGGATCCTGCAGCCGCGACACCGCGCCGACCTGGCGGTCAGCGGCGAAGGTGTACTGAGCCAGGTCGTTGGTGCCCAGCGACAGGAACTCGACCTCCTGCAGGATGGACCGCGCCCGCAGCGCTGCCGACGGGATCTCGACCATCGCACCGAACTTCGCCTGCAGCCCGGCCTCGCGGCACGCCTCGGCGAACGCCTTGGCATCGGCACGGTCGGCCACCATCGGGGCCATGACCTCAAGGTAGACCGGCAGTCCGGACGCGGCCGTGGCCAGCGCCCGCAACTGGGTCCGCAGCACCTCGGGGTGGTCCAGCAGCGTCCGCAGACCCCGAACGCCCAGCGCCGGGTTGGGCTCGTCCGCCGGAGTCAGGAACTCCAGCGGCTTGTCCGCGCCCGCGTCCAGCACCCGCACCACGACGCGGCCCTGCGGGAAGGCCTCAAGCACCTTGCGGTAGGCCTCGACCTGCTTGTCCTCCGAGGGCGCCTTCTTGCTGTCGTCCAGGAAGAGGAACTCGGTACGGAACAGGCCCACGCCCTCGGCACCGGCCTCCACCGCCGCCGCGACGTCGGCCGGACCGCCGACGTTGGCGAGCAGCGGCACCTTGTGCCCGTCCGACGTGGCGCCGGGACCGACCGCCGCGGCCAGCGCGGCCTTGCGCTCGGCGGCGGCAGCCTCCAACTCCGCGCGCTTGTCGGCGCTCGGGTTGACGAAGACCTCACCCGTGCTGCCGTCCACGGCGACCACGGTGCTCTCGGCCAACTCACTCGCACCCGGCAGCGCGACGACGGCAGGCACGCCCATCGCCCGGGCGAGGATCGCACTGTGGCTGGTCGGACCGCCCTCCTCGGTGACGAATCCGAGCACCAGAGCCGGGTCGAGCAGCGCGGTGTCCGCCGGGGCGAGATCCCGCGCGATCAGCACATACGGCTCGTCGCTGTCCGGCACACCCGGCATCGGCACGCCCAACAGCCGGGCCACGATGCGGTTGCGCACGTCGTCCAGGTCGGCGACCCGGCCCGCCAGGTACTCCCCGGCTCCGGCCAGCAGCGCCCGGTACGCGGCGAAGGCGTCATAGACGGCACGCTCCGCGGTGCTGCCCACGGCGATCCGACGCTCGACGTCGGACATCAACTCGGGGTCCTGGGCCATCATCGCCTGGGCCTCCAGCACCGCCTGGGCCTCACCGCCGGCCAGGTTGCCGCGCGCGATCAGATCGGCGGCCACGGCCTCCACCGCCTGCCGCGCCCGGCCCTGCTCACGGGGGGCCTCATCCGTGGGGATCTGCTTCGCCGGCGGTTCGAGGACCGCGGTACCCATGTGCCGTACCTCGCCGATCGCCACACCGTGGCTCACACCGACGCCTCGCAGCGTTGTCTCCATCTCACCCGTCTCCGTCGGTGCGGCGGTGGCACCGCCGCGGTTGTGTTGCGCCTGATTCTTCTGTCGGCTTCGTTCGTCGGCGTCGTGGGTTCCGCCGCCGCGCAACAGGGGAGCCGGTCAGCTCCAGAGGAAGATCGTCTGCCCAACGGTGATGTCGCCGTCCTCCGCCACACCAGTCAGCGCATCGGCAGTGGCCTCCAACGCCACGATCGGGCAGACCGGGGACTTACCGGCCTCCTCGACCTGGGCCGGGTTCCAGCGCACGATCGCCTGTCCACGCTTAACACTGTCGCCCTTATTGACGAGAAGCTCGAAGCCCTGGCCGTTGAGCTGAACGGTGTCAATGCCCAGATGCGTCAGCACGCCGTGCCCGTGTTCGTCCACGACGACGAACGCGTGCGGGTGAAGCGAGACGATGACCCCGTCGACCGGTGAGACAGCCTCCGACGGCTCACGAACCGGATCGATCGCGGTCCCAGGGCCCACCATCGCGCCGGAGAAGACCGGGTCGGGAACCGCAGCGAGCCCGATGGCGCGTCCAGCGATGGGGGACGTCACAGTCGTCATGGGAAGCCTCCTATGTGCGGAGTTCAGAGGCGCCGCCCCATCCTGTATCCGGACGGCGTTACCGCTAGAGCAGCCTAACGTCATGGCCAACCGGTTTAGACCATTGGCGGTAGCCCGGCCCACCGCCCGAGCCGTCAGGGCCTCGTAGCTCCGGAGCACCCGGCCTGGCGGGTGATTTGCTTCCGGTACGGGGCTCCAGTACGTTGTCGTCTCCGCCTCGACGAGTGCCGCGGACACGTGTGTCCAGTGAGCGCCGGGTTGACGGAGTGGGAAATCCGGCGGAAAGCTTCTGCTAAAGTCGGAGAGCGCGAAAGCCGAAAGGCCGGAACGCAAAGCAGGAATCCCGCCAGCGGGAATCGGGTCTGAAAAGATCTGATAAGCTGGAGAAACCGAAGGGAAAGCCCGGAGGGGCCGGTGAAACGGTCTCGAAGGAAGCTTCCGTTCCTTGAGAACTCAACAGCGTGCCAAAAGTCAACGCCAGATATGTTGAT